>CAMCXI010000012.1 GCA_945883335.1 Candidatus Methylopumilus universalis | reverse complement strand
TTCCGAAGAACCAGTGAACTTGCCAGCTACAAACACTCACACCTATCGATTGTTCAAATTTTTAAAGAGCAGGTATTACTCAATTCTTTTCTACTTCACCAACCCAGAAACTTGTTCCGCGTTAGCAACGAGAGGGCGCATTATACAGACCTGATAAATTTGGTCAAGAGCAAAATCAAACAATTTATTACTCTTTTTATTGCTTCCCGCCTCGTGTTTGAAGCGAAGGGCGCATTTTACAGAACAATAAAAACCGGTCAATAGCAATGTTGCGTTTTTTACAAAGTAATTACATTTAAATTAACTTATTGTGACACGGGCAAACTTACGCTTTCCAACTTGGGCAACGACTTCATTGCCTTTGTTAACTTGCTGATGCTTGTCAGTGACTTTTTCACCATCTAGCTTTACCCCGCCCTGTTCAATTGCGCGCATGGCCTCAGAGGTGCTGGCCACCAAGCCAGCTTGCTTCAATAATTGCGGCACTGAGATACTTGCTTCTGTAATTTCAATCGCCACTTCAGCTACCTCATCTGGAATGCCGCCTTTTGAGCGAAGCTCGAAATCCTTGAGCGCTTCTTTAGCTGACTCTTGATTATGAAAGCGCGTAACAATCTCTTGAGCAAAATGTACTTTTGTATTTCTTGGATTTGCGCCCGCAGCGATTTCCGCTTTCCATTTAGCAATTGTTTCCAATGACTCAAATGACAATAACTCTATATAACGCCACATCAACTCATCAGAGATTGACATGATTTTACTGAAGATCACATTGGCAGGTTCAGCAACACCAATATAGTTACCGAGAGATTTAGACATTTTATTGACGCCATCTAAACCTTCTAGCAAAGGCATGGTAAGAACGCACTGCTGACTTTGGCCAGCTTGTTTTTGCAATTCGCGCCCCATCAGCAAGTTAAACTTCTGATCTGTTCCACCCAGCTCGACGTCCGCTTTCAATGCAACTGAGTCGTACCCTTGTAATAAAGGATATAAAAATTCATGAATCGCAATTGGCTGATTATTTTTGTAGCGCTTACTAAAGTCATCGCGCTCAAGCATGCGTGCCACAGTATGACTAGCCGCCAACTTCAACATGCCCGCCGCGCCCAATTCCTTCAGCCAAGTAGAGTTAAATACCACTTCTGTTTGCTCCGGCTTGAGTATTTTGAATACTTGCGCAGCATAAGACTTTGCATTTTCTTGCACTTGCTCAGCAGTCAATGGCGGGCGTGTTGCGCTCTTACCAGTTGGGTCGCCAATCATGCCAGTGAAGTCGCCAATTAAAAAAAGCACCTGATGGCCAAGCTCTTGGAATTGACGCAATTTATTTAATAAAACAGTGTGGCCCAAATGCAAATCTGGTGCAGTCGGATCAAAACCAGCTTTCACACGCAAAGGCCGACTTGTTTTTAATTTTTCTATCAGTTCGCTTTCAATCAAAAGCTCATCACTTCCGCGTTTGATTAGCGCCAGACTTTGTTCTATCGATACTGAATTTGATGTCATCACTAAAAGCCTATATATATTGTTATTAACTGCACTACCCATCCCAAAACTTCACGAAAAGTCACTTTTCTGTTAGCATCGCCCCTTATAATTAAGTATTAAGGTGGCGTCGGTGCAGAGTAACGAGCCCAACAATCTAGAAAATTCTAAACCGCGTATTTTAACGCAAAAAACCTCAACTCAAGCACGAAAGCTTGATTTGCGTTGGATTATTGCGATTTCTTGCTTGCCATTATTAGGCATTGCGACTTCATTCGGTATTGCACCACAAACGCTCACTGACAATATTTCGGTTGAAACAATTGTGGAAGATGTTGCCCTTCCTCATATTGACGCACTTTCAACTGTGAACACTATCACAGAGACTTTCTGGGTGACAGAGATCATCCGACGTGACGATACGCTTACGAGTCTGCTTAAAAGACTCAACATTCGAAATGATGATGCAATCCAGTTCTTACAGTCCAATCGCGATGCAAACACTTTAGCATCCCAGCTTAAACCGGGACAAAGCGTTCGCGCGCAAACAAACGAAGCGGGGAAACTCATTGCGCTTCAATATCAATTCAACCACACCCATCTATTTAGCGTGATCCATTCAGATGTTGGCTATATCGCTAAAACAGACGAAATTAACTTCAAGACACATACCGTACTTAAGTCTGCCACAATCAAAAACTCACTTTTTGGTGCAACAGACGCAGCCGATATTCCCGACTCAGTGGCCATGCAACTTGTCGACATCTTCTCAACAGATATCGACTTTCAAACAGACCTTCGTAAAGGTGATCGTTTAGTTGTTGCTTATGAGGCTGAATATAGTGAAGGCCTCCAAGTTAAAGCAGGGCAAGTGTTATCTGCTGAATTCACCAATGATGGAAAAACTTACAGCGCTTTCATCTATAGAGACCCTAGTGGTCAGGCTACTTATTACTCAAATGACGGCAAGAGTATGCACAAGTCATTTTTACGCTCACCTTTGGAATTCTCACGCATCAGCTCAGGATTTAGTACCGGCCGCTTACATCCTATTTTACAAACCATGCGCGCTCACAAAGGTGTAGATTATGCGGCGCCTATTGGCACTCGAGTGAAAGCTTCTGGTGATGGCATCGTAGAATTCGTTGGTTCGAAAGGTGGATACGGTAACGTCATCGTCTTACAACACAACAACAAAATCAGTACCGTTTATGGTCATTTGTCAGGTTTTGCACCGGGCTTGCACCAAGGTAAGAAAGTATCCCAAGGTGAAGTCATTGCATACGTTGGCAAGACCGGCTTAGCCACTGGACCACATTTACATTATGAGTTCTTGCTTAATGGTGAGCACCGGGACCCGGTTACTGTCGCCCTGCCCTCGGCAGAGCCTATTCCTACCAATTACAAAGCAGCCTTCTTAGCACAAAAAGCTGAGTATGCAGCGCAATTGAATTTATTACGCACAAGTAATGTCGCTTCTATTGATTAAAACAAGCGAGCTTCAAAATTAACCTGCAAAGTCTATGGATTGGATTAATGTCAGGCACCAGCCTAGATGGGGTTGACTCAGTGCTTACTGAATTCACCCAGACTTCAGACCAAACCCTTCAGTCACGCGTCATCAACTGTCACTCACTTTCTTTTAATCAAGATTTACGAGAAGAGCTCCTCTCACTGCACGAAAACGGACGTAACGAAATTGAGCGTACCGCACTCGTAGGGAACCAACTGTCAAAACTCTACGCACAAGCCGTGAATGGACTTCTTGAAAAAGCGAGCATTCATTCCTCTCAGATATCAGCCATTGGTTGTCACGGACAAACCATTCGACACAGACCTGAGCTTGGCTACACTATTCAAATTGGCAATGCCGCCTTATTAGCCGAATTAACTGGTATCACAGTTGTTTCAGATTTTCGTAGCCGAGATATTGCAGCCAATGGACAAGGTGCTCCTTTAGTTCCAGCATTTCATCAGGCTGTTTTTGGACATCGCAATATCAATCGCACTATTATCAATATTGGCGGCATCGCCAATCTGAGCGTATTAAATACTGGAAAGGAAATTATCGGCTTTGATTCTGGTCCAGGCAATATGCTAATGGATGCCTGGAGTGAGCTTCATACTGGTCAGCGATATGATGCGTCAGGCAATTGGGCGATGACGGGCAATGTAATTGATGAACTGCTTTCAACGCTGTTGGCACATTCGTTTTTCAATCTCACGCCTCCAAAAAGTACAGGCCGTGATCTATTCAACATGGAATGGCTCACGTCCTACCTTAAGCCTGACTATTTACCGCAGAATGTTCAACGCACTTTGTTAGCATTCACCGCTCACTCTATTGCTGATGCGGTAAAAAAATATGCGCCTAATACCGATGAAATCTATCTTTGTGGCGGCGGCGCTTTTAACGATGCACTCATTCTTCACTTGCGACATTTGTTGCATCCTGTGAAAATTGAGTTGACGGATGTTTTAGGCATTAATGTAAGTGATGTGGAAGCCGCTGCCTTTGCTTGGCTAGCACGACAAACCATCCTTAAAGCGCCCGGCAACCTTCCCTGTGTAACAGGAGCAGATGGGTTGCGTATTTTAGGCGCGATTTATGCTAGTTAATTTACTGATATAACCATTGATTGAATTGTTAAATGACAAATAAGCCAACAAAAGTAACGCTCACTTTTGATAACGGAAGTGATCCTATTGAGCTACCAATCCTCTCAGGAAACTTGGGCGTTGATGTGATTGATATTCGCAGCCTTGGCAAGCATGGTATTTTCACATATGACCCAGGCTTTTTATCAACCGCGTCTTGTAGCTCAGACATTACTTTTATTGATGGCGAAAAAGGTCTTCTTTACTATCGTGGTTACCCCATTGAACAGTTAGCCAAACACTGTAGTTTCATGGATATTTCTTATTTATTGATTCATGGTGAATTGCCAAGCGAAGCACAAAAAAATACGTTCACCACGACAGTGCATCAACATACGATGTTGCACGATCAACTGACTAAAGTTTTTACTGGCTTTAGACGTGATGCCCATCCAATGGCAGTAATGGTCGGAGTAGTTGGCTCGATGTCAGCATTCTATGGTGAATCTTCTGATATCCATGATGCCAAAATGCGTGAAATCACCGCTTATCGTTTGCTTGCAAAAGTACCAACCATTGCGGCATGGAGCTACAAGTACAACATTGGCGAGCCATTCATGTACCCACAAAACAAGCTCGATTACGCAGCGAATTTTATGCACATGATGTTTGCAACGCCTTGCGAAGAATACACGCCAAACCCTGTGCTGACTAAGGCCTTCGAACGCATTTTAATTTTGCATGCGGACCATGAGCAGAATGCATCGACATCAACGGTACGTCTTGCAGGCTCAAGCGGTGCAAATCCATTTGCTTGCATCTCAGCAGGAATTGCTTCACTTTGGGGCCCTGCACACGGCGGCGCGAACGAAGCAACGCTCAATATGCTTGAAGAGATTGGTGATGTTAGTCGTATTGGGGAGTTTATTGAACGCGCTAAAGATAAAAATGATTCATTCCGTTTGATGGGCTTTGGCCATCGTATTTACCGCAACATGGACCCACGTGCTTCTATCATGCGCGAAACCTGCCATGAAGTGCTAAATGAGCTTGGCTTAAATGACGACCCGATGTTTAAGCTTGCCATGGAATTAGAAAAAATTGCGCTTGAAGATGAGTATTTCGTGAACCGTCGTTTGTACCCGAACGTTGACTTCTATTCAGGCATTGTGATGCGTGCCATGGGCATTCCAAACTCAATGTTTACAGCGATTTTTGCACTTGCACGCACTGCTGGCTGGGTTGCGCAGTGGAGCGAAATGATCTCTGACCCAGAAGGTAAGATTGGCCGCCCGCGTCAACTGTATACTGGCCAAACTAGACGTGAGTTTGTTCCGATTGATCAGCGCTAGGCTGATGACACAAAGGGCGCCGAGGCGCCTTTTGTTTTGTTCAAATAATGTCTACTTAAGCTGAGAATGAAGAACCACAACCACAAGTGGTCGTGGCATTCGGGTTGCGAATCACAAACTGCGAGCCTTGCAGGCTATCAGAATAATCAATTTCAGCACCCATCAAGTACTGCAAACTCATTGGATCAATAAGAAGCGTTACTGAGTCACGCTCAACTTGCGTGTCGTCTTCATTCACGGTTTCTTCAAATGTAAAACCGTATTGGAAACCTGAACAGCCACCACCACTCACGAATACACGGAGTTTTAAATCAGGCGAGCCTTCTTCTGCGATTAACTCTTTTACTTTCTTAGCCGCATTATCAGTAAAGACTAACGGACTTGGCATTTCGGTCACTGCATTCATTTTATATTCCTTAATAATCACTATGCTTTGTTTAGTCGCCCAATTGGTACTAAAGTTGCGCAGATAAACACACGCTTAATACTTGATTCAATTGCTCTACTATATCAGAAATTTATGCTTCAAGAACTATGGTAACAATGGGACTACATTCAACCCTGCACCTTCATGCAAATCAAACATGATATTCATGTTCTGAACAGCCTGTCCTGCCGCACCTTTGACCAAGTTATCAATCACAGACAGAATCACGACCGTTTCGCCACCTTGTGGTTGGTGCACTGCAATTCTACATTGGTTAGAACCTCTCACAGAACGCGTCTCTGGATGGCTGCCTTTAGGGAGCACATCCACAAAAGCTTCACTGCTATATCTAGCTTCATACAATTTTTGCAAATCTACAGATTTCGTCAATTTCGCATATAGGGTTGCATGAATCCCACGGATCATTGGTAACAAGTGGGGAGTAAAAGTTAGGCCCACTTGCTGATTCGCCATCGCCGCTAAACCTTGGCTAATCTCTGGCAAATGACGATGGCCTGCAACTCCATAAGCTTTAAAATTATCGCCAGCCTCTGCTAAGAGCGCGTGCACTTCTGATTTACGTCCAGCACCACTCACACCAGATTTTGCGTCTGCTATCAGGTAGGTGGGGTCAATCACGCCAGCTTCAAGTAGCGGCATAAAACCAAGTTGCACAGCCGTTGGATAGCAACCTGGATTAGCGACTAACTTTGCGCTTTTAATCTTTTCCCGATTAATTTCAGGCAAGCCATAAACAGCCTCAGTAATTAACTCCGGGCAAGCATGCGTCATGCCGTACCATTTTTCCCAAGTCGCGACATCTTTGATTCTGAAATCTGCAGCCAAATCAATCACGCGCACATTTTTTGCAAGCAATTCTCTCGTTTGCTGCATCGCGATGCCATTGGGGGTTGCAAAAAAGACAACATCACAAATAGATAGATCCACTTGTGCCGGATCTGAAAACTTTAAGTCCACATAACCACGCAAGCTCGGGAACATGTCAGAAACAGCCATGCCTGCTTCACCGCGTGAGGTAATCACTGTCAGTTCAGCATTCGGATGGATGGCTAATAGACGCAACAGTTCAACACCGGTGTAGCCTGTGCCACCAACAATCCCTATTTTAATTTTATCCATAGTTCTAAACCATTCTTAAAATTCTTTTGGCTATTCCAATAGCCAGCTAACAGCATAGTAACAAAAAGCCACGCCAGAAAACAAAAAAGCCGCAATCACGCGGCTTTTTTTGCTGAACGCTAAAAAATTAACGTTTAGAGAATTGTTTACGACGACGCGCCTTACGGAAACCAACTTTTTTACGCTCAACTTCACGTGCATCACGCGTCACAAAACCAGCTTTAGATAGCGCGCTCTTCAACGCTGCATCGTAATCGATCAAAGCGCGTGTAATGCCATGACGAACTGCACCAGCTTGGCCAGACTCACCTCCACCAATCACGTTGACCATGATGTCGAAGCTTGATTCGTTATCTGTTAAAGCTAGTGGTTGACGTAGAATCATGCGCGAAGTCACGCGTGAGAAATATTCATCAACTGGCTTGTCGTTCACAACGATGTTGCCTTTGCCAGATTTCAAGAAAACGCGAGCTACTGAGCTTTTGCGACGGCCAGTACCATAATTATATTTACCAATCATATCGATTCCTTAAGCTTGGCTTTGAATGACTAAAGGTTGTGGCTGTTGTGCCACGTGGTCATGCTTAGCACCAGCATAGACTTTCATCTTGCGGAACATTGCATAGCCCAAAGGACCTTTTGGTAACATGCCCTTAACAGCTTTTTCCAAGGCACGGCCCGGGAAACGCTCTTGCATCTTACCGAAGTTGGTTGTTGAAATACCGCCTGGGTAACCAGAGTGACGGTGGTACAACTTATTCAAGTCTTTCGTACCTGTCACTTTGATTTTGTCCGCATTGATCACAACGATGTAATCGCCTGTATCAACGTGCGGTGTGTAAATCGTTTTATGTTTGCCACGTAAACGGTGAGCAATCTCGCTAGCCAAACGGCCTAGCACTAAATCCGTAGCGTCAACTACGAACCAGTCGCGCTTTACTTCGTGCGCTTTAGCTGAAAAGGTTTTCATTGGTAAGCCAATAATCACAAAAAAAATCAAGAGGCGGATTTTATGTCAGCGTAGAGCCCTTTGTCAAACGGTATCTGTGATTCTTTTTATATTTTTTGTATAAAAAAACCAATATAGGCACAACACATGCCAAATTATCGATTAAAAATAGTAATGCATCAGGATACCAATAAAAATTAATGCCCCTATCCAATTGTTATGCAAAAAGGCTTTAAAGCACTGAGCCTCATCACGATTTTTAATCAATTGGTAATGATATAAGATCACCATAAATGTAATTAACAAGGCTGTGTAATATAGCCAAGAAAGAGTGAGGCAATGTCCAATACAAGTAAGCAATGTCAGCATCGCCATATAAAAAAACATAATCCACGCCACATCAAATCGGCCAAATGTGATCGCCGATGAGCGTATACCTATTTTTAGGTCGTCCTTTCTATCGACCATTGCATACTCAGTATCGTAAGCCAAAGACCAACAAACATTGGCGAGCAACATGAGCCAAGCCTCAACCGGGACTTGGCCCTGAACTGCTGCAAACACCATCGGAATGCCGAACCCAAAAGCAATGCCTAAATACGCCTGTGGCAATGGAAAAAATCGCTTGGTGAGTGGATAGCTTGCCGCCAAAAATAGCGCGGGAATAGAAAGTAAAATAGTGAGCTTATTGAGCAACAGCACTAAACCGAAGGCAATTAAACTGAGAGTAGCGGCAAGCACACAGGCCTCTTTGACACCCACTTCGCCGGAGACCAAAGGGCGCCGATTAGTTCTTGCCACATGCCCATCAAAATTCCGATCCGCCACATCGTTCATTACACAGCCGGCAGAACGCATTAAGATGGTCCCCAAGCTAAAAATCCCGACAAAAGTCCAATGCGGATGTCCATCAGCGGCTAACCATAGCGCCCAAAGGGTTGGCCAAAGTAATAACAAAATACCAATAGGCTTATCTAAACGCATCAAGCGCTGATAGGCATGAATCTTATAGACCGCGTCGGTTAGCTTCATTTTAGATCAAGGACCGCTGGCAAGAAAATCTCTGTGACCATAATCGTTTGGTGTTTGTAAGCACTCTTTAATATAAATGTAGAGCGTCTCGCCCAAAGAAATGAGGGCATCTGATCTAGTTGTTGCGCGAGTGCCTGATATAACACATGGTGCTGACAAATCTTCTTATATTGGAGCGGCGTGCGCAAGACTCGCGGATCAGCAAACAAGGCTGCGCCCAGCGGCTGACTACCAAGACGACTTAATCCGCGCCAAACCCCACGCAAACTTGCATGCGGCAGCACACTATGCGCAAATACTAAAGGTCTCTGGTCATCCATCAAGATTACATCTCGAAGCAAAGCTTGATGGTGCGGCACCAAGCCTAACAAAATAGATTCGTCCAAATACGGCAGGCCATCAAGCACAAACAATGGCTTCACTCGAAAACGTCGCGTCTTTGCTTGCAAGCGTTTAGTCAGTGATCCTCGCTCAATTAACCATGGCCGATAGGCACCACTATTCATGGGTTGCTTAAGCCAGCGAGCACGCTGATAAAAGGAGGGTGGCAAAATGTTCACACTAAAATTATCGCACAGAAAAATTGAGGATATCGCGCAGTTTCATGACTACACCTTGACCAATTCCTCGCCGCGACTTAGCCAACGATCCAAATGCTTTTGGGCTTCAATTGGATGGTTTTGGAGCAAGTCGTCTGCTAGCACCTGGGCTTTTTCTAACAAATCGGCATCACGTTCGAGATCGGCAATTTTAAGCATGGGCGCACCACTTTGTCGGACGCCCAAAAATTCACCTGGGCCTCGCAGATGTAAATCTGCTTGCGCGATCTCAAAACCATCATTGCTTTCATAGATGATTTTAAGTCTTGCACGGGCCGTTTCCGACAGTGGCGTTTGATAGATGAGGATACAAGCGCTCTTTGCGGCCCCACGACCAACGCGACCACGTAATTGATGGAGTTGGCTCAAACCCATGCGTTCGGCATGCTCAATGACCATGAGGCTAGCATTAGGCACATCCACACCCACCTCGATGACAGTTGTTGCCACCAGCAACTGAAGCTCGCCATGACTAAACTCAGCCATCACCGCCTGCTTTTCTGCAGACTTCATTCGCCCATGGACTAAACCCACCCTTAAATCAGGAAAAGTTTGTTGGAGATGCTCAAACGTATCTAGCGCTGTTTGTAGCTGTAGGACTTCTGACTCCTCAATCAGTGGACAGACCCAATAAGCTTGCGCTCCTTGACTGCATGCCGCCCTGACCCGCTCGACGATTTCATCACGCCTCGCATCTGAGACTAATTTAGTGGCAATTGGAGTCCGTCCTGGCGGCAATTCATCAATGACAGACACATCCAAATCCGCAAAATAGCTCATCGACAGGGTGCGGGGAATAGGCGTGGCAGACATCATGAGCTGATGCGGCGCACTCACTGAATCACTTTGTCCTTTTTGCCGCAATAAAAGGCGCTGCTCAACACCAAAACGATGCTGCTCATCGACGACCACTAAACCAAGGTTTTTGAATTGTACGAGGGTTTGAAACAATGCATGTGTTCCAACGGCAAGTTGTGCACTGCCACTTGCAATGGCTTCTAAAGAAGCCGCTCTGTCTTTTTTACCCTGACTGCCTGATAGCCATGCGACTTGAATATTCAGCGGCGCGAGCCAGTGCAGCATTTTTTGGTAATGTTGTTCCGCTAAGATTTCCGTTGGCGCCATGATCGCAGCTTGGTAGCCATTTTCTATCGCCTGCAAAGCCGCCAACATGGCGACAATGGTTTTGCCGCTCCCCACATCTCCTTGTAACAAACGCTGCATCGGATATGGGCGACTTAAGTCCCGACTAATTTCCTTGACCACCCTTTGCTGCGCATTGGTCAGACCAAACGGTAATGTGCTCAAAAGTTGCGGAATTAAGATAGTAGAATGCTTTAAAACTGGAGCACCCAGCTCACGCCTTTTGGCGTAATGCTGCCGCATAGAAAGCTGCTGAGAAATCAACTCATCAAAGGCTAAGCGACGCCACTCAGGATTCGAGCGATTTTCCATCGCCTGCAGATTAGCTTCTGGTGGTGGATTATGGAGATAATGCAAACTTGCCTGAAAACTTGGCATTTGTTTAGCATAAGTCTGTGTTGGCAATGTTTCACTGACATCACCGTTATTCAATGCCCAAGTCACCCATTTGCGAATACTAGGCTGACTTAGGCCAGCGGTTGTCGGATAAACAGGCGTTAGCGTTTGTTTAACTGCTGTCGTCTCCCTCACGGCACGCGTTTGCGGGTGCACCATCTCATAGCCAAAATAGCCATGACGCACCTCACCTAAAGCTCTAATACGCGTGCCCTCTTTAAGCGCAGCAATTTGACTTGGATAAAAATTCAGAAAGCGTAAAAAGATATCGCCCGTGCCATCAGACAAACGAGCGATCAAAGACTTGCGTGGTTTATAACTCACTTCAAGGTGAATGATTTCACCCTCAACTTGCGCTTGCTCTCCAATGCGTAACTCGCGCACTTCACTGATACGCGTTTCATCTACATACCTAAGGGGCATATGGAGCAACAAGCCCTGAACATTGCGAATACCTAGCTTATACAAGCCCGATAGGACTGGCTTGGTGATTCCTTTGATATCCGCGAGTTTGGTCAAACTAGCTTTGCTAAATTAAGCGTTAAGCTCAATCACCCCGTCCGCCTCAACCAGGGCACCACGAGGCAATGAAGCAACACCCACTGCTGCGCGAGCAGGATATGGCTGGGTAAAGTATTCAGCCATAATGGTATTCACCAGCGCAAAATTTGAGAGGTCAATTAAAAAAACATTCAATTTGACCACATCTGCTAGTGAGCCACCCGAAGCTTCAGCTACCGCTTTAAGATTGGTAAACACGCGATGCACTTGTGCTTCGATGCCCTCCACCATCTCCATTGAGGCTGGATCCAATCCAATTTGGCCAGATAGATATACGGTGTTGCCCACTTTAACTGCTTGTGAATAAGTCCCAATTGCTTGAGGTGCGCCATCGGTATGAATAATTTGCTTGCTCATTACTTTTTCCTAAATATCAGTGATTAAAAATGATGGTTAATTTCTATTGATGGCAGCGAGTACATCTTGCTCATTACTTGCTAAATGCGCATCTCTTGGTGGCAATACATCTGCCACAATTTCCAATTTCTTCCATGGGGCATCTGGTGTTGCACACTCGGCTTTTGGTACAAAAGCAGACTCTTCAACCAAGGCCATTTTATGAATATAGCGTGGACAATTTGGAAAGGTTTCTCGCACGGCAACACGCACCACCAAAATAGCCTCAGGCCAATTTGAAAGTAATGGGTCGTTTTCAGCCAAGCTGGCTAAACCGTTAACTCGCACGCGCGCTTGTTTATCAAAGTCGACAAATAGCAAACCAACCTGACCATTGACGAGCACATTACCAGCGGACATAAACATGCCATTACCATCGTAAATTGGGAACGCGAGCGTGGTTGGATCGACTACTTTAACGAGTCCTTTTTGACCGCCCTTATAAGAACAGTTTGCTTGGCCTTTGTCATCAACCGTTGCAAGAAAAAACATGTTTTGTGCTTCAATAAACGCTGCATCAAGCGGATTGATTTCTGCCGCAATAATCCCTGCTTGCAATCTATCTGCCAAAAGGACAGTTTGAAATGCATCTTGAAGCTGACGCTGACCTTGATTGAAATACTCACTCATGACTTTTCCTTTCACGTCTCATTGATGGGATAAACATTCACAATGTAGTTATTGCGCTCTTTGTTCAGCACCCATTCCTTTGGTGCGATTCATCCGAACAACATCTGGAATCTTACGTAATCGGCGCATCAAGTCTGCCAAATGCACACGATCTTGCACCTGTACGGTAAATAAAATATTGGTGTAAGTGCTGTTGTCTGACTCTTCCATACTGATGTTATCAATATTTGAGTTTGCATCTGCAATAGTAGAAGCAATGGTCGCCAACATCCCAGGCTTATTGGCCGCTGCAATTTTCAAGTTCACCTTAAATAAGCGGTTACCTTGAGGATCCCATTCAACATCTAGCCACTTATCAGGATCGAGACGGAATTTACGGATGGAAGGACAATCGTGAGTATGAATCACCAAGCCTCGATCTTTATTAATAAAGCCCAAAATTGGATCACCAGGGATAGGGCGACAACATGGTGCAAACTTCACCGCCATGCCCTCTGTGCCGCGAATGGTAATCGCACCAAGCGGTTTATTTGGGTGCTTAGCATGCCGTTCGCCGTGCTCTTCACCCATGGAGATTAGCTGGTGAGCTACCATCACATTTAAACGCTTGCCTAAACCAATGTCAGTCAGAATTTCTTCTCTATTTTTTACGCCATAATCTCGTAATAGTTTTTGCCATTGGGACTCGTCAATTTTGCTCGCATCCGCATGAAGTGCACGAAGTGCTTGGTTTAGCATACGCTCACCCAAATGCGCTGACTCTGTTGATTGCATAGACTTTAAGAAATGACGAATATGTGCACGCGCTTTTCCTGATACCACGTAATTGAGCCAAGCTGTATTGGGGTGCGCGTGTGCTGCGGTAATAATCTCGACATGGTCACCGTTTCTCAATTCAGATCTCAGCGGCGCCAACTCTTGATTAATTTTTACAGCCACGCAGCGATTCCCAATGTCGGTGTGCACCGCATAGGCAAAGTCTACCGCTGTCGCCCCTTTTGAAAGCGCAAGAATCTTGCCCTTGGGGGTAAACACATAGACTTCGTCAGGGAATAAATCAACCTTGAGGTGCTCTAAGAACTCTAATGAGTCAGCGCTTTCTGACTGAATATCCAATAAGCGTTGTAACCACTGATGGGTTTGTTG
>CAMCXI010000011.1:0-25137 GCA_945883335.1 Candidatus Methylopumilus universalis | reverse complement strand
CATTTTCTTTTCTATTATCAATCGCACTCAATTTGCATTAAAATAACGTAATACTTTTACTGCGTAACATTATGTCCGACAACATCGTCGAAATTGATAATCTTTCATTTGGCTACAAAGGCCGATTGCTGCATAAAGGCATCAATATGGTGTTCCCACGCGGCAAGGTGGTGGCCATCATGGGCGGTAGCGGAAGCGGTAAAACCACTTTACTGCGTTTGATTGGTGGTCAGCTCAAGCCTAACGTGGGCGGAGTGCGTGTTGACGGTAAAGTAGTGCACGAGCAAAGTCGTGAAGGCTTGTATCAATTGCGCCGCAAAATGGGCATGTTATTTCAATTTGGTGCGCTTTTTACCGATTTGTCAGTCTTCGAAAATGTCGCTTTCCCAATTCGCGAACATACCGATTTATCAGAGTCCATGGTGCGTGATTTTGTGATGCTTAAATTAAACGCAGTGGGTTTGCGTGGTGCGCACAGTTTAATGCCAACTGAGCTTTCAGGAGGTATGGCACGACGCGTGGCTTTAGCACGTGCTGTAGCACTTGATCCGCAAATTATTATGTACGACGAACCGTTTGCTGGCCTAGATCCTATTTCTATGGGTGTGGTGTGTAATTTAATCCGTAGTTTGAATGATGCACTTGGTGCCACCTCAATTGTGGTGACGCATGATGTTCACGAAACATTTACGTTTGTGGATTACATCTATTTTGTATCTGACGGCATTGTGGTGGCTGAAGGCACTCCAGACGAACTACGAAACTCAGAAATGCCATTTGTCCATCAATTCGTTCACGGTGAGGCGGATGGCCCAGTTCCATTCCATTACCCAGCGCCTGATTATAAAAATGAAATGTTAAGAGGTCGCGATGCTTAAAAGACTATCAGGCGTGCTTGTGGGACTTGGTCATCGTGTAACAACGGGTATTTGGCGCATTGGTGCTGGTGCTCGCCTGCTCTTTTATATTTGGGTTTATTTGATTGAGAGCTTTAAGCGCACTGGTTTGATTGTGCGTGAGATTTTTGCCACAGGCGTTCTTTCATTGCTGATTATTCTGGTTTCAGCTTTTTTTGTAGGCATGGTGCTTGGCTTGCAGGGCTATAACACTCTGCAAAAGTACGGTTCATCTGAAGCGATAGGTGTCTTGGTCGCTTTATCTTTGGTGCGTGAATTAGGTCCAGTAGTCACGGCACTATTATTTGCGGGGCGTGCTGGGACAGCGATTACTGCAGAAATTGGTCTAATGAAGGCCACTGAACAGTTGTCAGCGATGGAAATGATGGCAGTTAGCCCTGTCGCTCGCGTGATTGCCCCAAGATTTTGGGCTGGTGTGATTTCAATGCCAATTTTGGCAGCCTTGTTTTCTATGGTCGGTGTGCTGGGTGGTTATTTTGTTGCAGTGCCCATCATTGGTGTTGATGATGGTGCTTTTTGGTCACAAATGCAGGCGAACGTTGATTTTAGAGATGACATCATGAATGGCGTTATCAAAAGTCTTGTGTTTGGCGTTGTATGCACCATGATTGCCTTGTTTGAAGGCTACGATGCACCTCCTACTGCTGAGGGCGTGAGTCGCGCAACAACCAGAACAGTGGTGAACTCTTCTTTGGCAGTATTAGCGATAGACTTTATTTTAACCTCATTTATGATAAGTGTTTGATTTTTCCTACACGGAAACATTAGCAAATTGGAGATTGCATGGAACGTACAACAATAGATTTATGGGTGGGAGTATTTGTAGCGTTAGGTATTGCTGCCATATTTGGTCTAGCGCTTAAGGTGGGTAATCTGACATCTAGCAGTATTGGTGAAACATATACGGTGACTGCTGCATTCGAAAATATTGGGGGCTTAAAACCACATGCGCCAGTAAAAAGTGCTGGCGTTTTGATTGGTCGCGTGGATGGAATTGTGTTTGATAGCAAAGACTATGAGGCTAAGGTGACTATCAAGCTAGATAAACGTTATCAGTTCCCTGTCGATACCTTTGCGAACATTTATACAGCTGGATTGTTAGGTGAGCAATATGTTGGTTTGGAAGCAGGTGGCGATGAAGTTGTCCTTAAAAATGGCGACAAAATCTCACATACTCAGGACGCAGTGGTTTTAGAAAAAATGATTAGTCAGTTCTTATATAACAAAGCTTCAGATAACAAATCCTCTGAAACAACAAAGGCGGCAGAATAAAATGAAATATGTAGTGACACTTTATGTGGGTCTCATGATGTTTGCTTATTCAGCGCTCGCTCAAGCAATTGTCCCGGCTGATGTTTTTGTAAAGTCTGTGGCGGATGAAGTATTAACTATCATCAAAAAAGATAAAGACATCCAGAATGGAGACCAAGCAAAGATTTTTGCGTTGGTCGAAGAAAAAATTGTACCTAACTTTAATTTTGACCATGTTTGTAAGTTGGTGTTAGGTAAAAATTTCAGCAAGGCTACCAAAGATCAACAAGAAGCATTTGAACGTGAGTTCCGTACCTTATTAATTAGAACTTATGCTTCAGCACTTTCAAAATACCGTAATCAAACGATCGAATACAAACCGCTTCGTGAAGCAATTGATGACAAGCAAGTTGTCATTAAAACATTTATCTTGCAACCAGGTGGTCAACCTCTTGGAGTGGACTATAGTGTTGAGCAAGTAGGTGATGCCTGGAAAGTTTATGACATTACTATTGAAGGCGTGAGTTTGGTCACGAATTATCGCGGCCAGTTCGGTACAGAAATACGTCAGGGTGGTATGGATGGGTTGATTCAAAGAATTGCTGATAAGAACAAAAGTAATGCCGCTGCTAAGAAATAATCCATGTTTAGAAAACGCATCGAGAAATTAATTGGCCAAAATTAATAAAACGAATAATCGCTGGGAAATTGACGGTGATCTCACTATTGGTGAAGCAAAATCGCTAATGGCAGAGAGTAATGCTTTGCCCATGGCCGGATCGTTGGTGATTGATTTTGCAAAAGTGACGCATGTCGATACTGCAAGTATTAGTTTAATGTTCGAGTGGTTGCGTCAAGCGCAAGCAAAAAAATGTGACTTAAGATTCACGCATTTCCCAAAAAACTTATTAAGTTTGATGTCGCTTTATGGCGTGATGGACTTAATCCCGCAAGTAACGCACTAAACCATTAATTGGGCGATCTTCTAGCCCGAGGAACCTATGACTACCGCAATTAAAATAGAGCAAGTCCACAAGCAATTTGGTGCTTTACACGCACTGAATGGTGTAGATTTGACTATTGAACAAGGTGAGTTTTTTGCGCTGCTTGGCCCTAACGGTGCTGGCAAATCTACGCTCATTAACTTGTTGGCGGGTTTGTTACGACCAACCAGCGGAAACCTGTCGGTGATGGGGCATGACGTAATGGCAAAATATCGACAAGCACGCCATGCCTTAGGGGTTGTGCCCCAAGAGTTAGTGTTCGATCCATTTTTTAATGTGCGTGAAATGTTGCGTTTTCAAGCTGGCTATTTTGGCAAAGGCCCGGAAAACGACCCATGGATAGACGAAGTGATCGAATCTCTTTGTCTCACCGACAAAAGGAATACCAATATGCGCCGTTTGTCAGGCGGCATGAAGCGTCGTGCGCTCATAGCACAAGCCCTTGCGCATAAGCCACCAGTGATTGTGCTGGATGAACCGACTGCTGGCGTGGACGTGGAGTTGCGCTATATGTTGTGGGAGTTCATCAAGCGATTAAATCGCGAAGGACATACTATTATCCTCACCACGCATTATTTGGAAGAGGCGGAAACCTTATGTTCACGTGTTGCATTGCTAAAACAAGGTGAGGTGATCGCCTTAGATAGTACTAAAAACTTGTTAGCGAGCATCCCAGGAAAAAAACTGCGACTAAAACTGTCTGGCGCATTACCAGCTAAACTAACAGAAATGGTACGCCACCAAGATCAGCATGATTACACTTTGTCGCTCAATGCAATTAATCAAGTGGAATATGTCTTGGCTGAGTTAAGAAGTGCCAATGTGCTAGTCGAAGATATGCAATTGATAGAGCCAGACCTGGAAGATGTGTTTGTTGATTTAATGGGGCGAGCATGAGTCTGATTAATCATCGTTTTCGTGGTCCCTGGACACTGTTCAAAAAAGAGATTCTTCGTTTTTGGCGCGTGAGCTTCCAAACAGTAGCCGCCCCCGTCATGACGGCGCTTTTGTATCTGTTGATCTTCTCGCATGTATTGGGTGGACGCGTTGAAGTATATCCTGGCGTGGCTTACACCGTATTCTTGATTCCTGGCTTAATCATGATGTCTGTTTTACAAAATGCTTTTGCAAATAGCTCCTCTAGCCTTATTCAATCAAAAGTGATGGGAAGCATTATTTTTGTGCTACTCACACCATTAAGTTATTTGGAATTCTTTCTAGCGTTTTTGGCAGCGTCTATTGTGAGAGGATTGGTGGTTGGTTTAAGTATATATTTAGTGGCGATTTGCTTTATTGATTTGCCGGTGGTGCACCCTTTATTTATTTTGGCTTTTGCATTTTTTGGTAGCGGAATGTTGGGGGCTTTTGGGATTATTGCAGGCTTGTGGGCTGAGAAATTCGATCAAATGGCAGCTTTTCAAAACTTTGTCATCATGCCACTGTCATTCTTATCAGGCGTCTTTTATTCGATCCATTCCTTGCCACCATTTTGGCAAAAAATATCGCATTTAAATCCGTTTTTTTACATGATTGATGGTTTTAGATATGGCTTCTTTGGGCAAGGCGATATTTCAGCTTGGTTTAGTTTGAGTGTTGTGGTCGGAAGCTTTATTGCACTATCGTTAGTGACAATAAGCATGTTGAAAGCTGGATATAAATTACGGGGTTAAGATGTTAAGTGCAGATGAGTTGAAAACCTTTATTACGAATGGTCTTGCATGCGAGCATATTGCAGTGCTTGGCGATGATGGACAGCATTTTGAAGCCATTATTGTGAGTGCTGCTTTTGTGGGTAAGAATATGGTGCAACAGCATCAATTAGTTTATCAAGCGCTGGGCGATAGAATGCGCTCCGAGATACACGCGCTTTCAATGCGTACTTTTACGCCAGAGGCCTGGCAGGCCAATGGCAAACGCGCTTAAAAGAATTTTTTATTAGGAGTTTAGTATGGATACTCAAGCATTAATTAAGAGTCAAGTAACAGGCAACCCAGTTGTGCTTTATATGAAAGGTAGTCCGAAATTTCCACAATGTGGTTTTTCTGGCCTAGCTATCCAGATTTTGCAGGCTTGTGGGGTACAAAATTTAGTGGCGGTGGATGTGTTGGCAGATCCAGCCATTCGTGATGGCATTAAGTTATATGCAAACTGGCCAACTATTCCACAGCTTTATATCAATGGCGAATTTGTCGGCGGTTCTGACATTATGCGTAGCATGTATGAGCAAGGCGAATTGCAAAAACTATTAGCGGAAGTGGCTGCGTAATTGGATAAACTGATTATTCAGGGCGGTGCTCGCCTTCATGGCGAAGTGACTATTTCTGGTGCTAAAAATGCAGCATTGCCAATTTTGTGTGCAGCCTTATTAGCTGAAGATACCTTGAAATTATCAAGCGTGCCTAAGCTCAAAGATGTTGGTACTACGATTCACTTGCTTGAGCATATGGGCGTTAAGGTCAATCGCCAGACAGATAAGGTGGAATTGGATGCTCGTGTTATTGAGGTCCTCGAAGCTCCTTACGAAATGGTGAAAACCATGCGTGCTTCTATCTTGGTATTGGGACCCTTGTTGGCTCGCTTTGGTAAAGCGCGTGTTTCATTGCCAGGCGGCTGTGCAATTGGCTCTCGTCCTGTAGATTTACATATCAAAGGCTTGCAAGCCATGGGTGCAGAGATTCGTATCGAGCATGGCTACATTGAAGCAACAACTGAACATTTGCCAAATAAGCGCTTGCAAGGTGCACGTTATTATATGGATTTGGTCACAGTAACTGGGACTGAAAACTTGATGATGGCAGCGGCTTTGGCGAACGGTACAACCGTTTTAGAAAATGCTGCTAAAGAGCCTGAAGTCGTAGACATGGCAGAGTGTTTGATTAAAATGGGTGCCAAGATTAAAGGCGCTGGTACTGATGTCATCACTATTGAAGGTGTTGAAAAGCTTCATGGCGCAACGCATCAGGTGGTATGTGATCGTATTGAAGCTGGCACTTACATGGTTGCAGCAGCAATGACTGGCGGAGAAATCAAACTTCTTAATGTCAAAGATAACTTGCTGGATGCTGTCATTGAGAAGTTACGCGAAGCAGGTGCTGAAGTCATCTGTGATAACAACACTATTACAGTAAAGAGTGACGGCAAGCTAAAAGCGGTCAATATTCGAACCGCGCCGCATCCTGCATTTCCAACCGATATGCAAGCGCAGTTTATGGCGCTCAATACCGTTGCTGAAGGCGTTTCAAAAGTTACAGAAACGATTTTTGAAAATCGTTTCATGCACGTTCAAGAAATGCAGCGTTTGGGCGCCAATATTGATATTGATGGCAATACAGCTTTAGTGCAAGGTGTAGCTCAGTTAGAGGGCGCTACTGTAATGGCGACTGATTTACGTGCCTCCGCAAGTCTTGTATTAGCTGGTTTGGTGGCTAAAGGCCAAACGGTGATTGAACGAATCTATCATTTAGACCGTGGCTACGAAAATCTTGAAGAAAAATTTAATGCGCTTGGTGCAAACGTAAAGCGCGTTTCTAAATAACGAAAATTAAAGACAACATGATTACCATCGCACTTTCAAAAGGCAGAATATTCCAAGAAACCACCCCGTTGTTGGCGGCGGCAGGTATTCATGCCTTAGAAGACCCTGAAGCTTCACGCAAATTGATTTTGCCAACGAATCGTGACGATGTGCGATTAATTATTGTGCGTGCTTCCGATGTGCCTACCTATGTGCAATATGGCGCTGCCGACCTTGGAATTGCTGGCAAAGATGTGCTTGATGAGCATGGCGGTGAAGGTTTGTATCAGCCAATTGATTTACAAATTGCAAAGTGCAAAATGATGGTTGCCGTTCGAGAAGATTTTGATTACTTCGCCTCCATTCGAAGTGGTGCGCGACTCAAGGTGGTGACCAAATACGTTAAAACTGCGCGTGAGCATTTTGCAGCAAAAGGTATGCACGTTGATTTAATTAAGCTTTACGGTTCAATGGAGCTTGGCCCTTTAGTGGGATTAGCTGATGTGATTGTCGACTTGGTCAGTACTGGGAGCACATTGCGTGCGAACAATCTTAAAGCGGTTGAGGAAGTTGGCGAAGTGAGTTCACGCCTGGTCGTGAACCAAGCTTCTTTCAAACTTAATCGAGCTAAATTACAGCCTATGATGGATGCTTTTATTGGCGCTATCGGTAAGTAATCATTTAAATAACATTCTAAATAAATATTAGAAATAGG
This sequence comes from Candidatus Methylopumilus universalis, assembly GCA_945883335.1. Taxonomy (GTDB): domain Bacteria; phylum Pseudomonadota; class Gammaproteobacteria; order Burkholderiales; family Methylophilaceae; genus Methylopumilus_A; species Methylopumilus_A universalis_A. The sequence goes on along the minus strand of CAMCXI010000011.1, from coordinate 17,736 downwards.
TTCAGGAAGCTATGAGTACCGAAATTAAAGTAAGGCGTTTTTCTAGTGCAGATGCGGATTTTGATAGCAAACTTAAAGCATTGCTCGCATTTGAAACTGCGCAAGATGATACCGTTGATGAGGTTGTAGCGAATATTCTCAAGGACGTGAAAAAGCGTGGTGATGCCGCTGTGTTGGATTACACCAATCGTTTTGATAAAACTAATGCAACGACTCTCGCGCAATTAGAAATTCCTCAAGCAGAGCTTTTGGCGGCATTAAATGGATTGCCAGCTGAACAGCGTGATGCTCTTAAAGCAGCGGCTGATCGTGTTCGGGTTTACCATGAGAAGCAGTTGATGGCTTCGTGGCAGTACACTGAAGCGGATGGCACAATTTTAGGGCAGCAAGTGACATCTTTAGACCGTGTAGGTCTTTACGTGCCAGGTGGTAAAGCCGCATATCCGTCGTCAGTGTTGATGAATGCGATTCCAGCTAAAGTGGCAGGTGTTGAAGAACTCATCATGGTGGTACCAACCCCAAATGGTGAGAAGAATCAATTGGTGTTAGCAGCTGCCGCAATTTCTGGTGTTGATCGTGTGTTTTGTATAGGCGGTGCACAAGGCGTTGGTGCAATGGCTTATGGTACTGAAACAGTGCCACAAGTTGATAAAATTGTCGGTCCAGGCAATGCTTATGTGGCCGCTGCGAAACGCCGAGTATTTGGTGTGGTCGGTATTGATATGGTTGCTGGGCCTTCAGAAATCTTAGTGATTTGTGATGGCAAAACCAATCCTGATTGGGTGGCGATGGATTTATTCAGTCAAGCGGAACATGACGAATTGGCGCAGGCTATTTTACTCAGTCCTGATGCGGCGTTCTTGGATCAAATCCATGCGAGTATTCAAAAGCTTTTACAGACCATGCCGCGTAAAGAAATTATCTCTACTTCACTTACAGACCGTGGCGCTTTAATTCAGGTGCGTGATTTAGATGAAGCTGCCGAAATTAGCAACTATATTGCGCCTGAGCATTTGGAATTGTCGCTTGAAGATCCGCTCGCGTTCAGCAAAAAAATTAAACATGCAGGCGCAATATTTATGGGGCGTGATACCTGCGAAGCGCTGGGTGATTATTGTGCTGGTCCTAACCATGTGTTGCCAACTTCCCGAACTGCAAGGTTTTCTTCACCTTTAGGTGTGTACGACTTTCAAAAGCGCTCAAGCCTAATTTTTGTATCTTCAGCTGGCGCTCAAACATTGGGTAAAGTGGCGGCTACTTTAGCCTATGGTGAGGGTTTGCAAGCTCACGCCCAATCAGCGGAGTATAGATTAAAGAAATGAGTCGATATTGGAGCAAGCTTGTTCACGCCCTGACGCCTTATATCCCGGGAGAACAGCCTAAAATCAACAATCTTATTAAGTTAAATACTAATGAGAATCCTTATGGGCCAAGTCCAAAGGTGATTGCTGCTTTGCAGAAAGAGGCAACTGATAGTCTGCGCTTATATCCTGATCCGAATTCGGATGGTTTGAAGCAGGCGATAGCTCTTTATCATGGCCTGAATGCAAATCAGGTTTTCGTTGGTAATGGTTCAGATGAAGTGCTGGCTCATGTTTTTAATGCGCTGCTCAAGCATGACAAGCCTATTTTATTTCCTGATATTACTTACAGCTTTTATCCTGTTTATTGTGGATTGTATGAAATTGCATTTGAAAAAGTACCTTTAAACGATGCATTCGAAATAAAAGTGGAAGATTATTTTAAGGCAAATGGCGGAATTATTTTTCCTAATCCGAATGCGCCTACGGGGCGCTTAGTAGCCTTGGGAGACATTGAGCGACTGTTAAATCAAAACACTAAATCTGTTGTGGTAATTGATGAAGCTTATGTGGATTTTGGGGGCGAGTCGGCGGTTAAGCTTGTGAATCGATACCCACAATTATTGGTGACTCACACCCTTTCAAAGGGTCGCTCGCTTGCAGGGTTGCGTGTTGGTTATGCTGTCGGTCATCCTGACCTGATTGATGCCCTGCATCGGGTTAAAGATAGTTTTAATTCTTATCCGCTTGATCGTTTTGCACAAGCAGGAGCAACCGCAGCGATTGAAGATCAAGCCTATTTTGAGGAGTGCTGTCAGCGTGTCATTAAAACACGTGGCGTAGTCGTTGAATCTTTGCAGCGACTTGGTTTTGAAGTATTGCCTTCAGGCGCCAATTTTATATTTGCAAGGCACCCAAGTCATGATGCAGAACGTTTATCTGCATTGCTCAGGGAACAAAAAATCATTATCCGTCATTTCAAAAAGCCTGCACGAATTGATCAATTTTTGCGCATCACTATTGGGACCGATGCCGAGTGCCAAGCGCTTATATCTGCACTTGAAAACATCATTTAAATATAAAGAATTTTGACCAAATAGCGAAATAGTTATATAAAGTCATTTTTGGTAAAGTAGTATCTATTTACCAATAAGTTCATAAAAAAATGTATCATTACACGGTAGTTAAATCGTAAACGTGTAATTAAGCGGAGGAAGTAACATGGCATTAACACAGATGGCTTTAGACTCATTGGATTTTGACGCAACAGTAGCATTGGCTACAAAAGTTGCTCCACATGTTGATATTCTTGAAATTGGTACACCATGCATTAAGCATAACGGTATCAAATTGCTTGAAACACTTCGTGCTAAATTCCCAAACAACAAAATCTTAGTTGACTTAAAAACAGCAGATGCTGGTTTTTATGAAGCTGAGCCGTTTTACAAAGCTGGTGCAGACATCTGTACAGTTTTGGGTACTTCAGATATCGGCACTGTTAAAGGTGTGATCGATGTTGCTAACAAGTACGGTAAAAAAGCGCAAGTTGACTTAATCAACGTTGCTGATAAAAAAGCATTAACAGAACAAGTTGCTAAACTAGGTGCACACATTATTGGTGTTCATACTGGTTTGGATCAACAAGCTGCAGGTCAAACACCATTTGCAGACTTGGCTTTGGTAGCTGGTTTGAAATTGGGCGTTGAAATCTCAGTTGCTGGCGGCGTAAAAGCTTCTACAGCTGCACAAGTACGTGATGCTGGCGCGACAATCATTGTTGCTGGCGCTGCAATCTACGGTGCTGCTGATCCTGCTGCTTCTGCTGCAGAAATCACTGCAATTGCACACGGTGGTAAATCAGGTGGTTTGTTCGGTTGGTTGAAAGGTTTATTTAGCTAATATTAAATTGGCTAAATAAAAAGGTATTAAAAGACCATCATAGACCGCTGCAAAACAAAGAATGACGTTTTGCGGCGGTTTTTATTTGTAAATTAAGAAAGAAAACATACTCTCATGCGTAAAGCTGAAGTTAGCCGTAATACTCTAGAAACCCAAATCATTGCATCGATTGATCTTGATGGCACTGGGGCCTCTCAATTGGCGAGTGGGCTAGGTTTTCTTGATCACATGATTGACCAGATTGCCAGACACGGCATGATGGACATCAAGATTGAAGCAAAGGGTGATTTGCATATTGATGCGCATCACACGGTTGAAGATGTTGGCATTACCTTAGGCCAAGCTTTTGCAAAAGCCATTGGCGACAAAAAAGGCGTGCGTCGCTACGGACATTCATATGTGCCTTTAGATGAAGCATTGTCACGCGTGGTGTTAGATTTGTCTGGCCGTCCAGGTTTAGAGTTTGGTGTTGAGTTCAAACGCCCACGTATTGGTGACTTTGATGTGGATCTCATTCACGAATTTTTCCAAGGCTTTGTAAACCATGCTTTGGTAACTTTGCATATTGATAATTTGCGTGGAGATAACGCACACCATCAAGCGGAAACGATCTTTAAGGCATTTGGCCGTGCCTTACGTATGGCTGCCGAATTAGATCCTCGTATGGCAGGCATCATGCCTTCTACCAAGGGAACTTTATAAGTCTGAGTGTTAATACTCAAAACTTTCGTCATCCAAACTTTACGAATGGATGATGAAATTTTCAGAAAAATATCATGATTGATATCGCAGTAGTAGATTATGGCATGGGCAATTTACGCTCAGTTTCAAAAGCCTTGGAGCATGTTGCCCCCAATAAAAACGTTGTGGTTACAAGTAGCGTTCAGGATATCCTTGAAGCAGAGCGCGTTGTGTTCCCAGGGCAAGGTGCTATGCCAGATTGTATGCGCGAGCTTGAATCTAGAGGCTTGCACGATGCGATTGTGAAATCCGCAGCAACTAAACCTTTCTTGGGTATTTGTATTGGCCTGCAACTCCTGTTTCAACATTCTGAAGAAGGTAATGCAGATGGCTTGGGTATTATATCTGGCAAGGTAAAACGCTTTGCTACGGCTGCGATGCATGACGCAGAAGGCAATAAACTCAAAGTGCCGCACATGGGCTGGAATCAGGTGTATCAAAAACAAGACCACCCGATGTGGAAAGATATTCCGGATGGTGAGCGTTTCTATTACGTGCACAGTTATTATGTCCAACCCTATGACACGAGTTTAGTTGCAGGTGTGACTGAATATCCTAAAGCGTTTACAGGCGCTATCGCGCACAACAATATTTTTGCAGTTCAGTTTCACCCAGAGAAAAGTCAGCACGCTGGATTACAGTTGTTATCAAACTTTGTTCAGTGGAATGGCAAACCTTAATTTTATTAATCTCATTTAATTTGTAAAACAGCTTTCATATTATGTTAATTATTCCTGCTATCGATTTAAAAGACGGTCACTGTGTACGTTTAAAACAAGGTTTGATGGAAGATGCTACGGTGTTTTCTGAAGATCCAGGCGCGATGGCGCGCCATTGGGTAGACCAAGGTGGTCAACGTTTACACCTTGTAGATTTGAATGGCGCTTTTGCGGGTAAGCCAGTCAATGAAGGTGCGATTAAAGCCATTGTTGAAGCTTGCCGTGGCGAGATCCCAATTCAGTTAGGTGGAGGTATCCGTGATTTGGAAACTATTGAACGCTATCTTGATAGTGGAATTGACTATGTCATTATCGGCACAGCTGCAGTAAAGACCCCAGGTTTCTTACACGAAGCTTGTTACGCATTCCCTGGTCAAATTATGGTGGGCTTGGATTCTAAAGATGGCAAAGTGGCGGTTGATGGTTGGTCAAGATTAACGGGTCATGACGTGATCGATTTAGCCAAGAAATTTGAAGACTATGGTGTTGAGGCGATTGTTTATACAGACATCGGCCGTGACGGCATGTTGAATGGCTTGAATATTGAAGCGACTGTGGCCTTGGCGCAAGCCTTAACCATTCCAGTGATTGCAAGTGGCGGTATTACCGATTTAGAGGATGTCCGTAAACTTTGTGCCGTTGAAAGCGAGGGCATTATTGGCGCTATTACTGGCCGTGCTATTTATGAGGGCACTTTGAATTTTGAAGCAGCTCAAGCATTAGCAAACGAGTTAAACGGTTAATGTTAGCTAAACGCATCATTCCATGTCTTGACGTGACCGATGGTCGCGTTGTGAAAGGTGTGAATTTTCTTGAACTGCGTGATGCGGGAGATCCTGTTGAAATTGCGCGTCGTTACGATGAGCAAGGCGCAGACGAATTAACCTTTTTAGATATTACGGCGAGTTCTGATAATCGTGGATTGATTCTGCACATTATTGAAGAAGTCGCTTCGCAAGTATTTATTCCGTTGACGGTAGGTGGTGGCGTTCGAGAAGTGGAAGATGTACGACGTTTACTGAATGCAGGCGCCGATAAAGTCAGCATTAATACCTCTGCTGTGGTTAATCCGCAGTTGGTTGCGGATGCATCAGCCCGCTATGGTTCGCAATGTATCGTCGTTGCGATTGATGCTAAACAAGTTGGCGTAGATGCTTCTGGTCAACCTAGATGGGAGGTATTTACCCATGGTGGCCGCAAACAAACAGGTTTAGATGCTGTTGAGTGGGCCCGAAAAATGGTGAGTCTCGGCGCAGGTGAATTACTTGTCACTAGCATGGATAGAGACGGAACTAAGATAGGCTTTAATTTAGGCTTGAATAAAGCCATTAGCGATGCTGTTGATGTGCCAATTATTGCTTCTGGTGGTGTTGGTAATTTGCAGCATCTCGTGGATGGCGTGAAATTGGGCGGCGCTGATGCGGTTTTAGCCGCCAGTATTTTTCACTATGGTGAATATACGGTGCGCCAAGCTAAAGAATATATGCGTGAACATGGCATTGAGGTGCGACTTTGAGCTGCTTAGATAAAGTGAACTGGACTGATGGCCTGGTACCAGTGATTGCGCAAGAGCTTGGCACCAATCAGGTGTTGATGTTTGCTTTTATGAACCGTGAGGCTTTGCAGCTCACTGTTGAAACGGGACATGCTGTTTATTGGTCACGCTCACGTGGCAAACTCTGGCACAAAGGCGAGGAGTCTGGGCACATGCAAAAAGTGCATGAGCTGCGTTTGGACTGTGATGAGGACGTTATTCTAATGACGGTTGAACAGATAGGCGGGATTGCCTGTCATACTGGACGTCATGACTGTTTTTTCCAAAAGCTTGAAAATGGTGAATGGAAAACAGACAAGCCTGTGATTAAAAATCCAGAGGAAATTTACAAACATGAATGAAATTCTTCAGCGATTGACTGAGTTGCTAGAAGCAAGAAAAGAAGCAGACCCACAAACTTCTTACGTTGCTAAGCTTTACAGCAAAGGAATGAATAGCATCCTTAAAAAAGTGGGCGAAGAAGCGGCAGAAACTATTATTGCGGCCAAGGATGGCAGTAAAGAAGACTTGATTTATGAAACAGCGGACTTGTGGTTTCATACCATGGTGATGTTGGCGCAAGCTGGCTTGAATGCTCAGGATGTTTTGGTAGAGTTAGCTCGTCGTGAGGGCTTGTCTGGTATCGCTGAAAAAGCTTCACGCCCTAAAGAATAAGTTTCGCCAGATTTTCATAAAAAAGATTAGAGATAAAGATGAGCGCAGATTGTATTTTTTGCAAAATCACGAAAGGTGACATCCCTTCAAAGAAGATTTTTGAAGATGAATATGTCATCGTTTTTCATGATATACATCCAATTGCGCCGGTTCACTTTTTAATTGTGCCAAAGTTACATATTGAAAGCCTTGCGTCGGCAGAGTCTTCGCATCAAGCCTTGCTTGGTAAGATGTTGTTGTTAGCCCCCAAACTCGCTGCAGATCAGGGCCTAAAAGGCTTTCGCACTATGATTAATACCGGTCGTGAAGGTGGACAAGAGGTATTTCACATTCATCTCCATGTATTTGGTGGCGGCTCGACTCTTCCTAGGACTTAATCAGGAGATTTATGATGTTTAAAGAATTAATCGTTATTTTGGTCATTGCACTTGTTGTGTTTGGTACGAAAAGACTACGGAATATGGGTGGGGATTTAGGCGGCGCGATTAAGAACTTCAAGGACGCGATGAAAGGCGAAAAAAAGCCAGAAGAAGATCGCAAAGTTGAAACAATCGAAGCTGAAGTGATTGATAAAACGAAACACTAATTTATGTTTGATGTAGGATTTTCAGAGCTGGTGCTCATTGCAGTCGTTGCCATGATTGTGATCGGCCCTGAAAGACTTCCCAGAGTTGCTCGCACAGCTGGCGCATTGTTAGGGCGTATGCAGCACTATGTGGCCAATGTGAAATCTGAAGTCGAGCGCGAAATGCAATTTGAAGACCTCAAAAAATTGCAGCAAGAAATTCAGGCGCAATCTCAGCAATTTGAAAATTCTATTCTTACACCGGAGTCACCACTAAGCTCTGAAGAGTTGAAGCCAGTTCAAAGTGAGCTTCAGTCAGATCAACCTGCATTGTCTGACAACTCTCAATCAACTATAAAGCCAAAATCTAAATGAGTGTGACTGAGAATTTAATTTCTCATTTGCTTGAGCTACGCCATCGCTTGCTAAAAATTGTATTGGGTTTAGTGGTGAGCGTGATTGCTTTTCTGCCATTTTCAAATGAACTTTATACTTGGCTAGCTCAGCCACTTCTTAATCATATGCCAATAGGGACACATATGATTGCAACGGCAGTCACCACCCCATTCTTAGTGCCAATGAAAGTTTCGACATTAGTGGCAATTGTTGTTTCATTGCCTTACACGCTTTATCAAGCTTGGGCGTTCATTGCGCCGGGACTTTATCTTCATGAGCGTCGTTTTATTGGCCCATTAATTATAGCGAGTACTTTGCTATTTATTGCAGGGATGGCATTTTCCTATTTTGCTGTATTCCCAGTCTTATTCGGTTTTATTACTTCATCAGCCCCTAAGGGCGTAGCTGTGATGACTGATATTGGAAGTTATTTGGATTTCGTGACGACAATGTTTGTTTCTTTTGGTTTGGCATTTGAAGTGCCTATTATTGTAATCATCCTGGTGAAATTCAATATTGTTAGAATTGAAGTACTCAAAGCAGCAAGGCCTTACATGATTGTTGGTGCATTTATTGTTGGCGCAATTTTGACTCCACCAGATGTGATTTCACAAATTATGCTGGCAGTTCCACTGTGGCTTTTGTATGAGTTTGGTGTTTTTGTTGCCAAATTTGTTATTCCGAATGGCGACGAAGCTAATACTAATTAGCTTTTAGTTTTGGTCTTAAGCCAATCATCACAGGGATTTTAATCTCTTTATGGTTGCGAGCAATTTTTAAGATTGCTTGTTTATTTGGATTTAGTTCAGAAACAATGCCTATCATACTAGTACCATCAATGACTTTCATGCTGTTGATTTCAATTAACACATCGCCGACTTTTAGTCCTGCTCGTTCGGCCGGGCTGCCTTTAACGATTCCAGCAATTAAGGCCCCATGAGTAGTCCTGAGTTGGAATGAATCGGCAAGCTCCAATGTTAAATCCTGGGCTTCAATGCCAAGCCAGCCTCTGGTTACGCTACCTTGTCGAACGATTTGCTCCATCACCTGTTTTGCGATGCTGACTGGAATGGCGAATCCAATGCCCATTGAACCGCCATTACGTGAGTAGATAGCGCTATTTATTCCAACTAAATTACCCTCTGCATCGATCAGCGCACCACCAGAATTGCCTGGATTAATTGAAGCGTCAGTTTGTATGAAACTTTCAAAAGTACTAATGCCAAGATGATTGCGCCCTAGCGCACTAATGATGCCCTGAGTGACGGTTTGTCCCACACCAAAAGGATTGCCGATGGCTAAGACAACATCACCGACTTTGTTTTTCTTTGGATCAGCAAAAGTGATTGATGGAAGATTTCTAACGTCAATTTTTAATACAGCAAGATCCGTGTCTGGGTCAGACCCAACAATGCGTGCTCTCAAAGAGCTGCCATCCTCTAGAGCGACCTCAATCTCATCTGCGGCTTCAATCACGTGTTGATTGGTGAGAATAAGACCGTCTGAATTGACGATTACGCCAGAACCCAGGCTATTATCATGTTGTGATGGTTCTTCCATTTGATTACCAAAAAAGCGCTTGAATACAGGGTCGTCTAAAAACTGTTGGTGAGGGTTAATTGCTTTCTTTTTGCTGGTGAAAATATTGACGACGGAGGGCATTGCCTTCTCGGCAGCAACGCTATACGAACCAGAAGAACTTATTCGGTTTGAATGGTGAAAGTTATTTTCAATGGATTTTTCAATTGATTGAAGTTCCGAGTTCAGTATTCTTGGATAAAAAATTTGCACTACAAAAACAATAGCGAGGGCAGTGGTGACGGTTTGTGCGAAAATGAGCCAAAGCTTTTTCATGAAATATAGCAGCCTAAAAAACTAACAAAACAATGATGGAATGAAAAATGGAACTTAAGCATTTAACAAATTATACCCGACAAATTTTGCAGGCGGACCAGTTCAAGGATTATTGTCCCAACGGACTTCAGGTTCAGGGGCGATTGCATGTGAATAAGCTGGTGACTGGCGTGAGTGCTAGTTTGGCACTTCTTGAGGCGGCTAAAGATGTGGGAGCAGATGCCGTATTAGTCCATCATGGTTATTTTTGGAAAAATGAGGATGCCTGCTTGGTGGGCGTCAAACATAAGCGTATTAAGTTTTTAATGGAAAATGATATAAGTTTGTTGGCTTACCATCTTCCACTTGATGCACATCCAGAGCTAGGAAATAACGCCCAATTGGCTAGGGTTTTAGAGATTAACACTGAACCTATTTTGACTAATCAAGGTCCTGTATCAACAGGAAGTTTAGATGCACCTCAAACCTTAGATCAGTTTTCAAGGTTGATTGAGTCGAAATTAAAAAGGGCCCCATTGGTGATTGGGGATTTAAATCGGCCAATTCAAAATGTAGCTTGGTGCACAGGCGCTGCCCAAGGCTATATTGAGGAAGCAATCGCGCTTGGTGTGGATCTGTTTATTAGTGGTGAGATTTCCGAGCAGACGGTTCATCTTTCAAGAGAATCTGGCGTTGCATATATTGCTGCTGGCCATCACGCCACAGAGCGTTACGGAGTAAAGGCATTGGGTGAGCATCTTTCCAGCCATTTTGAGTTAGATCACGAGTTTATTGATATTGATAATCCAGTTTGATTGCCTTCATTCAAACAATTAAAAATTTGATGTGTGCGGCATAAATTAAAGGCCTCAAGGGTTTAAGTATTGAGCTGAAACCTGTAAAATACATCGTTAAATTTTAATCTTGTATTGATGCAGTTCAGAAATTAAGGACATTTTATGGCGAATCAAGAAGTAGACCAAAGTAAGCGTAAGTTTCTTATTGCGGCAACATCTGTTGCGGGTGGTGTTGCAGCAGCAGCTGTTGCAGTGCCTTTCGTAACAAGCATGCTCCCTAGCGAGCGCGCAAAGGCTGCAGGGGCTCCTGTAGAGGCAGATATTAGCAAGATTGAGTCTGGCTCAATGATTACTGTTGAATGGCGCGGGAAACCAGTTTGGATTGTTAACCGCAATCAAGCAATGCTTGATGCGCTTTCAAAACATGATGATAAGTTATCTGATCCGAAATTGGCTGTGACTAGTCAACAGCCGGATTACTGTGCAAACCCAGCGCGCTCGATTAAGCCAAATATCATGGTGCTAGTGGGTATTTGTACGCATTTGGGATGTTCTCCTTCGCCGAAGCTTCAAACAGGTGGTGATATGGGCGCAGAGTGGGTAGGTGGATTTTTCTGTCCATGTCATGGATCTCGATTTGACTTAGCTGGTCGCGTATTTAATGGTTCTCCAGCGCCAATTAATCTGGTTGTTCCACCTCATAAATACATCAGTGATGCAATTTTGCTCATTGGTGCAGACGATAAGGGAGTTGCATAATGGCAAACAACACTCATCAAGAATCTAAAAACTTAGTTGGTTGGATTGACGCTCGATTCCCGCTAAGCTCAACACTTAAAGCTCATGTCACTGAATACTATGCACCCAAAAACTTTAATTTTTGGTACTTTTTCGGTGCATTAGCCACATTAATTTTGGTGATACAAATTCTAACTGGTATTTTTCTGACGATGAATTATAAGCCTGAGGCGTCATTGGCATTTGCTTCAGTTGAGTACATCATGCGTGATGTTTCTTGGGGGCGCTTAATTCGTTATATGCATTCCACAGGCGCTTCAATGTTCTTTGTGGTCATTTATCTGCATATGTTCCGCGGCTTAATGTACGGATCTTATAAAACACCGCGTGAGTTGATTTGGTTGTTTGGTGTTGGTATATTTTTGGTACTAATGGGTGAGGCGTTTTTTGGCTACCTATTGCCTTGGGGTCAGATGTCCTATTGGGGCGCTCAAGTGATTATAAATTTGTTCACTTCTATTCCATTCATTGGTCCAGATATTTCACTATGGTTGCGTGGCGACTACACTGTTTCAGACGCTACGCTTAATCGCTTCTTTGCATTCCATGTAATTGCATTGCCCCTTGTTTTGCTTGGCTTAGTTGTGGCTCACTTAATTGCATTGCATGAAGTTGGTTCTAATAATCCTGATGGTGTTGAAATCAAGAAGAATAAAGATCCTAAAACTCATATTCCACTTGATGGTATTCCATTCCATCCTTACTACACAATTAAGGATTTGATGGGTGTTTCAGTATTCCTGCTTGTTTTCTCAGCGATTATTTTCTTTGCACCAGAAATGGGTGGTTATTTCCTTGAAGCAAATAATTTCATTCCAGCAGATCCATTGAAAACACCAGCGCACATTGCCCCTGTTTGGTACTTTACGCCTTATTACTCTATTTTGCGGGCAGTACCACCTATCCTCAATTCGCAATTCCCTGGAGTAGCCGCAATGGGATTGTCCGTCGTGAGTTTTGCATTTTTGCCTTGGTTAGATCGTAGCCCGGTAAAATCAATTCGCTATCGCGGTAATTTATATAAAAAATGGCTTGCGGCATTTGTCGTGAGTTTCTTGATCTTGGGGTACTTAGGAACCGAGCCATCAAATGTTTGGGGTCAATTCTCAGTCAACACCCCTCTCTTTGGTGGCGCTGATCGGGCAACAGTGGTAGCAAGAATATTTAGTGTGGTTTATTTCTCATTCTTTGCTTTCATGCCTTGGTATACCAAGAGAGATAAGACAAAGCCAGTGCCAGAAAGGGTAACAGGATAATGAAGACTAAAATTTTATTGTTGCTAGCTTTGTTAGTGCCTTTGATGGCAGTAGCAAACGAAGGGATTAAGTTAGATCATGCACCGATTGATCCAAATAATCAGGCGTCATTGCAGCGCGGTGCAAAAACCTTTGTGAACTACTGCCTAAATTGTCATAGTGCAGCTTATATGCGTTATAACCGTCTTCAGGATATTGGCTTAACAGACGAGCAAATTAAATCTAATTTGATGTTTGCTGGTGAAAAAGTTGGCGACACAATGACGGTCGCCATGCAAAAAACTGAAGCTAAAGCTTGGTTTGGCGTTACCCCGCCGGACTTATCGGTTGAGGCACGTGCTCGAGGCGCTGACTGGATTTACAGCTACTTACGCAGTTTTTACCGTGATGATACAAGGCCAACAGGTTGGAACAATCTTGTGTATGAAAAAGTGGCGATGCCACATGTACTTTGGACATTACAGGGTGAGCAAGTTTTAAAGGTTGATGAGAAAACTGAAACGCATCGTCTCGTGTTGAATAAGCCAGGCATTCAGACGCCAGCTGAATATGATCAGACAATTGCTGATCTCGTTAACTATTTAGTTTTCATGGCAGAGCCATACAAAGAACGTGACAAACATCTTGGTTTGTTAGTGCTGGCCTTTTTAGGTCTGTTATTTGTATTAAGCTACTATTTGAAAAAAGAGTTCTGGAAAGATATACACTAAAATAAAAACTTAGCGGGAGGCCAGCTATTCGGCTGGCTTCCCGCTTTGCTTATTGTAAGCGAGGAATCAAAATTATGATGACACTTTATTCAGGCACTACAGATCCATATAGCCATCGTTGCCGTATCGTATTATTCGAAAAGGGCATGGACTTTCAAGTCATTGACGTAGATTTGGCAAATAAGCCAGAGGACCTAGCAGTGATTAATCCGCACAATACTGTGCCTGTGTTAGTTGAGCGCGACTTGGTGTTAGAGCAAGCAAATATTATTAATGAATATATTGATGAGCGCTTCCCACATCCGCAATTGATGCCAGCTGACCCTGTAATGCGTGCCCGTGCGCGCTTGTTCCTTCACAACTTTGAAGAGCAGTTATTTGATCATATTAAAGACCTTGAGTCAGACAATCAAAAAGCTGCGGACAAAGCGCGTTCAACGATTCGCGACAATCTAACGCAAATTGTGCCTTTGTTTACCAAGCACGAATACATTCTTGGTGATGACTTCTCTATGTTGGATGTGGCCATCGCTCCATTGCTATGGCGCCTTGGTTATTATGGAATCGAGTTGCCTAAACAAGCTGCGCCATTGTTGAAATATGCGGAACGTATTTTCTCGCGCCCTGCATATATTGAAGCGATGACACCTTCTGAAAAAGCGATGCGTAAATAAGTATGAGTGAGTTAACTTCAACCAAGCCTTACATGATTAGGGCTATTCATGAGTGGTGCGTTGATAATCAATTGACGCCCCATCTCTTGGTTGAGGTGAGTGCACAAACAAAAGTGCCAATGGCCTATGTTAAAGATGGTGAAATCGTCTTAAATCTTAATTATTCAGCCACGAAAGATTTGCAGTTCACCAACGAGGCTATTACTTTTTCAGCGCGTTTTTCAGGTGTTTCAAATAACTTATATGTGCCAATTAGTGCAGTAAAGGGTATTTTTGCACGAGAAAATGGGCAAGGCATGTTTTTTGAGGTGTTGCCTGAAGACGTAAATGAAAATAAAAACAATGAGATAGATTTTTCTGGCGACAAAGAAAAAAATATTTCACTAGAAGTGAAAAAAACCACCCTAAAGTTGGTAAAATAACATCGATTGTAAATGCAGTTGATTAATTAGCACTTGCCGAATTAGCTCAGTTGGTAGAGCAGCGCACTTGTAATGCGAAGGTCGTCAGTTCGATTCCGACATTCGGCACCACCCCCTTAATCACCCGATGCTAAATCTATTGTCCTTAATCGCGATTTTAATTTGGGTAATCAATGTAACACTCGATACCGTTGGTCATGTAGCGCTGAAATTTGCCGCTACAGCTAATCAAAATGAATCCACAGAAGTCGCACGTTGGAAGTCAATGCTTGGCTCATTCCCGTTGTGTGTTGGTATTGTCTGCTTTTGCCTTGAGTTCGTTGTTTGGCTAGCTTTTCTTTCGGTACTTTCTTTGTCGCAAGGCGTTTTATTGGGCGCGATTAATATGGTGTCTATCGTTATTGCCGGCCGCCTAATCTTTAAAGAAAAATTAGATCGCATGCGCCTATTAGGCATGGGGCTGATTACAGTTGGCGTTATTTTTGTCGGAATATACGCGTGAAGAAAACCCAGTTCTACATGATTGGTTTTTCCGCCTTAATGCTCTGTGATACCTTGACTCAGGTCTCCTTCAAGCTGGCATCAAACCATGGTGGTGAGTTCGTGATGAATCTCGCATGGTTCTTATCAATTTTTTCTCAGCCTTGGATATACGGTGCTGTTTTGGGCTATTTGGGTTCATTTATTGCGTGGATGACATTGCTTAAACATGCGCCGGTTGGCCCAGCATTTGCGGCATCGCATTTAGAAGTGGTTTTGGTGTTAATTGTTTCAGCGGTTTATTTTGGTGACAGGCTTGCACCGATGCAGATCCTTGGAGCCCTGTTGATTGTAATTGGTATCGTTTGTCTAAGCTTTAGTGAATCAGAGCACGAGCATGTTGAAAGTCACTGAAGCGTCTCCCACCGCTGGTTTGATGCTCTCATGGCGTGATTTTATTCCTCAAGTTCTTTTGCGTCGCCCCCAAAAAACGCTTGAACAAAAAATAGCCGATTTTGTTGGCATTGATGAAGTTCAGATTGAGTGTTCTGGAACGGCGGCATTAGTTGTTGCCTTAGAGGCTCTAAAAACTATCAGAAATAAGAAGTATGTGGTTATAAGCGCTTATACCTGTCCTTGGGTGGCGCTAGCTGTCATCAAAGCAAATTTAATTCCAGTGCTTGCCGATTCCAAACCAGGCCATTTTGATTTTTGTGAAAATTCCCTAAAGAGTGTCTTTAATAACCAGTCTTTGGCCGTTGTTCATACCCATCTTGCAGGTCGAGTTGCTGATGTTTGCAGGACAATAGAGATTGCAAGAGGTGTGGGTGCTTTTGTCATCGAAGATGCCGCGCAGTCTATGGGGGGCAATTGAATGGCAGGGCTGTTGGTACTTTTGGCGATGTTGGTTTTTTTAGTTTGGGTGTTGGCAAAGGCCTGACAATCTTTGCAGGTGGAGTTGTAATGAGCAATTCCCCTCGCATCCGTCAGGCGTTAAGACAAGCTGGGAAGGCGCTGGCACCAAATCATTTCTTAGAGACGCGGCGCATTTTAGAGCTTCTTGCATATTACTTACTTTATCGTCCAGTCGGCATGGGCTTAGCATTTGGCCAACACTTAAGGCGCGCGCTTAAACGCGGTAATTTAATTGAGGCAGTTGGGGATGATTGTTCGTTTGATTTTTCAGTGCATCAAGTTGGTAACTGGCGAAAAAAAGTTGGTGCTAAAGCGGCAGAACGTTTGCCAAATTACTTGGCGTTAACAAGAAGTTTGGCTAAGGCCAGACTTAGGCGATTAAATGCCATTCCTAATATTAATGTGCTCGCTGATGTTGGAGGGGGTGAGGGGGTATGGCCCTTTTTTATAATACGAATGCCTAATGAAGTCTTGCGTGATGCTGTGCTTAGCTCCCTTTGGGATAAAGGTTTAGGGGTTGGCCGTCTATTTATTCACGCATTAAAGGATTATGGGTACTTAGCGCCTTATTTTAAAAATGCGCAAACTCCAAATGCGCAACAATTTGCTTCACAAACGTTGATCATCACTAATTGCATTTGGTTAAGTGAGCATGATTTCGCTAAAATATGTGAGGTGATATCGGAGCAAGTAGCGCATGTATAAAATCCAGTGGCATTAATCAGTAGAAGATATTTCTGAGGCTTTGTGGCAAGAATGTTTTGCTGCACCTTATGAAGGAAAATGGTGGTATGCAGCAATTGAACGTGCAGGTTTGGATGCCCAATTCAAATTTATGTATGGACTGGTTTCTTATAACGATAATCCTGTTGCAATTGCCCCGGCATTTCTAATGGATGTACCAATTGCTTTAGTCATTCAACCTGCATTACTTCCCATTTTTAATATCTTAGGCAAGTTTTTTCCTACTTTGCTTTATCAGCGTACATTTTTTATTGGCTCTCCGTGTAGTGACGAAGGTCGCGTGGGTCTTGTTCACGGAGTCAATCCGGCAGAGGTGTTCGCAGTTATCAATAAAGCGATGCGTACTAAGGCTGATGAGCTAGACGCTTCGATGCGTGTATGGAAAGATTTTGCGCAGGAGCAGCAACTCGTGCTGGTTCCTTTGATAAAAAAAGAGGGTTTGTTTCATCTAGTGAGCTTTCCTGGCACGAGTTTGCATTTGGACGGCAAAAATAAAAATGACTATATCTCGTCACTCAAGGCTTCGCGTCGTAACAAGATAAAAAAGAAAATGAAACAGGCAAATGATGCGCCTGTGTATGTGGAGATTGTTTCTCAGCCCAATGCGGCGATAATAGATGAAGTTTTTAGCTTGTTTTGGCAAACATACGAAAAAGGGAATACCAAGTTCGAGCAACTGAATAGAGCGTTCTTTGATGAAATCTCTCAATATGAAAATTCACATTATGTGATTTTACGTGAAAATGAATCTAAAGAAATGTTGTCCTTTATGCTGTGCTTTAAGCTAGGCGAGCATGTGGTGAATAAGTTTATTGGGATAGATTACAGTCAGTCCAAAGAATGGTTCTTGTATTTTAGGCTATGGGATGCTGCGGTTGAGTGGTCTTATAGTATTGGTGCTACTTCAATTCAAAGCGGTCAAACTGGCTATGCGCCAAAAATCGAGCTTGGTAACGACATGGTGCCGTTGAGTAACTATTGTCAGCACAAAAATCCAATCGTCAATTTCATCTATCAAATGGTTGCCAAAACCATCAATTGGGACACTTTTGATCCTGATTTGGCGATTTACGTGAAAGCCTATCCAGAGCTTAAGCCTGCAAACCTAAAATGACTTAGATTGTGCGTTTTGAAAAGTCTTATTAATAGTCAATATTAGGATTGACAGCATCTAAGAATATCTGCATAATCTTGGGTTCGGTTTGGAGGGGTGGCCGAGTGGTTAAAGGCGACGGACTGTAAATCCGTTCTCTCAGAGTACGAAGGTTCGAATCCTT
>CAMCXI010000010.1 GCA_945883335.1 Candidatus Methylopumilus universalis | reverse complement strand
TCTGCTCAGTCAGACGATCACGGTTATGTCTGGCGGCCATAGCGAATTGGAACCACCCCTTCCCATCTCGAACAGGGCCGTGAAACGATTCTGCGCCAATGATAGTATGCTTCGTGCATGCGAAAGTAGGTCACCGCCAGACTCTTTATACAAAACCCTAGTCAGAAATGACTGGGGTTTTTTCATTTCAAGTCGGCATTCTTCATCAAATTGTCATAATTGCTTGTCACTATAGCGGCATGAAAAAGCCTTGGAGCCATCATGCCTTATAAATTGGTTTTATATAGAAATCGCTTTCTTGCTTGGGATAGTGCACTTTGTATTAGTGTGAATAAAACAAGTCATTATCGAGCAGTACGAATTTTCTTTAGATTAATTAGCCGATTAGGTGATGGTGTATTTTGGTACACAGTAATGCTCGGGATTATGTTGACGCAGGGTCAAGCTTCATACTTACCAGTGTTGCATATGGCGATGGCCGGCTTAACAGGCACTTTGATCTACAAATGGATTAAAGGGAAAACGCTACGTCCACGTCCATACGAAGTACATCAGGATATTTGGTTAACGGGACGACCATTAGATCGCTTTAGCTTTCCATCCGGTCACACATTACATGCTGTAGCATTTTGTGCTGTGGGCCTTTACTACTACCCACAATTGGCTGGATTACTCATTCCTTTTACGGTGCTTGTTGGATTGTCTCGAGTTGTGCTTGGTTTGCATTATCCAACGGATGTGATTGCTGGCGCAGCAATTGGCGGTCTAATCGCTTCACTATTTATCTTTTTATAATCATCTCGTTATATCTATTTAGTTATTTGGCATAAAGTAACTGATGGGTGCTGGATGAAGGAGCGCCAAGTCTCCCATGCACTCTAGTCGCCATGCGCTTAATTGTGCATCACTCATATGAAGTAACTCTGCTTTCCAAGCTGGCTTTTCCCCACTTAAAACAATCCCGATTTCTGCTATTGCTGTCTGTGTTTTAGCAATGTAATACACAAAGTGTTTAGAAACACGACGATCAACAATGCGTACACTCAAATAAATGATGTGTGGAATCTTGACTGTTCGCAGTACATTATCCCAAAAACTTAGTCTCGTTAATGCTTGTTTTGTTTGATTGAATGAACAGGGAAAATTTTCGCTGACAAAGGTAGCTAAGAGCCTTTTGTGCTTATTGATAAGCTTGCTTGGGGAAGTATGTAGTAATGGCTGCAAATGCGCGTCCATTGCCCATTCTGAGGCGATATGCGCCAATATTCCCTTATCTGTCCACATTTCTTCATGTGCTGGCACAAAGTGGTTATGTGCAATCACATCTACATATAAATGACTTGCATAGCCGATCGCAATCGCCAGATCTTCTTCGGACTCAGCACGTTCTAATAAATCATGCGCATGTTGCCAATCGTGTGTAGTCTTGAAGTGTTTTGAAACAATTGCAAGGTCAGGCAAGCAGGCCCCAGCCATCACCAAATCTGGAAAGTTCTGAACTGCTTTTCTGAGCTTAGGATCAAGTGCTGGCATTGCCCATAATAATGAATGAGCAAAATAGAGGTGGGTCATTAAGCCCCATGCATTTGCATCAGCTGTATAAAGAATAATGGGAAGAATCCAACAGAGCTTATATAGTTGCTTTTTCATGAGCATGCAATTTGCCCTGCGAACGTTAAAGTAGTGTGAAGATTTGATGATGCTATGATGACAAGCAATATCGACAACACTTGTTTGCTATACTGCACGCCAAGTTTTACATCTAAATATTGAGGAAGTTATGGAAAGCCCATTTAAAGGAAAAACAGGATTACGTCGATTATTCAATGCATTTGGCTATTCCATGGAAGGCTTATCAGCGGCCTATAAAAATGAAGACGCTTTTAGGCAGGAGCTGCGTTTAGCGTTGATTCTAATTCCTTTAGCCGCTTATCTCGGGCATACCGGCATGGAGCGCGCTGTCATGATTGCTTGTGTGTTTTTGGTGATTATTGTTGAGCTTTTAAACTCCTCTGTTGAAGCAACGGTTGACCGTATTTCGCTCGATCATCACTTGCTCGCAAAGCGCGCAAAAGACATCGGTAGCGCAGCAGTATTGTTAAGCTTGCTTAATTTGATTGTTGTGTGGTCACTCGTGCTTTGGCCTGCCTAATTAAACAAATGTGACATTTCATATAACTGTCACAAAGCGTCGCTAACATAAGGTTGTTAGCGACCGTCATCGCGGCGCCACTATTAAGGCCGTTGCATTGAAAATTCTATTTATCTCTGATGTTTACTTCCCGCGCATTAACGGGGTTTCTACCTCCATCCGCACTTTTGTAAATCAAATGCAGGACATGGGTCATACCGTGCATTTAATTGCGCCCGAGTATGGCATAAAGACAGAGGACGAGGCTTGGATTAAACGTATTCCAGCACGCAGTATTTACTTCGATCCAGAAGATAAGCTCATGAAATATGGTGTGGCATTGGACGGCTTAATGTCGCTACGCAATGAAGAATATGACATCGTGCATATTCATACGCCATTTGTGGCTCATTACTTAGGTTTGAAGCTTGCACACTTGCTCGATGTCCCATGTGTGGAGACTTATCACACCTTTTTTGAAGATTACCTGCATCACTACTTACCATTCATTCCAAAAGGCATTGCTAAGAGCATTGCGCGCTTTATTTCTCGTCGACAATGCAACGCTGTGGATGCGATTGTTGCGCCTTCTCAACCGATGCTGGATTTACTGCGTCAATATGGCGTGAAATCTAAAGCGGAGGTTGTACCAACAGGCTTGCAAGCACACAGCTTTGCCAAGGCAGATGGTGTTGCATTTAGAGCGAAGTATGGCATTGCCGCTGATAGACCGATGGGCTTGTTTGTGGGCCGTGTTGCGTTTGAAAAGAACATCAGTTTTTTGCTCCGCATGTGGGTGGATTTAATTAAAAAGCAGCCGAATGCGTTATTGGTGGTTGCCGGCGAAGGCCCTGCTGAAGCTAGCCTTCATGCTTTAAGTAAAGAACTCAATCTTGAGGATAACATTAAGTTTATTGGTTATTTAGATCGCAATACGGAACTCAATGCCTGTTATCAAAGTGCTGATGTTTTTGTCTTTTCTTCTATGAGCGAAACCCAGGGATTGGTTCTGTTAGAAGCGATGGCACAAGCAACGCCAGTGGTTGCGATTGCTGAATTAGGCACCAAGTCGATACTCATTGAAGGTGAGGGCGCTTTGATTGCACCGCATGATGAAGTAATTTTCGCGGACAAGGTGCATGCGGTATTAAGTGATAAAGCGCGTTGTGATGCTTTAGGCAAGGCTGCTTATCATTATGCGAAAACCCGCTGGACTGATAAAGCCCAAGCTGAACGCATGATTAATTTTTATACGGATGTCACAAGCTCCATTTAAAATCTATTTAATTAAGTTTATTGAATAAGTTTTAAGCGATAAAAAAGCTGGTACATCATATTTGATGTACCAGCTTTTTTTTTGCTTAATGTATCTAGTAATTAACCAAATTTGCCTGTGATGTAATCTTCAGTTTCTTTACGTGTTGGCTTTGTAAAAATAGCATCTGTCTCGCCAAATTCCATCATCTCGCCAAGATACATATAAGCGGTATAATCTGATACGCGAGCCGCTTGTTGCATGTTGTGCGTTACCACTAGTATCGTTAATTTATCTTTAAGCTCACACATCAACTCTTCAATATTCGCAGTTGCAATTGGATCAAGCGCCGATGTTGGCTCATCAAACAACATAATTTCAGGATCGGTTGCTAAGGCACGTGCGATACATAAACGCTGTTGTTGGCCACCTGACAAGTTAAATGCTAAGTCATCGAGACGATCTTTTACTTCATTCCAAATAGCTGCACCTTTAAGCGCCTCTTCCACTTTGTCGTCTATGACACGCTTATTCTTCTCATCACGAACACGCAAGCCATAAGCAACGTTTTCATAGATTGATTTTGGAAATGGGTTTGGCTTTTGGAACACCATGCTAATACGCATGCGCACTTCAATTGGATCTACACCATCAGCCAATAAGTTAGTGTTGTCTGGATGCATGATAATTTCGCCATCGTACTTATTGCCAGGATAAAGGTCATGCATGCGATTAAAACAACGTAAGAATGTTGATTTGCCACAGCCTGATGGGCCAATTAACGCAGTGATTTTCTTTTCATACAGCGGCATTGAAACGCCTTTTAGCGCCTTCATGCCAGTGCTGTAATAAAAGTCTAAATCACGTGCTTCAGCTTTAATCGGTGTTGTCGTAGTGGCCATAATTAATTTCCTGCTAATAGATTTAATATTGTTTTGATTAAATTTAGAGTGTTACCACTTAATGCTTTCACGAATCTTGTAACGTAAACGAATCGCATAACCATTCATCAGTAATGTCACGAGAATAATGATCGCGCCAGTGGCTGCTGCATTGACATGGAAAGCATGATCTGGGCGCGATAACCAGTTGAACATTTGAATTGGGAGCACAGTAAAGCCTGAGCTTAGCCATTCAAAATTCAAGTATGGAGGTTCAGATGTTATCGGTGTTGGTGGTAAGAACGCGATAAAGGTCAGTGCGCCAATCGTAATAATTGGGGCTGTTTCGCCAAGTGCGCGCGCCATGCCGATAATGATGCCGGTCAAAACGCCGCCATATGAGTACTTCAACACATGGTCATAAACCACTTGCCACTTGGTCGCGCCAACCGCATAAGCCGCTTCACGAATCGCCACAGGGATTGCGCGGATAGACTCACGGGTTGAAACAATGACAATAGGCAGAATCAATAAGCCTAGGGTTAAGCCAGCAGTCAAAATACTTTGACCTAAGCCTAATCCATAAACAAATAAACCTAAAGCAAGCAAACCATAAACAATCGATGGCACACCAGCTAGGTTAGAAACGTTAATTTCAATAATGTCAGAAAACCAATTCTTAGGTGCGTACTCTTCTAAGTACAAACCAGCGGCTACCCCCATAGGCACAGCAGTTAAAAAAGTAATGATCATCACCAAAGTTGAACCAACCCAAGCCGATAACAAACCAGCATGTTCAGCGCGGCGTGAAGGGTAGTCGCTTAAAAACTGTAAGTTAAAACGTGCGCTACCATCGTAAATCAAGTCAATAAATAGGGTCAGTAATGTTAACAAGCCTATCATTAGGGCGATGATGCCAATGACTGAAAAAATATAATCATTGACTTTGTGGCGCTTAATCATTGCACGCACTTCAGTTAAATTTTTGATTACAGATGCTTGTGTCATATGATTACTCAGTTTTTTATGGGTATTTGATATTTTAAATAAAACGGCTTAGTAGTTTTCGCGATATTTTTTGCGAACCAAATGGCCAAGCATGTTAAAAAATAGCGTCATCACCATTAATACTAGGCCTGCAGCAAAAATGCTTTGATAACCAATACTACCATGTGGCAAGTCACCTAATGCAACTTGCACAATGTAAGCAGTAATCGTTGCAGCACTTTCCATTGGGTTAAATGTTAGGTTTGGTTGTTGGCCTGCTGCTACTGCAACCACCATGGTTTCACCTACCGCACGTGAAATTCCCAAGATGTAGGCGGCAACAATGCCTGAGGTCGCAGCCGGTGCAACCACACGTAATGCTGTTTGAATGCGTGTAGCTCCCATGGCATAAGAACCTTCACGCATGCTCATCGGCACGGCGCGCATCGCATCTTCAGCCACTGAGCTGATGTAAGGAATAATCATAATGCCCATCACCAAGCCTGCTGAAAGCATGTTAAAACCAGGTAATGTTGGAATCATGTTTTGTAGTAATGGGGTGACAAAGAATAAAGCGAAGTAACCAAAAACGACTGTTGGAACCCCAACAAGCAATTCAAGAATCGGTTTAACTGTTTCACGAACTTTATGAGAAGCAAATTCAGATAAGTAAATTGCACCAATCGTGCCAACAGGAATCGCAACCATTAAAGCGACCGCTGAAGTTGTTAACGTACCTGCGACAAGCGGCATAATACCAAAGTGCGCGTCTTCAAAAAGAGGCGTCCATTGTGTATCTGTAAAGAAATCAACCACTGAAACGGTCTTAAAGAAACCCAGCGATTCATTTAATAAAATAGCAACAATACCTAATGTAGTAGCCACTGCTGAAAGCGCAGCCAACATCAAAATGAACTCAATCATACGCTCTTTGATATTGCGACGAATATTCTTCGCTAAACGTGGACTGATGGTGGTGGTTGCTAATTCATTCATCGTGGTAGTCGCCATATTTAAGGATGCTTTTCTATTTTAGATCAGATGAGTCGTCGCTAAAAAATTCAATCAATCTTAATTACACATGCTGACAATAATTATCAGCGAGATTTAATTGATAGCAATTGGGGCAACTTACGCCACCCCAATATTGATTGCATTTAATTACTTGATACGGTTAATTAGATCAGTAATCTTAACGCCAACTTCTGGAGTGCCATTGAACCCGGTACCAGGCTTCATTGCTTTGAAGTGTGATTTGACAGCCGCGTAGTCTTCAGCTGTTAGTGGAATATATTTCACTTCTTTTACCAATTTTGGCGCATTTTCCAAGTAGTAGTTTACGAAAGCTTTGATTTCTGGACGTGCATTAGCAGCAGTTGCATTCACGTAGATGAACAATGGACGTGCAAGTGGTTGATATGTAGAGTTCATAACAGATTCCACTGAAGGCATTACTGCTACTGCGCCAGCCTTAGCGATGATGGGCAATGCGCGTAATTTATCTTTGTTTTCGAAGTAATATGCAATACCAAAATAACCCATGCCACCTGCGTTGTTTGCAACACCTTGTACTAAAACGTTGTCATCTTCTGATGGTGTGTAATCTGAACGGCTTGACTTAGCTTTACCATTTACAGCTTCAGTAAAGTAATCAAATGTTCCTGATGCTGTGCCTGGCCCAAACAATGACATAGGCAAGTTTGGATATGAAGTGCTCACCTGATTCCAATTTTTCACTGAAGAACCTGGTGCCCAGATTTTTTTCAAATCCTCTACTGAGATTGATTTAACGAAGTCATTTTTGCTGTTCACAACAATCGTTAAAGCGTCATAAGCGATTGGCAATTCAATAAATTGAATACCAGCTTCTTTACAAGCATCCATCTCTTTTTGTGAGATTGGGCGTGAAGCGTCAGAAATATCAGTTTCACCACGACAGAATTTTTTGAAGCCACCACCGGTGCCAGACTCACCAACAGTCACTTTGATTTTTTGAGCAGATTGAAACTCTTCAGCAACCGCTTCACTGATTGGGTAAACAGTGGAGGAGCCGTCGATCTTGATGATTTTTTCAGCTGCGTATGTAGTTGTTCCAGAGAAAGCCACTGCGATAAATGAGACAACTTTTAGAGCGTTTACAAATATGGATTGCATTACATCTCCCTTAAGCGAAAATTAATTTTTTGACAACTTTTAGTCAAAATAAAGAATGAGCTTATAGGTTAAATATTGCAGCTTTGTGACAGAACTCGTGAAACATATTCAGAAGTAAATAAGATTTTCGTGATTTATCTGAGTTCGCTAGTACATAACTAGCTTGAGGCCTGCTCCATGTATTGTACTGGGTTTGATGTATAATTTCTTCTATTCAAAAAAAGTACAAGTTATAACTATAATGGAATCCGAACAACTCAATCTCATTGGCAATCGCCTTGCCGACCTCGCCGAGCGCCAACATGCGCTTAGGGGGTATCTTTGACTTTGAAAACAAGCAGCAACGTTTAGAAGAAGTCAGTCAGCTTTTAGAAGACCCCGCGATTTGGAATGATAACGAGCGATCACAAAAGCTTGGTAAAGAGCGTCGTGAGCTTGAGGGTTTGGTGAAGTCACTTGTGGATATTGATGCTGGCATTCGTGATTCCTCTGAGCTATTTGAGATGGCAAAAGATGAAAGCGATGAAGGCACTTTATTAAGTATTGAAACGGATAGTTTGGCGCTCGAAAAGCAACTTGAGGGCATGGAATTCCGCCGCATGTTTGCCAACCCGATGGATCCCAATAATTGCTTTATGGATTTTCAATCCGGCAGCGGTGGAACAGAAGCGCAGGATTGGGCGTCTATGTTGCTTAGAATGTATTTACGTTATTGCGAGCGCAAAGGTTTTAAGGTCGAAGTGCTTGAGGAGTCTGAGGGTGATATTGCGGGTATCAAAAGCGCTTCACTAAAAGTTTCTGGTGAATATGCCTATGGTTATTTGCGCAGTGAGTCAGGCGTTCATCGCTTAGTGCGTAAGTCACCGTTTGATTCAGGCAATCGCCGCCATACTTCATTTGCCAGTGTGCAAATATTCCCAGAAATTGATGATTCCATTGAAGTGGATATTAACCCTGCCGATTTGCGTATTGATACCTATCGTGCCAGTGGTGCGGGTGGTCAGCATATTAACAAAACAGATTCTGCGGTGCGCATTACGCATATCCCAACCAATACCGTGGTGCAGTGTCAGAACGACAGGTCGCAACATCGGAATAAAGCCGAAGCGATGAATATGCTAAAAGCCCAGCTTTATCAGCTAGAGCTCAATAAGCGTAATGAAGAAAAACAAGCCCTGGAAGATGCCAAAACCGACATTGGCTGGGGCCACCAAATTCGTAGTTACGTGCTTGATCAATCACGTATTAAAGATTTACGTACCAACGTTGAGGTTGGTAATACACAAGGTGTGCTTGATGGCGACCTTGACCCATTTATATTTGAAAGTTTAAAGCAGGGAGTTTGAAGTGAGTGAACATCTAAATCCGCCATTACAAGAAGAAAATCACGTCATCGCCGAGCGCCGTGAAAAACTCAAGGCCATTCGCGCCGCTGGTGTTGCCTTTCCTAATGATTTTAAGCCTGAGCACTTCGCGGCTGATTTGCATCAGCAATATGGCGCGCTTGAAAATGAAGCATTAGAAGGCATGGCTGTGAACGCTAAAATCGCCGGCCGCATGATGCTTAAACGTGTGATGGGCAAAGCCAGCTTTGCGACCGTGCAAGACCGTTCGGGTCGCGTTCAGCTCTTTATCTCTAAAGATAATATCGGCGAAGAGGTTTACGAATCATTCAAACATTGGGATTTGGGCGATATTCTTGCCGCTGTGGGTGTGGTGTTCAAAACCAAAACGGGTGAGCTGTCGATTAAGGTCACTGAGCTGCGCTTGCTGACTAAGTCGCTACGCCCGCTCCCTGAAAAATTCCATGGCCTCGCTGACCAAGAGATTAAATACCGTCAGCGCTACGTGGACATGATTGTTTCAGAAGAAACCCGCAATACCTTTAAAGCGCGTAGCAAAATTGTTTCTGCGATCCGTAATTTTATGGTGGAAAATGAGTTTCTTGAAGTTGAAACACCAATGTTGCACCCAATCCCAGGCGGCGCATCAGCCAAGCCATTTATCACGCATCACAATGCTTTAGACATGCAAATGACTTTGCGTATTGCCCCTGAGCTTTATCTAAAACGTTTAATTGTAGGTGGCTTTGAGCGTGTGTTTGAAGTGAACCGCAATTTCCGTAACGAAGGCGTGAGCGTTCGTCACAATCCAGAATTCACCATGATGGAGTTTTACGCCACTTACACTGATTATAAGTGGCTGATGGACTTCACCGAAAACTGTATCCGTGCAGCAGCGCTTACCGCGTGTGGCACAGCCACCTTGCAATACCAAGATCGAGAGTTAGACTTTAGCAAACCATTCCAACGCTTAACAGTTGTGGGTGCAATTAACAAATACGCGCCTAGTTATTCCCCAGAGCAATTAGCGGATACAGCGTTTATTCGTCAAGAGCTTCTCAAGTTTGGCGTTAAAGCGTTTGACCATGCAGGCCTGGGCGCTTTGCAACTCGCTTTGTTTGAAGAAACCGCAGAAAGCCAATTGTGGGAGCCGACTTATATTATCGATTACCCCATTGAGGTTTCACCACTCGCACGTGCTTCGGATGCAAACCCTGAAATCACAGAACGTTTTGAACTATTTATTGCAGGCCGAGAAATTGCCAATGGCTTCTCAGAGCTTAATGATCCAGAAGACCAATCTGCTCGCTTCCACGCACAAGTAGCGGCCAAAGAAGCGGGGGATGATGAAGCCATGTATTACGATGCTGACTTTATCCGCGCCTTGGAATACGGCATGCCGCCAACAGGCGGTTGCGGTATCGGTATCGATCGCTTGGTGATGCTCCTCACAGATAGCCCAAGCATTCGTGATGTGATTTTATTCCCACATATGCGCAAAGAGGTTTAATTGATATAAGCTAGTTAATAGAACCCAAAGCAAGGCCAGCCAAGCCACTGGCGAAAATCACCACTAAAGTATTCGCTTTAAATTTGGTCAGTGCAATAAACGCCAAGCTCGCAATGATTAACCCAGCAATGTTGAGTTGCTGGGTTTTTTCTTGCCAAAAAGTATGCAGGGCAAAAAACACCGCCAAATTTAAAATCACACCAACTACCGCCGCAGTAATCGCAGTGAGTGGCGCAGCAAACTTAAGCTGGCTGCGCGTAGTTTCAATAAACGGCGCGCCTAAAAAAATCATTACAAAACTTGGTAAAAAGGTAAAGAAAGAAGCAACCCCAGCCGTGGCTAATCCCGACACCCAGAGCGGTGCATCAGGTAGCGCATGATTTACCCAGCCACTTACAAAGCAAATAAAGGTAATCACCATAATCAGCGGGCCTGGCGTAGTTTCGCCTAGCGCCAAGCCATCCATCATCTGCGCAGCAGTAATCCAGTGGTAATGCTCCACAGATCCTTGATAAACATAAGGTAACATCGCATAAGCGCCACCAAAGGTCAGTAATGCTGATTTGGTGAAAAATAAAGCTGTTTGGCTGAGTAAATCTTCAAAGCCAAAAAAACTCACCAGTAAATAAAAAGCCAAGCCAACAATCAAAAGTCCCAAAATGAGGTTTTTGAGTAAAAGGCTGAGTTTGTATTTGGCGTGTTCAGGGATGGGTGTGTCGTCATCAATAATGGCGGTTAAATATTCAGTTTTAGTATCGGCATTGTGCGAGGCCGCTTTAAAAGCTTGCGGTAAGAATTGACTCGCCACACAGCCAATCATGGCGGCCAATAAGACGATCAATGGGAACGGCAGTTTAAAAAATAAGATCCCAATAAATGAAAGCGCCGTAATCATCATTAATAAAGGATGTTTCAGTGTGCGCATACCAATGCGATAAGCCGCAAATAATATAATTGCCACCACCGCAGGCTTGATGCCGCTAAAAAGACTTTGTATTAAAGGTAGTTCACCATATTGCATATACACCATACCCAAACCAGCTAATATAAAAAATGCAGGCAAAATAAATAACAATCCAGCCATCAAGCCACCTAGCGTTTTGTGCATCAACCAACCAATATAAATCGCCAATTGTTGCGCCTCAGGGCCAGGTAATACCATACAAAAATTCAGCGCATGTAAAAAACGCGCTTCTGAAATCCAGCGTTTTTCTACCACTAACTCTTGATGCATGATGGCAATCTGGCCAGCAGGGCCGCCAAAGCTAATAAAGCCTAGCCTTAACCAATACAAAAAAGCCTGTTTTAAGGAAATGTGAGTTTTTATCATTCAATCCTAAAATTATGAATTTAATTTACGTTGAATAGATAGTAAATCATCTAATCGCACGCTGTGCTGTTGTTTTTTTTACATAAATATATTTTTTGTCATCAATATATAAACCATGAAGAGTTGCTTATGTTGCGTACACAAATCGCTTTCTAATTTAGCTGTTTAAATTAGATTGTTCTTTGAATGTAAAAACCCCCGCCTTGGCAGATTATTTTATTTTCTGTCAAAAATTCGTCTTATTTCACGCTTATCATGTTAAATAATTCTTTAATTTCAATTTCCGTTGCCCACATGAAAAAATCATCTTCTTTACTTTTTGTTTTGCTGTTAGCTTTCAGCTCACATTGTTTCGCTGCATCTAATGAAGTATCAACTTCACAGGCTTGGTTAAAATCACTATCTCCTGCTTGGCAAGTAAAGCCTTTGTTAAACGTGGGTGATGCTGTTGGTGTTAAAAACTATCGTATGATTGGCATTCCTGATGGTTTGGGTGCGCTAGATAATGGCGATGGCACGCTCTCTATTTACATGAATCATGAGATTGGTAAAGACCAAGGTAAAAACCGCAAGCATTTTGGGCGGGGGGCATTTGTTTCACATTGGACACTCGATATCGCCAGCTTAAAAATCACCGATGGCGAAGATTTAATTAAGCAAACCAAACTATGGTTAGCGGATGACAAAAAGCATGTGAACGCGCCAGCCTATAGTTTTAACCGTTTATGTTCTGCTGACTTGCCGCCGCTCAGCGCCTTATATGATTCAGCGTCTGGCAAGGGCTTTAATGGTCGTTTGTTTATGAACGGTGAAGAGGACCGCGAAGGTGGTCGTGGGTTTGCCCATGTGGTGACGGGTGAGCAAAAAGGCACCAGTTACGAGCTACCTTACTTGGGTAAATTTGCCTGGGAAAATGCTGTGGCTAATCCAAGTACTGGTGTAAAAACCGTGGTGATGGGCATGGATGATAGTCCTGGGGGCCAAGTATATATGTATGTTGGTGAAAAGCGTGCGACTGGTAATCCTGTTGAGCGGGCTGGCATGATGGGCGGTAATTTGTACGCAGTAAAAGTAGATGGGAAGCGCTTTGGGTTTGCTAACTTAGGCAACGTTTCTAGCATGAGCGGAGATGATCTAGAGAAGGCTGGTAGAACAGAGAACGTGACAAACTTTATGCGCCCTGAAGATGGCGCTTGGGATGTAAATAACCCGAATATTTTCTACTTTGCCACCACGGATAAGATAGACGGCACTAGCCAACTATTCCAGCTTACTTTTGATGACATTAACAAGCCTGAAATTGGCGGCGCAATTAAAGTAGTACTCAATGCCCGCGATATTGGCGCGCAGATGTTTGACAACATTACCGTGGCTGGGGATGGCAAAGTGCTGGTAGAAGAAGACCCAGGTGATAACCCCCACATGGCATCGATCTGGCAGTTCGACCCAAAAACAGGCAAGGCAGAGAAGTTATTCCGCGTTGCACCTGAGGCATTCTTTGATAAAAATAGCCCTGAATTTTTAACGCAAGATGAAGAAAACTCAGGGATTATCGAGATTACCGATTTAGTGCGCAAAGCGCCCTGGTTTGAAACGAATAAGCGTTACTTCTTGGGCTCATTGCAAGTGCATGCGAAATCGGGAGATCCTGAGTTAGTCGAAGGCGGCCAGCTGTATCTTATTACAGGCCCTAACGCGCAATAAGTGCAAAATAAAAGCGCATCGTTGTTGGGCTAATTTGCATTTATTTTATATTAAATATCACATTGGCTAAGCTGGCTTAGTTTTGTAAAGCGTTTTTTACAGAAACTATGGCTTAGCCAGTTTTGTTTTGATGTAAGACTTAGTTAAATAATCAAGTTGCACCTGTTCAAATAAAGCACTGCCTTCCACGATAGTAATGCCCACTTCTTCAGCTTCATCAAGCGAAGCATGCTTTTTATTCATGAGAATGCTACTGATGGAGTAATGCACCTTTTTATTACCCATCCAGCCCATGCCGGTGACCTCGCAAAAGTGTTTGCCATAGCTAAAGATAATAGAAAAATTGAGGTAATCCTGATGGTCTTTGATTACTAAAAAATCGAAGTAACCTATTGTTTCTGGCACGAACGTTCAACTGTTAAGTAGTGAATTAAGCATGAACGTGATTGCGTCTAGCGCAAGTAATTATTATTTTTATTTTATCAAGCATGCTAGGTCCGCATTGTTAAGAGTCCATGAAGTTTGTATGAAAAAAAGAGCGCCACGAAGGACGCTCTAAAGGAGTTGGGGTTAACACTAAGACTTTAAAAAGATCTAAAAACGAGATGCTAAAAAACTAAATAAACGGGTACGATATCTTTTGGTTGTTTTTCTTGTTTTTTAGCTTTTAAGTGATCGGTAATCAGACTGAGTGTGGCGGCTGTTCTTGAGATCTCGGCGGTAGAAATCTTGTGGATGCTTTTAAGCACCTTGTGGTGAATCAAAGGGCTATTGATTTCGCTGGTTTTTCTTTGTTTAATTAAATTCATGACTTCATTCATTTTTGGCTTCTTTGAAACTGCTTAACACACTATTGATGATAATTTTTTTATGTGTCAATCATGTGTCAGAAAGAAGATGAATCTATGAAATTAACGAATAAATCATGGCTTCTCTATACATTAGGCAGCCAATTGAAAAAAGGAAAATGCCGAGTGAGCATAGCGCAATAAAGCCACCAGTGGTCTTTGCTAGGGTCTTAAAGCCAAACAATTGGTAATGACTGGAGTAGCTCACAAATAACAATGCGGAGATGAACCAGCTGATAAAGAAGATCTTCATTTATCTACTCAAATAAAAGATAAAAAAATAGAGCGGTTTTGAAGCGCTCTATTAAAACTAGGAGTGATTATGCGTCAATCAATTGATACATTGATTGTGAATTGTTGCACTAATAAGACAATTGATGCATTAAACAATTTTGCTGGGAATTAATGCGTCCTCATCAAAGTGATAGACCGCACAAAGCCGATGATAGCCATCCGCGATAGTGAGTTTGCCATTTGCTTGGTCTCTTACAAGCAATAGTGGTGACATGAGTTCGCCAAATTTTATTTTTTTGATGTCACGCCTGACATGTAGATTGCTGACACCAAGTAAAGATAGATGGGATGCCCTAAAGATATCTTTGGCTTTAAACTCAGCAAGTGGGGCATCTTTGAGTTTTGCAACAAAGGACGATGCACTTTTTTCATCGTAAATGAGGCTTAAGTATGAGGCAGCGGCAGGGTAGTCCTGTTCTTGTGGTTTGTTGAGCCAATGAATTTCTACTTTGTCTTTCTTAGCCATTTCAATCATTCCTTGTACTGAGTCACTTTAAGATCGGAGTTGCTAGTCAAGCACGAAAATGTGAACTTTTGATGACAATGTAAAGAAGACAGGGCCGTTTAGCGATGGCCTTCTTTTGCCATGTTGATCGAGTATTTTGGGATTTCTACCACCAAATCAGTTGTACCAACAATCGCTTGGCATGAGAGCCGTGAGTTTGGCTCTAGGCCCCAAGCTTTGTCGAGTAAGTCTTCTTCTTGATCTTCGGCTGGGTTAAGTGTTTTGTAACCTTCACGCACAATCACGTGACAAGTCGTACAAGCACAAACTTTGTCGCAAGCATGGTCAATATCAATATCCTGGTTGAGTAAGCTATCGCAAATCGATAGACCTGGCTTGGCTTCAAATGCCATGCCTTCAGGGCAGAGTTCTTCATGGGGCAATACGATAATTTGTGGCATGTTGTTTTGTCTTTTAAAGTTCTAATTTGTTTAAGTCTTGTCCAGCAAACGCTTGTTTCACGGAAGCATCCATGCGTCTTGCAGCAAAGTTTTCTGTTGCGTGGTTTAACGCTTCTACCGCTTGAATAATACTGTCTTTCTCATTGCCATGGCGTGTCGCTTCTAATGCATTGACTTGTGCTTCAATGCTCGCTTTTTCATCAGCGCTTAATAAATGGCCATCCTCTGCCAGCGCTGCATTAATTGCCTCGATTAAACGTTCTGCATCCACAATGGCCTCTCTCAAGGCACGGGCTTGTTTGTCTTGCTCCGCAGCACCAAAAGAGGATTTAAGCATATTAATGATTTGATCTTCAGATAAACCATAAGAGGGTTTGACGACAATATCAGCGACTACGCCGCTTGATTGTTCGCGCGCAGTCACAGAAAGTAAGCCATCGGCATCCACTTGGAATGTCACACGAATGCGCGCCGCACCAGCGACCATGGGCGGAATGCCACGTAATTCAAATTTAGCGAGTGAGCGGCAGTCTGACACTAACTCACGCTCACCTTGCAGCACGTGAATGCTCATGGCAGTTTGACCATCTTTAAATGTCGTAAAGTCTTGCGCTCTCGCTACTGGCAATGTGGCATTGCGAGGGATGACACGTTCTACCAAGCCGCCCATGGTTTCTAGGCCGAGAGAAAGCGGAATCACATCGAGCAACAACAAATCATCATCGCTACGATTGCCCGCCAATACGTTGGCTTGAATCGCCGCCCCAAGGGCTACGACTTTGTCGGGGTCTAAGTTAGTGAGTGGCTCTTGTTTAAAAAACTCAGCCACGGCCTGCCGAATTTGCGGCATGCGCGTTGCGCCGCCAACCATGACCACGCCTTTAATTTCTTCAATGCTTAAGCCTGCGTCACGCAAGGCTTTGCGGGTTGGGTTAAGTGTTTTGGTGACTAAAGTTTGTGTCAGCTCAACTAGCTTATCGGCCGTCAGCTTGATGTTCACAAGCTGGCCAGTGCTTAATACGCTGGTAATTTGTGCTTCAGTATTTTCACTCAACCACTCTTTAACTTCTCTAGATTTGGTTAGCAGCGTTCTGGTGTCTTCTTGATTGAGTGGAGGTAAGCCAGCTTCGGACAATATCCAGCAGAAAATACGGTGGTCAAAATCGTCACCACCCAAGGCTGAGTCACCATTAGTCGCTAGCACTTCAAAAATACCTTTAGACAAGCGCAAGATGGACACGTCAAATGTGCCGCCGCCTAGGTCGTAAATCACATAGATGCCCTCAGAGGCATTATCTAAGCCATAAGCAACGGCTGCAGCGGTTGGCTCATTAAGTAAACGTAAGACGGTTAAGCCGACTAAGCGCGCTGCATCTTTAGTCGCTTGGCGCTGTGCATCATCAAAATAAGCTGGCACGGTAATCACTGCACCAGTGAGTTCCCCACCCAAAGCTTTTTCAGCGCGGGTTTTGAGGGTGCGTAAAATTTCAGCGGAGATTTCAACCGGGCTTTTAATGCCGCCGCGTGTTTCGATCTGCACCATTCCAACGCCTGTATCGCGGAAAGTATAAGGGATATGCGTAGTGTCAGGAATGTCATTGATTCTACGCCCCATAAAGCGTTTTACTGAGCTAATGGTATTTTTAGGATCTTCACTTTGCGCAGATTGGGCAGCATGACCAACAGCAATTTGGCCGTTTTCTAAATAACGGACAACGGAAGGAAGAAGGGCATGCCCATGTTCGTCCTGAAGGCAAAGGCTCATGCCACTTTGTACAGTCGCCACCAGTGAGTTGGTTGTGCCCAGATCAATGCCAATCGCCAGCTTGTGCTGGTGTGGCGCTGCGCTCATGCCTGGTTCTGCGATTTGTAGTAATGCCATTTATTATGCGTTTTCTAGTTGTTCGATGACACGATGAATGTCGGCGCTAATTTTATCAATAAAACTAAGTTTCCTGACGCTTTCGCTAGCCTCTTGATAGCTTTTTTGTGCAAATTGCACACTTAGGCCTTGTGACAATTGCTGTGCCATTTGCCTGATTTCAACAAGCAGCTGATCTAATGCTGAAATATCTTTTGCGCTGTTTGCATCATCAATTGCCTCACGCCATTCCATTTGCAACATTAAGAAATCACCAGGCATGGCCGTGTTGCTTTCTTCGAGGGTTTCGATGCCATTGAGTTGAAGCAGGTAGCGTGCCCGCGCTGTCGTGTTTTTTAAGGTTTGATAAGCCTCATTGGCTTGTGTTGCCACTTGCATAGACTGCATGCGCTCATTGGCTGAAGCGGTTACAAAGCGGTCTGGATGCACTTCGGATTGAAGTGAGCGGTAATGCTGATCGAGTAGGGTTAAATCAACTTCAAACTGCGCGGGCAAGGCTAATAATTCAAAATAGTTTCTTTGCAGCAGTTCCATCGTGTGACTTAAATAGTAAAGCTTTCACCGCAACCGCATTCATCTTTGACATTGGGGTTGTTGAACTTAAAGCCTTCGTTTAAGCCTTCTTTTGTGAAGTCTAGCTCTGTGCCGTCGATGTACACCAGACTTTTAGGATCAACAATGACCTTTACCCCATGGCTTTCAAAGGTGGCGTCTTCAGGCTGCATGTCGTCTACAAACTCTAAGGTATAAGCCATGCCAGAGCAGCCCGTGGTTTTGACACCAAGGCGTAAGCCGATGCCTTTGCCACGGTTAGCAAGGAATTTCTCAACACGTTGTGCTGCGGGTTCTGTGAGTGTAATTGCCATCAGTCTTTATGCCTTCATTAAGCAGGTTGTTTAGATTTTAAGTCTGCGACAGCAGCTTTAATCGCATCTTCTGCCAATACTGAACAGTGAATTTTTACTGGTGGCAAAGCAAGCTCTTCAGCAATCGCTGAATTCTTGATTTCTGCCGCTTGATCAAGTGTTTTGCCTTTAAGCCATTCGGTCACTAATGAGCTTGAAGCAATCGCAGAGCCACAGCCGTAGGTTTTGAATTTAGCATCTTCAATGATGCCGCTATCATTCACCTTGATTTGTAATTTCATCACGTCACCACAAGCTGGCGCACCAACCATGCCCGTGCCAACGTGCGGATCGTTTTTGTCTAATGTCCCCACGTTACGTGGGTTTTCGTAGTGGTCTAAAACTTTGTCTGAATATGCCATTTTGTTTCTCCTTTTAGTGGGCAGCCCACTCAACTTTACTTAAATCAATCCCATCTAAATGCATTTCCCAAAGCGGTGATAGCTCGCGTAACTTACCAATTTTGCTCTTCATTAATGCAATCGTGTAGTCAATGTCTTCTTCGGTGGTGAAACGCCCGATAGAAAAGCGGATAGAGCTATGTGCAAGTTCATCAGAACGACCTAATGCACGCAATACGTAACTTGGCTCTAGACTCGCAGATGTACATGCAGAGCCGCTTGAAACGGCAATATCTTTCACTGCCATAATCAGCGATTCGCCTTCAACAAAGTTGAAGCTGATGTTGAGATTGTG
Source organism: Candidatus Methylopumilus universalis (assembly GCA_945883335.1). Taxonomy (GTDB): domain Bacteria; phylum Pseudomonadota; class Gammaproteobacteria; order Burkholderiales; family Methylophilaceae; genus Methylopumilus_A; species Methylopumilus_A universalis_A. The sequence continues at coordinate 12,674 of CAMCXI010000010.1, read as the reverse complement.
TGGCACACGGTGATCCATGTCGCCATTGACATAAACTTCATCAATTTCTTCGAGGCCTGCTAACAAACGATCGCGTAAGCGGCGAACTTTCAAATTTTCCGCTTTCATTTCCAAGCGAGCAAGACGGAAGGCTTCACCCATACCGACGATTTGGTGCGTGGCTAGTGTGCCTGAGCGCATGCCGCGCTCATGGCCACCGCCATGCATTTGCGCTTCAATACGGATACGTGGTTTGCGGCGAACATACAATGCGCCGATGCCTTTAGGACCGTAAGTTTTATGCGCACAAAAGCTCATTAAATCAACAGGAAGCTTTTCTAAATCAATCTCCACTTTTCCAGTGGCTTGTGCAGCGTCCACGTGAAAAATAATGTTGTTTTCGCGGCAGATGTTGCCGATGGCCGTGATGTCTTGGATCACACCAATTTCGTTGTTGACGAACATCACAGAGGCTAAAACAGTATCTGGTTGAATTGCTGCTTTGAACTTCTCTAGGTCTATTAGGCCATTTGGCTCAGGTGCTAGGTAAGTGGCAGTAAAGCCTTGACGCTCTAAATCGCGCACTGCATCAATCACAGCTTTGTGTTCAGTTTGCACAGTAATGATGTGCTTGCCTTTGGTGCCGCTGTAGAAATTAGCCGCGCCCTTAATGGCGAGGTTGTTTGATTCTGTAGCGCCTGATGTCCACACAATTTCACGAGGGTCTGCATTCACCAGTTTTGCAACTTCATCACGCGCTTCTTCAACCGCTTCTTCCGCAGTCCAGCCAAACGGATGGCTACGTGAAGCAGGGTTACCAAAATGCTCCGTGATGTACGGAATCATTTTTTCAGCAACGCGTGGGTCAACCGGCGTAGTCGCTGAGTAATCAAGATAAATAGGTGTTTTTACGGTCATATATTTCCTGTAAGTCTTAAATTGCTAATGCTGTTAAACAACTGGTTCTATTAAACTGCAACGGCAGTGAGTTGGCGTAGTCGCTGAACTTCACTATGTAAGGCCGCTAAAAAGCGATTGAGTTCATCCTGCGTATTGTTTGCACCAAAACTAACGCGCACTGCACCGCGCGCTAAGTCCGTTGACACCCCCATGGCCATTAACACATGGCTTGGTTCAGAACTATCGCTAGAACAAGCAGAGCCGCTGGCAACTGCAAAGCCTTTGCGATCTAAAGCCGTGACGAGCGTTTCGCCTTCAATTTCATTGAAAGCAAAAAAACTTGTATTGGGTAAGCGCACAGATTTTTCGCCAAAAATAGTGGCACCCAAATCTTTTAGACCAACATTTAAGGCGTCACGCAATTGCTGTGTGATTGTTGCTCGCGCTTCGAGCGACTGCTTAATCAGCGCACAAGCTACGCCAAAGCCCACGATCGCAGCGACATTTTCAGTGCCACTTCGTAAACCTTTTTCTTGGCCGCCACCATGTAAAAGCGGTTTTATGTCGACACGTTTATCTAGAATTAAAGCGCCTGCACCTTGCGGGCCATTAATCTTATGTGAAGAGACCGTCATAGCATTTACGCCAAGCGATTCAAAATCGAGAGGAGTTTTTCCAAGTGCTTGCACAGCATCTGTATGGAAAAGTGCGCTTTTTGATTTGGCAATTTCGGCTAATTTTTCGATGTCTTGAATGACACCCGTTTCATTATTGGCAAGCATGACAGAAACCAAGCTGGTAGGCTTTTCTAAAGCCACTTCCAAACTTAATGGATCAACTTGACCAAAGTGATCTGCAGCAATCACCGCAACACGATAGCCACGCTCACGAAGCGCAAAAGCGGGACGAGTCACTGCTGGGTGCTCAATGGCACTCACAGCAATTTGTTTGGCATTTTCATTATTGCTGGCCATGCCGTGGATTGCGAAGTTATTAGCTTCTGTGCCACTGGCGGTAAATATCACTTGCGATGGGTGAGCACCACAAGCATCAGCCACTTGTTCGCGCGCTTGGTCCAAGGCTTGACGTGCCGCACGGCCAAATAAATGGCGGCTCGTGGCGTTACCGTACTGATGTTGCATATAAGGCAACATAGCTTCCAGCACGCGCGCATCTAAAAGCGTGGTGCTGTTGTTGTCAAAGAAGGCGTGTTGGCTGGACATGAATACGTGATCGCTAGTTAGCAATGGATTCTGAAGCAGAATCTTTTTTGAAATTAAAAGCGATAGGCTTACTTTGGCCCTTAGACTTGGCTTCATTGCTAGCCACTAATTCGGCTAGGCTCACGCCAGACAAGTATTCTAATATTTTTACATTTAAACTTGACCACAAATCGTGCGTCATGCAACGGCCCTCATCATGGCAGTTTTCTTGTCCGCCACATTGGGTAGCGTCAATCAACTCATCGACTGCGCTAATGATTTCAGAAACAGAGATTTGGTCTAGTTTTTTTGCTATACGATAACCGCCACCAGGACCGCGCACGCTTTTAACCAAGCCGTTGCGGCGCAAGCGACTGAACAACTGCTCTAGATAAGACAAGGAAATTCTTTGGCGCTCGCTGATGCCAGCAAGCGTCACGGGCTTATCAGCCTCTTTCATAGCAAGGTCTAGCATGGCAGTCACTGCAAATCGACCTTTTGTGGTTAATCGCATCGCTTATATTCCTAGTAGTTTTGGGTGTTGGCTCAGGATATTTTGAGAGCCTTAAACATCATCGAATATTATAATAACCCAATACTTTAGTCAAGTATTAATTGGCGCTTAAATGGATTGATTCTTTAAGGTTTGGTGAGATTGCACTTCTTGTGAAGTGCCATGGTAATTGCCTTGAGCCTAAAGCGTCTACACTTGCGGAAATGGATGAGGGCGACATTGATTAGGTGGAGAAGGTTTGTATTGGCATTTTGAGCATTTGGCTTGAAGGATTCAGGCTTGCTTGTTTTTAAGTTATTTGTTGTCGTGTAGAGAAGGTTTTCTAGGTCATCGATGACACTTTCCCAGCGAAAGTTTGCAATGCTTTGAACGGAGGCTTCGCGACATTTATTACGTAGGCTTTTGTTGTTGCTTGCACTCAAGGCCGTTTCAATCAAGGCTTTGCTTTGATTGAGTGGAGCTAGCAAGCCATTGATGCCGTGTTTGATAATATTACCTGCGGCTGCATAATCATACGCGACAACGCACAAGCCGCTAGCCAGCGCTTCGGGAACAACATTACCAAACGTTTCGGTAACGCTAGGGAATACAAACAAGTCTGCGGAGGCGTAATGTTCGGCAAGCAATTTATCTTGTTTGTTGCCACAAAATATTGCTTGAGGCTGTGCTTGCTTGAGCGTTTCTAGCATTGGGCCGTCACCAACGAAAACGAGCTTGGCGCTTGGCTGTGATTGTTGGATTGCCGTGAACGTTTCAAGTACTAGGCTAATGTTTTTTTCTTTGGCTAATCTGCCCACATGAATAATGACCAGATCTTCATCGCTTGCCCCCCAGCTTTGGCGTAAAGCAGTTGAGCGATTGGTTGGGCTAAATTGACCTGCATCCACGCCTCTAGCCATAATCGATACGTTTTTGTAGCCACGTGCCTCTAGGGCCTTAACGGCTTTGGCCGTTGGCGCAAGCGTTGCTAAAGTTTGATTGTGAAAGTGTCTTAAATAGTTCTCAATAGGCTGCATTAAAAAGCTTGCGCCGTAATGTTTGGAGTACTCATGAAAATTGGTGTGGTATGAGCTAGTCATTGGGATATTAAGTTTTTTTGCGGCCTGCAATGCAGACCAGCCTAAAGGGCCTTCTGTTGCAATATGCACTACATCCGGAGTGTTATCAGCCCATAATTTGACTAAGCGTTTTTTAGCGGGCAAGCCAAATTTAAGGTGCTTATAAAAGGGTATCGGCACTCCCGTCACTAAATACTCTTTGAAATTTTGCGTTTCTGCAGGAATGTCTAAATGGTTTTGCTTGGGGCGAATGACTTGAACTTGATGTTGATTGATTGATAAGTGGCTGGCTATTTTGCCTAGCGTCATCGCGACACCATTAATTTCTGGTTTGAATGTTTCAGTTACTAAGGCAAACTTTAGTCGGTGAGCTTGCTTAATATCTGCTTGTTTTGGCATATCCACATCCATCAAATTTTTTAAAAATTTTATGCTTGTTTTTCAGGACTTTTATGAAAATTTTATGAAATCTTTTGATTTAAATTTGGCCTTGGTTTTTTAGTAAATCCTACGTGGCATTAAAAATACTTTTTTATAGGATATGTTAACGATCAATTAATTAAAATGACTTCATAAAAATGTTTTTTTGAGTGGACGCTTTACCTTCCCATTTTTTTGTATTATTGTCATAAAATCGTAACATTTATATGATTCTAAATAACTTACAATATAAAAATCATTATTTAATAGTTAATTATAAAGGAAAAAAATGTATGAAAAATATTGACATTAATATTGATTACATCACAAAAGCTAAAAATTTAAGTGAGGAGGAATGCGAACGCGTGCTATCTCGAATGGGTGGTAAGTTACCTAAGCGTTTGCAAAAAGAAAAATTAACGGTTGAAGAGGCGATTGCGATTCAGTTGGAGTTGGAAGATGAGCAACTGCAAGAGTGGCGCGCGAATATGGCGGTTATTCAAGAAAAAGCAGCGAAGGCAAAAGCATCCCCTGCAGAGGTAGCTAAACCAGCATTTGCTAAAGAAGCCCCAGCTAAAAAAGCGAGCCCAGCAGCCAGCACTAAAGCGCCTGCAAAACCGGCTGTTCAGAAGTAATGAAAACATTTCTAGTCGCCAACCCCAAGGGGGGCAGTGGTAAAACAACCCTTGCGACTAATTTAGCTGGTTATTTTGCGAGCCGTGGTCGCCATGTGGTCTTGTCTGACATGGACAGACAAGAGTCATCACTGGGCTGGCTTGAGCGCCGTTCAAGTCATCTACCTTTAATTCATGCGCTTAACGGCAGAAGTGGTCATTTAATTAGCATGAGCGCTCAAATCAACGTGATTGACTCACCAGCAGGGTTGCGAGGTGAAAAGCTTAGCGAGGCTGTGAAAGCTGCTGACTGGGTGATCGTGCCCATGCAGTCCTCCACTTTCGATATCAATGCTACGCAAGATTTTTTGGAAGTGCTTAAAGAAGAAAAGGCCGTTCGCAAAGAACGTACTTTTGTCGCGATGGTGGGAATGCGCGTGAATGTGAGAACAAAAGCTGCGCTTAATTTAGAAGAGTACTTGGCGCAAAGCGGGTTCCCTGTGATGGGACATTTGCGAAATGCGCAAGTTTATGTGCATGCGGCTATGGCTGGTTTGAGCTTGTTCGACATGAGTCCTTCGCGCGTCAAACAAGATATTCAGCAGTGGTCTAACTTATTGCAGTGGATACGCGCCGGCGAAAATAAAGGCGTTTAAGCAGCGCTAAACTTTGGTATTAAAGCTTCTTAAAAGCATCCACATCAAATGCTTTTCCAACTTCAGCATCTGATTCTACGTCCGCACCAAGCTTGTTCAACTGCGTCATCACTTCCTGAAGTTTAAGGTCTTGTGCCGCAGCATGGTCAAGTAAAGCATGTATCGCTTTGGTGATCGGGTCGTTTGCGTTATCACTGACCGCATAAGCTGAAAAGCCAATTTTCTCAGCCATTTCGTCGCGCTGTTTGTTGGATTCTTGTTCGAGTATGCGGGCAGGGATTCCAACCGCAGTCGCATTCTCTGGAACGTCCTTCACCACCACGGCATTAGAACCTATCTTTGCGCCTTTGCCAATTGTGATTGGGCCTAATACTTTAGCGCCCGCGCCAATCACTACACCTTGCTCGAGCGTTGGGTGGCGCTTACCTTTATTCCATGATGTGCCGCCAAGCGTGACGCCATGATAAAGCGTGCAATCGTCTCCAATGACGGCAGTTTCTCCAATCACCACGCCCATGCCATGGTCAATGAATACGCGGCGCCCAATGGTTGCACCCGGATGAATTTCAATGCCAGTCATCCAGCGGCTAATGTGGGCAATAAAGCGAGCGAGCCAGAAAAAACGTTTTCGCCATATCCAATGGGATAGACGGTGAATAAGGAGGGCATGAACCCCAGGATAGGTCGTGATGATTTCCCAGTGGGTTCTTGCGGCCGGGTCGCGTTCAAAGACTACTGAAATATCTTCATTAATATGCTTAAACATTATTCTTTGCTCTTTGTCGCTGATGTTTCTTGATCATTAAAGTTTCTAGGCTTTTGTGTAAGTTTTAATATACCACGCAAAATATTCACTTCTTCTTTTTCTAGGCTGGCGCGAGCATAAATGCGGCGAACGCGTTGCATGAGTTTTTTAGGTTCTTTAGGGTTTAAAAAGCCTACTTTTATCAGCGTTTCTTCTAAGTGTTGGTAAAAGCCTTCAATCTCTTCGCTGGTCGCCAGCGGTATTTTATTAGCAGGGTTTTCAATATTGCCTTCGCCTGCCGCCATGCGTAATTCATAGCACATCACTTGCACAGCTGCCGCAACGTTAAGTGATGAAAAATCAGGATTAGTTGGAATCATGGCTAGTAATTGGCAAAGGTCTAACTCTCTATTTGAAAGCCCGCTCATTTCAGTGCCAAACACCAAAGCAACCGATTGTTCGTCATTTGCGATGGCCGCCGCTCTGGTCGAAGCTTCACGCGCTGAAATCAATTCGTGAGAGAGCTGGCGTTTACGAGCGCTCATGCCTATCGCCACAGCACATCCTTTTAACGCATCTTCCAAGGTGTCGCAAACAACAGCGTTCTCGAGTAGATCAACCGCGCCACAAGCAAGCGCATTCGCTTCGCTATCTGGGAAGTGTTTAGGTTGCACCAAGTAAAGCTGAGTGAGCCCCATGGTTTTCATCGCACGAGCGGTTGAGCCGATATTGCCAGGGTGACTAGTTTGGCAGAGCACGATGCGAAAATTATTTAGTAAGTTAGGTTTGGAAGTCATGGCATAAAGCATTAAAATGCTATTTTAACAGCTCTTTAATCATGCCTCATGTAGTTTTACGTTTAAGTTTAACTAACGTTCATCGGAAGTCGATGACGGGCAACAATGGAAAATACACATGCATCCAATGCTAACAAATGCGGTCAAAGCCGCCCGCCGTGCTGGTACCATCATTAATCGCGCCTCTCAAGATGTAGGCTCGATTAAGGTACATAGTAAAAATTACAACGATTTTGTGAGTGAAGTCGATCATGCTGCCGAGCGCGTAATTATCGAAACGCTACAAGAGGTTTATCCAGACCATGGTTTTATCGGTGAAGAAAGTGGTAACGACCGCACGGATGCTGAGCACGTTTGGATTATCGATCCATTAGACGGTACGACTAATTTCTTGCATGGCTTTGAGCAATATTCTGTTTCGATTGCTTTGATGAGTCGTGGTCAGCTTGAGCAAGCCGTTGTGTATGATCCAAGCCGTAATGATTTATTTACTGCAACGCGTGGTCGCGGTGCTTTTTTAAACGACAAGCGCATTCGCGTGAGTAATCGCGCCAAGCTTCAAAGCGCAATGATAGGCACCGGTTTCCCATTCCGTGATTTTAAACATCTTGATACTTATCTTGGCATGTTTAAAGACATGATTAAAAATACCGCAGGTCTTCGTCGTCCTGGTTCAGCAGCGCTTGATTTAGCTTATGTTGCCGCTGGCTGGTTTGATGGTTTTTGGGAAATCGGATTGTCTAAATGGGACATCGCTGCAGGCGCTTTGTTAGTGCAAGAAGCGGGCGGCATTGTAGGGGATTTTGAAGGTAATGAAACTTGGATAGACACCGGTAATATCGTGGCGGGCAATCCAAAAGTGTTCGCGCAAATGCTTCAAGTGCTAGCGCCTCACATAACCGATGATTTGAAGTCGAAGTATCAAGCAATTATTTCTGAATAATTTGAAATGAACACTAAAGGTGGCGCTATGAAGAAAGTGACGAAAGCTGTTTTCCCAGTTGCGGGTCTTGGTACACGTTTTTTACCAGCGACCAAAGCCAATCCAAAGGAAATGTTGCCGATTATCGACAAGCCTTTGATTCAGTATGCAGTGGAAGAAGCAATTGATGCGGGCATTACCGATTTAATTTTTATTATCGGTCGTAATAAACGCGCAATTCCAGACCATTTTGACATGGCTTATGAGCTTGAAAATGAGCTTGAGCGCAATGGTAAAAATGAACTGCTTAAGATTGTTCAAAACATTATTCCTAAGCACGTAAATTGTATCTATATTCGACAAGCCCAAGCATTGGGCTTAGGCCACGCAGTGCGTATCGCAAGACCAGTGGTGAATGATGAGCCATTTGCCGTGTTGCTTGCAGATGACTTGTTAGATGGCAATGTGCCTGTCATGAAGCAAATGGTCGATGCTTACGATTACTATCGTTGTTCGTTGTTGGGTGTACAGAATGTGCCGCGCGAGCAAACCAAGAGTTACGGTATTGTCGCTACAACACCAGTCAATGAACAAATCGAGCAGGTGTCAGGCATTGTAGAAAAACCAAAACCAGAAGATGCGCCATCCACACTCGGCGTGGTAGGCCGTTATATTTTAACGCCAAGAATTTTCCATCATCTAGACAAAGTAAAACCAGGTGCTGGCGGTGAAATTCAATTGACTGATGGTATTTCAGCTTTATTAGCTGAAGAACAAATCTTGGCCTACCGATACGACGGCATTCGTTACGACTGCGGCTCTAAAGCGGGTTACATGGAAGCGACCGTGCGTTTAGGATTGCGTCATCCTGAAGTTGGCCCAGAGTTTAAGAAGCTATTAGAAAAAATTGTGAACGAAGAGAAGTTTAAGTAAACGCGTTTTTGAGTTGAAAATCCCAGCAATGCTGGGATTTTTTATGTCTATTTTTTAAGATCGAGTGTTGCGAGTGTTCTTGTTCTAACTTCTTTTAGAAGCGCTGCATCATCAATGAGGGACTGTCCATAGGATGGCACCATGGTGCGCATTTTTATTTTCCACTCTTGTGTTTGAACGCGGTCACTAAAGCAGCGTTTAATCACCTCTGTCATGGCTTGAACTGAGGTTGATGCCCCAGGGGAGGCCCCCAATAATGCAGCAATAGAGCCATCTTTAGCAGTGACGATTTCTGTACCAAACTCCAGCTTGCCACCTTTTTTGTGGCAGTTTTTAATGATTTGTACGCGTTGACCAGCAGCCGCTAAATGCCAATCTTGAGGCTTGGCATTCGGAAAATATTGCTGCAATGACTTCATTCGGCTTTCTTGAGATTGCATAACTTCACCCATCAAGTAGCGAGTTAAACCCATGTTACGAAGGCTGGCGAACATCATAGACTTAAAGTTATTTGCTTTAAATGACTTAACCAAATCCAAGAAAGAACCTTTTTTGAGGAATTTGGTGGTAAATCCTGCGTAAGGGCCAAATAGCAACGCGGGTTCGCCATCAATGATACGGGTATCTAAATGAGGTACAGACATTGGCGGTGCGCCAATGGCCGCTTTGCCGTAAACCTTTGCATTGTGTTCTTTGATAATGTCTGGATTTTTGCACACTAGCCACAAACCGCTGACGGGGAAACCGCCATAGCCTTTGCTTTCCGGGATGCGTGATTTTTGTAATAGTGGTAAAGCACCACCACCTGCGCCTAAAAATAGAAACTTAGCGTGAATCGTATGTGATTTTTTACTGGTGCGATCTTGGATATTCACATGCCAAATGCCTCGCTTGTCTTGCTTTAAGCGGCGTACGTTTTGGTTGAGCTGAAGTTCAAAATCATTTTGTTTTTGAAGGTGGAAAATCAATCCACGGGTTAAGGCGCCAAAATCTACATCAGTGCCGTAATCAACGCGAGTTGCAGCCAAGGGCTGATTATCTCGGCCTTCCATAATGAGAGGCATCCATTGCTTAAGCTTGCTTACGTCTTCGCTATATTCCATGTCCTGAAATAAGGGATGTTGGTTTAAAGCCTCAAAGCGTTTTTTTAGGAATGAGACGTTATCTTGCCCCCAAACAAAGCTGAGATGCGGTGTTGGGTTGATAAAGTCTTTTGCTTTGAGAATGTTTTGTTCTACCAAGTAAGACCAAAACTGGAGTGACTCTTCAAACGCGGCATTGATTTGAAGCGCGCGGTTGATTGCTACGCTGCCATCTGAATTTTGTGGGGTGTAGTTGAGCTCGCAGTAGCCAGCGTGTCCTGTGCCAGCGTTATTCCAGCCATCGGAGCTTTCGCCTGCAACGTTCGGTAGGCGCTCAATCATACGGATGGACAAGCTTGCGTCCAGTTCTTTAAGCATAGCCGCTAGCGTTGCGCTCATTACCCCTGCGCCCACTAATAAAACATCGACTTGCTGATTTGACATGAATACCTTGTCTGTTTTTGTTAAAGATTGCGCTTTTGTTTAATTGAATACGCCGACAGCATGATAAGCGTGAAAGCGTTTGATGTAAATTGCTGCGCCTAACATGCCGATGGGGCAAACTGCCCCATCTTGATTTGCTACATTTAAATTAAAACTTAAGTGATACTTTGTTTTAGTTGCTCAAGAATCGCTGGATTTTCTAAAGTCGAAATATCCGAAGTGATTTCTTCACCTTTCGCCAAGCTTCGCAATAGTCGACGCATAATTTTCCCCGAACGCGTTTTAGGTAAGTTATCCCCAAAACGTATGTCATCTGGCTTGGCAATCGGACCAATTTCTTTACCAACCCACTCACGTAATTCGGCAATCATTTTTTTGGCTTGATCGCCTTCTGGTCGTTTGCCTTTAAGCACGACATAAGCCACGATAGACTCACCTTTGATGTCGTGAGGTTTGCCGACAACAGCGGCTTCAGCTACCAATGGATTTGCTACCAACGCAGACTCAATTTCCATGGTACCTAAACGGTGACCAGAGACATTCAGTACATCATCAATACGTCCCATAATTGTGAAATAGCCAGTTTCTGCATCACGAATTGCGCCATCACCAGCGAGGTATAGCTTTCCACCTAAATCTTCTGGGAAGTAAGATTTTATATAGCGTTCATCGTCATTCCATATGGTGCGAATCATCGAAGGCCAAGGACGTTTAATGACCATCAAGCCCCCCGTTCCCCAAGGGACATCTTTGCCTGTCTCATCCACCACGTCGGCTTGAATGCCGGGGAAGGGGAGTGTGCAAGAGCCTGGGATAAGTGGCGTGACACCAGGTAACGGCGTAATCACGTGCCCACCTGTTTCCGTTTGCCAGAAAGTGTCCATAATTGGACAATTATTATTGCCTACCTCTGCGTAGTACCACATCCAAGCTTCGGGATTAATCGGTTCACCCACTGAGCCTAATAAACGTAAGCTACTTAAATCATATTGTTTCGGATGAAGTTCAGGGTTGGTGCTTGAAGACTTAATCAATGAACGAATTGCAGTTGGTGCTGTGTAGAAAATGCTGACTTTATGGGCCGCAATCATGCGCCAGAAGCGTGCTGCATCTGGGTAGGTTGGAATGCCCTCAAATACCACCTGCGTCACGCCTAAAGCTAATGGGCCGTAGGCTACATAGCTGTGGCCTGTAATCCAACCCACGTCAGCGGTACACCAAAACACATCGCCGTCTTTCGCGTCAAAAGTCCAACGCATGGTGTTCATGGCATGCAACAAATAGCCAGCAGAGGCATGTTGAACGCCTTTAGGTTTGCCGGTCGAGCCTGAGGTGTAAAGCAAGAATAACGGGTGTTCTGCGTTTACAAAAACAGGTTCACACGTATCCGCTTGGTCTGCGATTAAATCGTCCCACCAAATATCACGGGCATTCAAATCTATCGCTAAGCCAGTGCGTTTGTAAACGATGACTTTCTCAACGCTTTCACACCCTGGCATCGCCAATGCTTCATCGACAGCAGATTTGAGTGGCAACGCTTTGCCGCCGCGGAATTGACCATCAGCAGTAATAACCGCGCGAGCGCCTGTGTCTTGAATACGCTCTTGTAAGCTTTTTGATGAAAAGCCACCAAACACGACAGAATGCGTTAAGCCTAAACGCGCACAAGCTTGCATCGCAACAATGGCTTCAACGCCCATTGGTAAATAAATAATGACGCGGTCGCCAGTATTAAGCCTGAGGGATTTAAGGCCGTTTGCCAGTTGGCAAACGCGGTGATAAAGGTCTTGGTAAGTCACATGGCTTATTGACCCATCATCCGCCTCAAAAATAATCGCAGTTTTTTTAGCGCGGGTGGCTAAATGACGATCTAAACAGTTGTAAGAAACATTGAGTTCGCCATCATCAAACCAGCGATAAAAAGGTGCATTTGACTCATCCAGTGTTTGGGTGAAAGGCTTTTTCCAGTCGAGCAATTCACGCGCTAATCCAGCCCAAAACCTCTCATAGTCATCTCCTGCTTTTTTACAAAGCGCTTGGTACTCAGCCATGCCTTTGACTGCAGCATTGGCTTGTAGTTGTTCGCTTGGCGCGAAAACCCTTGTTTCATGCATCACTGATTCGATAGAACTCATCTCTTCCCCCAGTTACGTTTTATTATTATTGTGATGATTTGATATTTTGATTTAAATCAATTTAAACGGCCGCCCCAGCATTAATCGCGATGATTTTTTTGCTTGAACTGATGGATGGACTTAATTGATACGCATCCATCAAATTGAAGTTGAGGTATTGATAGATGGCTGCGTGATGGTCACTGATGGTATCACCGACCACTTTTAAGTACTCTGCTGTTGTTGGCAAGCGGCCGAGTTTGGCACACACCGCAGCTAGTTCTGCAGAGCCTA
>CAMCXI010000009.1 GCA_945883335.1 Candidatus Methylopumilus universalis | reverse complement strand
CACCAAGCAAAAGCGTAAACTACGCGGCACGGCGATCGTTTCCCCAACTGATGTCAAGCGCGTCCGCGCCATGATGCCAACACAATAAGGAGATAGATTATGCCTAGAGTCAAACGTGGTGTCATCGCTCGCGCTCGTCACAAAAAAGTTTTAAACGCTGCCAAGGGTTACCGCGGTCGTCGTAAAAATGTTTACCGTGTTGCCAAGCAAGCGGTAATGAAGGCTGGTCAATACGCTTATCGTGACCGTCGTCAAAAGAAACGTCAATTCCGTACTTTGTGGATCGCGCGTATTAACGCTGGATCGCGTGAATGTGGTTTGACATACAGCCGTTTCATGAACGGTTTGAAGAAAGCCGCGATTGAAGTGGATCGTAAAGTATTGGCTGACTTAGCAGTATTTGATAAACCAGCATTTGCAAAATTCGTAGAGTTAGCAAAAGCTGGCCTCACAGCTTAGTTAGTGCAAAAACGAAAAGGAGGCTTTTGGCCTCCTTTTTTTATTTAATCTCTGCCAAAACATGGCGAGAATATTGACTTAAAAAATGATTTTGATCATTTTAATATTGGGCTGAACTATCAGTCTAAAACTAACGGTCTAACAATATGCAAAATACATCATTAGAGTCTTTGATTCCTGAAGCAGAGCGGGACTTTTCCGCTTGTGCAAACATCAACGATTTAGAACAAGCCAAGGCTAAGTTTTTAGGAAAATCTGGTTCCTTGACCGAAGCCATGAAGGGCTTAGGCAAGTTGAGCAACGAAGAGCGACCAGCAGCAGGCGCAGCGATTAACGTGGTGAAGAAAGCAGTTGAAGCTGCACTTAAAGCCCGCCGTGATGCGATTATGCTTGCGGAGCAAGAAAAACAACTGGCAGGCGAATCCTTAGACGTGACTTTGCCAGCGCGCGGACAGGGCAAGGGTGGTTTGCATCCGGTTTCTTTAACACTTGCGCGTGTTGAATCTCTTTTTCATTCAATTGGTTTTGATGTGGCTGAAGGTCCTGAAATTGAGTCGGACTTTTACAATTTCACCGCACTTAATATTCCTGATAATCATCCTGCACGTGCCATGCACGATACCTTCTATGTGGATGCCGCAGACGGCAGTTTAGATTATGTGCTTCGTACTCATACTTCGCCTGTTCAAGTGCATTACATGCAAGATGCGATGAAAAATAAAACAGATATGCCCCTTAAGATTATCGCGCCAGGCCGTGTTTATCGTGTGGATTCAGATGCAACGCATTCTCCTATGTTTCATCAAGTTGAAGGTTTATGGGTAGATGAAAATATTAGTTTTGCCAACTTAAAAGGCGTCGTGCAAGACTTCTTGCAACGTTTCTTTGAACGTGATGATTTGCAAGTGCGTTTCCGTCCATCATTTTTCCCGTTTACTGAGCCATCTGCTGAGATGGACATGAGCTGGAACGGTGGTTGGCTTGAGATTGGCGGTTGCGGCATGGTGCATCCTGAAGTGTTCAAGCACGTGGGCATTGATGCTGAAAAATACCGCGGTTTTGCGTTTGGTTTAGGCGTTGAGCGTTTGACGATGCTTCGCTATGGCGTTAATGATTTACGTCATTTCTTTAATAACGATTTGCGCTTCTTGCAGCAGTTTGGGCGATAAATATGCAATTTTCTGAACAATGGTTACGTGAATACACCAACCCTGCGATTGATACCGATGCATTAAGCCATTTGTTAACGATGGCTGGCTTGGAAGTTGAAGGCCTGGACGGCGTTGGGGCTGAGTTCAGCAAAGTAGTAATTGCTGAAATTATCAGTGCAGAAAAACATCCTGATGCTGATCGCTTGCAACTGCTTAAAGTGAATATTGGGGCTGCAGAGCCACTGCAAATTGTCTGTGGTGCAAGTAATGCTCGCGTTGGTATCAAAGCGCCGTGTGCATTGGTGGGTGCTGTATTGCCTGGCTTTGAAATCAAACAAGCTAAAGTACGCGGTGTTGAGTCATTTGGCATGATGTGTTCGGAGAAAGAGCTTGGCTTGGCGGCTGAAAGTGCAGGCATTTTAGAGTTTCCATTAGATGCGCCGGTTGGCCAAGATATTCGTGAATTCTTGGGCTTAAACGACAAGTTATTTACCCTCAAATTAACACCTAATCGCAGCGACTGTTTGAGTCTGGTTGGGATTGCGCGTGAAGTAGCCGCATTAACGGGTACTGAATTAGCACTTCCTAATGTCGAAGCTGTTAAATCAACAATTGCTGATACCAAGGCTGTTAACGTCGCTGATCAAGAAGCTTGTGCGATTTATTCAGGTCGTTTGATGAAGGGCGTGAATGCTCAAGCAACAACGCCTGCATGGATGGTGCGCCGATTAGAGCGTAGCGGCTTGCATAGCATTAGTGCCATTGTTGACATTACGAACTATGTGTTACTTGAGCTTGGTCAGCCTATGCATGCCTTCGACGCGGCGAAATTATCTGGCGATATTCATGTGCGCTGGGCAAGCCAGGGCGAAGAGATGGCTTTGCTTAACCAGCAATCGGTGAAGCTTGATAAAGATATGTTGGTAATTGCTGATAGCATCGGCGCGATTGCGTTTGCAGGCGTCATGGGCGGGTCATCAACAGCTGTTTCAGATAGTACACAAGATATTTTCTTGGAAAGCGCATTCTTTACGCCTGATACCATTGCTGGGAAAGGCCGTCGTTTCGGCATTAGCACAGACTCATCTTATCGTTTTGAGCGTGGCGTGGATTACGGCAGAACTCTGCAAGCATTAGAACGAGCAACAGCGCTTGTTCTTGAGATTTGCGGCGGTCAAGCGGGTCCTGTGACGGCAGTCAAGGGCGCAATGCCAGTGCGCGTTCCAACTAAGCTCCGTATGGCGAAATTAAATTCAATCCTAGGCATCACTTTAGAAGAAAGATTAGTTGCTAAGTTGTTTGACCAGCTGGGTTTTGCTTACGTGTTAAAAGCGGGGGTGTTTGAAGTGTCACCGCCTAGTTATCGATTCGATATCGAGCGTGAAGAAGATTTGATTGAAGAAATCGCACGCTTACATGGTTATGACAGTATCCCAGCAATCGCGCCAATAGCTGATTTGCGGATGCTACCTTCGTCTGAAGGCCGTGCGGCGCGTCATGTTTTCCAAAACGCATTGGTTGCGAACGATTACCAAGAGGTCGTGACCTATAGCTTTGTGGATGAAAGCTGGGAGCACGATTTATTGGCGAATGCCAATCCAATTAAGTTAAAGAATCCAATTGCGAGCAATTTGAGTGTGATGCGCTCATCTATTTGGGGCGGCTTGCTGGATGCGTTGGTTTATAACTTAAATCGTCAACAAACGCGTGTGCGATTGTTTGAAATCGGTCCAACCTATCATGATGCCGCTAATAATACTTATGCTGAAACTACACGTATTTCAGGTTTGGCTTATGGCGATTCGTTGCCAGAGCAATGGGGTGAGGCGGCACGCAGTGTTGATTTTTACGATGTCAAAGCCGATGTGGATCATTTAACCTTCGGTCGTGCAGAATATGTTGCAGCAGAGCACCCAGCCTTGCATCCTGGCCAAAGCGCAAAAGTCATGCTTGACGGTAAAGCCATTGGCTGGATTGGTAAGTTACATCCAAAATGGCAACAGCATTATCAATTGCCGAAGGGAGCGGTTTTGTTTGAGCTTGATTTTGCGGCATTACAACAATGTAAAGTGCCAGCTTACTCGGAAGTGTCTAAATTCCCTCCAATTCGCCGTGATATGGCAGTGTTGGTTGAGGAAAAAGTTGCTGTGAGTGAATTGTTAAATGCGATGCAGGGTGCAAATGTTGAATTTGTCACTGAAATTGGCTTGTTTGATGTGTATCGCGGCAAGGGAATTGCGGAAAATCAAAAGAGTTTGGCATTCTTCGTAATGATGCAGGATGATCAGAAGTCATTGGTTGATGCAGACGCAGATAATGTAATGGTGAGCTTGCTTGATGTGGTTAAAAAACAGTTCGGCGCAGAGTTAAGATAGCCTCCAAGTATTTGTTAAAAAACATAAGTATTGTTAAATGGTGTTAAATAACTGTATGATTCTAAAATATCATCGATAGTAAATTTATAGATAATTCAAGAATGTAGTTAAGGATTGGGCATGACACTCACAAAAGCAGATATGGCAGAAATGTTGTTCGACCAAGTTGGTCTGAATAAGCGTGAAGCTAAAGATATGGTCGAAGCATTTTTCGAAGAGATTCGTATTGCGCTTGAGTCTGGCGATACCGTTAAGCTATCTGGCTTCGGTAACTTTGAATTGCGTAAAAAATCTGAGCGTCCAGGCCGCAATCCAAAAACAGGCGAAGAAATTCCAATTACAGCGCGTCGTGTTGTGACCTTTCATGCCAGTCAAAAACTAAAAAGCAAGGTAGAGGAAACTTATGGCGGAGCAAGCGCTTAATACCGAGCTTCCACCGATTCCTGCAAAACGCTATTTCACGATTGGTGAAGTCAGCGAATTTTGTGGGGTAAAGCCGCACGTCTTGCGCTATTGGGAACAAGAATTTACCCAACTAAGCCCAGTCAAACGTCGTGGCAACCGTCGTTACTATCAGCACCACGAAGTTCTCCTTATTCGCCGCATTCGTGCACTTCTGTATGATGATGGCTTCACTATTAGTGGCGCCCGTAATCTGCTTGATGCAAAAGGTCGCCTCAAGTCTGAAAAGAGTAAGCCTGCCGAAGGCGATGTTATTGATGGTTTAAGCGCTGCGCCATTAAGCCAAGATGCTGGGTTAGAGGTGCAAAACTTGCGCACTGAACTCACTGAAATTTCAGCGATCTTAAAAGTCGATTAGTAATCTGTTTTCTGACAATCGTTAGGGCTTCGTCAGCGTAACGCTTTAAGCTATAATGGACAGCTTGTCGCGCTTGCGGCAACCTGATCGGGGCGTAGCGCAGCCTGGTAGCGTACTTGTCTGGGGGACAAGGGGTCGCAAGTTCAAATCTTGCCGTTCCGACCAAAAAACAACATTTACAAAAAACCAGCTTAGTGCTGGTTTTTTGTTATCTATACAGTCTATTTTGGGCGTACTCGCCAAACGCGGTTACCGACATCGTCAGCAATTAGTAGATTGCCATCTTGATCAATCGCCAATCCTACTGGTCTTCCGCGAGCTTCATCGTTGACGACAAAGTCTGTGACAACATCAATGGGCATGCCATCGGGTTGATTGTTTTTAAAAGGAACAAACACCACTTTATATCCGCTTCTTGGTTTTCTATTCCACGAGCCATGCTCACTGATAAATGCGCCTAAACCGATGTTTTTATTAAAAGCTGACTGGTTAGAGAACACTAATCCAAGCGCTGCAACGTGAGCGCCTAATGCGTAATCTGGGCTTCGAGGCCGTAACCCTGAGGGCATCATCTCTTTGACCCTTGGATCTTTTTGATCACCATAATACACATATGGCCAGCCAAAAAAATCACCCTCATGAACGGAGGTGAGATAGTCCGGAACCAAATCATTCCCAAGTTCATCACGCTCGTTGACTACTGTCCAAAGCTTTCCTGTGTTTGGATGCCAAGCAAGACCATTGGGATTTCTAAGCCCTGAAGCAAAAATATTCTTCTGCTTTGTTTGAAGATCCACTTCCCAGATTGCGGCACGGTCAAATTCATTGGCTAGTCCGTTTTCTCCAATATTGCTGTTCGAGCCAACAGTGACGTAAAGCTTAGATCCATCTGGGGAAGCCATCAGATTTTTAGTCCAGTGATGATTAAGCTCCCCCTCTGGGAGGTCAATCACTTTCTCTGGGAGATGCTGCTCAGTATTAATGCTTGTTTGGCCAGCTTCGTAATGAAAACGAACGATGGCATTGGTATTGGCAACATATAAGTCGTTTCCGATGAGTGCCATGCCAAAAGGGGAGTGGAGATCGCTTAAGAAGTCAGTGGATAATTCTGCAATTCCATCATGATCATGATCTCTCAGTAACGTTATTTTGTCTGGGCTGTCCCTGCCAGCACCGGCTATTTTCATGACGAACTCTGTGACCAAGGCTTTTAAGCCCTTGGTTTTTTGAGAGGGCTGTTTGTTGCTTTGTGCGACTAAAACATCGCCATTTGGCAGCACATAAAGCCAACGAGGATGCACCAATGCTTTCGAGTATAGATTAACGGTTAATCCCGCTTTCACACTAGGCATTAAGCCATCTGGCCATTCAGATGCCTTTGCAATATTGACGGTAGGAATCATAGACAAGCTTGGCTCAGGGAGGGTGGGATGCAAACCGACACTTTGAAGCTGCTCAGAAGATTTTGGTATAAATTGGCAAGCTAATAGCGCGCTAATTAAAAGACATAACACTATTTTTTTCGTCATATTGATGATCATTTTGATGTGGAGTGCGTTTGTTTTAAAAAAAGCGTGTTGAATTATTCGTTTTCTATTGTATTCTCAAAAGATGAGTTTAACCTTAGAAATCGCAGAGAGTGTTCAGTGCATTGACGCGCAAAGTTGGAACGCCTTAACAAGTGGCATGCCTCTGCTCAGCCATGCTTTTTTGAGCGCACTAGAAACCTCAAACTCTGTTGGACATGGCACAGGGTGGCAATCGCGTCCATTAGTTGTTCATGACGATGGGCAGCTAGTTGGTGCAATACCCTTATATGTGAAGTCACACTCTTATGGCGAATATGTTTTCGATTGGTCATGGGCCGAGGCCTATCAGCGTAATGGCCTAAACTATTACCCTAAGTTAATTGCCGCCATTCCTTTTAGTCCTGTCACGAGCGCACGTATTTTAGTTGCGGATGTTGCAAACGCCTCAGCAATTCAATCCCTGATGTTGCAGGCCTTATTAGAAGTAATGCACAAGCATCAATTGTCATCTATACATGTCTTGTTTCCAGATCAAGATTCAGCGGCATTACTTAAGCAAGCAGGGTGGATGCAACGTCACGGGGTACAGTTTCGATGGGAAAATGAGGATTTTCAGAGTTTTGATGCGTTTTTAAGTCAGCTCAACCAAGAAAAACGAAAGAAGATTAAGCAAGAGCGTCGGAAAGTAGATGCTGCTGGAGTGATCTGTAGGCGGATTAAAGGTCAAGATATCACTGAGGAGGAATGGGAATTTTTTTATCAGTGTTACCAAAATACTTATTTAGAGCATCGTTCTAAGCCATATCTCTCATTGGATTTTTTTAAAAGCATCGCGCTCAGTATGCCTGCAAATATTTTGTTGGTTATCGCCACTCTTGATGGTGTGCCAATCGCGAGCGCACTTAATTTCTACGATCAAAAGACCTTGTACGGTCGCTATTGGGGATGCATGCAATATGTCCCCAATTTGCACTTCGAGCTTTGTTATTATCAAGCGCAGGAGTTTTGCATTGAGGAGAAAATGCGCTTCTTTGAGGGCGGCGCGCAAGGTGAACATAAGTTAGCACGTGGGTTTAAGCCTACAGCTACCTGCTCATTTCATCAAATTGCAGATCCAGAATTTGCTCAATTAATAGAAGACTTTTTAATACGGGAGTCAGTCGGGGTCGCTGAATATACGAACGAGCTTGAACAGCGGGCTCCATTCAAATTAAACCTCGCTTCAAGTCAAAGCTTTATTGTTAATAGCAATGGCGAATAAAATCTTCTTGGCTATTATTAAAACCTTTTTGCGCCGATAGCTCCCAACTTCTCAAACATTGTTTTTCTTTGCCGCACCATTGATAGCCAGCAGATGCGATACAGCCATGGGCATCTTTGTCTTCTCCAACCATCGGGTGTGGTTGGGCTTTGCATCCGCAGACTGTGCAAAGAAAGAATGCGACTAATAGAAGCTGGCGTTTCTTCATTTATTTATCCCAGCTGCCATAGCCTTTAAATTGTTCAAACACTTCCTGCATTTCTTGCGGGCTCAAAAGACGAGGTTCGCCGATTTGCAATGCGCGCCAATATTGCTCGCACAGTGTTTCTACCTCTACCGCAACCTCTATCGCTTGCTGCAGCGTTTTGCCGACAGCAATCATGCCATGATTCGCCAATAAGCACGCACGGCTATCTTTGAGAGCTTCTAGGGCATGGTCTGATAGCGCTTGCGTGCCAAACAGAGCGTAGTCCGCACAACGAATGGTGTCGCCACCAGCCACTGCAATCATATAGTGAAACGGTGGGATGTCTTTGCGTAAGCAGGCGATTGTGGTCGCAAACATGGAGTGGGTATGAATGACAGCGCTAATTTCTGGCTTTGCTTGATAAATATCGTGGTGAAAGCGCCACTCAGAGGAGGGTTTCCCCGCACTGGCTGCTTTTCCTTGCATATCCATTTCTACCATGCTGTTCGCTTGCATGTCACTGATAGGCATTCCAGAGGGTGTGATGACATAACCATTACCATGTCGCACACTTGCGTTACCAGATGTGCCTTGCATCAGGCCTTGGCTTTGAAGGGTTAACACGCTATCTAGAAGTGATGCATTTACCATGATGATCTCTATTTAAATAGTTGTTTAAGCGCGCTTGGCGTCGTGATACCGCGCTCGGTAATAATGCCCGAGACTAAACGTGCGGGAGTGACATCAAAAGCGGGGTTAAGTGCATGCGTGTGTTCAGGCGTAACGCGGACGGACTGAATAGAGCCATCACTTGCTAGGCCTATCATGTAGCTCACTTCATCTGCATCACGCATTTCAATCTCAATATCGCTAAGGCCATCTTGTATGGTCCAGTCAATGGTAGGCGAAGGCACAGCGGCATAAAAAGGCACCTTGTTATCAAAGGCGGCCAAGGCCTTGAGGTAAGTACCTATCTTATTACAGACATCACCTTTACTTGTCACGCGATCAGCGCCGACAATGACCATATCCACTTGATCATGTTGCATTAAATGACCACCAGCATTATCGCTGATGACAGTGTGCGGAATGCCATGCTTGCCTAACTCCCACGCTGTGAGACTTGCGCCTTGATTGCGTGGGCGAGTTTCATCCACCCAGACGTGTATATTCATGCCTGCATCATGCGCTGCATATATTGGTGCTAGTGCTGTGCCCCAGTCTACTGTGGCTAGCCAACCAGCATTGCAGTGGGTAAGAATATTGACAGTGTTTTTACCATTTTTGGTGAGTGCCGTTTGTATAAGGCTTAAGCCATGCTGACCAATCGCATGATTCATTTGCACATCTTCCTCACAAATCAATGCTGCCTCTTGCCAGGCAGCATTGCAGCGCGCCTCTTGGGGAAGTGCTTTTAAGTGTTGTTGCATGCGTTTTACCGCCCAAGCTAAATTCACTGCCGTTGGCCGACTTTGTAATAAGGCTTTTGCAGATTTTTCGATATGAATGTCGCTAGCATTTTCATGCACCGCAAGTGCCATTCCGTATGCTGCTGCTGCACCAATAAGAGGTGCGCCACGCACTTGCATGGTTTTAATTGCTGCAACCATCCCTTGAAGACTATTAATTGCTTTGACTTCAAAGCGATGTGGAAGCATGGTCTGATCGATAATTTCAACAGATAAAATTGCATCATTTTTGTGCAAGTCTGCAGTAATATTAGGCCAAATGGTCCGGTAGTACTTTTCATCTATTTTCAAGGGATTTCTCTTTAAATATTTATCATTTATTTAAATATATTTCTTGCATTTTTTTGGCGCTTAACAATACCCAAAACCTATCCACAAAAACTGTGAATAAAACTGTGGATACCTGTGAGTTGAAAGTCTAACTCACGATTTTATAAAGGTTTTTCTTAAAAGCTTAAATTTTAATCTTATATTTTATCCATACAAATCAATAACTTGCTAGGCAGGTATTGATTTTTAAGGGAATTTAAGCCTTGTTAATGTATTACTTTAGGTCGTGTGAATAACTTTGCTAAATTTGGCAAAATTTCCAATGTGTTGTTCGTAGTAATTTCAGTCACTTGCGAGTGGTTTATGTGCCTAAGCGAGGCGATCAATTGTGAAATTTTTAACAATTGATTGGGGGTATTACGCCGGTCATTTTTGAGCCATTCTGGCGGTATATCGGGCGCATCTGTTTCTAACACAATGGCACTTAAAGGAAGCGTGGAAACGAGCTCGCGAATTTTTAACGCGCGAGGGTAGGTCAGTGCGCCGCCAAATCCTAATTTAAAACCAAGTTCGATAAAAGCATCGGCCTGTTGCCGACTGCCATTAAAGGCATGCGCAATTCCGCCGCGTACTTTTTGTTGACGTAAATGCTTTAAAATATCGTCGATGGCCCGTCGTACATGCAAAATCACGGGTAGGTCATATTGCTTGGCGATTTTTAATTGTTCTACAAAGTAATGTTCTTGTAAGGCTTTGTCGAAGTCTGCAATAAAGAAATCTAAACCTATTTCACCAATGGCGACAGGCGGATGTTCGCTTTGCATTTGACTGGCAATTTCTTGTGCTAGAAACGCCAAATCTTCTGGTTGGGATGTTGCCACGTACATAGGATGAATGCCCAATGCATGGGCGCAGCATGAATGCGTTTGAGCAAGGTGTGTCACGGTTCCAAAATTGCTGCGATGAACCGCTGGCACCACGATCATCTTAATGTCGTTATAGAGCGCCTCTTGAATCACGCTTTCACGGTCTGCATCGAATTCGGCAGCATCAAGATGGCAATGCGTATCAATGAGTCCCATAAGTAGGTTTTAAGGCTTGCTGATCGGTTTGGCTCTAATGCGAATATCTTGGCCAAATTGACGGACTTCGAGGATGCTTAATCGCACTTTGTTTGCCATATCATCTAACATTGGAATAGAGAACATGCCACGTGCATCTGAGCCTAGCAATGTGGGCGCCAAGTAAAATACAAATTCATCGATTAAATTAAGCGCTAATAGGGCGCCGTTAAGCGTTTGCCCTGCCTCGACCATCACCTCGTTAATCCCGTGTTCCGCAAGATGGCCTAAAAGTTGTTGTAGACATACTTTGCCATCAATAGGCCGAAGCTGAATTAACGCTGCGCCAGCTTTTGTTAAAGCTTCGGCTTTGTTCTCTGCATCTGACTCATAGGCAACTAGTGTGTTACCGCCTTCTAAAATTTTAGCGCTTGGTGAAAGACGTAATTGGCTATCGACCACAACACGAAGCGGTTGGCGTGCATGGGGGAAATTGCGCACATTCATTTGTGGATCGTCAGCCAAGACAGTTTCTATGCCAGTTAGGATGGCACAGGAGCGCGCACGCCAGTGTTGCACATCCTGTCTTGCCGCTTCACCAGTAATCCATTTGCTTTCGCCATTCGCCAGACCGGTCTTACCGTCTAAGCTGGCGGCGATTTTAGTGCGGATAAAAGGTCTGTTAATGGTCATGCGTGAAATAAAGCCAATATTTAGTTCTCTGGCTTGTGCTTCCATTAAACCTTGTTCAACTTCAATACCTGCAGTTTTAAGTCTTGCTAACCCACTGCCAGCAACTTGTGGATTGGGATCTTGCACAGCGGCAATCACGCGTTTAACGTTGGCTTCAATCAGCGCATCAGCACATGGCGGGGTGCGTCCAAAATGACTACATGGTTCAAGCGTTACATAAACGTCTGCACCTTGAATAAGCCCAGGAAAGTGAGCTTGAGCATCGCGTAATGCCATGATTTCAGCATGTGGTTCACCTGCTTTTAAATGCGCGCCTTGGCCAATGATTTGACCATTCTGAACGATGACGCAACCGACACGAGGATTGGGGGTGCTGGTATACAAACCTTGCTCCGCTAATCTCAGTGCGAGACTCATGTATTCATGATCGGCTTCGGTAAACATCTTGGATTATGTAGGGTTCAACATTTCACGGGTTTAATTTCAAAGTGAAGCACATTTTAAGAGCTTGAATTTTTTTGTGGATCAAGGTCGCGAATCACGTTATTAAAATCATCCACATCTTGGAAACTTCGATACACCGATGCAAAACGAATATAAGCCACTTTGTCCATGGCTTTAAGCTCTTGCATCACGCTTTGGCCTAATGCGCGCGCCATGATTTCGCGTTCGCCTTGGCCAAGGATTTTTTGCACGATGTGCTCAATTGCTCTATCTACATATTCAGTTGGCACCGGGCGCTTGTGAAGAGCACGACTAAATGAACTTCGTAATTTATCTCGGCTAAACTCTTCACGGTTCCCATTTTGCTTAACCACTTGTGGCAAATGCAGCTCGGCAGTTTCATAAGTGGTAAAGCGTTTGTCACAAGTAGGGCATCGACGACGGCGACGAATCGAATTGCCTTCGTCGTTCACACGAGAATCAATGACTTGCGTGTCATCAGTGCTACAAAAAGGGCATTTCATTTAAATAAGTCTTAAATGGTTTAAGCGTGTTACTTTATTCATATTGCTTTATGCGCCATACACTGGGAACTTAGCAGTCAACGCGTGAACTTTTGCCTTAGTGGCGGCAATCACTGCTTCATCGGTTGGATTGTCTAATACGTCCGCAATCAAATTAGCCACTAGTCTTGCTTCTTCTTCTTTAAAGCCGCGTGTGGTAATCGCTGGTGAGCCAATACGAATACCAGAAGTCACAAATGGACTTTCTGGATCGTTAGGAATAGAGTTTTTGTTCACAGTGATATGTGCTAAACCCAAAGCTGCATCGGCTGCTTTACCTGTTAAGCCTTTAGGACGTAAGTCCACCAAAAACACGTGTGACTCAGTGCGACCAGAGATAATACGCAAACCGCGTTTTGCTAGCTCTTCTGCCATGACGCTCGCATTTTTCAACACTTGTGCTTGATACGTTTTGAATTCTGGTTGCAAGGCTTCTAAGAATGCTACTGCCTTGCCCGCAATCACATGCATCAATGGGCCACCTTGTAAGCCAGGGAAAACATAGGAGTTGATTGATTTCTCAAATTCAGCTTTGGCTAAAATAATACCGCCGCGTGGGCCGCGTAATGTTTTGTGTGTCGTTGAAGTCACAAAGTCAGCGTGTGGAACTGGATTTGGATAAACGCCACCAGCAATCAAGCCTGAGTAATGGGCCATGTCCACCATAAAATAAGCGCCAACTTTTTTGGCAATCGCTGCCATGCGTTCCCAGTCGAAACGAAGCGCATAAGCCGATGCGCCGCCAATCAATAGTTTTGGTTTGCATTCAATCGCAATGCGTTCCATTTCGTCGTAATCGATTTCTTCTTTGTCGTTTAAGCCATAAGGCACGATGTTGAATAATTTACCAGAAAGATTGGCTGGTGAGCCGTGGGTTAAATGGCCGCCATGACCCAAATTCATCCCCATGATGGTGTCACCAGGTTTTAAAATAGAAAAGTAAACCGCTTGGTTAGCTTGTGAGCCTGAATGCGGTTGAACGTTAGCATATTCAGCGCCATATAATTTTTTAATACGCTCAATCGCGAGTTTTTCAACTTCGTCAACGTACTCACAGCCACCGTAAAATCGTTTGCTAGGATAGCCTTCAGCGTATTTATTGGTGAGTTGTGAGCCTTGTACTTCCATTACAGCAGGGCTGGTGTAATTTTCAGAAGCAATCAATTCAATATGGTCATCTTGGCGAACGCGCTCAAGTTCTACATACTTTGCTAATTCAGGATCTACAACACTCAACGTTTTTGCTCGGCTAAACATAAGTCACTTTCTCGTAGGCTTAAAAAAATAATTTCATCATTTTATCATAATGGGCATGAATTCACCCCTCCTGTTGACCGCATCTAAGCGGTATAATTCAAGCTAATGTTGAATAATTTTTAAAGGTAGCAAAATGAAATGGACTGATGTACAAGCAATTGCAGAAGCTTTATTCGATGCACATCCTGATATTGACCCTAAGGTCATTCGTTTTACCGACTTACATGCTTGGGTGATGGCTTTGGATGGCTTTAGCGATGAGCCGAATAATAGTAATGAGAAAATATTAGAAGCGATCCAGCAGCTTTGGATAGAAGAAATTTAATCATGCAAATCCCAAAAGAGATTTTTAAGGCTTACGATATTCGTGGCATCGTGGGTAAAACCCTTACGCCAGAGATTTTAGAAGCCATTGGCCAAGCACTTGGTTCAGAGGCTTTGGCAAGAAAGCAAAGCAGTATTTGTATTGGCTACGATGGTCGTTTGTCAGGCCCTGAATTAGCTGGCGCCTTGTCTCTCGGAATTCTAAAAGCAGGCGTTAATGTTATTCAGCTAGGTATGGTTGCCACGCCTATGGTCTATTTTGCCGCTTATGAGCTAGGTACAGCTTGCGGCGTCATGGTCACTGGCAGCCACAACCCACCTGATTACAATGGGCTCAAGATGGTGCTGGCAGGTGAAACATTGTCAGGCGAGACCATACAAAGCTTACGGATCCGAATTGAAGCGGGTGATTTGGCTATCGCTTCAGACGTTAGCTTTGGCAAAGAAAGCCAACATGATATTGCCGCTAGCTACATCAGTAAAATCGCTTCTGATGTAAAACTAGCGCGTCCTATGAAAATCGCTGTGGATTGCGGTAACGGCGTTGCAGGTGCTTATGCTAAAAAGCTTTATGAAGAGCTTGGATGTGCAGTGCAAGAATTATTCTGCGAAGTAGATGGTCATTTCCCTAATCACCATCCCGACCCATCTGTCCCAGAAAATCTATCAGACTTAATTGAAGCCTTAGCCAAAGGTAATGCAGAAATAGGTTTAGCGTTTGATGGGGATGGTGACCGCTTAGGTGTTGTCACCAAAGACGGCAAGATTATTTATCCAGATCGCCAATTAATGTTGTTTGCTGAAGAAGTATTACAGCGCAACCAAGGCGCAACAATTATTTATGATGTGAAATCTACGCGTAATCTTGCGCCCTGGATTAAAGCGCGCAACGGTAAGCCGCTTATGTGGAAAACTGGCCATTCGCTGGTAAAAGCAAAAATCAAAGAAACCAGTGCCGACTTAGCGGGTGAAATGAGCGGGCATGTGTTTTTTAATGATTTAGTCGATAGCAACAACCCAGCTAAAGGACGGCGCTGGTATGGCTTTGATGACGGCCTGTATTCAGGTGCACGTTTGCTGGAGATTTTGAGCAAAGTCGCTAACCCAAGCGTAACCTTGAATAACTTACCTGAGAGTGTGAGCACGCCAGAGCAACACATTCAAATGCAAGAAGGCGAGCCACATGCGCTGATAGCTGCTTTGCAAAAGTCAGCCAAATTTGAAGGCGCAACTGAAGTCATCACCATTGATGGCTTGCGTGTGGAGTATTCCGATGGGTTTGGCCTAATGCGTCCATCTAACACCACGCCTGTGATTGTGCTGCGTTTTGAGGCAGACTCTGAAGATGCATTAAAGCGAATTCAGAACGCTTTTAGAGCGGTGATTTTAAGTGCGGCACCGCAAGTTAAATTGCCGTTTTAGTATTTCTTAGCATTCACCTTGTGGTAAGCCAATAACAATTGCTTGTGCATCTCGCTGCCTTCCATATTCCCCCCTAGATTATTGAGGCCAAAGTAGCGAGATTCGCGGCTGAGCAATTGCTGTGCTTGTAGCAAGGTTTCTGTACCATACATAAGTTCTAAATTAGCGTTAAATGGTTGTGTGTGGTCTAGCTCTGCCATTTTTTGTAATTGCACCAAGTCTGCAATGCAGCGATAAACGCGTGCACGTTTTTCTGGCAGTTCGCCAAATTGGCTAATCCAATCACAGCCTTCTAAAATCACATCCACATCACCCACGGCTAGGCCTAATAAGGCTTTTAGCTCGCCAACACGTAAGTCGGCCCAAACGCTACCAGCGTCAGCTGCAAGGCCAATCAGTGTGGTCACAGGGAGCTCATCAGCTAGCTCAAGGTCTAGTAATGTTTCTAGGAGCTCCGCACTTTCTTCTTGGCTGAGGTCTTGCGTGCGAAGCAAACCTGGGCGCACCAAGTTACCGACCGAATTGTTTTCCCACTCAAGCTCTTCCACAGGGTAGATTTCAGACATGCCAGGCACAAAAATGCGGCATGCATAAACATCTAAGTGAGTGAAGTCTGAAATATAGATCTCGTGACCGCTCGCGTGTATGGTATCGCAACACCATTGATAGTCTTCATTCGTGGTGGTGCCGAAATTCCAATCCACAAAGTCATAATCTGGCGTATCTCTGAGGAAGTTCCAGCTAATCACGCCGCTTGAGTCCACGAAATGGATTTCTAAGTTTTGTGAGTCTGCAATTTCTTCCATATCAAAGCCAGGGGCGACAAAGTTTTTAAGACCATCAATCGCACGGCCTTGAAGCAACTCAGTTAATGCACGCTCTAAAGCCACTTCAAAGCGGGGATGTGCACCAAAGCTCGCGAAACAACCTTGGTCTTCTGGATGTAATAAGGTGACGTTCATCACAGGGTATTTGCCACCTAATGAAGCGTCTTTTACCAAGATGCCATAGCCTGCATCACGCAAGCCTTTAATGCCGGCAGCGATGCGTGGGTAACGGTTAATCACTGCTTCAGGCACATCTGGCAAGCAAATGCCTTCACGAATGATTTTGTATTTAATGTCGCGCTCAAAAATTTCCGCCAATGCTTGAGTGCGGGCTTCTTTGATCGTGTTGCCAGCTGACATGCCGTTGCTCACGTATAAATTACCAATCAAATTCAAAGGGAAGTAAGCCACTTCATCGTCACGCAAACGTGTGTATGGAATTGCGCAAATGCCACGCTTGGCGTTACCCGAGTTAAGGTCAATGAGCTTAGTCGCTGAAACTGTACCTTCTGGGTTGTAGAATTTATGAAGCTTTTTGTTAAGCAAGCCAGCAGGCCATTTGTCGCCAGCGAGCGGAAACCATTTTTCATTGGGGTAATGCACATAATCATGATTGCTAATGGCTTCGCCTAAGTAAAAATGCGTCCAAAAATAATTGGTGCTGAGGCGCTCAAAGTATTCACCAAGCGCACTTGCTCTTGCCGCTAGTTGTGAGGCACCTTTGCCATTGCTAAATAGACGTGTGCAATCACGATCCGTCACATGCACCGACCAAATGCCTTCAATTTCATTGAGCCATGAGCGCTCTTCTACATGAAACCCGATATCCAAAAGCTTGGCTTGTAGCGTTTTAATGGAATATTCAAGCGAAGCGTCTTTGCTTGGAATGAATGTTTCTGTGCTGGCGTTTGGTGTGTTTTGCATCGCGTGGCTTTCAAGCAAAATAAATAAAAAAGGCCGTCAGCATAGCATGGCCTTATGAAAGTAATGGGATATTGATTGCGTGAATATCTTTAAGTAATCACAGTCGGCTTATCGCGTCCCGTTCTTTGTTTAAGTTCGCTTATCTGCAAGGCGATTTGTATCATCTCACTCAATGCAACTTGTGCATCTAAATCGTGTTTGCTGGTGTCAGGCTCAAACGCTTCTAGGTAGATGCGAAGTGTGGCGCCAGAAGTGCCTGTGCCTGAGAGTCTAAATACAATGCGTGAACCATCGGTGAATAAAACGCGCAGGCCTTGCTTGGTGCTGATGCTCCCATCAATTGAGTCCGTGTAACTAAAGTCATCGCATTCTTGTATGGTGTAGCGTCCAAACGATTTTCCAACCAGCACGCTAAAGTTTTGACGTAAATGCTCAATAACGCCATTGGCGGCCTCTAGTGGTAAATCTTCATAATCGTGACGTGAGTAAACATTGCGACCAAATTGCAACCAGTGACGTTTCACAATTTGCTCAACGGATTGGCGCTTAATTGCCAAAATATTGAGCCAAAATAGTACCGCCCAAAGACCGTCTTTTTCACGCACGTGGCTAGAGCCTGTGCCAAAGCTTTCTTCGCCGCAAAGTGTTACTTGGTCAGCATCCATTAAATTGCCAAAGAATTTCCAACCCGTGGGTGTCTCAAAGCAGGGGATGTCTAAAGACTTTGCCACCATATCCACCGCACCGCTTGTTGGCATGGAGCGTGCCACGCCAGCAATGCCTTTGGCATAACCTTTTACCATTCTTGCGTTAGCGGCAATTAGCGCAAGGCTGTCTGAGGGCGTCACAAAAAAGCCTTTGCCCAAAATCATATTGCGGTCACCATCACCATCAGATGCGGCGCCAAAGTCTGGTGCGTTTTCGCCGTAAATAATACTCACTAACTCATGCGCATAAGTGAGGTTAGGGTCTGGGTGGCCACCACCAAAATCAGGCGATGGTGAGCAGTTCATCAGGCTGTCAGCAGGCGCGCCAAGGCGTTTAATAAAAATTTCTTTGGCATAAGGACCAGTCACTGCGTGCATGGCATCAAATTTCATGCGGAAGCCGGAAGCGAGTAGATCTTTAATCGCATTAAAATCGAACAAGGACTCCATTAGCTCGGCATAGTCGTCCACCGCATCAATCACCTGCACCACCATACCCGCCAAGTGGGTTTCACCTATTACATCAATCGCCAAATCAGGCGCAGCTATCATTTTGTAGCTTTGGATGTTTTTTGATTTTTCAAAAATTGCTTCGGTAATTTTTTCTGGGGCCGGGCCACCGCTTTCAGTGTTGTACTTAATGCCGAAGTCGCCATCCACACCGCCGGGGTTATGACTTGCTGATAGGATAATCCCGCCAAAGGTTTTGTATTTACGAATAATGCAAGACGCGGCAGGCGTAGAAAGAATGCCGCCTTGGCCAACCAACACGCGTCCAAAGCCATTTGCTGCTGCCATCTTGAGGATGATTTGAATCGCCTCACGATTGTAATAACGGCCATCACCACCTAAAGTCAGCGTTGCGCCTTGCGGCACATTAATAGAATCAAAGATGCTCTGAACGAAGTTTTCTAAGTAATGCGGCTGTTGAAACACCGCCACTTTTTTACGTAGGCCAGATGTGCCTGGTTTTTGGTCCGCAAATGCTTGGCTGGTGATTGTTTGAATATTCATACTGCTTAGCCTCTGTTTGTTGTTTCTCAGGTTGACACTCAGCTGCTTTAACTTGATAATTGCGCCCCGCATGGGAGATTAGCTCAGTTGGTAGAGCAGTGGACTCTTAATCCATTTGTCGGGGGTTCGACCCCCCCATCTCCCACCAAAAATACTTAATTAAAACAAGCGACTGAATTTATTTTGTCGCTTTTTTATGTCTGAAATCTCAATACATACCAAATACAAACCTCATGTGCTTAATGCGTTAAATTGTATTGAGTAATATAGGCGGCAATGCCTGCAAAATAACCAATTAATGCTAACCAACTTATTTTTTTGACGTACCAAAAGAATGGAATTTTTTCTAAGCCCATCGCAGCAACCCCTGCCGCTGAACCAATAATTAAAATAGAACCACCAGTGCCAGCGCAATAGGCCATAAATTCCCATAAAAAACTATCCGCTGGGTATTGCGCTAAGTCATACATGCCGATTGAGGCAGCGACGAGCGGTACATTGTCAACAATAGCGCTGACCAAACCTAGTAGCGTCACAATTAAATCTTGTCGACCGATGGTTTTATCTAACAAGCCTGCAAATGATTGCAATATATGACTATGCTCTAGGGTGGCCACGGCTAAAAGAATACCAATAAAGAAAACGATGGATGACAGATCAATCTGCTTGAGCGCGTGAACAAGGGAAAGCTCTTCTTTTTCTGTGTCGTCTTTTTTGGAATGCATTAAGTCGCCTATCAGCCAAAGAATCCCTAAGCCAAACAGAATGCCCATAAATGGAGGTAGATGTGTCAGTGTTTTAAATACAGGCACTAAAACCAAAATACCTATGCCTGCGTAAAAAACAGTATTGCGTTCCAGCATGGAGGTGTTTGATGTTTTTAAGGTATTAGTTGGTGCTGAAATGCTTTTGCCACGCATTGAGTAGCTAATGACCATTAAGGGTGCGAGTAAGTTGACCGCTGAAGGAATAAAGAGGCCTTTAATAATGGCCAATGTTGTGATTTGTCCGCCAATCCAAAGCATAGTGGTGGTCACATCTCCGATTGGAGACCAAGCGCCGCCAGCATTAGCGGCAATCACGATAAGCGCTGCAAATAAAAGTCTGTCACTTGGCTCTTTTAATAGCTTTCTAGCCAGTGAAACCATGACGATGGTGGCGGTTAAGTTATCTAAAACTGCACTTATTAAGAAGGTAATTAGACTGATAATCCAAAGCAAGGAGACAAGCTTGGTGGTTTTGATGCGCGATGTAATCACTTCAAAGCCGTTGTGGGCATCAATTACTTCAACGATGGTCATTGCGCCAATTAAAAAGAAAACAATTTCTGCTGTGGATGCAATTGTTTCGCTGAGTTGGTGCTTCACCAAGAGGTGATCATTGGTTGCTAATGCGTAAACTGTCCAAAGCAAGCCCGCTCCTAATAAAGCGGTTGCTGATTTATTAATCTTAATCGGGTGCTCGAGCGTAATGACGAGGTAGGTAACAACAAAAATAATAACGAGCGCACTTAGCATGATTTTTAACCAGAGATTGATAAATTAATGGTGTTTAGATTTTAACAGACGCAGCATTAAAACTTGGCATTCAAACTTAGTACTCAAAAATTCACGCATTACTTAAAAAGGTGAAAGTTGAGGCTTCTTCACTTGTGCCCCAACACTTTGTGCTTAATGTTATTCGAGGACCAGCTTAACCAAGGGTGATGGTGCTTGACTATTAATATGCTAAATTAAAGAACTAATTGTTTTTCATTATAGGACTAAACGGCATGAGCAATCTTAATTTAAATGCTAAAAAATGTACGCCTTGCCAAGGAGGCATTGACCCTTTGGGCGTTGAGGATGCGAATGCGTTGTTAATGGCTGTTCCTGGCTGGGATTTGATTGATGATTCAACAAAAATAAAACGTACATTTAAATTTAGTAATTTTATGCAAGCTTTATCATTTACTCAGAAGGTTGGAGAGCTTTGTGAACTTGAGGGTCATCATCCGGATATTACGGTAGGGTGGGGTTATGCTAGGGTGGTGTTTCAGACGCACAAGATCAATGGCTTGCATGAGAACGATTTTATCATGGCTGCAAAAGTCAACGCTATGGCAGGCTGATACAAGTTTTAAATCGCTTTTGTGCTCGATTGGAGTGAAAGACGATGATGATTAAATGACATCACTCCTACATCAGTACAACTCACACATCCCAATAAATTGAATTTTGACGTGAGGTTTGCCGTACTTAAAAATCTCATAAGTGTCGGTGCTGTAGCCGCTCAGCTTGTTGATTTCTAGGGTGCGATTGAATTTTTTACTTGTGCAATGAATCGCTTTTTGGTTGACGTCACAATTGACTTTATGTGAAAACAACATGATTTCATTACCATTGAACGCATAGGTTTTAGAGTCCGTTTCTTCCACACGCGGACCGTCGCCAATAGTGCGCGTGGTGTCGCCATCACAATAGTAGTTAGTATTCTCTGCTTCAGCCTTTGCGCTCAGGGCTAACAATAAAATGATCAAGTGTTGAGGTTTCATAGGTGCCCAGTGTTTGGGGTAAGGGTAAATCGTATGTGAAACGTCATCTTACGATAAAATGTCGCTTGCCAGCATAAATACCAGTGAGTCATTGAAAGCATTTTGATAGCACGCACTTAAAACCATGAACGATCAAACAAGCCCAGAAAAAGATAATCTCACGCCGTTTATGCGCCAGTATCTTAACGTTAAAGCCCAGCATCCCGATATGCTTGTGTTTTATCGTATGGGTGATTTTTATGAGTTATTTTTTGAAGATGCTGAAAAGTCATCACGATTATTAGGCATTACCTTAACCAAGCGCGGCACTCACAATGGTGAGCCCATTAAAATGGCGGGTGTGCCTTATCATGCGGCTGAGCAGTATTTAGCCAAGCTCACTAAAATGGGTGAGGCGGTGGCGATTTGCGAGCAAATTGGCGACCCGGCTAAAACTAAAGGCATTGTTGATCGCCAAGTTGTTCGCATTCTTACGCCAGGCACTTTAACGGATAGCGCCTTGATTGACGATACCCGAGATAGTTGGCTATTAGCACTGTGCTTTGGCGAAGGCTTGGTTGGCTTGGCGCGCATCAATTTAGCTTCAGGCGAATTGATTTTAAGCGAAATTGCGCCAGGGTTATTAGCGCAAGAGCTAGAGCGGATAGCGCCTGCAGAGTTGCTGTTTGCAGATACTGTGAATCATATTGCTGTGCAACATGCGACTTGTTCTAAAAAGCGTTTAAGTGCTTGGCAGTTTGATTTAGATTCTGCTAGAACGCTCCTCACCAAACAATTTAATACGCATGATTTAGATGGCTACGGCTGTGCAGATTTAAGCTTGGCAATCGCTGCGGCTGGCGCTTTGTTAGATTATGTGAAGCACACTCAGCGAACCACCTTGCCGCATATCAATGGTTTAACCGTTGAGCAGTCTAGTCAGTTTGTTCAATTAGATGGTGCAACGCGTCGTAACTTAGAAATTGACCAGACCATTCGCGGTGAAGCATCACCAACGCTATATTCACTTCTTAACACCACACAAACAGCCATGGGCGCGCGTTTATTGCGCTATTGGTTACATCATCCATTACGTGATTTAAATGCGGTTTCAGCTCGCCATAATGCAGTTGCTGGTTTGATGCGAGCTGACGAGACCTGTATTCGCGAGGCCTTGCGAAATATTGGTGATATTGAGCGCATTACCACCCGAGTGGCATTAAGAACCGCACGGCCAAGAGACTTGTCTGTATTGCGCGATAGCTTGGCGCAGTTACCAGCGTTGCAGGCTTCGCTGAGTCATGTTGAAGCTGATTTAGTTAGACAAGTGGCTGGGCAATTAAGCGTGCCACAAAGCGCGTTAAGTTTGCTTGCACAGGCTATTCAACCAGAGCCTTCTAGTATATTGAGAGAAGGCGGTGTGATTGCTGATGGCTATGATCCGGAGCTTGATGAGCTCCGTGGCATGCAGGCAAATTGCGGCGAGTTCTTGTTGAAGTATGAGGCAGAAGAGCGTGAGCGTAGTGGGCTTGCGAATTTGAAAGTGGAATACAACAGCGTGCATGGATTCTATATTGAGATTAGCCGCGCACAGGCTGAAAATGCGCCTGCTGAATATCGTCGTCGCCAAACCCTCAAAAATGCTGAGCGTTTTATTACGCCTGAATTAAAAGCGTTTGAAGATAAAGTGCTTTCAGCCAATGACCGTGCTTTAGCGCGCGAAAAAATGCTGTATGAAACAGTGCTTGACCAACTAGCTCCAGAAATCAATGCGCTACAAGCCAATGCTGTGGCAGTTGCACAACTTGATGTGCTAAGCACATTTGCAGAACGTGCATTGTCGCTGAAGTATGTCGCGCCTGAGTTTGTGACTGAGGACGGCATCAATATCATGGGTGGTCGTCACCCTGTGGTGGAGCAGATTGCTCAGCCGTTTATCGCTAACGATGTTGCGCTTTCACCTTATCGTCAATTGCTGTTAATTACTGGCCCTAACATGGGGGGTAAGTCCACCTTTATGCGCCAAACAGCCCTGATTGTGCTGCTCGCGCATTGTGGTTGTTTTGTGCCTGCGCAGTCTGCCAAAATCGGCAAAATAGATCGTATATTTACCCGTATCGGCGCTTCCGATGACTTGGCGGGTGGGCGCTCTACCTTTATGGTGGAAATGACAGAAACTGCGAACATTCTCAACAACGCAACAGCCAACAGTTTGGTGTTGCTGGATGAAATCGGGCGAGGCACGTCGACCTTTGATGGCTTAAGTTTAGCTTGGGCATGTGCCAAACAGTTACTTGAAAAAAATCGTAGTTACACGCTTTTTGCCACGCATTATTTTGAGCTCACAAGATTAGTAGAAGAGTTTAAGCAAGTAGCCAATGTGCATTTAGATGCGGCTGAACATGGCAATGGCATTGTGTTTTTACACAGCGTGCAAGAGGGCGCGGCAAACCAAAGTTATGGCTTGCAAGTGGCGGCGCTTGCCGGTATTCCTAAAAGCGTGGTGGCTTCAGCTAAACGAAAACTCACGCAACTTGAGAAGCAAAATGTTGATGCAGGCCCGCAAGTCGATATGTTTGTGGCGGATGAATTGCCTGAGGCACCTTTGCATCCTGTCGTGGGTGAGTTGGAGATTTTGGAGCCTGATGACTTAACGCCTAAACAGGCGCTTGAGGCCTTGTACCGTCTTAAAGCCTTGCTCAGCTAATTGTGATGGCTCAACTGCCTAATATGCCCTTTAGTGAACCTTTGAATATTGCTTTGATTCTCGGAAGTGCCCCAGATGCGGTGCGCGTGAAGACGTTGGATGTTTCTAACATCAGCTCAGTCCTTGCAATAAATAATGCATGGAATTTACGAGGTGATTGGGATTATTTAATTCACCCGGAAGATTTTCCGCTAGAAAAGCGACCACCTAATAAAACACTCGCGCAAACCATCGTGACAGCAGAGCAGTATGTTGATATTCAAAATCAATATGGAGGCTTTGTTTATGGAGGTGGCACCATGGCCTTTACCGCGGCTTATTGGGCCTTGGGGGCTTTGCGACCTGACGTGATGCTCTTCTTAGGGTGTGACATGGTCTATGAAGATGATGGTCAAGCGAGTCATTTTTATGGGCAGGGAAATGCTGATCCGCTACGTGACGATGTGACGCTGCAATCGCTGGAAGCCAAGGCTAGTCGATTGAACTACTTTGCAGCGCAGCAAAATTGCGTTTGTTTAAATTTTTCTCAAAAACCAAGCTCTCGTTTGGTGTTTCCTAGGCTAGAAGAGGGGGCATTGTCGAAAGTAAGTTGGCAGGCTCATCAAGAACACTTGCAAAAGATCACCGCCACGCACGTGGCTTTACAAGCTCAGGCTTGTTTGGCAATGGAGCATGAGGCTAATTATTATTTCAATAGCGGTCGCTATTGGGAGCATTTGGACCAGATTGATGGCGATGTGTTACAAGCGATAGATGCCAAGTGGATGGCTTGTAAGCCTTGATATGCTTGAGTATTAAAAAGCCCCCAAAGCTTACTTAAATGCTCTGGGGGCTGATTTTAGTGCGGTTTATTGAGTGTTAAACCCTAAATAACTGCTTAGTGGTGATGGCCGCCTGCACCGTGCACATGGCCGTGCGCGACTTCTTCTTCAACCGCTGAACGCACCCCAGTGACAGTTGCTTTAAATAACACGAGTTCGCCAGCCCAAGGGTGATTGCCGTCAACGACTACTTTTCCGTCACCGATGTTGGTCACTGTATATAGAATGACATCACCAGTTTCGTCTTCACCTTCAAATTGCATGCCTACTTTCAGGTCTTTGCTTGGAAAAGCGGCAATCGGCTCCATTTGCACCAATGTCTCATCGTATTCACCAAACGCATCAGCTGGCTCAAGAGTGATTTCAACTGAATCACCAATGGCTTTGCCGTGGAGCTCTTCTTCAACGCGAGGGAAAATGTTGTCATAACCACCGTGTAGATAGCTAACAGGATCAGCGCTTGATTCAAGCACTGTACCTTCGCTGTCGCGGAGTTCATAAGTCATGGATACTACTGTGTTCATGGCGATTTGCATGATGGTTTCTTTCAATTGAAAAAATAATAGAAAAATTTAAGTGAAATTTTACCTGATTTATTCTTAGATATCGCAATGCGTTATCATACAAGCATGAAAAAAAATCCAAATTTACATTCTGAGCCGCTTACCTTGCTTGGGGGCATCAGTGCAGAAACCTTTCTTAAAGACTATTGGCACAAAAAGCCTTTGTTAATTCGCGGTGCGATGCCTAGCTTTGAAGGCTTCTTAACGCCCAATGAATTGGCTGGCTTAGCTTGTGAAGAAGATGTGCAGTCACGCCTAATTTCGACTGTCAAAAAAGAGTGGAAATTAGAGCAAGGCCCTTTTGCTGAAAAGCGTTTTGCCAAGCTGCCAGAGCGTGATTGGACCTTGTTGGTGCAGAGCGTTAATCATCACATGCAAGAAGCGAATGATTTACTACAGCAATTTCATTTTATTCCACATGCCCGCCTAGATGATTTGATGGTGAGTTATGCGCCTGATGGCGGCGGCGTGGGCCCGCATTTTGATTCTTACGATGTGTTTTTATTGCAGGGTTGTGGTCAACGTATTTGGCATATTAGCGAGCAAGAAGATTTGACCTTGGTGAGTGGAGCGCCACTGCGTATTTTGAAGCACTTTAGGGCTGAGCAGACGTTTACCCTGTCTGCTGGCGATATGTTGTACTTACCACCACAGGTAGCGCATTGGGGCATTGCCGTTGGTGATTGCATGACTTACTCCATAGGGTTTAGAGCGCCATCTGCACAGGAAATCGCTGGTGAATTTTTAAATTACCTGCAAGAGCATCGCACATTGCCAGGGATGTACGCCGATCCGGATTTGGCTTTGCAATTGCATCCAGCTGAAATAGGCGATGGTATGGTGAAGCAAGTGTCATCCATTTTGAATGGTTTGAAATGGAGCGAGGAAGATGTCGCAGACTTTTTGGGGCAATATCTCACAGAGCCAAAATCTCACCTGGTATTTGATACGCCCAAAAATATATCCCTGCCGGCTTTTGAAAAACGCATGAAAAGTCAGGGCATACAATTAAGCTTTAAAAGCCAACTGTTATCAGCAGCAAATTGTTTCTATTTAAATGGTGAGAAGGTTGTTGTTGATGACAGCTCTGCAAGCCTGCTGATGACGCTGGCTAATACGCGTGTATTATTGCCTGAATACATTTCAGCGCAACAAGCGCTAACGGAAGCGTTTGTGGCTGAAACGCACGCTTGGTATTTGGCAGGCTGTATTATGTTTTTGCAATAATTCCCAAAATTGTCATTAAATTAAACCCTAATAAAAGATATTTTGCAGAAATATGACATTTGCTCAATTAAAACGTGATTAATTGTTAAAAAAATAGTGTTTTTTTTAAGGGATGCTGTTAAAATTTTCTCACTCGGTGCTTAGATGTGCCGTAATGGTTTAATTTTTTATATATGTTAAGGGAATTTAAAATGACACGTTCTGCTATCCTTGCTGCTTTGTTAGCTCTTGCTTTAACTGCTTGTGGTCAAAAAGAAGAAGCTGCTCCTGCTGTTGAAGCTGCTCCAGCTGCTGAAGCTGCTCCAGCTGCTGATGCTGCTCCAGCTGCTGATGCTGCTGCTCCTGCTGAAGCTGCTCCAGCTGCTCCAGCTGCTGAAGCTAAGTAATTTAGTTAGAGTCTATTGTTAGTTCGCTAACTTAAACTCAACAAAAAAGCCGACTTTTAGTCGGCTTTTTTGTTTTGGTCATTCATGAAAATTTAATCTGAGTTTTGATCTCGGAGTTTAAAGGTTCAGATGCTTGAATACTTGCCCATTAAATTGCCCCCCATTAAACTTCTCGCCAATCAAAGCCAGTCTCTTGTTCAGCAATGCCAATCCAGTTTTTCTCGCAGTTGAGTGCTTGACTCAATGCGTTGATTGCAAATTCTGGTTTGTTATTTTTTTCGCTTAAATGTGCCGCAATGATGTGTTTAAGATGGCTATTATCTAGTTTGCTGAGAATGTTGGCTGCACCTATATTATCAAGATGACCTAAACGGCCGCTGACTCGTTGCTTAAGCGACATCGGATATATACCATTCATCAGCATGTCGATATCGTGGTTACACTCCAGCATGAGCGCATCACAACCACTCAGCATTTCTTGAATGTGTGGTGTTGAGCAGCCCGTGTCAGTCAATACCCCCAATTTTTTATCGCCATTTGAGAAAGTGTATTGCACAGGCTCTCGTGCATCATGAGGAACGGGGAAGGGGGTCACTTCTATTTCATTGATATTGAATTTACTGTGGCTATCAATGATGCGTAAATCAAGCGGTTCGGTAGGCAAAATCCGCTCAATCATTCTGAACGTGCCGTGCGTCAGCCAAACCGGAATGCGATATTTGCGCGCAAGCTTAAAAACACCCCCTGCATGGTCTTCGTGTTCGTGAGTGATTAAAATGCCAGTGAGTTGATCTGGAGTAAGGCTTATGCGGGCAAGTCTTTGCTCTGCATCTCGTAATCCAAACCCACAATCGAGCAACAGCCTAGTTGAATCTTGTTCGATTAATAGGCCATTGCCAGCGCTACCGCTGCCAATTGAGGAAAACCTCATATAGGATGAGCTTGAATTATTTTAATTGCTCATAAAGTAGATTGATAATCACGTTGGCTGTACTTGATTTATTGACGCTGCCTTCTTTATCAACAATCGTCACTTTAGACCCTGTTTCGCCGTTTTCCTCTACTTTCACACGGTATTGTTTAGATGGATCAACCGTGGTTTTTTCTGCTGGTTTCCAGAATTTGAGTTTATCTGAAAGTGAAGATTCATCTTTCTTAGCTTCTACTGAAAGTTCAGGTTTCTTCTCTTCTTTTTTATCGTCGCCCCAGAATTTTAGATTGTCGAGCAGGCCTTTTTTGTCCTTAGGTGAAGTATCAATATCCACGTCGGTATAGCGCACAAAATAAACACCATTTGAGCGGTTCTTGTCTTCCACGACAAAGCCAACGCGGTCTAATGCTAAGCCAACTCTTCTCCAAGCGCGATCAAACTCATCGTTAACGGCAAGTGTCATTGTGCCGTCAGCTGCTTTGCTTAATGAAGCTCGAAGCTGTGATGTGCTGCTGGCCATAATGCTACGTGATTTTTGATCTTCTACGCCAAGTCTTACCATTAAGCGGCGAAGCAATTCGGCATCTAGGTCCTCAGCATTAGCGCGCTCTTTTTCAGCAATTTTTCTGGCTTGGTTTTGTGGCGCATAGCCAGTGTCGAATTCACCTAGTCGATTTCGCACTTTGACTTTTCCGTCATCTGGTGTATCAGATACAGAACGATGGCTCATGTAAATTTCAGTGGTTTCAGGATTTTCGCCACGATCCAGGCGTGTACGGAATTTTTGACGGTTAGCCAATGTGTTCAGTCTGTCTAGCCAACCTTGGAATTTATCCAAGTAATTACCTTTGTCATCTTTTGTGAGGCTACTTGGATCTACCCATTCAGTTTCCATCACACCAGTATCCGAGTTTTCAATACGCACTGCAAAACCAAGCTCTGCCCAAAACTCGCGGATGACCGGCCAAATTTTTTCTGGTGGCGCTTGAACCACTAACCAACGCTGAGAGCCAGCTCTTTCTAAATGGACACTATCTGGGGTTGGTAAAATCTTTTCTTTTTCAGCAGGGGCTTCTTGACCTTGGCTGAACTCAGAGTAAGTGGTTGAACCGCCTGGCACAATGTAAGTATCGTTAGACGAGATTGAAGTTAAATCTGGAGGCACCTCTAGCGGTCTTGCTCGACCAGCCCCTTTATAGTCAGGCGTGTTGTTCATGAACGGAATGGAGTCGCAACCGCTCACTGTTAGCGCGATTAAGCTAGCTAAAATGATGGGTTTGATTTGGTTTTTATTCATGCAAGGTCTCTTAAAGTAATGCATTATTTTGGTGAAATATTGGCGTTCTTCATCGCGTTTAATAACACTTGATGATTTGATGCTGAAAGTTGTACTAAGGGCAAACGAATGCCTGTGCTGATTAAGCCCATTTGATTGAGTACCCATTTCACTGGGATGGGGTTGGCTTCAATAAAGAGTTTTTGGTGAAGTGTAAAAAGCTTCGCATTGATTGCACAAGCTTCAGGCACTTGGCCAGATATCGCCGCCACACACATTTCGTGCATGAGCTGAGGTGCAACGTTGGCAGTCACAGAAATGACGCCTTTGCCGCCAATTAACATTAGCGCCATGCCAGTTGCATCATCGCCGCTGTAAATCGCAAAGTCTTTAGGTGCGCGGATAATTAAATCCGTGCCGCGTTCGATGCTGCCGGTGGCGTCTTTGATGCCAACAATATTTTTGATTTCAGCAAGTCGAAGTGTTGTATCGTTTGTCAGATCAACACCAGTCCGGCCTGGTACATTGTATAAAATTTGTGGGATGTCCACAGCCTCAGCAACAGCCTTGTAATGTTGATACAGGCCCTCTTGCGTTGGCTTATTGTAATAAGGCGCTACTAATAAACAGGCGTCAGCGTCCAAGTCTTTTGCAGCTTGTGTCAGTTCAATCGCTTCACGTGTTGAATTCGCTCCGGTGCCTGCAACCACTGGGATGCGGCCCGCAACATAATCGACTGTGGTTTTAATGAGCTCGCGATGTTCGTCGTAATCCACAGTAGGAGATTCACCTGTTGTGCCAACAATAACGATGCCATCTGTGCCTGCATCGATATGGAAATCAATAAGGTGATGGAGCGCTGGAATATCAAGACTACCGTCCGCAAGCATGGGGGTTACGATAGCGACAAAACTGCCTTGCAGCATGATTAAACCTGACAAATTAATAAAATCACTTTATTTTAACTTAAAGTAGGTTAACTCGAATACGTTTTATTCATCATATTGGTTGAATTATTCGCTTAATTGCCAGTCCTTATAAACTAATAAGTAAGTGCGATTTGAAAGTGTTGGGTTAGGTATTAAAATAACTCAATCAAAAATGAGCAATACCCGCGCCGCTACTTAACGTAGGGGTGCAAACGCTGTATAATTCAATCTCTTTTTATCCGCAACTTAAATGCTAAGCTGAGGTTATGGTTCAAAACTATATTTTGTTGTTCATTGGCGCAGCTCTTGTGAATAATATTGTGTTGGTCAAAATTTTGGGTTTATGTCCTTTTATGGGCGTTTCCAAAAAGCTCGAAGCCTCTGTTGCGATGGCAATGGCGACTGCATTTGTGCTGACTATTGGATCAGGCACCAGTTATTTTATTAGTGAATATTTGCTTGGGACAGACTTGTTCTATTTGCGCACGGTTTCATTCATCGTGGTGATTGCTGGCGTGGTGCAATTTACTGAAATGTGGATGGAAAAAAATTCCCCAGTGCTTTATCAAGTCCTTGGTATTTATTTGCCCCTGATTACCACTAATTGCGCCGTGCTTGGTATTCCTCTTCTCAATGTTCAGCACAAGCACAATTTATTTGAGTCGTTGATATTTGGTTTTGGCGGAGCGGTTGGATTTTCAATAGTGCTTATTTTGTTTGCTTCCATGCGTGAACGTTTGGAAGCAGCGGATGTGCCAGCAGTATTTCAAGGGGCGGCGATTGCCATGGTCACAGGCGGCTTGATGAGCTTGGCCTTTATGGGTTTTGCGGGCTTGGTACGTTAATGTTAACAGCCGTTTATGTCATGCTATTTTTGGCTTTATTGCTTGGCGTTTTGCTAGGTTATTCAGCGCTTAAATTTAAAGTGGATGGTGATCCTTTAGTCGCACGTATTGATGCAATTCTGCCGCAAACACAGTGTGGTCAATGTGGATTTCCTGGATGTAAGCCCTATGCCACTGCAATTGCGGCTGGGGAGGCGGATATTAACCAATGCCCACCTGGTGGCGATGCTGGGGCTCGTGCCTTGGCTGATTTAATGGGAGTGGAATATAAGCCACTCAATGCAGAGCATGGCTTGCCAAAACCAAAATCAGTCGCGCTGATTGATGAAAATACCTGCATTGGTTGCACGCTTTGCATTCAAGCCTGCCCTGTGGATGCAATTTTGGGTGCTGCAAAACACATGCATACGATTATCGCTTCAGAGTGCACTGGCTGCGAGCTTTGCCTCGCGCCTTGTCCTGTAGATTGCATCACCATGGAGCCAATTGCTGAATCGCCTGATAATTGGAAGTGGCGATATCCAGTTTTCGATATTAAATCCGTTGGCCAAGTCGGCAACGTTCAAGCTGGCACTAGACATTAGAAAACATGAGTTCATTACTTAATATCGTTAAGCAAGGTTTTGGTTTGGGCGCAGTGGCCGTTTCCGGCGGCGTCCATCCACCAGATCACAAGCACGAATCTACCACCCAAGCGGTTGGGCAATTGCCGCTCCCGCATCAGCTCACATTGCCTTTGCGTCAGCACGTTGGCAATTTGCCTAAAGTCTTGGTTAAGGTCGGAGATTATGTACTTAAAGGCCAATTACTCGCTGAAGCTGAAGGCAATATCTCTGCGGCTATTCATGCGCCAAGTTCTGGGACGATTACGAGTATTGAAGATGCGCTCATTCCACACCCGTCTGGACTGCCCGATCGTTGCATTACGATTGCTTTGGATGGCAAAGATGAATGGATTGCGCATGCGCCGATTGATTGGCGCAAGCTAGAAACAGAACAAGATAAATCAAAGCTGCTTGAAGGTCTTCGCAGC
Organism: Candidatus Methylopumilus universalis; assembly: GCA_945883335.1. GTDB lineage: Bacteria > Pseudomonadota > Gammaproteobacteria > Burkholderiales > Methylophilaceae > Methylopumilus_A > Methylopumilus_A universalis_A. Next base: position 34,381 of record CAMCXI010000009.1, on the reverse strand, counting down.
TCAGGCATTGTCGGTCTTGGTGGTGCGGCTTTCCCAACACAGGTGAAACTGCGTACTAACGCTAAGTCATCTGTTGATACTTTGGTGCTTAATGCTGCGGAATGTGAGCCCTACATTACTTGTGATGACATGTTGATGCGTGAACGTGCAGATCAGATTTTAAAAGGCCTTGAAATTGCGCAACATCTTTTAGGCGCGAAGCAATGTTTGATTGGCATTGAAGACAATAAGCCCGAGGCGGCTGAAGCGATGCGTCATGCCTGCGCCAACAGCCTCTTGTCCAAATTAGTCCCATTAAAGGTGGTGGTTGTCCCAACGCAATATCCAAGTGGCGATGCACGCCAATTGATTCGCTTGCTTACTGGTATTGAGGTACCAGCAGATAAGCGCTCAACAGATGTCGGTTTACAATGCTTTAATGTTGCAACTGTATTAGCTTTGCATCGTTACTTCGACTTTGGCGAGCCATCCATTTCTCGTATTGTGACCATTACAGGTAACGTACAAAAGCCAGCTAATTATGAGGTTTTGTTTGGCACATCGGTCGCTGATTTGGTTCAGGCGGGCGGCGGGGCTTTAGCCGATACGGATGGTTATATTATGGGTGGGCCAATGATGGGGTTTAATCTGCCATCTGTGTCCGTCCCAATCACTAAAGCATCAAATTGTGTGATTGCTAGCGCACCTAACCTTTTCCCTTCAGCGCCTCCTGCTATGCCTTGTATTCGCTGTGCTCGCTGTGCGGATGTTTGCCCTGTGAGTTTACAACCACAAGAGCTTTATTGGTTTGCAAAATCAAGCAACCTAGAAAAAGCACGCGATTACAATTTGTTTGATTGTATTGAATGTGGATGCTGCACTTATGCCTGTCCAAGCAATATTCCTTTGGTGCAATATTATCGTTTTGCAAAGAGTGAAATTATTGCGCAAGACCGAGCGAAAGAAGCTGCTGATTTGGCCCGTGAGCGAAATGAATTCCGCTTGATGCGGATTGACCGCGAAAAGCAAGAGCGTGCTGAAAAGCATGCACAAAAAGCTGCAGGGGCAAAAGCAGAAGCGGCTAAGACCGAAGCTACGTCAGCAACCGAAGCACCAGAAGATGAGGCGATGGCCGCCAAGAAGGCTGCGATTGCGGCTGCAATTGAACGTGCAAAAGCTCAAAAAGCAGCAGCTGCGCCTCAGAATGTAGTAGATGCAATCCCTTCGGTTCAAGCTGAAATTGCAGAGATTGATGCAAGACGTGAGGCAGCAAAACAATCGGTAACAGACGCGATAGCGACCAATGAAGCTCAGGAAGAAAAATGAATCGATCCCCTTATCTAAGTAGTGCGCCTAGCGTCAGTGTCATTATGGTCAAAGTCATGCTTGCCCTAGTGCCAGCGATTGCGGCTTATGTCTGGGTTTTTGGTGCTGGCATTTTGGCGGTGCTTGCGCTTGCATCTATTACTGCATTGCTCTGTGAAGCCTTGATGCTGAAGTTGCGCGATCGTCCGATCAAGCCTTTTTTGATGGATGGAAGTGCTTTGCTAACAGCATGGCTGTTAGCACTTTCATTGCCGCCTTTGGCCCCCTGGTGGCTTGTGGTTGTCGGAACGTTTTTTTCGATTGTGATTGCAAAGCAGCTTTACGGCGGTTTAGGTTACAACCCCTTTAATCCGGCCATGGTGGGTTACGCGGTATTGTTGATTTCCTTTCCGATGATTATGACGCATTGGCCAGCCCCGCTTGAGTTGGCGGAAGCTAAATTAAGCTTTGCAAATCAGTTGCAATACATCTTTGGCACCTCAGACAGCTTTAGTTTAGATGCCGTGAGTATGGCCACGCCACTTGATTACTTGAAAACGCAATTAACACTTCATCATACAGTGCAACAAGTTTCGTTAGCGCCTCAGTTTGGAATGCTAGGTGCCAAAGGCGGTGAACTGGTGGTAGCTGCGTACCTTTTAGGCGGCTTGTATTTGCTTCAGCAGCGCCTCATTACTTGGCATTTGCCGATGGCATTCTTAAGTGTGTTGGCCTTGATGGCGGGTGCTTTTTATTTGCTTGATCCAGCTCACTTCGCACATCCGCTTTTTCACTTATTTACTGGTGCGTCTATCTTTGGTGCTTTCTTTATTATTACTGATCCTGTCAGTGGCCCAACAACGCCTAAAGGCAAGCTGGTGTTTGCGGCGGGAATTGCGTTGCTGACTTATTTGATTCGGGTTTACGGCGGCTATCCTGATGGTGTTGCGTTCTCGGTCTTGCTGATGAATATGTGTGTTCCACTGATTGATGCTTGGACCCAGCCACGTGTGTTTGGGCATGTTAAATGAATGCGACTATCTTAAAGCACGCGGCTAAAACAGCTTGGGTAATGATTGCGTTTACCATTATTAGTACATTTGGTTTAGCTATCATTCATCACTCAACCAAAGCACCTATTTCAAGAGCTGAGGCTGATGTTCGTATACGTTTGTTTGGTCAGATTTTGCCCACAACTTTTTACGATAATAATTTGCTTCAAGATGCTATTAAAAAGGCATCTGGCGGCGATTTAGGTAATCGTGATGAAACCATGATTCATCGTGCACGCCTAAAAAATGCGCCGGCCGCAGTGATTTTAGAAGCGACTGCACCAGATGGCTATAGTGGTGACATCAAGTTACTAGTGGCGATTAAGGCAACCGGTGAAATCGTTGGGGTGCGCGTGTTAGATCACAAAGAAACGCCAGGGTTGGGCGACTACATTGATATCGGGCATGGCGATTGGATTAAAAACTTTGATGCGCAATCCCTCGAGAAGACCAAGGATGAAGCTTGGTTTGTAAAAAAAGACGGTGGTCAATTTGATTTTATGACCGGCGCCACAATTACCCCACGTGCGGTTGTCAAAGCAGTTCATAAAGTATTGAAGTTTTATCAATCGCATCAACAAGCTATTTTTGAAACCCCATCGGGTCAAGCGTTGGCAAACTAATCGCCGACTGCATAAAGGAAATCAGATGAGTGAAGTAAATCAGGATATAACACCAGAAGTCGTGCAAGAGGCTGAAGTAAAAGCACAGCCTAAAATCCTTTACGGCGAGATTGTTGAAAATGGTCTTTGGAAACAAAACCCAGGCTTAGTGCAGTTATTGGGTTTGTGCCCAACACTGGCGATGACGATTAGCTTGGTGAATGGTTTTAGTTTAGGGGTTATGACAGCCATTGTGATGGCAGCAAGTAATGCCAGTGTTGCACCTATCCGTCAGTGGGTACCAAGTGAAATTCGTATCCCAGTATTTATTTTAATTGTCGCGGCTTTAGTGACGATGATTGACTTGTCTATGCATGCTTATTTACAAGGCTTACATTCAGTACTGGGTATTTTTATTCCGCTCATTGTGACAAATTGTATTGTGCTTGCTAGGGTTGAAGCGTTTGCGGCCAAAAATCCAGTAGTGCCTTCAGCGCTTGATGGTTTTATGATGGGGTTTGGTTTAGCGCTGGTTCTTGCTACGCTTGGCGGTATTCGTGAAATTGTAGGTAAGGGAACATTATTCTCAGGCATTGATTTGGTATTTGGACCCTCTGCAAAATCGATGATATTGACCGTCATTCCAGACTACCATGGCTTTTTATTGGCTATTTTGCCGCCAGGTGCATTTATTGGACTCGCTGCATTGATTGCAACCCGCAATTGGATGTCTCAGCGCAAAGCGGCACGCGATGGTGCATTACCTGTTTCTACGCCCTTAGCCGCCTTATAGATCCCTAGTCGCCTTTATGAATCCCGAAAAGCGTACCGAGATTTTTCGTAGACTAGCCATTGCCATCCCCGAACCCAAAACAGAGCTTAATCACAACAGTGTTTTTGAGCTTCTGATTGCGGTTATCCTATCTGCGCAATCCACAGATAAAGGCGTCAATCTAGCCACCGCTAAATTATATGCAGTTGCCAATACGCCTGCCGCCATTTTTGCTTTGGGGGTTGAGGGCCTAGAGCGATATATCAAAACCATCGGTCTTTATCACAGCAAAGCTAAAAACGTGATTGCGACATGTCAGATCTTAGTTGAACGCTTTGATAGTGTGGTGCCTAATACACGTGAGGCGCTTGAAAGTCTGCCCGGTGTGGGTCGCAAGACTGCCAACGTGATTTTGAACACCGCGTTTGGTCAACCAACGATTGCAGTGGACACCCATATTTTTCGCATCGGAAATCGTGTTGGTCTCGCGCCAGGCAAAACCCCTTTGGCGGTAGAGCTAAAGCTTATGAAAGCGGTTCCGAAAGCATTTATGCAAGATGCGCATCATTTAATGATTTTGCATGGGCGCTATACCTGCATTGCCAGGCAACCAAAATGCGGCGAATGTGTGATTCGAGATTTGTGCGAATATAAAGCGAAAGCGGCCTAAGAAATATGGCTTTATTTAATCCAACTCGCGACCAAGTAAGACAATTCTTTTTTGATACTTGGGCTAAATTTCAGGCTAAACAAACACTCACGGATTTAGAAGCGATTGCTTTGCAAGTCATTCACATGCATCCCGAATACCATGCTGTTCTAGATGCACCTGAACGCTTCATGGAACAAGCTTACTTTCCTGAGATGGGTGAAACCAACCCCTTTTTGCACATGAGTTTACATATGTCTGTCTTGGAGCAAGTGGCGATCAATCAACCAATTGGGATTGCGCCAGCCTATCAATTACTCAAGCTCAAACATGGAAACGAATCAGATGCTCAGCATGACTTGATGGATTGTCTTGCGGAAACCATTTGGCAAGCCCAGCGGGATGGTGCACAACCTAACTCAGATGCATATTTGGCGTGTATGCAAACTAAGCATCAACATTAAACTGTTGTCAGCCGAGATTAGATTTATCTGTCAGCTTGTTATGCAGTAAGCTAAAGTAATTAGAGGGTTCCAGCACCGAAGGCACCGCAATATCTAACATATTTGGATAGTCTTTACTGTAATGTAGGCCACGACTTTCATGCCGCTCCATTGCGCTTCGAACAATAAGCTCAGCTACTTGCAATAAATTACGCAACTCAATGAGATTGTTACTCACGCGGAAGTTGCTGTAAAACTCGTCGACTTCGTCACGTAACATTTGAATGCGATGCATCGCACGCGTCAGGCGTTTGCTTGTTCGCACAATCCCTACGTAATTCCACATCGTACGTCTTAGCTCATTCCAATTATGCGTAATAATGACTTCTTCATCCGCATCGGTGACACGGCTTTCATCCCAGTAAGGCAATGCTATGCTTGGTTTTTGAGCTTGCGCCAATATATCGTTCGCCGCGGCTTGGCCAAACACCATGCATTCTAAAAGAGAGTTGCTGGCCAGACGATTCGCGCCATGCAAACCAGTACAAGCTGTTTCGCCAATCGCATATAAGCTTGCTAAGTCGGTGCGTCCTGTATGATCTGTCATTACGCCGCCGCAGCTATAGTGTGCGGCTGGCACAACAGGAATGGGCTCTTTGGTAATATCAATACCAAGCTCCATGCAGCGTCTGTAGATGGTAGGGAAATGAGAAATCACGAAGTCTGCCGGCTTGTGTGAAATGTCTAAAAACACGCAGTCTAGGCCGCGCTTTTTCATTTCAAAGTCGATCGCTCTTGCCACCACATCTCGCGGTGCAAGCTCACCACGTTTATCATGCTGAGGCATGAATTTCGTGCCATCAGGCAATCTTAAAATACCACCTTCGCCCCGAACAGCTTCAGTGATTAAAAAAGACTTAGCCTTTGGGTGGAAAAGGCAAGTTGGATGAAATTGAATAAATTCCATATTGGCGACTCGGCATCCAGCACGCCATGCCATGGCGATGCCATCGCCTGTGCTCACGTCAGGATTGGTGGTGTAAAGATAAACCTTACCTGCGCCGCCTGTTGCTAGTACAGTTTGTTGGGACCCAATCGTCATGACTTTGCCAGTCTTGTTGTCGAGCACGTAAGCGCCTAGACATTCTGCATTGTCTTGTGGTGCGCCGATACCGGCTTTACGTGAGGTAATTAAATCAACCGCAATATGATCTTCAAGCACAGTAATGTTAGGATGGCTTAGGACTTGTTCGGCGAGTGTTTTTTGAACGGCATGACCTGTTGCGTCTGCTGCGTGGATGATACGTCGATGACTATGGCCGCCCTCACGCGTTAGGTGATAGCCGCTGCCATCATCTTCGCGGGTAAATGGAACGCCCTTAGCGATAAGCCACTCCACTGTTTCGCGCGCATGACTCGCCACTTGTCTGGTGACTTCTTGATCACAAAGTCCCGCGCCAGCAATTAAAGTATCTTGGATATGCGCTTCAATGGAGTCGTCGCCAGTCAGCACTGCAGCGATGCCGCCTTGTGCCCAACTACTTGAGTTGTCGTTGATTTTACGTTTGCTAACTAGGCACACTTTTTTTTCAGAGGCCACTTTAAGCGCTACTGTTAGACCAGCAAGTCCACTGCCTATAATGAGTACATCAAATTGCTGCATAAACATCCATCACGTTGAACTTTGTGCAGTTTAGCGTTGTCTCTAAAACATGGCTACAAAATAAAAAACAAAGCTTAAGGGGATTGAGAAATGATTGATGTAAAGAATATCGCTGAAATTTCCCAAATGGGGTTCATTGGTACTACTAGCGCAGGTTATACTTCGACTATGACAGATAATAAGAAAACGGAGCGCGCCGCTTCCAACACTGATGATCTTGGTAGTCAGCCCGCTGGCAGTGCGATACTCGGTAATCGTGAAATCGATCAGGCGCTCGTTGAGCGTGCGCAACGCGGTGACCAACAAGCCTTCGGTATGTTAGTTGAGAAGTACCAACGTAAGCTCGGTCGTTTGCTTTCTAGAATGGTGCGAGATCAGGCTGAAGTTGAAGATGTGGTTCAAGAGTCATTCATCAAAGCTTATCGCGCATTGCCAAACTTTAGAGGCGATAGTGCGTTTTATACATGGCTCTATCGTATCGGTATTAATACCGCTAAGAATTATTTAGTTTCGTTAGGTCGTCGTCCACAAGTGAGTTATGACGTCGAAATTGAGGACGCTGAAAACTTCGAAGATGCAGAAGAACTTCGTACAGCTGAGACTCCTGAAACTGAATTAATGACCAAAGAAATTGCAAAAACGGTCAATGAAACTATGATGGCTTTGCCAGATGAGCTTAGAACGGCGATTACCTTGAGAGAGTTAGAGGGTTTGAGTTACGAAGAGATTGCAACTTTAATGAGTTGCCCGATTGGAACCGTTCGTTCACGTATATTTAGAGCGCGTGAAACCATCGCAGCAAAACTTAGGCCTTTGCTTGATACGCCTGATGACAAGAGATGGTAACAGCTGTTATTTGATTGAATGCGGTATTGACCCGTTAATGAGTATTTGAAAGTAGGAGCAACAAATTGAAAGAAAAAATATCAGCTTTAATCGATAACGATTTAGCTTTGGACGATGTTGAATATCTAATGAAGGCAATGAAAGCCAATCAAGATTTGGCTAGTTCTTGGTCCACATATCATTTAATTGGTGATGTGTTACGAGGTAACGATCTACTTCGTCATGATGTTACAGCTAATGTCATGCGCGAAATTGCCAAGCAACCAACTGTGCTTGCGCCAAAAGTGTCATTAAACAAAAAATTGAACGACAATAAACCAGTCGTTTGGTCAATCGCTGCATCAGTTGCTGCGGTATTTTTTGTTGGATTAGTTGTTTTGAAAAATCAATCACTAGAGTCGAATGTTGGCTCCATTGAAATCGCACAAGTGCTTCCATCTGAGTATTTGCGCGCACATCAATCTATGTCACCAAGTAATGCTGCCTACTTTATTCAGCCAGCATCTTTTGTATCAGCTAACCACGAATAAGCACTGCCAATAAGCCCTATGAATAATCTAAGTCAAACAAGATAATCAATGTATAAATTGATGTTCAGAAAGTATTTTTTAACCAATTTGCTGCTTGGGTTTCTAAGCGCTGCTTCAGTGACCGCTTTTGCATCTCAAGACGATGCTTGGATATTGTTGCAAAAAGCTTCACAAGCGGCCAGGGAGCTTAGTTACAAAGGTGTATTCGTTTATCAATCAGGCACTACATCAAAGTCTGTTCAGCTTACGCACATGAACTCAGTACAGGGTGAATTCGCCCGCATGGTGGTGTTAGATGGGGCGCCAAGAGAGGTGTTGAGTCAGGGTTCGGAAGTGGTCATTTTTAGTCCAAAAAATGAAAAGATCATGATTGAGAAGAAGCGTGGACAAAACATGTTTCCAGCATTGTTGCCTGGCAATATGGATGCCCTCAAAGTCAGCTATCAGGCCCTCATTAATGGGTCAGAAAGAATTGGTGGACGGGATGCGATGGTCGTTAACCTATCTCCCAAAGATCAAATGCGTTATGGATATCGGTTTTGGGTAGATAAAGAATTTGGTTTGTTACTAAAAGTTACAACGATGAATCAACGCGGTGACTCTTTGGAGCAGATAGGCTTTAGTCAGCTTACGCTAATGGAAGGACAAAGCTTGGATTGGTACAAACCTAAATTTGATCCAACTAAATCCTATGTAATGGACTTAGATTCTCCAGCTAAAGCCAATACTTCAGAGATTGATTGGGATATTGCTCAACTACCTTCTGGCTATCGTAAGGTTGATCAGGTCAAGCAGCCTGTTCAAGGTAAGGCGTTGCCTGTTACGCAAATGATTTTTTCTGATGGATTAGCGTCGATTTCGGTTTTCATTGAGCCCATGGCTAAAGGGTCAAAAGCCAAAGTTGGTCATACCGCTGTTGGGGCCACAAATTTTTACGCATCTATCAATGAAGGTCATCAAGTCATGGTAATTGGTGAAGTTCCTGAAGCGGCGGTTACGCAGTTTGCAAACTCGGTGAGCTTTAAGAACAAAAAGTAGTCAGCCTGCAATATAATATTTAGCCTTAAGCACAAAAGTCATTCACAATGACATTCTGTTATTTTCAGTATTGAAACCAATATCATGATTCAAGAAAACGCGATTATTGTTAGCGTCGACCAAAATGTAGCCAGCTTAGAAATTATTCGTAATAAACCTTGTGGTTTGTGCGGTCAATCTCGCGGTTGCGGCATTTCTATTTGGGGGCGTTTGTTTGGCCATCGTCCTAATATTTTTAAAGCGCAAAACACGGTCAACGCAAGCGTAAATCAAATCGTTGTCGTCGGAGTGGACGAGAATGCCTTATTCTGGAGTTCTTTTGCTGTGTATGGCATTCCCTTAGCATTATTAATTTTAGGTGCTGTACTGGGTAGCACGGTGTTTTCTGATGCTTTGCATGCTGATAGAAATACTGCATTAGGTGCTGTGTTAGGTTTGTTTATAGGCTATGTGTGGTTAAAAGGCCATCATCAAGGCGGTACGCTAGATGCTCGTTATCGTCCTGTGATTTTGGGTTTAGCAGACCCATCAAATCTGCAGTCAATTGTTAATGTTCAGTGTAACGAAAGGTAAAGGTATGATCAAAAAAGTAGTCGTTATTTTTTTATTTTTGTTTATATTTTCAGGAATGGCATTCGCAAAAGAGTTGCCAGATTTTACGGAGCTTGCTGAAAAGCAGGGCCCATCGGTAGTAAATATTAGCGTTACGCAAATGGTGCAGGGTAATGGCAATCCATTCGGTGGCATGCAAGACGATGAGCAGTTTAATGAGCTATTTCGTCGTTTTGGCTTCCCTGTGCCAGGCGGTCCAAGAGGGCAAGCACCTCAGCAAGAGTTTAAATCCCAGTCTTTGGGTTCTGGCTTCATCATTAGTGCGGATGGCTATATTTTAACGAATGCGCATGTCATTAATGCGGCCGATGAAGTGATTGTTAAGTTGTCAGATAGACGTGAATTTAAAGCTAAAATTATTGGCTCAGATCGTCGAACAGATGTGGCGTTGCTTAAAATTGACGCAAGCGGTTTGCCTAAGGTTGCAATCGGCGATGCAAACCAATTAAAAGTGGGTGAATGGGTGGCAGCCATCGGTTCTCCGTTTGGCCTTGAAAACACAATGACGGCCGGTATTGTGAGTGCTAAAGGCCGTGCTTTGCCCCAAGAAAATTTTGTGCCATTTATTCAAACAGATGTGGCAATTAACCCAGGTAACTCAGGTGGTCCATTGTTTAATTTGAAGGGTGAAGTGGTTGGCATTAACTCTCAAATTTATAGCCGTAGCGGCGGATCTATGGGCTTATCTTTTGCTATTCCAATTGACGTGGCCATGGATATTTCTAGCCAAATTAAAGCTGGTGGTAAGATTTCTCGTGGTTGGCTAGGTGTTTCCATTCAAGAAATCACTAAAGACTTGGCTGAGTCATTTGGAATGAAAAACACCAATGGTGCTTTAGTGGCTGGTGTTGAGAAAGGTGGCCCAGCAGAAAGGAGTGGTTTGATACCAGGAGACGTGATTCTTAGATTTGATAATAAGCCGATTAACACATCGTCTGATTTGCCGCGAGCTGTTGGGGGAGTGAAGCCAGGAAAAGTGGCAAATGTTGAAGTTCTTCGTAAGGGTTCAATAAAAACTTTACCGGTGACTGTTGGTGAAGCGCCTAATGACAAGGATGAGGTGAGCTCGCCAAGCAAAGGTGCGGCTAAGCCAGAAGCTAATCGTATAGGTTTAACTTTGAATGAGCTAACGCCACAGCAAAAGAAAAAGCTTAACGGAAGAAATGGCTTATTGGTGATTGATTCTCAAGGGGCATCAGCAACTGCCGGCATTCGACGTGGTGATATCGTGTTGGGCATAAACAACGCTGAAGTCAGCAACGTAGAGCAGTTTGCTAAGACCTTGGCGACTATTTCAAGTGGGAAAACAGTAGCAGTCTTAGTGTTGCGCGGAGAAAGTACTTTGTACGTACCTATTAAAGTTACGGATACGAAGTAAAGCATTGCAGCAATTAGGTCAAGGAAATAGCCCCAGCATCTCATGGTGTTAAGGCCTTAATTGCTGTAAAATCAAACCTTAGTAGTAGGTTGCAGGGGCGCTTAGGCGCCCTTGTTGTTGGTATAACTTTTGCACTGAATTTATGAAAAATATCCGTAATTTTTCCATCATCGCCCACATTGACCACGGTAAATCAACCTTGGCTGACCGTATTATTCAATTGTGCGGAGGTTTGTCTGACCGAGAGATGGAAGCGCAAGTGCTCGATTCTATGGATTTGGAGCGTGAACGTGGCATTACCATTAAGGCGCAAACGGCGGCTTTGCAATACAAAGCCTTAGATGGACAAGTCTATCAACTTAATTTGATTGACACCCCAGGTCACGTTGACTTTTCTTACGAGGTTAGCCGTTCATTATCAGCCTGCGAAGGCGCATTATTGGTGGTGGATGCCAGCCAGGGCGTAGAAGCGCAAAGTGTCGCTAACTGTTATACCGCATTAGATTTAGGCGTTGAAGTCACTTCAGTGTTGAATAAAATTGATTTGCCATCTGCAGACCCTGACCGGGTAATTCAAGAAATTGAAGATGTGATTGGTGTGGAAGCACAAAATGCAGTGCGCTGTTCAGCCAAGACAGGCGAAGGCGTGCGTGATGTGCTTGAAGCAGTTGTGGCAAGAGTCCCACCACCTGTCGGCGATCCGACAAAGCCACTCAAGGCTCTTATTATTGACTCATGGTTTGATAACTATGTGGGCGTGGTGATGTTGGTGCGTGTGGTAGATGGTACGCTAAAACCTAAAGATAAAATTCGCTTAATGGCCACGGGTGCTGTCCATCTGTGTGAAGAGGTTGGTGTGTTTACGCCGAAGTCATTCCAAAAAGCATCACTTTCAGCGGGTGAGGTAGGCTTCATTATTGCGGGCATTAAAGAGCTTACAAGCGCTAAAGTGGGCGATACCGTTACATTGGCTGATAGGCAAGCTACAGAGGCTCTGCCGGGCTTTAAAGAAGTGAAGCCACAAGTGTTTGCGGGTTTATATCCTGTTGAATCAAATCAATTTGAAGCCCTACGAAGTGCGCTAGAAAAATTACGATTAAATGATGCTTCATTGCAGTTTGAACCAGAAAATTCCACAGCATTAGGTTTCGGCTTCCGTTGCGGCTTCTTGGGTCTGTTGCACATGGAGATTGTGCAAGAGCGTTTAGAGCGTGAGTACGACATGGATTTGATTACCACAGCACCAACGGTAATCTATGAGTTGTTGCTCAAGACGGGTGAAGTGGTTCAAATTGAGAACCCGTCACGCTTGCCAGAACCTTCACGCGTTGAAGAAATTCGCGAGCCGATGATTAATATCAATTTGCTCATGCCGCAGGATTACGTTGGCCCAGTGATGACGCTATGTACGGGTAAACGAGGTATCCAAAAGAATATGCAATACATGGGCAGGCAAGTGATGCTCAGCTACGAAATGCCGCTCAACGAAGTGGTGCTCGATTTCTTTGATAAGCTTAAATCGGTGTCTCGTGGCTATGCTTCTATGGACTATGAATTCCTAGAGTTCCGTGCCGCTGATTTGGTTAAGTTAGACATTATGGTGAATGGCGACCGCGTCGATGCGCTTTCTCTTATCGTGCATAGATTAAATGCGATTTATCGTGGTCGCGAAGTGGCGGCTAAAATGCGTGAGTTAATTCCTCGTCAGATGTTTGACGTGGCGATTCAAGCCTCCATTGGTGCCAACATTATTGCGCGTGAAACAGTTAAAGCCATGCGTAAAAACGTATTGGCAAAATGTTATGGTGGCGACGTTAGTCGTAAGAAGAAATTGCTAGAAAAGCAAAAAGAGGGTAAAAAACGCATGAAGCAAGTGGGTAATGTTGAAATCCCGCAAGAAGCATTCTTAGCCATTTTACGTGTTGAAGATAAATAAAAGATAACAATAAAAATTAAAGGGCAATTAGCATGATGTTCGCGTTATTTATGGTCGTAGTTTTATTAGTGACTGGTTTTATCTGGTTGCTGGATATTCTTGTTTTGCGTAAAAATCGTGCGATCAATGCGCCAGATCCAATGCTCGTTGAATATTCAAAAAGCTTTTTCCCCGTTATTTTAGTAGTCTTCTTGATTCGCTCCTTTGTTGCTGAGCCATTTAAAATACCCTCTGGCTCTATGATGCCAACCTTGCTCGCAGGAGATTTTATTTTGGTCAATAAATTTACTTATGGTTTGCGGGTGCCAATCTTGAACAGTACGTTTATCAAGATAAATCATCCTGAACGTGGCGATGTATTTGTTTTTCACTACCCACCAGATCCGTCGATTGATTACATCAAGCGTGTGGTTGGCTTGCCGGGTGATAAGATTCTTTATCAAGATAGGCAGCTATTTATCAATGGCCAAAAGCTGGATATGACTTACCTTGCTGATTACGCTTATGAAAGCGCTGGCTTAAATCAAGTGCATGCAAAACGCTTTGAAGAGCAGTTGGGTGATGTTAAACATGACTTGCTGATTGAAGAAAATAGCATGAGCCGCGAAGGCGCATTTGAAGTGCCGCCAGGGCACTACTTTGCAATGGGGGATAATCGTGACAATAGTCGTGATAGCCGCTATTGGGGCTTTGTGCCAGAGCAAAATTTAGTGGGCAAAGCCTTCTTTATTTGGTGGAATTTTGACCAATTTAAACGTATTGGTACGAGCATTCACTAATATGATGGGTGCTTCCTCTTGACTAATCAAACCACCTTCGGACTCCAGCGCTTAATTGGCTATAATTTTTATAATCAAGCACTGCTAACTCAAGCGCTCACGCACCGTAGTTTTGGTAGCAGCAATAATGAGCGTTTAGAGTTTTTGGGTGATGGTGTGCTTAATTTCATCATCGCAAGCCAACTCTATCTAGCATTCCCTAAGTTGGATGAAGGTGATTTAAGTCGTCTGCGTGCGCATTTGGTTAAAGAGCCAACGCTAGGTGAATTAGCGCTGACGCTCAATATTGGCGAAGCACTTCGTTTGGGTGAAGGTGAATTAAAAAGTGGTGGTTGGCGACGCCCTTCAGTGTTGGCAGATGCCTTAGAAGCCATTATCGGCGCGGTATTTCTGGATGCTGGCTTTGATGCAGCTGAGATGGTGGTGATCAAACTATTCACACCTTTAATCGAGAAAATAGACCCGAAATCCATCGGCAAAGACCCGAAATCTCTATTGCAAGAATATCTACAATCTAAAAAAATCGATGTGCCTAGCTATGAAGTGTTGGCGATTCAAGGTGAGGCGCATTGCCAAACTTTCCGAGTCGAATGCAAAGTTGCAAAATTCAATATCACCACACAAGGTGAAGGCACAAGCCGCCGTAATGCTGAGCAAGAAGCGGCCAAGCTTGCCTACCAACAAATAACAGCCTAAACATTTGCGTAAAAGCGAAAATGTTAAATCGCGAAAATCTGAAATAGAAAGTATAGTGAAAGCATAAACATGATTCAAAAACTCCCATTCCGTTGTGGCACTGTTGCCATTGTAGGTCGACCCAACGTTGGCAAGTCAACGTTGCTCAACCACATTATGGGAATGAAGCTCAGTATTACCTCACGCAAAGCCCAAACAACGCGTCATCGTTTGCTTGGTATTCATACTACCGAAGATACGCAATTTTTGTTTGTGGACACCCCAGGCTTTCAACAAAAGCATATTAATGCACTGAACAAAACACTCAATAAAACCGTGACTCAAGTGCTTAATGAGGTTGATGTGGTTCTCTTTGTGATTGAGCCTATGCATCTTGGCGATGCCGATAAAATCGTCTTGAATTTATTGCCTAAAGATAAGCCAGTCTTGCTGGTTGTAAATAAGGCTGACTTGATGGGAGACAAAGGTAACTTGTTGCCGCTGATTCAAGACTTTGACTTGTTGTTTCCATTTGCTGCGATTGTGCCTGTGAGTGCTAAAAAGAGCTTGTACCTTGATGAGTTGTTGAGCGCTGTGCGTGAGCATCTTCCCGAGCAAGCGGCCATTTATGGTGAAGATGAAATTACCGATAAAAATGAACGTTTCTTAGCGGCAGAATTGCTCCGCGAAAAAGCTTTTCGATTTCTTGGTGAGGAAGTGCCATACGGCATTACCGTTGAAATTGAAAAGTTTGAAATGGAAGGCAATTTGCGCCGCATTCATGCGGCATTTATTGTGGACAAAGAAAGCCAAAAGCCGATGCTGATTGGTAAGGGCGGCGAGAAGCTCAAGAAGATTTCGACCGAAGCGCGTCAAGACATGGAAAAGCTGTTTGACGGTAAAGTTTGGCTTGAAACGTGGGTGAAAGTAAAAGGCGGTTGGGCGGATGATGAACGTGCGCTCAAGAGTTTGGGTTATTAGGCATTTCACATGGCGGTTAGCAGTATCACGCGTCAGGATAATCAGCCCGTCTATGTGCTGCACACATATCCTTTTAAAGAGACCAGTCTCGTCGTTGAACTTTTCACCCGTGATTTTGGGCGGGTATCAGCGGTAGCAAAAGGTGCAAGAAGGCCGCGTTCTGCAATGCGAGGCATGTTGCAGTCATTTCAGCCCTTGCTCGGCGCATGGTCAGGCAAGTTAGAGCTTAAAACGCTGCATTCTCTTGAGTGGTATGCGGGCTTGTTAATGCTTCAGGGCGAGGCCTTGATGTGTGGCTTTTATCTCAATGAGCTATTGCTACGTTTGTTGCCGCGTGAAGATGCTCACGAAGCCTTGTTTGATGAATACACGCAAACACTGAAATTGCTTTCGCTAGCGCCTGATGACTCAGCCAATATTCTGCGCCGCTTTGAGTTACGACTATTGCAAGCCTTGGGTTACGCTGTGCCTTTAGCGCACAATATTCGCGATGAGGCGGTGACTGCCGAAGCCCAATACTACTATGTGCCAGAAGTTGGGCCCGTATCACTCAGGCATGACTACCAAGAAAATGGCGTACAATTGTCGGGTAAAACCTTGCTAGACATGGCGCAGGATGACTACGCTGACTTACAAACTCAGCAACAAAGTAAGCAGTTAATGCGGCTTTTAATGGCGCATTATTTGGGTGATAAGCCACTGCATACCAGACAACTTTTAATCGATTTACAGGATTTATGATGGCAAGCACCAACATTAAATTAGGCGTGAATATTGACCACGTAGCCACTTTGCGCCAAGCGCGTGGCACAAAGTACCCAAGCGTGGTGCAAGCCGCGTTACGTGCTGAAGAAGCCGGTGCTGATAGCATTACTATTCACTTGCGTGAAGATAGACGCCATATTCAAGATGCTGACGTTTATGCGCTTCGCCCATTGTTACAAACGAAAATGAACTTTGAAATGGCGGTTACCGATGAAATGGTTGGCATCGCTTTAGAATTAAAACCACAAGACGTTTGCTTAGTACCTGAACGCCGAGAAGAGCGCACTACAGAGGGTGGCCTTGAAGTGGCGGGTAATTTAGCGCGAGTTAAAGCGGTTTGTAAAACATTGGCTGATGCGGGCATCCGTGTTTCATTATTCATCGCCCCAGATATAGTTCAAATCAATGCGGCCAAAGCCGCTGGTGCTCCTGTCATAGAGATCCACACAGGTAAGTTTGCAGATAGCGAATGCGTTGAGCAAGCTAAAGAATTAGTACGTATTCAAGAAGCGACAGCCCATGCTTTGTCTTTGGGCTTGGTGGTGAACGCGGGGCACGGTTTGAATATCCATAATGTGCATCAAATCGCGTCTATTCCTGGCATTGAAGAACTTAACATTGGTCACGCCATTGTCGCACATGCTGTGTTTGTTGGTTGGGAATACGCAGTGCGTGAAATGAAAGCCCTAATGGTTGAGGCGTCTCGCTAGACGATGATTTACGGCGTTGGCACAGACTTAGTTGAAGTGGCGCGAATTCAAGATTCGCTAGACCGCTTTGGCGATCATTTTGCGATGCGTGTATTGAGTGAGCGCGAGATGCAAGAATTTCAACTATCGAATACAAAAGCACGTTTCTTAGCTAAACGTTTTGCCGCCAAAGAGGCCTTTGCTAAAGCACTTGGAACCGGCATTCGCAAGCCAGCCACCTTTGAGAATATTGGCGTGGGTCATGACGATTTAGGTAAGCCAGTATTTGATTTTGCGCATGAATTGCAAGCATGTTTAGAAACAAAGAACATAAAGTTTGCTCACCTTTCTATTTCAGATGAAAAAGCGTTTGCAACCGCTTTTGTTGTGTTAGAAAAGTAAATATGGTCCAAAGTGATTCACCAGATTATGAACGTCGCTTTAGCGGCGTTCGTCGTTTATACGGAGAGCAAGGTTTAGCTAAGCTTCAAACTGCCCATGCTTGCATCATTGGTATAGGCGGTGTGGGATCCTGGGCGGTTGAAGCTTTGGCGCGAAGCGCTGTTGGACACATCACGCTGATTGATTTAGATAACATTGCTGAATCCAATGTAAACCGCCAACTCCACGCAATAGATGGTATTTTTGGGATGGCTAAGGTGACTGCCATGGCACAGCGTATTAAGGCGATTAACCCTGCTTGTGTGGTTCAAGAGATTGAAGAGTTTGTGACACCAGAAAATGTGGCTGAAATGCTAAATAGTGGCTTTGATATGGTGCTAGATGCCATTGATGATGCTAGAGCCAAAGTGGCGATTGCCGCCTATTGCAAGAAAAATAATATTCAACTGGTCACTGTTGGCGGCGCCGGTGGCAGGTTAGATCCAACTAAAATTAAGCAGGGTGATTTGTCTCAAGTGGTAGGCGACAGATTGCTTGCGAAAGTGCGTAATCAACTGCGCCGTGACCATGGCTTTCCTAAAGCGCCAACCAGCGCCAAAAAGAGCGCAGCTAAGTTTGGTATCACAGCGGTTTATTCAGATGAGCAAGTCTTGCAACCTAATGCTGAAATCGAACAAAGTTGTGAAGTTGAAACTGCTATTACAGGCTTAAACTGTGCTGGCTATGGCTCATCAGTTTGTGTCACTGCGCCATTTGGTATGGCTGCCGCAGCTATCGTTTTAAATCAGCTCTTGAAATAAAACCCACCATCCCCATTTTACATTTATCGTTTTTTTACCAGTGATTTAGGAGCTTTCAATATGGCGAAATCGTCATCTAAAAAAGAAACTTTAGGTTTTCAAGCCGAAGTAAAACAACTGCTTCAGCTGATGATTCACTCTCTATACAGCAACAAAGAAATTGTTTTGCGCGAGTTAATTTCTAATGCATCCGATGCTTCAGATAAATTAAGATTTTCTGCGCTTTCAGATAACACGCTTTACGGTGGCGATAGTGATTTAAAGATTCGTATTGCTTTTGATAAAGCGCCGCGTACTTTAACGATTACTGATAACGGCATTGGCATGAGCCGCGCAGAAGTGATCGAAAATATCGGTACGATTGCCAAATCTGGCACGAAAGAATTTTTTAACTCACTCACTGGCGATCAAGCCAAAGATGCCAATTTGATTGGCCAGTTTGGTGTGGGTTTTTATTCAGCTTTTATCATTGCGGATAAAGTGACTTTAACTACACTACGCGCTGGTGAAACTGAAGCAGTGAAATGGGAATCAGCAGGTGAGGGCGACTTTACGTTAGAGCCTGCAGAAAAGAAAACACGTGGCACTGAAATCGTCTTGCATTTGCGTGAAGGCGAAGATGAGTTTCTCAATGATTGGAAACTTAAATCCATCATCCGTAAATATTCAGACCACATCACTTTGCCAATTGTAATGAAGGCATCTGAATGGAAAGATGGCGAGCAAGTGCCAACGGATGAAGATGAAACCGTGAATAAAGCCTCAGCTTTGTGGGCGCGTAGCAAAAGCGACATCACCGAAGAAGAATATCAAGAGTTTTATAAACACGTCTCACATGACTTTGAGAATCCGCTGGCTTGGAGCCATAACCGCGTAGAGGGCAATCAGGAATACATTTCCTTGCTTTACGTGCCAAGCAAAGCCCCTTTTGATTTGTATGACCGGGAGCGTAGCCAAGGCATTAAGCTTTACGTGAAGCGGGTGTTTATTTTGGAGGATGCTGAAAAGCTGATGCCACAATATTTGCGCTTTGTGCGCGGCGTGATTGATTCTGCTGATTTGCCACTCAATGTGTCGCGTGAAATCTTGCAGCATTCAAAAGATATTGATGCGATTAAATCTGCTTCAGTGAAGAAGGTATTAGGCCTACTCGAAGATTTGGCTGAAAACAAACCAGAACAATACCAAGCATTCTGGGGTGAGTTTGGCCGCGTGCTAAAAGAAGGCCCAGGAGAGGACTTTGCTAATAAAGAAAAAATTGCTGGCTTGCTCCGTTTTGCGTCAACCAATTTGGACACTGAAGCCCAAGTAGTAGGCTTTAAAGACTACATCGCTCGTATGAAGGAAGGTCAAGAGGCGATTTATTACTTCACAGCAGATAGCTTTGCTGCCGCGCAACATAGCCCGCATTTGGAAATTTTCCGTAAGAAGGGTATTGAGGTGTTACTGCTTTCAGACCGTGTGGATGAATGGATGTTAGGTGGTTTAACTGAATTTGATGGTAAGAAACTGCAATCCATCGCCAAAGGCGATTTGGACTTAGGTAAGCTGGAAGACGAAGCTGAAAAAGAAGCCAAGAAGCAAGTAGAAGATGCGGCTAAAGACCTGATTGATAAAGTCAAAGCAACGTTGGGTGAGCAAGTGAAAGAAGTGCGCGTGACGCACCGATTAACGGATTCCCCGGCTTGTTTGGTGGCGGGTGAAAATGACTTATCAGGCAACTTGGAGCGCATGCTTAAAGCGGCAGGTCAAAAAACACCTGAAAGCAAACCAACGCTAGAAATCAATCCAATGCATGGGCTGGTTGAGCGTTTGAAGGTTGAAAAAGATGATGCGAAGTTTAATGACTTAGCCCACCTTTTATTCGATCAAGCTTTATTGGCAGAAGGGGGACAACTCAATGACCCTGCAAGTTTTGTAAAACGCATGAATAGCTTACTAATTAGTTAGTATTCATTTTTCTTATAAGCTTTTGGAGTGTTGCGCAAGTAAAGCGTTTAAAGAAAAAAGATGATGATCTCGAAAACTAAGGCGCTATTAGTCCGCTTGATCCCTGCGCTGACTGGTAAAAACTACGTCAAGATTATCTTGCTTGGCGCAGCAATACTCCTGTCTGTTATTGCATCAGCAGATGGCAGTATTGCGGGTCACGTGGTCGGCGTGGCCGATGGCGATACGCTCACCGTGCTAGACGATACTAATCAACAGCATAAGATTAGACTTGCTGGCATTGATGCGCCTGAAAAAGCTCAGCCTTTTGGCCAAGCTGGCAAAAAAAGGCTTGCTGAGCTTTGTTATAACAAACAAGCGACAGTCGAAGTGGTGAATACAGACCGCTATGGCCGCACTGTAGGTGATGTAACTTGTGACGGCGTTCATGCTAATGCTGAGATGGTGCGTGGCGGAAATGCTTGGGTGTATCGGCATTACGATAAAGGTTTTGAATCTTTTTATTCGCTAGAAGAAGCCGCCAAAGAAGCCAAGCTTGGTTTGTGGGCGGACGATAGTCCAACGCCGCCTTGGGAGTGGCGTCACAGCCGCAAACTCAAAGATTAAGGCTGTTAAAACCCCTTTAGCTTGTTACAATCGCTTTTAGATAATCTTTTAAGCGATTTCTATATTTCATGCGTCTTGTCGTTTCTATTTCTCAGCAAACTTTGACTGTGTTCAACACACAGGATGAAGCCCTTCTGCATTTTTCTATTTCTACCGCTGCGAACGGTGCTGGCTGTCAAAAGAATAGTGGGTGTACGCCTGTTGGCAAGCATATCATTCGCGCCAAAATAGGCGAGGGCGCGCCAGCAGGAAGTGTCTTTGTCGGTAGACGCCGCACAGGTGAAATTTGCACGCCAGCACTCATGACTGAATTTCCAAACCGCGATTGGATTTTGACGCGCATTTTGTGGCTTTCTGGCACCGAAGTGGGTGTCAATCGTTTAGGTAATGTCGATACTATGCAGCGTTATATTTACATCCACGGCACGCCAGATGGTAACGTGATGGGCGTGATTGGCTCACATGGCTGTGTGCGCATGCGTAACACTGACATCATGGCGTTGTTTGATATGGTGGATGTTGGTGCCGAGGTTGATATTCAGTCATGATGATGCGATTGTTAGGCGTTGTCCCCGTTGTATTAGGCGTAGTCTTACTTACCTTTCTTTTAGTTCATGCCGTGCCTGGCGACCCTGTTGAAGTGATGTTAGGTGAGTCGGCGAGCAGCGCAGATCGTATGCAACTGCGTGCGGATCTTGGCTTGGATCAGCCTATTTATGTGCAGTTTGGCGTTTATTTAAACAAACTTGCCCATGGCGATTTGGGCGTTTCTATTCACTCTAAAAAACCAATTGTTGATTTACTCGCAGAGCGTTTGCCTGCTACTGCTAAATTAGCCTTGTTGGCCTTATCTTTTGCCATATTAATTGGACTGCCTTTAGGGATTGTTGCCGCACTGAAAGTAAGTCAATGGCCTGACAAATTGGCGAATCTTTTAAGTCTTTCCATTTCTGCCATGCCACATTTTTGGATGGGCCCCATGCTCATGATGATATTTGCGCTTTGGCTAGGCTTGTTGCCGGTGAGTGGTATGGAAAGCGGCACTGCTGTTATTTTGCCTGCTTTAACTTTGGGCTTTAGTTTAGCGGCCATTTTGACCCGAATGACTCGCGCCAGTATGTTGGAAGTTCTGCATGAGGACTTTATACGCACAGCTAGAGCTAAAGGCTTAACTGAACGTGCCGTGATTTTAAGGCACGCCTTACGTGCCGCATTGTTGCCTATTGTCACTGTGCTTGGTTTGCAGCTGGGTAGCTTACTGGCAGGTACAGTGATTACCGAAACCGTATTTTCTTGGGACGGTATTGGCCGGCTTTTGGTTGAGTCCATCGAAAAGCGTGACTATCCTGTGACGCAAGCTTGTGTGCTGGTGGTCGCCTTGATTTATGTCATGGTTAATTTAGCCACCGACATTATTTATACCAAAATAGATCCCCGCGTGAGATTTGCCTCATGAGCCTAAAGTATTGGTCAGTTTGGGTATTGGCCTTGTGGGTGCTTGCCGCTATTGTTGCAAGTTTGGTTGATTTTCAGCCTAATCAAATTCATTTAGATTTGATTTTGGCAAAACCTTCTTTTGGACATCTGCTTGGGTTTGATGATTTGGGTCGAGAAATTTTGCCGCGCTTGCTTGCCGGTGCCCAAGTGTCGCTGTTGGTGGTAGCTTTAGTCACAATTATTACTGCCTCTGTGGGGATTATGCTGGGCATGGTTTCTGGCTACTATGGCGGATGGGTTGATCGTACCTTAATTCAAATTACCGATGTGTTTTTGGCTTTTCCTGGCATTTTGTTGGCGATTGCTTTTGCTGCAGTGCTAGGTGCTGGCTTGAGCAATTTGATATTGGCGCTTAGTATTACTTCGTGGGTAGGCTATGCTCGATTAACCCGTGCGCAGGTGCTTTCTTTAAGGCAACGTCAGCATGTCATGGCTGCTGAGTCTTTAGGTTCATCTACGCTGCGTATTATGCTAAAACACATGCTGCCTTTATTAGCGGCACCTCTGCTAGTGGAAGCAACTTACAGTATGGCTGGCTTGGTGATTGCTGAAGCGAGCTTGTCGTTTTTAGGTTTGGGCATACAAGCACCGAATGCTTCTTGGGGCGCAATGTTGCGTGATGGTGTGCGTTATATGTTGATTGCGCCACACTTTGTGTTGGCGGTAGGCTTGAGTTTAATGACGCTGGTTTTGGCGGTAAATGTTTTGGGTGATCGTTTGCGCGACTATCTAGATATTCATGGATAAAGCACTGAGATTAACTGGATAAAGCAATTGGATGTAAAAGGATAAAAAATGACACTTGGCCCAGTGATGCTGGATGTGGTTGGAAAAGAACTCACCGCAGAGGATATTAAGCGATTGCAAAATCCTTTGGTGGGTGGCGTGATTTTGTTCTCGCGCAATTTTGAATCGCCATCCCAATTAAAGGCGCTGACAGCAAGTATTCATGCAGTTCGTCAGCCGCCGTTGTTAATTTCTGTCGATCATGAAGGTGGTCGCGTGCAGCGATTTAAAGATGGATTTACGAAGATTCCGCCTATGCGTGAGTTTGGAAAAATCTGGGATGACAATCCTAAAAAAGCGAAAGCGTTGGCAGAAGAAGCGGGTTGGATCTTAGCCGCTGAATTACGTGCGCATGGTGTGGATTTTAGCTTTACGCCAGTATTGGATATGGATTATGGCGAAAGCCAAGTGATTGGGAATCGTGCATTTCATGTGAAAGCGCAAGCCATTCATGAATTGGCCTATGCCTTGATGCACGGCCTTAGACGTGGTGGTATGCCGGCGGTGGGGAAGCATTTTCCAGGGCATGGTTATGTAGTGGCAGATTCCCATGTTGCGATTCCTGTGGATCAGCGCGAGTTTGATGAAATCGCGCAAAATGATATGCAGCCATTCCGTCAGATGATTGATGATGGCATTCAAGCAATTATGCCAGCCCATGTTATTTATCCTAAGGTGGATCAAAATCCCGCAGGGTTTTCTCCGCGCTGGTTGCAAAAAGTGCTTCGTGAGCGCTTGGGCTTTGATGGGGTGATTTTTAGTGATGACCTTTCTATGGAAGGGGCTGGGGTGGCTGGTGACGTCACAGCGCGAGCTTTAGCCGCCCTAAATGCGGGGTGTGATATGGTGCTCTTATGCAACCAGCCAGATAAGGCCGATGAATTATTGGCAAACCTTAAATGGGATATGACAGGCGCAAGTCGAGCAAGATTAGTCCGTATGCATGGTGGTCGAGCTCCAAAAGATATGGACCATTTGCATGAAGATGCTGAGTTTGTTGCGGCGGTAAAACGTGTTGATTTAGTCGGTAAGTCTGAACAGGATTTGTTTTAATTATCTTTTAACGATTTGTCACAAAAATAGGCTTGAAACTTAATCCTAAAGTCGCTATCTTAAGAGTGTTGCTCTTTGGCAATATTTTGATAAGGAAATTGTAATGTTTGATGATGTTCAAGTAATTGGTCGTTCAACTACTGCCGCGGATATTCAAAACCGCGTGCTGCGTAACACTTACGCCTTGCTTGGTTTAACCATGATTCCAACCATGATAGGCGCTTACTTTGGTCTGCAAATGAACTTTGGATTTATGGCGGCACATCCGTTCATTTTTGCAATTGGCTTTATGGTGGTTATGTTTGGAATGTTCAAACTGATCGCAGCAAATCAAAATAGTGCGACAGGCGTGTGGCTTTTGCTAGCAATGACATTTATTTTCGGCCTATTACTGGGCCCTATTCTGCAAGCGGCTTTGCATCTTCGTAATGGTGGTGAAATCATTGGTCTCGCGGCCGCAGGCACAGGTGTTACTTTTTTCAGCTTGGCTGCCATTGCCTCTAGCCCAGCGCGGGATTTTAGCGGTTTAGGTAAATTCTTATTTGTTGGTTTGATCTTAGTGTTAGTAGCTTCGTTAGCTAATATGTTTTTCCACTTTGACCCAGCGCACTTGATGATTTCAAGTATTTCCGTGCTTATTTTCTCAGGTTACATTTTGTATGATGTAAACCAGATCGTACGCGGTGGCCAAACTAACTACGTGATGGCTACCTTAAGTTTGTATCTGGATATCTACAACCTGTTTGTGAATCTTCTAAGCCTGCTAATGAGCTTGATGGGTAACGACAGAGACTAAGTTATTTAATAATTAACTTGTTTAATGGTCATATGTTTAAAAACCCGCTTCGGCGGGTTTTTTTATGAAGTTACATTTTGCGACTTTACTGGATTGGCTTTTTATTTAGACGGCGCTGCTTAAAAAAGTCTGAAAGTATTTGGCCACTTTCTTCTGCAAGCACGCCGCTTTTGACTTTAGTGTGATGATTGAGTTTTTCTTCAGTCATTAAATTAATCACGCTGCCGCAAGCGCCAGTTTTAGGGTCGCTGGCGCCATAAATGAGGTTTGCAATACGTGCATGCTGAATCGCACCTGAACACATGGCACACGGCTCTAGCGTGACGTACAGCGTGCAATCGACTAATCGATAATTGCCAATATTCTTAGCAGCATCACGCATCGCTAGGATTTCAGCATGGGCGCTTGGGTCTTGCAGTCCAATGGGAGCATTGCTCCCACGACCAATAATTTCACCCTCTTTAACGACGACTGCGCCCACAGGCACTTCGCCATTTTCGGCGGCTCGCTGAGCAAGCTCGATTGCCGCTTGCATGAATATTTTGTCTTGTTCGTTCATCTCGAAGTTAAGCTTTTAAGATTAATTGTCATCCATTTTACTTTTAATTCATTAGAATGGACGCCAACGAACAGGAATTGTTTATTTTATGAAAAGGACTCTATGGAAATTCGACGCTCAGCTTCACGTGGTCATGCTAATCATGGCTGGTTAAATAGTTACCACTCGTTCTCATTTAATCGTTATTACGACCCTTCGCGTATGGAGTTCTCTGTGTTGAGAGTAATTAATGAGGACATGGTTGCACCTGATCATGGTTTTGGCATGCATCCGCATCAAGACATGGAAATCATCACTTATATGCTAGCTGGTGAGCTTGCGCATGAAGACAGCCTTGGTAACGGCTCTGTGATAAAAACAGGGGATGTTCAACGAATGACGGCTGGAACGGGCATTGTGCATGCAGAGTCGAACCCATCTTCAACCGAAGAGGCCCATCTGCTTCAAATATGGCTAGCGCCAGCCCAGAAGGGTCTTGCACCCAGTTATGAAGACAAACATATTGACGCCGCACGCAAGCAAAATCGCTGGTGTTTGATTGCATCGCAAGATGCACGAGATGACTCATTGTTGATCCATCAGGACGTTAATTTATGGGCGACTTGCTTGCAAGCTGGCCATTCACTTGCTTATCAAATGCTTGAAAGTCGGAGTGCGTATTTGCAATTGGCGAGAGGTACTTTACGTGTGAATGAAGAATTGCTAGTGCAAGGTGATGCTATTGCGTTTGAGGTTTCTACTGATTTGACTTTACAAGCAGAGTCAGACGTCGAATTACTTATGTTTGACTTGCCACAAATTTAATTTTTTATTCGGAGTTTAAATGCATCAAATATCTAAAGTGATGTTCGTAGCTGTTTTATTAGCTAAATCAATGAGTGCATCTGCTGAGCTTGAAACATATAAGATCGATAATGCGCATAGCTTTGCAAATTTCAGCATTCGCCATGTTGCATCAAAATTGTCTGGCACTTTTAGCGATGTGACTGGCAAGATCAGTATCGACCGTTCCAATCTCTCAAACTCTTCTGTGGATGCTAAAATCAGTTTACTAAGTGTGAATACAAGTTTTGCAAAGCGTGATGAGCACATCAAAAAAGAAGAATATCTAGATGTCGGGCATTTTGCTGATATGCAGTTTGTCAGTACAAAAGTGATTCAGGGTAAAAATGCGAATGAAGGCGTGATTACAGGTAAGTTAACTTTGCATGGTGTCACGAAAGAAATGACATTTCCTTTCAAGGTATTAGGCTATGCTAATGACCCTTGGGGTGGTTATCGCAATGGTATTGAAGCACATACAAGCCTAAAGACTTCTGATTTCGGTTTTACATGGGGAAAAGCTGGTAGCCCAGTAGGTGACGAGATCGAAGTGACTTTACTGATTGAAGGCATTAAAACAAATTAAGTTTTTAAACCATTTTATTTTAGAAATTTTGATAAAGGATAGACGATGAGCGATTTATTTAGCCCAGTAAAGCTAGGCAGTATTGCGATGAGCAATCGTATGGTGATGGCACCATTAACCCGTAATCGCTCTAGCATGGAAGGCGTTCCTCAAGATATTAATGTGACTTACTATGAACAACGCGCTACCGCTGGATTGATTGTTACTGAAGCAACCCCAATCTCAATGATGGGCCATGGCTACCCTTTATTGCCCGGTATTTATACTGATGCCCATGTTGCTGGCTGGAAAAAAGTGACAGATGCTGTGCATGCTAAAGGTGGCAAGATTGTGATTCAATTGTGGCATGTGGGTCGTATTTCTCACCCAAGTTTATTAAATGGTGCAACACCAGTTGCCCCTTCAGCAGTTAAGCCTGCGGGTAAAGCATTCACCTTTAATGGCTTGGAAGAGTATGTTGAACCACGTGCTTTAGGTGCAAGTGAATTGCCAGGGATTGTAGCGGATTACGTTCAGGCGAGTAAAAATGCCATCAAGGCAGGGTTTGATGGCGTCGAAATCCACTCTGCTAATGGTTATTTACTGGATCAGTTTTTACGCGACTGCAGTAATAAACGCGCTGATATTTACGGCGGCAGCATTGAAAATCGTTCGCGTTTATTGATGGAAGTCACAAAAGCAGTGGTTGAAGCGATTGGTTCCGATAAGGTGGGTTTACGTCTTTCACCAGTTAATCCATTTAACGATATGAAAGATAGCAATCCTCAAGCACTATTTAATTATGTGACTGAACAACTTAACCAATTCAATTTGGCTTATTTACATGTGGTTGAGGGTGGCATTCATGGCGGCGGTGTGGCTGATCCTTTTGATTTTGGTGCGATGCGTAAACTTTGCAAATCCCCTTATATGGCGAATTTATCTTACGACAAAGCACGCGGCAATGCAGCGATTGCGAGTGGTCATGCGGATGCGGTAGCCTATGGCGTGCCTTTTATTGCTAACCCTGATTTAGTTGAACGTTTCCGTAAAGATGCACCTCTTAATGAGGCGGATTCAAAAAGCTTTTACGGTGGCACTGAAAAAGGCTATACCGACTACCCAACTTTGTAAGCACTAAACTTAATAATTAAACTTATGAAAAAACCAGCGATTACTCAAGTATCTATCGACCCAACCATTGCAGAGCGCTGGAGTGGGCGGGCGTATGACGCAAGCAAGCCAATTACGCATCAACAAACACTAGCTTTATTAGAGGCAGCTCGCTGGGCACCATCTTGTATGGGTGACCAGCCTTGGCGCATTTTGGTGTGGAATAAGGGTCTTGACGAAAAGGCATGGCAGCAAGCTTTTAACTGTCTTGTGGAAGGCAATCAATCTTGGGTAAAAGACGCACCATTTCTTTGTTTGATTTGCGCGGATACTTTATTTACAAAAAATAGTCAGCCTAACCGCTGGGCAGAGTATGACAGTGGTGCGGCTGCACTTAACCTTAGTTTGCAAGCAAGCAGCATGGGCTTAAGCGCACATCAATTGGGTGGTTTTAGTGTGGATAAAGCGCGATCAACCTTTAATATTCCTGAGCAATTTACTTTGATGGCGATGATTTCAGTTGGTTATCTAAAAGATATTGGTAACGTGACGGGTGATTTGCTTGTGCGTGAAACAGCACCACGAAGTCGACGTGAAATGGGTGCTTTGTTTTTCGATGGCGCATGGGATAAGCCGATTATTTAATGTTTATCGGGTAGCTTATTAAGAGCGAGTTTCGGTATTTGCAGGGCATCTGATAAAATAGTTTTATGTAAAAAATTGTATTAAAAAATCCAGTAAAAAAATAAAGATAGGAAATATCATGGCTGTAGTTGAACTGAATAAAGAAAATTTCAAAGAAACCATCGTCAATAATCCATTTGTGATTGTTGATTTTTGGGCGCCATGGTGTGAGCCATGTGTTGCTTTCACACCAGTGATTGAAGCTGCCGCAGAAAAAAACCCTGACATTTTGTTTGGCATGGTGAATACGGAAGCGAATCCAGAAATTGCTGAGTACTTTGAAGTGACCAAAATTCCAGGCATTTTAATTGTGCGTGAACAAGCAGGTATCCATGCGCAACAAGGTGAAATAGGTGCGCCAGCCTTAGACAAACTGATCGAGTGGGCACGTGATTTCGATATTGAGCAAGTGCGTCAGTATTACGCGGAAGAAGATAAGAAATAATCCGTTTTAGAATAAAAAAAGCCGCTGACAAGCGGCTTTTTTTATTGACTATAACACCAGTCGTTGGCTTATAAGATCGTATTTATAAACCAGCTAAAAACTTCGTGGGGTCAATGGATTTTCCCTGATAACGAATTTCGAAGTGAAGCTTGACTGCGTCAGTCCCGGAGTTGCCCATTTCAGCTATCTTTTGTCCTTTAACCACTGCTTGACCTTCTTTCACTAGAATCTTGCTGTTATGAGCATATACTGAAAGATAGTCTTTATTATGTTTCACGATCACTAGGTTGCCGTAGCCGCGCAAGTCTGAACCGTTGTAAATCACTTTGCCATTTGCTGCGGCGTTGATGTCTTGCCCAACCACCCCTTCAATATCAATACCTTTTGCGCTCGCACCTTCATTAAATGCTGTTTTAATTTTGCCTTTGGTTGGCGTCCCCCAATCCATTGCATCTTCGCTTGCTTGAAGACTATCAGTGGGCTTGGCCTCCAATGCCTTTGCATCAAGCACTTTAGTCTCATTTGGTTTTGTGGGTGTGTTATTGCTTGCAGCTTGTTCACTGTAGGGCTCCCGCATCGCTTTGGGTGAGTTGAGTGACGGAATGTCAGCTTGGCTGACAATGCTGTTTTGACTTTGAGTAATTTGGCTATCACTATTCAGCGGTTTGATGACAACGTCATCATTACTATTGGCTTCGGCTGCTTTGTTGCTTGAGGCGCTATTGATTTTGATTTTTAGCTGCTGACCTACTCGAATGTTGTATGGCGGACTAATGTTATTGTTTTGGGCGATCTCTTTGTAGTCGTCGCCAAACTCAAGACTAATGCTATACAACGTGTCGCCTTTCTTGACGGTATAACTTTCAGGGCGCCAATCTTTGCTGTTTATATTATTCTTTATGCTCGCCTTTTTAGACGCTTGTGTTGTTTTTGCTTTAGGTGGTTCGGATGAACGTTCAATAACAGGCGCTCGATTAGGTGTACTAGAGCAGGCTGCCAAGAAAAGACTAAAGAGAGCAACATTAAGCGTTAGTATGGCTCTCATTAGTTGGTCCCACCAAGTAAAGGAACAAACTTCACAGGTTCAAGTTTAGTTTTTTTGAATTCTGGAATACCGTTATTGTCGATATGCTCGATTAAATACAAGATTTGTTCTTCAGTGCCAACAGGAATTACCATACGACCACCTAATGCAAGCTGTTGCACTAAATCGTCCGGAATATGGCTTGCGGCAGCGGTAACAATAATACCGTCAAACGGACCAAAATCAGGCAATCCCATGGTGCCATCTGCATGTTTGAGTTTGATGTTGCTCATGCGTATTTCACGCAAATGTTTACGCGCTTTCATCACAAGTGGGCTAATGCGTTCCAATGAATAGACTTCGCTAGCTACTTTTGACAGAACGGCAGTTTGGTAACCACAGCCAGTGCCAATTTCAAGTACCTTACCAAGAGGACGGCCTGCCCTTAGTATTTCTGTCATTTTCGCAACGGTGTAAGGCTGAGAAATTGTTTGGCCAAAGCCAATGGGTAGGGAGACATCTTCATAAGCACGTGTAGCAAGGGCTTCATCAACAAAAATGTGGCGTGGAATTTCACCCATAGCTGAAAGCGTGACTTCATCTTTAATGCCTTGTTCACGCAAGCGTGAAAGCATTCTTTCTCGTGTGCGTTGTGAGGTCATGCCGATGCCTGAGGTATTTCTAATCACGCTATTTCACCCAGTTTTTTAATGCATGTAATTGATTGTGGTGTGTCAAGTCAGCCTGCAAGGGTGTAAGGGATACTTGATTGTTGGCAACAGCATAAAAATCTGTGCCTTCACCTGCATCAGCAGCAGCGCCAGCAGGACCAACCCAGTAAAGTGTTTCGCCGCGTGGCGACTTAGATTTGATCACTGGCTCAGCCTTATGCCGTTTGCCAAGGCGGGTAACTACCTTGCCTTTAATTTCTGAGTAAGGCACATCAGGCACATTGACATTCATTAAAACAGGCGGTGGAAATGCATTCGCTTTATAGTGTTCAATGAGCTCAACAATGACTTTAGCAGCTGTTTCAAAATGCGTTGCATTGTGTTGAGACATTGAAACTGCAAAAGATGGAATACCAAGTAAGTAGCCTTCCATGGCGGCAGCAACCGTGCCTGAGTAGATGGTGTCATCACCCATGTTTGCACCATCATTAATGCCTGAAATTACCATGTCAGGAAGTTTGTCGATTAAGCCAGTGACGGCCAAATGCACGCAGTCAGTGGGCGTGCCGTTTACAAAGTAGAATCCATTGCTGGCTTGGCGCACGGTCAGCGGCCTGTCTAATGTCAGAGAGTTGCTGGCGCCACTTCGATTGCGCTCTGGTGCAAACACAACAATATCTGCAACTTTCGAAACATATTCAGCAAGTGTGGCAAGGCCTGGAGCGAAGTAGCCGTCGTCATTAGAAAGAAGAATTAACATGTGTAAATTATATCGCTTATCGTTGAAGCTGGTTGGATGTCTGTCTTGTTAATTTTGCATAGTAAATAGTGCAGACGAAAAAAACTGAGGTCAACAACACCTCTGCAAGTGCTAACTCAGCAGAAAGGCCTTGATCAGCCCAAGCTCTTACGGCACCTTCAGTGAAGTATATCAAGATGAACATGCTCGCCCATTGATAGGTATAGCGACGGCCATTAAGAATGCCAAAAAGTGGCAATAGAAGTGGTACAGCTTTTAGGATCAGTTGAGAGCCTTCTGGTTTAATCGGGGCTAAGATGCTTTCCCAAGCCAAACTCAAAATAATCAGCGCGATTAAGCTGATGGAAGCACCAAGTCTTAGTTTTTGAATCATCGCTATTGACTTAGGCATTACGCTGAAAGCTTCAAAGCGGTTTCGGCTAAGCGTTTGCCCAATGCAAGACAAAGCTTCTTCTCGTCCTCGCTAAGTGGTTTGTCATCCATCGCGCCGCCAATATGGCTAGCGCCATAAGGCGTGCCACCTGTCGTTGTGTTGCCAAGCGCGGCTTCTGAATAGGGTAAGCCAACTAAAATCATGCCGTGATGCATGAGTGGCAACATCATGGTGAGAAGGGTAGTTTCATTGCCGCCATGCATAGAGCCTGAAGAAGTGAATACTGCGGCAGGCTTACCAATGAGCGCACCTTTTAGCCACAAGCTAGACGTACCATCTAAAAAATACTTCATCGGTGCTGCCATGTTGCCAAATCGAGTTGGACTGCCAAATGCCAATCCAGCGCACTCTTCTAAGTCTTGAAGCTCAACATAAGGCGCGCCGCTCGTTGGCACTTCTGATTCCGTCGCTTCACAGTTGGCTGAAACTTTTGGCACAGTGCGAATACGCGCTTTAGCACCTGAAACGCTCTCAATGCCGCGGGCAATACTTTGCGCCATATCGCGCACAGCACCGCCTTGAGAGTAATAGAGAACAAGAATTTCAGCCATTTAGATGTTTTTCACTAACGCAGTCGCTTTGCCGATGTAAGTTGCAGGTGTTAATTCCATTAAGTACTGCTTAGCTTCAGCAGGAATTTTGAGTTCTGTAATTAAAGACTGCAACGACTCTTTAGAGATCGCCTTGCCACGGGTGTATTCTTTAAGTGTGTCGTATGGATTTTCGTATCCATAACGACGCATCACTGTTTGGATAGGTTCAGCTAGCACTTCCCAGCTATTATCTAGATCGTCAGCTAATTTTGCCGGGTTAATTTCAAGTTTATTTAAGCCACGTAAGCATGAGTCGTAACCCAAAAGCGTGTAACCAAAAGCCACACCCATATTGCGAAGCACAGTTGAATCCGTGAGGTCACGTTGCCAACGAGAAATCGGCAATTTCTCAGCAAGATGACGAAGAATCGCGTTAGCTAATCCTAGGTTGCCTTCTGAGTTTTCAAAGTCAATTGGGTTTACCTTGTGCGGCATGGTTGAAGAGCCCACTTCACCAGGTTTGAGTTTTTGTTTAAAGTAGCCAACAGAAACGTAACCCCAAATGTCGCGGTTAATATCAATCAGGATAGTGTTGATGCGAGACAAGTTGTCGTATAGTTCGGCCATATAATCATGTGGCTCAATCTGGATAGTCATTGGGTTGTAAGTTAAGCCCAGATTTTCTACAAATTGTTTTGCAAACTTTTCCCAATCAACATTCGGATAAGCCGATAAATGGGCATTGAAATTACCTACAGCGCCATTGATTTTGCCTAGAATTTCATTAGACACTAATTGTTTTTGTTGGCGTTGCAAGCGGTACACCACATTCGCAAACTCTTTGCCCATGGTGGTTGGCGAGGCGGTTTGGCCGTGCGTTCGTGCAAGCATAGGTTGAGCTGCTAGTTGCTGAGATAGCTCAGTCATACGTGCAATGAGGTTGTTCAGGAAAGGGAGCATCACATCATTGCGTGCGCCTTGCAACATCAAGGCATGAGAGAGGTTGTTGATATCTTCACTCGTGCAAGCAAAGTGGATAAATTCACTGGCTTTTTTAATTTCATGATTGTCATCAAACTTTTCTTTAAGCCAGTATTCAAGGGCTTTTACGTCATGATTAGTTCGCGCTTCAATCGCTTTTACTTGAGATGCATAAGCCTCGTCAAAATTGGCAATCACATCATCCAGCTCTTTAATCGTTGCTTGGCTAAATGGCTTAACTTCTTCGATTTCAGGCAAGGCTGCCAAGGCTTTAAGCCATTCAACTTCCACTAAAGCACGGTGCTTTATAAGTGCATATTCACTAAAGTAAGCGCGGAGAGGGTCAGCTTTTGATTGGTAGCGACCATCCAAAGGTGATAGCGCATTAAGTGGCGTGAGTTCCATAAACAACCTTTTTCGATACTGATTTGGTGCAAAATTGCGAATAATCTAATTTTACCCTACATCAGGCTTAGTCAAAAATTGAGATGATGCTTTTTCTGTATTTATTTTATGGATTATTTTATTAAAATGCCTAAAACTAAGTATGTGATTAGCAGGCAACAACAATATAAGTATTCGGATAATGTAAAAAAGCGTAATCTTTCAATCATGGAAAGTAAGCAACTCAAACAACTTGTATCCTTTTGCTGCATGACAATGCTCACTTGCGCCGCCTGTGCCCAAGAAGGGTCACAATATTCTTCATTGCCCTATATGACGGTTGCTGAAAGCATTGCGGCGATGGACACAGACCATGATGGTATCGTCAGCGTTCATGAAATACGTGTGTTTATTGAATCTACGCATGGGAAGGGCTACCAAGGCAAAGTCTTTGATGCTATGGAAAAGTCAGCAGACAATAGAAGTTGCGGCTCGTCTTTTGCGAAATCTTTGTATTAACTTAATCTAAAATTAGCAATTCGCTAATTCCGGCATATTCATTGCATCTCATTCACTAGCTTTTGTCGGTAGTTTTTAAGCTATCGTTGGAAGCCAAGTGCGCCGCCTGTATAATTGCGGCTAATTATTCATTTATTTAAAAGCTTGGAATTTAAATGTTATCTAACTACCACACCCACATTGCTGAACGTTCAGCACTTGGCCTACCTCCATTGCCGCTCAGTGCCGAGCAAGTTGCATCGCTTGTTGAACTGCTCAAGGTTACGCCTGCAAGTTCTTCTGATGCGACTGAGCTTGTTGATTT
>CAMCXI010000008.1 GCA_945883335.1 Candidatus Methylopumilus universalis | reverse complement strand
CTACTTTTGCAGCAACATCCACATCCACCACACTGCTATTGGGGCGGTAATCAATCAAACCAGCGTACATTTCATTAAATACTCTAGTGAATAAGCCTTTTTTAGAAATGATCTCTGCGTTAGCATCGAGCACAATAATTTTAGAGTTTGGCTTGTGATTTTTTAAGTAAAAAGCGACTTGGCAAACACGCTCATAAGGCCCAGGCGGGCAACGGTATGGCGCTTTTGGAATGCTCATCACAAACACCCCGCCGTCTTTCATGTTTTCTAGCTGTTTGCGTAGATTCACCGTTTGCTTGCCCGCTTTCCAAGCATGCGGCACCAATTCTTGCGCTTGAGGGCTTTGCAACATGGGCAATTGCTCATACATAAAATCAATCCCCGGTGCGATAACAAGCCTATCGTAAGCAAGCTCTCCCTGCTGCATTTTTACCACACGTGATGCGGCATCAATCGATACCACTTCGTCATTCACCCAATCAATACCATGATTGCTTTTGAGTAGGTCGTATCCAAAAGTAAGATCATTGATGTTTTTATTGCCACCCAAGACTAAATTGCTCAGAGGGCATGAAACAAACTGGCTACGGGGCTCTACCACGATGACATCCAAGCCGCCATTACTCCAAGTTCGTAGATATTTTGCCGCTGTTGCACCTGCATAACCACCACCTATGACCACTACATGGCCCCTAGCTTGGCTTGCAACTGATTTTGAAATAAGCGGAAAAGAAACCAGCGCCGTTGATGCGGCGATTTTTAGAAAGTCGCGCCTATCAATCGCCATGCTATTCAGCCAATCTTTGATTTGGTGGGGTTAATGCTGTCTCGCGTTTTTGCTGAGCAAAGTAAACGGCTAAATCGTTAATTTCTTCAACCGTTAGGCCTTTGGCATGCCTATGCATAACTGTTGAACCACGACTGCCATCTCTAAACGCCATCATCTGCAAGACAAAATGCGAGGCATCTAAGCCTGCAAGCACAGAAGTGCCACCGACACTGTTACCTTGACTGCCATGACAAGCCGCGCAGGACGCAGCTAAGGTTTGAATGTGTGGCGTAGCAACAGCACTTTCATCAGCATAGGCATTTGCGCTAAGCACAAAAAAGCCCACAAACACTATGAGGCATTTGTGGGCTTTTTTGAACATGTTTAATTGAATCTTCATAGATCCATATTAAAGCATTTAACTAGCTTTGTAAGACTTTATTAGAAGCACTTCTCTTCTTTACAGCCGTCATCTTTAGCGCCTAAAGAAAGTAGCAAATCTACCATCTTGGTGTTACCTGTATCACGTACTACACGAACAATCGATACATCACCTTTAAGCTTTAAATTCAAATCTGCGCCTTTTGAACTAAGGTATTTAACCAAGTCTGTGTAACCATCGTAAGCAGCCATTTGAGCTGCAGACATCTTTGTCATAGGGTGAACATAATTAACCTCAGCGCCGCGTTCAACAAGCAACTTTACAACGCCTAATTGGTTTTTGTTTGATGCAATTTGTAAAGCAGACCATGCAAAAAATTTCTCATTCACATCAACACCTGAATCCAAATACTTTTTCACTTTTTTAACATTACCATCACGCAATGCTTCGGTGTAATCAACTTGCTGTTCACCTTCCATTGCAAATGCTGCAACAGGTAAAAGTAAAACTGCTGCTAAAAATAGGGCTTTAATCATTTTCATGTATTTCTCTCCGTGATATTTGTTTTAATTAATAAATTTTCTTGCATTTCTAAACATACGTATCCAAGCACCGTCTTCGCCCAAAGTATCTGGATGCCAAGAATTTTGCACAGTACGGAAAACACGTTCTGGATGCGGCATCATAATACTAAAACGCCCATCTTGCGTAGTTAAACCAGTAATCCCTTGCGGTGAACCATTTGGGTTAAATGGATACACTTCTGTTGGACTGCCAGTGTTATCTACAAACTTCATGCTCACTAATTTATCTGCAACAACTGCATTGACAGCAGATTCTGAAGAAAATTCCGCAAAACCTTCACCATGTGCAACGGCAATCGGCATGCGGCTTCCAGCCATACCTGAAAAGAACAATGATGGCGACTCTTGTACTTCGACCATTGCGAAGCGTGCTTCAAACTGTTCTGATTTATTACGCACAAAATGCGGCCATTGTTCAGCGCCAGGAATAATGCTGTGTAAGTTACTCATCATTTGGCAACCGTTACAGATTCCCAATGAGAACGAGTCTTGGCGTTGGAAAAACGCAGAGAACTCGTCATTAGCGCGTGAATTAAACAAGATAGACTTCGCCCAACCTTCACCCGCACCTAACACGTCACCGTAAGAGAAGCCCCCGCAAGCCACAAAACCAGCAAAGTCTTTTAAACTCACGCGACCACTAATAATATCGCTCATATGCACGTCGAAAGTTGCAAAGCCTGCGCGGTCAAAAGCTGCCGCCATTTCAGTTTGGCCGTTGACCCCTTGCTCACGCAAAATCGCCATTTTTGGGCGTGCGCCGGTCGCAATATATGGTGCAGCAATATTGTCAGTTGGATCGAATGTGAGTTTTGCGTGCAAGCCCGCATCCGCTTTATCCAAGATACGGTCGTATTCTTGTTGCGCACAAGCTGGGTTGTCACGCATTTTTTGCATTTGATAGGTTGTTTCAGACCAAGCACGGTGCAAATCAACACGCGAAGCTTCAAAAACAGCTTTGCCTGCCTGCTTAATCGCAACCGCTTCGTCAGTTGTAACATCGCCAATCACATGCACGCAATTTGGTAATGCTTGTTTTAAGTTTGCTGCAATCGTATCAGCATCCGCAGCAGGCACTTGAATCACAGCGCCCAACTCTTCGTTATAAAGCGTACTCACCACATCACCAGCTAAGCCATCAAGATTGATATTCAGACCGCAATGTCCTGCAAATGCCATTTCAACAACCGTTGAGAATAGACCACCATCAGAACGATCGTGGTAGGCAAGCAATTTTCCATCTAAATTCAAGCCTTGGATAACAGTAAAGAAACTCTTCAAACGTGCAGCATCATCAACATCAGGCGCTTGATTTCCTAAAGCACCATACACTTGCGCTAATGCCGAGCCACCCATGCGGTTTTTACCAGCGCCCAAATCAATCAAAATCAATTTGGTATCACCAAGATCCGTTCTTAACTGCGGTGTCAGTGTTTTACGTACATCTGGCGTAGCAGCAAAAGCAGTCACTACCAATGAAATCGGTGATGTCACCGCTTTTTTCTCGCCCGCATCATCCCAAACTGTCTTCATTGACATTGAGTCTTTACCCACAGGGATACTAATACCAAGCGCAGGACAAAGCTCCATACCAACAGCTTTAACGGTATCAAACAACGCCGCATCTTCGCCTGGGTGTCCTGCTGGCGCCATCCAGTTAGCTGAAAGCTTCAAATCGCTAATGTCGTTAATTAAACTCGCGGCAATATTAGTGATGGATTCACCAATGGCCATACGGCCAGACGCAGGACCATCAATCAAAGCAAGCGGTGCTTTTTCACCAATCGCAAAGGCTTCACCTTGGTAAGTCTCGTAGCCCGCAAGCGTCACTGCCACGTCAGCAACAGGCACTTGCCAAGGACCCACCATTTGGTCTCGCGCAATTAAGCCCGTCACAGAGCGATCACCAATGGTAATGAGGAAGGTTTTATCAGCAACACCAGGAAGACGTAGGACACGATTTGCGGCGTCTTTTAAATCAATCTTTGATGTGTCAAATGCGGGCAGTGTTCGTGTTGCGTGCTTTACATCGCGCAACATTTTTGGCGGCTTACCAAGCAATACTGATAAATCCATATCCACAGGCTTGTTGCCAAAATGGCTATCAGCCAAGGTTAAATGGCGCTCTTCAGTTGCTTCACCCACCACGGCGAACGGACAACGCTCGCGTTCACAAATTTCCGCAAACAAAGCTAAGTTTTCTTTAGAAACTGCCATCACATAACGCTCTTGCGCTTCGTTGCTCCAAAGCTCGCGTGGTGACATGCCAGGCTCTTCGTTATGTACATCGCGCAATTGTAAAACCGCACCCACACCCGCATCATTCACCAGCTCAGGAAATGCGTTAGAAATACCACCAGCACCAACGTCATGAATACTTAAAATTGGGTTTTTGTCGCCCAACTGCCAACAACGGTCAATCACTTCTTGTGCGCGACGTTCTAATTCTGGATTGCCACGTTGCACTGAATCAAAGTCCAAATTCTCAGCGTTTGAGCCTGTGTCCATACTTGAAGCCGCACCGCCACCCAAGCCAATCAACATCGCTGGACCGCCTAGCTGAATAAGGCAAGCACCTGCTGGAATTGGATTCTTTTTGGAGTGTTTTGCAGAAATGTTGCCTACCCCACCCGCCAACATAATTGGCTTGTGATAGCCGCGCATTTCGCCCGCTGCTTCTAGTTCAAACGTACGGAAATAGCCCGCAATATTTGGGCGACCAAATTCATTATTGTAGGCCGCGCCACCAAGCGGGCCGTCAATCATAATTTGTAATGGTGATGCTGTGCGTGAAGGCTTGCCATAAGCGCCTTCCCAAGGCTGTTCAAAGCCAGGAATGTTCAAATTAGAAACCGAAAAACCTGTTAAACCCGCTTTTGGCTTAGAGCCACTACCTGTTGCACCTTCATC
The DNA here is from genome assembly GCA_945883335.1 of Candidatus Methylopumilus universalis. Lineage (GTDB taxonomy): Bacteria > Pseudomonadota > Gammaproteobacteria > Burkholderiales > Methylophilaceae > Methylopumilus_A > Methylopumilus_A universalis_A. Next base: position 62,103 of record CAMCXI010000008.1, on the reverse strand, counting down.
ACGTATCTCGCCTCCCGCGCCAGTTGCGGCACCAGCAAAAGGTGAAATCGCGGTTGGATGGTTATGCGTTTCTACTTTCATCAAGTAGTGCATTTCTTCTTCAATGAAACCATAAGCGCCACCTGCTTGCGGATAGAAACGCTTCGTTTTTTGTCCGGCAGAGCCTGCAACGATAGAAGCATTGTCTGAGTACGCCACCACCGTGCTACCTGGGTTGAGTTTGTGTGTATTACGAATCATGCCGAACAATGACTGCGCCTGCCTGACCCCATCCACAACCCAATCCGCATTGAAAATCTTATGGCGGCAGTGTTCTGAGTTTGCTTGTGCAAACATCATCAATTCAACGTCTGTCGGGTTTCGACCAATACGCGTAAAGTTTTCTAAGAGATAGTCCACTTCGTCTGGCGAAAGCGCCAAGCCTAAGTCAGTATTCGCCTCATTAAGCGCCATCTTGCCACCAGCCAAAATATCTACGCTAGACAAAGGTGCTGGCGTTGCTTGGTGGTAAAGCTTAGCCGCATCATCCAAGTTAGCAAATACCACCTCGGTCATACGATCATGCACAGCGGCTTTCACCGATTGTTTTTCAGCTTCAGTCAAAGCCGAGCCGTCGTTCTTACTCACGTAATAAACAATCCCGCGCTCAATACGCTGCATACTACCCAAGCCACAATGCTTAGCAATATCGGTTGCACGTGAAGCCCAAGGTGAAATTGTGCCTGGACGAGGGATCACCAAAAACAATTCCCCCACTGGCACTTCCTCAGCCATGCGTGGGCCGTAAGTCAAAATTTTTGTCAGCGTATCTAGCTGTGCTGAAGTTAATTCTCCTTCATTCCAAGCAAAGTGCCAAAAATCAGCTTGCACCGCATTGATTTGAGGGGCTGATTGACTTAAGTTCGCGAGGATCTTTTGAAGCCTGAACGAGGATAGTGCCGCGCTACCGCGCAAACTTAACATAGGCAAACTTGGCATAGATGGGTACATGGACTGAGAAGCAGAATTAATAAAGACGATATTTTACCCGAAATTGGGATGAATATCGCCCAATCAAATCGTTTTATGAAGAGTAAATATTATCCTCAAACAATCGAAAAAAATAACGAGGTGACCAATATTGTCACTCAACAGAACTGCGATTTGGTGGCGCATGTAAAAAATATAACTATTCTGTTAAATTCTGTATTACTTAATCAAAAAAACCCATTCAATTAATTGTTATTTGTCAGTCAATATTTCTGTCAAGCAATTTGCAAAAGATGACTTTGTTGACAGCATGATTATCATGCTACAAACTTTTCAAATTAACGCCCATAAAATACTGCTTGAATTCACCGAGAGTGTCATGCTGGATTCCACTAACGAAACGTTCACTAAGTTTGAAAAGCTTAAAAAAAGTAGGCTTTCAAATCGGCATTGATGCTTTTGGAACAGGTTATTCATAGATGGGCTACATACACAAACTCCCTATCGATGTTCTCAAAATTGATAGGACTTTTGTAGTTGATGTCACTAACAATAACAAATCTCAAACGATTGTTTCAGCCATTACTAAACTATCTTCTACGCTTGGAATTAAAACGATTGCTGAGGGTGTTGAACTTCAGAAAGACGCCGATTGGTTGCAAGCATTTGAATGCAACTACGGGCAAGGGTATTTGTATGACAAAGCACTTAATATTGATCTGTTTGAAGAAAAGTACCTAAAGTAAGTTTTAATCGACATTTCTCTTATCAATATCAAGCCAATTAAAATGGGTTAAACTCATTTTATTATTTGTCGATTGAAAATGGTTCAACCAATGCTTGCAAAAGATACAACACAGTTAGAAATTCAGGGCATGTATTGCAACAGCTGCGTTAACAAAATCAAGCTGGCACTGGAGCCTTTGGCTGAAAGTGTTTCTGTCACGCTTAATCCACCTTTGGCGATGCTTCATCATGCCACAGCAACAATTTCTCAAATTAATAAAGCCCTTGCGCTTGCAGGCGCTTACCAAGCATCAAGCCTTAGCTCTAATAAAACCTCTGAGACTCCAGCGCTTTCTCCTGAAAATCAATCTTGGTTTTCCACGTATCAACCACTGCTATTAATTATGGCGTACATTTTAATCACAAGCCTAGCCATCAATCTCAAGCCAGCCATTATATATACAGAGGTATTTAATGTTGAGCGTTGGATGATGGACTTTATGGCTGGTTTTTTTCTTGTGTTTTCTTTTTTCAAGCTACTCAATATTCGGGCTTTTGCGGATAGTTATGCCATGTATGATCTACTCGCCATGCGCTGGAAAGGATACGGATTTATTTATCCAATGATCGAACTCGGCCTTGGCTTTGCCTATTTGCTAGCCCTAGCTCCGCAAATGACGAATATGGTAACAATCATTGTCATGGGCTTCTCAAGCTTGGGTGTCATTCGCGCCGTCATGAATAAGCAAAAAATACGTTGTGCATGTTTGGGGGCTGTATTTAATTTGCCAATGTCCACCATCACTATCATCGAGGACTTACTCATGGTGGCGATGGCGGCTTGGATGCTCGTTTAATAAGAGAAAACTGAAATGCAAGGCGACTACTATCAACTCCCCTCAGGCAAAGTGGCTGCGCTAGATAATGACACGCCCTTCCCGCCAATCCAAAACGCTTTGTCTGAGCCAAATGGGTTATTAGCAATAGGCGGAAATCTATCCAGCGAGCGTCTTTTAACAGCCTATCGGTCTGGTATTTTTCCTTGGTTTAGCGAAGGCGAACCTGTACTTTGGTGGAGCCCTGACCCACGCATGGTGCTTTTTCCTCAGGATTTTAAAGTCTCTAAATCGCTCGCCAAACGCTTAAAGAAAAAAGATTACGAAGTCAGATTTAATACAAACTTTCGCCAAGTCATGGAAGCTTGCGCTGAGACCAATCGCCCAGGTCAAGATGGCACTTGGATTACGTCTGAGATTATTGATGCATACTGTGAGTTACATCAATTAGGGTATGCTCACTCCGCTGAGACTTTGATTGATAACAGCTTGGTTGGTGGTTTATACGGTGTATTGATCAACAAAATGTTCTATGGTGAATCCATGTTTCACCATCTGACGGATGCCTCAAAGATTGCTTTCGCGCACTTGGTGCAGTTCTTAACAGTAAAAGATGTTGGCTTGATAGATTGCCAAATGAACACCCAACATCTTGCCTCACTGGGGGCGCAAGAAATTCCCAGGACTGAGTTTATGATGCACTTAAAAAAGCTGATTGATTAAAATGACAAGCCCAGCCGATTCAGCCCTTCAAAAAATTCAATTTTATGTCACCGCGCCATACACTTGTAGTTACTTATCCAATCAGCTTGCACAATCGATCATCGCTACGCCGCAACATTTAGTGGATGGTCATCAATACAGCGGGCTTATTCAGCAAGGCTTTAGACGAAGTGGAAAATTTGTCTATCGCCCGCACTGTGAAAACTGCAATGCCTGTATTCCTGTCAGACTCCCAGTGACTGATTTTCAAGCAAGCCGAAGTCAAAAGCGAGCTTACAAACAACATCAACATTTAGAGGCGATCGTTTCTACGCTCTCGTTTGATGAAGCACATTTTGCCCTTTATAAGGCTTACCAAATCGCACGTCATGAAGGTAATGCGCAAGAAGAAACCGCTGAGCAATATCGCAATTTTTTAGTCCAAAGTAATGTAGACAGTCTGTTTATATCGTTCACTTTGAATGGCGCGCTCAAAATCGTCAGCGTTGTTGATATTGTCGAAGATGGTGTCTCTGCGGTTTATACTTTTTACGATACTGCTGACACAAAAGCCAGCTATGGCACTTACAGCATCATGTGGCTGATTGATTGGTGCAAGCAACTCAAACTGCCTTATTTGTATCTGGGGTATTGGATAAAAAACAGCCAAAAAATGGCCTATAAAGAAAATTTTGGTCCGCAAGAAGCATTAATTGATGGTGAATGGCTGAAGATTAAGCACGCGAAGCCATAAATCAGACAAGCCCAGCTTGGCAATGCTACAATTCTTGCTTTAACAATTTTCAAAGCAATGCACTTGAATAAAATCGTCATTTTTGGTGTCGGGCTCATTGGTGGCTCAGTTGCGCTCGCACTCAAAAAAACAGGTGTCGCGCCTAAAATCGTGGGCGTCGGTCGCAATATTGAAAACCTTCAAACCGCAATAAATTTAGGGGTGATTGATGAAGCTGAAGCCGATATTGCAAAAGCCGTGGGTGATGCAAACTTAGTCTTGATTGCAACGCCAGTGGCACAAACTCAGAAAATTTTAGAAGCAATCATTCCTCATCTTAGCCAAAGCACGGTCGTTACCGATGCTGGCAGTACAAAATCAGACATTGCACAGTACGTGATGAATGCTTCAAAACGGGCCAAAAATCCGGAACATTTTCTTAGTCAATTTGTGGGTGGGCATCCAATTGCTGGCGCAGAAAAAAGCGGAGTTACCGCCGCAAAAGAAGACTTATTTATTGGCAAAAATGTAGTGCTTACGCCTAACGAAAAAACCTCTTTAGAAGCCATTAAGCTTGTACGCGAGTTATGGCAAACCACGGGTGCCAATGTAAGTGAAATGACTGCCCAAACGCATGATCAAATCTTTGCGGCAGTGAGTCATTTACCGCATTTATTGGCGTTTGCTTTGGTCAATAATTTAGCCAATCGTCCTAACGCAAAACAACTATTTAATTTTGCAGCCAGCGGTTTTAGAGACTTCACACGAATTGCTGGCAGCTCACCAGAAATGTGGCGAGATATTAGCCTAGCTAATAAAACTGCTTTATTAAACGAACTAGAAGCTTACCAAGCTGAAATCTCAGCCTTGCACAATCTATTGAAAAACGAAGACAGCCAAGGCTTACAAGCCATGTTTGAGCATGCAAGTCAGGCGCGCCAGGCCTGGCAAAAAGAACAAGAAAAGTAATTAGAAAATGGAATCAATCACCTTACAACCAGCCAGCCAAGTGGGCGGAACAATCAAATTGCCTGGCTCAAAGAGCATCTCGAACCGCACTTTATTGCTCGCTGCATTTTCAAATGGCATCACTGAAATTCGTGATTTATTGGCTTCTGACGACACCGCCAGAATGCTGGACGCGCTAGAGAAGTTAGGTGTTCCGCTTGAAAAAGTTGGAGAAAATGACTGGCGTGTAACAGGCAATGGCGGCAAGCTTTCAGTCAAACAAGCCGACCTTTTTTTGGGTAATGCGGGCACAGCTTTTAGACCACTCACAGCGGCCTTAGCTTTATCACAAGGCAACTTTACGCTTTCTGGGATTGCGCGCATGCATGAGCGCCCAATTGGGGATTTGGTGGATGCACTTCGTCAAGCTGGAGCAAACATTGAATACCTAGGCAACGATGGCTTCCCACCGCTTAAAATTTCGCCTGCAAACATTCAATCATCGACTCCAATCAAAATTCGCGGGGATGTTTCCAGTCAGTTTTTAACTGCGCTTTTAATGGCACTACCCCTCACAGGACAAGCCTTCACAATTGAACTAGTAGGCGAACTCATTTCAAAACCTTATATTGAAATCACGCTTAATTTAATGCGTCATTTTAGTGTAAGTGTGCAACGGGATGGCTGGGAGCGCTTCAACATTCCTGCCAATAGCCAATATGAGAGCCCACAAGAAATTTATGTAGAAGGCGATGCATCTTCAGCTTCTTACTTCCTTGCTGCTGGCGCAATTGCGGCAGATGCCAACGGCCTTAAAGTTCAGGGTGTTTCATCAGATAGCATTCAGGGCGACATCAAGTTTGCTGATGAGATCATCCAAATGGGCGCGATCATTGAATACGATACCAACAGTATTATTGTTAAACGTGCAGTAGGTAAGCTCAAAGCAATAGATCTGGACTGCAATCACATCCCTGATGCTGCGATGACCCTTGCCATCCTAGCTTTATTTGCAGATGGCACAACAACTTTACGCAATATTGCTAGTTGGCGGGTGAAGGAAACTGATCGCATTAGCGCGATGGCAACCGAGCTCAGAAAAGTCGGTGCAACAGTTGAAGAAGGCGCTGATTACATTCGCATTACCCCGCCTGAAAAACTCACCCCAAATGCGGTGATTGATACCTATGATGACCACCGCATGGCGATGTGTTTCTCGCTTGTAAGCCTGGGCGGCGTGCCTATCGTCATTAACGACCCAAAGTGTGTCGGCAAAACTTTCCCTGATTATTTCGATCGCCTTGCAACAATCGTCCAATAATATGAGTTTAAACTCCATTCCTGTGATTGCAATTGATGGCCCATCTGCTTCTGGCAAAGGCACTGTTGCCCAAATCGTTGCAGAGAAACTTGGTTATCATTATTTAGACTCTGGCGCGCTCTATCGGAGCGTTGCATTGGCAGCTTATGAACAAGGCATTGATTCGAACGCTGAACAAGATGTTGCCAAACTTGTTCCACGATTAAGCATTAAGTTTCAGCATGGTGAGATTTATCTGAACGATGCAGATGTGAGCGAAAAAATACGCACTGAGCAAATGGGGCAAGGTGCATCGAAAGTCGCAGCGCACCCTTTGGTGAGGCTTGCATTAGTTGACTTGCAACACAGCTTCCGCAAGGCGCCTGGCTTGGTGGCCGACGGCCGTGATATGGCGACTGTTATTTTTCCTGATGCAAAAACAAAAATCTTTTTAACCGCCAGCGCAGAAGTCCGCGCTGAAAGAAGATACAAACAATTGCTTAATAAAGGCCTTGAGGCTAATTACCAAGCAATATTAAAAGAGCTTCAAGATCGAGATGCGCGTGATCGCCAACGTACTGTTGCGCCGTTACAACAAGCACAGGATGCCTGCTTGTTAGAAACAGGCCAGCTCAACATAGAACAAGCTGTAAACAAGGTACTAGAAGCCATTGCCGCAAACCAGCAATAGCTAACTTCCTTAAACTCTCACCACAATCTGTCGTATTTAATAAAAAAACATCATCAAAACAAACACTCAATTAAGTTAACTTTCACAAAAAGTATAAAAAATACTTAATTAAATGATTGTTTTATTGTAAAATTCAGCTTTGTTTTAATTTTTAGGCATCCGAGTCTCTAAAACTCGCGATTTTTTTAATTTACCCCACTGCACGGTGGGATTATTTAGGTACCTTTTTAATGGCTAATGTTTCAACCTCAACCGCCTCTATGGGCGAAAGTTTCGCAGCGTTATTCGAAGAAAGTCTTGCACGTCAAGAAATGCGCTCTGGTGAAGTGATCACCGCGGAAGTTGTTTCTATCGATTCTGATTTTGTTGTAGTCAATGCAGGCCTCAAATCTGAGAGCGTGATTGACGCAGCTGAATTCTTAAATGACCGTGGCGAATTAGAAGTTCAAGTTGGCGACTTCGTTAAAGTTTGCATCGAATCATTGGAAGATGGTTACGGCTCAACAAAATTATCACGCGAAAAAGCGAAACGCCTAGCAGCATGGCTAGATCTTGAAGAAGCGATGAATGAAACTCGCATCATCAAGGGCATGGTAAATGGTCGCGTTAAAGGTGGTTTAACTGTGATGGTTAACGGCATCCGCGCATTCTTGCCAGGTTCATTGGTTGACTTACGCCCGGTTAAGGACACGACACCATTCGAAAATAAAGAATGGGATTTCAAGGTTATCAAGCTAGACCGCAAACGTAACAACGTTGTGGTTTCACGCCGCGCTGTTCTAGAAGACAGCATGGGTGCTGATCGCGAAGCATTAATGGGTTCATTGAAAGAAGGCGCTGTTGTTAAGGGTATTGTTAAAAATATTACTGACTACGGTGCATTCGTTGATTTGGGTGGCATTGATGGCTTGCTACACATTACTGACTTGGCATGGCGCCGTGTTAAACACCCATCAGAGGTGTTGACTGTTGGTGAAGAAGTTGAAGCTAAGATCCTTAAGTTCGATCAAGACAAAAACCGTGTTTCACTTGGTATCAAACAATTAGGCGATGATCCATGGGTTGCATTAAGCCGCCGTTACCCAGCAAACACACGTTTGTTCGGTAAAGTGACCAACTTGACTGACTACGGTGCATTCGTTGAAATCGAACCAGGTATCGAAGGTCTTGTTCACGTTTCAGAAATGGATTGGACTAACAAGAACGTTCACCCAGCTAAAATCGCTCAATTAGGCGACGAAGTTGAAGTAATGATTCTTGAGATTGACGAAGATCGTCGTCGCTTGTCACTAGGTATGAAGCAATGCCAAACAAACCCATGGGATGATTTCGCAGCAAGTCATAAAAAATCTGACAAAGTAAGCGGTCAAATTAAATCAATTACAGACTTCGGTGTGTTTATTGGCTTGCCAGGCGGCATTGATGGTTTAGTGCACTTATCAGACCTTTCATGGACTCAAACTGGCGAAGAAGCTATCCGCAACTTCAAAAAAGGTGACGAGTTAGAAGCCTTAGTATTGAGTATTGATGTGGAGAAAGAACGTATCTCATTAGGCGTGAAGCAAATGACTCCAGATCCGACTGGTGGCTCTTCAGAAGAAAAAACTGAAGCGAAACCTAAAGCAAAATCTGCAAAAGCTAAAGAAGCAGCGCAAGTGCCAGATGATGGCGCAGCAACAGCAGGCACTACCAACCTTGGTGCTTTGCTAAAAGCAAAACTTGACAGCAAAAACAACGAATGAGGTAGAAAGCCATGACAAAATCTGAGCTCATTCTTAACTTAGCTGCACGTTTCCCTCAACTCGTTGTTAAGGATGCTGAACTTTCAGTGAAAGCTATCCTTGATTCAATGACGGATAACTTAGCAGCTGATGAGCGTATCGAAATTCGTGGCTTTGGTAGTTTCAGTCTTAACTACCGTCCGCCACGCCTTGGTCGCAACCCAAAAACCGGCAGCAAGGTTGAAGTGCCTGCTAAGCATGTGCCTCACTTTAAAGCTGGTAAAGAGTTACGCGAGCGCGTTGATTTAGTCTAAGCCTCACATCAATCAACCTTATGTTGATTGAGACCTGAAAAACGGTAGTTTCCAAGTCATCTGATAAGGGAGCTACCGTTTTTTTAACTAAATTTTTACCTAGCCCTTTTTAGCTAGCGCCAGTAAAATCTATGTTATGCAAATAATATCTAAAATGTTGAGTTTAGCCTTGTTTATCCTTTTGATTGGCTTTGCTGTCAAGAATGCTTATCCAGTCACCCTGCTCTACTATCTTGGCTTATCATGGCAAGCTCCGTTATCGTTGATTCTATTTATTGCATTGCTCACTGGCATTGTTGCTGGGCTCTTGGCGATCACACCTACCATTATCAAACAACGTCGTGAATTAAATAGCTTACGTAAAAAAATCACAGCATCCAACACTCAAGGTGCTCAATAATGGATTTTGAATATTGGTGGCTAATTGCAATCCCGCTATTTTTCTCACTTGGCTGGATTGCAGCAAGAATTGATATCAAACAACTCCTGTCTGAGTCGACCAGCCTGCCTGCTGCTTACTTCAAAGGCCTTAATTTTTTAATTACTGACCAACAAGATAAAGCGATTGAAGCTTTTATAGAGGCAGCACAATCTAACGCGGACTCCCTTGAACTGCACTTTGCTTTAGGCAGCTTATTTCGACGTAGCGGCGAGGTTGACCGAGCAATCAACCTACACCTCAGCTTACTTGAACGTAAAGAGCTGCCAAATGAACAAAGAAAAGCAATCAAGGCAGAGCTTGCACAAGATTATCTGAAAGCCGGATTATATGATCGTGCTGAAGAGCTGTTTAATGGCCTTGATGACAGTCGCTACAAGCAACCCGCACTCCGTGCATTGTTAGAAATATTTATTCGCGAACGCGAGTGGCAACGTGCAATAAAAACAGCCACAGAGCTTGAGCGCGTTTCTGGAGTGTCATTTCGTAAAGAGGTTGCTCAGTTTTATTGTGAAATGGCCATTAAATCTATTTTGGATCAAGATGATCACAATGCCCGTCATGAATTGCAAATGGCGCTTGATGCCAACAAAAACTGTGTGAGAGCTAACATCATGTTAGGCGACATGGAAGCAAATTTAAACGCACACAAACTTGCTATTAATTTTTGGAAACGAATTGAGTTTCAAAAATCAGAATGCCTTGGTATGGTCGCGAATAAGATGCTTCATAGCTATCGGGAACTTGGTAAGCTAAGTGCAGGCATTACATTGTTAAGTCAGTACCTTCAGAATTATAAATTACCATCTCTACTATCAGTCGTTTTCGAAATCACGTTAGCCGAACAAGGCGCAGATGCGGCAGCTAATTTAGCACTCAATGACCTAGAAAGAAAACCAAGCTTACAGACCCTAGATCAACTATTGAAAGCACGAAGCTTGCAAAATAGCATCGCAAATACAGACCTAAACTTAATGCACCAAACCATTCGCTATGCCATTGGCAACCGCAATGCCTATTGTTGTGACCAATGCGGCTTTAAAGCCCGTAACTTCCATTGGCAATGTCCAGCCTGCAATGCTTGGGAATCATTACCCGCCGAACCTAAAGAAACCGCAGCATGATCAATACAAACCATGACCCAAAAATTGTGATCGCACTAGATTATGCGAACACCCAAGATGCGCTTCAGTTTGCTGAACAACTTGATCCAGCAATTTGCCGCTTAAAAGTGGGAAAAGAGTTATTTACTGCGGCAGGGCCTAAGCTTGTTGAGGCCCTTATTGCAAAAGGGTTTGGCGTATTTTTAGACTTAAAATTTCATGACATCCCAACCACGGTTGCAAAAGCTTGCGAGGCGGCAAGCCGCTTGGGGGTTTGGATGCTGAACGTACATGCATCAGGTGGTAGCGCCATGATGGAAGCAGCGCGAGAGGGGGTTGAGCGCTCAGGTCAAAAACCAATCCTCATCGCAGTGACTGTGCTCACCAGCATGAATCAAGAAATGCTTAATGAAGTTGGCGTTGTGGGCTCTGTTTCCGACCAAGTTCTCAAACTTGCCTCGCTAACCCAAAAGTCTGGTTTAGATGGCATTGTATGTTCCGCACAAGAAGCACCTATGATAAGAAAAGCTTTAGGTGACAAATTTTGTCTAGTTACCCCAGGCGTCCGTCCTGCAGATGCTGCACTCGATGACCAATCTCGCGTAGTGACGCCAAGCCAAGCGTTGGCGCTGGGTTCAAGCTATTTAGTGATTGGCCGTCCGATTACAAAATCTAAAAACCCACTCGAAACGCTCATAAAAATACATGAGGAAATTCTTTTATCTGTATAAATAATAATAGTTAGTTACTATTAATCTAATACAGAATTATGATTTAGTTGCGTGATTTGTTACGCAGTTCATTCATTTTCAAAAAAAGGAGATTCATCATGAAAAAGTTTTTACTAGCGACCATTTTGTTTTTTAGCTTTACCGTTGGCGCTTTCGCGGCAGTTAATCTGAATACTGCTAATGTTGAGCAACTCTAGGCATTAAATGGTGTTGGTCCAGCAAAAGCCCAAGCAATTGTTGATTATCGTAAGAAAAATGGCAATTTCAAAACTGTCGATGATTTGAATAATGTGCCAGGCATCGGTGACAAAACCTTAGCCAAACTAAAACCAGAAATCACCTTATCAGGCACTGCGCCAGCAGTACCTGCAGCTACGGCCAAACCAGTGGCACCCAAGAAATAAGGCAAAAGCAAATTAAAAAGCCCGCGATTAGCGGGCTTTTTAATTTGCTAAGTTTCATCATTACTTAACGCGCATACCAGCTTCAGCGCCAGCATCTGGTGACAAAATAAATGGCCCACCACGCTCATCGCTAGCTGCCAAAACCATGCCTTCGGACATCCCAAACTTCATCTTGCGCGGCGCAAGGTTTGCAACCATCACGGTTAAGCGTCCAACTAATGTCGCAGGGTCGTAAGCTGATTTAATCCCAGCAAATACTTGGCGTGGGTTTTCTTCACCAATATCCAAACTCAAACACAATAGTTTTTCAGCGCCTTCTACATGCTCAGCATTGACGATTTTCGCGATACGTAAATCCACCTTTGTAAAATCATCAATCGAAATATAGTCGCCTGCGTTTTCAGAGACCGATTGCTCTGACTTGATGGCTGGCACAGCGGCTTGTTGTAATGTTTCTTTATTCGCTTCAGTCATGGCTTCAATGTGTTTCGGATCAATTCTGGTAATTAAATGGTTGTATTCGTTAATTGCATGACTATCCGCAAATGAATCATTCACGCTATCCCATGTTAGCGGGGCAATTTTCAGGAACTGCTCAATATTGCCTGCCAAATCTGGCAATGCAGGTTTTAAATAAAGGGTTAGTAACCGGAACATTTCAAGGGCACTTGAGCAGTTCGCATGCAATTTAGCTTGTGCCGCATCACCCTCTTGTTTAGCCACGACCCAAGGCGCAGCCTCTGCAACGTCAGCATTCGCTAAATCTGCCAAACGCATAATTTCACGTAATGCACGACTGTAATCTCGAGCTTCATAAGCTTTTGCAATTTCAGGGGCAGATGCTTTAATTGTTTCTACAACCGCATGTTTACTCGCCGAAACCAATTTCCCAGCGAAGCGCTTATTGATAAACCCCGCTGTACGGCTGGCAATATTGATGTATTTGCCCACTAAATCACTATTCACACGCGCCACAAAGTCTTCAAGATTTAAGTCGATGTCTTCCATACTGCCATTTAACTTAGCGGCGTAGTAGTAGCGTAAATATTCAGGATTTTTAATATGGTCTAAATAACTACGGGCGGTAATAAACGTACCGCGCGATTTAGACATCTTCTCGCCATTTACAGTTAAGAAGCCGTGCGAAAATACTTGCGTTGGTTTGCGATAGCCAGAGTACTCAAGCGTTGCAGGCCAGAATAAAGCATGGAAATACAAGATGTCTTTACCAATAAAATGATAAAGCTCAGTTTGAGAATCTGCTTTCCAGTATTCATCAAAATCTAGGCCATTTTTAGCACATAGATTCTTAAAGCTCGCCATGTAACCAATCGGCGCATCTAGCCAAACATAAAAATACTTGCCTGGCGCATCAGGAATTTCAAAACCAAAATATGGCGCATCACGAGAGATGTCCCAATCTGATAATTTATTCTCGCCCGCCTCACCTATCCACTCATTCATCTTGTTAGCGGCTTCTTGTTGAAGCGTACCGGAGCGTGTCCAACCACGTAAGAAATCACTACATTCAGAAAGCTTGAAGAAGTAATGCTCTGTTTCTTTACGCACAGGCGCGGCACCAGAGACAGCTGAGAATGGGTTAATCAGTTCAGTTGGGTTATATGTTGCGCCACATACTTCACACGAGTCACCATATTGATCTTTGGCATGGCACTTAGGACACTCGCCTTTAATAAAGCGGTCTGGCAAGAACATGTTTTTAACTGGATCGTAAAACTGTTCAATGGTTTTAGTCGCAATCTTGCCATTGACTTTTAGTGCTTTATAGATGCCGCCTGCTAACTCTTTATTCTCTGGCGAGTTAGTTGAGTAGTAGTTATCAAACTCAACTAAAAATTCTGAAAAGTCTGCGTAATGCTCTGTGTGCACCTTGGCAATTAAAGCCTCTGGCGTAATGCCTTCTTTTTCAGCACGCAACATAATTGGTGTGCCGTGCGTATCGTCAGCACAAACGTAATGGACTGTATTGCCTTGCATCTTCTGAAAGCGCACCCAAATATCGGTTTGAATGTACTCAACCAAATGCCCTAAATGAATACTGCCATTGGCATAAGGAAGTGCTGAAGTGACCAGAATTTTGCGGCTCATGAATTTCAATCTATATATAAATTGTTCGAATACCCCCATTTTAACAAATGACGGGCGCTTTCACATGCGTTAAAATTACCTTAATCTTTTACTCAAGAATTATTGCAAGGAAAAGCAAATGGCAATTTCGGAATTAGATGTTCAAAACACACTTAAAACACTTATAGATCCTAATACTGGCGCGGACTTTATCAGCAGCAAATCAGCGAAGAATATTCAAATTAACGGCAACGATGTTTCGATAGACATAGTATTAGGCTACCCAGCTAAGAGCGTATTAGGCGAAATGAAAGAAATCGTTGAGAACAAACTAAAAACGATTGCTGGCATCAGCAAGATCACTGTGAATATAGGCAGTCGAATTGTTCCCCATAGCGCGCAACGAGGGGTTCCACTGATTCCAAATGTAAAAAATATTATTGCCGTAGCTTCGGGCAAAGGCGGCGTCGGAAAATCAACCACTGCGGTCAATATTGCCCTTGCGCTTGCTGAAGAAGGCGCAAATGTAGGGATTCTAGATGCTGACATCTACGGCCCTAGCCAACCACAAATGCTCGGCATTTCAGGTCGCCCAGACAGCGCAGATGGTAAAAGCATAGAGCCTATGCAAGCACACGGCATTCAAGCTATGTCGATTGGCTTTTTGGTCGATGTGGATACGCCTATGGTTTGGCGTGGTCCCATGGTTACAGGTGCGTTAGAACAGCTCCTACGCGACACGCGCTGGAAAGACCTCGATTATTTAATTATCGACTTGCCGCCAGGCACTGGCGATATCCAATTAACGCTTTCCCAAAAGGTGCCAGTGACTGGTGCAATTATTGTGACCACACCCCAAGATATTGCGCTGTTAGACGCCCGTAAAGGCCTCAAAATGTTTGAAAAAGTGGGCATTCCAATTTTGGGGATTGTTGAAAACATGAGCACGCATATCTGTTCAAAATGCGGCCATGAAGAGCATATTTTTGGTGCAGGCGGTGGCGAGGCTATGTGCAAAGACTACAATGTGGATTTGCTTGGTAGCTTGCCCCTCGACATTAAAATTCGTGAACAATCAGATGGCGGCAAGCCAACTGTCATTAGTGAGCCTAATAGCCAAATCGCAAGCATTTACAAACAAATCGCAAGAAAGACAGCCTCCAAGCTATCTCAACTTGCGCTGGACCACAGCAGCAAATTTCCAAATATTGTGATTCAAAACACATAAGCCAAACTGCATAAACAAAAAGCCCCGAAAATCTCGGAGCTTTTCTGATGGCAATCTAAAATTAAATACCTAGCTTAAAAAGTCACGCCAAAACAATAAACATCCACGCCATTTTTAGGGGTAATTAAAGTGGCAGGAATCGCAACACCATTACGCCAATTGTCTACAGCATCTTGTTTACCCGCACCTGTCACCAAGAAAATCACCTCCCTTGTTTTACTTAACCGTTGCTGACTTATAGTAATACGGTCTGCTGGCGGCTTAGGGGCGTCAAACACAGGTACGGCATCCGCTGAATTATCGACTGCTTGATTAGGAAATAAGCTCGCCGTATGGCCATCTTCACCCAAACCTAATAGCACCAAATCAAACTCTGGCACACCAGCCAACGTTTTAGCATAAGCCTTAGCGCCTTCAATATTTCCCAACTCTGCAGGAATATCGTGGATTTGGTTAGCAGGAATGCTCACATGATTAAGCCATGTGGTGCGCGCCATCAAACTATTACGCTCAGAGTTATCCACGGCCAAACAGCGGTCATCATTGTGATAAACATGCCAATTTTCCCAATCGACATCTGCATCTTTGAGTAAAGCGTAAACGCTTTTAGGGGTTGAGCCGCCTGCTAGAACGATAGAAAAACGACCGCGACTAGCGATCGCTTCATTTGCCGCGGCTAAAATTCGGTTTAATGTAGCTTGGTTAATGGCCTCTTGATTTTCAAAATTGTGCCATCGACTGATTTGGCTTGTTTTTTCTGGGGAGTTTTCTTGGTTTGTATTTTGCATCATGCAAAGCCTTCACGTTATAATTACAGACTTATTCAATAAATCAATTTAGCTCGCCATCTTACCCAAAAGGACGACGGCAGACTATATCCTAACCAAGGAAAAAAAATGAAATTAGCAATGATCGGTTTGGGCAAAATGGGTGGCAACATGACTACTCGCTTGCTTCGTAGTGGTATTGAAGTTGTTGGATACGACAGAAGCGTCGAAGTCGTCACTAAGTTAATCGACACTGAAGGCATGACTGCTGCTAGCTCAGTGGCTGATGCAGTTTCAAAGCTAGGGGAATCTGGCGAAAAACGAATTGTTTGGCTAATGTTACCCAGCGGCGAACCGACCGAAATTCAAATTCAAAATCTTGCTGAGATGCTTGCTAAGGGCGACATCATTATTGATGGCGGCAACTCTAACTACAAAGACAGTCAACGCCGTGGCGCTTGGCTTGCAGAGCGTGGGATTGGATTTATGGATGCTGGCACTTCTGGAGGCATCTGGGGATTGGAAAACGGCTACTGCTTGATGGTAGGCGCAACTCCTGAAGTTGCTAAAACAGTTGAACCAATTTTGATTGCGCTTGCGCCTTCGAAAGAAAATGGCTGGGCACACGTAGGTCCAATTGGATCAGGCCACTTCACTAAAATGATTCACAACGGTATTGAATACGGCATGATGCAGGCAATGGCTGAAGGCTTAGATTTGCTAAAAGGTAAAACGGACTTCAATTTAGACCTCGCACAAGTCACAGAGCTATGGCGTCATGGCTCGGTAGTGCGAAGCTGGTTGTTAGATTTAACTGCTGACGCACTGAAAGAAGACCAAGAGCTATCTGCTGTTGCACCTTATGTGGCTGATTCTGGTGAAGGCCGTTGGACAGTCATGGAATCTGTTGAACAAGGCGTTGCTGCACCGGTGCTGACACTTGCCCTGCAAGCGCGCTTCAGAAGCCAAGATGCCACTGGTTACAGCTACAAATTGCTATCCATGATGCGTAATGGCTTTGGTGGTCACTTTGTTAAGTCAGTCAACGACTAAGCGCATCAAAAGTTAAACACATCATCGCGGCCAACATCAGATTGGCCGCTTATTAATACCAAAACCTTAGGAAACTAGAAGTAATGAGCAAACAAATTGATCCTTGTACCCTTGTTTTATTTGGCGCTAGCGGCAACCTATCTCGCCTCAAACTAATTCCAGGCCTTTTTCGTTTGGATGCTGCTGGTCGTTTACCAGACCACATGGCGATTTTATCTGTCGGCCGTGGTGATGTTGCCCGAGAAGATTGGCACAAAGAAATTAAAGGCATGTTGGATGCTAAATTTAAAAATGGCTACGACAAGCAAGTATTCGAGCGTTTTTTAAATCGCAACCATTACCATGCTAATCCGCCAACAGATCCTAATGCTTTCGAAAAAATGCGTGACCGACTCAGTGATGAGAAAGTGTTCCCGCAAAACCTGGCTTATTTCTTGTCTGTTCGCCCGACCGACTTCGCCCCAGTGGTGGAGCAACTGTCAGCGGTGGGCTTGCTAGATGAGAGCAAATACTGGCGCCGTGTATTGATTGAAAAACCGTTTGGTACGGACTTAGCCAGCGCGCAAGATTTGCAATCAAAAATCACTAAGCACTTAAAAGAAAGCCAAATTTACCGTATCGACCATTACCTCGGTAAATCAGCGATTCAAAACATCATGCTTACTCGCTTTACCAATGCGATTTTTGAGCCACTTTGGAATAACGGTCATATCGATCATGTGCAAATCACTAACAATGAGACATTAGGCGTTGGCGAACGTACCACTTTCTACGAAGCAACGGGCGCACTCCGTGACATGTTCCAAAGTCACTTGCTACAAACCTTAGCATTGGTAGCCATGGAAAAACCAAAAGACCTGACGCCAGACAGCATCCGTGCGGAAAAAATCAAGGTGCTGGAATCTATTCGTCCAATCGACTTAGACAACTTCAACAAACAGGTATTCCGCGCACAATATGCCGCTGGTCGTGTTTGCGTAGGTGACGGTCATGGTGAAAACGTGCCTGGTTACATAGAAGAAGTAAAGCGTGACGGCCTTGGCGATACAAGCTTCACTGAAACTTATGCCGCCGTTAAGTTGTTTATTGATAACCCTCGTTGGAAAGGCGTTCCTTTCTACGTTCGCACTGGCAAACGTTTGCATGAAAGCAATACTGCGATTGCGATTCGCTTCAAACAATCTCCAATCGAACTTAAACAAGGTCAACATCACAACTGGTTGATCATTAACATTCAACCACGTGAATGCGTAAAAATTGAGATGGAATCTAAGATTCCGGGTCTAGATATCGCAACACGTACCATGAGTCTTGATGGCGCCCAACGCCAACAAGGCGATGAGAGCATTGACTCATACGAAACTTTGATGCTGAACTTGATGGAAGGCGATCCTTCACAATATCTACACATCAGTGAAGTGGAAGCTCAATGGCGCTTGGTTGACCAAATCGTGAATGCTTGGGCAAAGGACAAAACACCATTGCACCAATACCGGGCTGGGGACCGTGATCCTGAGGCTTCTAGTGTCATTTTTGAAGCAGAAGATCAATTCTGGCGTTACAGTATTGAACTAGGTGGCGACGAGCACTAAACTGCTCTTTCTCCATTACAAAATGCCTGCGCGATTTGTCAGTAAAATGGCATAATGCGTGGGCATTTTAATTTTGTTATTTTTGTTTTCTTAATGAATGGTTGAGTAAAAATGAGCATTAAATCGGATAAGTGGATACGCCGCATGGCTGAACAACACGGCATGATTGAGCCGTTTGAGCCTAAACAAGTCAAAGTGAACGCCGCTGGTGAGCGTGTGGTTTCATACGGTACATCAAGTTATGGTTACGACATTCGATGCTCAAAAGAATTTAAGCTATTCACCAATATCAACAGTACGATTGTTGACCCAAAAAATTTCGACCCTAATTCATTTGTAGAAGTGAATGCAGATTACTGCATCATTCCACCTAATTCATTTGCATTGGCGCGCACTGTTGAATACTTCCGTATTCCTCGCAACGTTTTAACAGTTTGCTTAGGTAAATCAACTTATGCACGTTGCGGCATCATCGTCAACGTCACGCCATTTGAACCAGAATGGGAGGGTTACGTCACGCTAGAATTCAGCAATACCACCCCGCTCCCAGCCAAAATCTATGCAAACGAAGGTTGTGCGCAAGTGCTGTTCTTTGAGGCAGATGAGGACGATGTTTGTGAAACCAGCTATAAAGATCGTGGCGGCAAGTATCAAGGCCAAGTCGGCGTGACATTACCTAAAATTTAAGGCATTCGAATGAAATTTAGATTTCCTATCGTCATCATCGATGAAGACTTCCGCTCTGAAAATTCCTCAGGTCTAGGCATTCGCGTTCTTGCAAAGGCTATTGAAGAAGAGGGCTTCGAGGTATTAGGCGTCACCAGTTACGGTGACCTCACCTCTTTTGCACAACAACAAAGTCGTGCATCAGCATTTATTTTATCGATTGATGATGAAGAAATCGTAGAAGAAAAACCAGAAGCGATTGAACAATTACGCACATTCGTGAATGAGATCCGTTACCGTAACGAAGAAATTCCTATTTTCTTGCACGGTGAAACGCGCACTTCACGCCATATCCCAAATGACGTATTACGTGAACTTCACGGCTTTATTCACATGAATGAAGATACGCCAGAGTTTGTAGCGCGCTTAATCATCCGTGAAGCTAAAGCTTATTTGGATAGCTTGCCGCCACCATTCTTCAAAGCACTCACCCATTATGCTGCGGATGGCTCTTACTCATGGCACTGCCCTGGTCACTCTGGTGGCGTGGCATTCTTGAAATCACCAGTGGGTCAAATGTTCCACCAATTCTTTGGTGAAAACATGCTGCGTGCAGACGTTTGTAACGCGGTAGATGAGCTTGGTCAATTACTTGACCATACAGGCCCTGTCGCAGCATCAGAGCGTAACGCAGCACGCATTTATAACTGTGATCACTTGTACTTTGTGACTAACGGGACATCAACATCCAATAAGATTGTTTGGAACTCAACCGTCGCTCCTGGCGATATTGTAGTCGTTGACCGTAACTGTCATAAGTCTGTACTGCACTCGATCATCATGACGGGGGCAATTCCTGTTTTCTTGATGCCAACACGTAACCATTTCGGCATTATTGGTCCAATTCCAAAAGCGGAATTCGAATGGGAAAACATTAAGAAAAAGATTGAAGCCAACCCATTTGCCACTGACAAAAACGCAAAACCTCGCGTATTAACCATTACCCAATCGACATACGATGGCGTGCTTTATAACGTTGAAGAAATTAAAGAAATGTTAGATGGCAAAATTGATACGCTACATTTCGATGAAGCTTGGTTACCACACGCTACATTCCACGATTTTTACGGCGATTACCACGCAATTGGTGCAGACCGTCCACGCTGTAAAGAGTCGATGATTTTCTCAACGCAATCAACGCATAAACTACTCGCCGGCCTCAGTCAAGCGTCACAGATTTTGGTTGAGGATGCTGAGAATATTCAATTAGACCGTGACGTATTTAATGAAGCTTACTTGATGCACACATCAACCAGCCCGCAATATTCAATTATTGCTAGCTGCGACGTAGCGGCAGCCATGATGGAAGCACCTGGCGGAACAGTGCTCGTTGAAGAGTCCATTATGGAAGCTTTGGACTTCCGCCGCGCGATGCGCAAAGTGGATGAAGAATGGGGTGCGGACTGGTGGTTTAAAGTTTGGGGCCCTAACGACCTTTCAGAAGAAGGCATAGAAGAGCGTGAAGCTTGGATGCTTAAAGCCAATGAGCGCTGGCATGGCTTTGGCAATCTTGCCGAAGGCTTTAATATGCTTGACCCGATTAAAGCCACCATCATCACACCAGGCTTGGACGTGGATGGCGACTTCTCTGATGAATTTGGCATTCCAGCCGCGATTGTCACTAAATACCTGGCTGAACATGGCGTGATTGTTGAAAAAACTGGCCTGTACTCATTCTTCATTATGTTTACAATTGGCATAACTAAGGGCCGCTGGAATACAATGGTGGCGGCACTTCAACAGTTCAAAGATGATTACGATAAGAACCAGCCATTGTGGAAAGTATTACCTGAATTCGCGGCAAAATACCCACGCTATGAACGCACCGGCTTAAAAGATTTGTGCACACAGATTCATGGCATCTATAAGCAAAATGACGTAGCGCGCTTAACGACTGAAATGTATCTATCTAACATGGTACCTGCCATGAAACCAACTGATGCATTTGCGAAAATGGCACACCGCGAAATCGATCGTGTATTGATTGATGAACTAGAAGGCCGAATTACTGCGGTATTACTAACCCCTTATCCACCAGGCATTCCTTTGTTGATTCCCGGTGAGCAATTCAACGCAATTATCGTCAACTACTTGAAATTTGCGCGAGAGTTTAATGAGCGCTTCCCAGGTTTTGAGACTGACGTTCACGGCTTAGTGAAACAAGTGGTGGATGGCAAAGCCATGTATTACGTAGACTGTGTAGCAGAATAAACTATTACGCTAGCAAATAAAAAAGGCGCTTAACTTAAGCGCCTTTTTTATGATTCAAAGTTTATCAAATTCGCTGATATGTAATATAACTAAACCTCAAATTATTCTCTGCCTGATGGCTTTCGCGCTGACCCGATTCCCATTCGTTCATCTCAAACTCAGGAAAGAAAGCATCGCCCTCATACTCTGCATCAATTTCAGTAACGTAGAGCTTAT
This sequence comes from Candidatus Methylopumilus universalis, assembly GCA_945883335.1. GTDB lineage: Bacteria > Pseudomonadota > Gammaproteobacteria > Burkholderiales > Methylophilaceae > Methylopumilus_A > Methylopumilus_A universalis_A. The sequence continues at coordinate 40,605 of CAMCXI010000008.1, read as the reverse complement.
TGCCAAGTTTTAAGCCGTCTTTATAAAGCTCTGCACCACCAATCAAGAATGCTTCATTATCGTCGCCACACGCTGCAATTGCAGCCTCAAGGCTATGCACAACAATTGCACCTTCCACCTTGTAATCTTGGTTACGCGTCACAATAACCGTGGTTCTGCCGGGCAATAAACGACCAAGCGAATCATAAGTTTTACGACCCATAATAATGTGATGACCAGTGGTTAAAGCACGGAAGCGTTTGAGGTCTTCTGGCAAATGCCAAGGCAAGGTGTTGTTAACGCCAATGACGCGGTTTTTAGCAATCGCAACAATTAAAGACAAACACGCCATACTAAACCGCCACTAGGCCTTTAATTGGCGGATGTGGGTCATAGCCTTCTAGCGTGAAGTCTTCAAATTTGAAATCAAAAATATCTTTGACGTTTGGATTGATGTGCATGGTTGGCAAGGCACGCAAATCACGTGTGAGTTGCTCATTTACCTGCTCAAAATGGTTGCTGTAGATATGCGCATCGCCAAGCGTGTGCACAAAATCACCCAATTTTAATCCACACACTTGCGCCACCATCATGGTGAGCAAGGCATAAGAAGCAATATTAAATGGCACGCCTAAGAAAATATCCGCGCTACGCTGATAAAGCTGGCAGCTTAATTTACCATCCGCTACGTAAAACTGAAAAAAAGCATGACATGGTGGCAATTTCATTTGATCCACATCTGCCACATTCCAAGCAGAGACAATCAATCGACGCGAGTCGGGGTTACTCTTAATCGCGTTAACGACTTGTCTGATTTGGTCGATATGCGTGCCATCTGGTTTAGGCCAGTTGCGCCATTGATAGCCATACACAGGGCCTAAATTACCATTTTCATCCGCCCACTCATCCCAAATGCGTACGCCATTTTCTTTTAAATAGGCAATATTGGTGCTGCCTTGCAAGAACCAAAGCAACTCATGAATCATGGATTTTAAATGTACTTTTTTTGTCGTGAGGAGTGGAAAGCCTGCGTTCAAATCAAAACGCATTTGATAGCCAAAAACAGAGACCGTGCCAGTGCCAGTTCTATCTTCTTTTTTATTACCATGGGCAAGCACATGGCGGACTAAGTCTTGATATTGTTTCATACTGGCTCCGTCAAAATGACTCTCAAATGACTATTAAGTATTCGCGACTAAATAAGCTTTAATTGCATCGACATCAGCATCCATCACTTCAAAGCGTTGAGGCAAATCCTCTATTCCTTGTAATGGCGCTGGACGCTCTGGTGAATGACCTAGCGCCTCTACAATGGAATCTTCGAATTTAATAGGTAAAGCCGTTTCTAAAACAACCATCGGCGTATTCACATCGCGCAGCTCTAAAGCCACTTTCAAGCCATCAGCGGTATGCGTATCAATCACCACGCCATATTTGGCTTCAGCTTCTCGAATGACATTCATACGATGAAGATGATTACTGCTTCCCGAAACAAAACCATAACTCGCGATCTTCTCAAATAAACCTGCTTGCTTAATATCAAACGCGCCACCAGCATCGACCAAAGACCATAACTCACGGACTTTGGAAGCATCTCGACCCGTTAAATCAAAAATGAAGCGCTCAAAATTTGAGGCTTTGCTAATATCCATTGAAGGACTAGAGGTATGGTAAGTGTTCGCTGAGCCACGTGGACGATAAACGCCTGTTCTGAAGAACTCATCAAGCACATCATTTTCATTGGTCGCCACCACCAGCTTATCGATAGGCAAACCCATCATGCGAGCGATATGTCCTGCACACACATTACCAAAATTACCTGATGGCACAGCAAAGCTGACTTTTTGGCGATTGTTTTGCGTCACAGCAAAATAGCCTTTGAAGTAGTAAACCACTTGAGCCGCAACACGCGCCCAGTTGATTGAATTTACAGCGCCTATCTTATTCGCGGCTTTAAACGCATGATCGTTTGAGACTGCCTTAACAATATCTTGCGCATCGTCAAACACACCCTTGACCGCTATATTAAAGATATTCTTATCTTGAAGACTAAACATCTGGGCAACTTGGAATCGGCTCATTTTTTCATGGGGTGAGAGCATAAATACATTCACGCCTTTTTTGCCACGCATGGCATATTCAGCCGCAGAGCCAGTATCTCCAGAAGTGGCACCAAGAATATTGGTGGTTTCCCCTTTTTTTGCGAGCACGTATTCAAACAAGTTGCCAAGCAATTGCATGGCCATGTCTTTGAAGGCTAGCGTTGGGCCATTTGAAAGTGATAGCACATACAGATTGTTTTCTAATTTAAGTGTAGGCGTGATGTCTTCAGCGTTTTGACCTTTGCGGGTATAGCAATAAACCTCGGCGCGATATGTTTTATCAACAATGACACGCAAATCTTTTGAAGGAATATCTTGCTCATCAATTAAACGACTTAATATCGTAAAAGCTAAATCACGATAGTTCATATCACGCATAGCGCTTAAATCAGCATCGCTAAATTGTGGGTAGCTTTCCGGTAAATACAAGCCACCGTCTGGCGCTAAACCACCAAGCAAAATTTCACTAAAACTTAAAGCAGGCGATTGCCCACGGGTGCTGATGTATTTCATTTGTTTAATTCTTCCATACGCAATTTCACGATTGCACCATCAATCGCAGGCAAAGCCTCAATCGCTTGAATTGCCGCATTCATATTCTTTTCAACCGTAATGTGGGTCAGAATGACAATATCCGCTTCGGTTTCGCCATCTTGCGGTTCTTTTTGCATCATCGCATCAATAGAGATTTGTCTATCACCTAAAATCTTGGTGACTTCTGCCAATACACCTGGCTTGTCTGAAGCACGCATGCGCAAATAATAAGCAGTACTAATTTCACTGATCGGCAAAATGGGTGTGTTCTCAGTGGCAGATATGTCGTGATAAGCCAAATAAGGAACACGATCTTGGATGCTGGTATTTTGCATACGCGCCACATCCACCAAGTCAGCAATGACCGAGCTTGCTGTTGGCTCTGAGCCGGCACCAGCGCCATAATAAAGCGTAGGGCCAACTGCATCACCCTTCACGACAACAGCATTCATCGCGCCATTTACATTCGCAATTAAGCGCTTTTCAGGAATCAAGGTTGGATGCACACGAATTTCAATGCCGTTAACACTATGTTTAGTCATGCCTAACAATTTAACGCGATAGCCTAGCTCTTCAGCGTAGCGAATGTCTTTGCTCTCAAGCTTAGTAATACCTTCGGTATAGACTTTATCGAATTGCATCGGAATACCAAAGCCAATGGCAGACATAATCATCAACTTATGCGCAGCATCAATCCCCTCAACGTCAAAAGTAGGGTCTGCCTCGGCATAACCAAGACGCTGAGCCTCACCAAGCACATCAGCAAAAGTTAATCCTTTATCACGCATTTCTGTCAGGATAAAGTTTGTGGTGCCGTTAATGATGCCTGCGATCCACTCAATCTTATTAGCCACTAAGCCCTCACGCAAGGCCTTGATAATAGGGATGCCGCCTGCAACCGCCGCCTCAAAAGCGACAATGACACCTTTGGCTTTTGCTGCAGCAAAAATCTCATTGCCATGTGTTGCAATTAAGGCCTTATTCGCTGTCACAACATGCTTGCCGTGCTCAATGGCTTTCAACATGGCATCTTTAGCCAGCGTATAGCCCCCTATTAATTCAACCACGACATCCACATTCGGGTCCGTCACGACTGACATAACATCATCGGTCACTTCGATTTGTCCATTGGTTAGCTTTTTTGCGAGCTCAAGATTTCTGTCTGCAACTTTCACAATCTCAATCTTGCACCCGGCACGACGTGAGATTTCCTCTTGATTACGTGTTAACACAGCGTAAGTTCCACCGCCGACTGTGCCGATTCCAAGCAAACCAACTTTTAATGACTTCATACTGTTCATATACTTTCGTTAACGATTGTTATATTGTTTTTGTTATTTAGTGCCGTGCTGTTTTCGATACTGATCCAAGAAGCGGGCAATGCGTGTCATGGCCTCTTTCAAATCATCCACATTAGGTAAAAATACTATGCGGAAGTGGTCAGGCGTTTTCCAGTTAAAACCAGAGCCTTGAACCAATAAAACTTTTTCCTCTAAGAGCAAATCGAGAATAAATTGTTGATCATCCTCGATTGGATACATTTTTGGATCAAGCTTAGGAAATAGATACATCGCAGCTGCTGGCTTAGCGCAGCTAACACCTGGTATTGATGTCAGCATGTCATGTGCTAAATCTCGCTGCTTGCATAAGCGACCTTCTGGTGACACTAAATCATTAATACTTTGATACCCACCCAATGCAGTTTGAATTCCGAGCTGACCCGGCACATTGGCACAAAGCCGCATCGAAGCAAGCATATTCAAGCCCTCGATATAATCCTTAGCATGTTTCTTTTCGCCAGAAATAATTAACCAGCCAGCGCGATAGCCACAGGTACGGTAGTTTTTAGACAAGCCATTAAAAGTCACAAACAATACGTCATCTGCAAGCGATGCAATGGAAGTATGGGTTCTGCCGTCATACAAAACCTTGTCGTAAATCTCATCCGCAAAAATCACCAAATTGTGACGGCGGGCAATTTCGATAATGCCTAGCAAAATCTCATCATGGTACAACGCACCTGTTGGATTGTTGGGATTGATAATCACAATACCGCGCGTATTGGCAGTAATCTTTGATTCAATATCTTTCAGGTCTGGCAACCAACCAGAACCTTCATCACATATGTAGTGGCGCGGTGTCCCGCCAGCCAAATTCACAGCTGCTGTCCATAGAGGGTAATCTGGTGCTGGCACCAAAACCTGGTCACCGTTATTAAGCAAGCCCTGCATCGCCATCACAATTAACTCAGATACACCATTGCCGATGATAATGTCGTCTATCGTCACACCATCAATATTCTTTTGCTGAGAGTAATGCATGATGGCTTTACGCGCAGCAAATAGGCCTTTCGAGTCTGTATAGCCAGAAGCTTGGTCCATGTTGCGAATAACATCTTGTAATATTTCTTCAGGCGCAGCAAAACCAAATGGCGCAGGATTACCGATATTCAATTTAATGATACGGTGACCATCTTCTTCCATCTTTTTGGCACGCGCCAGCACTGGGCCGCGAATGTCGTAGCACACGTTATTGAGCTTCGAAGATTTAAGTAATGGTTGCACGGCAAAACCTAAGCATAAAAATGTGTTATCTTACCCTCGAAGGCCATATCAGGCAATGAATCAAGCGATTTTCAGGCCTAGCAACTTAACCAATTCAACATGAGAAATAGAGATGAAGTTACATTTAACTCAAGCCGATGGAAAACAGCTCATTACAGGCTACAGCAAAGATTGGATTTCCATCAACAATCTCGTTTATCCGCAAAGCTTGGTTGTTCTTCCTGACGAGCTACTATTGGATTGGGCTGTGAGCGATTTTGACAGCTTGAATCAGGAAAATTTTGAATGCTTATTGACCTATCAACCTGAAGTGATTTTACTTGGCACCGGGTCAACGCATCGCTTCATTCGTCCGAATTTAATCCAAGCGCTCACAGCCGCGAACATCCCTGTAGAATGCATGACCACCGATGCGGCTTGTAGAACTTATAACATCCTCATGGCTGAGGGTCGCAAAGTTGCTGCAGCCCTCATTTTATAGATGCAGCTTTCATCAATACATCCTTTTTAATGCACCCCAGAAACAAACATCAAGGTCGTTATGACTTAGTCGCTTTATCGCTCGCAAATCCCGAGCTAAAGCCTTTTGTAAAGACAAATGCTTATAACGATTTATCCATTGATTTCGCCAATTCTAAAGCCGTTCTAGCTCTCAATAAAGCACTTTTAGCGCATGAGTATCAAATCGCTGAATGGGACATACCCGACCAATTTCTTTGCCCGCCTATGCCAGGACGGGCTGACTATATTCATTACTTAGCTGATTTAATTGATACTGACAAACGCAAAAAGATAAAGGGCTTAGATATTGGCGTGGGCGCGAACGCGATTTATCCATTAATTGGGCATCGTGAATATGGCTGGAATTTTATTGGGGCGGATATTAATGCGAGCGCAGTTGAAAATGCTCAAGCGATTGTTAATGCAAATGGCCTGAGTGATTCCATTCAGTTCAGGTTGCAAAGCAATGAAAATCAAATTTTCAAAGGAATTATTCAAGCAGATAGTATTTTTGACTTTAGTATGTGCAATCCACCTTTCCACGCCTCTCTCGAAGATGCACAAGCTGGCACACAACGTAAAATTAATAGCTTAGCCAGAAATACTGGAAAACAACCAATCTCCACAACCAAGCCCCAACTAAATTTTAGCGGCCAGGGCGCGCAGCTATTTTGCGAAGGCGGCGAGCTTGGTTTCATAACACGCATGATTGAAGAAAGTGCCCTTTATAAAAACCAGTGCCGTTGGTTTACCACCTTGGTTTCTAAAGCACCTAATTTACCCAAAATCGAACGAGTACTTAAAGCCATTGGCGCTAAAAAAGTAAAAATTGTTGAAATGACCCAAGGACAGAAACACAGCCGATTTGTAGCTTGGTCTTACGTGTAGATAGAAAAACAAAAAGCCGCCTAAAGAGGCGGCTTTTTAATCATCTAAAAACGCTTAAAGGTTTTTAGTCGAAAGCGTTAAAGAAGCATTCGTACCACCAAAACCAAAGCTATTTGAAAGCGCGGTTTCGATTTTGACATTATCGATACGCTTACGAACAATATTCATGCCTTCAGCAGCAGGGTCTAGATTTTCAATATTCGCTGAAGCCGCAATAAAGTTGTTTTCCATCATAATCAGCGTGTAAATCGCTTCATTCACGCCAGCCGCACCAAGCGCATGGCCTGAAAGTGATTTTGTTGAGGCAATCGCAGTATCACTATTGCCGAACACAGCACGAATTGCTTCCAGCTCTTTAGTATCACCTACTGGCGTACTTGTACCATGCGTATTGATATAGTCCACTTTAGCAACGCCTTCAATCGCCAATTTCATGCAACGCTCAGCACCTTCACCACTTGGGGCCACCATATCGTAACCATCAGAAGTTGCACCGTAGCCAACCACTTCGGCGTAGATTTTTGCACCACGAGCTTTAGCGTGTTCATACTCTTCCAATACCAAGATACCGCCGCCGCCAGAAATCACAAAACCATCGCGGTCTGCGTCATAAGTGCGTGAAGCCTTTTCTGGTGTTTCATTGTATTTGCTAGAAAGTGCGCCCATCGCATCAAACAAGAACGACATCGTCCAATGCTCTTCTTCTCCACCACCAGCAAACACAATGTCTTGTTTGCCCAGTTGAATCTGTTCAACACCAACGCCTATACAATGTGCACTTGTTGAACAAGCCGAACTAATGCCGTAGTTCACACCTTTAATTTTTGCGCCAGTCGCTAAACAAGCAGCAATGCCGCTAGACATGGTTTTTGTTACCATATAAGGCCCAACACGGCGGATACCTTTTTCTGCCAATGTATCGGTCGCTTCTAGCATGCTCTCTGTGGATGTGCCGCCAGCGCCAACAATCAGGCCGGTACGCACATTAGAAACCATTTCTTCAGGTAAAGCTGAATCAGCAATCGCTTCTTGCATAGCAAGCCATGCATAAGCATGGCCTTTAGCCATGAAGCGCAAAAGCTTACGGTCAATCAAAGCCTCGATATCAAGGTTTTTAATTGAACCGGCAACATGCGAGCGCAAACCACGATCTGCATATTCCTGTTGAAATGTGATGCCTGAGCGGCCTTCATAAAGACTGTCTTTAACCTCAGCTTGGTTGTTGCCTAAGCTTGAAACAATCCCCATGCCAGTTACGACGACACGACGCATAATACCGTTCTCCCGAACTCGTTTATTTTTGTAATTTTAAAAATTTTCTGTACTGGTAAATAAACCAACACGCAAATCATTCGCCACATAAATTTCACGGCCATCTAACTCCATCCGTGCGTCTGCAATTCCCATTACCAATTTGCGCATAATGACGCGTTTTAAATCGATGTAATAAGTAATCTTTTTGCCAGTAGGCAATACTTGACCGCTAAATTTAACCTCCCCAGCACCAAGCGCACGTCCGCGACCAGGGCCGCCTTTCCAGCCAAGATAAAAGCCAACCAATTGCCACATCGCATCCAAACCCAAGCAACCCGGCATGACAGGATCACCCTCGAAATGACATGCAAAAAACCACAGGTCAGGCTTCACATCTAACTCGGCAATAATCTGACCCTGACCATATTTGCCACCATCCTCGGTGATTGAAACAATACGATCAAACATCAACATTGGTGGTAATGGCAGTTGTGCATTGCCTGCCCCAAACATCTCGCTTCGCCCACAGGATAAAAGCTCTTCGAAAGTAAAGCTGTTCTTTTTAGACATTCAATTAACCAATTATTTTAGAATTATCGCTATTTTCGCTGGAAAACCGTTTAAGTGAAAGCCCTAATGTTGTTAATAGCTTAAATTAAAGCCAGCATATTCGTTTTACAGCTTATAAATTCTCAGTTACTATCTAAGAGAAAATTAGTTCTTCATTATTCTAACCAATTTCTTACGGGACAAGTCCATGAGCGAAAAAAAACTTACCGACTGGCGCCAACACGCACAAAAATTAGAAGCAGAAATTAACAAAGTCGTGGTGGGTCAGCAATCGCCTATTCGCTTAATTACCACTGCGATTTTTTCTCGTGGTCACGTTTTGCTTGAAGGTGATGTCGGCGTTGGTAAAACAACTTTATTACGCGCCTTTACCAGATGTATTGGCGGTGGATACCAGCGTATCGAAGGTACGATTGATTTGATGCCTAACGACTTGGTTTATCACACCTACCTTGGTGAAGATGGCAAACCGCATGTAAGCCCGGGTCCGTTATTGATGTCTGGTGAGAATCTTTCGGTGTTCTTCTTTAACGAAATTAACCGCGCGCGCCCACAAGTTCACTCACTTTTACTTCGTGTGATGGCTGAGCGTACTTTGTCCGCCTTCAATAAAGAGTATCATTTCCCACACATGTTGGTATTTGCAGACCGCAATCAAGTTGAAAAAGAAGAAACGTTTGAAATTCCATCTGCTGCGCGCGACCGTTTCATGATGGAGATTCCTATCTTAGTTCCTGATGACAATGCCATCATGGAATCTTTAGTATTTGATACTAAGTTCCATAACGTGGATGCCTTAGTCGATAGTATTCAGGCAGACGTTCTTCAGTTTGATCAATTGAACGAATTCTCAGCATTGTTGCAAGCAAGAGTCGATGCAAGCCCAACACTTCGCCAGTACGCGCTTAACTTATGGCGTGCAACAAAGACACCAAGTGACTATGGTGTGAAAGTAAGCGGCGTTGATATGAACCGTCTTGTTTTAGCTGGCGCAAGTCCACGCGGCATGAGCATGATGATGCGTGCAGCAAGGGTAAATGCTTGGTTGAATAATCGTGATTCAGTATTACCAGAAGATATTCATGCTGTATTCCATTCAACAGTGGCGCATCGTTTGGTATTCAGTCCAGTTTATGAAATGCGCCGGACAGAAATCGCGCGGGAATTGCTTTCAGGCATTGTGAATGCTGTTGCTGCTCCTTAGTTTCATCACGCAGAGCCATCCATGCACAATGATATAAAAGAGTTTAGTTACCATATCAATTGGCGTTCTCGCGGTCGTCGAAGTGGAAGCCACGCAAGCACACAACGTGGCATGGGGATGGAGTTTCGTGGGCATACCACCTTGCTCTCGTATCCTGATCCACGTCGCATTGATATTCGTCAAACCATACGCGACCCACTAGAGCAGGTTTATGTGCGCATTTTTAATCAAAAAAGCGCAACCCCTGTATTCGCAATTGCTGACTTATCAGGCTCGATGAATTTTGGTAGCAAGCAGAGCAAAGTGGCGTTAACGAGTAACATTGCTAGTTCGATCGCTAGGTCAGCTACTAACAATAGCGACCCTTTTGGCTTTATTGGATTTGACGATGTCATTCGAGAAGATTGGATTTGCACGCAGTCTTTCAAATCACATCAAGCACTTGAGTTAACAACGGCCCTAAAAGATTTTGAACCTGATCAAGTCGGGAGTGCAGGGCTAAAAGACGTCAATCGTTTTTTACCGCGTGAGCGTTCCCTTGTTTTCTTGATTTCAGACTTTCATATGCCGCTGAATGATTTAGAAGAGTCCCTATTACTCTTGATGCAACATCATGTAGTTCCAGTGGTATTGTGGGATTCTGCCGAATATAAAAACTTGCCTGAGTTTGGTATCACTAGTGTTACTGACTGTGAAACTGGCGAAAAACGCACTTTATTTTTACGAAAAGAAATGCGGGCGAATATCGTTGCTAGTTTTGAAGCAAGACGAGCTGAAATCGAAGCTTTATTTATGAGTTTTGATATGGCGCCTTTTTTCGTAGAAGGCGGATTCGATGCGGATGCTTTAACCGAATATTTTCACCAATTTGTGGCAGCCTAATAATGAAATGCCTTATGAACACATTAATCAAACCAGTACATATTAGCTTAATAAGTCTAGTACTATTTCTTAGTGCAAGCCTTGGATTAGCCAATGACGAGCCATCCCCAGAAATTCCAGAGGGCGTGGTAAAGCTAACCAAGGTTGATCCAGCTCGCAATGTTGGCTACCTGATGGGTGACATTCTTGACCGCACCATTACTTTAGAAGTTAAAAAGCCTTACAAACTGATTGAAACAACGCTGCCTATTGTCGGATACGAGCATCGCTATCAAGGGCAAGTTTCTGGTATCGAACTTCGTAAAATTAGCCATACTAAGAAAGAAAGTAATACCTCTACTGTTTATGTGGTGCAACTTTCTTACCAAGTCTTTGCTACAGCGCCTACAGTAAAGCCTGCTCTTCTGCCTGCTGAAATTGTAAAATTTCAAGGCCCATCAACTTCAGAGGCTAAAGACGGCCTTGTGCAATACCGAATTCCAGAGTTTTACTTTAGAAGCTCTCCGATGGCGGTATTTGGTGCAGTCAAAATTGAAGATGATATGAGTCCTTTAAGGCAGCCATTATTGCTTCAAGCATATCCTGTAAAACAAAAACTCGTGGCTTGTTTAATCATTCTTGGATTGAGCCTGTTGGGATTGCTTTACATTGTAGGTGCTAGAGCATGGTTGCCGCTGATGGGTAAACCATTTGCAAAGGCAGTGCGCCAAACACGTAAGCTTTCACCAAAAGATGCTGATGCTCTTAAAACAGCGCTTTTAAGCATGCATCAAGCTTTTAATACCTCTGCTAAATACAGTGTATTTAGCGATAATATTGCGGAATTTATTGCACAAAAATCTAGCTTCAAAACAATTGAAGCTGAAATGCGTCAATTTTTTGCACTCTCTCATCAAGTCTTCTTTGAAACACACAACGCCTCCAGTGATGAAGCAAAATCACTTAATTGGGTGAAAAGTTTTGGTAAGCAATGTCGAGATTGTGAACGTGGTCTCAAGCCAGCGAAGCAAAATAAAGCTTAGCACGTATGAACATTCCAATTTTCTTTAACTCGCCTTGGGCGCTTTGGCTAATGCCTTTAGCAATTTTACCCCTGGTCCTTGATCGCGCGTTTACTCAGCGCTATTCATGGGTTGCTATGCTTCCCAAAGACAAACTCTCTGACCTTATTGGTTTGCTCATGAAAGTATTAGCAGTATTAGCCCTGCTATTCATCGTCTTAGGTTTATCAAGCCCTCATAGTAAACAACAAAGCATTGAGCGAATTGGCGTTGGTGCTCAAATCGCATTAATCTTAGACCGAAGCGCAAGTATGGATGACCCATTTTCTGGCGGCGATAACAACGGAAAAGTTGGCGAAACAAAATCTGTTGCAGCAAGCCGGCTGATTACTCAGTTTGTTAAGTCGCGTCAAAACGATATGTTTGGCATGATTACTTTCAGCAACTCCGCGATGTATGTTTTACCGCTGACTGAAAACCGTGAGGCGATTTTAGCTGCAGTACAGGCCACTGCAGGTAATGCGTTGTTCCAGACCAACATTGGTAGCGGAATGACAAGTGGTGCGGGACTATTCGACAAAGTGCCAGACTCTGGCTCACGTGCGATGATTTTATTATCGGACGGTGGCGGTCGTATTGATGTTGAAACACAGCAAAAGATCCGTGATTGGCTTGATCGCTTGCATGTTGGTCTGTACTGGATTGTATTACGCCAACCGGGCGGCTTGAGTATTTTTGATACTAGCTACGTGCCGCCAGAAGATGCTGTGCTGCCACCACAAATTGAATTAAACGAGTTCTTTAAGACACTGAACTCCCCTTTTCATGCTTATGAGGCGGAAGACCCTAAATCATTAGCCGCCGCGATTGCAGACATCAATCAAAAAGAAAAAAAACCAATTCGTTATCACGAACAAATTCCTGGCTACGACTTTTCTCAGGCTTGCTTTTTACTGGCAGCATTGATGATTGGCTTGTTGTTAGGTGTGAAGTACTTAGAAGTTAGAACATGGGATTAAGCCAATGACATTTAATATTTTTAAAATGATGAACACTAAAAAACTAGTGTGGATTTTCAGTGTTCTAGCGATTATGAGTGCTATCGGAGCTGGTTTACAGATAAAACGCATCATACAAATACAAGCATTTAACACAGCCATATTAAATGCTGAATCCCCGAGAAGTGATATGCAAAGTTTTGAGGCCAAATTTGCTACCGCATACTGGCTAGCAAAAAATGAGCGTTATAAAGAATCAACCTTGCTTTATACCAAACTTTTAGAGCGGGCCAACAACAAACAGAAAGAAGCAATTCAGCATAATTTAGGCACAATCTTCTTTCTCAGGGGCTTGGCGATTAATGGTACCAACATGAAGGTAGGCAAAGAGACTGAATATCTTCTTCGACAGGCCAAAAATTTATACCAACAAGCAGTCCGTCTTGATAACTCACATTGGGATTCCCGTCATAACTTAGACAGGTTAATTTTATTATTACCCGGTACACCGACCCCTGGCGTTGGAGAGTCTGACTCTCCTGGCCTTATTATGGGCAACATCCCAGTAGGTCTTCCATAATATGAACAAAGTATTAACTTACTTACGCAATCGAAGAGATGCTGCGCTTCTAGCAAGTGCCTTCCTATTGTTGATAGTGGCTGCATTTAAGCCAACAATCCCGATGCCAAGAAATATTTATAGCTACATACTCGTAGCAGATATTTCTCAAAGTATGAATGTGATTGATACCAGCCTAAATGGAAAGCCAACGTCTCGTATGGCCTATACCCAGTATATGTTGCATCACATTGTCGCTAATATGCCGTGCGGCACCCGTGTAAGTATTGGTTTGTTTGCTGGCTCAAGCGTCGCAGCACTTTACAATCCAATTGAAGTTTGTAGCAACTATGCAGCGATTCAAAACACGATTGACCATCTAGACTGGCGTACCGCTTGGTCGGGCAACAGCCGCCTTAGAGATAGCATGTTCACCCTAGCAAGGGTTATTCGCGCATTTCCTGAGCCTGCACAAGTAGTGTACTTTACTGATGGTGAGGAAGCGCCAAAACTACATGCTTTCAACACCAAAGATTTGACTAATTTTCAGGGTGGCAATGGTTGGTTATTTGTTGGAATTGGCAGCGAAAAAGGCACATCAATCCCAAAACTAGATGATAAGAATCAGCTCATCGGTTATTGGTCTGCAGATAGCTTTGCGATGCAGCCTGGGATTGCACAAATTTCAGAAGCAAATATTGGTGTGCGTGACAATAACGTAGCGACAGGCGCTGGTGATCGATATATTTCAAAACTTCAAGAGGATTATTTGAAAGATCTGTCAAAACAAGTCAGCGGTGATTATGTTCGAGGCGATAGCTTGCAAAGCATTTTATCTGCTATGAAAAACCAAAAACCTGCACGTCGAGATATAGCCCCTTATGAAATTCAATGGATTCTAGCAGCGCTGGCTGGCTTAATATTTCTGATGGCTTATTTGCCAAAAAATCCTACGAAGGTTTTTTCAAAATGGAAAGGCCGTAAAAGAAAAATTTAAGGCTTTAAACCCCATTTAAGCCAAATCCGCCACAAACGAGCTGCTTCAGGTTCTGAATTATCCGCCAATAAATCAATGCTGCGCATCCAAAACGGGCTTTTAGCGCTAAGGTTAATGACTGATAATTGAGGCATTATCAGGCTAGTAGGCAAGATGTTTACAACAAAACTACTGCCGTTTTTTTGGGCCAAGACAATATGATTGTCTTTATTAAGTGTTAATAAGCAACAAGACCATGGCAGGATTAATAGCGCATTACAAGCAACTGAATAAGCCGTCGCTGGAATAATCACCAAGAGCAATGCAGCTTTGCATTGCCAAGTAAATGGCAAAAAATCACCAGGGCACAAGCAATAAAGCTCACCAATGTCAAAATAACAGTAAGTCGGCGTGATGGAGTTAAGGCTAATTGCGTAGGCTTCATTTATAATCTCTTCTAAGATTTATCTATATAAAGCAAGCATATGACTCAGTGGCATGACTTTCTAAGCGCTCAAGGCGCGGTATTCGAAGCTAGCGAATTGCAATCCTTTGGCGATTCGCGCAATGAGCTTGCAGCTGCTAATGGCAACATCATCACCAGCTTATCGCACTTAGGTCTTTTGGAAATCAGCGGAGAGGATGCGGTATCGTTTCTGCAAGGCCAAGTAACCAATGACGTCAAAAAGCTCGATGGAAGTAACAGCCAATATGCTGGTTATTGCAGCCCTAAGGGTCGTCTGTTAGCGCTTTTCTTGGCCTTTGCACATGTAGATCATCTGCACTTACAAATGCCAGTCAGCATTCTAGAGCCCATCATGAAGCGCCTCAAAATGTATGTAATGCGATCTAAAGTGGTGATTACAGAAAAATCAGCAGATATATTATGCTTTGGTATTGCTGGCCCGAATGCTCAAAGCACATTAACCACCCTATTCAACAAAGTACCTCAAGCACCACAAGAACTTATCACGCTGGATGATGCGACTTTATTGCGACTTGCCGGCGATACGCCGCGTTACCAAGTATTTACCCACACTGAAAACGCTGAGCGCATCTGGAATACGTTATCAAGCAACTGCACAAAAGTAGGCAAGTCTGTTTGGGATTATTTAGAGATACAAGCAGGCATTCCAGAAATCATTCCAGCTACACAAGAAGCATTCGTGCCGCAAATGGTGAACCTAGACAGCCTTGATGGTATTAACTTTAAAAAAGGCTGTTATACAGGCCAAGAAATTGTTGCACGCACTCATTACTTGGGCAAGGTTAAGCGCCGAACTCAGCTTGCCAATATCAACACTGAGGAAATACCTCAGGCAGGCGATACTATTCAAGTAGTCGGCCATGAAGAAGCCATCGGCCAAATTGTACGAGCTGCGCCAGCTCCCAATGGTGGCGTTGATGCGCTGATTGAAATTCGTTTGGAAAATTTAGATTCGACTGATAAATTCCCAGTCTGGAAAGGCAAAAAGCTAGAGTTTAAAGCACTGCCTTACATACTTAATTAATTAGGCACTTGCTTACTTAGTGTTTGGCTGGCTCTTTAGTTTCAGCGACTGGCGCTGAATTGGCTGGTTTGGTTGATGAAAGACTGTTGGCGTCTAATACTTGGATAAACACTTCATCTTGTTTTACCATGCCCAGTTCACTTCTGGCACGCTCTTCAATCGCGCCGTAGCCTTGTTTTAAATCTCGTACTTCTTCATCTAAACTCGCATTGCGTGCTTTTAGTTGATCATTCTTTTCTATTTGCTGTGCAATTTGCTGATTTAAATTCCACACAGTTAGCCAACTACCCTTTTTGCTGAGCCACAGTGGGTACTGAAGCGCAGCAATCAGTATAACGAAGATAAGCGTAAGAGCTTTCAAGGATGACTTTTATAACAACTAGCGCTCGAGGTTGTAAAACGCACCCATGCCAGCATAGCTTGTTGCATCACCAAGCTCTTCTTCAATGCGTAGCAACTGATTGTATTTCGCAATACGTTCAGAACGTGAGAGCGAGCCTGTCTTAATCTGCAAGGCATTAGTTGCCACTGAAATATCAGCAATGGTTGTATCTTCGGTTTCACCTGAGCGATGTGAAATCACTGAGGTGTAACCAGCGCGTTTTGCTGTTTCAATGGTTTGGAATGTCTCAGTCAATGTACCAATTTGGTTAACTTTAATAAGCACTGAGTTAGCTACCCCTTTAGCAATCCCTTCACGCAAGATTTTTGCGTTCGTCACGAACAAGTCATCCCCCACCAATTGGATGTTTTTGCCCATGCGGTCGGTTAACAGTTTCCAACCGTCCCAGTCATGCTCACTCATCCCATCTTCAATGCTGATGATTGGGTATTTATCCACCCAAGCGCTCAAGTAGTCAGAAAATTGACCTGAAGACAATTGCAAGCCTTCTGATTCCAAGTTGTATTTACCGTCTTTGTAAAACTCAGAGCTTGCACAATCCAAGCCTAACAACACATCACGGCCTGGCTCGTAACCTGCAGCTGAAATCGCTTCCAAAATGTATTGAATTGCAGATTCATTTGAAGGCAAATCTGGTGCGAATCCACCTTCGTCACCCACTGTTGTTGCCAAGCCTTGTTTGTGCAGAATTTTGTTCAATGCGTGGAATACTTCAGCGCCGCAACGCAAAGCTTCACGGAAGCTAGGTAAGCCTGCTGGAATAATCATGAACTCTTGGATATCAACACTGTTAGCAGCATGCGCACCACCATTGATGATGTTCATCATTGGGGTTGGCAATTGCATCATGCCAGAACCGCCTAAGTAGCGATAAAGTGGTAAGCCTGATTCTTCAGCCGCAGCACGCGCGCAAGCCATCGAAACCGCTAAGATTGCATTTGCACCTAAACGTGCTTTGTTTTCCGTTCCATCCACTTCAATCAATGTTGCATCGATAAAGCTTTGGTCTTCAGCATCCAAGCCGATAATTGCTTCACAGATTTCTGTGTTGACGTTCTCAACCGCTTGCAAAACGCCCTTGCCCAA
Source organism: Candidatus Methylopumilus universalis (assembly GCA_945883335.1). Taxonomy (GTDB): domain Bacteria; phylum Pseudomonadota; class Gammaproteobacteria; order Burkholderiales; family Methylophilaceae; genus Methylopumilus_A; species Methylopumilus_A universalis_A. Next base: position 23,593 of record CAMCXI010000008.1, on the reverse strand, counting down.
ATAGCGTTCTTTGTCGCCATCACGAAGCTCAACCGCTTCTTTGGTCCCTGTTGAAGCACCAGACGGCACAGCCGCACGTCCAATAATGCCAGACTCAAGCAATACATCTGCTTCAACAGTTGGATTGCCGCGTGAATCCATAATCTCACGGGCGATGATGTCTACAATTGCGCTCATACTTTTTTCCTCGGTATAAATCTAATAATTATTAATTAAGGCATTTTTAAAAATAGGTTTTAAAGCGTACTTTCAATAAAGCCGGCTTTTTTAACCACTTTATCTAAATCAATCAATACTTCTAACAAATCTTTCATCTTACCTAATGGCCATGCATTCGGACCATCTGACAAGGCTTTTAAAGGGTCAGGATGGGTTTCCATAAACAAGCCTGCAATCCCGCTTGCAACTGCAGCGCGCGCCAACACAGGCACATGCTCACGTTGACCGCCACTCTTATCGCCCTGGCCACCTGGCTGCTGCACAGAATGCGTTGCATCAAATACCACAGGGCAACTCGTCTCGCGCATAATCGCTAAGCCGCGCATATCTGAAACCAAAGTGTTATAACCAAACGAAGCTCCACGCTCACAGACCATGATGGTATCTGCACCGCCGTTAGCTTCTTTAGCTTTTTGCACCACTTGCTTCATATCACCTGGCGCTAAGAATTGGCCTTTTTTAATATTTACGGGCTTACCGCAAGTCGCAACGGCAGTAATAAAATCTGTTTGGCGACATAAAAATGCTGGTGTTTGAAGGACATCAACCACGGAGGCTACTTCAGCCACTTGCTCTTCGCTGTGCACGTCTGTCAAAATCGGCACGCCAATTTGACGACGCACTTCGTTCAAAATACGCAAACCTTCAGTAATACCAAAACCACGGAATGTCTTATTAGAACTACGATTGGCTTTGTCGTATGAAGACTTGTAAATAAATGGGATACCAACACTTGCGCAGATTTCTTTGAGCTGACCTGCAGTATCAATCGCCATTTGCTCAGACTCAATCACACATGGACCGGCAATCAAGAAAATTGGATGTTCGATACCAACATCAAAACCGCATAATTTCATTATTTAGACCCTTTGTATTTCAACGCAGCCTCAATATAAGACTTAAATAGCGGATGGCCTGTACGAGGATTTGAAGTGAACTCAGGGTGGAACTGACAAGCCACAAACCAAGGGTGAACGTTTTGTGGCAATTCAACCATTTCACACAATTGCTCAGTCGGCGTGCGAGCTGAAATCACTAAACCAGCCGCTTTTAATTGGTCAACATAATGATTGTTCACTTCATAACGATGGCGATGGCGCTCATTAACTTCTTTACCGTAGATCTGCGCGGCTAATGTGCCTGCCTCAATTGGGCATTTTTGAGCGCCAAGACGCATGGTTCCGCCCAAGTCAGAATCCTCTGAACGTATTTCAACTTTACCGTCAGCATCTTGCCATTCAGTAATCAGGCCAACCAATGGATGTGGGCTATCTGGATTAAATTCCGTACTGTTGGCATCCTTAAGATTTGCAACATTGCGCGCATATTCAATGACTGCCAATTGCATGCCCAAACAAATACCTAAATAAGGTTTTTTGTTTTCACGAGCGAATTGAATGGCTTTCATTTTGCCTTCAGTGCCGCGCTTGCCAAAGCCGCCAGGCACCAAAATTGCATCCATAGGCTCAAGCACCGATGTGCCATCACGCTCGATATCTTCAGAATCCATGTAATGAATACGCACTTTTGATTCGGTATGAATGCCAGCATGAATCAAGGCTTCTGTGAGTGATTTGTATGACTCAGTCAAATCAACATACTTACCTACAAAGGCAATATTTACCTCTTGTTTTGGATGCGCTAGGGCATCACAAATTTTTTCCCAGCTGGAAAGGTCGGCTGGTTTTGCTATGATATTCAATTTGCGGCAAACGATTTCGTCCATCTTTTGCGCATGTAACAATCCTGGAATTTGATAAATTGAGCTTGCATCAACCGCAGAAATCACAGCTTCAGAAGCGACATTAGTAAATAAGGCAATCTTATAGCGTTCATCTTCTGGCAACGCCCTGTCTGAACGACAAAGCAATAAATCTGGCTGGATACCAATCTCGCGCAACTCTTTGACAGAGTGTTGCGTTGGTTTTGTTTTAAGTTCGCCTGCAGTTGGAATCCATGGCAGTAAAGTTAAGTGAATGTAACAAGTATTATCACGCCCCTCTTCAAAACCCATTTGACGAATTGCTTCAAGAAAAGGAAGAGACTCAATATCCCCTACCGTCCCACCCACCTCAACAATCGCGACTTCAGCGCCTTCTGCACCACGCTTCACATGTGTTTTAATTTCGTCCGTAATGTGCGGGATGACTTGGACGGTTTTACCAAGATATTCTCCGCGCCGTTCTTTCTTAATGACTGTTTCGTAGATTTGACCAGCAGTAAAATTGTTTCTCTTCGCCATTCGAGAACTGATAAAACGTTCATAGTGACCTAAATCCAAATCGGTCTCTGCCCCATCCTCAGTAACAAAAACTTCACCGTGTTGAAATGGACTCATTGTGCCAGGATCAACGTTGATGTAAGGATCCAGTTTCAACATCGTCACTTTAATGCCACGCGATTCAAGAATAGCGCCGAGCGACGCAGCCGCAATTCCCTTACCCAAAGAGGAAACAACGCCACCTGTAACAAACACATATTTGGTCATGAAAATACTTTTCTAGATATTACGGACAATAGCTGAAACATTTTTCATTTTACTGGAAAGCGATGCCAGTCACAAACCATGTTTAATGGTTTTATAAGAAGGAGCACTAACTAAAGAAATGAGTCTACAAAAATAGGCAAAAAAATGACGAGATAAAAATCTCGTCATTAAAAATGGTAATTAAAATACCATTGGAGGGTCACACAAGGAGATAACTTATTCATGTAAACAAGCTAATGAATGTATTTAATCATGAGTCTGTAACAAGAATATGTCACTTTGTAATAACTTTGTATCTCTTAGTGATTTAAACAATTCAATGACTATTCAAAAAATGAAATTTTTTTATGTCTTGGCAAAGACTTTAAAAATGACTCTGCCTTACTTGCTTCAGACCGATCAGAATAATCTTTGTGCGCGATAATTCTTAATGGTGGATTTGCACGGGTATATTTAGCACCACTGCCTTCAATATGCGCTTGAAATCTAGCTTCTAAATTATTGGTAATACCTGCATAAAAGCTTCCACCTTTACACTCAAGAAGATATAAAACCCAAGACACTTTAAGGTTGATCCAATCAATTCATTATGGCTGAGAAAATAAAAAAACGGCTCGATAAACGAGCCGTTTTAATTAAAACTTGTAGCTAAACAAAACTAAAAGCGATTAAGCCTTTTGAATGTTTGATGCTTGTTTGCCTTTAGGGCCGTCAGTCACATCGAAGCTAACACGTTCGTTTTCTTTTAGGCTCTTATAGCCGCTATCTACGATCGCAGAGAAGTGAGCGAAAAGATCATCGCCACCTTCATCAGGAGTGATAAAACCAAAACCTTTAGAGTCATTAAACCATTTTACGGTACCAGTTGCCATTGCATACTTCCTTACTAAAACAAGGGGAGGCGCCCCAAAAGTTTGTACTTCACGAACTAAGCCAGCTACGCCAACAAAAAAAGATCAAAGTAAAAACGCCCAATATGCTTTTTACGGGGATAATTCCACCAAGTCAAGCATTTATTTAGCAAAAACTACAATTAAGTTAGACTTATTTTGAAGAACCACAACATCATGTGGTTAAGGAACTAAAAAATATCAATATGTCAGTACATTTTCTCAACAATTGTAAGGATGTTGTAAGGAATCATCTTTATTATCGTGTGAATTCGTTTTAATGAGACAGCACAATGCTTTTTGTAGTTGATTTTGACGGCACTTTATCAGTGCGAGATACCGTAGACGCGATGCTTGAGCAATTCGCGGATCCTTCATGGGAGGACGTTGAGAAGGAATGGCTGGATGGCCACATTACTGCAGTGCAATGTATGCAAAAACAATTACGCATGGTTTCGGTGAACATGAGTTTGCGTAAAGTAACGAAGAGCCGTGGCTCATTTCCCAACGATGAAGCTGTCATGAAATTGTTCCACTTGGCACTACAAAACATTAGCCAGAAATGGACAATGCCACTGCGTGATTGGAAACCTGCGCTCAATAGGTTTACTATTCAGTTTGAGGAGAGGATGCCTCAGCAGTAATTAGCCGACGTTTACACAAAATTCAGGACGCCCTCCACCAGCGGCGTGCTAATTGCCAAAAAAGTTAGCTAAACTAACCATTAATTTTCTCGGGAACGAATCATGAAAATCGTAATTGCCGGCACTGGATATGTAGGTTTATCTTTGGCAGTGCTTTTAGCGCAGCATAATGAAGTTATTGCTTTAGACATTATGCCTGAAAAAGTGGAGATGTTAAATCGCAAAGCCTCTCCGATTTCAGATGCTGAAATTGAAGATTATCTTAAAAACAAAGCGCTTAATCTCACCGCAACGCTAAATAAAGAGAAAGCCTATCAGGGCGCTGACTTTGTAGTAATTGCTACCCCTACTGATTACGATGTTGAGACCAATTACTTCAACACCAAATCAATTGAAACTGTGATTCAAGATGTTTTAAGTATTAATCCAAAAGCCGTAATGGTCATTAAATCTACTGTCCCTGTTGGCTATACTGACAGCATTAAGGAACGCTTTACAAACGCACAAATCATGTTCTCGCCTGAGTTTTTACGCGAGGGGAAAGCACTTTACGATAACCTTTACCCTTCTCGTATTATCGTGGGTGAAATATCAGAACGCGCAGAAATCTTTGCAAATTTGCTTAAAGAAGGCTCACTTAAGCCAAATGTAGATGTTTTACTTACTAATAGCGCAGAAGCCGAAGCGATTAAGCTGTTTGCCAATACCTATTTAGCGATGCGCGTTTCTTACTTCAATGAATTAGACACTTACGCAGAGTCTCACGGATTAAACACAAAGCAAATTATCGATGGGGTATGTTTAGACCCTCGTATTGGCAGCCACTACAATAACCCTTCTTTTGGCTATGGCGGCTATTGTTTGCCAAAAGATACTAAACAGCTACTTGCCAACTACAGTAGTGTGCCACAAAACCTAATTAATGCGATTGTGCAATCTAATAGCACCCGCAAGGACTTTATTGCAGACAGTATCCTCAAGCGCAATCCAAAAGTCGTTGGTGTCTATCGACTGATTATGAAGGCGGGTTCTGACAATTTTAGGGCATCCAGCATTCAAGGGGTCATGAAACGTATTAAAGCGAAAGGCATTGAAGTGATTGTGTATGAGCCTGAGCTTAAAGAAACTGAATTCTTCAAATCAAAAGTCTATACAGACATCAACACTTTTAAACAAAAGGCAGATGTCATCATTACTAATCGCATGACAGATGAACTATCGAGTGTTCAAGAGAAGGTATTCACTAGAGATCTCTTCGGCGCTGATTAAGAAACCTCCATGCCCTAGAAATTGGGTTCGTTTGGCAAAAAGGTATATTTTTCATCCCTAGCCCCCGAATATAAGAAATATGCGTTTAAGCCCTATTCAGTATAGCCTAGAGCAGAATTAGGTTCATTTTGGAAATCCATATATTTTGATAGGCCGCCAAAATCAAAAAATATCGCTCTAAGCCAATAGAAGTGCTCGATTCCAAAGGATTGGGTTTGTTTTTTCTAGAAGACTATTTTGTTGAGTATTTTCCAAATGAGAACTAGTCCGTTTTGTAAAACAACATTTTCAAAGATGAGGCATGCGCTGTTGCTACTTAATCAGCCATCAATAGTGCAATAAAGTTTATAACTTTAACCATCTCCAGGATTGGATGATTACCCTGTGAAGACCACCTCAGAGCGCGTTCAAGATGAAGAGCTCAAACTCGCGCATGATCGATGTGAGATGTTAGAGAATGAAGAAAAGGTAGCGCTATGGAGCATGCTTGATAGTAATACAAGAAGCGCGCTTAAGAACTTTAAAAGATAATACATACTCGAGAAAACAAACGATGCGCTATGGAGCTAAGAAAATGGTATCAAAAATCCAACAAAAAAAGCCTCTTAGAATAACTCGTTGCAAACTATCTCAAAAAGAGCAGTTGCAAATGATTGGCCTTTTTACATTGGGTGAAACAGCCAGGTCTGCTGCTGAGATTGTGAAAATACAACCTAATACATCGGCACTATTTTATCGTAAGTTACGTAAATTAATTTCAACTCATCTAGATCAAGAGTCATATGAAACATTTGGGGGAGAGTTATTCATCGATGAAAAAATCTTAACGGCTCATGAAGATCAAGAAAAATATATCGTTTTTGCTGTCTTTAAAAAAAATGGCAAGGTGTTTACGAAAATGAGAAGCCATGGCAACCAGAAAGCCATAAGCTTGGTCATCCCTGAAACACTATTCTACGCCAAGGGCCAGCATAATCTAGTTATAGACGTGAATGACTTATGCCAGGAAATTATTTTGAGAGATGCCGAGACTCAAGTTGATGCATTCTGGATTAGATCTAAAGAGATACTAAGAAAATATAATGGGATACCAAAATCTAATTTTTTATTGTTTCTAAAAGAGTGTGAATTTAGGTTTAATTATGGCACCCACAAACAACAACTCAAAATAATGGAAAAGTGGGTAGAAATGAACATATAGAGAATACCTTCAGGTATTCTCAATCCCTCTTAGCCAATAACTTCTGCCACTTTGCTGGACCTGTCAGATGTACTGAAGTACCTTTGGCATCTACTGCAACTGTCACTGGCATATCTTTTACATCAAACTCATAAATGGCTTCCATGCCTAAATCTGCAAAGGCAACAACACTCGCTGATTGAATAGATTGAGATACCAAATAAGCTGCGCCACCCACTGCAATTAAATACACTGAATGATGTTTTTTAATAGACGCAATAGTCTCTTCACCACGCTCCGCCTTACCCACCATGCCGAGCAAACCTGTTTTATCCAACATCATGTCGGTGAATTTATCCATCCTCGTTGCGGTAGTTGGCCCTGCTGGACCAACGGCCTCGCCGCGCACAGGATCAACTGGGCCTACGTAATAAATAAAGCGATTAGTGAAATCAACGCCTTCAGGCAATGATTCACCCCGCGCTAGAATCTCTGAAATACGCTTATGTGCGGCATCACGACCCGTGAGCAACTTACCACTTAAAAGTAATGTCTCGCCTGGTTGCCAGGTTTGTACATCTGTGGAAGTAATCTTATTAAGGTCTACGCGGCGTGAATCCTGATTAGGTGCCCAAGTGACCTTAGGCCAATCATTGAGGTTAGGTGGCGTTTGTTTAGCAGCACCAGAACCATTTAATACAAAATGCGCATGGCGCGTCGCAGCACAATTAGGAATGACCGCAACAGGCAATGATGCCGCATGAGTTGGATAATCTAAAATCTTCACATCGAGCAGCGTGGTTAAGCCGCCTAAGCCTTGCGCACCTATTCCCAAAGCATTCACTTTGTCTGCAATTTCTAAACGCAACTCTTCAATGCGATTACTTGCTCCACGCTTTCGCAAAGCCGCTAAATCGAGTGGTTGCATGAGCGACTCTTTAGCCAGTAGCACGGCTTTTTCAGCTGTCCCGCCAATGCCAACACCCAATACACCTGGCGGACACCATCCAGCGCCCATGTCCTGCACCACACTCAAAATCCAATCTACAATACTGTCAGATGGATTAAGCATTGCCAGTGTTGCTTTGTTCTCAGAGCCGCCACCTTTAGCGGCGATATTTACTTCCACCGTGTTGCCCGGCACCAAGCGCACATGCACAACGGCTGGCGTATTGTCTTTGGTATTGGCACGCTTACCTGCTGGATCAGCCACAATTGAGGCTCTAAGGGGGTTTTCGGGTAATAGATAAGCCTGTCGCACACCTTCATTCACCCAGGCTTCAACATCCGCACCTTGCTCCCATTGCACATCTGTTCCAACATTGATAAACGCCACCACAATACCTGTATCTTGGCAGATAGGACGCTTTCCTTCAGCGCACATGCGAGAGTTTGTTAAAATCTGCGCAATTGCATCTTTTGCTGCTGGAGACTCTTCAATTTCATAGGCATCGCCTAACGCTCGAATGAAATCCACAGGGTGGTAATAAGACATGAATTGCAAAGCGTCAGCGACACTTGCAACAAAGTCTATTTTATTAATGGTGGGCTTATTTAGACTCATGTATTCGATCTGCTCAATGCAATAGCTGGGTTCACATCACGGCGTAAAATTTTGCCGTTCTTGGTGCGTGGAAATTGATCAGTAATATAAACCACTTTTGGCGCCTTGTATGCCGCCAAATGCTTTTTACCAAATGCATATAAATCATCAGCTTTAGCCGTGCTACCCGCTTGCAGAATGATATAGGCTACCACCAATACTTTATCTTTTTCGATGGTTTCTGCCACAGAAGCACAATCTGCAACCTCAGGATGCGACTTCAATACACGCTCGACTTCATAAGGTGAAACACGGAAGCCAAAGCTTTTAATAATGTCGTCTTTGCGGCCTAAAAACCAAATGTATCCATCGGCATCCATACGGGCAAAGTCGCCTGTAATAAACCAGCCATCATGTTTATGTTTCGCCGTTTCTTCTGGCTGATTCCAATAATTGATAAACAAACCAGGATCGTTGTCTGGAACGCTAATCACGCCCTCTTCACCTTGCGGCACAGGCTGTAATGTTTCTGGGTCAAGCAAAGCAATATCGTGACCTGGCTGTGCAAAACCTGCCGAACCCGGACGAATTGCGCGCGATTTGGTTTCACATAAATAATATGAAAACTCAGACATACCCACCGCCTCGTAAATATCAATACCGAAGCGCTCATGCCACTGCGCCAAGACCTCGTCAGACAAGTGCTCGCCAGCACTCATACAATAGCGCAAGCTAGGTAAATCTTTTTGCACAAATTCCGTCTTTTGCAAAATTTGACGGTAAATTGTCGGCACACCAATAAAAATAGTCGCTTGATGTTTTTGGATCAAACGCGGCCAAGTATTCGCATCGTTTTTACCTTCATGCACAATCACCGTTTTACCTTGATATAGCGGGTCCATCAAACCAGTGCCGAGCACGTAAGTCCAATTAAACTTACCTGAGTGCATAATGCGGTCGCCATTAGGACTGAAGTCAAACCAGTATTTAGAGGCTGGTTGACGGCCTATCATTGAGCGGTGAGCGTGCAACACGCCTTTTGGATAACCTGTGGTGCCCGAGGTATACACCAAATAAGCAGGATCATCTGACTTGGTTTGATGCGGCGCATCCCAACTAGTAATCGCTTCTAAACTAGAAGTTAAATCCAGAACTTGCAAACCATCAGCAGGGAGACATTCACCCTCTCCAGAAAGCAACACATGGGTTAAACCACCCACCCCATTTAAGCCTTCGCGTAGCGTTTTCCAAGCGGCTTTATCGGTCACCAAGACTCGCGCACCAGAGTCTTTAGCTAAATACACGACTTCATCCGCTGTGAGTAAAGTAGAAGTAGGCACTGAAATCGCGCCGCGCTTCATTGCGCCTAAAAAAGCTGTTGGATAATCCAAGCTGTTTGGCAAACGAATAAGCACACGCTCACCCGCCGCTACGCCAATATTTCTCAATAGCTGTGCAAACTGATGTGTACGTTTGGATAAGCCCGCGAAAGTAATTTCAGAAGTACCTAGCGTGTCATCTTCAACAATCATCGCAATCGCAGATTCAGTAGGCGTGCCAAGATGGATATCCGTGCAAGCCACACCAATATTGAAATGCGATGGCACTTGCCATACCCATTTTTCAAATGGGACAAATGGCGCTTGTGAAGTCGTTGCTGACATTTAAAAACTCCCTCTTAATATTCGATCTAAATATGCGCTTATAAAATTAAGCCGTATGGCCAGTTTTGACTAATCACTTGTGTTGGCAACATCTGCATCACAGTCAGCGCAAACTTGGTATCTTCTGGGCCTAATGCACGTAAAGCATTAGCACGTAACAGTGTTTGCAAAGCCTTACCAAACATCGGCGGATCGAGCATTTCACCTTCAAATTTAATCGCACCGCCAAGTAAAGCATCTGCCTCAATCGCCGCTTTTAGGATTTTGATTTTTTGCGTAATCTCAGTGGGTGATGGGGTATAGGCCACCTTACATAAATGAATATGCGCAGGATGAATGACTTGCTTACCGGTTAAGCCCATCGCAGCTTCTTGGCAGGCATGCTTGTAAACAATGCGAGATTCATTTTCGCCATGCAAATCTAACCAACGACGCACATCATGTGGCTCTAGGAATTTCTCTGGCATACTGCTTGAACCGATTAAGGTTTCCACACCACCAATCACACCTTTACCCGCAATACGTGCTTCAAACATGAGTTGATTCATAAAGTACTTCAGTTCTTCAGTCCAGTGCTCCGGTGTAATGTGAATACCCATCGCCTTTGAGAAGTCATGAATACCAAAAACGACATGTTTAACTGTAGAGTACTGCATCAACTCATGCGCAATTTTGAGCGATTTAGGATGCTCAATAATTGGCTGAATAGTAATTTTGTCATTCCAGCCCGCTAGCAAATTAGACAAATCGCGCACTTCCGCTGCACCATAAGCCTCGCCAGCCTTCGCGAGCATCACCACATCAATCACATCCGCCATATCACGCACAAAAGCAATGTCGCGCTCGTATTCTTCGGTTCTAAATGGATTGATACGCACCGCAATCGACACTTTTTTATTGCTCGTCATAAATACTGGCAATTCATTTCTCAGCAATTCACGACTCATTTCTTTTTGACGACAACCATCTTCCAAGTCAAAAATTAAGGTATGCGCATGGGTATTCAGTGCATGTTTTTTCATGCGTTTCGAGGCGGCTTCTAAATCCTCATAAATGCCCTGCGCTGGCGAGTATTTAACCGGCGGATAGTAAAGCTGAATGCCCGGCCAATAATCACCCAACACATGTGGCGATACGACACGGCAATAGTCCGCGTTCGCATATGGGTCTGAATTGTAGGTATGGTCTTGGCTCATCGTACTTTCCCTATTAAATGGGATTAAAAAAGATCTATCCGTTTTTTTACTTTACTGCTTCCTGCGCAACATCGTTAACACTTGCGCCGTTGCCAAATCATCAACTTCCTCACCTTCAGAAACCAAATTCCAAAGTTGGTTATCAGGCAAATCTAGCAATTTATCCAAGGCTGAAATTTGAGCTCCGTTCAAACTTGGTAAATAGCGACTCACAAAATCAACAAACAACAAATCCATCTCTAACATCCCTCGCCGACAACGCCACTCCATGCGCCTTAACGCTGCGTCGTTAGAATCTATTGTTTGTATGTTAGCGATCATTAAAACTTTTGCTTCACTTTCAGCGCTTTGATTTCATTAATCGCTTTTGATGGATTCAAGCCTTTAGGACATACATCCACGCAATTCATGATGTTGTGGCAACGATACAAACGATAGGGATCTTCAAGATTTTCTAAACGCTCTTCTTGCGCCTGGTCACGACTATCCGAAATAAAACGATAAGCTTGCATCAACCCTGCTGGGCCAACGAACTTATCCGGATTCCACCAGAATGAAGGGCAAGCTGCCGTGCATGCTCCGCACAAAATACATTCATAAAGCCCATCCAACTTTGCTCTATCTTCTGGCGACTGCAAACGCTCAGTCGCAGGTGGCGGGTCGTTGTTAATTAAGTAAGGCTTAATGGAGTTGTAATGCGCAAAAAACTGCTCCATATCTACCACCAAATCACGCACCACGGGCAAGCCTGGCAGTGGTCTCAATACAACGGGCTCTTTAATACCCTCTAAAGGCGTCATACAGGCAAGGCCATTCTTGCCGTTGATATTCATGGCATCTGAACCGCAAACCCCTTCTCGGCAAGACTTACGCATGCTCAAAGTATCATCGAGGGCTTTAATCTGAATAAGTGCATCCAGCAACATCCGCGTGTCGGGGTCAAGCTCAATGTCGTACTCCTGCATATAAGGATCTTTATCAACATCGGGGTTAAATCGATAAACAGAAAATTTCATAATGGTCTCTTCCCCTTATTAATAGGTTCTAGCAATTAACGGGAACGTATCAACCGTCAATGGTTTTAAACGCACAGGTTTGTAAGCAAGGCGATTACCTTCACGGTAATGCAGAGAGTGTTTGAGCCATTGCTCATCATCTCGCGCCGGGAAATCTTCGCGACAATGCGCACCCCGACTTTCTTGTCTTGCCTCTGCCGACACCATAGTTGCTTTCGCCACTTCGATAAGATTTTCAAGCTCAAGCGCTTCAACACGGGCGGTGTTGAACACTTTGCTTTTGTCTTTAATTTCAAGCGACTTAATGCGCTCTTCAATTTGCATAATTTCGCGCACCCCTTTTGACATAAGATCTGGGAATCGAAATACACCACAATGCACTTGCATCGTTCTGCGCATTGCATCTCCCACTTCAGCCACCACCTCGCCGGATTTTTGATTATCCAAGCGATCTAAACGAGTGAGTGTTTGATCAGCAAAATCAGTTGGTAGCGGTTTGTGGCTAACGCCTTTAAGCGATTGCACCGTGTGATTGCCAGCGGCACTACCGAACACCATTAAATCAAGCAATGAGTTAGACCCCAGACGATTTGCCCCGTGAACTGAGACGCAAGCACATTCACCAATTGCATAAAGACCATTCACCACTTTGTCATCATCGATGACTTGACCGTTTAAATTCGTTGGAATACCGCCCATCATGTAGTGCACAGTAGGCACGACAGGAATTGGCGAGTGAACAGGATCCACATTAGCGAACTTAATCGCAATATTTCTTATCCCAGGTAGCCGAGTATCAATAACCTTTTCAGACAAATGGTCCAGTTTTAGCAATACTGCTTGACCATCAATGCCTACACCGCGACCAGCTTTCACTTCTGTGGCAATGGCACGAGAAACGACATCACGACTAGCCAAATCTTTAGCATTTGGCGCATAGCGCTCCATAAAGCGCTCACCTTGTGAGTTGACCAAGTAACCACCCTCACCGCGCGCACCTTCGGTAATGAGCACACCGGCACCGGCAACACCAGTTGGGTGAAACTGCCAAAACTCCATATCTTGCAAAGGCACGCCAGCGCGTGCTGCCATACCCAAGCCGTCGCCCGTGTTAATAAAGGCATTGGTGCTTGCTTGGAAAATTCGCCCGGCACCGCCTGTAGCAAACATCGTCGATTTCGCGTGGAGCGCAAAAATCTGACCCGTTTCAATTTCCATGGCTGTCACCCCTAACACATCGCCTTCAGCATCACGAATTAAGTCAAGCGCAAACCACTCGATCAGAAAGTCTGTTTTCGCGTAAACATTACGCTGATAAAGCGTGTGAAGCATGGCATGACCAGTTCTATCAGCCACTGCACAAGTGCGGGCAACGGATTCCGCACCATATTTCTTAGACATACCCCCAAATGGGCGTTGAAAGATTTTGCCGTTTTCTAAACGATCAAACGGCATGCCAAAATGCTCGAGCTCGTAAATCGCTTCAGCCGCGTTTTTGCACATAAACTCAATCGCATCTTGGTCGCCCAAGTAATCCGAGCCCTTGATGGTGTCGTACATGTGCCAATGCCAATTATCTTCACCCACATTACCAAGTGAAGCTGCAATACCCCCTTGCGCGGCCACTGTGTGGGAACGAGTCGGGAAAACTTTGGAAAGAACTGCAACACTTAAGCCACTATCGGCCAATTGCAAAGCCGCACGCAAACCTGCGCCACCGCCACCAATCACGATGGCATCGTATTTTCTAATCTCGATTGCTGAGGCCATTACACTAGACTCCAAAGTATATAAGCTGCCCAAACGGCATCACCGACCAACACCAAGCCAAACACGCTTTGCAACTTTGCGCGAATACCGACGTTGTGAACGTAATCCATTAAAATCTCTTTCATTCCAAGCCATGCGTGATAAATCAGGGCCCATAAAAACAGAAGCGTAATCGCTCTAAATGAAACTGGCGCAAACCACGCATGCCAACCTTCAAAGCCAGCACTTGGGGCATCCACCAAAAAGCGAACAGCCAGCAATACGCTATAAATCACCATAGTGATGGCTGTAGCCCGCTGCCAAGCCCAATCACTAAAGCCGTGAGCAGGTTTTTTGCGATCTACCATAGCCAGATTCCCATTCTTAACGTGAGCAAGCCACTGATGATTAACACTGCACGGCTAGTCGCGCGGGCATAGTTCAGTCTCAAACCATAATGTGCATCCAAAGCCAAATGGCGAATGCCTGCACAAGCATGATGCAAATAAGCCCAAGTCACTGCCAAGCAAATAAGCTTAGCAAGCTGATGATTGAGAACTAGTTGCGCCAACTGGTAGGCCTCAGCATTTGCTAAGCTCTGATGGAACAGCCACAACAAAGCCGGCAACAACATAAATAAAAACGCGCCGCTAACACGGTGCATAATCGACACCAAAGCAGGAATCGGCAGACGTATCGTCAGCAAATTCAGATTTTTTGGGCGTTGTCTTTTAGGTGCTTTTGGATAAATTGAGCTCATGTCATTTTCCCTATTTTCCCCGGGCGGCTTCAATACGGGCGGCGTCAGCCACACGACCAGATACACGTGCCATCAAGCGAGGATCGAAAGGCTTTGGAATAATGTATTCCTTACCAAAAGACAACTGAGTTAACTGATACGCATCTAGCACTTCTTGCGGCACTGGTTCGCGCGCAATTTCAGCCAAGGCTTCCGCTGCAGCGACTTGCATCGCAGTGGTGATTTGTTTTGCCCGTGCATCTAAAGCGCCGCGGAATAAATATGGAAAACACAAAGCATTGTTTACTTGATTGGGGAAATCAGAACGGCCTGTTGCCATCAAAATATCATCCCTTACTGCATGCGCTAATGAAGGCAAGATTTCAGGGTCTGGATTTGCCAAAGCAAATACCACAGGCTTAGCCGCCATGACTTTCAATAAATCTGGCGATAATGCATTGGCTGCAGAAACCCCAATAAATACATCCGCATCGACCATGGCTTCAGCCAAGGTGTTTAGATCTCGGCTTGAGGCTAAATCACGGTTCATATCGTGTAAGTCCGGACGACTTGTTTTGAGCACGCCAGATTTATCCACCATCACTAAATGTTGCGCACCCATCACTTTGAGTAAGCGGGCGCAAGCACAGCCTGCGGCGCCAGCGCCTAAAAATACAATTTTTGCATCCGCAAGCTTTTTACCTTGCACTGCCAAAGCATTAAGCAAAGCCGCACCAACAATTACCGCAGTACCGTGTTGGTCATCATGAAATACTGGAATATCCAAACGCTCACGTAACTCTTTTTCAATGCGGAAGCAGTGAGGCGCGGCAATATCTTCCAAGTTAATCCCACCAAAAGTTGGCGCGATATTCACCACCGTTTCAATAAAAGCCTCAACACTTGGAGCTGTTACTTCGATATCAAACACATCAATGTCGGCAAAGCGTTTAAACAAAACCGCCTTACCTTCCATCACCGGCTTGCTGGCTAGTGCACCCATATTACCTAGACCTAGAACTGCAGTGCCGTCAGTAATCACGGCCACTAAATTACCTTTATTGGTATATTTGTAAGCATTTTCAGGATCACGATTAATTTCGCGCACAGGCTCAGCCACCCCTGGGGTGTAAGCCAAAGACAAATCCGCTTGGGTCGCACAAGGTTTTGAAGACTCAACCGAGAGCTTGCCCGGCTTAGGAAACTGGTGATAGTGCAATGCTCTGGTTTTTAAGTCGCTCATGATGTCTACTTTGTAAAAATGAATTCGTGATTAAAACTTTTCAATTACTACTTTATAATTACTCGAGTTCGTTTCGATAGTGAAAGTTGTCTGTCAAACATAAACCCAAGCGCCACTCCAAAGGCCTATCGCCATAGGTAAAAGCTATGCGCTCAATTCTTAACAAAGGCGAACCTTCTTCCAAATTCAATGCATCTGCCGCCTCTTCGTCAGCACCCACGGCACGGATATCTTCTTCAGCACGGACCATACGGATGTCGTACTCTTGCTCATACATTCTGTAGAGCGAACCTTTATATTCTTCAATTTGCTTTGCCCCCAAACCTGCAAACTCAGCAGATGGCACAATAATGTGATCAAGAATTAAAGGACGGCCTTCAAAACCAAGCAAACGCTTAATTTCAATAATTGAAGTACCCGATTTAATATTTAAAGACTTAGCAATCTTGGCGTTGGCTTTACCGCGCGAACAAGAAAGCAATGTATTCTTTGGGAACGCCTTGTTACCACTCTCGTCAGTCAGGCGCAGAAACCGAAGTTGCATGCCTTTTTCATTATGAGTACTAACATAAGTACCCTTGCCTTGTCGGCGCATCAAAATATTTTCCGACACCAACTCATCAATGGCTTTTCTAACGGTCCCTTGGCTCACTTTAAAACGTGCGGCCAACTCCATTTCGCTAGGAATAACTTCACCGGCTCTCCATTCACCCTCAATTAAGCTCTGCGTTAGCATGCGCTTAATCTGCTCGTAGAGTGGCTGATATAAAAGGACTGTTGATGTATTTTTAGTAACCATAACCGCAAGTTTAACTCAAGGAAATATTAAAAGTCTATAGTTTTATGTCTTATATAAGATATAAATATTTTTATTGACTTTCGTTTTTCCTGTGGATAGAATCACTTCACGTAGCTGGAAGTATTTTTGCGCTTTTGAATCAATAAAGCGCTAGTCCTATATAGATAACTTTTGAATCGAGAATGTATGAACGATTTGTTTCGACCACGCAGATCCATGCTTTATGTGCCAGGGTGCAATACACGCTATATCAATAAATCGCGCTCGCTAATCGTTGACTCTGTCATTCTCGATCTAGGCAATCCAATTCTGATCGAAGCAAAAGAAGAAGCGCGTAAGAATGTTGTTGCGGCAGTTAAAGAAGGTGGCTTTGGTTCGCGTGAAGTTGTCGTTCGCGTAAATGACATTGATTCTCCTTGGGGCAAGGATGATATTTACGCGGTTGCTAACATTGGCGCCGATGCTATTTTGTTTCCAAATATCGAAAGTCAAGAAGACGTGTTAACCGTGCTTGATATTTTAAAAGATGCGGGCAACACGACTATCCCAATTATGGTAATGATAGAAAGCCCGCTTGCAGTGTTGCATGCCGAAGAAATTGCCAGTGCTTCAGACCGTATCGCTTGCATGGTGATGGCCACTTCAGACCTGCTTTCACATTTGCGTGGTCGCATTACATTGGAGCGCCTCCCCCTTCTGACCAGCTTATCAATGGTGCAATTAGCAGCTCGCGCATATGGTCGTTCTATTGTAGATGGCATCAATACCAACTTAAAAGATATGCATTCATTCGAATACGCATGCCGAATGGGGCGCGATTTAGGTTTGGATGGTAAAACATTGGTGCATCCTTTCCAGTTGGACTACTGCAACGATGCTTACACCCCCAAACGGGCCGAAGTTGAGTTAGCACAAGAAGTAATTACAGAGCTAGCGGCTGCCAATGCAGCTGGCCGAGGCACCGTAGTGGTTGAAGGCCGCCTTATAGAAAGACACCAAGTTGAGGCAGCCAAGCGCTTGCTGATACTCAGCGAAATGATCCAAAAACTGGAGGCAGAGAGTGCATAACAGCAACGCGACAAACAAAAGCCCAAGAGGCAATTTTTTTGAAGACTTCCATATTGGGCAAATCTTTCATCATGCAACACCACGCACAATATCTGAAGGTGATAGCGCTTTATATGTTGCACTCACTGGCGCACGCCAAGTAATTCATTCCGCGCAACCAGTTGCCCACGCGATGGGATACAAGAACCGTACGATTGATGATTTGCTCGCTTTCCATATGGCACTTGGTAAAACTGTGCCAGACATTTCAATTAATGCGATTGCCAACTTAGGCTACGCACAAGTGAAATTCGTGAGACCTATTTATGCTGGCGATACCATCAGCTCAAAATCTACTGTGGTTGGCCTCAAACAAAACTCTGACGGTAAAAGTGGCATTGTTTATGTGCAATGTGAAGCGATTAACCAAGACCACCAAGTAGTGATTTCATGGGTGCGTTGGGTGATGGTTCGCAAAAGTAATATTAATGCGCCAACGCCTGAAACAGTATTGCCAAAACTCGACACAGTGGTCCAAACAGGAGATTTAGACATTCCTCTTGATGTTGAATACAACGGCTTTGATACCACAATGACCGGTAGCGCGCACCTGTGGGAAGACTACCAAATTGGTGAAGAAATTGCACACCCATCTGGCATGACGATTGATGAAAGTGATCACACCTTAGCGACTAAATTGTACCAAAACCCTGCACGCCTGCATTTTGACGCTTCGAAATCAACCTACAACAAACGGCTAGTATTCGGCGGTCACGTCATGTCTGTGTGCCGCGCTTTGAGTTATGAGGGCTTGGAGAACGCGCTGAGCATTGCCGCCATTAATGGCGGCACGCACTGCAATCCAACCTTTGGCGGCGACACAATTTACGCACATAGCGAAGTATTAGATCGCATTGAGATCCCAGGACGCAAGGATTTGGGCGCCCTTCGTTTACGTTTAATTGGCGTAAAAGGCGCACCACTCCAATCCATCTCCGAAGCTTCAAGTACGGCGGATGGGAAACGCAGCTACAACCCTAATGTGGTATTGGATTTGGACTATACCGTCCTCATGCCTCGTAAATCTTAAAAGCAATTTTGGAAAAAAGGAAAAGTTCTTGAATACTCCAGTCCACCCAAACGACGCGTTGTTTAAAGGCGAAAGAGCCTTTCCAGTGATTCCTAGTTGCGAGCATTTTGCGGGTAGCGAAAAACTCATCTTAAAAGCATTACAAATTCAAGATGAGCTAGGTCCAATTTTTGACATTACTTGCGACTGTGAAGATGGCGCTGCCGCAGGTCAAGAGCGCGAACATGCAGAGATGATTGTACGCGTTCAGCAATCTGAAGCAAACAAACACAAAATGGCGGGTGTTCGTATCCACGATTACACTCACCCTGCCTGGCGCCAAGATGTCGATATTTTTGTGGAAGGAATCGGCAATATCGTGGCTTACATCACGATTCCTAAATCGACTAATGCGTCGCAAGTAAAAGAGATGATTTCTTACATTCAAAACAAATGTAAGGAGCACGGCATTAAGCGCGAAATTCCTATCCATATATTGATTGAAACACACGGTGCTTTGCATGAAGTATTCGAGATTGCCGCCTTGCCTTGGATTCAAGTTTTAGACTTCGGACTCATGGACTTTGTGAGCGGTCATCACGGGGCAATTCCAGCATCTGCAATGCGAAGTCCGGGCCAATTCGAGCACCGCTTACTTGCACGTGCAAAATCTGAAGTCGTTGCAGCCGCATTAATGCACGGCATTGTGCCAGCGCATAACGTTTCACTCGACTTGAAAAACACCATAGCAACCAATAGCGATGCAACACGCGCTCGCCAAGAGTTTGGCTTCTTGAGAATGTGGAGTATTTACCCAACTCAGATTCAAGCTATCGTTGATGCAATGAAGCCTAATCTTGATGAAGTACAAGATGCTGCTGATATTTTGATTGCCGCACAAAAAGCAGAATGGGGCCCAATTCAACATGCAGGCGAATTACATGACAGAGCTACTTATCGCTACTACTGGGAAGTATTACAAAAAGCAAAAGTCAGTGGCATTAGCATTCCTGCCGACGCTGTAAACGCTTTTTTCGCTTAAGACCTATTTGCACAAGACCTAGGACAACAACATGACTACCCTTACATCAGCTGGCGCAAGATTTAGAGCCGCACTCGCCGCAGAAAAACCTTTGCAAATCATCGGCGCAATTAACGCTTACCATGCAAAACTTGCTGAACAAGTAGGCTACAAAGCACTTTACCTCTCTGGCGGTGGCGTTGCCGCTGGTTCGCTTGGCTTGCCTGACCTTGGCATCTCAACGATGGATGACGTCATGACAGACGTGCGTCGCATTACTGATGCAACCGATGTTCCCTTACTCGTAGACATAGACACAGGCTTTGGCGGTGCATTCAACATTGCCCGCACAGTAAAGTCAATGATCAAAATGGGGGCTGCAGCCGTACATATTGAAGACCAAGTGCAAGCAAAACGCTGTGGCCATCGTCCTAATAAAGCTGTGGTAAGCCAACAAGAAATGGTTGACCGCGTTAAAGCAGCGGTCGATGCGAAAACCGATCCTGATTTTGTCATCATGGCACGTACCGACGCGCTTGCCGTTGAGGGTTTGCAATCAGCAATCGATCGCGCATGTGCATGTGTTGAGGCAGGTGCTGACATGATTTTCCCAGAAGCAATGACTGAACTTAGCATGTACAAGCAGTTTGCTAGCGCAGTCAAAATACCTGTCCTTGCCAATATAACTGAGTTCGGCTCAACGCCACTATTTACTGTAGAAGAGCTTGCCACGGCAGATGTAGGTATGGTGCTTTATCCACTTTCAGCGTTCCGCGCTATGAACCAAGCGGCACTTAAGGTTTATGAAGCTGTGCGCAAAGAGGGCACCCAAAAGAACGTTTTGACACTAATGCAAAGCCGCATGGAGCTTTACGATTATTTGGGCTACCACGCTTTCGAACAGAAGCTTGATGAGCTTTATAAAAGCTAACCCTTAAAACAAAAAACTTAACCGCACTTTTAGTGATTTCAACAAAAGTTATGTTAAAAATAACGATAGGAAACAGTCATGACAAACAATGCAAATCCAGCACCTGCTGAGCCAAAACGTAAAAAAGGCGTTGCTCTTTCTGGCGTCGTTGCAGGCATTTCAGCCATCTGTACTGTCGGCCACTCAGGCAACGATTTGCATTACCGTGGTTATGACATTTTAGAATTAGCCAAACACGCGACCTTTGAAGAAGTCGCCTATTTATTAATTTATGGTGCTTTGCCGACCAAGGCAGAATTAGCCGCATACCACGCAAAACTAAAAAAACTTCGTGATTTACCCGAATCACTCAAAACCGTTTTAGAGCAAATCCCAGCGGACGCCCACCCCATGGATGTTATGCGTACAGCTTGCTCCATGCTTGGCACACTTGAACAAGAGGCTGAGGATCACAATATCAATGGCGCAAAAGATATTGCCGACCGTTTGATTGCTTGCTTTGGCTCTGTTTTGCTTTATTGGTATCACTTTAGTCATAACAACAAACGTATCGACTGCGTGACAGATGATCACTCTATCGCGGCGCATTTCTTGCATTTATTACACGGCAAAAAACCATCTGCTTTACACGAAGCCTGCATGAACACCTCATTGGTGCTTTACGCAGAGCATGAATTTAACGCTTCAACATTCACAGCCCGAGTCATTTCAGGCACGCTGGCTGACATCTACTCTAGCATCAGCGGCGCAATTGGCGCCCTTAGCGGCCCTAAACACGGCGGCGCAAATGAAGTAGCGATGGAGATTATTGCGCGCTACAAAACGCCAGATGAAGCAGAAGCCGACATCATGCGTCGTATGGCAGCTAAAGAAATCATCATTGGCTTTGGCCACCCTGTTTACACCATTTCAGATCCTCGGAACGTGGCGATTAAAGAAATCTCACGCAAGCTTTGCGAGGCTGGCAACAACATGAATTTATTTAACATTTCTGATCGCATTGAGCAAACCATGTGGCGCGAAAAGAAAATGTTCCCGAACCTCGACTGGTACAGTGCGTCGAGTTATCACATGATGGGGGTTCCAACTGCCATGTTCACCCCCATCTTTGTGATTTCACGTACCACTGGCTGGGCTGCGCACGTGATTGAGCAGCGCATAGACAACAAGATTATTCGACCAAACGCAGAATATAACGGCCCTGAAGACCGCCCATTCTTGCCTATCGAAAAACGCTAATTTATATAAAAGAAAGCAATAACATGTCATCTCATATTTCAAATGTACGCCCAGCACCAGACCAAGTTTTAGTCGATATTGCTGATTATGTATTGAACTACAAAATTGATAGCGCAGAAGCTTATGACACTGCACGGAACTGCTTGATGGATACTTTGGGTTGCGGCCTTGAAGCATTGTCCTACCCTGCTTGCACCAAATTAATGGGGCCTATTGTTCCCGGCACAGTAGTCCCCAATGGCGCGAAAGTGCCAGGCACTCAGTTTCAACTTGATCCAATTCAAGCCGCCTTTAATATCGGTGCCATGATTCGTTGGTTAGACTTTAACGATACTTGGCTGGCGGCTGAGTGGGGTCATCCATCTGACAATCTAGGCGGCATTCTAGCCACTTCAGATTGGATTTCACGTACTCGTGTTGCCCAAGGCAAAGCAGCTTTGACTGTTAAAGATGTGCTTACTGCCATGATTAAAGCTCATGAAATTCAAGGTGTACTTGCACTTGAGAACAGTTTTAACCGCGTTGGTTTAGATCACGTGATTTTGGTTAAAGTCGCCTCTACTGCAGTGGTAACAGGCTTACTTGGCGGCACTAAAGATGAAATCATTAACGCCGTTTCTAATGCATGGGTCGATGGTCAAGCGCTTCGTACCTATCGCCACACACCAAATACTGGCTCACGTAAATCATGGGCAGCAGGCGATGCAACTAGCCGTGCCGTGCGTTTAGCGTTAATGGCGATGAAAGGCGAAATGGGTTACCCATCAGCACTTACGGCAAAAACTTGGGGCTTTTATGACGTGTCATTCAAAGGTCAGCCATTTAAATTCCAACGTCCATACGGTAGCTATGTGATGGAGCAAGTGCTGTTCAAAATTTCATTCCCAGCAGAGTTCCACGCACAAACTGCAGTGGAATGTGCATTGACACTTCATCCGCAAATCGGCGAACGCATTAACAGCTTAGAAAAAATCGATCAAATTGAAAAAATTGTGATTACAACGCACGAATCAGCAATCCGCATCATCGATAAAACTGGGCCATTAGCGAATCCTGCTGACCGTGACCACTGTATTCAATACATGAGTGCGATTGGTTTATTGAAAGGCAACCTCACCGCAGCGGATTATGAAGATGATGTTGCGAACGACCCTCGTATTGATGCGCTTCGTGCCAAAATGCAATGTGTGGAAAAAGCCGAATACACCAAAGATTATTTAGACCCTGAAAAACGCTCTATTGCAAATGCCATCCAAGTATTCTTCAAAGATGGTTCTAAGTCTGAGAACGTAGCTGTTGATTATCCAATCGGGCACCGTCGCCGTCGCGGTGAAGGCATCCCTGAGTTGGTGAAAAAATTCAAAATCAACTTGGCGCGTCGTTTCCCAGCCAAACAACAAGCGGCAATTTTGGCTGTGTGCGAAAACCAAAAAACATTGGAAGCGACACCGGTTCACGAATTCGTTAACTTATTTGAAATTTAGACTAATTTAAATCTATGTTATCTAACTACCACACCCACATTGCTGAACGTTCAGCACTTGGCCTACCTCCATTGCCGCTCAGTGCCGAGCAAGTTGCATCGCTTGTTGAACTGCTCAAGGTTACGCCTGCAAGTTCTTCTGATGCGACTGAGCTTGTTGATTT
>CAMCXI010000007.1 GCA_945883335.1 Candidatus Methylopumilus universalis | reverse complement strand
TGAGTGGGAATAAGTTTTGAGTCGTGGCTTTGTTAAAGAAGATGATCTAGAACTTGCAGGCACAGACCTGCCAGAACGTCCGATGAGCGAACTTCCTAACTATGTCACGCCGAATGGCTTAACGCAGTTAAAAGCAATAGAAGCCACCTTACTCGATGAGCGCGAATTATTAGCGCCAAAGAAAGAAGACCCAACCGCTGTGCAACGTTTAGCGATGGTCGATAGAGATTTACGCTACGTTCAAGTGCGTTTAGAACAAGCGATTTTGGTTGAAACGCCAAAAGACCAAGCCCCGCCAACGGTCGTGTTTGGGGCGACGGTGATGGTTGAAGATGATGAAGGAAAAAAGCATCATTTCAAAATTGTGGGTGAAGACGAAGCAGATATTGCATTGAGTACGGTCAGCTTTGCCTCACCGCTAGCAAACGCGCTCATAGGCCATAAAATTGGCGATAGCGTTCGCTGGAAAAGGCCTGCGGGCGATTTGAATTTAGAGATTATGTCAATTACTTATTAAGAGATGGAATTCACGATGAATGTTACAACCGCAATAGAAACACGCCGTTCAATTAAGGCTTATGATCCTAAGCACAAAATGAGTGAAGCTGAGGTTAGCAAGCTCATGTCACTCGCGATGCTCGCGCCAACAGCTTTTAATATTCAACACTGGCGCTTTGTGATCGTGGAAGATGCAGCACTGCGTGCGCAAATCCAAGCAGTAAGCTGGAATCAATCACAAGTCACTGAAGCATCGCTTCTAGTCGTATTGGTGGCGGATGTTCAAGCTTGGGCAAAACAACCAGAGCGCTATTGGAAAGATGCACCAGAAGCCGTACAAAATTTTTTAGTACCAGCGATTAAGCAATACTATACAGGTAATGAACAAGCGCAACGTGACGAAGCGATGCGCTCTTGCGGCATGGCAGCGATGAATATTATGCTAGCGGCTAAAGAAATGGGCTACGACACTTGCCCAATGGATGGCTTTGATTTTGATGCGGTTTCAACATTGCTTAATTTGCCCGCGGACCATATTCCAACCATGTTTGTGACTGTGGGCAAAGGCATCAAGGATGCTTGGCCACGTGGTGGCCAATTGGCGATGGACGAGGTCGTCATTAAAAACAAGTTTTAATCTACACCTATTCAATTAAAAGACTTTAGGAATTAACCGTGCTTATTAGCAACAACATCACCATGCAGTTCGGCGCTAAGCCACTTTTTGAAAACGTCTCAGTAAAGTTTGGCGACGGTAATCGTTACGGCCTCATTGGCGCGAATGGTTGCGGAAAATCAACCTTCATGAAAATCTTAGCGGGCGTGCTCGAGCCAACGGCAGGCAATATTGCTTTGGATAGCAATGAGCGTATGGCTTGGCTCCGCCAAGACCAATTTGGCTACGAAGACCAACGTGTGCTGGATGTGGTGATGATGGGCCACGAGCAAATGTGGAATGCGAAGTCAGAAAAAGACGCGATCTACATGAACCTTGAGGCGACTGAAGATGACTACATGAAAGCGGCGGAATTAGAAGCCGTATTTGCAGAGTATGACGGTTACACCGCTGAAGCACGTGCTGGCGAATTGTTATTAGGTGTAGGCATTCCTATCGACCAACATAGCGGCTTAATGAGCTCAGTTGCCCCGGGTTGGAAGCTTCGTGTATTGCTAGCACAAGCACTTTTTGCGAATCCAGATATCTTGTTACTAGATGAGCCAACCAACAACTTGGACATCAACACCATTCGCTGGTTAGAAGATATTTTAAATAACCGCAATTGCACCATGATCATCATTTCGCATGACCGCCACTTCTTAAACCAAGTATGTACGCATACCGCGGATATGGATTATGCCAAGCTGACGGTTTACCCAGGTAACTACGATGACTTCATGGAAGCATCAACCATGGCCCGCGCTCAGCAAGCTAAAGATAATGCTAAGGCAAAACAACAGATCGCTGACTTACAAGACTTCGTTCGCCGCTTCTCTGCGAACGCATCAAAAGCAAAACAAGCGACCAGTCGTGCTAAGCAAATCGATAAGATTAAGGTCGAAGACATCAAACCTTCTAGCCGCCAATATCCATTCGTACGCTTTGAATATGATGAGCGCGAAAAGTTACACCGCAATGCCGTTGAAGTTCAAAAACTCAGCCACGGTTTTGACCGCGTGCTGTTTAACGACTTTAACTTATTAGTTGAAGCTGGCGAAAAAATCGCCATTATCGGTGAAAACGGTATCGGTAAAACCACCTTGCTACGTTGTTTAGCAGGGGATTTAAAGCCTAATCACGGCACAGTAAAATGGGCTGAAAAAGCCAACATTGGTTACTTTGCCCAAGACCATGCGGCAGACTTCGAAGAAGACCTTAATCTATTCGACTGGATGAAGCAATTCACGCAAGCGGGTGATGATGACCAAGTCGTGCGTAGCATGTTGGGTCGATTGTTATTCTCAGGCGAAGATTTTAAAAAGTCAGTCAAAGTGCTTTCAGGCGGTGAAAAAGGCCGTATGATGTTTGGTAAGTTAATGTTGGCAAAAACCAATGTCTTGCTGATGGATGAACCGACCAACCATATGGACATGGAGTCGATTGAGTCATTGAATACCGCGTTAGATAAGTACAACGGCACCCTATTCTTCGTGAGTCATGACCGAGAATTTGTGAGCACATTAGCAACCCGTATTTTAGATGTACGTGCTGATGGCATTATTGATTATTCAGGCAATTATGAAGATTACTTAGCAAGCCAAGAAATTGAATAATCTGATTTAGCTTGCACAATAAAAAAGGCGCTTGGATTTCCAAGCGCCTTTTTTAATGACGAAGCTTATTACATATTACCCGTCACTTTTGCAGACGATCTTAACTTTTTAATAGCATCAACACGTTGCTGCTGTTGCAAAGTAGCACGCAGTTGCGGTGTCACATCTTCAATCTTTGGTGCTTTAAATGGACGTTTTTCTTCTAAACGCACCAATTGCCAACCGCCAGCAGTTTGAATTGGCGCTGCGGTCACGCTACCTTCTGTTAAGTTAACAATCACATTAGCAACCGCTGGAATGATTTGGTTAGGCAGTAACCAGCCTAAAGCACCGCTGTCTTTTGCACTTGGATCAATGGAAGCCTCTTTAGCGACTTTAGCAAAAGTTTCACCCTTCTTAATTCTCGCGAGCAAAGCACGCGCATCAGCTTCTGTTTTAGTGACGATATGACTTAATTTATACTCTTGAGCCTGATCACCAATCGCAGCAAGCTGTTTATCATATTCAGCTTTAATAGCAGCATCCGTAATTGGATTCGTTTTATCATAATCAGCTAGAAACAACTCTACTAAGAAATTACGTTTCATCTCTGCAAAGGCAGCTTGCCCATCAGGCGTTTTATCTAAGCCCAGCTTTGCAGCTTGCTGCGCGACCACTTCGCGATTAATAAACTCTTCTTTGATTAATTTACGCAGCTCAGGTGTGTCTTTTTTACCCTGCTGCACGTTGAGACTAACGCTACGCTCAACTAGCGCACTTGATAAGGTAACGCCGTTCACGGTAATAGGCGCATCATCAGCGGCGTTGGCCACTAAAAATACTGACTGACTGGTGAATGCCAACAATAGACACAATACTGTTTTTTTCATGGAATGCATTTCTCTCGAAAATTAAAGACTTGCAACTCTACACCAAACATAAAAACTTATAAAGACCATTCAGGTACTATTAAAGGGTGAATACAGGTAATAAAAAAATAACATTTTTTAACTAGACAAGTGAACAGAAGTTGTTGAAACTTCAGTTCATGAGATTGATGCGCAAGCCCTTCGCCTTTGCCCTAATTGCCAGCTTAGTGTTAGCAAGCCTGGTCGTTTTTTACTATTTTTCGCACCAACGCGCCCCCGATGTCCGCGGCGCCAAAGAGCTGGTCGTTGTGACCTACAACGCAGCTGGCACCTACTATGTAGATGGCAAGGGCAACTTCGCCGGCCTTGAGTATGATCTCGTCAATCTTTTCATAAAGGACCTAGGGGATGACTACAGGGTCAAGTTTATAGTCGCCGACAAGGTCTCGGACGTCATACCTACCCTACAAAAAGGCAAGGCGCACCTCGCAGCGGCTAATTTAAGCATCACCAAGGAGCGCGCCGAATTGATTCGTTTTGGGACGCCCTACCTCGATGTACAGCAACATGTCGCTTATGGCCTCGATCAAAACAATGAGCCCAAAGCGCTTCAGGATTTATTCGGAAAGCATATCCACATCCCCAAAGGCTCCAGCTACGCAGAGCGCCTAAAATCCTTGCATAATCAAAACACCATGCTGAAATTCCAAGAGGTGGAGGACGCCAGCACCGACGAGCTACTCGAGCAAGTGAACATGGGGTTCCTTAATTATACGGTAGCCGATGATCGCGTTATCTCCATCTTGCAAAATTACTACCCAAATATAGGCAAGGGAATGGCCATTGGGAATCCGGAAAAAATTGCTTGGGCTTTCCCTAAAAATGGCAACGAGTGGGTTTATAAAAAGTCGCTAGCGTTTTTTGATCGAATAAGCAAAGAAGGGACACTTAAAAATTTATTGGATCGCTATCATGGTCATACCGAACGACTGAATCAGTTAGACGTCAGAAAATTCTTTTCGCAAACCCAAAGCGTGCTCCCTAAGTTTGTGCCAATTTTTAAAAGCGCACAGGAACTTAACGACATTGATTGGCGCCTCATTGCAGCAATCAGCTACCAAGAGTCCCACTGGGATCAGTACAACACCTCACCCACCAACGTGCGTGGCATGATGATGCTCACCGAAAAAACTGCTGATGATTTAGGTGTCACCGATAGACTAGATGCTAAGCAAAGTATTTTAGGTGGCGCGCGATACATCAATATTCTAAAGCGCCAAGTGCCTGAAAAAATCCCTGAGCCAGACCGCACATGGATGGCTCTCGCTGCTTACAATATTGGCTTTGCGCACTTAGAGGACGCCAGAGTCTTGGCAAAAAAAATGGGACTTAATCCAAACAGCTGGGCCGACATTAAAACTACTTTGCCGATGCTTAACAAAGCGAAATATTACAGCAAGGCAAAGTTTGGCTATGCAAATGGGGGGGCGCCGGTCATTTTTGTAGAATCTATCCGGACCTATTACGACATCTTGGCGAGAAAATTTCCAGCGCATACGTCAATTTTTCCGAGCTTTGAATTTAGACCCACGGACACAGCCATCAAGAGACCATAAAAAAACAGCCAGAGTAACTGGCTGTTTTTTATAAACTTCAAATTGGTTATTTAGAAATTGCTTCTTTACCACCCATATAGTCACGTAAAACTTTAGGTACCGTGATGCTACCATCTGCATTCTGGTAGTTTTCGAGCACGGCGACCAAAGTTCGCCCAACCGCCAAACCTGAACCGTTCAGCGTATGTACAAGCTCTGGTTTACCCGCTTCATTACGGAAACGCGCTTGTAAGCGGCGTGCTTGGAAAGCCTCGCAGTTAGAAACAGATGAAATCTCGCGATAAGTATTTTGTGCCGGCAACCAAACCTCTAAGTCGTAGGTTTTCGCAGCACCAAAGCCCATATCGCCGGTGCATAAAGAAACCACACGATAAGGCAACTCTAAAGCTTTCAAGATGTTTTCAGCATGTCCAACCATCTCTTCAAGTGCTTCATTACTCTTTTCCGGATGCACAATCTGTACCATTTCCACTTTATCAAATTGATGCTGACGTATCATGCCACGCGTATCACGACCATAAGAACCTGCTTCTGAGCGAAAACAAGGCGTATGGGCTGTCAACTTAATTGGCAAAGCCTCAAGCGGCACAATTTCATCACGCACCGTGTTAGTCAGCGTCACTTCTGATGTTGGAATGAGGTAAAGCGTACTGTCGTTATGTGGCATTTTGAAGAGATCTTCTTCAAATTTAGGTAATTGGCCAGTGCCATGGAGTGAATCAGCATTCACCAAATATGGCGTATAGCATTCTTCATAGCCATGTTGTTCGGTTTGCGTATCAATCATAAACTGCGCTAAGGCACGATGGAGCTTGGCAATTTGACCGCGCATCAAAGTAAAACGCGCCCCTGAAAGCTTAGCGCCGGTGTCAAAATCTAAACCATGTGGCGTGCCAACATCGATGTGATCTTTGATCTCAAAATCAAATACCCGCGGCGTACCTACTTTACGTACTTCTACGTTATCTTCTTCAGCCTTACCTATTGGCACTGTGTCTTGAGGTAAGTTAGGCACATTGAGCAATAAGTCTTGCATCTGCGCTTGAATAGCCGCCAAGCGCTCTTCATCGACTTTTAGTTGCTCCCCCAAGCCCGCCACTTCTGCCATGATGAGGCTGACATCTTCGCCTTTAGACTTCGCCATACCGATTTGCTTAGAGCTTGCATTGCGTTTGGCTTGTAAGTCTTGCGTACGCGTTTGGACTTCTTTACGCTCGGCTTCTAGAGCTGTAAAGCCTGCCACATCAAACTCAAACTTACGGCTTTTAAGCTTCGCTACGACCGTATCTAAATCATTTCTTAATTGCTGAATATCTAACATGCGTTTTCCTAATTAATTTACTTTTTGGCTTTAGCTTGTATATCTAGCTCAGCCAAATGCGCTAATTTTTCGCTTATTTTACCTTCAAGCCCGCGATTTGTCGGCTCGTAAAATTTCACTTCTTCCAAACCGTCTGGCAAATACTGTTCGCCTGCGGCATAAGCACCCTCTTCATTATGGGCATAACGATAGTTTTTACCATAGTCTAAGTGCTTCATGAGTTTAGTTGGCGCATTGCGTAAATGCAGCGGCACAGGCCGAGATTGGTCTTGTGCAACAAAGGCTTTGACTTGGTTATACGCTGAATAAACCGCATTACTCTTAGCTGCAATCGCCAAGTAAACCACGGCATTAGCAAAAGCCAACTCACCTTCCGGCGAGCCTAAACGCTCGTAAGTTTGGCAGGCATTGAGGCAAATCTCTAAAGCACGGGGATCAGCGAGACCAATATCTTCAATTGCCATGCGCACAAGGCGGCGACCGACATAAAGCGGTTCAGCGCCCCCATCCAACATACGAAGCATCCAATATAAAGCACCGTCAGGATTAGAGCCACGCACTGATTTATGCAGTGCTGAAATTTGATCGTAAAAGGCTTCGCCGCCCTTATCGAAACGGCGCATTTTGCTGGCCATGATGGACTGCAAAAACACCATGTCGATTTCAGTGATATTGGCTGAAGAAGCTGCATTCAACAGACCCTCAACAAAGTTGAGCAGCCTTCTTGCATCGCCATCCGCATAAGAAATTACATGTTCTGTTGCTTCGGTAGTGAGGCTAATATCTATTGCCATCGTGGCTTGGGCTCTCGTGAGCAATTCGCCAAGCTCAGCGTCAGACAAGGCATTTAGCACAAACACTTGAGCACGGCTTAAAAGCGCGCTGTTCACTTCAAACGATGGGTTTTCTGTCGTTGCACCAATAAAGGTGATTAAGCCGCTTTCGACAAACGGCAAGAACGCATCTTGCTGGCCTTTATTAAATCGATGCACTTCATCCACAAACATAATGGTTCGGCGGCCCGATTGTTGCAGCGTATGCTCGGCGCGTTCAATCGCTTCTCGGA
Source organism: Candidatus Methylopumilus universalis (assembly GCA_945883335.1). Lineage (GTDB taxonomy): Bacteria > Pseudomonadota > Gammaproteobacteria > Burkholderiales > Methylophilaceae > Methylopumilus_A > Methylopumilus_A universalis_A. The sequence continues at coordinate 76,420 of CAMCXI010000007.1, read as the reverse complement.
TGTCTTTAATACCTGAAAGTACTGCTGAAATTGGAATAAAGTCAGCATCTGCGGTGTTGGCTATCAACCGTGCCAAGGTCGTCTTACCCACGCCTGGCGGCCCCCACAAAATCATAGAAGGTAACTTGCCGGATTGAAAAGCAAGCCTGAGCGGCTTACCTTGTCCTAGCAAATGCGTCTGGCCAACGACCTCATCCAAGGTTTGTGGACGCAGCTTTTCTGCTAATGGGGCTTGTGGTTGATTGGGTGTAAAAAGACTATTCAAGGAGGTAAAAAAAGCTAAGTTTATTGGCTGAGCACATCAGCATCTGATGGGGGCGTGAACTTAAACACATCCTCTGATATTTTAGGATTGCGTTGAGTATTCAAAAATTCAATTGCTGTGCGATTGCCAAAGCTGTCATGCAATTCCATTTCTATCAACGCATCCCCTTTGAACCCCAAGAGTACACGCTCAAAACCGGTTTCACTTGCTTTTGGCGTGGCTGAAACCCATTCAAGATCCCCTTTACGGCTCACATCTTTGATCACAAACAAGCGCTCCATTTCCTTGCCGCCTGCCAGTAAAGCCGCTGGCGTTGAGCCGATCGATTTACTAAATGCGCGCACTGTGACTTGGCTTAAATCAGGGTCGTACAACCACACTTTTTCTCCATCCCCAACAATTTGTTGCACAAAAGGCTTTTGGTAGTCCCAACGAAACTTATTAGGCTTTTGTAACTGCATGGTGCCGGTTACATCTTGTGTTTTGTGACCCTGTTTATCCCTGACTACTTGATGAAAGTCTGCACGTGCGGTTTGAATATTTTGAAAATATTCCTTCATGCGCTCCAAGCCAGTTGCATGGCTAGATTGAACGACCAAGCATTGTGCGATAAGACTGAATAAGATCATCATCAAACGAATTCTAAATAACTTCATGGCATCATCTTTTTAGTCTTGATTGGTATTAGGCGCTAGTATTTCACGGTTGCCGTTACTTTGCATGGATGAAACCAAGCCTGCACGTTCCATTTCTTCAATCAGTCTTGCAGCGCGATTGTAGCCAATACGTAATTGTCTTTGCACCGAAGAAATTGAAGCTCGACGTGTTTTCATGACGATAGAAACAGCTTCATCGTAGAGCGGATCGGCTTCACCACCACTACTTTCGCCAAGCTCTCCTGCCTCACCTCCATCTTCAGAGCCACCAGTCAAAATACCTTCAATATAGTTAGGCTCACCCTGCGTTTTAAGATGTTGCACTACACGATGCACTTCGGCATCGCTCACAAAAGCACCATGAATACGTTGCGGATAAGAAGTGCCTGGCGGTTGATAAAGCATATCACCTTGACCAAGCAAGGCTTCAGCACCCATTTGATCAAGAATAGTTCGAGAGTCAATCTTGCTCGACACTTGGAATGCCACACGCGTTGGAATATTCGCTTTAATCAAGCCTGTAATCACGTCAACAGAGGGACGCTGAGTGGCTACCACCAAGTGGATACCGCAGGCACGCGCTTTTTGTGCCAAGCGGGCGATCGGCTCTTCAACCTTTTTACCGACGACCATCATCAAGTCGGCCAACTCATCAATCACAATCACAATAAGTGGCAGCTCCTCTAATGGCTCTGGACTATCTGGCGTTAAGGTAAATGGATGCGTAATCGGGTTGCCATCTTTAATGGCATCACGTATTTTGACGTTAAAACCCGCAAGATTCCGAACACCAAGCACTGACATCAGTTTATAACGACGCTCCATCTCTGCTACGCCCCAATTAAGCGCATTCGCCGCTTGGCGCATGTCAGTAATGACGGGGGCTAACAAATGTGGAATGCCTTCATAAACAGAAAGCTCCAACATTTTCGGGTCAATCAAAATCATACGGACTTTGCTAGCTTCGGCTTTATAGACCAAGCTCAATATCATCGCGTTAATCGCAACCGATTTGCCTGAACCGGTGGTGCCCGCAACCAGCACGTGAGGCATTTTTGCCAAGTCAGCCACTACAGCTTTACCCGCAATGTCTTTACCCATCGCAATCGCTAAAGGGGAACTCACATCCGCATAGGCTTGTGAGCCCATGATTTCTGACAGATATACAATCTGTCGTTTCGGATTTGGAATCTCTAGGCCCATACAACTCTTGCCAGGAATCGTTTCAACGACACGAATACTTACTACAGAAAGTGCGCGCGCTAAATCTTTTGATAAATTCAGAACTTGGCTTCCCTTCACGCCAGCGGCTGGCTCAAGCTCATAGCGAGTAATCACAGGGCCAGGCATTGCGGCAAGCACTTTGACTTCAATACCAAAATCCATCAATTTACGTTCAATGAGGCGTGAGGTGAATTCCAATGTTTCTGCTGATTGCAATTCAATCTCGCCTTTAGGCTCATCCAGTAAGTGCAATGGCGGTAATGGCGAATCTGGTAAAGCAGCAAATAATGAAACCTGGCTTTCTCTTTGAACACGTTCACTTTTAGGAATCTCAAGGACTGGCGTTTCGATTTGAATTGGCGCGCGATCTTCAGTGCGCTTACGTTCTTGCTCAACAAACTCAGTACGCTGTTGCTCAGCAATCTTGCCGGCTTCTCGGTCTTTTTTATCTCGATATTTATTAAGAATGAATTGATAAGAGCCGATAAGGCCAGACCCTAATTTCTCGACAATTAATATCCATGACCAACCGGTAAACAAGCTAAAACCAGCAGCCATCGCAAACAATAAGACTAAAGTTGACCCTACAAAACCAAGCGCTTCACGAAGTATCGTATCAAAGATATTACCAATTACACCGCCTGCATCTTGCGGCAAAGTCGCTGGTATATGCACAACATGACCATACTCCAAGCAGGATGAGGATAAAAGTAATAATCCGAAGCCGAAAAAATTTAAAAATAGCAGCGGTTTGCGCCCCTGCGCGACCACATCAAGGCGCAAATAAACTAGCCAAATAGCGTAAAAGGCAAAGACTGCAAACCACCAAGCTGAGAACCCAAATATATAAAGCAGCATATCTGAGAGTAATGCACCTAAGGTACCACCCGCATTATGCACAATCGCATTCTCACTGGCACTGTGTGTCCAAGAAGGGTCATCATGATAGTATGATGCCAAAATCAATACCAAATAAATTCCGATGGCTGCAAAAAATAGCCACCAAGCCTCTTTGGCTAAGCCAGCACTTTCAGCATCAATTTTCTTGCTTACATTAGAACTATTGACTGTTTTTTTATTGAAAAACAAAATAATGAACCACTCGAAATATTAATAAAAAAGACAAAGCGAATACTCTCGAAATTAGGTTAATTATAGCAGTATCAATCTAAATAAAGCATGGCACTCCAATATAAGCATGATGCTATTTTCAATGCAATTAAGTGGGCTATTAGAAAGAAAATTCATCCGCTCGCAATATCGTTCAAATTTAAGAATCCAATTGCGTTAAAATAGATGCTAAATATTTTTGCTTTGTCTATTAGGAGCTTTACATCATGGCCACAAAACACGCCCACTTGCTTATTTTGGGCTCAGGCCCCGCTGGTTATTCAGCTGCGGTCTATGCCGCTCGTGCTAACTTAAAACCGGTATTGATCACAGGTATCGCCCAGGGCGGTCAATTGATGACTACCACAGAAGTAGATAATTGGCCTGCAGATGCCGACGGCGTCATGGGGCCTGAATTGATGGCACGCTTCCAAAAGCATGCGGAGCGATTCAACACTGAAATGATTTTTGATCATATTCATACTACCCACCTTAACGAAAAACCGATTCGTTTGGTGGGTGATTCTGCTGAGTACACTTGCGACGCATTGATTATTGCAACAGGCGCATCAGCTAAGTACTTGGGCATCCCATCAGAAGAAAAATTTTCTGGCAAAGGCGTTTCTGCTTGTGCAACCTGTGATGGTTTTTTCTATCGTAACCAAGAAGTCGCTGTGATTGGTGGCGGCAATACCGCGGTTGAAGAAGCATTGTATTTAGCCAACATCGCAAGCAAAGTGACTTTAGTCCATCGCCGCGACAAATTCAAAGCGGAAGCGATTTTGATCGACAAGCTAATGGATCGCGTGAAAGAAGGAAAAATCGTGCTTGAACTTTACTCAACCTTGGATGAGGTATTAGGCGACGAAATGGGTGTCACCGGCATGCGTGTTAAAAACGTCGATACTGGCGCAACTAAAGACATCGAGTTACGCGGTGTATTTATTGCCATTGGCCATAAGCCAAATACCGATATTTTTGAAGGCCAACTTGAAATGGAAGGTGGTTACATCGTCACCCAAACAGGTCGCCAAGGCAACTTCACTGCCACCAACATCGCTGGCGTATTTGCTGCTGGCGACGTGCAAGATCATATCTATCGTCAAGCGGTCACCAGTGCTGGCACAGGCTGTATGGCTGCTTTAGATGCTGAACGTTACCTGACTAGTCTTAAATAAGTAGCATCGCTTGATTAAGGCAAAATGCCATGACAAGCAATTCCAGAATCAAAAACATTGAAGAGGCTAAGCGCCTGCTGCAAGCTCAAAAAGTGGCACAGGCGCGAGCCGCTGAAGAGGCAAAGGCCCTTGCAGTCAAGTTAGAGGCTGAAAAAGCCGAAGCCCAGAGGCTGGAAGACTTATTTAAAGCAGCCGTTAAAGATGCAAGGCCTTTAAACACAGATCGCGTGCATCATCAGCCGCCTAAACCCAAACCAATTCCCCAGCAATTTATACGCGATGAACGACAAGCACTTGTTGATTCCTTAAGTGATGGTTTTTTTCCATCATACGAATTAGAAAGTGGCGAAGAGTTACTTTACTTGCGGGAAGGTCAATCGCCTGTTGTGCTAAGCAAACTCAGGCGGGGTCACTGGGTAGTGCAAGCCAACCTAGATTTACACGGCATGATTAGTGATGAAGCACGCGCAATGGTTTCAACGTTCTTAGCTGAGTGTAAAAAGCGCGGCATACGCTGTGTGAGAATAGTGCATGGCAAGGGACTAGGCTCTCGTAACAAAGAGCCCATCTTGAAGAATAAAGTGCGGCATTGGCTGATACAAAAAGATGAAGTCATCGCCTATGCTCAGGCCAGAGCAAATGACGGCGGGAGTGGCGCAGTAATTGTGTTACTGAAGGCCTAAGCTAGCGTCTCAATTAAACAGACCGCTTCAGCCGCAATACCCTCGCCTCGGCCAGTAAATCCCAGTTTCTCTGTGGTGGTTGCTTTGACATTTACATGACTTCTAGCAACAGCACAGTCGCTAGCGATATTCATACACATCGCTTCAATATGCGGCGCCATTTTAGGCGCCTGCGCGATGATGGTAGCATCCACATTACTAAGCACATATCCATGATGCTTTAATAATTCGACGACATGACGTAATAGCTTCCTTGAATCTGCACCCTGGTAATTTGCATCGGTATCTGGGAAGTGCTTGCCAATATCACCCAAGCCGGCTGCACCTAACATGGCATCACAAATAGCATGCAATAATACATCTGCATCAGAATGGCCTAGCAAGCCTTTTTCGTAAGGGATTTCTACGCCGCCAATGATGCATTGACGACCTTCAACCAACTGATGCACATCGTAACCATGTCCGACTCTTATCATTGTCATGCCTCTAGCTATTTTTCTGTTGAAGGTCTGCCGCAATAATAGCTTCAGCTAGGGCCAAATCTTGCGGGTAAGTGATTTTTAAATTACGAAGTTGACCTGTCACTAACTTAGGGTATAAACCTAAGGCTTCGACCGCTTGCGCTTCATCGGTTGGGATACCAACTGATTTAGTTAATGCCTCTTTTAAAATACCGTAACGAAACATTTGTGGCGTTTGCGCTTGCCATAGACCTTCACGAGGTTCAGTGCTAGCAACACGTTGTTTTGTGTCCGCTCGCTTTAAAGTGTCAGCAACAGGAATCGCCAGCAAACCGCCCACTGCATCGTCTTGCACTTCATCCAACAAATAGTCTAGTAGCTGATGCGTAAGCCCAGGCCGAGCTGCATCGTGCACCAAAATCCAATCAGATTGTTCGATGTTCATTACCTTTAATGCATTAAGCACAGTCTCTGCTCGGCTTTCGCCGCCGCAATGTAATTTAGATAATTTTGGATGGTGTGTTGCATACGCTTGCCAATGGGTGTCATCCGCGCTCAGCACAAGATGGACAGAAGCAATCCGCTCGCAAGATAAAAAAGGTTCAAGTGTCCAAGCAATCATCGGACGCCCTGATAAAGGCAAATATTGCTTGGGCATAACAGTTGCCATACGGCTCCCCGAGCCAGCTGCAGGAATGATCACGTGGAAATTAGCCATAGAATTCTATATCAGGCGTTATGGCAAAAAACGATTAATTAAATTAAGCAAGCAATGCCTGATGTTCAAGAATTGCTTCTTTGACCAGTGGTTCTAAACCAGCACCCGCATTACTTTGTGTATGCTCAATCAACTGTAAACGCATCGTTAGCGCCCAAAAGCGCTTGATATGCATCGCAATATCTTTCTTTGCCTGGGCTTTATCAGGTGCAGACTTAAAGAATGTCCCAATTTGATTCGCCATGGTGACTAACTGCTCGATATTCATTTCTTTTCCTTAGACTTACTTATTCACAATCACTTAAACGCTCAGGGTGTGTATAAACCACAAACTGTTCAGCACGTGCAAAACCAACTAATGTGACACCACATCGATCCGCTATTCGAATGGCTAAACCTGTTGGCGCTGAAATCGCCACTAACATCGAAACACCAGCAACAGCAACCTTCTGAACCATTTCATAACTCGCACGGCTTGTGGTTAATACAAACCCTTCCCCTGCATCTTTTTTGGCGATAGCACCAAGCAATTTATCGAGGGCATTATGACGACCGACGTCTTCTCTCAACATAACAATATCGCCACTTTTCTGCACCCAAAAACTGGCATGGGTGGCGCCTGTTTGGGCTTGCAAAACTTGAAAGCTCGCTGCACTTTTAAGCGCCTTGAGAATCGCAGCGTGATGAAAAGCGTCATGAGATTGATTGACCGTGTTGGGCAAACGCAACGCCTGGGCTAAGCTCTCAGCACCACAAAGACCACAGCCGGTCCGCCCCGTCATGCTTCTGCGTCTATCTTTTAGTTGAGAGAAACGCTCACTGGCAATCTCCATTCTCAGCTCAATGCCTGAGGACTGCTGAACCACTTCAACCGCGTAAAGCTCTTTTGGCGAACTTAATATGCCCTCCGCCAAGGAAAATCCCAATGCAAAGTCTTCAAGATCTTCCGGTGTGGCCAACATGACAGCATGCGAGATGCCGTTATAAATCATCGCAACTGGCACCTCTTCAGCCACGCAATCCTCAATCGAAAACGTCTCATCCGCTTGCCATTTATTAACGACCACATGAGTTGTGGTCTTTTCTGCAATCAGCGGCTTAATAAGTTCAGACATCAGTATTTAAGCGGCCAAATTGACTAGCCAGTTATACGTTTGCTGCGCTTTTTGGATTTTCAACAAAACCAATTTGTTCTTGGCTAAAGGCTTTGTAGTCTCGTTGCCATTCTGATAACTGAGATACCTTAGTTAACTGAACAGCCGTCACTTTATATTCAGGGCAATTGGTCGCCCAATCTGAGTTGTCAGTAGTAATCACGTTCGCGCCAGATTCTGGGTGATGAAATGTGGTGTAAACCACACCTGGTTGCACACGTTCAGTAATTTTTGCATGCAGCACGGTCTCACCAGCACGGCTCGAGATACCCACCCAATCGCCATCCTTGATGCCACGATCCTCAGCATCATGCGGATGAATCTCAATCAGGTCTTCGGTATGCCATGTTACGTTATCTGTTCGTCGTGTTTGTGCACCCACATTATATTGAGACAAGATACGACCCGTCGTCAAAATTAATGGATACTTCGCATTGACCTTTTCAGTCGTCGGCACATATTCAGTGATAAAGAACTTTCCTTTTCCGCGCACAAACTCATCAATATGCATCGTAGGAGTGCCTGCAGGATGTTCGTCATCACATGGCCATTGAACGCTGCCAAGCTCGTCTAATTTCTTAAAGCTTACGCCTTTAAATGTCGGTGTTAATGCCGCAATTTCATCCAAAATATCAGACGCATGCGTGTAATGCATCGGGTAGCCCAATGCTGATGATAACTTAGCCGTGACTTCCCAATCTTCAAAACCATTTTTCGGTGTCATTACGCGGCGCACTGGCGAGATACGGCGCTCTGCATTAGTGAAAGTACCTGATTTTTCTAAGAATGAAGCACCTGGGAAGAACACATGCGCGTACATGGCCGTTTCGTTCAAGAACAAATCTTGCACAATCACACACTCCATAGACTCAAGACCATGGGTCACGTGCTGTGTATTTGGGTCAGATTGAACAATATCTTCACCTACGCAATATAGCGCTTTAAATTTCCCGCTAATCGCCTCATCAAGCATGTTGGGAATGCGTAGCCCAGGCTCTTTGCTGAGTGGACGACCCCAAGCCGTTTCAAATAATGCATGAGTTGCATCATCTGAAACATGGCGATAACCAGGATACTCATGCGGCATAGAGCCCATATCACATGAGCCTTGAACGTTATTCTGTCCGCGAAGTGGATTAACGCCAACCCCCTCACGACCAACGTTAGCTGTAGCCATCGCAATATTTGCAATCCCCATCACAGTGGTTGAGCCTTGGCTATGTTCAGTTACACCCAAGCCGTAGTAAATCGCCGCATTGCCACCAGTGGCATACAAACGAGCCGCAGCGCGAATATCTTCAGCTGGCACACCTAGCGTTTCGCTGAGTGCTTCAGGAGAATTTTCAGGCTTGGCTGCAAATACGCGCCAATTTTCAAAAGAATCTAACTCGCAACGCTCTTTTACAAATGTTTCGTTGACTAAGCCTTCCGTCACAATCACGTGAGATATCGCTGAGATTAGCGCTACGTTGGTGCCTGGACGCAATTTCAAATGGTAATCAGCTTTAACGTGTGTTGACGAAACCAGGTCGATTTGACGTGGATCTGCCACAATCAATTTTGCACCTTCACGTAAACGACGTTTCATTTGTGATGCAAATACTGGATGACCATCCGTTGGGTTTGCGCCCATGACAAAAATCACATCTGAGTGCATGACAGAGTCAAATGTTTGCGTGCCTGCTGACTCGCCCAATGTTTGCTTCAAACCATAACCAGTTGGGGAATGACAAACACGTGCACAAGTATCCACGTTATTCGTGCCAAGAACCGCACGAATTAATTTCTGAGTCACATACACTTCTTCATTGGTGCAGCGAGATGAAGTAATCCCACCTACTGATTCCTTACCGTATTTTGTTTGGATGCGTGAAATTTCACTCGCCGCATAATTAATGGCTTCATCCCATGAAACCTCAGTCCAAGCGTCATGAATGCTCTTACGAATCATCGGCGTTGTAATGCGGTCTTGATGGGTCGCATAACCCCACGCAAAGCGACCTTTCACACAAGAATGACCATGATTAGCCCCGCCGTTCTTGCTTGGCACCATGCGAACTACTTGCTCGCCTTTCATTTCAGCGTCAAATGAACAACCGACGCCGCAATAAGCGCACGTTGTTGTCACTGAATGCTCAGGCACGCCATGCTGAACCACTGACTTTTCAATCAAGGTTGCTGTTGGACAAGCTTGTACGCAAGCACCACAAGAAACACACTCAGACTCTAAGAAGTTCTCAGTGCCAGAAGCCACTTTAGATTCAAAGCCACGACCTTGAATGGTCAATGCAAAGGTGCCTTGCACTTCTTCACAAGCGCGAACGCAGCGAGAACAAACGATACATTTTGAAGGGTCAAACTGGAAATAAGGATTTGATGTGTCTTTTTCTGACTTGAGATGATTTTCGCCATCATATCCATAACGCACTTCGCGCAAACCCACAGCGCCGGCCATGTCTTGCAATTCACAATCACCATTAGTTGCGCAGGTGAGGCAGTCAAGCGGATGGTCAGAAATGTAAAGCTCCATCACACCTTTACGAATGTCCGCTAATTTTGGCGTTTGCGTTTTAACTTTAATACCTTCAGCAACCGGTGTGGTACATGAAGCTGGATAGCCGCGGCGACCTTCGATTTCCACTAAGCACAAACGGCATGAACCGTAAGGATCTAAGCTATCAGTGGCGCAAAGTTTAGGCACCGTGACACCACCCACCATGGCAGCATGCATAATTGAAGTGCCTTCTGCCACGGTAATTTGCGTACCATCAATCTCAAGGGTAATTTGATTAGCAGATGTTTTTACTGGGGTACCGAAATCCGTATATTTATTCATGAGTTTCTCCTAACAGCCTTAAGCCGCTTTGCCTTTCTGTAAGCCAAAGTCTTCTGGGAAATGATTCATTGCACTTAACACTGGAAATGGCGTCATACCACCTAGCGCACATAAAGACCCATTTAACATGGTGTCACTTAAATCACGAACCAAGGTGATGTTCTTGACATGGTCTTCGCCAGCAATAATCTTATCCATCACCTCAACACCGCGAGTTGAGCCAATGCGGCACGGCGTACATTTACCACATGACTCCACCGCACAGAACTCAAATGCGTAACGGGCCATTTTTGCCATATCAACAGTTTCATCAAACGCTACAATACCGCCGTGGCCAAGCACCGCCCAAATCTCTGTAAATTTTTCGTAGTCTAAAGGCGTATCAAATTGAGACTCTGGTAAAAAAGCGCCCAATGGCCCACCGACTTGCACAGCGCGAATGGGCTTGCCCGAAGCAGAGCCGCCGCCAAAATCATATAGCAATTCACGAAGGGTCACGCCGAAGGCTTTTTCAACCAAGCCACATTGTTTGATATTGCCAGCCAATTGGATTGGCAATGTGCCTCGTGAGCGACCCATACCAAAATCTTGGTAGAACTTGCCACCTTTATCTAAAATAATTGGCACAGTCGCAAGTGAAATCACATTATTCACAACCGTTGGCTTGCCAAACAAACCTTCAATCGCAGGAAGTGGTGGTTTGAATCGCACTAAACCACGTTTACCTTCTAGGCTTTCGAGCAATGAAGTTTCTTCACCACACACATAAGCGCCAGCCGCGCGGCGTACCTCTAAATGGAAACGTTTACCGCTACCGCAAATGTCATCGCCCAGATACCCTGCTTGATAAGCATTTGCAATGGCTTCATTCAGCGTTACTAAAGCATCTGGATATTCAGATCGCAGGTAGATATAACCTTGCGTAGCACCCACCGCCAAAGCAGCAATCGTCATGCCTTCAACCAGCACGAGTGGGTCACCTTCCATAATCATGCGGTCTGAATAAGTCCCTGAGTCACCTTCATCGGCATTACATACGATGTATTTTTGGTCTGCAGGCGCATTCAGCACTGTATTCCACTTGATACCTGTTGGGAATGCTGCACCGCCACGACCTCGCAAGCCAGAGTCGGTCACTTCTTTGACGATCTCTGCGCCAGATTTAGCCAAAGCATTTTTTAGGCCTTTGAAGCCGTCATGAGAGACATAGTCTTCCACTGAAACCGGATCAGTAATACCAACCCGCGCAAAGGTAAGGCGTTCTTGTTTTTTAAGCCATTCAATTTCATCTGTTAAGCCAAGATTAAGCGGATGGGCTGCACCCTGAGTAAAATCAGCATCAAACAAACTAGCCACATCTTTAGGCATCACTGGGCCATAAGCTACACGGCCTTTGGCTGTTGCCACTTCCACCATGGTTTCTAACCAAAACAAACCACGAGAGCCATTACGAATTAAATTGATTTCAACACCACGTCTTAAAGCTTCAGCTTGAATATTGGCAGCCACTTTGTGTGCACCCAATGAAAGCGCACTTGAGTCTCTAGGAACATATACATTAATAGCCATTACGCGCTTCTCGCTTCAGCAATAATTTCATTCATACGGTCAATATCCACACGACCACAAACTTGATCATCGATCAACACAGCAGGAGAACATGCACAATTACCCAAGCAATAAATCGGCTCTAAAGTAATTGTGCCATCTGCTGTTGTTTGATGGTAATCCACACCTAAAGTTTTTTTGACGAAGCTCTCAAGAGCTTCGGAGCCCATGGCTTGGCATGATTCAGCTCGGCAAAGTTGGAGTATATGCTTGCCTGGCGCATGGGTACGGAAGTGATGATAAAACGACACAACACCATGCACTTCTGCCACAGACAAATTCAAGGCTTTAGCAATCCGTGGATAACTACTTTCTGGCACGTAGCCAATATCATCCTGAATTGCATGAAGGAGCGGCATTAAGGCGCCCGGCACATTGAGATGAGCCTCGATGTGCTGGTCGATACTCACTAAAATTTCATCTGACACTACTTCTCTCCAAGACTTATTTTGGGATAACTGCATATTAGATGTAAATTCCCAGAAAAAGTTACAAAATATTTACAATATTGTATCAACCATTAACTAGCTTGTGTTCAGTATTGGCGAGTAAAAATCGCTAATTCCCCATAAAATTAATCCATTTTCATAATATGGTTAATTTAAAAAAACTTAAACATCAGACACTTTCCACCTACTGCATAAAAAAACGCTTATTTTGATTGGTTAAGGGGCTTCATTTTCTTCAGATTTGGAGTAAAGTTATAAGTGGTACTTAAGCAACATGGCAAATGTAAATCACTTAAAAAAATACCACGGAGATAATGAGAATGAGCTTAGAACTATTAAAAGGCATGGGTGTAAAAATCCCATACAAAGCCAAATATGATAACTTTATCGGCGGAAAATGGGTTGCACCTGTCGGCGGCGAATACTTTGATGTAATCACACCAATTACTGGTTTGCCATACACAAAAGCAGCACGCTCTGGCGCAGCTGACGTTGAGTTGGCATTAGATGCAGCGCACGCTGCTGCTGACAAATGGGGCAAAACATCCGTGCAAGAGCGCGCGAACATGTTGCTTAAAATCGCTGACCGTTTAGAAGCTAACCTTGAGTTATTAGCAACTGCTGAAACAATCGACAACGGCAAACCAATCCGCGAAACAATGAATGCTGACATCCCATTGGCAATCGATCATTTCCGTTACTTTGCTGGTTGCTTACGTGCTCAAGAAGGCACACTGAGCGAGATCGACGACACAATGGTTGCGTATCACTTCCACGAACCACTAGGCGTTATTGGTCAAATTATTCCTTGGAACTTTCCAATTCTCATGGCTGCATGGAAACTTGCACCTGCTGTAGCTGCTGGTAACTGTGTTGTGATGAAGCCAGCTGAATTCACACCAATTAGCATCATGATTATGATGGAAACGATTGCTGACATCGTGCCACCTGGCGTGATGAATATTGTGAACGGTTATGGCCGTGAAGTTGGTGCCCCACTTGCTAATAGCCGCCGTATCGCAAAAATTGCGTTCACAGGCTCTACAGCTACTGGCCGCGTAATTGCTCAAGCTGCCGCTGGTAACTTGATTCCTGCAACACTAGAGTTAGGTGGCAAATCACCTAACATCTTCTTTGATGACATCGCAGCAGCTGACGACGACTTCTTTGATAAAGCCGTTGAAGGCTTGGTATTATTCGCATTCAACCAAGGTGAAGTTTGTACATGCCCATCACGTGCATTGATCCAAGAATCTGTTTATGACAAATTCATGGAACGTGTATTGCCACGTGTTGCAGCGATCAAACAAGGCAACCCACTTGATCCAAATACAATGCTTGGCGCACAAGCTTCTGCTGACCAACTGAACAAGATCATGTCTTACATGGACATCGGTAAACAAGAAGGTGCTGAATTATTAATCGGCGGCCAACAAAACAAACTAGGTGGCGATTTGTCACAAGGTTACTATGTTCAGCCAACGCTATTTAAAGGCCACAACAAAATGCGCATTTTCCAAGAAGAAATTTTTGGACCAGTGCTTGCTGTCACAACCTTTAAAGACGAAGCGGAAGCTTTGGAAATCGCTAACGACACCATCTTCGGTTTAGGTTCTGGCGTTTGGAGTCGTGATGGCAGCCGTGCATACCGCATGGGTCGTGGCATCAAAGCTGGTCGCGTTTGGACTAACTGCTACCATGCTTACCCAGCACATGCAGCGTTCGGCGGCTACAAAGAATCAGGTATCGGCCGTGAAACACACAAAATGATGCTTGATCACTACCAACAAACTAAAAACTTGTTAGTGAGCTACAGCCCTAAAAAGCTAGGCTTCTTCTAATTTGAAAAGAGTTAATTCCCTATTGAATTAGTCAAGTAATAAAGCTAGTATAAAGAGGCGGTTCATACCGCCTCTTTTTTTACGTCTTTGTTAGGAGTGTAAGATGGCTGAACGTATTTCTGGGACCCCTTCCGCAATTGCGCTGATTCGCCAATTAACAGCGCAGCATGGCCCGATTGTCTTTTTCCAGTCAGGTGGATGTTGTGAAGGTAGCGGACCAATGTGCATGCCAGCGAATGAGTTTCGAAAGACTCCATCTGACGTCAAAGTAGGTGAAGTAGAAGGCGCTGCCTTTTATATGGGTCACAGCCACTTCCAGTTCTCAGAGAACACGCACACCATCCTTGATGCGATGGATGCCTCCAGCGGCTCGTTCTCACTTGACTGCGGAACAGGAAAAGCCTTCATCACTAAGGGCCGCTTATTTAGCGACGAAGAACTAAAAGACTTGCCGCCTGTTGAGATAGGTTAAGTATCGCACCAAACAAAAAAGGCTCAGAAATCTGAGCTTTTTTATTATCTACAAACCTTAAAGCTTATTCGTCACCGCCACCCATGTTTGGTGTTGCAGTGATCTTATGAATCGCCAAATCGGCGCCCATGTATTCGTCTTCAACATCCATGCGGATACCGACCAGCTTTTTAACTAAGCCATACACAGCAAACCCGCCAACCAAGGCAATCGTCACGCCTAAGCCTGTACCAATCAGTTGTGACATGAGGCTGACAGTGCCCATACCACCTAGCGCTTTAGCGCCAAAGATGCCAGCAGCTATACCACCCCAGGCACCGCATAGACCGTGTAATGGCCATACACCTAACACGTCATCAATCTTCCAGCGATTTTGTGTCAGTGTGAATGCCCAAACAAACAAGGCACCAGCGACAGCGCCAGTCACTAAAGCGCCTAGCGGATGCATCACGTCAGAACCAGCACATACCGCCACCAAACCTGCTAACGGGCCGTTATGCACGAAGCCAGGATCATTTTTACCCATCACTAAGGCGGCAATCGTGCCCCCAACAAGCGCCATTAAAGAGTTCATCGCTACAAGACCGGTCACACTACTTAAGGTTTGTGCTGACATCACATTAAAACCAAACCAACCCACGGTCAAAATCCATGCGCCTAAAGCGAGGAACGGAATGTTTGAAGGTGGGTAGGCATGCACTCGGCCATCCTTACCGTAACGCCCGTGACGTGCACCTAACAAAATCACAGCACCCAGTGCAATCCAGCCGCCCATCGCATGCACCACAACAGAGCCTGCAAAGTCGTGAAACTCGAAACCGTAGCTCGCTTTCAGCCATTCTTGAATGCCGTAGTGATGATTCCAAGCAATGCCTTCAAAGAATGGATAAACCAAACCAACCAATAAGAAAGTAGCGGCTAGCTGTGGATTGAACTTAGCCCGTTCTGCAATACCGCCAGAGATAATCGCTGGAATCGCCGCAGCAAAAGTGAGCAAGAAGAAGAACTTCACTAGCTCATAGCCATTTTTTGCAGCGAGCACTTCTGCGCCCTGCAGAAAGCCGATACCATAAGCAACGCTATAGCCAATAAAGAAATAGGCAATGGTCGAGACTGAGAAGTCCACCATGATCTTCACCAAAGCATTCACTTGGTTTTTACGGCGTACCGTACCCACCTCTAAGAATGCAAACCCCGCATGCATTGCCAAGACCATGATCGCCCCTAACAATACAAATAAGACATCACTCGCCGATTGAAGCGCTTCCATATTCTCATCCTCGTTTTAAGTTTTTTAATTATCTTTATTCAGGTCCGCCGGTTAAAATGTCGGCCTAAATTTAACTTCATATGTTAGCAATTAATGGGCCAGATTTTTTATCACATTGTTTTAAATCTACATTTTTTTCGATATAAAAAATAATGTGCACCAAATTGGTTCAACCGCCAGTGCGCCGCACCATAAAAGTGCAATTGTTTATATTGATGCGATGAGACATGACGAAGTAATGAAGATTGATTAAACTCTAGCATTCATCAAAACGATTAAGACCCCCTCTTGGAAAACCTATTACTCATCAGCATCATTCTGCTCGCCTGGTTCTGGATCGACAGCGTCTCAGCAAGGGACACCGCCATTACCAAAGGACATGACCTCACCCAGCGCACTAACCTGCAACTACTCGATGAGAGCGTTGCCTGCGTGCGCTTACGTCTGGGTCGTAATAGCAAAGGCCATGTGCAAATTCTGCGCACTTATGAGTTCGACGTCAGCGCCAACGGCGGTGACCGTATGCACTGCCACCTGGTATTACTGGGGCGTGATTTACAGTCTTGGTATATTCCGCCGTACCTACAGGCGGTGCATTAAAAGAGCCAAGCCATGATCGGTCGCTTCGCCCCCTCTCCTACCGGCCCACTTCACTTTGGCTCACTATTAGCTGCGCTTGCTAGCTACTGCGATATGAAGTCGCAAGGCGGCCTATGGCGATTGCGCATGGAAGATCTAGACAAACCAAGAGAGATGGCTGGCGCTGCACAACATATCTTGCAGACGCTAGAGGACTTTGGGTTTGAATGGGATGGCGAAGTAATCTACCAGTCTCAGCGAAGTGATCTTTATCAAGACACACTCAATCAGCTCAAAGCAAAGTCATTAGTTTACGACTGCGATTGCTCACGTAAAGAAATTGCAGACTCAGCCCAGCATGGCATTGATGGTCTGGTTTACCCTGGCACATGCCGCCATAAAGCCGTAGTCAAAGCCCCACACGCACGCCGCGTCATTGTTGATGACCAGCCAATCGCTTTCACCGATGCAATTCAGGGCAACATCCAACAAAACCTTGCACACGACGTAGGCGACTTTGTATTAAAACGTGCCGATGGCTTATTTGCATATCAGCTTGCTGTCGTCGTCGATGACGTTGAGCAAGGTGTAACCGACATTGTGCGAGGTGCGGACTTACTCGATTCAACCCCGCGACAAATTTATCTTCAACAACGTCTAGGTTACCCACTGCCGCAATATGCGCATATTCCTGTGGCGAGTAACGCTGCAGGCGAAAAGCTGAGCAAACAAACTCTAGCGCCCGCCATCAATGCTACACGCGCCTCAGCATGGCTGATACAGGCACTGCATTTTTTAGATCAACAACCCCCGCAAGAGTTAACAGCACAGTCCCCTCGTGAAATTTTAAAATGGGCGACTCAGCATTGGGATATCAATCTGGTTCCGCAACAGCGCAGTATCGTTTTTTAAGCATCGCCATTTTTGGCTTAGGCCGCGAGGCTTGTCATGATAAAATGCCGCGCATGACGACATTCAAAAATACTGCACTCTCTAGCGACGAGCTTCATCGTTTTGTATTTGATAACACCCCGATTCGCGGGAATACCGTCCGCTTACAAGACACTTATAACACTGCACTTCAGCACGTCGATTATCCACCCTTGTTAAAGCATGCCTTAGGCGAACTAATGGCGGCGGCGGCGCTTCTAGCCGCTACGCTTAAGCTAGAAAATGGCGCGCTCATTTTACAGATTCAAGGACAAGGTCCACTCAATCTATTAGTGGTGGAGTGCAGTGCAGCGCTTGAGATGCGAGCAACTGCCAAGTGGCAAGGTGAGATCAACAATCAAAGCTTTACCGAACTAGTAGGCAACGGTCACTTTGTGATTACCTTAGATCCAAAAGATGGCGGCCAAACCTATCAAGGCATTGTGCCGATTGAGGGCGATAGCATTAGTGAGATCCTGCAAAACTACATGGAGCGTTCAGAGCAAATTGAGACGCGCATCTGGCTAGCCTGTGACCTGCAATCAGCCGCGGGCATGCTCTTACAAAAACTCCCTGATTTACCAGTGCAAGATGTCGATGCATGGGCGCGTGCCGGCTTTTTAGCAGAAACGATTACCGATGAAGAACTCATCACCCTACCCGCTGAAACATTGCTGACACGCCTCTTCCACGAAGAAGATGTCCGCTTATTTGACCCACGCAACATCTGCTTCCGCTGCTCTTGCTCGCGCAAGAACGTCAGCAATATGCTCAAGATGCTAGGGGCGACAGAGGTCCACAGCATCATAGAAGAGCGCGGCGAAATCGAAGTGAATTGCGATTTTTGTAATGCAGCTTACGTCTTTGATAAGGTCGATGCAGAACAGCTTTTTGCAGCAGATATCACCCCGCCTGTTTCAAAAACAAAACACTAAATTAAAGCGTCTGTCTTACCCGCTCAAACAAGCAAATTGAAGCCGCTGCGGCTGCATTAAGTGACTCAACACCTTCAGCAATTGGGATGGTGACATGATGACTTGCTGCCTTTTGCATGGCGCCGCTTAGGCCGTTGCCTTCGTTGCCAATCGCGATGGCGGTTGGCCCTGTTAAATCCAATTTATAAATAGAATCCCCACGCAATGTGGTGGCTAACACTTGCCCAGCAAAATTACTTGCCAAGCCGACCAAATCAGCACGCTCAACAATCGGCAAAGTAAACTGCGCGCCCTGCCCGCCGCGTAAGGCTTTTGGTGACCAAGCTTCAGTACAGCCTTCTGATAGATAAACCGCATCCACACCCGCTGCTGCTGCAGTGCGTAGCATGCTACCTAAATTACCTGGGTCTTGAATATCTTCTAGCATCAACACAAAGTGAGGCGCCTCTTGCGGCGCGATGGTTGGCGTTTTTACCAAAGCCAAAATACCTGTGGGACTTGCAACTGGCGCTAACTCTTGGAACATTAACGTTGGAAACATGACAGTTGGCACATCAACCAATTGCTGAATAAGATGCGACACCTCTGCCGTACTTTCGCCCTCGGCGATAATGAGCAAGCGCGGCTCACCAAACACCTCGAGATAAGTCTCCACCAGATGCGCGCCATCAAGCAAGGTCTCACCTAATTTGCGGCGCTCACGTGAGGAATCCGCCAGCTTTTTAAGCTGCTTAAATAGACTGTTATCACGTGAAATAATGTGTTTGAATGTCATGGCTGGTTACTTAAACTTAATCGTTGTAGCAGTTTAACTTAAACTACTTTGATTACCTCTATACGAAGACAATTCAAATCATGATGAAACTATACGGCTACCCACAAACCCGCTCGGCTCGTGTTGCTTGGGCCTTAGAAGAAGCTAGCGCGGAATATGAATATACCCGGGTTAACTTACAGGGCGGTGAGCACAGAAAGCCTGCGTTTTTAGCGATTAATCCCTTCGGCAAAATCCCAAGCCTAGTCGATAATGGTCATGTGATGAGCGAGTCAGCAGCCATCTGCACCTATGTTGCCGAGAAGTTTCCAGTAGCAAAGCTTATCCCAACTGATGCAAAAGGCCGTGCTGAGTATTTTCAGTGGCTATTCTTTGTGGTGTCAGAGCTAGAGGTACATTTATGGACTGCCGCAAAGCACGACCGTTTGCTACCTGAAGATAAACGCATCGCTGCCGTAGCTAATACCAGTTACTGGGAATTTGAAAAAGCTGCCGCTGTGTTAAGCACTCACTTGAAAGGGCGCCAATACATCGCAGGTGACCAATTCAGCGCCGCAGATATTGTTTGCGTATCCGTTTTACATTGGGCACATCACGTCAAAGTGGCGCTCGATATGACTTTACTTAACTACATGCATACGCTTTCAGAGCGCCCTGCCCTAGCACGCGCTAGAAAACGTGAAGCCGAAGCTAATTAAGGAAATACAGATGAACGATAAAGAATTAGTCGCTTTTGAGGCTGCAAAACTCGCAAAAAATGGCATGGTCATCGGCCTCGGCACAGGCTCAACCGCCAATTACTTTATTGAGCACCTCGCCAAACGCCAAATTGAGGAAGACCTGAGCATAAGCACTGTGGCGAGCTCAACTGTTAGCGCGATAAAAGCCCACAGTTATGGGCTAAAAGTCGTTTCAATTGCCGAGCTCAAACGCATCGATCTCTATGTTGATGGTGCCGATGAGATCACCCCTAACCTATCCTTACTCAAAGGCCGTGGGCAAGATTTGGTGATGGAGAAGCTGCTCGCTAAAGCCGCAGATCAATTCATTGTGGTGGCAGACAAGAGTAAGCTAGTGAGCCGTATCGGCGAGAAATTCATTATCCCCATTGAAGTCATCCCTGGCGCATGGCAAATGGTCAAACACCAATTAGAACAGCATGGCGCAGAAGGCGATATTCGACTCAATGCTGGTCAAGACAATGTCGCCATCAGTGCGTACGGTAGCTATATTTTAGATATGCGATTCCCTGCAAGCATCAACGATGCGGCCCTTAATACCTTTCTCAACAACACCCCCGGCATTGTGGAACACGGCGTATTTTATGGCATCGCAAGCCAAGTATTGATTGCTGACAACGGGAATATTGAGGTGATGGGCGTCTAAAAGGCTCTATAATGCCGCCATGTCTAAAAAAATATCGATAGAACGCGTTTTACATTCCCAAGGCTTTGGCTCTCGCAAGGCTTGTCGCATCTTAGTTAGGCACGATGCCGTCACCGTCAACGGCGAACCTTGCGATGATCCGTTTGCGGAATTTCACACCGAGGAACTTCACTTCACGGTCGATGATGAGCCTTGGCAATACCGAGAGCAGTCTTATTTGATGCTCAACAAACCAGCACACTACGAATGCTCACATAAAACCCTGCATCACCCATCGCTATACAGCTTATTGCCGCACCCCTTAGTCGAGCGTGATGTGCAATGTATCGGCCGCTTGGATGAGGACACCACAGGCTTAATTTTGCTGTCTGATGATGGTCACTTTATCCATCGCCTCAGCTCGCCAAAGTGGAAAGTGCCTAAGGTGTACGAAGTACATTGCAAACACCCTGTGGACGCAGCGCAAATTAAAAACCTACTCGATGGCGTTCAGCTTATCGACGAACCAGCGCCGATTGCCGCGCTCGCCTGCGAACAAATCAATAGCCACATCCTTCACATGACACTCGCTGAAGGTAAGTATCACCAAGTCAAACGCATGGTCGCTGCTAATAGTAACCGCGTAGAAGCACTCAAACGCATCAAAATCGGTGAAGTCATACTACCGAAAGACCTTGCTGAAGGTGAATGGCGCTGGCTGACTGCGGAAGAGTTGCACCTGTTGACGCACACTGAAAAGATTTAGTAGCTAATAACCCAATACTACGTATAATCAAGCCTTCCCTGTGCCATACCAATCAGCACAGCGGCCTAAAGGTGCCATGCACCAACACTTTTACCTCTTATTTGTTAGTCTCGATTGGTGTTGTCTTGAAGACAGCAGACCCACTTATAAATCTCCTTTAAGGAATTTACATTGTCATCAGAAGTTACAACCCATAGCCCAAATTTTAATGATTTAGGCTTAGCAGAAACTATTCTCCGCGCCATTAGCGACGCGGGTTATACCACCCCAACCCCAATTCAAACGCAAGCGATTCCTCAAGTCCTCACGGGCGGTGATTTACTCGCTGGCGCACAAACAGGCACAGGCAAAACCGCTGGTTTTACTTTGCCTATTTTGCATATCTTGAGCCAAAAGCCTGTTGCCGATTTAGGCAAAGGTCGCCCACGTTGCTTGATGTTAACCCCAACGCGCGAACTTGCCGCGCAGATTGAAGAGTCCGTTAAAACGTACGGTAAGTATTTATCGCTCACTTCAACAGTCATTTTTGGTGGGGTGAACATCAACCCACAAATGTCCCGCTTAAGAAAACCACTCGATATCTTGGTGGCAACGCCAGGTCGCTTACTCGACCTCGCTAACCAAAAAGCAGTGGACTTATCAGGCGTTGAAATTTTAGTGCTAGATGAAGCGGACCGCATGCTCGACATGGGCTTTATCCGTGACATCAAAAAGATCTTGGCTTTACTGCCAAAGGCACGCCAAAACTTACTCTTCTCAGCTACGTTCTCTGATGAAATCAAAGCGCTGGCAGATGGCCTTCTTAACAATCCTGGCTTCGTAGAGGTCGCACGTCGCAATACGGCTTCAGAACTCGTTGAGCAAACAGTTCACATGATTAGCCAAAGCTTTAAACGCGAGCTTGTAAGCCATTTGGTTAAGCATAACGACTGGCAACAAGTGCTTGTTTTTACCCGCACCAAGCACGGCGCCAATCGCCTTGCTGAGAAACTCGTCAAAGACGGCATTGAGGCGGCAGCTATTCACGGCAACAAAAGCCAAGGGGCTCGGACTAAAGCCCTGGCCCAATTTAAAGACGGTACCGTGCGCGTGTTGGTGGCAACCGACATCGCGGCGCGTGGTTTAGACATCGATCAATTGCCACAAGTGATTAACTTTGAATTACCCAACGTACCTGAAGACTATGTGCACCGCATCGGCAGAACTGGCCGCGCAGGGAGCAGTGGCGCTGCTGTTTCATTAGTGGATCGTGAGGAATTAAAACTGCTCAAAGACATTGAGAAGCTCATGAAACGTGAGATTCCAAAAGTGCCTGCTGATGGCTGGGTTCAACCAGAAAAGGCTGAGCCAGAAGCGCCGCGTGCACCAAGACCGCAGCAGCAACGTCGCCCACAAAATGCGGGCGCTAATGGCCGAAACAGCAACCGCAATAAGCCACAAGGCCAACGTTCAGACAAATCACCTGTTGACAGCAATAGGTCGTCAGCAGAAAGTCTTTCGACTAAAAACATGTCGGAAGCAGCGCGTCATCAAGCCATGCCACAACCTGCTTTATTTGCGCCTAAGCCACAAAACAGAGGCCCTAACCCTAATACAGGACGCAATGCCAACCGTAACAATGGCGGCAGTCGTGGTGGACATACCGGCGGCGGCGGACGCGGTCGTTAATTGATAAGGAAAAAGTCATGATAAAAAAACTTTGTTTGTTACTTTGTTTGGTGCTACTTGCCTGTACTGGCGACGATGCTAAATACAAGGCGATTACAGGCTTTGAGGCAGATAAATACCTAGGCACTTGGTATGAAATTGCCCGCCTAGACCATAGCTTTGAACGTGGATTGGATAAGGTTTATGCGGAATATAGCTTCCGCGAAGATGGCGGGTTAAAAGTAGTGAATCATGGCTTTGACACCAAAAAGCAAAAGTGGAATGAAGCCATCGGCAAAGCCTATTTTGTGGAAACACCAGATGTTGGGCGCTTAAAGGTATCGTTCTTTGGCCCATTTTATGGGGCTTACACCATTGTCGAGCTTGATAAACCAGGCTATCAATATGCGCTAGTGACTGGCGGAAAAGATTATCTGTGGATACTCTCTCGTACGCCGCAAATGTCTTACATTGTGAAACAGCAATTAACTGCCAAAGCCAAAGAACTTGGCTTTGAAACGGATAAATTGATTTATCCAAATCAATAAAACTAGTCATCATCAATAAAAAAGCGCACTGGAAATTCCACTGCGCTTTTTTTATTAAATGTATTGTGGCTTTATTTGACCGCTGTCACCGTAAACCCAGCACCACGCAATCGACCCAATATACCGCCCTCACCCGCCAAGTGCGATGCGCCCACCGCGGCAAACACGGCTTTATCTTTTGCCTCGGACACTAAGCCCTCCGCCATGCCAGCATTGCGTTCATCAATCAGCTTAACGCGCATATTTTCCCAAACGGCTTTCGGCAACATTCCGCCTGTAATTTTGTCGTCCAAGTCGATAATTTTCTTCAAGTCGCCAGACTGATAAGTTTTAAGTAGCTTTTCGTAATCACGCTCTTTGTCTTTTTGGCTTCGCTTAAGTACCGCACGCAACATGATCATTTGATCTTCCATGCTTACACTATCAAGCACTGAAAAATGATCACGCATTTTTTCTAAGCCAATAATTTTTTTATCCTGCTCCTCAGCTTTCGCCATCAAGAGCTCATCCATCGAGTAAAGCGCTTTAGGCTTAGGCAAGTCGAATATCACTGCGAGAAGCCATGGCTTCATGTGCATGGCGGCTTCGATGTGCATAGAATGAAAATCAGCCAACTCACGCACTTGGTCAAACTCTTTTTCTGTCATCATTTCTGAAACAGTGCCTTGCTTCATCATAAATATAGAGGGATCACGCGGCGGTAGCGTTTCCATCATAAACGCTTCGCTTTGATTAAAGGCTTCAAGGATTTTAGGTGAGAACTCAGTGACACGTTGATCGTCGGTGTGCATCGTGCCAAGCAAATAGCTGACCTTGCCACTTGGCGCTTCCAGCTTCCAAAGCAGACCATTATCAGCCGCTAGCGCAATTTGAGCGCTGACAAGAAGCATGACAGCGAATGAAAATTTTGAAATTAATGAACGCACGAAAAAGCCCTCAATCATAAATGTAACAATCAGACATACATCCCGTCCTGCGGTTCAATAAAAGCACTTATCGAGAACGTCGGAATGGTTTTCCTATTTCAAGCTTTTTGCCATTGGCAGGCGCCGGGGTAACAACCGGGCGCGTTTTGCTTGCCACTTGCACAGGGCGTGGCGGCGTTTTATCCAGCGGTTGCCAAGCAGGGATTAAGCAATGTTTGCCGTTACCGATCAAATCCGCACGACCCATGTTTTGAAGTGCTTCACGCAGTAGTGGCCAGTTTTTTGGGTCGTGGTAGCGAATAAAAGCTTTGTGCAAACGGCGCACGCCACCCGCTTTAGGAATAGGCACTTCTTCGCTATCATCTGTCACTTTACGCAGTGGGTTTTTGCCAGAGTGATACATGGCCGTTGCCATCGCCATTGGGGTTGGCGTAAATGTTTGCACTTGGTCTAACCTAAAATCATATTTCTTGAGCCAAAGCGCAAGATTCATCATATCTTCATCAGTCGTGCCAGGATGCGCTGCGATGAAATAGGGAATCAAATATTGCTTTTTGCCAGCCTCTTTTGAGAAGCGCTCAAACATCTCTTTAAACTTATCGTAAGCGCCCATGCCTGGCTTCATCATTTTAGAAAGCACGTTCTCTTCAGAATGCTCAGGCGCAATCTTCAAATAGCCGCCCACATGATTTTGCACCAATTCTTTGACATACTCAGGTGAAGTCACCGCCAAATCGTAACGAAGCCCAGATCCCACAAGAATCTTTTTAATGCCCTTGAGATTACGCGCTTTGCGATAAAGCTGAATCAAGGCGGAATGATCTGTATTCAGGTTTTCACAAATGCCCGGATAAACGCATGAAAGCTTACGGCATGATTTTTCAATCTCAGGCGACTTACACGCCATGCGATACATATTGGCAGTGGGCCCACCCAGGTCTGAAATCACGCCCGTAAAACCATCAACCTTATCGCGGATTTCTTCCACTTCTTTCAAAATACTTTCTTCAGAGCGGCTTTGAATAATGCGGCCTTCATGCTCGGTAATCGAACAGAAAGTACAGCCGCCAAAACAGCCTCGCATGATATTCACTGAGAAGCGAATCATCTCCCAGGCAGGGATTTTTGCATCGCCATAAGCGGGATGCGGCCTACGTGCATAAGGCAAATCGTAAACGTAATCCATCTCTTTGGTAGTCAGCGGAATCGGCGGCGCATTAAGCCACACTTCGCGATCACCGTGCTTTTGAATAAGCGCACGTGCATTGCCAGGGTTGGCTTCTAAATGCAGAACACGAGAAGCATGCGCATACAGCACAGGGTCTTTTGCCACTTCTTCATAGCTAGGCAAACGCACCACTTGAAAGGCACGATCTGCTTTAGGTTTGCGAACGATTTGCACTGCTTGCGTACCTTCAGGCAAGACAGGCTCATCTTTTTTAGCCTCAGTCTCACAGCTAGTGCCTGCACCCATTTTCATTTCATAAGGGTCAATAGGCGCTTCTACTTTGCCAGGACGGTCTAGATTGGTAGAAGCGACTTCTTGCCAACCTTCTGGGATTTTTTTACGTAAAAATGCAGTGCCCCGAATATCGGTAATGTCAGCGACATTTTCGCCTTTACCCAAGCGATGGCTAAGTTCAATCAAAGCACGCTCAGCGTTGCCGTATAACAAAATATCGGCTTTAGAGTCTACCAAGACTGAGCGGCGTACTTTGTCAGACCAATAATCATAATGCGCGATACGACGCAAACTGGCTTCGATACTACCAATCACCAAAGGCACATCAGAAAAAGCTTCACGACAGCGTTGTGAATACACTAGCACCGCGCGGTCTGGGCGCTTGCCAGCGGCCGCATCTGGGGTATAAGCATCGTCAGAGCGTATCTTGCGGTCAGCGGTATAGCGGTTCACCATGCTATCCATATTGCCCGCAGTAATCCCAAAGTAAAGATTGGGCTTACCTAAGGCTTTAAACGCTTCAGCATCCGACCAATCAGGCTGGGCAATAATCCCAACGCGAAAACCTTGCGACTCAAGCAAGCGGCCAACTAGCGCCATGCCAAAGCTGGGATGATCGATATACGCATCGCCAGTAACCAAAATAATGTCGCAGCTATCCCAACCCAAGTCATCCATCTCTTCACGAGACATCGGCAACATTTTGGACGTGCCAAAGCGTTTAGCCCAATAAGGACGGTACTGAGTGATAGGTTTTACGGTGGGAATCGTGTTGATTTGCATAAGTTGAGTATTTTACTCTGGAATGCCTAATTTATAAAATCTAATGCGTGCTAGTGCTAGTTATACGAACAACGTTCGCCAAATCATCCCAATTACCGTCTGGCTTTGGCGCATATTGGCTAATATTTGCTCGCGTGGCAGCAAACTGGCCTTCGTACCATAGCGGCACATAAGGTAATTGCTGATGAATAATATTCGTGGCAGCTTTCCAGTCCTGCTCGGCTAACAAGGCATCTAGCTGGGCATTGCTAAAACGACCACGATTAAAGCCTTTGGGCGGGGCATTATCTGAGCCGAATGCTTTTGCGTAAATGTCTGGGGTATTGATACCCACCCAAGTGAGGCCAAATAATTGAAAATGGCCTTGTTTCACATCTTCAAAAAACGTGCCCCAATCGAGGCTTTTAATCTCAAGCGCAATGCCTGCTTCTGCCATTTGCGCTTGGATAATCGTGGCGAGGCGCACACGCTGAGCATCGGTTGATGTTTTATAAACGAGGTGAAGCGGCAACTCCACGCCCGCCTCTTTTAAAAGCTGTTTAGAAAGCGCTGGGTTGTATGCGTAAGACTCAAGGCTTTTATTCCCCGCCCAATGCTCGGGTGGCAAGATTGCCCCTGCCTCACGTGACCCACCGACTAAAGCTTGCTGGATAATCTCTGGTCGATTAATCGCAAGCGCAATCGCCTGTCGCACTTTTAGATTCGCCAGTGTTTTATCTTGTAGATTAAAGCCTAGATAAGAGAAGTTGGCGCCATTGCTTTCAGTCAAGTTGATATTGGGCTGTGTTTTTAAATAACGCACCAACTCCGGTGGCAAATCACCTTGCAGAATATCCACTTCACCACGCATGAGCTTAAGGATACGCACGGTGGGGTCCTTCACTTCTAGCAAGGTAATGATTTGGCTATCAGTCACACGCTTTAATTGGAGCGTATTTGTCCAACTTACAAATGATAGCGAACCACTCCCTAATGGGTGATGGCTAAAATCACGCCCTTGCGATATTTGACTCGCTGGCAAAATACCGATGATGAGCTTCGCGGGAAAATCGTAATCGGCTGCTTTTAAGTAAAAGTCTAAGGTATTGTCGTCTAGTATTTGAATGCGACTGATGTTGGCAAACTCACCTGAAAGCGGTGAGTCTTTGAGCGCCAACAAAGATTCATAAGTCGATTTTACATCCTTAGCGCTTAATGAAGTGCCATCATGATAAGTGCGCCCAGCCTTGCTTAAGTGAAAGCGATATTGGGTTGGACTCACCACCTGCCAATTGGCTAAATCAGCGATGGGTTTTGAACTAGTATCAAAACCAACCAGTGAGCGATATAGCAAGCGATTAACACGCGCTGATGCGGCATCAGTGGCATAACGAGGATCTAGATTAATTGGCGCTTGTGCGACGGCAAAGCGTATATCTTGGAGGAGATCTGCTTCTTGCTTGTGACAAGCGTTTAGGCTAAAAATCAAGCAAAATAGAAAGCAGACTTTTTTAAACATGATTTTTAAGGGATAGCGCAATTTAGCGCTCAAATAAGGCAATGGATTCCACGTGTGAGGTGTGTGGGAACATATTAATCACGCCAGCGGCGATCATGCGATAGCCTTTTTCATTGACCAGAATTCCAGCATCACGCGCCAATGTGGCTGGGTTACAAGACACATAGACCATGCGTTCAGGGCCAAAGCTGCCGTCATTGGGCAAAGCACTCACTAAAGCCATTGCACCATCGCGTGGCGGATCGATCAGCCATTTATCAAAATGACCCAAGCCTTGTAATAATTCTGGCGTCATATCGAATAAGTCAGCCTCAGTAAATTCCACTTGCTCAGCGAGCCCATTTAAAGCCGCACTTTCACGCGCACGATTAACTAAGACTTCCAAGCCCTCCATGCCCAATACAGTTGCCCCGGAGCGCGCAATTGGCAAAGTAAAGTTACCTAGGCCACAGAAGAAATCTGCAATATTCTCACCCACCTGCGGAGAGAGTAACTGTATCGCACGGCGCAACATCACTTGATTAATATGCGGATTAACCTGCGTAAACTCAGTGGGGTTAAACGGATAAGTTAAATCAAACTCAGGCAAAGAATAGCTGAGCTTGGCGCCATCTAATGGATAGAAAGGCTGAACGGTATCCAGGCCTTTGGTCTGCGTCCACACTTGCACATCAAATTCATCAGCAAAGGCTTTAAACAAGGCTTCATCTTTAGCATTGGGTGTTTCCATCACACGGAACACCAACACAACTGCGTGCTCACCGACTGCTAACTCAATCTGCGGAATAGCATCACGAATGCTCATTTGAACAATCATTTCTTGTAGCGGGGTAATCAAAGCTGAAATGCGCGGTGGCAAAACTTCACAGCGATTCATATCCGCCACAAATGGGGTAGATTTTTCATTAAATCCAACCAGCACTCGGTCTTTTTTAGCAACGTACTTCACACGCAAACGCGCTTTGTGTCGGTAGCCCCAAGCCGGCCCATAAATTGGTGGCAACAGACTCTCTGGCTTTACCTTGCCGATATGGTGTAAATCATTTTCCAGTAAGCGTTGCTTAGCCGCCACTTGCGCAGAAAAATCCAAATGCTGGAGCGCACAGCCACCACACATACCGAAGTGCGGACATTTCGGCGTGACACGCAAATTTGAGGCTTTTAACACTGACTTAGTTTCAGCAAACTCATAGCTAGATTTAATACGTGTTGATTGGTAAGTCACCGTCTCATTAGGCAAAGCGCCGCGAATAAATATCGCTTTACCGTCCACATGGGCAACGCCTCGCCCCTCTTGGTCTAGAGATTCGATAAGGGCTGTGCCAATAGGATTTTCAGATTTGAATTTTTTACGAGAGCGCATGACGGATAAACTTTACAACTTAAATAATTAAAAAATGCTTAAGACTTCCAAGCCGCCATAAACTCTTGCCAGTGGGTTGCCGCATCTGCATTCAAGGTGTCGCGCACTAATCCAATCTCACGCTCATAAGCTGCTTGATTTAGCTGACCGCGCATCAATTGAAAGCGCAAAAACACAAGATAAGTATTCACCACATCGGTTTCGCAGTAATTGCGAATCGCTTCTATCTCGCCATTTTGATAGGCATCCCACACCTTACTGCCATCCATGCCAAGCTTGCCTGGGAAACCACACAATTGCGCCATATCATCTAAAGGCGCATTGGCACGCCCTTGATACATCGCGAGCAAATCCATTAAATCAGTATGGCGTGAATGATAACGGCTAATGTAGTTATTCCACTTAAACTCTTTGTCGTCTTCGCCCATATCCCAATAGCGAGGTGCTTGTATGCCATGCACCAATCCGCGATAGTGCAACACAGGGAAATCGAAACCACCGCCATTCCAAGAAACCACATTCGGCGTGTACTTTTCAATGCCATCAAAAAAACGCTGAATCAGTTGACCTTCTGGCTCATCTGGCGCTCCCAATGACCATACCTTGAAGTTATCGCTGTCACGCAAAACACAAGAAATTGCCACCACACGGTGCTGATGCAAAGGCAAAAACTCACTGCCGTTGTGCTGACGACGTTGATGAAAGGCAATTTTCGCCACATCATCCGCCGATGTCTCTTCTGGCAAGCCCAGCAAGCTTTTTAAGCCATCAGTATCGGGGATGGTTTCAATGTCAAAAACTAAGGTTGGAATCATGCTGGAAAAACACCCGTTGAAAGATAGCGGTCACCCCTGTCACACACAATAGACACAATCACAGCGTTTTCTAAGTGCTTTGATAACTCAAGTGCCGCATATAAACCGCCGCCAGATGAAATACCGGCAAAGATGCCCTCTTCAGCGGCCAGTCGACGCGTCATTTTTTCAGCATTGGCTTGACTCACATAAATCAATTGATCCACATTTTTAGCATCATAAATAGTAGGTAAATACTCTTCTGGCCATTTACGAATGCCCGGGATTTGCGCGCCATCTTCGGGCTGTACGCCGATAATTTGGATGTTAGGGTTTTGCTCTTTTAAGAAACGGGACGTACCCATGATGGTGCCAGTGGTGCCCATACTCGCAATAAAATGGGTGACTTTGCCTTCGGTATCACGCCAAATCTCAGGGCCAGTGCCTTCGTAATGGGCTAATGGATTATCTGGATTACCAAATTGGTCGAGCACAATACCCTCGCCTTCGGCTTGAAGCTTCATCGCCACATCACGCGCCAACTCCATACTGCCATCTTTCGGGGTCAGCAATAATTCCGCACCAAAAGCTTTCATGGTTTGGCGACGTTCTATGCTTTGGTTTTCAGGCATCACCAGCAACATTTTGTAGCCCTTCATCGCTGCCGCCATGGCCAAGGCAATGCCAGTGTTGCCAGATGTCGCTTCAATCAAGGTGTCGCCTGGCTTAATATCGCCACGGGCTTCAGCGCGTGTAATCATCGACAGCGCTGGACGATCTTTCACTGAGCCTGCGGGGTTGTTACCCTCCAACTTCACCAAAATCGTATTGCTGGTATTTCCAGGGATACGTTTTAGTTTGACTAAAGGGGTATTTCCGACAAAGTCTTCTAAATATTTATACATAAAATTTCATCTAAATTCGTTTTTTAGCCAATAACACCGCATAGGCCGCAATACTTAAAAAGGCGATTAAAGCCAATTGCGGAATACTTAATCCTAAAAAGGTCCAATCAATCGCAGCACAATCGCCAGTTCCACGAAACACTAGCATGAGCGCTTTTTTAAGCGGAAAGTTATCGAACATGTAGTCAAAGCCAACGCCGCAATCTACCAACATTTCATCTTTATGCACTTGCAAATACCAATGACGAATGGCAACACCAGCGCCACCAAAGGCGGTCAGTATTTGCAGTAAAGCATAGAACTTTACCCAAGCTGGTTTTTGCGGATTGTGAATTGCCGCCATTAAAAACAAAAGTCCTAAGCCCATCAACACAATGCGCTGAGAAATACAGAGCGGACACGGCTCTAAATTGTATTGGGTTTGAATCACTAAAGCTAAGGCTACTAGGCCAAAGCTCGCAAAAAAGCCTAATAAATAGGCGGTCCGGCAGTTCAGTATTTTATTAAACATATTTAAATCCAATCGGTGCGAATAGCAACGTGCTCATCCTTTATAATAACGAGCAACTAATTAGCCTAGATTGTAACGGATAAAACCCAATGATAGACACAGAACAAGCGAGTATTGCTTCGCCAAAAGTGCTCACCGTTAGTGAGTTGAATCGCTTGGCAAAAGAGGTGCTGGAGCAAAGCTTTCCGCTATTTTGGGTATCAGGCGAAATCTCCAACCTCACCCGCGCTGCTTCCGGGCATTGGTACTTCTCACTGAAGGATGCTGGCGCCCAAGTGAGTTGTGTGATGTTTCGTGGGCGTAATAGTTATTTAGACTGGACGCCGAAAGAAGGTGATAAAGTCGAAGCGCGCGCATTAGTCACGCTCTACGAAGCACGCGGTAGCTTTCAACTCACCATTGAGTTTTTGCAACGTGCTGGCGCTGGGGTATTATTTGAAGCCTTTGAAAAACTAAAAGCAAAACTACAACAAGAAGGCCTCTTCGACCCTGCTTTTAAA
Source organism: Candidatus Methylopumilus universalis (assembly GCA_945883335.1). Taxonomy (GTDB): domain Bacteria; phylum Pseudomonadota; class Gammaproteobacteria; order Burkholderiales; family Methylophilaceae; genus Methylopumilus_A; species Methylopumilus_A universalis_A. The sequence goes on along the minus strand of CAMCXI010000007.1, from coordinate 44,208 downwards.
CAAGCTATTCCAGCCCACCCAAAACAAATCGGCATTGTGACGTCACCCGACGCGGCCGCATTGCATGACGTACTTACAACGCTCAAACGCCGCATGCCCAGCATTCCTGTGATCATTTACCCAACGCCTGTCCAAGGCAAAGGTGCGGCAAAGCAAATCGCCAATGCGATCAATAGCGCTCATGAGCGAAATGAATGCGACGTGCTAATTATTTGCCGTGGGGGTGGAAGCATGGAAGACTTATGGCAGTTTAATGAGGAAGTCGTTGCGCGAGCGATTGCCAATTGCCGGATTCCAACCATTAGCGGTGTGGGGCATGAAACAGATTTTACGATTTGTGACTTTGTGGCGGATACGCGCGCTGCGACACCAACAGCGGCGGCGGAGCTTGCATCGCCATCTCGCGAATCATTATTAAATAGGCTCAAACAATTAGGCTTGCAACTTAATAAAAGTATTGTTGATGGAATAATGCAACGTTCACAGATGCTAGATTATTTGGCGCGTCGTCTGGTCTCTCCATCACAGCAAATTGGGCAACAGATACAACAACTAGCGCAACTAGCCCATAGGCTGAGTTTGAACATCAAACAACAATTACAACGTCAACAAAACAATCTCAATCAAATTGAGCAAAACTTACATCATCTCAACCCGCAAGCAGTGTTGACGCGAGGCTATGCTTTTGCGCAAACCCAAGATGGCCAGATTATTAATAATAGTAACCAAATCAAAGCTGGGGATGCCATCAACCTTACTTTTGGTGTGGGCGAAGCTGAGGCAGTTGTCTCAAAAACCTCTTAATTTCGATGAAGTCACGAGCTATTATCATTCTGCTATTGGTTTAGCACTGAAGTTGATTGATAATACTGTTTTAAGTCCTCAAGCTGATTTTTAATGTCGTCATCCACTGGTACTGGCAATAAAACAAAACTCTCCGCACTGACATTGGCCGCATTGGGCGTTGTGTTTGGTGATATTGGCACCAGCCCGCTTTATACGATGAAAGAAGTTTTTTCAGTCGGCGCTCACCCTGTTCCTCTCACTGAAGCCAATATGTTTGGAATTTTGTCCCTCATTGTATGGGCGCTTATCATGGTGGTTTCAGTGAAATATGTCGCCTTTATTATGCGAGCTGATAACCGCGGCGAAGGCGGTATTATGGCTTTGCTCGCACTTGCATCACGACATGCAGGCGGCGATAAAAAAATGCAACATACCATTATGCTGCTGGGCATTTTGGGTGCTTGTATGTTCTATGCAGACGGGATGATTACGCCAGCGATTTCCGTGCTTTCAGCGGTTGAGGGTTTAGAAGTTGCAGCACCAGGGCTCCATAAACTCATCATCCCAATCACGCTTATCGTAATAGCCCTCTTATTCTGGGCACAGAGCAAGGGAACAGCCTTGGTTGGTGCCCTCTTCGGGCCGATTATGTTGCTTTGGTTTGGAACGCTCGCCGTGCTTGGCATCACGAGCATTGTGCAATATCCAACTATCTTGCAAGCTCTTAACCCGTATTATGCTTTTCAATTTTTCCATACCAGCCCTTGGATTGCATTTGTTGCGCTTGGTGCAGTAGTGCTTTCTGTCACTGGTGCGGAAGCGTTGTATGCCGACATGGGTCACTTCGGACGCTTGCCAATCAGACTTGCTTGGTTCTGTCTGGTTTTTCCTGCACTCATACTCAATTATTTTGGTCAAGGCGCACTTATTCTTGCCAACCATGAGACGGTCGTTAATCCTTTCTATTTAATGTCTCCCGAATGGAGTTTATTTCCATTAATTATCCTAGCAACCTTGGCTGCGGTGATTGCTTCTCAAGCGGTAATTACTGGGGCATTTTCAGTGTCTCGTCAAGCTCTTCAGCTTGGATATTTGCCACGCATGCATGTAGAACACACTTCAGAGAGTCACGAAGGACAAATCTATATGCCACGTGTTAATTGGGGTTTGATGATTGCTATTATGGTGCTGGTATTAGGCTTTAAGTCCTCCGGCAATTTAGCTGCAGCTTATGGTATTGCGGTGACTGGTGACATGGTCATTACTTCATTACTCGCCGGCATTGTTTTTCACCACATGTGGGGCTGGAGCAAGCTAAAAACTGGCGCGTTAATTGTTACTTTTCTAATAGTCGACGTTTCTTTCTTTACAGCTAACGTTCTTAAAATTCCTGATGGCGGCTGGGTGCCGCTTGTGATTGGAATCTTCATCTTCACGCTCATGGTGACTTGGAAGACTGGACGCTCATTGCTTTACGCTAACCTTAAAGACGACGCAATGGAACTGAGTCCGTTTATTGAAGCGATCGGTCAGCACCCGCCAGCGCGCGTTCCAGGCACCGCATTATTTATGACACCTAACCCTGATGGTGTCCCGCATGCAATGTTGCACAACCTCAAACACAACAAAGTATTGCATGAAAAAGTGGTGATATTGACTGTAAAGTTCTCAGATTTTCCGCATACCCCCAAAGAAGACTTAATCTTGGTAGAAAAACTTCCACATGAGTTCTACAGAGTGACTGTCAATTACGGCTTTAAAGATGAGCCTGATTTACCTCGCGACTTGGAATTGTCCGCAGCTCAAGGCTTGGTGCTTGACTCAATGGACACCTCATTCTTCGTAGGCAAAGAAATTCTGATTGCTTGCGAAAGCCCAGACATGGCGATTTGGCGCAAAAAAATATTTATTGGTCTATTCAGATCGGCTGAAACCATTACCAACCAATTTAAGCTCCCACCTAACCGCGTGGTTGAACTTGGTTCGCAGGTGAGCTTCTAATCAGAAATTGTTTGAAAGATTTAATCATGATAAAAATTCTCACGAAACCATTTCACTTTCTAATGCTAGCGCTTATCTCAACGCAAATAGTAGGCTGTACAACAACCACTAACAAAGGCGCTGTTGGAATAGATCGTAGCCAATTTATGATGCTGTCTAGCAAGCAAGTGGAAAGCATGTCTTCGGCGAGTTACTCTCAAACACTCAAAACGGCTAGCGACAAGAAAACGCTTAACACCGACCCTACTGTATTAGCTAGAATCCGCGCCATTTCCGACCACTTAATCGCGCAAGTCCCAGTCTATCGTGCAGATGCTGCCCGCTGGAAATGGGAAGTCAACGTAGAAAAGAATGATCAAGTCAACGCCTATTGCATGCCTGGCGGAAAAATTATGGTGTTTACTGGCTTAATCGATAAGTTAAACGCAACAGATGATGAGCTTGCTGCCGTCATTGGCCACGAGATTGCTCATGCTTTGCGTGAACATGGACGTGAACGTATGTCTCTAGCTTATGCGCAGCAAGGCGGCCTTGCATTACTAGCGGCAGTCATTGGTTCCAAGAAAAATGCGGCAACAAGTTTAGACATGGCTGGCAAAGGTACACAATTATTTTTCGCACTCCCTAATTCGCGTACGCAAGAAACGGAAGCTGATCGTATGGGGTTAGAGCTGGCTGCACGTGCAGGCTACAATCCTAATGCAGCGATTAGCTTGTGGACTAAAATGGCACAATCTAGCGGTAAAAAACCTGCGGAATTCTTAAGTAGCCATCCATCTGAAAAAACACGTATCGATGACCTATCTAAGCTGATCCCAACGGTGATGCCACTTTACGAACAGGCAAAAACGAGCAAATAAGCGCATTACCTGCTTCAAGCTAACAGAATCAGGTAAAATGCCGCACTTAATTAAGCTTTACCAATTTTTAGACTATTTTTTCAGTATCGGAATTATCCATGAGCCAATTACAAACCATCATTGAAGACGCTTTTGAGCGTCGCGCCGACATTAACCCAAGCAATGCTTCAGCAGAGCTTAAAGAAGCCGTTGCTAGCGTTTTAGCTGATTTAGATGCAGGTAAATTACGCGTTGCTTCACGTAAAGGTGACAGCCAAGAATGGGAAACACACCAATGGCTCAAGAAGGCAGTATTGCTTTCATTCCGTTTACAAGACAATATATTGATGGATGGCGGTTGCACACAGTACTTCGATAAAGTCCCACCAAAATTTGCTGATTACACTGAAGAAGACTTCCAAGCTGGCGGCTTCCGCGTAGTGCCTAACGCAATCGTTCGTCGCGGTTCATTCATCGGCAAAAATGCTGTATTAATGCCTTCATACGTCAACATCGGCGCTTATGTTGGCGAGGGTACCATGGTTGATACATGGGCAACGGTTGGTTCATGTGCGCAAATTGGTAAAAACGTGCACTTATCTGGTGGTGTAGGCATTGGCGGTGTATTGGAGCCTGTTCAAGCTGGCCCAACCATTATTGGTGATAATTGCTTTGTTGGCGCGCGTTCTGAAGTGGTTGAAGGTGTTGTGGTTGAAGACAACTGCGTGATTTCAATGGGCGTTTACATCGGCCAATCTACAAAAATTTACGACCGCGAGACTGGTTCAGTGACTTATGGCCGCGTGCCAAAAGGCTCTGTGGTTGTTTCTGGCAATTTGCCTTCTAAAGACGGTAGCTACAGCCTTTACTGCGCTGTCATTGTGAAAAAAGTAGATGAAAAGACTTTAGGTAAAGTCGGCATTAATGAATTATTGCGCGGCATTTAATTCACTTTCGCCTTCTTTACAAACAGCCCCTTAGTGGGCTGTTTTGCTTTATAGCGCTGCTTTTACTGTTAAAATGTCCCCCATGAAACTTTACGGCATCCCAAATTGCAATACTGTTAAAAAAGCGCGCACTTGGCTTGAAGAAAATGGTGTTACTTATGAATTCCACGACTTCAAAAAACAAGGCATAGATGAGGCCACGATCCAACAATGGCTCACGCAAGCGCCTTGGGATAAATTAGTCAATCGTGCAGGCATGACTTGGCGAAATTTAAGCGACGCAGAAAAAGCGGCTGTCATCGACAACGCAAGTGCTACTGAATTAATGATGATAAAGACCTCAGTGATAAAGCGCCCTTTATTAGTCAAAGATTACACCTTACTGGCTTTAGGCTTTGATGAAGCCAAATACCATCAACTCTTAAATCCTTAAACCCAATGCCCTTTAATTAACCCCTTAAAAGTTATCCATATGAGCAAAACGCTAGATTTAGCTAAAGACTTAATTTCCCGACAATCAAACACTCCGCTAGATGCTGGATGCCAAGAATTGATGATTAGCCGTTTGGAACCGCTAGGTTTCAAGATTGAGCGTATGCGCTTTGGCGATGTTGATAACTTTTATGCGCGTCGCGGCACAAGTGGCCCACTGCTTGTATTTGCAGGCCACACTGACGTCGTGCCTACTGGCCCAGTAGATAAATGGCATACGCCACCGTTTGAGCCAACGATTAAGGACGGGATGCTATACGGCCGTGGCGCGGCAGACATGAAAACTTCATGTGCGGCGTTTATTACCGCGATTGAAGATTTTGTTGCGGCACACCCCGACCATGAGGGTTCTATTGGCTTGCTCATTACCTCTGATGAAGAAGGTGTAGCGATTGATGGCACAGTAAAAGTGGTTCAAGCTTTAAAAGCGCGTGGCGAACATTTCGATTACTGCATTATTGGCGAGCCAACATCCAACAAAGTCGTGGGCGACATGATTAAAAATGGTCGTCGTGGCTCGCTTTCAGGCAAATTAGTGGTTAAAGGTGTGCAAGGCCATATTGCATACCCGCACTTGGTTAAAAACCCAATCCATATGGTTGCGCCAGCCATTAAAGACATGGTGGATACAGTATGGGATAACGGTAACGAATACTTCCCACCAACTTCATGGCAAATTTCTAATATGAACGGTGGCACAGGCGCGACCAACGTGGTGCCGGGCGAAGTAGAAATTTTGTTTAACTTCCGTTTTTCAACCGCCAGCACAGAACAAAATCTAAAAGAGCGTGTTTATGCTATTTTGGATAAACACGGGCTTAGTTACGACTTGGACTGGGAGTACTCACCGCCTTACATCACACCATGTGGCAATTTGGTGGAAGCAATTTCCGAGGCCATTCAAGAATGCTATAGCGTCAGCCCTGAATTATCCACCACGGGCGGCACATCAGATGGTCGTTTTATTGCCGACATTTGCAAACAAGTGATTGAGTTTGGCCCACTTAACGCCACGATTCACAAGCTAAACGAGTGTGTGGCAGTGGCAGATATTGAGCCGCTTAAAGATACTTATCGCATCACGCTTGAAAAATTACTGTTGGCATAAACTGGACACGATCAACATGACGCCTAATCACATCACCGAAGCATTACTCACCATACGGGACTGGGTGCGTTTTAGTATGAGCCGCTTAGAAAAAGCTGAAGTATTCTTTGGCCATGGCACTGACAACGCCTATGACGAAAGCGTCTGGCTCGTGATGAGCGCGCTGCATTTACCTTTAGATACCTTAGACAATTTTTTAGATGCGCGTGTAACCAGAGATGAAGCCAAGCATTTGGCGCATCTGATTGAGCGTCGCGTCACAGACCGCACCCCAACCGCTTACTTGCTTCGCGAAGCATGGTTAAGAGGCTTTAAGTTTTACGTGGATGAGCGTGTGATTGTGCCACGCTCATTTATTGCCGAATTACTTGAGAATGGCTTACATCCTTGGATTGAGTATCAAGAGATGGTGGAAAGCGCAGCTGACATTTGCACAGGCAGTGGTTGTCTAGGTGTTTTGCTAGCGCACGCCTTCCCTAATGCAAGTATCGATGTGGTAGATATTTCACCTGATGCCATTGCGGTATCAAACATCAATATCAAAAACTATGGGTTGGAAGAGCAAGTCACCGCGATTCAATCTGACATGTTTACAGCACTTGCTGACAAAACTTACGATTTAATTATTAGCAACCCGCCATACGTAGATGCACCATCAATGGCGTTACTTCCAACAGAGTATCGTAATGAACCACAAATCGCGCTGGGTAGCGGCACGGATGGTTTAGACCATACGCATACCTTACTCAAGGAAGCCGGGAATTATCTGAATGATGGCGGCTTGTTGATTGTTGAAATCGGTCACAACCGCGATGCTTTACTTGAGGCTTACCCTGATGCGCAATTCACTTGGCTAGAGGTAGAGTCCGGCAATCAGTTTGTATTTCTTATTACCAAGGAACAATTGCCGAGCGCGATTTAATGTTGAATAAGACGCTTAATGTCTGAGGACGCAACTAAATTGCATCAAGATTGCTCAAAATTTTATTCGCATGTATTTGAATTTGGGTTTGGTCTTCAATACTAATTTTTGATAGATTCGCGGTCATTAACCGTGTCCTTGGATTTTGATTAAATGCGGCTTGATGCTTCATTAAAAAATTCCAATACAATGTGGTCATCGGGCAAGCTTGATCGCCATATCTCACTTCAGGCTTGTAATGACACCCATTGCAATAATTACTCATTCGTTTCACATAGGCGCCACTTGCGACGTAAGGTTTACTCGTAAAACGTCCGCCGTTTGCAAATAGGGCCATGCCCACGACATTGGGTAATTCGACCCACTCAATTGCATCTACGTAGACAGCCAAATACCAATCGGACACTTGTTGTGGCAATACTTCTGCAAGTAGCGCAAAGTTACCTGTGACCATTAACCGTTGAATATGATGCGCATAGCCATACTTAAGTGTTTGTCCAATAGCATCCTTCATGCAGTTCATTTTACTGTCAGCCGTCCAATACCAACTTGGCAAGGATCGCTGATGCTCATAAAAGTTTGCTTCTGCCATTTGCGGCATATCAAGATAGTAAATGCCTCGAACAAATTCCCGCCATCCAATAATCTGCCGCACAAATCCTTCTACCGTAGACAAATCTAAAGCATCAGTTTGATAAGCTTCTAGTGCACGTTGAATGACTTCTCTTGGGTTAAGCAATTTAAGATTCAAGCTTGCTGAGAGCATGGAGTGCCAACCAAAAGGCGTTTCTTTCCACATGGCATCTTGATAAGTACCAAAGTGCGCAAGGCGATGCGTCACAAAAAAATCCAAGGCAACCAGTGCCTGTTCACGGGTCACAGGCCAGCTAAAATGAGCAAGTGAGCCTGGATGTTGAGGGTAGCTTTGCTCTACAAACTCAAATACCTCACGCGTAATCGCATCCGGTTCAAAAGCTACAGGATCCTGAATAAGACCTGGACCATTCTTTGAGTATGGCTTTCTATTTTGATCATCAAAATTCCACTGCCCACCCAAGGGCTGAGAATCTTCATCCATCAGTACCTGATGTTTTTTTCGCATATACCGATAAAAATACTCTAGTCGCAGCTCTTTTTTATCGGCCACCCACGCTTTGAACTCAGCAATTCTGCAATAAAAGTGGTCATCGTCATGCATGACTAGTTCAATATTCAAGTCGCGTGCTAACTTCTCTAAGGAAATTTTTAAGCGATATTCACCCGGTTCCACGCATTCCAAGCACGTCACTTGTTTATCCAAGATATGTTGCTTGAGCACATCAACAATGTTGGGGTTAGAATCTTTAATGTAAATAACAGGAATATTTTGGGACTCAAGGGTTTGAGCAAAATGGCGCATCGCTGATAAAAATAAGGCGATTTTGGCCTTGTGTGACCATACATAAGTGGACTCATTTCGAGACTCAATCATAATGACTTCGTGAGTACTTGGATCAAAATTACGCAATGCGGCGTTCTTTAAATCCAGTTGATCACCCAGGACTAACACTAATGTTTTCATACTCAAATTTTACCCGCTATCACTTTTATCAATACTGTATATTCTTCTAAAAACTAAAAAGAAATCTCAGATAAAATCTCTTACAAAATGACATTACACAAAACCACTATTGGCATCGACGTTGGCGGCGTTAAAAAAGGATTTCATGCAGTCGCCAATCGCAATGGCTTGTATCTCGAGAAATTTCATTCAATTCATTCTGATGAGATTGCAGCATGGGCATTAAGCCACAATCCATCAGCCGTTGCTATTGATGCGCCGTCAATGTTCAGTCTAAAGAGCGGATCAAGAAAAGCAGAGCGTGATTTAGTCAGCAATGGCATGCGATGCTTTTATACCCCGACTAGAGCACTTGCAGCCAAAAGTCGCTTTTACGACTGGGTATTTAACGGAGAGTTACTTTACCAAAAGCTTGGATTGCCTATTTTCATGGGTGAGGAAAATAAGGAAACATGCGTCGTAGAAACCTTCCCCCACGCTGTGCAAATGTCGCTTTGGGCTGGAGATTCAAACCCTTCAGGCAACAAGCGCTCCGTTCGAGAAAGCACATTAGCGCTTAAGGCAAATTACGACACTAGCCAGCTTAGTAATATTGACTTCATCGATGCGGCGCTCTGTGCAGTATCAGCAGATTATTTTGCTAATCATCAATATATAGCCTACGGATGCAAAACCGAAGGCTATATCATCCTGCCAAAATCACCCTCAAATAAGCCTAAATTACTTCGCCTTTACCTTGGCTACAGCAATGCCTTTTAATAAATTAATCGCTTGAGAATATTGAAAATCTTTATCCGTACCCGCTTCAAATTGATTAGTGTCAGCAAATTGCGTCTTTGGCTCACTCTTCTCAACCACGATTGCTTGCACAGGCGTCTTAGTCGCAGCATCCAACTCTTTTGGATTAGTTAAATGGTTAGTTAAATTAGCCTCTCTTCTTAATTTAGCATTCTCTTCAGGGCTGATCGCAGGATCCTCCACCACAATATCAGGGATAATGCCTTTAGCCTGAATGGAACGTCCATTGGGCGTAAAATATCTAGCAATGGTTAATTTAACCGCAGAGCCATTGCTAAGCGGCAATAAAGTTTGGATGGTACCTTTACCAAAGCTTTGTGTGCCTAAGACCTTTGCGCGCTGATGGTCTTGCAAAGCGCCAGACACAATTTCTGAAGCAGATGCAGAGCCTGCATTCACCAATACCACCATTGGCACAGTTTTCATTTCAGGCGGTAGCGCTTTAAGGTAATCATCCTCTGGATCTGGACCGCTGTAATTTTTAGGATTTGCAAACAAGCGCATTTTTGAATCTGCAGCACGTCCATCTGAGTAGACGACTAAAGAATCTTTCTTTAGAAAAGCCGCACTCACTGCAACGGCGGAGCTCACAACCCCACCCGGGTTGTTTCTTAAATCCAAGACCAAGCCTTTAATCGGGCCTTCCGTTTTTTCACGAATAGTCATCAATGTTTTAGCTAAATCTTCACCAGTACGCTCTTGAAATTGGGTAATTCTAACGTATGGATAACCCGCATCTGTCAGCTTATATTTAACACTTGGATTTTTAATAATCGCCCGTGTTAGCGTGATATCCACTAGGCCAGCTTCTCCTTTTCGAGAAATACTGAGTTTAATTTGGGTGTCTGGCTTGCCGCGCATCTTCTTAATTGCGTCACCAATCGTTAAGCCTTTTACAGAGACGCCATCGAGTTGCACAATCAAATCCCCGGACTTAATACCTGCTCGGTAAGCAGGTGTATCCTCAATAGGTGAGACCACTTTCACTAAGCCATCTTCCATTCCCACTTCTAAACCCAAGCCACCGAATTCACCACCCGTTGCAATACCAAAATCTTTTAAGCCTTCGTAATCTAAATAAGTAGAATGCGGATCTAGGCCAGCAAGCGCACCTGCGATGGCATCATTAAATAATTTGTTGTCATCAATATTGTCTACATAGTTACTCTTGATGGCTGAGTAAACTTCTGTAAATTTTCTTAATTGGTCTCGTGGATAATCATTCAATGTCTCAGTGGCAGAGAACGATTGCACACTGAACGCCATGAGTATTGAAAAAGTCAGGATAGATTTTGGCTTGAATAACATGTATGAATTCCTAGCAATAGGTTGATTAAGTGACTGCATAAAGCACTATATATGATTAAAAGTCAGCCTTGTTTATTGAAGTTTCTAGATGATCTACATGCGTTAGAGCAGTATTTAACGTCATCCCAAACCAACTTCCATTTTTTTCGCCAGACAAATGGTCGATTGCAAGTCAGGCAAACTTTACTTGGAAGATTTTCTTTTTTAACCATAACAACTTTACTTTAAAAAGGCTTATAAGTTAGTCAAATCAATATAGACTAAGTTCGCACTTGAACTAAGTAATGCGCTAGCGCTCTCAAACATAACTTAAAAATTACCTCAATGACCATGACACCAATCAAAATCAATATCCCTCAATTAAGATCCGAACGAATTAATCAAATTAAGACGATCTTCCTGGACCATATGGGTGCTAACTTAACTGAGAATTGGGTTGGTGGGCGCACAGAAGGCTTAAAAAGACTATCCAATATTAAGCCTGAGCGTTATGAAAAATCTCGTAACTATCTCAATGGCGAGGTGACTTATTTATCACCTTATCTGAGGCACGGGTGTATTTCATTAGCAGAGGCGATCACTTTTGCCCAAGAAAAATCAACGAGAGGCAACGATAAATTGCTTTTTGAGTTCGCTTGGCGAGATTACTGGCGCCAGATTTGGTATTTATCTGGTGATCGTATTCATTCTGAAATGGAAGCACCTAAGGTTGAGTTGAAGAGAAATCCGCTCCCCCCTCTCGTGACTGAGGCCAATACAAAGTTACCATGCATTGACCACTTTGTGCGCACCCTTCAAGAGACAGGCTATCTTCACAACCACGCAAGAATGTGGCTTTCTAGCTATCTGATTCATTGGCTAGGCATTGATTGGAAAATCGCTGCGAGCTGGATGCATGACTTGTTACTTGATGGCGATCAAGCATCCAATACGCTTTCTTGGCAGTGGGTGGCATCCACATTTGGTAGCAAGCCCTACTTTTTCAATCAAGAGAATTTAAGCAAATATACAGACAATCAACTATGTAAAAGTTGTCAGGCCGTTTGTCCCTTCAAAAAGAGCTACGAGGAACTAGATGCCTCACTTTTTAGACCCACAACAGCACCAGCAAGAGTAACTTCGTCACAACGCTCTCAAGTTAACTTCGAGCATCAGGGAAATGAACCAGTGGTTTTATTCACCGACGAAATGCTATCGCCGACGCATCTACTTTATCAACATGACCAAAAAAAGATATTTGTATTTGATCCGCGACACTACAAAAACTGGTCATTAAATAGAATACAGTTTATTGCAGACTGCCTCGCTGAAATGCCAGAAGTAGAGGTATGGATCGGCGATACATTGGCTGTGCTGAATGCTTTAAATTGCAGTCATGTAGTAACTCAATCGACGCCGAACATGACTTTAAAGCATCTATTATCCAAATGTCATGTTACGTATATTGATGAACCCGCTATTTACTCCAAAGTTACTCAAGAAAAACTTCATGCAAGAGGTTTAATGCGTTTCTCTAAATATTGGAGCTATGTCGGAGAAGAAATACTTATGCGTTAATCAACACTGGTTTTACCAAATACGCAGCTGTTACTAAACATGTAGTAACAACCACCGTTAATTGGAATCTCAAAGGAATATACCAAGCGGGTTTTGCTTCCGACTTTGTTAATTGCATATCCATGAAGAATGAAATGACAAAGAAGATAGACAAAAGGATTAATCCATAGACTTGCGGGATTAAAAGGCATATCCAAGCAACAATGGATGGAATCACACTCCATGAAAGCATCACATTACGTTTTTTAATCGACATCTCTCTCACGATCATTGCAACGCCCCAATAAACGGCACCTAAGAAACTTAAAATGACTGCTGCATAACTGATGAGAACATTTCTCCAAACCATAAAATGATGATAGTCATAAAAAAGGAATACAGTCGGAATAATAAAAGGCAAAAGGCCTAAATATCCAAGCAATTTTGGCATTCGATTTGGATTTTCTGTTTTCATAAAGCGCCCTCAAATTTCTTCTCAAAATAAAAGCTTGAAGTAAATAATTAACATTATGACAAGTCACGATAATTTTAGTATCACATTCATACAACATCGGAGAATATTTTGAAAAAAATTACATTGTTCTTGTTAATGATTTTTTATTGTCTTTTTCAGTAATTTATTTGGTGATCAGCAAACTGAGTTGATCGTCATCAAAGTTAAGTTCTGTGAGTCTTTTTTTATAAACTTCAAAATCGCCTGATTTTCCTTGTTTATTAGCGATATTTGCCAAGCCTATGATGCTTTCAGCATGTTTAGCGTTTGTCTTTAAAATACGCTGGTATATTGCTTTTGCTCCCTCTAAATCTCCAGCATTACCCTTAACCGCAGCATTATAAAACATTGCCTCGGTATCATTGGGCGAAGCGTTTAGCCATTGTTTGGCAATAACCTCGACTTCGTTCCACTTTTCATTTTGAAGCGGCAAAACAATTTGCATAAAAAATGGTTTTTGTTCTAACGACACATCCCAAAATGCGGGTTGGGAATCGCGACTAAACTCAAGTACAGGCAAATTAAGCGCAGACTTGACCCACTTCACCGGAATATTGAAGAAGAATGAATTGCGGCCAGGACTCTTAAAAGTACTAATCCCAATGACCTTACCTTCAGAATCGAACAACGGGCTGCCACTTGCGCCCATTTGAAAAGATGCAGATGTTCTAATGACCACACTATCTTCAAAAGGGTAAAGCGCCTTAATTGTGCCCCAAGTAGTGAGTGGCTTTGGTGGCCCTCCAGGAAAACCAATTGAGAAAATGTCTTGTTCATATTGGAGATGTTCGCTGTCACCCAATACCGCAGGCTTTAGCGGAAGATACATAAAGTTCATAATACAAACATCATGCTTCCAGTCAGCTTGCAGGCCAATCGGCTGAAAGTTCTCTCCCATAGACCCAATATTCATGCCTACAGAGTTAATCAATACATGACAATTAGTCGCCACTTTGTTTTCAGCAACAACAACACCTGTTCCTGTGCTCCTTCCTCCACTAGCATTCACACTATGAACTTTGGTAATACTACCTTTAAGTTTGTAAATTAACTCCGTTGGAGGCGCGGCGTGTGAAATGTTGGATGAAGCCAATAAAAAAAATAAAAAAAATATCCTGTTAATCATGTGAACACCTTTTTAGAAAAGACAAGCATCCACAAAAATCGCAAATGCGTAAAGCATCATGACTGCCAAATGAAGAATTACACTCAAAAGATGAAGAAACTTAAACCGCTGAGCATTACCTGAATCTGTTGATTGATTGATAGCAGGTGTTAAAAATAAGAAATGGATAGCAAATACAATACCTGCAATTAAAGCAATAGGTTTTAAATGTGGGGTATAAGCTAATAAACCAGCTAACTGTGAAGCAACAAATAAAGTAATGTGATAAAGCGGGAAAAGTTTTCTTACATAAATACCTGCTAAATTTTCAGGTAATTTAGCAAAAGCAACTGGTAACACCACAAAACTTACAAATAACATGACACCTAATATAGATGCTGCAATGAGTATTGCTAACATGGCTAGCCTTTCTAAAATTATTTAAACTGATCGATATAGTAGATGGACAGCATAAAATATTTGATGGTTCAAGTTTGCATAAAAAAAGGAGGCACAAGGCCTCCAAAAGACTCAAAACATTTAATGAACCCTGATAACACTAAACATTATTTAAGTCATTGGTTTTGTCTTATTTATTGCAAATAAGTTCAGTAAGAACAGGTAGCCAAGTTTTCTACCGTGGAATAATAACTGAACCTAATAAAACGAATAAAGACTAAAAAAATAACCAGCAAACTAACATATTGGAATTAAAGATGAAAAAAATGCTTTTATTGGCCCTATTAGTCAATGCCAACTTGGTCAATGCGCAACCAAACATAGGTCAATTATTACAACTGCATGACTCGATTGTTCAGATTTCTGTTGAACTTGAAAATGGTAATGTCGGCACAGGCACTGGAGTGGTCATTAGTAAGGAGTATGTTGTCACGAACTGCCACGTCTTAGCTGACGGAAAAGGAGCAAACATAGCTAAATACGGGGATGGATATAAACCTATTGGGCTCAAAGCAGACTGGAAGCATGATTTGTGTGCACTAAAGTTCGAAGGCTTGCCATTTAAACCAGTTCCTATGCGAGATACTGCCTCCCTCAATATAGAAGAAGAAGTGTTCAGTGTTGGCTACCCTAATGGTAACAATGTGCCGCAACCATCCTACGGGAGTATCAAAGCAAAATATCCATACGATAATGGTTTAATCATTAGATCAGATGCTGCTTTTTCACTTGGGTCAAGTGGTGGTGCTTTATTCGATCAACAATTTAACTTGGTTGGTATTACAAGTTTTAAAAGTCCAGGTCCGCAGGGGTTTTTTTACAGCCTTCCTGTTGAATGGATTAGAAAACTCATCACTTCTGAAGAACAACCAACATTAAAAGCTGAGGGATCACCTTTTTGGGCGCTCGCTTATCAACAACAGCCATTTTTTATGCAAGTTGTCATCCCTTATCAAAATCATGATTGGAAAAATCTTCGCACTGTTGCAGAGGCATGGTCAAAAAGTGAGCCCAATGCTGCAGATGCTTGGTTCTTCTTAGCTGTTTCGGAATATGGTAGTGGCAATGAGGCTGGAGCGAAGGTTGACCTTGATAAGGCATTGACTTACAACCCAAAACATCTAGATACCTTTAAATTACAATCGGAAATGGCGCTTAAAGACAAAGATTTTGATCGCCTCAATAAACTAAAAGCTTCTATTGAAGCATTGGATAGCTATGCATCTGAAGAATTAGCACTGAAGATCAATACGTTAAAAGACTCAACATCGCTTAAGAACGAGGCGACCAGTAAATAGGATGCTTCGAGGTTTCATCAAATTGCATCATATCTAAACGCCTTAAATTTTCGATTGCCTCATCTTGGGAGATGTTTTGTTTGACAGATGAGGCAAGAGAAATTGGCTGCGCGTAAACGAACCAATTAGGATTTTCAACGAATCCATGGTCTTTCATACAAAGACGCATGACGTTGATCTTTCTACCTTGAATTTCTAATTTCTGAAACTCCACAACTGCAGTCATCTTGGCAACTGCATTTTCTGAGATGCCGGCACACTCATCCCCTACTTTACGAAGTTGGGTCTGCTGAGTAGGATTGGCGTGATTAAATTTAAACAACGAAAAAAGATATATGGCAATTAGCGCCGAAACAAAAATAACCGGTATGAGTACTCTTTTGTTAATCATTTAATTTGCCATTTTTTTAAGGTCATCAATAATTTCTTGTGAATGCCTTGATGTATCAACACTTGAATATGTTTTAGCAATTTTTCCTGAAGGATTAATTAAAAATGTATAGCGCTTAGCAAGCTTAATCACGAATAAATTGTTAAGAGCGCCGTATGCCTCAGCAACACTGCCATCTTTGTCAGCGAGCAGGGGGAATGGCAAATGGTATTTAGAAGCAAACTTTGCATGAGAATCGTTATCATCGATACTCACCCCGATCACTTTAGCGCCTAATTTTTCCAAACTAGCCAAGTCATCTCTGAAACTACAAGCCTCTTTAGTACATCCCGGGGTGTCGTCTTTAGGATAGAAATAAAGCACAACCCATTGCCCTGAATAATCAGACAACTTTCTCATTTTTCCATTTTGATCTGACAAGTTAAAATCTGGCGCTGTGTCGCCTATTTTAGGAACTGCAGCCGCTTCGGACCGCTGAGACCACAGGAAAAAAATCGCAATCACCACAATAGCCAGCATGAATATTTTCATTATTCTATAACTCCAAAATTAAGATCTCGTCTGAAATGACAGGTATAACCATCAGGATATTTCATAATGTACTTCTGATGTTTTTCCTCTGCAGGATAAAATCCTTTAAATAACATCACCTCAGTAACGACTGGCGAACCCCATTGACCAGATCTATTTACTACATCGATCACTTCTTTAGCGATAAGCTCTTGTGCTGCATTTTGGTAAAAAATGGCAGACCGATACTGGGTACCAATATCGTTCCCCTGTTGATTGGGCTTGGTTGGATTGTGCAATCTGAAAAATTCAAATAGTAATTTTCTTAAAGATATTCGATCGCCATCAAATTGCACCATTAAAGTTTCCGCATGGCCAGTTGTACCGGTCGTAACCTCTCTGTAAGCGACATTAGGAACATGACCGCCAGAAAATCCAACCTGCGTTTGTATCACGCCAGGAATTACTCTAAAAAGCTCTTCCATTCCCCAGTAGCAACCACCTGCTAAATATATTGTTTGTATGTTTTGCATCTTCTTAAGAGTCAATAATTAATAAATTGTTCAAACGATAAAACCTTCTTGGTACTTTTGCCTCATAATTGCATAGATTACATTAAAGATAACTCAGGATACATTATGATTTTTTCTAAATTAGCCATTTATTTATCAGAGCGCGGCTATATGCCAGACTTCGTTATTAGAGCTGGCATCAGACAGCTTTGTAAACAGAGGCTCAAAGAAATTTCAGCAAGCAACTGTGAAACAGCGGCTGATTTGAGAATGCAATTCTTTGAAAGTATGAAGCTTGCTCAAATTGCGCCATTACCTGAAATGGCGAATGCCCAGCATTATGAAGTACCCGCCGGCTTTTTTAACCTAGCGCTTGGTTTGCATCGAAAATATAGTAGCTGTTATTGGTCCAGCGACGTTAAAAATCTGAATGAATCAGAGTCAGCTTCATTAAAAGAAACTTGCAAGCATGCCGACCTTCATGACGGACAAACTATTTTAGAACTTGGCTGTGGCTGGGGCTCTTTGTCATTATGGATGGCAAAAAACTATCCCAATAGTCAGATTACATCTGTTTCAAATTCCAACTCTCAACGCGCTTTTATTCTGGCAGAAGCAGAGAGGAGAAATTTGACTAATTTAAATGTCATCACTTGTGACATGAATAACTTTAAAATAGGCCAAACATTTGATCGCATCGTCTCGGTAGAGATGTTTGAGCATATGCGTAACTACCAAATATTATTTGGCAAGCTTAACCAATGGCTTAAACCCCAAGGTAAGTTTTTCATGCATATTTTCTGCCATCGTGACGTTCCTTATGCCTTTGAAGTGCAAGGCGATGATGACTGGATGAGTCAGTTCTTTTTCTCCGGTGGCTTCATGCCAAGTGATGACACCCCGCTTCACTTTCAAGACCATCTCAAAATCTCTCAACAATGGCGCTGGGACGGCACACACTATGAAAAGACAGCGAATGCTTGGTTGGAAAACATGGATGCGCATCGCAACGAAATAACGCCTATTTTGGCAAGTTGTTATGGTGCAGAAAATGTTCAGATATGGCGACAACGCTGGCGTATTTTCTTTATGGCATGCGCAGAACTATTTGGTTTTGATAATGGCCAAGAGTGGTGGGTAGGCCATTACCTTTTTGAGAAAAGATAAGGCCGGCATGTTATTTAATCTAGTAGGTTTTCAAATTGGATGGTTTTCTTGTGTTCTTGGCGGAGCCAATCAGCTGCCTTGGATAGGTGTATTGATCGCATCTGTGGTTCTTTTAGCGCATGTGGCAAGATCCGATGATCCAGTTTTTGAATGTAAACTGCTCTTCACTGCTCTTATTATTGGTCTTATTTTTGATGGTATTCCACAGAGTCTTGGATGGATAACATTCGGCCATGTCAATTTCTGGCCTGATATTCTTCCGCCACCTTGGATGGTCGTTTTGTGGGCACTATTTGCAAGCACCCTCAACATTAGTCTGGCTTGGCTACAAAACAAAAAGTTTCTGGCAATTTTAATTGGCGCGATTTCTGGCCCACTGTCCTACTGGAGTGGAGCGCGTTTGGGTGCATTGAGCCTGACTCATACAACCGCTGCGCTTATTTATCTAGCAATAGGCTGGGGATTAATCGTACCTGTATTACTTAAAATTGCTGCATCAAAACAGAAATAATATTAACTAAAGTCATTTGACGAAAGATCAGCCATGCAAATTTACTTTATTACCTTATTACCAATGCTAGCTCTAGCGTTATTTGGCTGGTTGTTGAGTTTAAAAAGCAACAATGTGACTGTGGTAGACAGCCTGTGGGCAATGTTTTTCTTTATCTCAACAGCCATCACATTTTGTTTAGTGTCTGAACCTAGTGAACGTGCTTACTTAGTGCTGTTTTTAGTGACTGTTTGGTCATTCAGACTGTCAACCTATCTGCACGTACGCAACCACAACAAAACTGAGGACTTACGCTACCAAGCCATTAGAGCAAGAAATGAACCGAACTTTAGATATAAAAGCATTTACCTAGTGTTTGTGCTTCAAGCGTTTTTATCCTGGTTTATTTCATTACCTTTGAACTTCGCGTTGCAATCGACGACTTCTCTAAACGCCCTAGACTGGCTGGGCTTGAGCGTCTGGGTAATTGGGATGTGTTTCCAGGTCACGGGTGATACCCAATTGAAACATTTCAAAGCTAAGCCCGAAAATAAAGGTAAGGTATTAGATCAAGGGGTTTGGCGCTACACCAGACACCCCAATTATTTTGGCGAGTCCTGCATTTGGCTTGGTTACGGGATGATTGCAGTGGCAGCTGGATTTTGGTGGACGACGATCTCATCTGTATTGATGATTTATTTATTGGTAAAAGTGACTGGCGTAAAGCTTCTTGAAGCAGACATTGCTGAAAGACGTCCTGCCTATAAAACTTATATTCTGAAGACTAATGCTTTTTTTCCTTGGTTCCCAAAAAGCTAATGTTGAGGTAATTTAAAATATGAATAAATTTCTCATCAGCTGTTTAATCGTTTCGATGCCAATAATTGCGGAAGCGCAAAGCTGGAACTTTGATGTGTCCATGGATGGCAAGCCAATTGGCACCCATCAATTTGTGCTTTCTGAAAAAGAAAACAATCAACAAATACTTAAAAGTGATGCCAAATTTAATATTAAAATACTTTCAATTAGTTTTTTTAAATATCACCACCAAGCGAATGAAACTTGGGAAAATAACTGCCTAAAGAAATTAGAAGCCAAAACACAAGAAAATAGCAAAACAACGGTTGTTAAAGGTCACCAAGAAAAAGCTGCTTTTAAAATATCAGCCCCTGCTTCGGCTGAAATCAATGCAGAATGTGTGATGACCTTTGCTTATTGGAACCCTAAAATACTCCAACAAAAAAAATTACTCAATCCACAAACTGGTGACTATTTAAGCGCGAATATTTCTTCACTGGGGCAAGAGTCAATTTTAGTTAAAGGTCAAAATGTTAAAGCGAATCACTACAAGATTGATACGGCAAAATTCAAGATAGACATTTGGTATGGGCAAGATGACGAATGGCTGGCAATGCAATCACTAACGGAAGATGGGCGTATTGATTACGTCCTTAAATAAAAGGCGATTAAACAATGAAAAGATCTATTTTGGCTTCAATGTGTGCTGTCCTTACTGCCTGTTCTAGTTTGCCGCCTATCAAAACCGTGGAACAAGTCAATCTAAACAAGTTCATGGGAGATTGGTATGTCATCGCATGTATTCCAACGCTCATCGAAAAAGATGTCCATAACGGCATCGAATCTTATGCATTAGATACTGATGGCTCAATTAAAACCACGTTTACATTTAGAAAAGGTAGCCCAAAGGGCGAATTGAAAAGCTACCATCCAACAGGCTTTGTGGTTCCAAATACAGGCAATGCCATTTGGGGAATGCAATTTATATGGCCCATCAAAGCTGAGTACAGAATTGTTTATTTAGACGAGGCTTATCAAACCACTATCATTGCAAGAAATGCCCGAGACTACGTCTGGCTGATGTCGCGTAACCCTAGTATGACGAATGATCAGTACAGTGGTTTCGTCGCGCAAATTCAAGCCATGGGCTACGACATTAATAAACTAGTTAAAATCCCACAAGAGTGGGAATCAACGATGAAGAAGGATGCGCCGTAAATGATCTTCAAAACGATATTGGCTTGGTTTGACAGCAATGCGGTTGGTGCCTATGAAAAAAATCCAGACAAAATAGAAGTGTTACGTATATTACCTTTTGTCATTCTCCATTTGGCTTGCTTTGCGGTTTTCTGGATTGAGTTTAGCACTACCGCTCTTATCATTGCCATTGTGCTTTACGTATTAAGAATGTTTGCGATCACAGGTTTTTATCATCGCTACTTTGCCCACAAAGCTTTTAAAACTTCGAGGGCGATTCAATTTATTTTTGCATTTTTAGGGGCGAGCGCAGCGCAACGAGGCCCATTATGGTGGGCCTCGCATCACAGACATCACCATGCGCACTCTGATCACCCAAATGATCCACACTCTCCAAAGCAGCATGGGTTTTTTTGGAGTCACATCAGTTGGTTTCTAGCAAATAAAAATTTTGCTTCTAAAAATGAACGTGTAAAAGATTTAATGCAGTATCCCGAGCTAAAATTCTTAGATCGTTATGACGCTGTTGCCCCAATTGGTCTGGCAATTAGTTTGTTTGTGCTGGGGGCATGGCTGGAAAGCAGCGCTCCTCATTTACATACCAACGGCATGCAACTGCTGGTTTGGGGCTTTGTCATCTCAACCGTATTTCTCTATCACATGACATTTACTGTTAACTCGCTTGCGCATGTTTGGGGAAAACGAAGATTCATGACCAATGACGACAGCCGCAACAACAGCCTAATTGCTATTTTAACTTTAGGTGAAGGGTGGCATAACAATCATCACCATTTTCCTAGTTCAGCAAGACAGGGCTTTTATTGGTGGGAAATCGATTTGACTTATTACGGACTTAAAATTCTTTCTGCGCTTGGCTTAATTTGGGACTTACGAAAAGTACCTACTGAGGTCTTATCGCAGAAGCGAGCAGTTAAATGAAAATCGCAATTATTGGGGCTGGAGTTTCTGGAAATACGCTTGGATGGAAGTTAGCGAAAGAACATGAAGTCACGGTGTTTGAATCGGGCAGCCATGTGGGTGGCCATACCCACACCCACGAGATAGAAGCTTTTGAGAAGCAATACAACATCGACACAGGGTTTATTGTTTATAACGACTGGACCTACCCTAACTTCATTCAAATGCTAAACGAACTCGGTGTAGAAACCCAAAGCAGTAAAATGAGTTTCAGTGTGCATGATGAGTCTTCAGGCCTTGAATATAACGGCACAAGTTTGAACAGCCTTTTCGCGCAAAGACGAAATCTATTTCGCCCCCGCTTTCTGGGGATGATTCAAGATATTTTACGTTTCAATAAAGAAGCCCCTAAATTGCTGGATGACAGCCAAGCAGACATGCCTTTTGGTGAGTATTTAAAGCTACACCATTATGGTAAAAACTTTATTGAGCATTATGTCATTCCCATGGGTTCAGCGATTTGGTCAGCCTCAACTGAGCAAATGTTTGAATTCCCGGCCAAGTTTTTTATTCGCTTTTTTCACAACCATGGCATGTTAAGTGTTTCTGACAGGCCTGAGTGGCGGGTTATTAAGGGCGGCTCTAAGGCTTATGTCGAAAAACTCACGCAAGGCTTTAAAGACAATATCCGACTCAATACTCCGATTGAATCGGTGAGCCGAAATCATTACAGCGTAGTCATTAAACCAAAAAATAAACCTGCCGAATTGTTTGACTGGGTATTTTTTGCTTGTCATAGCGATCAAGCTTTAGCCATGCTGGAAGATGCATCCCAGGATGAAATTGAGATATTGGGTGCAATTCCGTACCAAAACAATCAAATCGTTCTTCATACTGATGTTAACTTAATGCCTAAAAAGAGGCTCGCTTGGGCTGCTTGGAACTACCACCTCACGGAGCAACCACTTAATCTTGCGGCAGTGACCTACAACATGAATATTTTGCAGTCTCTCGAGTCGCCAGAGCCCTTTCTCGTCACTCTTAACCATACAAGCAAGATTGATCCAAGCAAAATCATAAAATCACTCAATTACACGCACCCTGTATTTACACCGCAAGGTATCGCAGCTCAGCTTAGACATGCAGACATTAGCGGCGTGAATCGCACTGGATATGCCGGTGCATATTGGCGCAATGGCTTTCATGAAGATGGTTTATTTAGCGCGCTTGCAGCCCTTGAACACTTCAAGCATGCGCAATTACAAGCAAGCTTTGCTTGTGTCTAATATGGCTAGCTGCATCTACGCTGGGGTAGTCAATCATCAGCGCTACTTTCCGGTGAACCATGGTTTTAAATATAAATTATTCATGATGTATTTAGATTTAGCCGAGCTCCCAAATCTGTTCAAGCCCTTTTGGTTTTGGTCTTACCAAGGTCGCAATCTTGCCAGTTTTTGGCCTGGCGATTATTTCAATGGAAAAGAACAAAATCTCGATCAATCAATTCGAACACTTATTCAAAAAGAAACCGGCGAACAAACTGATGGTCCAATCAGGCTGCTGACACATCTTCGTTATTTTGGATTCATATTCAATCCTGTCAGCTTCTATTATTGCTTTGATGCGGCAGATGAAACTTTAGAGTTTATTGTGGCAGAAATTACTAACACTCCTTGGGGTGAGCGGCACTCTTATGTCCTCAATTGCAAAAAACAAGCACCGCCCTATCGCTTTGAATTTGCAAAATCATTTCATGTATCCCCATTTATGCCAATGGATATGCAATATGACTGGCGATTCAAAGCGCCTTCAGACCAGCTATTTATTCATATGGAAAATCAGCAGAAAAACATCAAAAAATTTGATGCTACGCTGATGTTAAATCGCATTGAAATTAGTCATGCATCCATGGCAAAAGTATTGATGATGTACCCATTAATGACCTTGAAAGTCACGTTAGCTATTTACTGGCAAGCTTTAAAATTAAAGCTTAAACGTGTACCCTTTATACCGCATCCTTAATTTAGAGCAGACTTAAAACATGTCAACAAATGCCCCCAGAGATATTGCTTTATTAAGCAAGTTTACGCCCAAGCCAAAAAGATTAGATCGCTTGGCGAAACACATGCTCATTAAAAGGCTAGAGAAGTTAAAACACGGCTCTATTAAATTAGTTGAGGACCATCAAACGATTATTTTTGGTGGAAATACGGGGAATTCAGCGCTTCCCAACATCGATGTCACGCTGATAGTCAAAAACTCACAATTTTATGGTGAAGTCGTTTTTGGCGGGTCTATTGGGGCTGGCGAGGCCTATATGCAAGACTACTTTGAGTGTGACAATCTCACCAACCTGATTCGCTTAATGGTCAGAAACCAATCTTTGTTAGATGATATTGAATCTAGCTTCGCGAAAATCACTGCCCCCATACAAGCTTGGTTGCATCGCATCAATAAGAACACGCAAACAGGCAGCCGTCGAAATATCTCTGCGCATTATGACCTTGGAAATGATTTCTTCAAGCTTATGCTTGATCCCACCATGATGTATTCATCCGCTTTTTTTGAAACAACCAAACAATCACTAGAGCAAGCTTCTCTTGCAAAGCTTAAAAAGATTTGCACGAAGCTCGACCTCAAGCCGACCGATCATATTTTGGAAATTGGTACTGGTTGGGGAGGTTTTGCTATCTATGCCGCACAAAATTACGGATGCAAAATCACGACAACCACTATTTCTAAGGCTCAATACCAACTAGCAGTAGAAAGAATAAAAGATGCTGGGCTTGAAAATAAGATTGAAGTTTTATTATCTGACTATCGAGACCTGACAGGCCAGTTCGACAAACTTGTCTCAATTGAAATGATAGAGGCGGTTGGCCACCAGTTTTATGATACTTACTTTGAAGCCTGTGGGCGTCTTCTAAAGCCAAGTGGCATAATGTTGCTTCAAGCAATTACCATTTCAGATCAGCGCTATGCCTCAGCCATCAAATCCGTTGATTTTATTCAGCGCTATATTTTCCCTGGTAGCTGCATTCCGTCTGTGACAGCGATGCTCACTAGCATTACTAAGTCTTCCAATATGCGTCTATTTGATTTGGAGGATATTGGGCCGCATTACGCAACGACGCTTGCCAAATGGCGTGAGAATTTCTTCGATAAAATTGCCGAAATACGACAGCTTGGCTATCCGGACACTTTTATCCGTATGTGGGACTTTTACTTGTGTTATTGCGAAGGCGGCTTTGAAGAGCGCGCTTTAGGCGACGTTCATATGCTGTTAGTGAAGCCCGAAAACAGAAGGGCCGCTAAACTCTAAAACTTAGCGCCACGGCATCGCTCATTATTTCTCTTTTTTGGCGGAGGATGTCTTGACTGGTAAATCTGTGCCCTGACGAATCCGTCGACTCCCTCCGGACTTCTTCGGCGCTGAAGATTTACCACGGGTATTACGTTTATCGCGCGCAAAATCTGCTCTATCCAACTTCTCTTTATCCGTCGCCGCACGCTCTGAAGCTTTTTTATCGACCGAGTTAGTACCGCGGCTCTTACGTTGCGTACCAGTCAATGTTTCCGCCAAGCTTGGCGGTGCGTTACGCTCATAATAACTTTGACGTTCACTCTTGTTGCGCTCACCAGCGGCAATTCGCTCTCGCGCTTCGCGTTTAGGCTTAGGTGTAAATGCAGTGCCAAGCTTATCTTTTTCACGTGTTGTGAGCTGACGCATTGGTCCACTAGGTGTTTGTAAGCCAGCCCACTCTAACAACCCTACAACTTCCTTAGGTGACAGTTCCAACATCATGCCGCGCTTCAAGCGTGGTGGTAAATTCACTGGGCCAAAACGTACCCGCATCAAACGGCTTACTGGCGCTAAAAATGCTTCAAACAAACGACGCACTTCGCGATTACGGCCTTCTGTTAGGACAACTTGATACCAGTGGTTAGAGCCTTCGCCACCTTGCGGATTGATGATGTCAAAATTTGCAGGGCCATCATCCAGCTCAATACCGACACGCAACTGCGCCAATTGCTCATCCGTCAATTCGCCAAAAATACGCACAGCGTATTCACGCTCAACGCCATAACGCGGATGCATGAAATGATTGGCAAGCTCACCCGAAGTCGTAAAAATCAGCAGTCCAGAAGTATTAATATCTAAACGACCTATCGCAATCCATTTAGCACCGCGCACTTTGGGCAGCTTATCGAAGACGCTTGCACGACCCTCAGGGTCGTCTTGACTGACAATTTCACCTTCTGGCTTGTGATAAATCAGCACTTTAGCTAATTCAGGCTCGAATGGTAAACGTACAGGACGACTATCAACACGGACGATGTCATGCTCGGTTACGCCTGCACCCTGAGTAGCCACTTGGCCGTTAATCGTCACTCGACCACTTGCAATCAAGGCTTCCATATCACGGCGTGAACCCAAACCAGAAAGGGCTAATAGCTTGTGCAAACGCTGCGTTGGCAATGCTGGTGCATCAGGGTCTTGTGCGATAGGCGTGAAATTAGTCGTTGGGCGCTTGATGGTGCGCTGTGGGTCACGCTGCTGTTTAAAAGGACGAGCCATGTTGGATATTTAGATAATTGAATAGAACTAATTTTACAGCAGATTGACTAGCTAAATATTTTAATTAGGCTTGAGTCTCGCCGTTATCAAGAAAATCGACTTGCGCTGTTGCTTCTTGCAAATCCTCAACAAGAGGTTCTTCTTCGACAAAGGGTTGCTCGATGAAGGTTTCCATCGCTGGCAAATCCGCCAATGATTTTAAATTAAGATCATCTAAAAAGGTTTTGGTGGTTGCATATAATGAAGGGCGACCAGGCACTTCACGCTGACCCACCACATCAATCCAATCGCGCTCTTGCAACTGACGCATAGTATTAGGGTTCACCGCCACGCCACGTAACTCTTCAATATCACCGCGCGTAACAGGTTGACGGTACGCAATAATAGCCAACGTTTCCATCGCAGCTCGTGAGTAACGGTGAGGACGATCTGGATTAAGACGAGACAAGTAAGTGGCCAATTCAGGCAATGCTTGAAAACGCCAACCACTCGCCACTTGTACCAACTCCATACTATTAAAAGCGCGCGCTTGCCAATCCTGCTTAAGCTCATCTAGCAACATACGCAAAGTCGCGCGTTCAATTCGCTCAGAAAACAAGCGCAACATATCATCCAAAGACAAAGGCGTTGGGCTGGTTAGCAAAGCCGCCTCTAATATCACTTTCATCTGCGTTGTGTTGTTCGATTCCATCATCAGTTTTGATTGATTGTTAAGTAGATAGGCGTAAAAGCGGCTTGCTGGGTAATCTTCACCAAACCCTCACGCGCCAACTCTAATATCGCCAAAAAACATACGACCAACTTAGGAATACCATCAGCCTCAATGTCAAAAAGCGCTGAAAACTCCATCATATTTTGTGCTTTTAATTTGCGTAAAATTTGGCTCATGTGTTCGCGCACAGAAAGCTCAGCTTTACCAACCTTATGGTGTGCAAAATGACTGGCGCGCTTGAGAACGTTTTGCCAGGCTGCCATTAAGTCCTCCATCGAAACTTGCGCGGCTTGCACCTCAACGATTTTCTCAAAATAAGCATTGGCCACCATCAAATCCACACCCACTTGTGGCAATTCATCGAGCTTTTGCGCCGCTAATTTAATGGCTTCATATTCCATTAATCGACGAACCAATTCAGCCCGTGGATCATCCTCAGACTCTAGCTCAGTTGGCTTAGGTAACAACATGCGCGACTTAATCTCAATCAGCATGGCGGACATTAGCAAGTAATCAGCCGCCAACTCTAATTTAATTGCCTGCATCTTTTCTACGTAACCTATGTATTGGCGAGTCAGTTCCGCCATAGGAATATCAAGAATGTCGAGATTGTGTTTGCGAATGAGATAGAGAAGTAAATCTAGCGGCCCTTCAAAAGTCTCTAGATAAACCTCTAATGCATCAGGGGGGATATATAAATCATGAGGAAGCGACGTAATCGCCTCCCCATGTATACGTGGCTCAGTGTATGCTTTAAGTTCTGTCGCTAAGATTATCACGCGCTTATGAGTAACTCAAACCCATGACTTCGCGAACTTCACGCATGGTTTCACGCGCCATTTTACGAGCGCGCTCACAACCTTCAGCCACAACGTTTTTAATCAACATCGGGTCTTCAGCATATTGCGCGGCCCGTTCCTGAATAGGCTTCAACTCTTCAAGCACGCTTTCAATCACAGGCGTTTTACATGCAATACAGCCAATACCAGCTGTGCGGCAACCTTGTTGCACCCAAGCTTTAGTTTCATCGCTTGAATAAACCTCATGTAATTGCCACACAGGACATTTATCTGGGTCGCCCACATCATTCAAACGAATACGTGCCGGGTCAGTTGGCATGGTCTTAATCTTTTTCGCCACCATGTCTGGTGATTCACGCATAGAAATCGTGTTGTTATAAGACTTAGACATCTTTTGACCATCTAAGCCTGGCATTTTGGATGCAGGCGTGAGCTTGTATTCTGGCTCAACCAAAATCATTTTTCCGCCACCTTCAAGGTAGCCAAGCAAACGTTCACGGTCTCCCAAGCTTAATCCTTGCTGCTCTTCAATCATGGCGCGGGCGGACTCAAGCGCCTCATCATCGCCGCTTTCTTGGTAACGTGTACGCAACTCTTCATACAAGCTGCCGCGTTTGCTACCAAGCTTTTTGATTGCGGCTTCGGCTTTTTCTTCAAAGCCTTTTTCACGGCCGTAAATATGATTAAAACGGCGTGCGATTTCACGTGTAAATTCAATATGTGGAATTTGATCTTCACCAACGGGCACTTGAGTTGCCTTGTAAATCAATATATCTGCGCTCTGTAGCAATGGATAACCTAAGAAACCGTAAGTCGATAAATCTTTTTGCGCGAGTTTTTCTTGTTGGTCTTTATAAGTTGGCACGCGCTCTAACCAGCCAAGCGGCGTAATCATAGAAAGCAAAGTATGCAATTCAGCATGCTCAGGCACTTTGGATTGAATAAAAATGGTGGCTTTTGCAGGATCTACGCCAGCCGCAATCCAATCAATCACCATTTCCCAAACGCTTTCTTCGATAATCTCAGGCGTATCGTAGTGGGTTGTTAGTGCGTGCCAATCAGCCACAAAGAACAAGCATTCATGCTCGTGCTGGAGCTTCACCCAGTTTTTTAATACACCGTGATAATGCCCAAGATGCAAGCTTCCCGTAGGACGCATACCCGATAAAACGCGCTCAACTGCCATAGTGATAAATAACCATAAATAAAGAGGAATCTATTATACGAAAAGGCGCGCAATCACGCCTGAATAATTAAAAAATGAATTGAATAATCTGTATAACTCCATCTATAAAAGGATCCATAATGCGACCTAAAATGCCTGTTGCAAGCAAGCCAATCAGAATAATCAAACCAAAGCGCTCAACTTGCGCATATTTATATGCCATATGGTTAGGCAACAAACTCACCGCAATGCGGCCGCCGTCTAATGGCGGCAAAGGCAGTAAATTCAGCACCATCAACACTACGTTAATCATCACACCGGCCTTCCCCATCAGCGCCATAGGCTCTGAATAAATATTAGGTGAACTCAATGACAGCTTAATCATTAGCGCCCAAAATAAAGCCATCACAAAGTTAGAGGCTGGGCCAGCTGCGGCAACCCACAACATGTCGCGTTTAGGGTTGCGTAAGCGTGAAAAATCAACAGGCACAGGCTTCGCCCAGCCGAACAAAATCCCTCCAACTAACAATGTCAGTGCCGGCACTAAAATAGTGCCGATGGGGTCAACATGCTTAAGTGGATTTAAAGTAATCCGCCCCGCTCTATCAGCAGTCATATCACCAAAAAAACGGGCAGCAAACCCATGCGCAGCCTCGTGCACGGTAATCGCAAAAATGACGGGGAGCGCGTAAATCGCTATTTTCTGTATGTAAGTTAAATCCATATTTTATCCTTTAATAAATACCAATTAATCGTCTAAACCAAAGGGCGCCAAATCACCTGCGCCGCGCCGAATCAATTGCGGCTCATCTTTAGTGAGGTCAATCACCGTGGTCGGCAAGGCTGAACAAGGTCCTGCATCAATCACTAAATCAAGCTGATGCTCTAAAAGGTCGCGAATTTCCCAGGCTGTATTGAGTGGCTCAGCCATGTCTTTTAAAGACAATGTCATGCTCAGTAATGGCTGATTCAATTCAGCCAGCAAAGCCTGCGTCACGGCATGTTCCGGAACTCTTAAGCCTAAGGTACTGCGCTTAGGATGTTGCAATCGTCGCGGCACTTCACGCGTAGCTTTGAGCACAAAAGTATATTGCCCTGGCGTATTCGCTTTTAATAAACGGAATTGCACATTATCGACTTGCGCATATGTCGCTAGTTCTGCCAAGTTGCGACACACCAAAGTGAAATGATGGCTTTCATCTACCCCACGAATGGTGCGAATTTTTGTTTGCGCGTCTTTATTGCCAATAATGCAACCAAGGGCATAACTAGAGTCGGTCGGATAGGCAATCACGCCTCCATTGTTCAAAATCTCGACCGCTTGATGAATCAATCTCGCTTGTGGGTTTTCTGAATGAATAGAAAAGTATTGTGCCATTTAATGCTTCTCTAGCTCAATACTCTGCACTTCTGACCAGTCGCGCCAAACAGGCACACAGTTACTTGGCAAGCTAGGTAAGCGCCCCATCTCAATATAGGTTTGACCTTTGCCATGATAATCAGAGCCCATCGAGGAAGCCAAGTCGAACGACTTGGCTATTTTTGCAAACTCTTGGTATTGGTCAACCGTATGGCTACCCGTCACCACTTCAATGGCTGAGCCACCTAAGGCTCGAAACTCATGCATCAACTCCAGCATCGTCACTCGACCTAAATCATAGCGGCCGGGATGAGCTATCACAGCCACACCACCACTGCCAACAATCCAAGCCATCGCATCTTCCAAACTTGCCCACTGATGCTCAAAATAACCCGGCTTGCCTTTGACCAAGTAGTTTTTAAAAACGGCTTTCGTATCTTTGGCATAGCCATTTTCTATGAGGAAGCGTGCGAAATGGGTACGGCTAATAATGCCACCTTTGCTATGCTCGTAAGCACCTTCAAGCGAGCCATGAATACCGATTTTTTCCAAAGCCTGAGCCATACCAGCAGCCCGCGAGTGACGACCTGCTCGAATGTTGGCAAGCCCTTCAACCAAGGGGGGGTACTCAGGGTTGATTTTCAAACCAACAATATGCAATGTGCGGCGACGCCATGTGACTGAGACTTCCACGCCATTGATAAATTGCATACCATGAGATTCTGCCACAGCGCGCGCCGTTGCCAAACCAGCGACATCATCATGGTCAGTCAATGCCAATACACGGATGCCATTTTCAGCCGCATGATTCACGATTTCAGTTGGCGTAAGTACACCATCCGAAACGGTAGAATGGCAATGAAGATCTATCAAGGAACGCATTTTTAATGTAAGTTGGACGAGCGCTTGGTAAAATTTAAAAAGTTGCCTTGTCAGGCTTCACACATCATAGCAAAATACAGGTCTGACCGACACTTAAAGCGGCTTTTCGCCAACGAACATTTTACTGAAAGTAGTGCATGAAGTTCTTATTCGATTTATTCCCCGTTATCTTGTTTTTTATTACGCTAAAAGTAGCAGAAAAAGCGGCTTCCGCTAGCCTCATTTTAGCTAAAATTCTCACTACCCTAGGTATTGCGGCAACCGTCAAAACTAGCCTTGTGCCGATTATGCTCGCCACAATCGCAGTGATTATTGGCAGCATCATTCAAATTATCTGGGCTAAGCTACATTACAAAAAAGTAGATAACACTCTATGGCTGAGCGCTTTATTGGTAACGGTGCTGGGCGGCATGACGCTCTACTTCCAAAATGATGCGTTTATCAAATGGAAGCCGACTTTGCTGTATTGGATATTTGCCGCCGTTCTGATTGGTGCAAATCTATTCGCAAAAAAGAACATCATCAAAAGCATGATGGGTAAAGAAATCAGCTTGCCAGAAACGATTTGGAATAAGCTCAATATCGCTTGGGCAATCTTCTTTACTGGTCTAGGTGCGCTTAACTTATACGTTGCTTTCAATTACTCAATCGACACTTGGGCGAGCTTTAAGCTTTTTGGCACTATGGCGCTGATGTTCGTTTTTATCATCGGACAAAGCTTGGCTGTCAACAAACATATCATTAATGAAGACAAAGCTTAATGTGGTACGCCATCATCACCGAAGATACATCTAATAGCCTAGAAAAGCGTTTGGCTAACCGCCCTGCACACTTAGCAAGACTCACCGCTTTGCAAGAACTCGGTCGTTTATTATTAGCCGGTCCATTCCCAGCGATTGATAGCATCGATCCAGGTCCCGCAGGATTTACGGGGAGCTTAATTGTGGCTGAGTTTAATAGCCTCCTCGAAGCAGAAACTTGGGCGAATGCTGACCCATTTGTTAGCGCAGGCGTTTATGCCAGCGTGAGCGTTAAACCTTTTCGTAAAACCATGCCGGCTTAATATGAACTTAATAGAAGAAATTAAAACGAGACTTCAAGTGTTATCGCCAAGTCAATTAGAGATTCAAGACGATAGTGCTTTGCATGCAGGACACAAAGGTAATGGTGGTGGTAGGCATTACAACTTAAAAATCGTCTGCGCTGAATTTAATGGCAAATCGCAAGTTGCTCGCCATCGTGTCATTTATCAATTGATGGACGACTTAATCCCCCATCAAATTCACGCGCTCAGCATCCACGCTATCGCCGGTAATGAATAACCCCTATAATATTATCAAATCAACAACCTCACATCGAAATCAACACCTTTAAGGACCTTGAATGAAAATCTCTAGAATCACGCTTTTGTTACTCGTTACATTAAGCTTTAGCGCATCAGCAATTGCTGGCGAAGCAGCAGCAACGGTGAATGGAAAACCAATCAAGCAATCTCTTTTTGACTTCATCGTTAAAGATGCACTAGATCATGGTCAAAAGGTTGATGACAATGTTCGTGATGTCATTATCTCTAAATTAATCAGCAGCGAACTGGTGCTTCAAGAAGCGCAAAAATCTGGTATGGATAAAAAGCCTGACTTCATCGCGAAAGAAGAGTTAACTCGTCGTGAGTTATTGGTGAATGTTTATATTCAAGACTATATGAAAAATCATCCCGTCAGTGAATCAGATACAAAAGCTTCTTACGAGAAATTCAAAACAGAGTTGGGCGACAAAGAATATAGTGCTCGCCACATTTTAGTGGCATCAGAAGCTGAAGCAAAAGATATGATTACACAACTCAACAAAGGTGGCGACTTTTCAAAAATCGCCAAAGAGAAATCAATCGACCCGGGCTCTAAAGAAAAAGGTGGTGATTTAGGTTGGTTTGCCTTAGGTGGCATGGTCAAGCCGTTTGGTGATGCCGTGGCTAAGCTTCAAAAAGGTAAAACAAGCACTGATCCAGTGCAAACGCAATTCGGCTGGCATGTGATTAAGCTTGATGATACTCGCGAATTAAAAGCACCCGCCTACGACAATGTAAAAGACAATCTGCAAAAGCAACTTGCACAACGTCAATTAGAAAAAAAGTTGACTGACTTGCGCGCTAAAGCAACAGTGTTAGACAACACGAAACCTGCTGCAAAAAAATAATTTTTACGCACTTGTTAATAAACAAAAACGGTCTGCTCGCAGGCCGTTTTTTATTGGATTTCATACTATCGCATCACATTCGACTGTGCGATAATAAGAATTATTATCATTTAGGATTTTCATTTTATTAATGAATCCATTTTTAACACAAAATCTATCAAGCTTAAAACCAGGTGAAACTGCTCTGATCAGTAATATTGACGCTGACAATTCACTGTTTCATCGCTTAGCAGCGCTTGGCTTTCGTACTGGCAAAAGAGTAGAGTTAGTTCGCTGTGCAAGCTTCAACGGACCATTGCACGTAAGAATAGGCAGCACTGACATTATTTTGCGTCGCACTGAAGCCAGCCGCATTCAAGTTAAACCCTCATGAAACGCATCGCACTTTTAGGTATGCCAAACACTGGCAAGTCTACCCTCTTCAATCGATTGAGTGGGGCTTCTGCGCGCGTTGGAAACTGGCCTGGCATCACAGTTGACCTCATGAGCACAAAGATTTTGATGGGTGGACATATTGCTGAGCTGATTGATTTACCTGGCTTGTACGATCTGCATGGCTATTCCGATGACGAACAAGTGGTTCGCCACTTCCTAAGCAATAATAATGTTGATTTAGTGATGATCGTCGCCAACAGTGCGCAGATTGATAGACAACTTTCACTTGCGCTACAAATCCGCGCCCTAGGTATGCCATGCATGTTGTTACTCAACATGAGCGATGAAGCAAAGCGGGCTGGTATTACAATTGACACAGAAGCCATGTCAGCCAAACTGAATATGCCTATAGTCCAAATTAGCGCAAAATATGGCGACAGTTGCCCAGAGGCACTCAAAGCAGCATCGTTAGTATTATCCAAGCCAAAACAACATGTAGATGCCGAAAAAGTTAGCAAACAGCTTCAGCAAGACTCAAACATTGAAGCTGAAATGGAAGCGATTGTTGAATCCACTGTGCAAATGCCGATGCAACTTGGGGATGACTTCACCAATCGCATCGACAAAGTGCTATTACATCCATGGTTAGGCTTACCGATATTTTTTGCCGCGATGTACCTGTTATTTCAGTTCATCTTCAATGTAGGAAAGCCGCTACAAGATGGCATTGCATGGCTACTCACCCTATTCCGCACTGATGCGCTAGAGCCCCTTTTATTAAGTGCGCCAACTTGGTTAAGTGGCTTATTGCTAGACGGGGTTTATAACGGCTTAGGTACAGTTGCAGCATTCATTCCCATCATCGTTTTATTCTTCTTGGTGATAACAATGGTAGAAGATAGCGGCTATTTATCGCGCGCTGCCTTCTTAGTGGATGCCTTGATGGCAAAGATGGGCTTAGATGGCCGAGGCTTTGTGATGGTATTGATGGGCTTCGGTTGCAACGTACCAGCACTGATGGGCACACGCGTAATGCGCTCAAAAAACATGCGTTTGCTGACCATGCTCGTGATTCCCCTGTCACTCTGCTCAGCGCGGCTACAAGTATTCTTGTTTATGACCGCAACTCTATTCACTACAAGCCAGGCGCCATTGATATTATTTGCGCTTTACTTAGTGAGTTTTATCACTATTTTTATCACAGCCATGTTGTTCAGGGGCCAATATCAAAATAACGAGCCATTTATTTTAGAGCTACCGCCTTACCGCTTCCCGACAGGCCGTCAAATATGGTTAAGAGGATGGCAGGAAGTCAGATATTTCTTAAATCGCGCCAGCAAATTCATTACTATTGGAGTGATTTTGGTGTGGGTATTAACGCACTTTCCATTAGATGCCGCTCCAGCCAGCAGCGCCACTTATGCAGGAAAAATTGGGGATTGGTTTTCTGTAGCACTTAGTGCTATTGGCATTGATAGCCAACTTGCGATTGCGTTGATTTTTGGCTTTGTCGCCAAAGAGATTGTAATTGGTGCGCTTGCGGTGATTTATGGGCTTCAGGGTGATGCGTTGATGCATCTGATGGCGCAAAAACTAGATTGGGTGCAAGGCATGAGCTTTATGCTATTTACACTCATTTATACGCCTTGCTTATCAACCATTATTACCCTCAAAAACGAAGCGAAAAGCTGGATGTTTGCCCTGCTTTCTATCGTTTGGTCTTTGGGTTTAGCTTGGATAGTGAGCTTTATGTTTTATCAATCAGTACTCTGGCTGGGCTTTTAGAAGCCCAGCGCTTCATTAACTTTACTTAAACAGCTGACTCGCCTGTTTCACCAGTTCGAATACGTAATACTTGCTCAACGTTGGTCACAAAAATCTTACCATCGCCAATTTTGCCTGTGTGCGCCGCTTTGATAATGGCGTCCATTGCTGACTCAACCATATCATCTGCTACCACCAATTCAATTTTAATCTTTGGCAAGAAATCCACCACGTATTCAGCACCGCGATAAAGCTCAGTGTGGCCTTTTTGACGACCAAAGCCTTTAACCTCAGTCACCGTTAGACCATTAACGCCAATTTCAGACAAAGACTCACGCACTTCATCTAACTTAAACGGTTTAATCACTGCTTCGATTTTTTTCATTTATATCCCCTCAGGTGAAAATCTATTAATTGTTTTACGCTTTTGGCACAAATTTAGAAGTAATTGGATAACGCCTATCCTTGCCAAACCCACGCTGGGTTATCCGCACGCCAATCGGTGACTGGCGACGCTTATATTCGTTTCTATCAATAAGCGATGTTACACGATTCACATCTTGCGCTCTATATCCCATCGCGAGGATATCGGCATGGCTCGCATCATGCTCCACATAAGCTTCCATAATGGCATCTAAAATCTCATACGCTGGCAGGCTGTCTTGGTCTTTTTGGTCGTGACGTAACTCTGCTGATGGCGGACGCGTAATAATACGTTCAGGGATGACTAGCGATATTGAATTGCGATAATTTGATAACTGATAAACCAGTGTTTTTGGCACATCTTTTAGTAAAGCAAAGCCGCCTGCCATATCCCCATAAAGCGTTGAATAACCAACCGCCATTTCGCTCTTATTGCCTGTCGTGAGCACGATACTGCCAAACTTATTCGATAAAGCCATCAACAACATGCCACGAATACGCGCTTGTAGATTTTCTTCTGTGGTATCAAAAGGCAAACCAGCAAACTCATCTGATAACGTTTCTCTAAACAAATCAAACAACGGGCCAATGGGTAATTCACTGTAGCGGACACCCAATATATCCGCCATTAAATGCGCATCGCTTACACTCATATCGGCGGTAAATTCTGATGGCATCATCACTACTCGCACTTGCTCAGCGCCTAAGGCGTCCACTGCCACTGACAGTGTTAAAGCAGAATCAATCCCACCCGAAAGACCAAGTACCACGCCCTTGAATTTGTTTTTGGTGACGTAATCTTTTAACCCCAAAGTAAGCGCTTGGTAAACTGAAGCTTCTGTCGAAAGTACAGGCGTGATTTGCGCCAAATTAGGATTCGCTTTATTGCCCGCCACACAGTCAATCTCAACTATTGAAAGCGCCTCTTCAAAGGCGGGCAATTGCTGAACAACTACACCAGATCTATCGAGGACGAAAGAAGCACCATCAAAAACTAGCTCATCTTGGCCGCCAACAAGATTGGTATAGACCAGCGCCAATCCCGTTTCTAAAATACGCTGGCGCGCAACTTCATGGCGGCTATCTTGCTTTCCCATATGGTAAGGCGAGGCATTGAGCGTCAATAGGATTTCAGCACCTGCTTCCTTGGCTAATTTTGCGGGGTTGGCTTCCCAAATATCCGCGCAAATTAACACGCCACATTTCACGCCTTGGTGTTCAAAAATCAATGGCGCTGTGCCCGCTTTGAAATAGCGCAGCTCATCAAATACCGTGTGATTAGGTAAGGCTTGCTTATGATAAGTGGCGATGACTTTGCCATTTTGAAGCACAGAAGCGGCGTTGTAGCATGCGTCTTCAAAAACACGTGGGTGACCTACTAGCAAGGCAATCCCTTGCGTCTTTTTAGCGAGTTCAAGCAAAGCTGTTTCACTTGCTTGATTAAAGTCTTCTCTGAGTAATAGATCTTCTGGCGGATAGCCAGTCAAGGCGAGTTCTGGGGTGATGAGGAGAGATGCTCCTTGTGCTTTAGCCTTTGATGCGGCGATCGCAATTTTTTCGCTGTTACCTGCAATATCGCCAACCGTACAGTTAATTTGGGCAATTGCTAAGTGCATAGACTGACTAATAGCTGCCACCTGCATCTTTAATCATCTTAACGATTTCAGGACTTTTGCCTTTTAAGGCATACACCAAAGCACTCAAACCATATTGGTCTTTAGCTTTAACATTCGCGCCGCTTTTAATCAGCAAGGCCACCATGGGCACATCACCATTCAGAACAGCATTTTGTAATGGTGGTGTGCCTTCTGAATCTTTATGGTTAACATCCGCGCCTTTTGCAATTAACATTTGGACAACATCAACTTTTTTCTTTCTAACAGCCCAACTGAGCGCCGTCCATTTATTTTGATCGTAGTCATCAACCTTAGCGCCAGAATCAATCAGCGTCTCAACAGCACCCACTCTTCCTTCACGAGCGGCGTACATTAAGGCATTTACTTTCAAACGATCTCGGTCTGCAATCAGGGCGCCATGGGTCAACAATACCTTGACTGTTGGTACATCACCGCTCTTCGCGGCATACATTAAAACGCTTTTACCATCATCGCTCTTGGTATTCACGTCCATGCCGTGTTCAATCAAAAGCCCGACCATCTCAGAATAACCAGAAGTGGCAGCCATCCCCATTGCACTCCAGCCAGAGACATCACGTAAAGCAGGATCTGCGCCCTTATCGAGCAATGCTTCAGCTGTTTTAAGATAGTTTTTGCGGGCCGCTAACATGAGTGATGTCCAACCACTGTTATCCTTTGCATT
The DNA here is from genome assembly GCA_945883335.1 of Candidatus Methylopumilus universalis. Lineage (GTDB taxonomy): Bacteria > Pseudomonadota > Gammaproteobacteria > Burkholderiales > Methylophilaceae > Methylopumilus_A > Methylopumilus_A universalis_A. The sequence goes on along the minus strand of CAMCXI010000007.1, from coordinate 5,979 downwards.
TGGGTCAGCGCCCTTTTCCAACAATACTTTAACCACTTCTGATTTATCTTTACGTGCGGCGTACATCAACGCAGTGACGTTGTCGATATCGCGCACATTTGGATTGGTGCCGCTATCAAGCAAGGCACGCACTGTCACAAGGTCACCTTTCGCTGAAACGGTTAAGAGATAAGGCACATCCTCTTCAGCCATGGAGATATTGCTCAAGAATAAACTTAAGACAATAAATATGAAGTGCTTTGCTAGATTCTTGATCACGTCAGATTTCAGCCCTAATTTCATTAATTAGCTTGCTTCGCTTTAATCGCCGCCATCACTGCTTCACCCAAACCTGCTGGAGAGCTTGCAACAATGACACCCGCTTTTTCTAATGCCAACATCTTATCTTCAGCCTTACCGCTACCGCCAGAAATAATCGCGCCAGCATGACCCATGCGTTTGCCTTTAGGCGCTGTTTGACCAGCGATATAACCAGCCACAGGCTTGGTCATATGATGCTTAATGTAATCAGCTGCGGCCTCTTCATCAGCACCACCAATTTCGCCCACCATGATAATCGCTTCAGTTTCAGGATCCCCTTGAAACATCTCTAAGCAATCAATGAAGTTTAGTCCGCGAATCGGGTCGCCGCCAATGCCGACGCAAGTCGACTGGCCTAAGCCTAATGAAGTAGTTTGGTTAACCGCCTCATAAGTCAATGTGCCTGAACGCGACACAATCCCCACTTTGCCGCGTAAATGAATACTGCCCGGCATAATGCCAATTTTGCATTCATCAGGCGTAATCACACCTGGGCAATTGGGACCCACTAACTTCACGTGATTAGCTTTGAGCGCCGCTTTTACATTCAGCATATCGAGCACTGGAATACCTTCTGTAATACACACAATCAACTCAATGCCTGCATCACACGCTTCTAAAATAGAGTCAGCGGCGAATGGTGGCGGAACGTAAATCACAGAGGCATTCGCGCCAGTTTCACGGACGGCATCACGCATGGTGTTAAACACTGGCAAGCCCAAATGGCTTTGACTGCCTTTGCCCGGTGTGACACCGCCTACCATTTTGGTGCCATAAGCTAATGCTTGTTCTGAATGGAATGTGCCTTGTTTGCCAGTAAAGCCTTGGCATAACACTTTGGTATTTTTATTAACTAATATGCTCATGTTCTAACCTTACGCGCTTACTGCGGCAACTGCTTGTTTAGCCGCATCGGTCAAACCCGCAGCAGAAATAATTGAAAGACCGCTCTCGCTCAACATCTTGCGACCAAGCTCAACGTTAGTACCTTCTAAACGCACGACCACGGGTATCTTGATGCCGACCTCTTTCACCGCAGTAATAATGCCTTCAGCAATAATATCGCAGCGCATAATGCCGCCAAAAATATTCACTAAAATGGCTTTTGCATTGCTATCAGCCAAAATAATCTTAAAAGCTTTGGCGACGGTTTCAGCCGTTGCACCACCGCCTACATCCAAAAAGTTAGCTGGGACGCCGCCATGTAGCTTAATCAAATCCATTGTTGCCATGGCAAGACCAGCGCCGTTCACCATACAGCCAATATTGCCATTAAGCGCAATGTAATTAAGTCCTGCATGATGCGCTTCAGCCTCTTTCGCATCGTCTTGGCTCCAATCACGTTGCTCAGCCAATGATTTTTGACGATACAGCGCATTGTCATCCACACTCATTTTGCAATCGAGGGCAAACAGCTTGCCATCAGTCGTTACAACAAGAGGATTGATTTCAAGCAGAGCCAAATCGTTCTCTTTGAATAGTTTGTACAAGCCTTTTGCCAACTTAGTGAATGCAGCAATTTGGTCGCCCACTAAATCTAAAGCAAATGCCAAATTACGCGCTTGATAATCGACCAAGCCATTTAATGGATCGCAGACTTCTTGCAGAATTTTTTCAGGCGTTGTTGCGGCAATTTCCTCAATATCCATACCACCCGCACTCGATGCCACCATCACCACACGCTCAAGCGTGCGGTCTACCAAGATAGATAAATAGAGTTCACGTGCGATTGGTAGGGTTTGCTCAACCAAAAGCTGATGAACAGGTTGACCATCTGGCGCATTTTGGTAGGTCACCAAATTCTTGCCCAATAAGCCATGGGCGACTGACTGCGCCTCACTGGCTGATTTCACAATCATCACACCGCCCGCTTTACCGCGGCCACCAGCATGCACTTGGGCTTTCACTACCCAAGCATCGCCAGCGATTTCTTTAGTTGCCGCAGCCGCAGCTTCAGCTGATTGCACGACTTGTCCGAGGGGCACCGCTAGGCCATAGCGTTGAAGTAATTGTTTGGCCTGAAATTCATGCAAATTCATGGTGATATTGTGTGATTGTGCTTAAAGTGACATTCTCGCGCAAAACGTCGCTAGACGCCAGCCCAGTTGAGATGAAAGCCATGATAAATACAACCCTTTGAACATGTATAATATCTTCACTTTTCTTATTTTTCACAAAACTCAATATGCGCTTAGTTGTTCAAGGTTCATCTATTCAATTACCCCACTTGATGCACATCCATCGACTCAGCAATGCCAAGCAAGGTGCACAATTCATGCAAATTGCTGAGCATGCTTATTATTTACCGCACCAAGAAGCGGATACGGACGCTGTCAAAGCGTTTTGCGCGAGTGAGAAAATCGACTGCGCTTACGTGCCAGAAAAACAAACACTTAAAAACATCAAACTCGCCGTCATGGACATGGATTCCACACTCATTAATATCGAGTGCATTGATGAAATTGCCGACATGATGAACATCAAACCGCAAGTAGCTCAAATCACCGAAAGCGCAATGCGTGGCGAGATTGAATTTAGAGAGAGCCTTACCCGCCGAGTGGCTTTGCTTAATGGCTTGGATCAGTCAGCACTGCAACGTGTGATTGATGAAAGACTCCAGCTAAACCCTGGCGCCCAAGTTTGGATAGATGCCTGCAAAGCCAACGGTATTAAAACGCTGCTCGTTTCTGGGGGCTTTGAGTTTTTTGCCAACCATGTCAAAGCCAAGCTAGGCTTGGATTATGCAGAGTCAAATACGCTTGAAATTATCGACGGAAAACTGACAGGCAAAGTGCTTGGCGATATTGTCGATGCAGAAGCCAAAGCCGATTTTCTCGTGCAAAAACGTGATGAATTAGGCTTAAAACCAGACCAAGTGATTGCGATTGGCGATGGCGCTAACGACCTCACCATGATGCGGGTTGCTGCCGCAGGCATTGCCTACCATGCGAAGCCTATCGTGCAAGCCCAAGCTAGCTATGCACTTAACCATGTTGGGCTAGATGGCATCGCTAATTTATTCTCAACCATTTAATATAACCTTACTATTTAATTCACCCACTAAAGGACTCAACATGTCATTAAAAAAACTACTTCTTTCATGCGCTTTAGTTTCACTATTCTCTTCAAGCATCAACGCATTCGCTCAACCAACCGTTGAAATCAAAACCAACAAAGGCGTGATTGTGGTTGAACTTAATCAAGAAAAAGCCCCGAACACCGTAGCTAACTTTGTGAAGTATGCTAACGATGGCTTTTACACAGGCACGATTTTTCACCGTGTGATTTCAGGCTTTATGATTCAAGGCGGCGGCATGGATAAAAACTTGAATGAAAAAACCACCCGCGCACCAATTAAAAACGAAGCAGATAATGGCCTAGCGAATACTATCGGCACCATCGCCATGGCACGCACTAATGACCCACATTCTGCTTCATCACAGTTCTTTATTAACGTGGCTAATAATACATTCTTAAATCACAGCGATAAGTCAGAGCGCGGCTGGGGTTATACAGTATTTGGTAAAGTGGTCAAGGGCATGGATGTGGTGGAACGTATTGCCAAGATGCCTACAGATGGCGGCGATGTGCCAATGCAAACGATTTTGATTGAATCAGTGACAGTAGTTAAATAAGTTTAGATTGACCAAAAAACACAACCCGCTTCGGCGGGTTTTTTATTGCCAAAAATAAGCATTTTAACGAAGGTTTTACGATATTTAATTTTATGCGATTTAGGTTTGACAGACTTACCAAGATCAAGGTAACGACTCCGAAAAAAAATGGCCTTACAATGAAGGCCATTTTACATTCTTCAACCACTTATTAATGAACTGGCAAATACACCAATTCACCCGCTTTCATATCTGGCACTAACAAGAACTTGCCATCTAAGCTAGGCGTAATATCTGCCGCGGCGGCAAAGCCTTCTTTCACTAACTCGCCAGTTGGCACAGCGCCTTTTTCTAGCTTCACGCTAAACACTTTGCCGTTTTTCCAATCGCTCACATAGAACTGGTCTTTTTTACCTTTGACGATGCCATCACCACCGCCGAAGCCTTTAGCGACTTCAATCAAGGTGTTTTTCTTCATATCCAAACGATATAAAACCCCAGACACAAAATCGACCACCATAATGCAGTTAGGTGTTTTGCCCATGAGCAAGCCATTTGGGGCTAAGACGCGTGCATCTTGTTTGCCATTGATAATGTTGGTGACTTTGCCTTGTGGGTTGATTTTATAAACTGCACCGCCCATGCCTTTTAAGTCGCCGCTATCGCTCACATAAATATTGCCAGCCGCATCTGACTCTAAGTCGTTTAAGAATTGTGGCGCATCAGGGAAAGCTTCTGCCGCGGCAAATACTGAAGTTTTGCCATCTGGCGTGATTTTAATCACACGGTGATTATCCGCCACATATAAATCCTTACCCACAATCGCAAGGCCCTTAGGGTCATCTAAACCTTGTGCAAATACCTTGGCTTCGCCGTTTTTATCCACCACGGTAATTTGGCCATCACCGTCTTTGCCAAATTCGCCGATTTCTGAAACAAACACACGGCCATCTTTTGCGGCAATGGCTGATTCAGGCATTTTTAGGCCTATGATTTTTTTGGTTTCGTCGGCCTGAGCCGTGATAGAAACAACCGCGACCAACGCTAGTAATAATTTAGAAATACGCATAAAACTCCCTCTTGAGTTGAAAGTACTGAATTGACATGAATTAAATTTTTGACTCAGGCAACATGCTTGCTGTTGCACAAGGCAATGAGAAAGACGGCGCGCTTAGTGCAGATTGAAACTTAGCATCATCTTTCATTTTGGCTGAAACAGCTTGCATGGCGGCGTGATAAACAGCGTTAAGCGTCATGTCCGTTTTAACATCAAAGAATGCACGCTTGTTTGCTTCGCCTACATACTTGGCCAGCGGCTTGCCGTCAGCCGTAAAAGTAACCGCCGTAACTTTGCCATAAAAGGTTTGCATTTGTGGGTTGTAAAACATACTTGGACGCAGCCATACCAGCACTTTTGATTCGTTTGGTTTTGCATCGCACATCTCTACACCTCCAAACTCCGTGCCCAAAACTTCGAGTGCCGCCGTCTCTAACATTGGGCCTTGGCTGACCCAATAGCCTTGGGAGTAGCTTCTTAACCTAATTTGATATTCATAATCTTGGGCCTGAATGTAAACAGCGATAGATGTCGGCGTGATTTCATGTGCCGAAGCCATGCTATTTAGCATTAAAAAGGATACTGCCGATAAGACTTGTTTGATTTTCAACATGACGACTCTCAATAAAACGTATTAAAAATAGAACTTAAGTCAGCACATCTGACCAAATGTTTTTTGCCCAAGCTTGGGCGTAGTTACCTTCAAGTTCGGATGGCTTCTCTGAAACCCCGCCACCTTCCGCTGGCAACATGATTTTCTTAGTCGCATCATAGCGATACACATTGGCTACGTGCATCGCCATTTTGTCTGAAACATAGCTATAACAAGTATTGGCAAACACAGGAGACGCATCTGGCGTTTTCTCACTCATGAGCGCAATAATGGCATTAGCACAAACACGGGCTTGCGAAGTGGCCATATGCGCTGATTTTGGCAATGCCGCAGAGACAGAGTCGCCAATAATATGTACCTTAGGCACAAGCTTAGATTCGTAAGTTAAAAAATCA
>CAMCXI010000006.1 GCA_945883335.1 Candidatus Methylopumilus universalis | reverse complement strand
CTACTCCCACTCGATTGTTGCGGGTGGTTTTCCAGATACGTCATACACCACTCTGTTAATGCCACGCACTTCATTAATGATGCGGTTAGAGACCTTGCCAAGCAGACTGTAAGGTAATTCAGCCCAGTGCGCCGTCATAAAGTCACTCGTCACGACAGCGCGCAGTGCGACCACATAGTCATAAGTACGGCCATCACCCATTACCCCAACGGATTTCACGGGCAAGAACACCGTGAATGCCTGGCTGGTTAATTCATACCAAGTTTTGCCTGTCGCTTCATCCTTAGTATTACGTAGCTCTTCAATGAAAATAGCATCAGCTAAACGGAGTAGGTCAGCAAACTCTTTGTTCACTGCGCCCAAGATACGCACGCCAAGGCCTGGGCCTGGGAATGGATGGCGATACACCATGTCGTGTGGCAAATCAAGCGCCACACCGAGTTCACGGACTTCGTCTTTGAATAAATCACGGAGTGGCTCTAAGAGTTTTAAGCCTAATTTCTCAGGCAAGCCGCCCACGTTGTGGTGGCTTTTAATCGTCACAGCTTTTTTAGATTTTGCGCCGCCTGACTCAATGACGTCTGGGTAAATCGTACCTTGTGCGAGCCATTTTGCATTCGCGAGCTTTTTAGCTTCTGATTGGAACACTTCGACAAACGCTTTGCCAATAATTTTACGTTTTGCTTCAGGGTCGGAGACGCCAGTCAATTCGCCCATGAATTGCTCTGCCGCATCGACGTGAATGACTTTGGCATGTAAGCGGCCAGCAAACATTTCCATGACCATTTTGCCCTCGTTAAGGCGAAGCAAGCCGTGGTCAACGAAAACGCAAGTGAGTTGGTCGCCTATGGCGCGGTGAATCAATGCGGCGGCAACACTAGAGTCTACGCCACCTGAAAGACCAAGAATCACCTCTTCGTTGCCTACCTGCTGGCGGATTTTAGCAACAGCTTCTTCAATATAATCGCCCATCACCCAGTCGGCTTTTGTTTTGCAGATGTCTAGTACAAAACGGCGCAACATCGCGTCGCCTTGCTTGGTGTGTGTCACTTCTGGGTGGAATTGGACAGCGTAGAATTGACGTGCTTCGTCAGCCATCGCAGCAATCGGCGTGGTGTCATTGCTGGCAATTACTTTGAAACCAACAGGTAATTCAGTCACTTTATCGCCATGGCTCATCCATACGTCAAGCAAGCCGTGGCCTTCAGCATTCGTGCTGTCTTGAATGCCATCAAAAAGCGCTGAGTGGTTACGTGCGCGCACTTCGGCAAAGCCAAACTCACGTTTTGTGCCAGCTTCTACCTTACCGCCTAATTGTTGCGCCATGGTTTGCATGCCGTAACAAATGCCTAACACTGGGACACCTAGCCTAAATACAGCATCAGGGGCTTTGTCGGTGTCTTCTTCATAAACGCTGGCGTGGCTACCTGAAAGTACGATGCCTTGCGCGCCAAAGTTGCGCACAAATTCGTCAGAAACGTCGCAAGGATGCACCTCACAATAGACGTGTGCCTCCCGAATACGGCGAGCAATCAATTGCGTGACTTGTGAGCCGAAATCTAAAATCAGAATTTTTTGATGAGACATAAGAAGTAAAAAGCCTATACGCTAAAAATAACGAAGGGCAAACGACTTTGAAGTGAAATATCAAAGCGGTTTGCCCAACAAAAGTCGGTTAAGAATTAATCAATGTGATAATTCGGTGCCTCTTTAGTAATTTGCACATCATGCACATGAGATTCACGCATGCCCGCTGAAGTGATTTGTACAAACTCAGCTTTATGGCGCATTTCATCAATCGTTTTGCAGCCCACATAGCCCATCGAAGCACGTAAGCCACCCATTAATTGATGAACCACAGCAATCATGCTGCCTTTGTAAGGCACGCGACCTTCAATGCCTTCTGGCACTAATTTGTCGGCATTGCCATTATTTTCTTGGAAATAGCGGTCGCTAGAACCTTTTTGCATCGCGCCGATAGAACCCATGCCGCGGTATGACTTGTATGAGCGGCCTTGAAATAGTTCGATCTCGCCTGGTGCCTCTTCGGTACCAGCGAACATGCCGCCTAGCATTACTGAGTATGCGCCAGCTGCAATGGCCTTAGAGATGTCGCCAGAATAGCGGATGCCGCCATCAGCGATAAATGGTACGCCTGTGCCACGTAATGCTTCTTCAACGTTGCTCACGGCAGTGATTTGTGGAACGCCTACGCCAGCTACGATACGGGTGGTACAGATAGAACCTGGGCCAATACCAACCTTCACGCCGTCAGCACCTGCATCAACGAGAGCTTTAGCCGCTGCGCCAGTTGCGATGTTGCCACCGATGACTTGTACATTTGGGAAATTTTTCTTCACCCAAGTCACGCGGTCGAGTACGCCTTGTGAGTGACCGTGTGCGGTATCGACTACAATCGCGTCCACGCCAGCTTCCGCAAGCGCTGCAACACGCTCTTCTGTGCCGTCACCTACACCAACTGCGGCACCAATACGTAAACGACCTTTTTCGTCTTTACAGGCTAATGGGTGGTCACTGGATTTTTGAATGTCTTTAACGGTGATGAGGCCCTTAAGGTTAAAGGCATCATCAATCACAAGCACGCGCTCAAGGCGATGTTGGTGAAGGAGTTCCATCACTTGTTCGCGGGTCGCGCCCTCACGTACCGTCACCAAACGGTTCTGCGGGGTCATGATGTTAGCGATGGATTGATCGAGATTGGTTTCGAAGCGCAAATCGCGGTTGGTCACAATGCCAACCACTTTCGTGCCATCTACCACAGGCAACCCTGAAATTTTATGTAAGCGAGTGAGTGCTAAAACGTCGCGCACTGTCATGTGCGGTTGAATGGTGACTGGGTCATTGACAACGCCAGATTCAAAACGTTTAACGCGAGAAACATGAATCGCCTGCATTTCAGCCGTCATGTTTTTATGAATGATGCCCATGCCGCCTTCTTGTGCCAATGCGATCGCAAGTGGCGCTTCTGTCACAGTATCCATCGCAGCGGACACGACAGGGATGTTAAGACGGATAGTGCGAGTTAATTGTGTCGCGAGACTGACTTCGCGGGGGAGTACATTAGAATGTGCTGGTACCAACAAAACATCATCGAATGTAAGCGCATTTTGCAACAAACGCATGGTGAATATTCCTTGCTTCCAAAACAAGATTATACCGACTTGTCGGACACCCGACAATCAGGAAACTTGTTTTGTCAGGAGATATCGATTGATTGAATGAGGATAGATCAATTACTCGGCGATATCGCCGCCGCCTTTTTTCATAATTTTACCTTCAGCGGCGCGTTGGCGGCGAACTTCTTTCGGGTCAGCAATTAAAGGGCGGTAGATCTCAACGCGGTCCAAGTGGCGTAGCTTGATATCGAGTTGGCTGAGCTTACCAAATATGCCGATCTTATTCACAGCTAAATCGATCTCCGAGAATTTGGTGAGTATGCCGGATGCTTGAATAGCCGCTTCAGCCGTGGTGCCTAATGCCACCTTAACAGGGAGAATGACTTGCTTGCTAGGAAGGGCGTAAGCCACTTCAACCATGATGTCTTGCGTATCTGTATTCACAAAAAAGCTTTCCTTTGTTATTTAAGGATATTGTCGGCACGCGTGACAAAAGAGTCAACAAAGGTATTGGCAATATGGCTAAACACAGGCGAAATTAATTGACTTAAAAAAAAATTCGAAAACTCATACTCCAAATGAAATTCAATTTTGCATGATTCATCACCAAGCTCAGTAAATCTCCAATTGCCCTCAAAATGTTTAAATGGACCATCTTTGAACTTCATATCCATGGCATTAGGAAAGTGTTTTTGATTTTCTGTAGTAAATTTTTGTTTTAGTCCATGAAAATCAATATGGATTGTCGCGGTTGTAGTGGCCTCAGAGCGCTTAATCAAATCTACGCCACCACACCAAGGCAAAAACTCGGTGTAATGCTCAACATCGTCTACTAATTGAAACATCTGCGCCGCAGAGTGTTGGACTAAAACGGTTTTATCAACTTTTACCATGGTTTATTTATGCTTTTGTGAATGAGTCTTTGATGTGAGATTAAATATTTTCAAAGGCAAGTAGAGTAAAATGCCTATTTTAAGCTATTTAAGTCCGCGTGTATTGATGAGTATTGCCCAAAACAAAAAAGCGTTTCACGACTTTTTCATCGAAGAAAAGTACGAGGCAGGGATCGTCCTTGAAGGATGGGAGGTGAAAGCCATTCGTGACAACCGCGCCAACATCAAAGAAGCCTACGTGATTATTCAGCGTGGGGAAGTGTATTTGATTGGCTGTCATGTCACGCCGCTGGGGGCTGCATCCACGCATATTCGTCCCGATGCCATTCGTACACGTAAGCTACTTTTGCATAATGAAGAAATCGCCAAGTTAATTGGCAAAGTAGAACGGGCAGGTTACACGCTGGTGCCGCTTGATCTTCATTTTAAGGATGGTCGCGTCAAAGTGCAGATTGGTCTTGCTAAGGGTAAGAAGCAATATGACAAACGCGATGCAGAGAAAGAGCGTGATTGGGAGCGTGAGCGCGGAAGGATTGTGCGTGCCCACAACAAATAGCGCGTATAATTGAAATTGTTGCTGGTGGTGGGCCTTGAAATATGCAGGGCTTGCATTTTGAAAATCTAGCACCATCTAGTAATGACTGAAATACAAACTACCCGGGGCTGACCAGGTTTCGACGTGGGTTGCAAAGCAGTGCAGGGCATACCGAGGCTCAGTTCCCTCGTAAATACAGCTGAAAAAAGTATAGTCGCAAACGACGAAACTTACTCTCTAGCCGCTTAATCCGGCTGGACGCTGCACCATCATTCCCATGGGGTGGATGACGAAAGTCATGGCAGTGTCATATACATGGGATACGTGAAGTGTTGGGTTACTTAGCACCTCATTAACCCTAAGGTAACTCGCTTATTTCTTGCTTGCTCGTTGGTGTGGAATAAGTTAAATCAAACAACACAGCTAAGTATGTAGAACTGTCTGTGGAGGGCTTGCGGACGGGGGTTCGATTCCCCCCAGCTCCACCATTTTTAAAATTATAAAGTATCACAAAACCTCATAAACCCGCTAACCATGAGGGTTTTTGTTGTCCATTCGTTTCATTTAGTGTTATAAACTTCATTGACATGCCACTGTAATGTGTATAACTTTATGTATAACTGAGTTATCCAAAAAGTGAGTTATACACATGTCGCTAACAGATACAGTTCTTCGTAATGCAAAACCAAGTGATAAAGATTACACACTTGCCGATGGGCAAGGCTTGTCAATTCTGATTAAAGCTAAGGGCGGTAAGTGGTGGCGATATCGCTATCGTTTTGCTGGTAAAGCAAAATTATTGTCTTTTGGGACTTATCCTGAAGTAACTTTGGCTGAAGCAAGGACTAGGCGAGACAACGCAAGAAAACTTCTCGCTCAGACTCCTCCCGTTGACCCAGTCGATGTAAAAAAGGCTCAAAAACAAGCCCTTTACGGTAAATATGAAAATACTTTTGAGGCGTTAGCGCGTGAATGGGCTGAAAGTTATTTCGTTACAAAATCTTTATCTCATAAAGAACGCACTGTAAGACGATTGGAAATTTATATTTTTCCTTGGTTGGGTAAGAAGCCCATTTCAGACATTACCGCTCCCGATGTATTGCAAGTTATACAGCGCCCTCAAAATCAGAACAAGTTGGAAACCGCCCATAGAGCTTTGCAAGCAATCGGACAAATTTTTAGATACGCGGTGCAAAATGGCAAGGCATTGCGAGATGTTACAGGCGATTTGAGGGGGGCTTTACCTTCACCGCAAGTTAAACACATGGCTTCATTTACTGAACCTCAGCAAGTTGCCGAATTATTACGCGCAATAGATGGCTTTCAAGGGACTTTTACAGTTGAGAGTGCTCTCCGTCTTGCCCCGCTGGTTTTTACTCGCCCTAGCGAGCTAAGGCGTGCTAAATGGGGAGATATTGACCTTGATAATGCAATTTGGGCTTATCGTGTTAGTAAAACTAAAACAGACCATATTGTGCCTTTATCAAACCAAGCCCTTAACATACTTAAACAAATCCATCCTTTCAGTGGGGAGGGGGTATTTGTTTTTCAGGGCGGACACGACCCCCAAAAGCCTATGAGTGAGAGCGCTATTAACGCGGCCTTAAAGCGCATGGGTTACGATACTAAGACTCAAATCACTGGGCACGGTTTTAGAGCTATGGCTAGAACGCTTCTTCATGAAAGATTAAACATCGACCCTGCCATAATTGAGCATCAATTAGCCCACAAAGTGCCTGACGCTTTGGGAAGAGCCTACAACCGCACTAAATTTTTAGAACAGCGTCAATCAATGATGCAAATATGGGCAGACTACCTAGATGAGCTAAAAGCAGATGCAATAGTGCTTCCATTTAATCAGGCTTAAAGGGTGAGTATATGGGCAACAAAAAGATAGAATTACCTGACGCTATAAGGCCTTTTGAGGTCTTGGAAGTGCTGGTTAACAGTCAGGATAATCCTGAAAAGACAGCGCGACTAAGAAAATCAATCGAAGAATTTATTGAGAGATACCCTGAAGCAAACTCTGAAGCAAATAAGATAATAAAACTACTAGGCCAAAAACCAGCATTTCTAAATTTTTTAGAGCTAAAGAATGTTGATGGGTTAACTGTTTTTTGCTTGGTGGAGCAGATTGCTAGAGATGTTGCCTCTTATGCAATAAAGCAAGAAAAAAGTAAGGGTGGAAAACAGCGTGCTAAAAACAATCCTGCCAGCAAAGCCCTTTATAAAATAGCCAATATGGACTGGCCTAGTCATCCAAAACGACTTCTAATAATTGATGGTAAGCATGGCTACAAACAAGCTTTTATTGATGAAATGGCAGGCAAGTATCCGGAAATTGAGAGGATTGAGAGTATTGATGAGCTTGTCACAAATTTAAAAAAGAAAGCTAAAAAACTTAACCCCGTCATCTAGCTGGCGGGTTATAACGTGAAATAAAATTGAACATTATTAGAACTCCTTAACAATTTATGGAATTCTAAAATGCAAAATCAAGTTACTAAGCAATATCGCCCACTTCAAGTAGCCGATAGCCTCGGCATATCAATTTCGACTTTTTGGCGTTTAGTCAAAAACGGTGAAATCAAAACAAATAAATTAACTACAAGAACTACCACAGTAAGTGAAGTTGAACTTGCGCGCTTTATTAACTCTAAAATCGGGGCTTAATTATGCGTGAATGTCTAAAAACTAAACAAACTTCTATGTTGAATTTATTTGTTGAGAAAGGCGAGGCAGGTTTAAATTGCTTTGAAGCAGCAAACTTTCACCATGATTACGTTTTGCGAACTACAGTCTCCGATATTCAGCGCAAGTATGGGCTAGTTTTTTTGCGTAAGATGGAAAGTGTGCCTAATGCTTTTGGTGGGAAAACTGAATGTAAGCGCTACTGGTTGAAAGAGGTAGATAGGGAAAAAGCTCGAAAAATTCTAGGGACTTGATGCTATGTCAAGGTCAAAAAAACGTCCAGAGCAGGTAAGCGGGAGCTATGCCCCGCTTCCATTTAGCGTTATAGATAGTCAAGCTTTTATAGGTTTAACTCATTATGCTCGCTCGATGTTAATTATGCTTTGCCGTCAATATGACGGCACAAACAATGGGCACTATCAGTTAACGCATACATGGCTTAAACGATACGGCTTTACAAGCAGGCCTTTAAACGTAAAGGCCAAAAGAGAGCTTGAAGAACGTGAGCTAATACAACAAACTAAAAATGGAGGTATGCGTAAGGGAGCTAAACTTTATGCGGTAACTTGGTTACCAATATCGAACAAACTAGGATTAGACATAATCCCTATCAAGGGTTTTAGGCAGGGCGCTTACAGGTTATGCAATGCTCCGCCAACACCTAAAAGACCACAGCCAAAAAATATTAAAGCTGAGCAAAAAAATGACTGTTCAGTAGTTGAACCTAAGTAGGTTCGGTGGATGAACTTGGGGGGTATTTCTAGGTTCGGTATGTGAACCCATTTTCATTATTTTTAGCTGTTAGTAAGGTTCACTGAGTGAACACTATGTAATATTACCATTAGCCAAGGACTGAATATGAATAAAGGGAGGGAAGAGTTGGAGTTGAATACTTTGTTGGTGTTAGATAGCGATGAATGGCAGAACTTTCTTTTACGGCTGGCGACCAGTGAAGACTTGGAGAGGTTTTTAAAGCCTTTAACAGAGCAGCAGTTATGGGGGATATATGAGGACTCTAGAAAATAAAATGACTAGGGGCGGTTTGAAACTAGACTACCTTTCTACCTAACATCGCTCACTAAACTTTCTATTAGCGTTAGTCCGAAAAAAGCCCTTTTGAATTTTATTTTTCTGCCTTCACGCGCGCGCGCGAAGAAAAGATAAATTTTATGCTGGGCTTTGTTGCCTTAATAGTTTGTCAAAATAACATTTGATGTGTAAATTTGTCAGGGCTTTTGGATTGCTATGATATATAGCTTTAATAAGACGTTAATTACACTAATAAGGACAATCATGGCCTACGCGAAATATGTTTTAATTCTTTCTCTAGCTGCTCTATCAAGCTGTGGCATTCCTTACAGCGAGGTTCATCGCTCTGAGAATGGTGTTCAGTTTCACTTAAACGCTGACTATCAGGTTGCTTATAGAATTATTAGTGAAGGTATGCGAGGTTGTGAGCCGCCTGAGAATATATCTAGCGTCATTTATCCTGATCAAAAATTGGCTAACGTTACTTTTTCTGCTCGTGGAGTAACTGCGTGGAGTGTTGATATTGAAGATGACAAGGCTGGCGCTTCAAAGGCCACTTTTTACTCTACGTTTAAGGCACAAAAAAGCAAAGTGCCTGTCTTTGAAGCATGGGTTAACGAAGGTCTTGTAGGTTGTTGGCCAAGTCAGCTCAAGAAGCCATAAATTAACATCAAAAACTACAGGGAAGGCTAATAATCCAAGACGGGCTTCTCAGTTTGCGCGTAACTGGTTTGATGCGATTAAACGCGCTGGGGGCGGATGAATGCTGGATTGGCTGTTTCTGCTTATAGAGCCTGCGGAATTGTTGGCCTTAGAGTTCTAAGTGAGCCAAGTTAAGATAGTGGGTTGTAAAATTATGTATAACTTTGTGTATAACTTTATAGCTTGAATAAGCTAAATTGGCTTAGATAAAGGCTCATAGATCATTGTTCGATTGACCCCAGCCCACCATTTTGAAGTATCACAATGTATCAAGAAGTACTAAAAGCTCAACTCTCACAAGGGGTCGGGCTTTTTTGTTAGATGAAATAACGTTGGTTAGTCTTGCCCTATTTGTTGGCAGTTTTTCTGCCTGGCGTTGCCGGTGGAATGTATCCTGAAATTCTGCACATCAAGCCCTGCGTGGATTCGCCATATTCATAAGTGGTCACGCTACAGGTGAATACTTTCTTAGCTTTTTCTAGCTCTTTTAATGAGTCGTGTACTTGAATTAAGGAGATACCGGTCTCAAGTGCAATTTTTCTATCCAATTCTTGACCGGATTTTTTGAGGTAATCGAATACTTGCTGGGTGTACATTTTTTTATCCAATTGACAAGAAACCAAGGTATTTTAGGTTTCTTTAGAAAGTCAATTATATTAACACTAACTCATTGATAAGTATATTAAATAATATTAGACTCGGGTCGTTAAGCAGTGCTTAGCTTGCTTTTGCATCCAGCGCAAGCAACTCTCCCATGGTGGTTGAGAGTTGCTTTTGAAGACTTGTCTGATACCGATACAGGTTGTTTAGGGTTTCAAAATCTGGCTGTCCTTTTACAAGCGAGGTCTTTTCGATGAGCTTGCAGATCGCTAACTTTAAATCGATTGTTTTAAGAAGCGTCGGGTAATGCATAATAGCCTTTGCTGCGGTTAATAGGCGCTCAAAAGAAATGTTTTGAATCTCGCTTTGATTGATTGCATCTTCTTTGGGATCATGGAGGAGTTTTTGAAGCATTATTGAGAGTTCTGTATCTAAAGCTTCTAATGAAAAAGCGCTGCTTTCGAGGTGAGAAATATAGCTTTCCAAGCTAATTTTATTCTTGTTGGCTTGTTTGATGAGGTAATCACAAAACTCAGGGCATGCGTCCATAAACGCTTCGTGTGTTTCGCAATGAATGGCATCAGACTTCAAGAGAGCGCTAGCAAGATTAAGTTTTTCGATATCGATCACATTCACGTGATTAAGGCTGTCAGACTGGCCCATTTTGCTGCGCTGCTGATCATCGAGTTCAAATAGATCCATGAGATGATCATCAATGGCTGTTTTGAGATCAGCCTCTTCAAACGTATTTTCAATCAATAATTGAACCCGATCTAACTGTACTTTGATTTTAGCAATCCTTTCAATTTGAAGGCTGACCAGGGGATTGTTTGAGGGGTAAGATTTTTTTAATTCATCTATCATCTGCTGGTAATTCGGCGTCTCATGAGTTGCTAGCTTCTGGCTCCTAGCACCATGTTTGATTGCATTCTGGCTTGCTATCGCTTTGCCCGTGCTTGTGGTTGGTCCCGTTGATTTGTCAGCATTGCTTCGATTGGCATTGATTTTGGCATCAGAGGACATCGTGATTTTACCTTTTAGTTTTTCTGCTTAATCTTAGCCTGCATTTTTATAACAATCACTCTTTTGGAGAATAAAATTTTCAAAAACATGCTTTTTGCCAAACGAACCCAAATTAATTAAGTAAAACTTATCGTGTCAATAAAAACAATTGATTTTACTTCTTAACATTGACTCTCTAAAATGCATTCACTCGAAAAGGATTGTGAACAAAAGATTCGAGAAATTATTTTGTAACTAATTTGATTTATAGTGAATTTGTTTTTAATGTAGTGTTATTTAAAGTCGTTTTTTTATCAATAAAATAAGGAGTTTTATTATGTCATTAGTCAATACAACCATTAAGCCTTTCAAAGCACAAGCTTTCCATAACGGTAAGTTTGTTGAAATCACAGAAGCCAACCTAAAAGGTAAATGGTCAGCGTTTGTGTTCTATCCAGCTGACTTCACATTTGTTTGCCCAACAGAGTTAGGCGATTTAGCGGATATGTACGCTGATTTCCAAAAAATTGGTCTAGAAATCTACTCAGTCTCTACAGACACACATTTCACGCACAAAGCTTGGGCAGATGCTTCTGACACCATCAAGAAGATTAAATACCCAATGCTTGCTGACCCAACAGGCACAATCACACGTAACTTTGACGTGATGATTGAAGAAGAAGGTTTGGCATTGCGCGGTACTTTCATCATCAACCCAGAAGGCGTGATTAAAGCGGCTGAAATTAACGATCTAGGGATTGGCCGTTCTGCTGCTGACTTGTTACGTAAGGCACAAGCTGCACAATACGTTGCTGCCCATCCTAACGAAGCATGTCCTGCATCATGGACACCAGGTGAAGCAACATTGACACCATCATTAGACTTAGTAGGTAAGATCTAAGCGTTAGGTATTCAATAAGAAGTTTAAGTAAGTAATGTTGTCCGGTTAGGTGCGGCGTGTGCCGCGCCTAATTTGATCCAAAATAAAGGGTTAGAAAATATCATGGCATTAGACAGTAATATTAAAAACCAACTCTCAGCTTACATGGAAAAGCTGGTGCATCCGATTGCGATTGTCGCATCTGTGGATGGCAGCGCTAAATCCAATGAGATGATGGACTTGCTGACTGAACTCGCCGCCATGTCAGACAAGATTCGTCTGACTGAAGAACAAGACAAGCGCACGCCATCTTTTGCGATCAAACGCTTTGAGGCGGGTGCTGCACCCGTGGGAATTCGCTTTGCAGGCATCCCCATGGGGCATGAATTTACTTCATTGATTTTGGCTTTGCTCCAAGTGGGCGGCCATCCTTTGAAGCTAGAAGCTGAAAAAATCGCGCAAATTGCAGCGATTGAAGGTAGCTTCCATTTTGAGATTTATATCTCGTTAAGTTGCCATAACTGCCCTGACGTGGTGCAGGCGCTAAACTTGATGGCAGTCATCAATCCCAACATCACCAACGTGATGATTGACGGCGGTGTCTACCCACAAGAAGTAGCAGACAAAAAGATTATGTCTGTGCCAACTGTGATGCTTAACGGGGAACAGTTTGGCGTGGGTCGTATGGAGCTTGATGAGATTTTAGCCAAAGTAGATGTAGGTGCTGTGGCCCGTGAAGCGAAGAAGCTCGATGCAAAAGCCCCTTACGATGTATTGATTATTGGCGGCGGCCCAGCAGCCGCTTCAGCAGCGATTTACTCAGCCCGTAAAGGTATTCGCACAGGCATTGTGGCTGAACGCTTTGGCGGTCAAGTCATGGATACGCTCGGCATTGAAAACTTTATCTCAGTAAAAGAAACCGAAGGGCCTAAATTAGTGATGGCGCTTGAGGAACACGTGAAGTCTTATGACGTGGACATTATGAATTTGCAACGCGCAAAATCGGTTAAGCAAGGTGATTTGCTTGAAGTGGAATTAGAAAGTGGCGCGGTATTAAAAAGTAAGGCCTTGGTGATTGCCACCGGCGCACGTTGGAGAGAGTTAGGCGTGCCTGGTGAAGCGCAGTATCGCGGTAAAGGCGTGGCTTATTGCCCACATTGTGACGGCCCTTTATTTAAAGGTAAGCCTGTTGCAGTGGTGGGTGGCGGTAACTCGGGCGTTGAAGCGGCGATTGATTTGGCGGGGATTGTAGCGCATGTCACCTTGATTCAGTTTGACCCGGAATTAAAGGCAGATGCAGTGTTACAAACAAAGTTACGTTCACTCAGCAATGTGACGATCGTGACAAATGCGCAAACGACTGAAGTGACGGGTAATGGCGAAAAGATGAACGGCTTAGATTACAAAGACCGCGTAAGTGGTGAAATGCATCACTTAGATTTGGATGCGGTGTTTGTGCAAATTGGGTTATTGCCGAATACAGACTTTATCAAAGGGGGGCCAATTAACTTGAGCAAGTTTGGTGAGATCGAGATTGACTCACACGGGGCAACCTCTATGCCAGGCGTTTATGCGGCGGGCGATGTGACCACCGTGCCTTATAAGCAAATTATTATCGCGATGGGTGAGGGTGCTAAAGCTTCACTTGGCGCGTTTGATTACTTGATTCGTCAATAAGCTAAGTGCGTGTAACAAAAAAGGAGCCCGAGGGCTCCTTTTTTAACGCAACACCTAACTTTGTTTAACTGTTACTTAACGCGGTTTTTGTATTCCAATGTGCGTGTGTCAATTTCAATCTTGTCGCCAGTTGCGCAGAATAATGGCACTGGCAATTCGAAGCCAGTTGAGATACGTGCTGGCTTCATCACTTTACCTGATGTATCCCCTTTAACTGCTGGTTCTGTGTAAGTGATTTCGCGTACCACTGAGTTTGGCAAATCAACTGAAATGGCCTTGCCGTTGTAGAACACGACTTCACATGTCATACCATCTTCTAAGAAGTTAAGCGCGTCTGTCATGTTTTCAGCTTCCACTTCGAACTGGTTGTATTCTTCATCCATGAATACATACATTGGGTCTGCGAAGTATGAGTAAGTGACATCTTTTTTCTCAAGGACAACTAATTCAAACTTGTCGTCAGCTTTGTAAACGGTTTCGCTAGGCGCTTCAGTTAACAAGTTTTTGAATTTCATTTTAACCACGGCTGAGTTACGGCCTGATTTATTGTATTCGGCCTTTTGCACAACCAATGGATCGTTACCGATCATGATTACGTTGCCGACGCGGAGTTCCATTGCTGTTTTCATGTGATGTCCTGCAAAAAATGAGAGTGTAAAAAAGGGGAGAATTATACCCTGTTTTTGGTAAAAATCACCAACTTGGCCGCCAAATCGGTATGTTGCTCAAATTTCTGTGTTTGTAATTCGGCGTGCTCCTTGAGCGCTGGCAGCTCGGTTATTAATTGATTCCAAAGCTTAGGCGTGATTTCAGTATCCAGCCAAGCATGGTGAAACTCGCTTAAGACCTCGTTCTGTTTCACTTCATACTTTTCTAAAAAGGCGTCTAGTTTTTTAAGATGGTGCTTTTCTTCTTGCGGATAGGTTTGCCAAATAAAAGGCTGCGCTGACCACAAAGCACGTATCCAACTATCTTCGCCACGTACAAAGTTAAGGTCGCAGCACCAGAGTAGCTGGTCATATTCGTCTTGAGTCAAAAATGGTAAGACGGTCAGGGTCATTTGTTGTTTATTGAGCGTGTCGCCCACTTCAATTTGGGCTCGTCCAAAAAACTCAGCGATTTTGCCAATAGCGCTGCCTGTTGGTACAAAGCATTCAACGGAATGTTCGCCTTCTGCCATCGCGTGGAGCAGACTTTGTAACGGTGCGTGCGGGTAGCAAAATAGCGACACTTGCAGGCTAGGTAAGCGTTTAAATTCCGCTTTTGCGGCTTCTCTTTTGGTGATTAAGTGTTGCTCGCGGATTAAGCCGCCCGTTTTTTGGGTAAAGCCAGGGAAGAAGGAGGTTTTATGTAAGCCGGTGGCCGGATGAACAGAGCCTAGCGCATGAAATTCATCCACCCAAGCTTCTGCGGATAAATATTCTAAATTGAGCCAAATCGGTTTATTAGCCACCATGTTTCGTATGAACGGGCTAGGTAATTCGCAAGCAAAAGCTTCGATCACCACATCGGCGGGCATGACATTTACAAAGCTTGCCTCATCACGCCATAGACAAACCTCAACGCCATAGATTTTTTGGCTATGCGCTTCTGCATCTAAGTCCGTGACGATTTTGCTGGCAACGTTTAAATCGTCCACCCATAACCGAACATCAAGCGCGTATTCATCTTGCAGTTGCTTGGCTAAGCGCCAGCAGACGCCGATGTCGCCGAAGTTGTCCACCACGCGGCAAAAGATGTCCCAGCGTCTGTTCATTTATTCACAGGCTCTCTATAGCTAACTTCCTGAATTTCATACTCATCTTCACCCGTTGGGGTTTGAACGCGCACCACATCACCCACTTGCTTGCCCAGCATGGCTTTGGAAAGTGGGGAAACCCAGCTGATCCAGCCTTTCGTTGGTGCTAGTTCGTCTTGACCGACAATGCGGTAGGTGTGTTCAGAATCTCGATCTAGGGAGTACAAGGTTACCCAAGCGCCAAAGAATACTTTTTCAAGGCCTACTTGCGAGGCAGGGTCGACAATCACAGCCGCATTCATGCGCTGCATTAAAAAACGTAAGCGCCCATCAATTTGGCGAAGTCTTCTTTTGCCATAGATGTAATCCCCATTTTCAGAGCGGTCGCCGTTGCCCGCTGCCCATGAAACCACACGCACCACTTCCGGCCGCTCAACTTTGAGTAACTGGGTAAATTCAGCTTCTAAAGCGGCGTGACCTTGGGGGGTGATATAGTTTTTTTGATCTGCCATAAACTGTTATTTTTTTGATTATCTTTGTTTCAAATGTTTTACATAGTTTTGAGTGTTTTAAACGCTCAGCCAAGTTAAAATCATGGCATGACCTCATCATCAAATTCTAGCCTGATTTTATGTTCTACGCCGCGATTAGCACGCAGTTTGCAACGTTTATATCAGCGCGAGCAAATTAAGCAAGGTCTTACACAATGGCAACCGCTTAATGCGATGCCATTATCTGCTTGGCTTAAAACGTTTGTGGATGATGCGGTGATGCTGGGTTATGCAGATACTGCCACCATGCCAGCGGGCGAGCTTAACACGCTCCAAGAGAGTTTGCTGTGGGAGAAGGCGATTGAGCAAACTTTTAAAGCCGAAGCGCTCAAGGAATTTTTTGATATTTCAGGCTTGGCTAGCGCCGCGATGGAGGCGAATCGTTTGGTGATTGAGTGGGATTTAAATCTCAATGCAGACGAGGTGACGGACGAAACCAATAACTTCTTAGATTGGCGCAAACGGTTTCAAGCGCTATGCAAAAAAACGGGGCATCAGGAAGCGGCACGTTATGCCAATTGGCGTTTGGACGTGTTGGCAAAATGCAAAGACCTATTGCCTAATCATATCGAGTTTGCAGGGTTTGATCGTATCAACCCTCAACTTAAAAAACTCCAACAAGCCCTGACCGACCTTGGCGTTCAAGTGAGCAATACATTACTGACATTTGATACGTCTCAGCCATGCGAGCATCGCATATTGACTGATCAAGATGCTGAAGTTAGAGCCGCGGTGCTTTGGGCTAAGCAACAATTGGAGGATAATGGTGAGGCCAATATCGCGATTGTGGTGCCGGAGCTTCAAGTATTGCGGAGTAAATTATCCGCCATGCTCGATGATATATTGCATCCCCAAACAGCTAGGCCGGCTTTAAGTGAAACACAGCGTTGTTATGACTTTTCTTTGGGTGTGTCGCTGAGCACTCAAACCATTATTTCAGATGCATTGAGCCTTATTCGTCTTGCTTGGCATCGCGGAAATATTTTGCAGCAAGATATCGCTTACCTATTGCACAGCCCATATTGGTCTGAAAGCTTGGTCGAGGCTGATGCGAGGGCTTTGCTTGATGCGCGGATGCGACGGGATTTGCCTTTAAGCTTTAAGGTAAATCGTTTACAAAATTATGTGCAAAAAGTAACCACAGGCGACGGGGCAATGCGTTTGCCCGCCACAAGCCAAGCGCTACAAACACTATTTTCTTATGCGCACAAAAATGAAGCGAATCAGCCGCCATCTGCTTGGGCGAACATCTTCCAAACAGCTTTAAAGCAAGCCGGCTGGCCTGGGCAAAGAAGCTTATCGAGCTATGAGTACCAAGCGACCAAATCTTTTAACAGTGTGTTGGCGGAGCTTGCAAACCTAGATGATTGGCTCAATAACATTTCTGCCTCACAAGCGATCTCACAATTGAATAAGCTTTGTCAGACCAAAATATTCCAACCAGAATCTAAACAAATCCCGCGTTTGCAAATCATGGGCATGCTGGAGGCGGCTGCTAGCCCGCTTGATGCCATTTGGGTGATGGGCATGAATGACCATATTTGGCCACCGATGGCGCGGCCTAATGCACTCATATCCGCTAGCTTGCAACGTGATGCAAAAACGCCTAACGCGAGCAGTGAAGTACAGGCTGAGTTTGCTCATGCAATTCATGAGCGTTTAAGTAAAAGCGCACGCCGCATTATTTTCTCTAGTGCCAAACAAGATGGTGACCGCCAATTGCGACCAAGCCCATTAATGCAAGATATTGCCTTGGCTGAACATGATGATTCATTTGCGGATACTTTGGCGGAGCACTTTGCTAAAGCAGTGCCTGAAGAAGTGAATAACAAACCTTGGGAATGGTTGGAAGACCACCAAGCGCCTGCGGTTGAAGAGGGCGGTCATGTCTCTGGTGGTACGGGCTTACTCAAGGCGCAGGCGACATGTCCTGCTTGGGCTTTTTACCAATATCGCTTACACGCTAGAGCCCTCAAAGAACCTGTTGATGGTTTGGATGCCATGGATAGAGGTAATTTAGTGCATCAAGTGCTCGAAGGTTTTTGGGAGGGGCGAGATTCTGAGTATTTGAAAAACTTAAGTGCTGAGGACATGGATGCCGCACTTGGTGAGGTAGCGGATAAAGTATTAGCGCTATTTAACCAAGCGCATGATGAAGCGTTCTCGGCGACCTTTATTCAGCTAGAAAAAGAACGTTTGGTAAAACTCGTCACAGCTTGGTTAGTTGATATCGAACGTGCGCGTCCTATGGGCTTTACCGTGCAAGCGGTTGAACGTAAGCAAACGATCCCGATTGAGAATATTTTGATAACGCTGGCAGTGGATAGGGTAGATCAGCTTGAGGATGGTCGTTTGTTGGTGATGGACTACAAAACGGGTAGTACCATTGATTTTAAAAATTGGGCTAAGGCCAATATCACGGAGCCGCAATTGCCGATTTATGCCGCCTTTTTGATGGGGGATGCCAAAGTCGCTGCCGTGTGTTTTGCGAAGGTCACCACAGATAAAGCAGGTTTTGCGGGGATGGCCGCCAGCAAAGATGTGATTAAGGGCCCGTTGGTGCTGGATGAAGCGAAAGGCCGTAATGTATTTAATGAGGCGGACTTCCCTGATTGGCCAAGCGTGATTGCGCATTGGAAAGCCAGTATTGTCGCCACAGCGCAATCGATTAAAGCGGGTGATGCAGCGGTGAAGTTTGAGAATGAAAAACACTTCGCTTATTGCGAAGTATTACCTTTGCTGAGACTTGCAGAGCGCCAACTGCAGTTTGAACACGTGCAAGCGACTGACTTAGAAAAAGAGGTGCAAGCATGAGTCAGCTTACTCAAGACCTGCTTTTAGAAGACACCGCCAACCGCGAAATTGCACTTAATCTCACCTCGTTTATTGTGGAAGCGCCAGCGGGTGCGGGTAAGACTGAACTCTTAACCCAGCGCTATTTGAAATTACTCGATACGGTTGATTCGCCCGAAGAAATCATTGCGATTACCTTTACCAATAAAGCCGCTTCAGAAATGAAGAAGCGCATTATGGATAGCTTAATCATGGCGAACTCTGGAGTTGAGCCACCAGAGACACACAAAATTACCACCTTCAATTTAGGCCGGCAAGCATTGGCAAAATCGGATGCGCTAGGATGGAATTTGCTGTCTACACCATCTCGTTTACGTATCTATACCATCGACTCATTAAGCGGAAATTTAGCGCGCCAAATGCCTTTGCTGAGCCGATTTGGCGCACAACCAGCGGTGCGTGATGATGCCAGGGTTTATTACCAAGAAGCTGCCACCAAGACCTTGGCCAATCTTGATGAAAAAGACCATGGTGAAGTTATTGAAAAGGCACTCCGTTATTTTGATAACAACCATAGCAAGTTAAATGAACTGCTCGCAGACATGCTCGCCAAGCGCGACCAATGGCAAGAGAACGTGTTGAACCACAATGACGCTTCATTAGCTGAAGCCGCTTTATATCAATTGGTCATGGGCGATATGCAAGCCCTTGCGACGGTGATGACTAAAGCCGTGCAAGAAGCCTTGATGCCAATTGCACGCTATGCAGCTTCTCACCTCACTTGCGATAAGGCCGTTGCCTTGTTACGCGACTGGGAAACGCCAATTCCCTTTAAGCCAGAGGCGCTTGATATGTGGCGGGCAGTGGCGGAACTTCTGCTAACTGGTTCAGGCACATTTAGAGCTAGGGTGACTAAAACGGAAGGCTTTCCTGCGGGTGAAGCAGGTCAAGCATTTAAAGATATGTTTGAAAAGTTTGTGGGAGAGTTACAGCAAATTTCCGGCGCTGATGCAGCGATAACTCAAGTTCGACGCTTACCCAATCCAAAATATGATGCACAAAGTAGCGAGATTGTTGCTGTCTTTGCTGAGCTGCTTAAAATCGCCTCAGCCGAACTTTGGATGGCATTTCAGCGCAATAAAGAAGTCGATTTTGTCCAGATCTCTCAAAATGCTTTATCTGCGCTTGGCGGCGCAGAGGATGTGCCTAGCGATTTAGCACTTAAGCTCGATTACCGCATTAAGCATCTGCTGGTTGATGAGTTTCAAGACACCAGCCCAACCCAAATTAAATTATTAGAAAAGCTTACCGCAGGCTGGATGGATGGCGATGGACGCACCTTATTTTTAGTGGGCGATCCAATGCAGTCGATCTATCGCTTCCGCAAAGCGAACGTTGGTCTGTTTTTGCGTGTTCTCAAACATGGCATAGGCGATTTATCCCTAACACCGCTCAAGCTTTGGCGAAACAATCGCTCACATGAGGACGTGATTAAATGGGTGAATGATGCGTTCTTACAAGTATTTCCTGCTGAAGATAGTGTTTCAAGAGGGGCAATTAAGTATCGCAGGTTTGTTCCTAAAGAGCGTCCGCCAGCGGGTGCTGGCGTTAAAGTGCACGCCATGCTCGATGGTAGTATCCAAAGTGATACAGATGAAGACCTTGACGAGGGGGTTGCGTTGACGGATGTTCGTCAGCAAGAAGCTAACAAAATTATTGAGATTATTAAAGCCACTTGGGCTGAAAATCCAACGCGAAAAATCGCCGTATTAGTGCGCGCCCGTCGCCATTTGCATGCACTGGTAGCCGAGATTCGCCGTAATCATTCTGATATTCCATTTCAAGCGGTTGAGATTGAAGAGCTCGCTAATCGCCAAGTCGTGCAAGATTTACTTTCGCTCACGAACGCCTTACATCAACGGGCTGACCGGGTGCATTGGTTAGCTATTTTGCGTGCGCCTTGGTGCGGCTTGAGTTTAGAGGATTTGCATCATCTTGTGGGGCGTGATCAATATCGTACCGTCCTCGATTTAATGCATGATGAAGTGCATGTGAATAAATTAAGCGAGGATGGTCGTCAGCGTTTATTACATGTGCGTGATGTGATGCAAGAAGCTTTGCACCATCGCGGCCGCATGGCAACTAGCCGCTGGGTGCACGGCGTATGGCTCATGTTAGGCGGCCCGGCTTGTTTGTGGGATGTGGGCGATGTGCGCGATGTGCAAGCGTTCTTTGAGCGTATCGATAAGATGGAAACGGCGGGGCAGTTCTCGACTGAACAATTAGCAATTGAAGTTGAAAAGCTCTACGCCGCGCCCAATGCAAAAGCGCCTGATACTTTGCAATTTATGACCATCCATAAATCCAAAGGCTTGGAGTTTGATACGGTTATTCTGCCGGGGCTGGATAAGACCACGGGCGGCGGCGAGCAGCCATTGTTGATGTGGGAAGAAGTGGCGAGGGAGTCTCATGAGGATGACGTTGCGGATGTCGATTTAGTGGTTGCGCCATTCATTCCAAAATCCAAAAATAAAGCTGAGCAAGTCAGCATCTATGACTATTTAAAATCGTTAGAAAAACAGCGTGCCGATTATGAAGACGCCCGCGTGCTTTATGTTGCAGTGACTCGTGCTGAGCGGTGTTTACATCTTTTAGGCGCTGTCAGCCCCAATAAAGATGGTGAATTTCTTCCTAAGAAAAATACATTTCTAGAGATTTTGTGGCCGGTGGTCGCAGGTGAATTTAGCAAAGAGAAATTAGCGCGAGAACAAAGCGAACGCCCTAAGCAATCAGGCAGCCAATTAAGCACCCAACTTCAAGACTTTGTGCCTAAATTAGTCCGGTTAAGCCATCCAGCGGTGCCAAGTCTATTGCAAGCTGAAGTCACGTATGAAACTCAGCAAAGCCAAGCTGGCATTCAATCTGGCAGCAAATCGGATGAAGACGAAAATGATGACGTTCTAGTCTTGGAGGCTGATATTGGCACGCTGACACATCGCTATTTGGAGTTAATTGCGAAGCAAGGCTTGGATGCCTGGCCTTTAAGCCGGCTTGAGCCATTAAAGCTTGCGATGCAACGCTGGTTTACAGGGCAGAGCTATGCCATGAGTGCTGCTAATCAGGGTGCAGATGCAGTATTGGCTTTGCTTAAAACCACCTTACAAAGTCCCCATGGGCAATGGGTATTGCAAAGCCGAGAGACTGCAAGTAATGAGCTTGAAATTGAAAGTATTGGAGATGATACAGCGCAGGTGCGTAAAAAAATTATCGACTGTACGTTTATTGAAGATGGCGTGCGCTGGATCGTCGATTACAAAACTATCACTTTCAAAAATAGCCTTGATGAAGCCAATCTAAAGCAAGCCGCTCAAGCTTACCGTCAGCAGATTGAGGGCTATGCGGTCTTGTTTGCTGATGAGGGTTTAAGTATCCAGCTAGCGATTTACTTTGTGAGTATTGGCCGGCTAGTGACTTTGTAGCTTGTTATTCCTTAAAGTGTCTTCTAACGTACCAAATCACAAAGATTAAGCCAGCGCCTGCAATTAGATAATGAAACTCGTGGAAATATTCTTTTAAGCTTTCCCAATGCTCACCTGCAGTAAAACCCGCCAGCGCTAATAAGTAGCACCAAATCAGTGAGCCCACAAACGTGTAAGTAATAAACTTCGTCATATTCATCCGCGCTACCCCTGCTGGGAACGCAATAAAAGTGCGGACAGCGGGCAGTAGTCGGCCGATGAAAATAATAATCTCACCGTGTTTTGCAAAAGCTTGGTCTGCCCAATTTAAATCTTTGGCTGAAATAAGCACCCATTTTCCATATTTTTCTACTAAAGGTCTGCCACCGTACATGCCTAAATAGTAAGCAGGAATTGAGCCCACGACACAGCCAAATGCGCCAGCCAAAGCAACGCCCCAAAGGGTCATTTCACCCTTAAACACCAAAAAACCAGCAAATGGCATGATGATTTCAGAAGGGAGTGGAATGCAGGCAGACTCGATCGCCATGAGCAAGATCACGCCGCTGTAACCTAGTGAAGAAATCACGCCCATAATCCAAGTGGCTAAAATTGCCATGATTTTTTCTAGCATTTATATGAACTCTTTCATTATATTTTATTATTAATAACTTTATGATTTTATTGCAAAATTTAGTTACACAAAAGTTTCACGCTATTTTAAAGTTATTGATTTTTAAGGTTTTTGAATTTACAGTTACACAGGAAGTTACGCGCAGATTTTTTTGCCAATTTTTGTGTAACTTTCATAAATTATGACACTTAAAAAACAACATTTTAAATTAGATTAAGTGCTTATTTTTGATGACGAGATTATATACAAGCGTGGCAACTATTGGCATTTCCGATTATGGCTTGAAAAAGAACGCAAGTACATCCGCAAAAGTCTCTAACTTAAACGGGTCGATTCACATATTAATGAAAGTAAAAAATGGACGCAATTGTTAGATCACAACTGATGTATATCTCAGTCATTCTTACAATAATTCTAATACCTAAAATAATTCAGAGATTTAAAGTGCCCGCTCCACTTACATCTTTTGGGCTCGGGATCTTAGTAAGCTTTGCTTCAATAGAATATATTCAGGACCCTGTTATAGGTTTATTAGCAATACTAGGTATTTCATCTCTTTTTCTTTTTGCTGGGCTTGAAGTAAATGTTTCCAGCCTTAAAGTTTCCGCAAAAGCTTTAATAAGTCACTTACTTATACGGAGCTTAATCTTAGCTTTATGGGTTTGGATAGGAGTTCACTTTTTCAATTTAACTTGGCAGACATCTGGATTAATAGCTTTGGCTGTATTAACACCATCAACTGGTTTCATTTTGGATTCTCTGCCAACAATTGGTTTGAATTCGCAAGAGCGTTTTTGGGTTACAAGTAAAGCAATTGCGGGAGAGATTCTTGCCCTATCTCTACTTTTTTTTATATTGAAATCTGAAAGCTTAAATACCCTATCTTTCTCGATGGGGATTCTTTTACTAATTATTTTTGGATTACCCGTCCTTTTTATACTCCTAAATAAATATGTAATCCCCTATGCTCCCAACTCTGAATTTTCACTGTTAATAGTGGTTGGAATTATTGCTGCATACATCACTAAACAAATTGGTGTTTATTACCTTGTAGGCGCTTTTATTGCCGGTATAGTTGCCAGCCAATTAAGAGAAAGACTACCAAATTTAGCCTCTGAAAATAATCTTAATGCAGTAAAACTTTTTGCAACTTTCTTTGTTCCATTTTATTTTTTTTATAGTGGTATGAAAGTGCCACATGGTGCATTCAACTTCAGTGCCCTATGGCTAGGCTTAGCCATATCAGCCGTGTTAATTCCACTAAGAATAGCATCAGTTACTATTCAACGAGTAATTATGCACGGAGATCAATGGATAAGTGCTTTTAGAGTTTCCGCAGCTTTAACACCAACCCTAATTTTCACTTTAGTTATTTCTACAATACTTCACGAAAGATTTGATCTAACTGATGACTTGTTTGGGGGGCTTTTAATTTACGCATGTATTTCAACGCTTATTCCAATATGGGTACTACCAAAGCCATACAAATTCGATTTGACTTAAATTTAGATATTTTGGAAACTTTTAAAGTTATCAATTACTTCAAAATATTTTGATACACTTTCATCAAATTTCTTCTTCTCAACAACATCAAATATGTATTTTGCAGAGAGCATTTTTCTTGGGTCGATCTGCTTTCCATTCTGAATAAACTCGAAGTGCAGGTGAGGTGCTGTTGCTAATCCTGTAATGCCTACATACCCTATCACTTGACCCTTTTTAAATTTGTCGCCAATTTTAATATTTGGTGAAAATTTCAATAAATGACCATACCGAGTCTCTTTGTTATTTTCATGAGAAAGAGATATTAAATTACCGAAAGATCCTAAATGTCCTTTAACCAAAACTTTTCCATCTGCAACAGCCATTACTTCTGTACCTGCTTTTGCTGCGAAATCCATACCTTTGTGATGACGTTTTTTAAATAAAATTGGATGATTTCTAGACATTGAAAAATTAGAGCTGATTCTTTTGAAAGTTTTTAATGGAGATTTCAGAAACTTTGGGAAGTCCAATCGTTACTAAAAATATAGTTATTATTGCCACCAGTAATGCTGTTTTTAATTTCATGATTCAAGTTTGCTAGTCAATAGCGCATTGACCATATGCTTGTGAGGGAAAAGCAAAAACATTCCGACTTTGGACTGCCATAGCTTTTATCTTATATATTGATGTAACCACAACATCGCCATTACTAGCTGTATCAATAAAACTTACCATATCTTGCCCATCCGCTACCCTAAGATTTACCGATTTGTATTTTGTTTGTTGAGAGGCTTTGTTTATTGCTTTATCCCAAAAAATCTTAAAGGTATGCGCTTTGCTGTAATTGTGTTTACCTCGTTCATCTGAATACTCAGTGAAAACACATTCAAAGGTCAGCAATTCTGCGTAAGCAATTTTGGGTGAAAAAACCAAAAGTAAAAGTGATGCCAATGTTATGAGTTCAGACTTCATGATTTTCCTCCCATTAACTAGTTCTGTATTTTAGCCATATAAAACCAATTAATCCTGCGGTCAAAGACGCAAACATAATGGCTATTTTTGAAGCGTTGATGGTTGTTTGTAAATCTTGGAATGCTAAGTTGGTAATGAATATCGACATCGTAAAACCGATACCACCCAAAATGCCAGCACCTAATAAGTGACTCCATTTCACTCCAGCGGGTAGCTTAGAAAAGCCTAGCGTAATTCCAATAAAGCTGAAAAGCATAACGCCAAGAGGCTTACCGATAATCAATCCTAACGAAATTCCAACAAAGTTCGCTGTGTTGATGTAATCAGATAAATTTCCTTCAAAGATTATCGCTGTATTGGCTAATGCGAATAGTGGCAAAATTAAAAAAGCAGCTGGTTTGTGGAGTATTTTTTCTAACTTATAAGAGGGTGATGTCTGCTCTTTAAGTTGACTGGTAAATGGAATAGCGAAAGCGAGCATAACGCCTGCGATAGTTGGATGTACGCCTGATTTAAGCATTAAGAACCAAAGCAAGATGCCACCAAGCACATAAGGATATAGAGACATGACACGACGATTGTTAAGCACTATGAGACCTACCCAAACTGCCATCGCAGCGAGAAGGTAGTAAGCAAAAACATCATGAGAATAAAACATGCCAATCACTACAATCGCACCTAAGTCGTCAATCACAGCAAAAGCTACAACAAAGACCTTCAGTGCTGGTGGTGTTTTGTTTCCGAGTAATGCCAATACGCCCAACGCAAAGGCAATGTCAGTAGCCATAGGTATGCCAGCACCATCTTGCGTAGGTGTGCCATAGTTAAAAAAGTAGTGGATGACAGCAGGAATAATCATGCCACCCAAGGCGGCAAAGAAAGGTAAAGATGCATTCTTTGGGCTTGATAATTCACCTGTATATATTTCACGCTCCAGTTCCAAACCAATCAGCAGGAAAAATATTGCCATCAAGCCATCGTTAATCCATTCTGAGATACTTAAGCCTAATAGCTTGCTATCCCAAAAGTTCACATAGCTGGCGCCAATTGATGAGTTTGCCAAAAAAAGTGAAATGAGGGTGACCGCAATAAGTGCTAAACCACCTGATTTTTCTGATTCAAAAAATTGATTGAAGGTGTCAGATAGTTGAAAGCGACTATTAATCATTAAGTACCTTTGCTAAGTAATTGATGAGCAAAAAAAGAGCGCCTAGTTGGCGCTCAATTAACACGTTATGCTTGATAGATAATAGCATTCTATCAATAATTAGGATTATTTAAGTCAATAAAAAGTTCAACTATTTAATAGTCCGATTCTTCTATCAAATCTGGGCTAATTCATCTTGCTGTGGACTGCCCCGCCTGCTGAAAAAGAAATAAAGCAAGAAAACGAAGAAGCTGAATAAGCAAGAACTAGAGAAGCCACCCTATGGTGGCTTTTTTTTTAGATAATATTTTACATGTAAATCAGATGCTTATTAAAAATTTAATTACTCAAATGTTACACACAATATATAAACTATTGAATTTATAATAATACTATTACTAAATAAACTCTTTCATGATGTTTTTAATGAAATCAGCTCGGTGAACAATCTCACCATAAGCCACGGTAATGCGTAATTTATCTGGGCCGTTCATGCGGCAACGGCGATCACGTTGAAGAAGTGCAATTAACTTGGTTGGGTCTAGATCCGCATGCTGACTAAATTGTAATTGAACTGCGCTATCGCTTGCATCAATCTTAATAATGCCAAGCGGTTTAGCCGCAACTCGCAAACGATGACAGGCCATCAATGCTTCACCTTGCTCTGGGAGTAAGCCAAAGCGATCAATCAGTTCTTCTTGCATGGTATCTAGCTCATCATCGTTGACGCAGTTGGCAAGGCGTTTGTAGAGCACCAAGCGTTCATGCACGTCAGGACAATACGCATTTGTCAGTAAAGCAGGTGTGTGCAAATTAATCTCTGTGGTGACGCCCAGTGGCGCTGATAAATCTGGCTCTTTACCTTCTTTAAGACGCTTCACAGCGTGAGATAGCATTTCTGAATAGAGGTGAAATCCGATCTCTTGCATCTCGCCACTTTGTGAGTCGCCAAGGAGTTCACCTGCACCGCGAATCTCCAAATCGTGCATGGCAAGGTGGAAGCCTGCGCCTAAGTCTTCGAGTAATTGAATCGCATCTAAACGCTTTTGCGCTTGTGGTGTAATTTTGCGGTTAGGCTCAGTGAGTAAATAGGCATAGGCTTGGTGATGCGACCGACCCACGCGGCCACGTAATTGATGCAGCTGTGCCAAGCCAAACATATCCGCACGATTCATAATAATCGTGTTGGCGGTTGGTACGTCAATGCCAGTTTCAATAATGGTGGTACAAAGCAATAAATTAGAACGTTGATGGTAGAAGTCTCGCATCACATGTTCTAGCTCACGTTCGCGTAATTGGCCGTGTGCAATACTAATGCGCGCTTCAGGCAAAATGCGCTCTAGCTTTTCACGCATCGATTGAATGGTATCCACTTCATTATGTAAGAAATAGACTTGACCACCGCGTTTGAATTCACGCATCACCGCTTCACGGATAATGCCTTCGGAGTAATCTGTTGCAAATGTTTTAATCGCTAAGCGTTTTTGTGGTGGCGTGGTAATCACACTAAATTCGCGCAAGCCTTCCATCGCCATGCTAAGTGTGCGTGGAATCGGCGTGGCGGTGAGGGTTAGCACGTCGACTTCTGCACGCAGGGCTTTCAGCTGTTCTTTTTGACGCACACCAAAGCGGTGTTCCTCATCCAAAATCACCAAACCTAAATTATCAAACTTCACGTCTTTTGAGATTAAACGATGCGTGCCGATAATGATATCGATGCTACCGTCAGCCAAGCCTTTAAGCGCTTCGGCTTGCTCTTTTGCGGTGCGGAAGCGAGAAATCTCAGCCACTTTAATCGGCCATTCGGCAAATCGGTCGCTAAAATTTTGGTAATGTTGTTCAGCAAGGAGTGTCGTTGGAACTAACACAGCAACCTGACGCCCCCCCATGACAGCAACAAAGGCGGCGCGTAACGCCACTTCTGTTTTACCAAAGCCGACATCACCACACACCAACCTATCCATTGGCCTGCCTGATTGCATATCGCTAATGACTGCTTCAATCGCGGAAAGCTGATCAGGCGTCTCCTCAAAAGGAAAGCCCTCAGCGAAGGTTTCATAATCATGCAGGCTTAAGGTAAAGGCATGGCCTTTGCGCGCAGCACGCTGCGCATAAAGATTCAGCAATTCTGCGGCGGTATCGCGAATTTGTTTCAGAGCTTTTTTCTTGGCTTTTTCCCAGTTACCAGAACCTAATCTGTGAAGTGGTGCAGATTCTGGTGGCCCACCTGAGTAACGTGAAATAAGAAATAGCTGTGACACGGGTACATAAAGCTTATCGTCGCCAGCATATTCCAAGAGCAAAAACTCGGTTTCGCCTTCGCCAAAGTCTAAGTTAATGAGGCCCCGGTAACGCCCAACCCCATGTTGTTCGTGGACGACAGGGTCGTTCTCGCGTAGCTCGGACAAATCTTTAAGCATGCCCTCAGTACTGCGGGCTTTTTCTTTTTCACGGCGACGCTGCTGACGAACTGTGGCGGCGTATAGCTCAGCCTCTGTGATGATAGCCACATCTTTGTATTGAAAGCCGCTATGCAGCGTGGTGACACCTAGCATAAACTTAGCGTTGCTGGTGTTGAAGTCTTCCCAGTTTTCACAAAGTGCAGGTTTAATCCCTTGGTCTGTGAGTAGTTGCAAAATGGTTTCGCGGCGTCCTAGGCTTTCAGCGGCAATCAATATGCGGCCTTTAAAGCCTTTGATAAAGGTTTCTAGTTTATGCAGTGGCTTTTCTGCGCGGCGCTCAATATCAAGCTCTGGCAATCCAGAAATGGCCTCGTCGTGATTGATGGTGAGGCGAGGGTAGTGATGGGTTTGGCTAAAAAACGCATCTGCTTTAATGAGTAAGGTTTCAGGGGTCAGAATCGGGCGTTCAACATCATGCGCTAGTAAGCGATATCGTGATTGCGCTTCAAACCAAAAGTTTTGTGCGGCATTATCCAGATTGCCGTGCATGCAGAGCACGGTTTTTTCAGGTAAGTAATCAAGTAGGGTAGCCGTCTTTTCGAAAAACAGCGGTAAATACCATTCAATGCCGCCACTTGCCACGCCCTTGCTGACATCTTTGTAGATGCGGCTTCGTGAAGGGTCACCTTCAAAATGCTCACGAAAATTTTGTCTAAATAGGGCGATGCCTTTTTCGTCTAAAGGAAATTCACGCGCAGGTAAAAGACGAATTTCAGGGACAGGATAAAGACTGCGCTGCGTATCGACATCAAAGGTACGGATGGTCTCGATTTCATCGTCAAATAAATCTAAACGGAAGGGCAAGCCGCTCCCCATAGGAAATAAATCGACTAAGCCGCCGCGCACACTAAATTCACCAGGGCTCACTACTTGGCTCACATGATGGTAGCCCGCTTCGGCGCATTGTTTTCTTAGAGCTTCTAAATCTAGCTTTTGCCCTTTTTTGAGCATGAAAGTATTAGCAGCTAGATAAGCCATGGGGGGTAATTGAATCATCGCCGTGCCTGCTGGGACGATGACTACATCGCAATTGTTTTGGCTAATTTGGTAGAGCGTGGATAAACGCTCGGAAATTAAATCAGGATGCGGTGAAAAATGGTCGTAAGGTAGTGTTTCCCAGTCAGGCAATAGATTGACGACTAGGCTAGGTGCAAACCATGGAATTTCTTCAAGCAGGCGCTGTGCATCAAAGGCATTGGCAGTGATGATGGTGAGCGGGGTTTTCCTGTTACTGGCGCTTAATTCAAGCGCCAATTGAGCAAGCGCAGCGCTATCTAAACCAGCGCAGGTCTTGTCTATTTTCTTGGTGCTGCCTTGTGCCGGAATGGCTAAGGAAAACTGCATGAAGTCTTGCCACGCGTCATCAATAAAGAAGCCGTATTATAGCCGTAGCCTTGTTGGAACGGCTATCAATAAGATAGCGAGTCTGCTTGGTCAGAATTTAGTTTAATTGCTTAGAACAACAAAAGAGCTAACAGTGCATTGAATGCACTGTTAGCGCTTCTTTAAAACGTGACAGGTTTAGCCAAGTAATTTTTTAAAAAACGCACCAATCTGACCAAAAAAGCCTAGTGATGGCGCAGCTTTTGGTACTGGATTAACTTCAACTGAGTTTGGAGGGGTAGTTTTTGTTACTGTAGCTTTTGGCGCAGCTGCTTTTACTGCTGCAGGTTTCTTAGCAGCAGGCTTTTTAGCGGCAGCTGGTTTTGCAGCCGTTGTTTTAGGAGCAGCAGGCTTTTTAGCGGCAGCTGGTTTTGCAGCCGTTGTTTTTGGAGCAGCAGGTTTTTTCACAGCAGGCTTTTTAGCGGCAACTGGTTTCTTAGCCGCCGGTTTTTTTACTGCAGTTGTTGTTTCATTTGTTGCCATTTTTAGTCCTCTCTAAATTCGAAGTAATTCTTTAGTTAATCACGTATAACCATAAACTTATCAATGCCAAAACCTTAGTTAAACACAGTTTAAGTTTTTTGCCAAACTGCCGTAATTTTTTATGCCGTTCCGCCCACTGTCAGGCCATCAATTTTTAAGGTAGGTTGACCAACGCCGACAGGAACACTTTGTCCCTCTTTGCCGCATGTGCCAACGCCACTGTCGAGTTGCATGTCATTGCCTATCATGGAAACGCGAGTTAAAACATCGGGGCCGTTGCCAATAAGCGTTGCGCCTTTCACTGGATAAGTAATTTTTCCATCTTCAATCATGTAGGCTTCAGCTGCGCTGAATACGAATTTACCGCTGGTGATGTCCACCTGACCACCACCAAAATTAGCCGCATATAAGCCTTTTTTGACCGACTTAATAATCTCTTCTGGTGGCATGTCGCCATTCAACATATAAGTGTTCGTCATCCGTGGCATAGGAATGTGCGCATAAGACTCTCGACGCCCATTGCCAGTCAGCGGCATGCCCATCAGTCTGCTATTTAAGCTGTCTTGAATATATCCACGCAAAATGCCATCTTCAATTAATACGGTGCGCTGTGTTGGGTTGCCTTCGTCATCTAAGCTAAGCGAACCACGACGATTGCTGATGGTGCCATCATCCACGACTGTTACGCTTTTAGATGCCACGCGTTGACCGATTTTTCCTGAGAATGCTGAGCTTCCTTTGCGGTTAAAGTCACCCTCAAGGCCATGACCGATTGCCTCATGCAATAAAATGCCAGGCCAGCCTGCGCCCAATACGACTGTCATATTGCCAGCTGGCGCAGGACGTGCATCAAGATTCACTAAGGCCTGGTGTACGGCTTTTTCAGCGTAATCTTGCAATACTTCATCTGTGAAATAGGCATAATCAAAACGCCCGCCACCGCCGGCTGAACCTTGTTCGC
This sequence comes from Candidatus Methylopumilus universalis, assembly GCA_945883335.1. GTDB lineage: Bacteria > Pseudomonadota > Gammaproteobacteria > Burkholderiales > Methylophilaceae > Methylopumilus_A > Methylopumilus_A universalis_A. The sequence continues at coordinate 58,129 of CAMCXI010000006.1, read as the reverse complement.
GACGTCCGTTGTTTTCTGCGATGACATTGATCGATAAGCGCACCAAAGGACGAACATCCGCTGCCATCACGCCATCGTGACGCGCCACCATCATGACTTCGTACTCGCCAGCAATCGAAGCCGTGACCTGTGTAATGCGGGGGTCTACTTTACGTGCATAGGTTTCAAGTCGTTCTAACAATTTCACTTTAGCTTCAGCACTAAGTGATGCAATTGGATCTTGCGGGATATAAAGTTGCGGTGCTTCAATATGCTGGATAACCCCCGTCTTATTGGCTTCAAAACTGTCATTGCCCATGTCGGCAATCGCCTTTGTGGCATTTGCAGCTTGTTGTAAGGCAGGTAAGTTAATATCATCAGAGTAAGCAAAAGCAGTTTTTTCGCCGCTGACTGCACGCACACCCACACCTTGGTCAATATTGAAGTTGCCTGATTTTACTTGACCCTCTTCTAAGCCCCAGCTCTCTGAACGGCTGTATTGAAAGTACAAATCGGCATAATCAATATCGTGCGTCATGATGTTGTTCAATACCCCCTGTAATGCGGGCACATCCAAACTGGATGGGTTAAGAAGGGCCTCAGTGGCTGTGCTGAAGTGATTGGTTTGAGATGGATTATTTTGTTCAGGTTTCATGCTAAGGCTTCCAAATATTGCATTTAATATGTTCAATATAGCAGAAGCGGGGCATTGCCCCGCTAAGTAAAATCTTGAATACGTCACTCACCTAACATGTTTATTTAAAAACAGTACGATGTTGCAAGGCTGGCAAACTCTTGCGTAAGCTGGCTTGGTAATCTAGATTCATGTTTGCAATAACAACACCAGAGCCACGTGGCAGTCGATCAAGTACTACGCCCCATGGATCTACAATCATACTGTCACCATGCGTTTCACGGCCTGAGGCGTGATAACCACCTTGTGCTGGCGCTAAAACATAGCATAGATTCTCAATCGCACGGGCACGCACTAAGGTTTCCCAGTGAGCCTTCCCTGTGGTTTCGGTAAATGCTGCGGGTACTAAAATTAAGTCAACTTCACCCATGGCGCGATAGAGTTCTGGAAAGCGTAAGTCGTAGCAAATGGATAAGCCAATCTTGCCAAACGGACTATCGACGGTGACCACTTTATTGCCTGGCACAATGGTCGCTTCTTCATGGTACTTTTCGTTGCCTAGGTTCAGGCCAAAAAGATGAATTTTGTTATAACGCACAACCAACTTACCTTTGTTGTCATAGACCATGCAGGCGTTATAAATCTTGTCTTTGCTGTCTGATTGAAGTGGAATAGATCCAGCGACAATCCAAACATCATGTTTTTTTGAAGAACTAGAGAGAAATTTCTGAATCGGGCCGTTACCTTCTTTTTCGCTGGCTTTTAATTTGTCGGTATCCTTGATGCCCATAATCGCAAAGTATTCAGGCAGTACGATTAGCTTGGCACCTTGATCCACTGCAATTTTAATCAGTCGCTCAGCCTCGCTAAGATTCGCCGAAACGATCGGCCCTGATGCCATTTGAATGCCAGCGATTTTGACGATACCAGCGGCGGCTGGGCTGGCTTTTGTGTGGTTGATGCGCGATTTAATTGCCATGCCAAATTTCCGAGTAAACAATGGTTGAGGGGTTCTTCGACATCATACCCGATTTGGCAAATGTTAAATATTGATCAAATCAAAATAGCTACCTGCCAAGAGGCCCTGGCGCAGGGTTTTTAACGGGTGATTTTTCATCCTTCTCTTGCCCTCTTTCTTGAGGATTGGTCCAAGTGCCGATAATTTCATATTGCGATTCGGCGATTTTGTTGAGCGGATCTTTCAGAATCTTTTGTGCAATATAAGCGGCTGCTCCCACGGCGGGGCCGCCAGCAAAAGCCGCTAATGACAGCGTGTCGCTGATAAATGGTTTCACTTTGACATATAAATGCTGCGTTTCTTTTTCAAGGTCTGTCTCGCCTTTAATTTCCACTTGGGCCGTTGGACCGACCATTTTAAAGTTGTCGCTATACATAATGCCGCGTTCAATATTGACATCGGCATTGATTTTGTCGAATGTGAAGCCGCTGCTAAATAAATCCTTAAAATCGAGTGTTAAGCGTCGGGGTAAATTTTGCAAACTTAATACGCTGAAGAGCCTTCCAACACCGGGTTCTAGTTGAAGAATTTGCCCTTTTTTAGCATCGACGTGCAAGCTGCCTGAAAGATTAGGGATGTCAAACTCATGGGGACTGCCAGCCCATTTTAATTGGCCTGTGATTTCCGCTGTTCCCCCCTTAATCACGTCGCCAATATCAAGGCGTTTTAAAGCCTTACCCATATCGTTGATTTCCCAATTAAAACGCAGCTTGGTATTCGGACGATTTTTCCAATTATTCCACTCGCCATTGGTATTAATCACACCATCTGCTGAAGTCAGGCGAAGCTTATCGATGCCCCAGTTACCAAGTTGTTCTTTCGCTTGAAGCTCTAGCCGACCAAATTTTTTCTTACCGATTTCAAAGTTGTCAGCAGTAATGTCAAGTGCTGGGTATTTTAGATTCAGTTGTTTTGCGGCAACATGGGTAGGTATTTTCACTGCATCAGGCGTGGGCGATGGGAAAATAAAATTGGCAAGATTGCCACTAATTTTGCCGTTACCATCTTTGCTCCATTTTAAATCACCCGTGACCTCGTCACTTTTTAAATTCATGATCCAGGCATTATCTGTCGACCTAGCACTAAGCTTAAGGGCATTAATACGGCGGTCGAAAATATCAAGATGTTGCGTTGTCAGCTCAATTCGATTGAGCGCTATGTTGCTATTTTGATTGGTGTTTGCATCGCTAGCTGTTGACTTATTGAATTGTGCCAACCACTCATCAATATCCAAGTTATCAAGCTTAGCGCGAAGTGATAGTCCTTTTTGAGGACTTACTTCTGGTAAAGCATTGATGCCAATATCGCCTTTATCAATGGTTGTCATGCCATTTTGAGAGGTGCGAACGAGTTTTGCGGTGATGCTTTTACCTAAACTAATTTTGACCACATCTTGTGTTTCATTGATTGGTTTTTTCTCAATGACCAAAGGCATAGCCTCGGTCATTGTTTTACCAAGTGGTGCTGGTAATTTTGAACTCAAGCCAACCATGCTAGATTGAATAAGGACTTCGGATTGATTGTGTTGAATTTTTGCTTTCGCAACCCATTCAGTACTGCCAGAAACAGTGCTCGGTAAAAAGTTGTCAAAGGACTTTCTCAAGCCGGCATCTGTTGCTCGGCCATGCGCAGAAATCTGGATCGCATGATTTTTATCAGTGTTGACACTAAATACTGCAGGTGCACCGTATGCCCATGTGTTGACGTTATTGGCATTGATTGTCGATTCGGTGAACTCTATTGTGCCATTAAGCTTAGTAAGCTCGGGTATGCTGTCGCTTAGCATACTGCCATTGCTAATAAGGTAAATCCCTCTCACTGTTGTTTCGGCGCTGTGGTTAAGTGGAATGTGTAAATTGAGATTGAGTTTTCCATTGCCTGTTGTTTTAAGTGTTTCGGTAAAGCCGTTGGCTAACTTTGCGATAGGGCTTGCGTTAATAAATCTAACACCCTCACTGACCGGGCTTTGTAATTCACCAACAATATCGAGCATGCTCTCATCTGCTTCTAGATCTGGAACCGTTATTTTTGCTTTCTTAATTTCATTGCCAAACAAATGGCCAGCACTCGCGTTTAACTCCATACGCTTGCCTTCAAACAACATCGCAAGATTTACACCCTCAACCTTAGGCCAGCCTTCGGAGTATTCAAGTACGGCATCTTTTAGATTGGCAGTCACTTTTAAGATGCCTTTTTTTCCATCAACAAATGGGTAATCTTTCAGATCGCCTTTGATACGTACACTCACATCTTCACCGCGGCCTGACAAAATCGAACGATCAAGCCAGTCGATCGTATCTTTGCCAAGGCGGTTTGGATAATAGAGGCGTCCATACTTAAGATCGACTTTGTTCACGTGTCCCGTCAGATCCAATAATTGCTTTTGTGCGCCATCAGAACTAAAGCTCCCCGCTAACTCAGCATCCAAATGTTCGTTTTTTAGAGATAAGTTTTTCACGTCTATCGACAAGTTTTGGTTGTTAATTTTCCAGTCCACTTCTCCTGTTAATTTGTCGGCAGCTAAGGGCCAGCGCAAGACTGGTGAAAAATTGAGCGAAGCAGCGCTTGAATCTAAAGTCAGCCTGCCTTTGTTTTGGTCTATATCAAGTCTGCCGCTAAGGTTGGTGAACCCTGGCAATGAATACTTGGGGAAGGGAAGTAGGCTCAAGTGCAAAAAGTCAGCGCTTAGCGCATATTTTGGCAGTGTTTCACCTTTGCTTTGCCAAGTCAGGTGCAGATTGTTAAGTTTGCCCAGCGGCGCTGTTTCCTCGATTGCTTTGGTGGCAGTGGCAGGCAAAGTAAAGTATGGCGTTAGTTTGTTGAGGGTTTCGAGTTGAATCTCATCGAGCAATACATCGCCTTGCACAATTTTTCCTTGCTTGATGGTGCGCTCACGTATTGAGAATTTACCGCTGCGCATATTCAAGTCGTCTGAAGTGACGATCTTGATGCCTTCACCTTGGATTTCCTGGCCATTGGCATGTCGTATCCATTTGAGTTGGCCAGCGATACGATTAAAGCTATTTTCAACTCCGTTATACGGAAGGCGTGTCACTACTTTGTTAAAAGCAAGATCGGTTGTAAAGTTATCGATTTGGTTATCTGAAAAATCTACCCAAAGTTGGGCCGCCCCTTCGCCTTCACGCAAATCCAAGGGGTAATCTAACCAATTACGCCAAGCCGCAATGTCTGTGCCTTCAACTTTGGCATACAAGTTGCCATACCATTGCTCTATTTGACTCACGTCATGTCCAAATACCTTGCCGCGAATATCGATAGGCTTAGATGTGCCCGCAGATGGCGTGGCACGTAAACTAAACGCATGTTGTCCTCGAAAGCCGTCCCACACAGGATTTTCAAGTTGTAAATTGAGTTTGTCGAGGTTCAGTGGAGGCGCGCCGCGCAAATCGTCTTGCCAAACAATATTGGCATCGATGACGTTCACCCTTGCTTGTTTGAGCAACCAATTCGGAAATGCGGGCTTGGATGCACCGCTCATTGACACGCCAGCGACATAAACCGTGCCATCTTTTTCTCGGCGAATAGTCAGTTCAGGTTGGTAGATAGAAAAAGACGCGAGGCGAGGGGAAAGTAATGGAATGCTGGACCAAGAGAGGCTGCCTTCAACGTGATTCAGACTGAGTGCTACGCGGTTTTCTTGATCATAAATATCAACATTAAACACAGCAATATGCGGATTTAACCCATCCCAGTTAGCGTAGATATTGCCGATAACTACTTTTTGACCAAGTACTTCTGAAATGCCTTGAACGATTTTGGGTTTGTAGTCATCAATATGCGGCAGCACAAAAAATCGCAAAACGATGATCGAAAGCATGCCCAGAAACACAAGCGTTCCTAGCGCAATAGAAGCAATTCGATATGACCATAAAAGCGATTTTTTAATCATTAATTTATATTCTAATGGTATTTGAATATTGGGCTAGCCTAACCTTTGGCTTGGCTTTTAATTCACAAGCACTATTCTACTATATGCAGTGCTTGAGTATCTGTTACTTATCGAACAAACAAATGATGAACTGAAGCTAGATGCTTTAGAATAACGCCTTAGTTAAAATATGGCTGACGTAAGTAATTAAGATTTACGTTAAATGGAAAGGCAAGCTTGATTCAATTCAAAAATCTCACCTTAACGCGTGGTGTGAAAATACTGATCGAAGGGGCATCACTCCAGCTTCATCCAGGACATAAGGTCGGTTTAACTGGCGCAAATGGCGCAGGTAAATCCAGCCTGTTTGCGATGTTGCGTGGTGAGTTGCAGCCTGAACATGGCGATTTGGAAATGCCACCAAATTGGGTCATTGCCCATGTAGCGCAAGAAACGCCTGCCTTATCTCAAGCTGCCATTGAATTTACCTTGGATGGTGACTTTGAACTACGCGCCATAGAGTCGGCTTTGGTTGAGGCGGAAGCCAAGCATGAAGGCGAAAAAATAGGTGAGCTACATGCGCGCTTTAGCGAAATTGGCGGTTATTCTGCCCGTGCAAGAGCTGCGGAGCTGCTGGACGGTCTTGGCTTCAAGAATGCAGACTTAAGTCGTCCAGTTTCGGACTTTTCAGGTGGTTGGCGGGTAAGACTTAATTTAGCACGTGCGCTGATGTGCCGTTCAGACTTGTTGTTATTAGATGAACCGACAAACCATTTGGACTTAGATGCCGTCATTTGGCTAGAAACCTGGCTAAATGACTATCGGGGTACTTTAGTGCTGATTTCGCATGACCGAGACTTCTTAGACGCGATTGTGAATCATATCGCGCACATTGAACAGCAGCGCCTAACGCTTTACAAAGGCGGGTACTCGGATTTTGAGCGTCAACGAGCCGAACGCCTTTCTCAGCAACAATCGATGTATGAACGTCAACAGCGCAACGTTGCGCATTTGCAAAGCTATATTGAACGATTCCGTGCAAAAGCTACCAAGGCTCGCCAAGCCCAAAGCCGCATCAAAGCCCTTGAGCGTATGGAAATGATTTCTGCTGCGCATATTGATACGCCTTTTGATTTTAGCTTTAGAGAAATGCAAAACGTGCCAGATCCACTGCTGGTAATCGATGATGTCAGCGTGGGTTATGGCGATACGACCATCCTCAGCAAAATAGAGCTGGCGTTGCGTCCTGGTGAACGGCTTGGTTTGCTTGGCCGCAATGGTGCGGGTAAATCAACACTCATTAAGCTACTTGCGTGTGAACTTTCCATGAAGTCTGGCAAACGCGTAGAGGGCAAAGATTTAAAAGTTGGTTACTTTGCTCAGCATCAGTTAGAGCAATTGCGTCTTGATGAATCGCCGCTTGAACATATGCAAAAGTTAGACCCCGAAACGCGCGAGCAAGAGCATCGTAATTACTTGGGTGGCTTTGATTTCAAAGGTGATATGGCAAGCTCACCATGCGGTCCATTTTCAGGTGGAGAGAAATCGCGCTTGGCTTTGGCTTTGCTGATTTGGACGCGTCCAAATTTGCTATTACTGGATGAGCCGACCAACCATTTAGATTTGGAAATGCGCCACGCACTGACTGTTGCTCTCCAAGACTATCAAGGCGGTGTGGTGATTGTTTCACACGATAGGGCCATGCTAAGAGCCACTTGCGATAAGTTTATGTTGGTGGCGCATGGTAAGGCAGAAGTATTTGATGGCGATTTAGACGACTATAAAGATTGGCTTAACGCCCAAAAGCTCGCCGATAAACAAAGCTTAGAATCCAATAAAGAAGCACCAGTTGGATCAAATAAAGTTGAGCGCGCGCAAAGTAAGGCGGATAGGCAAGCAAGAATTGCTGAGCGTCGGCCTTTGCTTAAAGAGACCGAGCAAATAGAAACCAATATGGCGAAGTGGGAGCAAGATAAAACCGCTTTGGATCATAAGCTGGCTGATCCTGATTTATATACCCAAAGCGATAAAAGCATTTTGCAAGATTTTCTCAAGCATCAAGCTGAACTGGTTCAACAATTAGCAACGGCAGAGATGCGCTGGCTAGAGCTGCAAGAAATGTTAGAAGCGTTGCCAGCAATCCAATAAAACAACTTAATTGAAGATAGAGAACGAAAAATGGCAGACCAACAATCTACAAACCAATATTCTAAAAACTTAAGCCTGCTACACGCACTTTGTTTGGCGGAAGGGCGCAAGGAACAAGATGCACCGCTCAGCAGTAATTTGGAAGATTACGATCCAGTGAAAGCGGCTAGCTATTTGGCGTGTTACATCACAGCTAAAGCGATTAAAGAAGCTTCGCGTTCGCCAGCCGATGAGCGTTATGACAACTTCGATATGCTCAGCGTTTATCAAGCATTTGCTTTGATGGTTTACGCCTATTTGGTCTTGCCGTTAGGTGCTGAGGATGTGGTCGCAGATTTAGAACAAGATCAAATCGTGATTGCTAAATCTCTCTTTGTAGAACTTACGAATGAAGAACTCGCGGATATTGTGGAATCAGGCATGCGTAAATTCCATTTAATTGGCGATGCAGATGCTGAGCATTGGACGCACTTCCGTGAAGATTTTGATAAAGCTGTGATTGCGTTCTTGGTTGCCGGCACTGATGATGCGGCGCCGTTTGAGAAAGAAGAATTGATTCCTGTGCTAGGCGCTTTCTTGAGTATGCTGTGTGAGGCGTTTGCTTAACTATTTTTTCGTTAGGCTTGATACTCGCCATCCACATAGTACCAGCGCCTAGCAATGCGTCTAAATTGGCTAATTTCGAGGAGTTTTTCGGCTTTGCCATTTTCCTTGTAGCTGGCAATAAACTCGACAATGGCTTGCTCGTCGTTAGGCTCAAAGCGCTTTACTTCAAGCCCTAGCCATTTGGTACGGTCGTTGGCGAGGTTGAGGTATTTTGGTCTGGTATTGGGGTGCCAAGTATTGAGTAGGTATTCTTCTAAACCCAACACATAAGCGCTGTAGCGAGAGCGCATCAGCTTTTCAGCATTGGGTGCGTCAGTACTCAGATGATAAGGCTCGCAACAATCTTGATAAAGCGCGCCGCTACCGCAGGGACAATCAATTTTGATAACTGGCTTAGGCAATCTCGCGCGTTTCTTTAAATTCAATCTCTGGGTAACGTTCTTGTGCCATTTGTAAGTTCACGCGATTTGGCGCGAGATACACATAATCATCCGCGCTATCAAAGCCCACGTTAAAGCCGTATTTGTCAGCGATTGCTTTTAGATCAGCGTCGCTGCCTTTTAGCCAGCGCGCAGTATGGCAGTCGTAAGGCTCAAATATCATGTCAACGCCGTATTCGTGCTCTAGACGATGTGCCACCACATCAAACTGCAAAATACCCACTGCACCCAAAATCAAGTCATTAGAGAGGAGTGGGCGGAATAATTGGGCTGCGCCTTCTTCCGATAGTTGCTTGAGGCCGATTTGTAACTGCTTCATCTTCATCGGATTTTTAATCCGTGCACGGCGGAAAAATTCAGGGGCGAAAGAAGGGATGCCAATGAATTTTAAGTTCTCACTTTCAGTGAAAGTATCGCCGAGTTTGATAGTGCCGTGGTTAGGAATGCCGATAATGTCGCCTGAGTATGCTTCGTCCATCGTAGTGCGGTCTTGTGCCATAAAGGTAATGGCGTTATTAACCGAAATTTGTTTGCCTGTCGCCACTTGTTTGATTTTCATGCCACGCTCAAAGCGACCTGAACATACACGCAAGAACGCAATACGATCGCGGTGTTTTGGGTCCATGTTGGCTTGAATCTTGAACACAAAGCCTGAGAACTTTGCTTCATTTGGCGCCACTTCGCGTGTCGCAGTTTTGCGTGCTAATGGAGCAGGGGATAACTCAACCACAGCATCTAATAGCGATTGCACACCAAAGTTGTTAATCCCTGAGCCAAAAAACACAGGGGTTTGTTTGCCACTTAAATAGCGCTCTTTATTAAAGGTGTTTGATGCGCCGCGGACTAACTCAATGTCAACCCGCAGCTCTTCTGCTTGGCGACCAAGTAGCTCATCAAGGCGCGGATTATCCAAGCCCTCAATCACCTCGGATGTGCCTTTTTCAGCACGTGGATCAAAGAACGAAACCACGTCGTTGTATAGGTGGTATACGCCGCGGAAGCCCTTGCCCATGCCAATCGGCCAAGTCATCGGCGCGCATTCCATGCCCAATGTAGATTCGATTTCATCTAAGAGTTCGATGGGCGGACGACTTTCGCGGTCTAGTTTGTTGATGAAGGTGATAATTGGCGTATCGCGCATACGGCAGACATTGAGTAGCTTGATGGTTTGCGCCTCAACACCGTTCACTGAATCGATCACCATCACAGCAGAGTCCACTGCCGTTAATGTGCGGTAAGTGTCTTCTGAGAAGTCATCATGGCCTGGGGTATCCAGCAAATTAATCATGTGTTCGCGGTATGGGAACTGCATCACCGATGAAGTCACTGAAATGCCACGTTGTTTCTCTAGTTCCATCCAGTCCGACGTTGCATGACGTGCGGCTTTCCGGCCACGCACTTCACCAGCGACTTGAATCGCGCCACCGAACCATAAAAGTTTTTCGGTCAGTGTCGTTTTACCCGCATCAGGATGCGAAATAATGGCAAAGGTGCGACGGCGGGTAATTTCTTCTGGTAAGGATGACATGGCCAAAATCTAGATGCGAAAAAAGCGCTATTCTATCCGAAATAGCGCTTAATCCGAAGGCAAAGCTGGGTTTGTCTGAGTAGCCTAAATGATAGGCTGTTTAAGTTGTTCCAAAATAGCTGGGTTATCAAGCGTTGAAATATCAGAGGTAATTTCTTCGCCTCGCGCCAAGCTACGCAATAATCGGCGCATGATTTTGCCTGAACGTGTTTTGGGTAAGTTATCACCAAAGCGAATTTCATCCGGCTTGGCAATTGGGCCAATCTCTTTGCCTACCCAGTCGCGGAGTTCAGCCACAATCTTCTTGGCAACTTCGCCTTCTGGACGGACGCCTTTTAGCACGACATAAGCGACGATAGACTCACCTTTGATGTCGTGTGGTTTGCCCACAATGGCCGCTTCTGCGACTAATGAGTTGGCGACTAAGGCAGATTCAATTTCCATCGTGCCGAGACGATGGCCTGATACGTTAAGCACATCATCAATACGCCCCATAATCCAGTAGTAGCCATCCGCATCGCGGTGGGCTGAGTCGCCGGCGAGGTATAAGCCATTGAGCTCTTCTGGGAAATAAGACTTCTTAAAGCGTTCAGGGTTGCCCCAGATGGTGCGTATCATCGAAGGCCAAGGTTTTTTAGCGACGAGCAATCCGCCACCCGTGCCTTCAATATGCGCGCCATCTTCGTGAACGATATCCATCATGATGCCAGGAAGAGGCATCGTGCATGAACCTGGCTTAGCATCAATCGCGCCAGGAAGTGGCGCAAGCATGTGCGCGCCAGTTTCTGTTTGCCACCAAGTATCCACAATCGGGCAACGCTCATTACCGACCACGGTGTGATACCACATCCAAGCTTCTGGATTGATTGGTTCGCCCACCGTGCCTAATAATCGTAAGCTTGAAAGATCGTATTGTTTAGGCAGGTCGCCGCCTAACTTAATGAGTGAGCGAATTGCTGTTGGCGCAGTGTAGAACACGCTGACTTTGTGTTTTTCTATCATTTGCCAGAAACGACCAGCATCTGGGTAAGTGGGGATGCCTTCAAAAATGACTTGTGTTGCGCCTAATGACAACGGGCCGTAGGCCACATAGCTGTGGCCGGTAATCCAGCCCACATCTGCAGTACACCAAAATACGTCGCTGTCTTTGTAATCGAATACCCATTTGATACTCATCAAGGCGCCAAGCAAATAGCCACCTGTAGAATGTTGTACGCCCTTTGGTGTGCCTGTTGAGCCTGAGGTGTAAAGGATAAATAGCGGATGTTCTGCATTCACCCAAGTTGGTTCGCAAACGTCAGAAGCCGCACTTTCAAGGTCGTGCCACCAAAGGTCACGACCTTCAGTCCAAGCGACTTCTGATTTGGTGCGTTGGCAAACAATAACTTTGGTCACCGCTTCACAGCCACCTAAAGCCAAGGCTTCATCCACTGCGGTTTTAAGCACAACGGCTTTACCACCGCGCATGCCAGCATCAGCGGTGATGACTAATTTAGCGCCAACATCGGTAATGCGTTCGTGCAGACTTTTGGCTGAGAAGCCGCCAAACACGACTGAATGAATAGCACCAACACGTGCACAAGCTTGCATAGCAACGACCGCTTCAATGCCCATCGGCAAGTAAATAATCACGCGGTCGCCTAAAGTTATGCCTTGGTCTTTCAGCGCATTGGCAAAACGGCAAACAAGTTGGTGTAATTGTTGGTATGTGAGCTTAGTAACTGAGCCGTCGTCTGCTTCAAAAATAATCGCAGTTTTGTCGCCTTTAGTCGCAAGGTGGCGATCGATACAGTTGTATGAGGCGTTGAGTTCGCCATCATGAAACCAGCGGTAAAAAGGGGCCTTACTTTCATCTAAAATTTGGGTGAAGGGTTTATGCCAGTCAAGTTCGGTGCGGGCTAGGTTGCCCCAAAAGCCTGTGTAATCTTGCTCGGCTTGTTGGCACAAGGCTTGATAAGCGGCTAATCCAGAAACAGTGGCGTTTTGTTTGAATGCCGGAATGGGCGCAAATACCCGATTTTCCGTGAGCACAGACTCGATTGATGACATTGCATTTCCCCCGATAAAGCTTAATTATTTTTATATGATCAATTTACAACTTATAAGAGGGATAATAACATTTTCAAGGTCGATTTCTAGCCACCTGATGGCATTTTAATGGTTGAGACTTAAGGATTAAGAAGCATTACATGATCACACCTTCAGCTTTTGAATCAGTACCACAATACGCCTATGTTCAACATGCTATGGCTTGTAGCCCCTTTGTGAGCCGCTTGCTAGCGGGTGATGGCGAATTGCTGCCTGACCTGATGCAAAAAATAGCCACGAGATATAGCCGTGATGAAATGCTGGCTTATCTTGCAGGTCAATCGATTATTGACGATGCAAGTTTGAAGCGTGCGCTACGTAAGCTAAGACAGCGTGTGATGTTGCGCATTATCGTGCGTGACTTAAATGGCTTGGCGGACTTTGCCGAAGTGGTGCAGTCGGTGAGTGATTTAGCAGAAGTCGTTGTAAGTATTGCATTAACCTATATTGAAGCTAGTCTCAAAGACACTTATGGCGAGCCAATTGGCGAGAGCGGCAAGCCTCAATCTTTGATTGTGATTGGCATGGGTAAGTTGGGTGGCTTTGAACTCAATGTGTCTTCTGACATTGATTTGATTTTTGCGTTTGAAGAAGATGGTGAAACGAATGGTGCAGGCCTTAGTGTTGGAGAGCAAGGAAAGCAAACATTAAGCAACCATGAGTTTTTTACACGCGTTGGAAAGAAGCTGATTGCGGCGATTGATGAGATTACCCAAGATGGTTTTGTGTTCCGTGTGGATATGCGTTTACGCCCTTATGGTTCAGAAGGCCCACTGGCTTGCAGTTTGGCCATGTTGGAAGAGTATTACCAAAACCAAGGCCGCGAGTGGGAGCGCTACGCTTGGATTAAAGGGCGTGTGATCGCAGGCCCCGCAAAAGTGATTGCAGATTTGCTTCGTCCTTTTGTATTCCGTAAGTACTTAGATTACGGGGCTTTTGCCTCCATGCGCGACTTGAAAGTGCAAATTCAGCGCGATGTGAATAAGCGTGATATGCATGACAACATCAAGCTAGGTCGCGGTGGTATTCGCGAAATTGAATTTATCGCCCAAGTTTTTCAGTTGATCCGTGGCGGTCAAGATGTGAGTTTGCAGATTAGGCCTACCCTTGCCGTCATGGCTTTATTGCGCGATAAGAAGTTATTGCCAGAAAATACCGTGGATGAACTCTGTACTGCTTATGTATTTTTGCGTGATTTAGAACATAGGCTTCAGTATGCCGAAGACCAGCAAACCCAAACATTACCAAGCAGTGAAGAAGGTCAGGCGCGGCTGGCGTTAGCCATGAATTGCGAAAGTTGGGATACCTTGCATGCCAAGATAGAAGCGCATCGCCACGTGGTGGATAAACATTTTAGTGAGGTGTTTAGCGACCCCAAAGGTGAGCAGGCAGAAGATCTGCGTATTGTGGAAATTTGGCAGGGCACAATCGCAGATGAAGAAGCCGTCGCGCGGATTAAAAGCTTGGGCTATTTAGATGCAGCGCAAACCCTAAGCCGTTTGCGCGGATTAGCCCATAGTGCAAAATACAAGCAATTGCCAGAATTAAGCCGTCAGCGCTTTGATCAATTGATGCCGTTAGTGATTGCGTTGGCCGTGAAGGAAGATGATCCGGATACAGCCTTATTGCGTGTATCGGACTTGCTGGAAAATATCTGCCGCCGTGCCAGTTATTTGGCTTTGCTGGCCGAATATCCTGCCGCTTTAAATTTAGTGATTCGATTAACGTCTGCCAGCCCTTGGTTAGGACAATATCTATCTCAACATCCTGTTTTATTGGATGAACTGCTAGATACGCAGCATTTATACGCTGTGCCTGATTTTGCCTTGATGCGCGAAGAACTCAAGCGACGGTTGGCTGAAGTAGAAGGCGATGTTGAGCGTCAAATGGATGTCATGCGGCACTTTAAGCATGCAGCGGTATTTCGGTTCGCGGCAAAAGATGTGGCGGGGGAGTTACCACTTGAAACCCTGTCTGATTACCTCAGTGAATTAGCCAACCTTATTTTGCAGGTTACGCTTGAAACAGTATGGCCCACACTTAAGGGTAAACATCGAGAGGCCCCTCAATTTGCGATTGTGGGCTACGGCAAACTAGGCGGTAAAGAGATAGGCTACGCCTCTGATTTGGATATTATTTTTCTCTACGATGATGAAGCGCCTGATGCGGGGCAGATTTATGCGCGTTTTGGTCAACGCATTAACAATTGGCTGAATAGCCTTACTTCAGCAGGCATGCTTTACGAAACGGATATGCAACTCCGTCCCGATGGTGCTAGTGGCTTGTTAGTCAGCACTGTGGATGCGTTTAGGGCCTATCAGCAGCACAAAGCTTGGGTCTGGGAGCATCAGGCGATTACTCGTGCTAGGTTTAGCGCTGGTGATGTAGAGATAGGTAAAGCGTTTGAGCAGATTCGTTGCGATGTGATGACGCAAAAGCGTGACATGGCTACGCTAAATAAAGAAGTGGTCGAGATGCGCCAAAAAATGCGTGCAGGGCACGTGATTCCTGCGGATGTGTTTGATCTCAAACAAAGCTTAGGCTGCATTATTGACGTGGAGTTTATGGTGCAATATTTAGTATTAGCGCACGCGCATCAACATCCCGAGCTGACTGAAAATATTGGGAATATTGCTTTGCTCGCAAGGCTTGCAAGTTTGGGTGTGATTGAAAAAGCACAGGCCGAGGCGGTGGCGAATGCTTATCGTGAGCTGCGTAAGAAACAACATGCGCTTCGCTTGCAAGGCCACACTAAGGCGCAAGTGAGTGTCCATGAAGTCGCGCATCTTGTTGAGTCAGTAAAGTCCTTGTGGACGAAGCTGATGGCTTAATGTTGTGTTAGTTTTTTTAAACTTGTTGATGTTTTTCAAACTTACCGAAGTGCAACATAATCGTTGGCAAAATGAGCAAGTTCAAAATCGTCGAGGTAATTAAACCGCCGACAATAATGGTGGCCATTGGGCCTTCAATCTCACGGCCAGGTTGGCCACTGCCTGCCGCAAGCGGCAACAGACCCAATGCTGTCACAAGCGCAGTCATTAAGATGGAGGGGAGTCGTTCAGAGGCGCCTTGAATCGCTGTTTCTAAGCCCCATATCATGCCTTCTTCATCAATCAGGTGTTGGTAGTGTGAAACCAACATAATCGAGTTACGTAGGGTAATCCCGAATAGGGTCACGAAGCCAACAAGTGATCCAAGCGAAATCCACCCCCCTGTGAGCATGACGGCAAATACGCCGCCTATGAGCGCAAATGGCAAGTTGGCAAAAGTCAGCAATAAATTACGCAATCTTCCAAACGCGATATACAACATCAAGAAAATGCCGACGGTGGCGAGTAGCGAGTGCACGATCAGATCTTCACGTGATTTGGCTTGGGCTTCCGCCTCACCAGTAAAAGCAAGATAGTTACCTGGTGAAAGATGGACTTCTTTTTGGAGTTTGGTTTTTAGCTCGTCAGTGAAGCCTTGAATGTCACGACCACTGACATTGGCTGTCACGGTTTGAATACGTTTTGCGCCGGAATGCAAAATCTTTGAGCGTCCGTTTTCTTGAGTAATGTCCGCAATGTCGCCAAGCCTTACTAGCTTGCCCTCATTGTTCGTGATCGGCAGTGTACTAATTTGGCCGATATTGTTGCGCGAGGCGGTGTCAAGTAAGACGCTCACGCCAACCACGCGGCTCGCCTGATATACCTGCGCAACAGGCACGCTTTCGTAAGATGCGCGGATAGTGTCTAACACATCGCTTACTTGTAAGCCCCATTGCAACAGCTTTTCTGAGCGCAGGCGAATAGAGATTTGTGGTGTGCCAGGCGGCGACTGTACGAGCACATCTTCAGCGCCTTGCATGCCTGCTACTACGCCAGCCACCGCTTGTGCATCGCGATCTAAAGCATCTAAATCATGGCCATAAATATTGATGACTTGTGAGGCGGCATAGCCAGAAATGGTTTCCTCGATACGCTCTGTTAAAAAAGTGTTAATGGCAAAGTTAACCCCAACAAAGCCAGGTGGGGTTGGGCCATCCTCATCTTTATCGATATTTTCATCATCAATACCAGAGAGATGCTCACGGATTTCTTGAAGAATGCGGGTTTGTTCTTCACCTGAAAGCGTGCCGATTTCGATTTCAAATTCACTGTAGTGCGTGCCAAAAGTGTCGGCGGCATTCGGTGCGCGACCCACCCATTGCGCAATACTGCGCACGCCTTTAATTTCGCTCAAGGAAGCGGCGACTTTTTGACCCACGCGCAATGACTCTTGCTCAGAACTGCCAGGCACTAGCGTCATGTGCATAATAAAATGGCCTTCATGCAAGGCAGGAATGAATTGGCTTTTAAAGAGTGGCAGCACGCCAAGACCAAGTGCAATTAAAGCGACACTAATGGCAATCGTCATTTTGTAATGCTGTTCAACGCGATGCAAAAGTCTGACGTAGCGTTTTTTAATGTAGCTAATCATCGGCGAGTCTTCTGCACTGAGCTTTGCCTTACCCAGCATTAAATAACAGAGTGCGGGTGTGAGTGTGAGCGCGACTAACAGTGATGCCAAAATTGCTGAGATATAAGCAATGCCAAGCGGCGCAAATAATTTACCTGCAACGCCAGTTAAGGTGAGGAGTGGCATAAACACCAAGGCAACGATAATGGTGGC
This sequence comes from Candidatus Methylopumilus universalis, assembly GCA_945883335.1. GTDB lineage: Bacteria > Pseudomonadota > Gammaproteobacteria > Burkholderiales > Methylophilaceae > Methylopumilus_A > Methylopumilus_A universalis_A. Next base: position 41,146 of record CAMCXI010000006.1, on the reverse strand, counting down.
GTAAACCACTGAGCTACGCACCTCCATTGAAGCGTTAAACACCACTTTGTGGATGGGCTGTGGCATGGCCAATAAACGGTTTTCACGCAAGCGTCTAAAGATGTTTTCGGTATCAATAATGGCGTCATCCACAACCTCACCTAGTGCAATAGCTAGACCACCCAACACCATGATATTTAAACCAATATTGAAGTAACTCATCACCACGATCGCAGTGAGTAATGATAATGGAATAGCGGTCGCTGAGATAAAGGCTGTACGGGCATTAAACAAAAATAAAAACAGAACCGTGATGACTAAAATGGAGCCAATTAAGATGTCAGTTCGCACGCCTTTAATGGCGGTTTCAATAAAGTTAGCAGGCCGGAATAGGCCTTCGTGTAATTTGATCTGGTCAGCCTCAAGCGATGGTTTGATTTGCTGAATAGCTTTTTCTAAGGCCTGGGTCACGCCATGCGTGTTAGCACCCAATTGGCCTTGCACGGAAAGGTAAATGCCTGGTTTTCCATTAATCGCCGAGGCGCTAATCGATGGTGCGGCGCCTTCGACAACTTGGCCAATGTCGCCCAATCTCACGGTTTGTCCGTGACGATGCAGGAGCATTGTTTTCGCAAGCTCTGCAGGTGTGCGGGCTTGACCTTCGGTATTGATGACAATACGTTGGTTGTTGTTTTCAATAAATCCTGCACCGCGAACGCCTGTGGCCTTGCTCGCGGCATTCATGACTTCCTGCATGGATAGGTTGTACAGCACTAGTTTGTCTGGATTCACTTGAATTTGGTACTGCTTCACATCACCACCAAATACGTTTACATCTGCCACGCCTTGCACAGCCATGAGGTGTGGACGTAAAGTCCAATCCACCATGGTGCGCAGTTCCATGAGTGATTTGGTCTCCGAGGTGATCCCGATACCCATGACGGTGCTGGCCGCGGAGGTCAGCGGGGTGATGTTTGGCGTAATGCCATTCGGTAACCTATTGGCAAGGGTGGCAAGGCGCTCGGCCACCACTTGGCGGTTGCGATAAACGTCCGTGCCTTCTTTAAAAATAACGGTGACGACAGAAAGCCCAGGAATAGATTGTGATCGCATTAACTCGATGCCTACCGTTCCCGCAATACTATGCTCAATCGGCTGACTAACTAAGGATTCAACTAAATCTGTAGAAAGCCCTGGCGACTCGGTTTGGATCACCAGCTGTGTAGGAGAGAACTCAGGGAATACATCTAGATTGCTACGTGTCAGGCTATAAATGCCATACATCACAATTAAACTGGCGATGCCAATAATGACACCGCTAAAACGAATGGAGAACCTAACGAGGGCGGACATCATCACAATTAGTCCTGATTCTCATTTTTGATTTGGTACTTAAACTCTTCTGAGAGTAAAAGTTGTGCCCCATTGATCACTAAATCATCCCCATCAGCGAGGCTCGCACTCTGGTTAAACCAACCGCCGTTTATTTCATTGTCGGTATTAATCGGCAATCGAACAAAACGGTCTTCGCTTTGCTTTTTGTACACCCATGGTTTACCAGCGTACCAAACCACTGCTTTAGCAGGTACGATAATGCCATTGGTTGTTTTAGTATTGTTTGGAGTAGCCTTCATTTCAACACTTACACGCATACCGGCACGTAAGTTTTCAGCTGGTGCCCGGAAATAATAGGTGCGGCCTTGTATGGTCGTGTCAGTTTGCGGTGCAGCGGCAACAAGTTGGGCACTAATTACCTTGGTTTGCGCTCCGGTCGGCACAACGTTGATGCGTTCACCTGCGCTCACGTTGCTATCAGTTGGCAGTGTAATCAACAGTAACACTTCTTTATGTAAGAGCAGTGCCTGAAAGTTTGCGCTTGCAGGTTCCTTCGTTGCTTCGTTAGCGAGCGATTCACCCCATGTTTGACGCATGGTGTCATTGAGATTACTTGCCTCAGTTTCAGCGGCTTGCACTTTCGCTTGATCTGCTTTGAAAGCCGCTTGTGCCGCTAACATGACTTGATCCGAAACGTTTTTATCATCTTTGTTGAGGGCTTGCATACGCTGAAAGTCTAGTTTGCTGTTGGCAAGCGATGCCCGTGCAATCGTGGCATTCGCTTTCGCATTTAAATAGCGCGTACGAAGCTCAATCAGCGTATCAATACTCAGCACATTCCCAAGTGTATTTAAGGTCTTTTGATGCTGGCTAACATGCAGGCTTGCCGTTTGAATGTCGCTTTGCTTCTGTGCCTCGAGGCTCAGTGTAACAACCGTCGCACCTTTTACCTCATTGACGCGGTTTGGTGTTGCGACTTCCTCTTCTTGCGCTTGATTGTAAGTGTCGTATTCATCTTTTCCATAAAACACCAATACCCAAAAGAGTACGATGATTAAAAAAGCTTGAAGCCCAATCACTAAGGCAACTTTACGGTTCATGGTGAGGTAGTCCTGGTTGGTTTGTTGCTTGTGGAGTCTGCATTAAATGAGGTGATATCGCTTGGCGTCGTTAGACGATTATCTAATGGACGTTGTAACACATCCTCAAGGTTCAATTTCGCAACTTGCGTCAGATAGGTCGTGTTCAATACGCTCTGTTTGGCGATAATATTTTCAAGTAGCGTCGTCGTAAAGGCTAAACGGTCTGCAAGTCCCGCATTAAATTGTCGCTCAGTTTGCTCGGTGCGCTTTTGTTGATTTTCTAGTAAGGTCTGCGCTTTTGCGCGAGAGGCGATCGCCGATTGGTAGCTTGCTTTTGCTTGATTTAGATCGCCGATGACTTTGGCTTGGAGGGCTTCAAATTGCGCAACTTGAACTTCACGTAGGCTGTTTGCCTCAGCGATTAAGCCGCGATTTTTGTTGATCAGTGTCAGCAGACTTGAAAAGCCTAAAGACCAAATGTTGTCACCTTGATCCAAAGTTTTAGACGGTGAAAACGTCATGTCCGGATATTGTTTGGCGATTTCCAAGCGTAATTTCGCTTCTGCAGCTTCATAACGAGCTAAAGAGGCGCGAATATCTAAGCGATTAAGCAGGGCTTCGTATTGTAAAGCGTCTATGGTGACTGGCTCAGTTTGCCCAAATGGTTTGATGATGAGTAGTTTGAATTTACTTAAACTTAAGCCTGCATCATTGGCAAGTGCCGCACGTAAAGTATCGATACGCCCAGCTTCGGTCGTATAAGTTTGTTCGGCTTTTTGTAAGGCAATGCGCGCATTACTAACTTCAATGTTAGATGCCATCCCGGCGTCTAAACGTTTCACGAGCATATCGACAATGGAGGTTCTCAGGTCAACTTCATTGTTGAGTGTGGCTAACTGTGCCAACGCATATTGATAGGCCAGCAAGCTTTTTGCCACACGGCTATGCACTTGCCATGCGGCTTGTGCAATCTCAATGCGGGCGGCTTCAGATAAGCTAGCCGCTTGTGCAATTCTAGCCTCACGTTTGCCAGCAGTTATTACTGGAATATCAATGCCAAATTGGTAAGTCCATGGAGATTTGTCTGTGGCTTGGCTGTGATTATCTGCATTGCCCTTAATGCCTATTTCTGGGCGCTGAGCCGAAGTGATTTGCGCTGCTTGTGCCGCACGCCACTGCGCGCGAGCTAGATTCAGGTCGGGATGGAAAAATAACGCACTTAGGGTCAGCTCATTTTCGCCCCATACGCTAATTGGAAGCTGATCTGCTGGAAAGGCCTGCGCAATTAAGTAAGCTTGAAAATCTGTATCAGTGTTTGCACGTTGCTCAAGCTTTGCTACTACTTTTGCTGGCTCAATCGGCTTGGGGAGATAAGATTGAAAGCCGCAACTGCTGACCATGAAGGACAGGCTAATGATGCTGGTGATGTGATTGAATGCTTTTAGTTTCAAACGTCGATCTCGATAAGCTAATTTTTCCGCGTAGCGATATTACATGCCATGCAAGACTTAGGCAATTTTGAGGCCCTCGATTCGGCTAGTTAACGATTTCAGCATGCGCCGCACTTAGCGCATCTTTAAGTGTTTCTTCTGGTAGCGCATTGATGCTTGCTGCCAACAGTTCAGCGGCTTCTTCAGTGCCATTTGGCAAGCTATGGCTATCAAGCTCCGCAACTAGGCCAGCAGCGACGCCAGTGACTTTCAGTAATGCTTGGCGTTCTCGCATAAGCATCTCAAGCTCGCTGCGTAACATGTTGATTTCTTCTTGATTGATGGTGTGTGGCATTTTGTATCCTTGAATTCGATTGTACTTATCTGATTTTCGCTCAAACTTAAGCTTTTACATAGACATTTCAAATTTTAATGGTTTTCGGAAATTTGATCAGCTATAATGCACGCCTCGTTGGGGTTCATGCCCCAACAAACTCATGAAGCATTACTCATGACTACCTGCGAGAGTGGCGGAATTGGTAGACGCACTGGATTTAGGTTCCAGCGCCGCAAGGCGTGAGAGTTCGAGTCTCTCCTTTCGCACCAGCTTTTTATTTTCCTTGTTGTAAAAAACCACTCCTTTTTAAGTCAATAAGCTTTTAAGTCAATAAGTAAGTCAATAAGCTAGCTAAAAACTTGGATTTTGCATCTGATTACCATGCGACATGGGTACTTCAATCAGGTAAAATTCAATCCTATGTCAGTCAATTTATCTCAACCTTCATTTGTTCATTTGCGTTGCCACAGTGAGTATTCCATTGTGGACGGAACGGTGCGTATTGATGATTACGTAGCGCATGCCATAAAAGACCAAATGCCAGCCTTGGCATTGACAGACTTAAGCAATTTATTTGGCGCGATTAAGTTTTACAAAGAAGCCCGCGGCAATGGCGTTAAGCCGATTTTAGGCTGTGATCTTTGGCTTGAAAATTCAACGAATCGCGACCAGCCCTACAGGGTGATGTTGCTTTGCCAAACATTAGAGGGTTACACCAAACTTTGCGCGCTGATCAGTCGCGCTTATCTTGAAAATCAATATCGTGGCAAACCGGAAATTAAACGCGAGTGGCTGATTGAGGCTGGTTCAGAAGGTTTAATCATGCTCTCTAGCTGCATGATGGGTGATATAGGCCAAGCGCTTTTACAGGGTAATACCGCAAGTGCTAAACAGCTTGCACAAGCTTGGGCAGATTTATTCCCTAACCGTTTTTATATCGAACTTCAACGCGCAGGCCATGCGCAACAAGAGGCTTATATTTCTCGTGCTGTGGCGCTGGCTTCTCAGCTGGCCTTGCCTGTGGTGGCAACGCATCCTGTGCAGTTTATTGAGACGGAAGATTTTAAAGCACATGAAGCGCGGGTGTGTATTGCGGAAGGCTATGTGCTGGCTGATACGCGGCGTCCTAAAGCATTCACCGAAGACCAATATTTCAAAACCCAAGCAGAGATGACTGCGTTATTCGCAGATATTCCAGAAGCCTTGGCGAACAGCGTGGAAATTGCCAAGCGTTGTAATTTAACGCTTTCTTTGGGTAAAAACTTCTTGCCGCAATTTCCTACACCTAATGGCGAGGGTTTGGATGAGTATTTGGTTACACAAGCGCAAGAGGGTTTGCTTAAGCGCTTAGAAGTGCTTTATCCAGATGCTGAAAAGCGTGCCGCCAAAGCCCCAGAATATGAAGCGCGACTTGCCTTTGAAACCAGCATCATTATTCAAATGGGCTTCCCTGGCTACTTCTTAATTGTGGCCGACTTTATTAACTGGGCTAAGCATAACGGCGTGCCTGTTGGCCCTGGTCGGGGCTCTGGTGCGGGCTCTGTCGTGGCTTATAGCTTGGGCATTACCGATCTTGATCCATTGCAATATGCCCTGCTATTTGAGCGCTTCTTAAACCCAGAGCGGGTTTCCATGCCCGACTTCGATATCGACTTCTGCCAAGAAGGGCGTGACCGCGTTATTGATTACGTGAAGCAAAAGTACGGATTGGAGGCGGTTTCTCAAATCGCCACTTTCGGTACCATGGCGGCTAAGGCCGTGATTCGCGACGTCGGGCGTGTGCTTGATTTGCCTTTTAACTTTGTGGATGGCATCGCAAAGCTTATTCCGTTGGAGCTTGGTATTACGCTTAAAGATGCGCTTGAGAAAGAGCCGCAATTAGCTGAGCGACGAGAGCAAGAGGAAGAGGTCAAAGAGCTACTTGAATTAGCGCTTCGCCTTGAGGGTTTAACGCGTAACGTCGGTATGCATGCCGGTGGGGTGCTAATTTCACCAAGTAAAATTTCTGACTTCTCTCCGATTTACTGTCAAGCCAATGGCGATAGCTTGGTGAGCCAATACGATAAAGACGACGTAGAAGCGGTTGGTTTAGTGAAGTTTGACTTTTTGGGCTTACGCACACTGACGATTTTACAAATGGCCTTGGTCAATGCGAACGCGCAGCGTGCAGAGCAAAATCTGCCACCACTATCTTTTGAGACCTTGCCGATTGACGATAAGCCGACTTATCAGCTCTTAAAATCAGCGAATACGACAGCGGTATTCCAGTTAGAGTCGCGCGGTATGAAGGACATGCTTAAACAAGCGAAGCCTGATTGCTTTGAAGATATTATCGCGCTGGTCGCTTTGTATCGCCCAGGTCCGATGGATTTGATTCCAGACTTCTGCCGCCGTAAGCATGGCTTACAGCGGGTTGAGTATCCGCATCCGGCGGTTGAGCCTATCCTCAAAGAAACCTATGGGATTATGGTTTACCAAGAGCAGGTAATGCAGATTGCGCAGGTCGTTGGGGGCTATAGCCTTGGCGGCGCTGACTTGCTTCGCCGTGCGATGGGTAAAAAGAAAAAAGAAGAAATGGATGCCCAGCGTGCCGTGTTTGTGGACGGCGCAAAACAAAAAGGCACACCTGAAAGACAAGCCGCGGATTTATTTGATTTGATGGAAAAGTTTGCGAGCTACGGCTTTAATAAATCACACGCGGCAGCCTATGCCCTCGTTGCTTACCACACAGCCTATCTCAAAACGCACTATCCAGCGGCTTTCTTAGCGGCTACTTTGTCTGCTGATATGAACAACACAGACAGCGTGCATATTTTTTATGATGACTGTGTGGGTAATGGCGTAGAAGTGTTAGCGCCAGATATTAATCAAAGTGAATTCAAGTTTAAGCCAATCAGCGACAAGCAAGTTTTATATGGCTTAGGGGCTTTGAAGGGCTCCGGTGAGTCGGCGATTGAGGTGATTCTTGCGGCGCGTAATCAGGACGGTCCATTTAAGGACTTATTCGATTTTTGTGCACGCTTAGATTTGCGTAAGGTAAACCGCCGAGTGATTGAATCTCTCATTCGCGCTGGTGCGTTTGACAAGCTTGAACCTAATCGTAATGCTTTATTGGCGGGTGTGAATTTAGCGATTGGCGCGGCTGAGCAAAGCGGGGCCGCCAGTGGTCAAGATAGCTTGTTTGGTGCAGTGTCAGATAGCGCGGCGCATGTATTGCCAAATGTACCCGCTTGGGCTGAGCCTGAAAAGCTACAACAAGAAAAGATCGCGCTCGGTTTTTATTTTAGCGGCCATCCATACCAGGCCTATCAAAAAGAGTTGGCAACATTTGTGCATACAGATTTGGGTAATATCAAACCACAGGATCAGCCGCAGCTGATGGCCGGTGTGGTGATGGGGGTGCGTATTCGCATGACTCAGCGTGGCAAGATGGCGATAGTGACGCTTGATGATGCCAAGTCCCGAGTTGAGGTGGTGGTGGGTAGTGAGATGCTCGCGCAACATGCGCAGCTCATTAAAGAGGACCAGCTGTTGGTCATTGAAGGTCGCGTGAGTCACGACGACTTCTCAGGCGGCGTGCGAGTGAATGTCCGTAAGATTTACGACATTGCATCTGCTCGAAGCGCGTATGCCAATATGCTTAAAATATCTTGTAATGGTCAGGCAGACGCCGTCAAGTTACGTGAGCTCTTAGGCCCTTATTGCCGCGCGAATTCAGAACAAAATAACCGTGGTTGTGCGGTGAAAGTGGAATATCACAATAACCAAGCTAAAGTTGAGATGATGCTTGGCGATCAGTGGCGAGTAGAGCTTCATGACGATTTATTAATCGGATTAAAAGCTTGGTTAAGCGAAGAAAACGTAAAAATCCTCTATAATTAGACCTAATTTGATAAGAACCAATCTTGATATGAAAACAAGCTTTTTAGATTTTGAACAACCAATCGCTGAACTCGAAGCGAAAATTGATGAACTGCGCCACGTGCAAGATGGCTCCGCGCTTGATATCAATGACGAAATCAATCGTCTACAAAAGAAAAATCAAGAAATGACGAAAGACATCTACGGCAAGCTCACCGCCTGGCAGATTTCTCAGGTCGCACGTCATCCGCAGCGCCCTTATACATTAGAGTACATCCAAAATATATTTACAGACTTTCAAGAGTTGCACGGTGACCGTGCATTTGCGGATGACCCGGCTATTGTTGGCGGTTTAGCGCGTTTTGAAGGCAAGTCGGTGATGGTGATTGGCCAACAAAAAGGTCGAGATGTCAAAGAGCGTCAATATCGTAACTTCGGTATGCCACGCCCTGAAGGCTATCGTAAAGCTTTGCGTTTATACCGCATGGCCGAAAAATTTGGTTTACCTATCATCACCCTCATTGACACCCCAGGTGCGTATCCTGGCATTGGTGCTGAAGAGCGCGGTCAATCAGAAGCGATTGCACGTAACCTCTATGTCATGGCTGAACTAAAAACACCGATCATTGGCGTGATTATCGGTGAAGGTGGCTCTGGCGGTGCATTGGCGCTAGGTGTGGTCGACCAACTCTTGATGTTGCAATATTCAACTTACTCAGTGATTTCGCCAGAAGGTTGCGCTTCTATTTTGTGGAAGAGCGCAGACCAAGCATCGGTAGCCGCGGAAACCCTAGGCATTACTGCAACACGTCTCAAAACAGCGGGTTTGGTTGACCGTATCGTGGCTGAGCCAATGGGAGGTGCACATCGTGACCAGGAGTTGATGATGCAAAACTTGCGTAAAGCCTTGGGTGAGGAATTAAAAGCAGTTGAAAGCAAGCCGATTGATCAACTGCTAGCGCAGCGTTATGATCGCTTAATGAGCTATGGTAAGTTCCAAGAAGTTGCTGTTAAAACGGCGGCGCCTAAGCGTCGCTAAGGGGCATAACCCAAAAAGGTTTCAACATTACAAAAGCTTCAACCCACGCACTCCGCAAAGCCCGTATTCAAGCCAACAAGCCTGATGCGGGCTTTGTGCGTATTCAAGCCCACGTGTCGCAATTCTTAAGCCAAGCAATCTCTTTAAACACAGCACCAACGCTGCTTCTCGCATTTAGCGGAGGCGTTGACTCCTGCGTTTTGCTTCATGCATTAGCCCAAGCTAAAAAGACGCTCAATTTCAATTTGCAGGTCATCCATGTGCATCATGGCTTAAGCCCCAATGCTGATGCGTGGGCAAACTTTTGTGCCGAGACTTGTGAGACCTATCAAGTGCCATTTGAGCTTGTAAACGTAAAGGTAGAAAAGGCTGCTGGATTAGGCTTGGAAGCGGCGGCTCGCGAAGCCCGCTATCAAGCTTTATTTGGGGCTAACGCAGACTTCATCTTGCTTGCTCATCATCAGGACGACCAAGCGGAAACCATACTGCTACAACTGCTTCGCGGAGCAGGGCTGAAAGGCTTGTCCGCAATGGCGGCCCAAGATGCGGATAGAAGATTGCTTCGTCCTATGCTTGATATTCCAAGAGCAGAAATTGAGGCCTACGCAGAAGCCGCTAAATTAGCTTGGGTAGAAGACGAAAGTAATCGCGATATTCAGTACGATCGCAATTACTGTCGCCATGAAGTGATGCCGGTGCTTAAAGCACGTTTTCCGGTAGCGAGTGTAACGTTAGCCCGCTCAGCAGCCCACATTGCCGAAGCGGCTGATTTGCTCGATGATCTCGCGCAAATCGATGCCCAAGCTTGCGTGGTTGAAGGTCGAATGAATGTTGAGTTGTTAGAGAGATTGAGTGTGCCGCGCGCTAAGAACTTATTCCGCTGGTGGCTAGCGAGCATGGCTTTCTCAGCGCCGAGTAAAAATAGGCTAGATGACATGCTCACGCAGCTTATCAATGCCAGTGGCGATGCCGCGCTTAAAATCCTGCTTGATAAAGCGAGCGACACCTATTTACGCCGGTATCAAGGCTTCGCCTATATCGAATGCAATCATCCCCAACATACAACTGAAATCGCTATGATTTGGCAGGGTGAAGACGCTTTAACCATGCCCGATGGCACTAAATTATTTTTTGAGCGCAAGCAAGGCGAGGGCTTGGCGATCGATCGGCTAGGTGGGCACAAGCTACGCATCGCTAGCAGGCAAGGAGGCGAGCGCTTTAAGCCCGATCTAGCAAGGCCAACACGCACGCTTAAACATCTGCTCCAGGAAGCGAATATGCCGCCTTGGTTACGTGAAAGATTGCCGCTGATTTACTTAGATGATACGCTGGCTTTGGTGCCACATGTTGGTGTGGATTGCATGATGCAAGCCACGGAGCGGGACATGGGCTTGGTGATTAGGTGGATAACTGACGTAAGGGTTGAGACATAAAAAAACAGCGCCCAAAGGCGCTGTTTAAAATGAAGATTTGTCTTTAGGAGTTTCATGATACGACCTCATGTTAACTCGTTACTCTTTTGCCACCAACGGAATTGCTCCCGATAATCGCTAGGAGATACTCCCAAACACAAATGTCATGGATTAATCTAAACCGATTTGATAGATCTCTTCTTCGATTTCAACGATTTTACCTGTCACAGCATCGACTTCAACTTCCCACTCTTTGCCGTCAGTGCCTTTAATATCAAATTCGTATGAGATCGAGCCGTCAGGTTCAATGGAGGTCTCAACTTCAATAATCTCACCTGGTTTAGCGGCCAAAGCAATTTTCTTAGCTTCTTCTAAAGAAACTTTTGCTTTTGAAGCGAAGCGTGGGTCTTTCATGTCAATTTCTTCTTCAGACTCAGTCAGCTTACCTGTTTTTGTATCACATTCCACTTCCCATTCTTTACCGTCTTTACCTTTAATATCGAACTCATAGATAGGTTTGCCTTTTTCAATTTCAGCTTCTAATGAAATGACTTGGCCTGGGTATTTTACTAGCGCTGCCTTCAAGCAGGTTTCTACGGCGCCTTTATGAGCAGGTGCTGCAAACGCTGGGAGTGAAACTAATAGTGCTGCAAGTGCGAGTGAAATTTTCTTCATAACTTTTTCCTTAATTAATAGTATTCATTGGATAAAACGTCTTAAGCCAGGGCGGCATATTAAGTGGGTTTTTTTTATTAAGGAATACGACTTATGACGGATAGGAAAAGTTTCAGACTTGGCAAGGAATTTTAATCAGGAAAGGGCGCTAACAGCTCTTCTAAAAAGTAGGCAGAAAGTTCGATACGATTTTTCAACTTGGCTTTGTGATAAACGGATGCTGCCTGATCGCGGATCGTTCGCTCCGAGGTGCCACGTAGGCCAGCAATTTCCTCCAAACTAAAGCCTTTGATGATTAAAAGCGCAACATCTGTTTCGGCTTGCGTTAAGCCCCATTGCTTGAACTGCTCATGAATTTTAATGGATAAGCCATCAATCAGCGTTTTGTTTTGATTTTGCCAAAACTTAAGTTCAGTATGGTTTTCAGAAATATTTTCTTTCACCGCATTAATGCTTTTTTTGTCGAGCTTGTAGAAACCATAACCAATATAAGCAATATAAATAATTACGAGGTAAATTAGAAACTCAATGGCTAAATGCTTAGGGTTGATTCTTTCGTTGATGTCTAAAGAGATATCGATAAGAAACAAAATCACAATAAAAGTAATGGGAAGCCACAACTTAGCTAATAGTTTTTTGACCTTAATTTCATGGAGATGAAAATTAAACTTAGGCAAGGCTTTGTCCCCGAATTTCCCGATGCGCTAAATTGCTCAAGCTTTGATAGCACAGAATAGTGCCAAGAACTGGAAGCAGCAAGCTGAAGAAAGCAATCGGCTGAGGCGAGTATTCGATCGCGGTTGATAGCTCATCTAATTTGGCCGTAAAGAAGATCTGAGCATAAACAAATCCAACTGTGGCAATAATAATGGGGCTAATACTATGGTAAAAATAATTGATTAAAGCCGCCGCGCCTAGAAGTGAGATAGAGCAACACCAAATTAAAAATAGGTGAGTTGTTTCTTTCACGAGGGTATTAAGCTCAGTTCCGCTTAAAGGGACTCTCAAAGATTGGGTGTGGGCTGGATCAGGGGAAAGCGATTTTCCACAGTGATGGCAATAGTCAGCCTTCTCTAAGGTGGATTTGTCGCAGTAAGGGCAGAAGCCAGTAAATTGTTCTTTGAATACAATCGCCAAAATAGCTATTCACTACGGAAAAAATTAGTTAATACTATTCGGGCTGGCTCTGTCTGTCTTGTGAGATGCTCCCGACTTATGGGGGGAAATTTTCCTAATTTTAGGATTGGCTTTTTGCCTTTTTCACTTCTACAAATTTAGTAGCGGTATTGCGAAGGGGTTTTAGGAAATAAAAATTAACTCTCAATCAGTCCGCATCTAATGGCCATGCGCACCATTTCCACAGGGCTACTTACCCCTAGCTTTTGTTTAATCATGGTTTGATAGTTTGCGACTGTTTTTAGGCTAATGTTCAGCGTTGTCGCAATAGTGCTTAGCTCCACACCATCGACCAACATTCTAAAAATCTCAAACTCTCTGGCCGAAAGCACTTGCATCGGGTCGCCTTGCGACTCGTGCATCTGTAACGCGATTTTGTGCGAGATTTCTGTGCCCAAATAAGTTTGTCCTGTCATCACCCATTGAATGGCATTGCTGAGTTCTTCGGCCAAGCCGCTTTTGGCAAGGTAGCCTTTGGCGCCGGCTTTTAATGCTTGGCTGGCAAAAGCCGCATTCTCGTGCATGGACAGCACTAATATTTTAGCGGTCGGGTAGCGCGCGATAATGCGCTTGATGGTTTCCATGCCGCCCATGCCAGGCATACTCAAATCAAGTACGGTGATGTCTGGTAAATGTTCACCAAAGATTTGATAAGCGCGCTCCCCCGTTTCTGCCTCTACCACCACTTCAAAATTTGGGTCTTGTTCAAGTAAACGGCGAACGCCAGACCGCACCACAGCGTGGTCATCGACGAGCATTACTCTAATTGGATTGTTAGCACTCATTTTCTATTCTTTCTTGATGCACCCATTAATATGGATTGTGAGGTATCCATACTTTAATTTCTGTGCCGCTGTCTGACTTGATCGCGAAGTGGCCACCCAAACCCTCAACTCGTTCACGCATACCTGGCAGGCCAAAGCCGTTGGCTTGATGAACCACAAAGCCTTTTCCGTTGTCTTTCACCATTACTTTAATGCCTTCTTTGCCTTGTTGCGTGAGGTGGTAAACCTCGATTTCTACTTTCGTCGCTTCAGCGTGCCTTGAAACATTGGTTAAGGCCTCTTGCACCAGACGATAAATCGCTACGCTCATGGCCTCGCTGAGTTCGTCCTGAATGACACTGACGTTGATATCGCAAACAATGGTTTTGTTGCGGGATTTCCATGTGTCTACAAGGTCTAAAAGAGCTGGTGATAAGCCTAGCTCATCTAAAATTCCAGGACGAAGTTTCTGTAAAAGGCCGCTCACCATTTCAATGAGGTGCCGTGAAAGTTGGCTAATTGCAAGTGCACTTTCTTTAATTTCAGGATACTTTTTATCGGCCACTTTAGAAATTACGCTGGCATCGGTATTAATCGCGGTGAGGCATTGCCCAAACTCATCGTGCAACTCACGCGCTAGATTTTTACGTTCTTCTTCTTGAAGGGTAATGAGCTGCTGAGTCAGTTTGTGATTTTGCAAAATGCTCAGTTGAAGCTTTTCCACCATGCGATTGAATTTTTCGCCGATGCGAGATAGTTCTGGTAGCTTGAAAGCTGGGAGACGGGCGGCTAAGTTACCGTTTTCAAGTTCATTCAGCGCATCTAAAATCTTGGTGGTTGGCTTTAGCGCTTGAGATACGGCCCATATCACCATCAAATTTACTAATACAAAAAACACTAATACCAAAGTCAGTAGCTCGGTAATCTGCTTCCACTTCTCGGCATATTCGTAAGTTGGGTCAGGCGTAATTACTAACTGGCCCAGTGCTATGCCCTGGTATCCTAATTTGCGCACAGAGGGCTCCCATTTTGCGGTGAGCTCGTTAAGTAGGCGTCCAAACCACGCTGGCGCTTCATTTTGAATGGTGATGTCATCCTTTGTTTGGTTGCTATCAATCACCTTGCCTGTGCTATCAATTAGCTCAATCTTTAAGTGGCGCATGTGCTTGAGCTGCTGAAGATGAAACCCCTTAGTTGCAAGCTTTCTTTGACCTAAATTAGGGTTGTCGAGAATGGCGGTATCAAATAGATAAAGCACTAATTTTTCAGCCGAAGCGACCTCTGCATGGGCGTTTTGGCGGGCATTGTTAAGCGATAAAAAGGCGCCAGCAAACATCACCAAAAGTAATAGCGCGGTAATGATGAGGTTGAGTCTTAATTTCAAAGTCAAGGTAAATGGCCTAAGTTGGTTTGCAAAAACAGTTTCTCACTATAGCGCTGGCGGGCTGGAAATGGAAACTTAAGCCATAAATTCGGGAGTTTTTCCTAGTGTTTTGGCTCGCAAGTTTTGATAAAGTCTCATTCGTTATAAAAGCGTCTAAAAACGCCTACTAAGAAATTACTTGGAGATATGATGGTTAACGTAAAATTAAAGCCTATTGTTTTAGCGGTTGCTGGCGTGCTTGCTGCAACTTCAGCTTATGCGGCTGATACGGTTAAAACAAATAAAATTAACGCAGATAAAGTAGACGTGGTCAGTACCACGCCAATGCCAGGCATTGGACTTTCGATCAATAAAGTGCCGGCCAATATTCAATTGGTGAATGGTGAAGAATTCAAACAACAACAAAGCGTCACCATCGCGGATTATATGAACAATAATTTGCAGGGCGTGAGCGTTGTGGATACACAAAATAACCCGTTCCAGCCTGACGTGACTTTCCGTGGCTTTACAGCATCTCCATTGCTAGGTACGCCACAAGGCATGTCAGTGTATGTGGATGGTGTGCGTGTGAATGAATCATTTGGCGATGCAGTTAATTGGGACTTGATTCCAATGAACGCAATTGCAAATATGTCATTGATCCCAGGTACTAACCCGCTCTTTGGTTTAAATACATTGGGTGGTGCAATTTCAGTACAAACCAAAAGTGGTCGCACGCACCAAGGCGGTGCGGCTGAGCTTTCAGCAGGTTCATGGGGCCGTAAAACGGGTTCAGCTGAAATCGGCGGTGTAAGCAAAGACGGTTCAGTCGATTATTTCTTCTCAGCGAATATGTTCAGTGAAGATGGCTGGCGTCAAGCTTCACCAACCGACGTTCGTCAGTTCTTTGGTAAGGTAGGTTGGCAAAATGAAACCACTAAAATTGATTTAAGCTATACCCATGCCAACAACAATATGATTGGTAATGGCTTGGTACAACGCGAGTTTATGCAAACCCTTGGCCGTAATGCAATTCACACTAGACCTGACCAAACTAAAAATACGCTTTCGTTCTTAAATCTATCAGGAAGTCACTGGTTAAACAATGATGTGATGTTTAGCGGAAATGCTTACTATCGTGACTCAAAGCGTAAGACCTTGAATGGCGATGTGAATGATGATTACGATGATGGCCTTTCACTAATCGCAAATAATACTGCATGCTCAACTGATAATTATCCATTAGGCGTTGAGGCTGATGATGCCTGCTCAGGTGCACTTAATAGAAGTAGAACAAAGCAACAGTCTTATGGTTTAAACGGCCAATTAGCTTTTAATCAAGACCTATCAGGCAAGAAAAATCAATTTATTGTTGGCGCTTCTTATGACATCTCAAAAATCAAGTTTAATCAATCAACGGAACTTGGTTTAATTAATGCCACAAGAGGAATAGATGGCTTAGGCAGCTTTGGTGGCGACTACCTAGATGAGTCTGTTAACCTGAAAGGGAAGACAAAAACATGGAGTTTATTTGCGACTGATACTCTTTCATTAAACGATTATTGGCATGTAACAGGTTCAGCACGTTATAACCGAGTGAATGTTGATAATGTGGATCAAATTAATGCGCCAGGTAACTCATTTGCCGCTCCTGCTGATGATCCAGCAGACCCGTTGTATCGTAATGCAGCATATGATGAGACCTTGACTGGAAAACATTCCTTCAGTCGATTGAACCCTGCTGTTGGTTTGAACTTCACGCCGACTAAAGACTTAACCGTTTATGGTTCATACAATGAAGGTAATCGTGCTCCAACCTCAATGGAACTTGGTTGTGCAAACCCAAATACGCCTTGTAAATTACCTAATGCGATGGCGGGCGACCCCCCTCTTAATCAAGTAGTTGTCAAAACCTTTGAGGGTGGCTTACGTGGTAATTTAACTGAAGATATTCGTTGGTCAGCTGCTGTTTACCGTTCTGAAAATCACAATGATATTCAATTTATCACAGTACCCTCAGTAACTAACGGCATGGGCTATTTCGATAACGTTGGCAAAACTCGCCGTGTGGGCATTGATACAAGCTTGGCAGGTAAGCTTGGTCAGTTCGGTTGGAATGTTGGTTATAGCTATGTTGATGCAACTTATCAAAATGATCTGAAGTTAGCTAATGAAGTTAACTCAACAGCAGATCCGCTGGGTACAGGCGATGACTACATTCAAGTCACAAAGGGAAATCGCTTGGCAAATATTCCAGCGCATCAACTCAAAGTGCGATTGACTTACGCTGTTACGCCAGATTGGTTAATTGGCTCTAATATCACTGCTTTCTCTGATCGTTATATGCGTGGCAACGAAAACAACAGCCACGTTGATCAAGGTGACAGTGTTGGTAATGGTAAGGTCGCTGGCTATGCGATTGTTAACCTAGATACACGCTATAATATTGGTAATGGCTGGAGTGTGTTTGGTAAAGCCATCAACGTATTTGATAATGAGTACAACAACGGCGGTATGATGGGTGAGTCTATGTTTACAGCTAACGGTGTATTTACCGGAAGTGAAACGAATTCAGGCTTCTTCTCACCTGGCGCACCACGTGCTGGTTGGTTAGGTGTGCGTTACGAGTTCTTAGCACCTAAAGCACAGTAATTCTTTAGTTAGTCTTAAAACGGCTCCCTGTTCAATGCAGGTGAGCCGTTTTTTTATCTCTTTTATTTTCTGAAGATGAAGCCTTGCCCTTCATGTTAAAATTTGAATATATTTAATCCCATCCTCATCGGAGTTTTTCATGCAAATCGGCACCCCTTTAAGCCCTAGTGCAACGCGCGTCATGCTACTTGGTAGCGGCGAGCTGGGTAAGGAGGTCATCATTGCCTTGCAGCGCTTGGGGGTTGAGGTCATTGCGGTGGATCGCTATGCCAATGCGCCTGGTCATCAGGTAGCGCATCGTGCCCATGTGATTGATATGACCGATGGTGCGGCTTTGATGGCATTGGTTAAACAAGAGCGCCCACATTTAATCGTACCTGAGATTGAGGCTTTAAATACCCAGACCCTTGCTGAAATTGAAGCGGCTGGTTTAGCGCAAGTAATCCCAACTGTGCGTGCTGTGCAACTCACTATGAACCGTGAAGGTATTCGCCGTTTAGCGGCTGAAACTTTGGGTCTGCCAACTTCGCCTTATGCGTTTGCACGGAGTGAGCAAGAGCTGCAAGATGCGATTGATGGCGGTATTGGTTATCCGTGCTTTATTAAGCCTACCATGTCATCCTCTGGCAAAGGCCAGTCACGCATTACCAATGCCAGCGAAGTGGCAGGTGCTTGGGATTATGCGTCCTCTGGTGGTCGAGTCAATCAAGGGATGGTGATTGTAGAAGGTCAAATTGATTTTGATTATGAAATCACGCTACTCACCATTCGCTCAAAAAATGCGGCAGGCGAGGTTGTGACCTCATTCTGTGAGCCGATTGGCCATTTGCAAAAACGTGGCGATTACGTGGAAAGCTGGCAACCTCAGGCCATGACTAAGAGTGCACTGCTTGAAGCCCAGCGTATTGCCAAAGCAGTGACTGATGATCTCGGTGGTCTAGGTTTGTTTGGCGTAGAGCTCTTTGTGAATGGCGATCAAGTGTGGTTCTCAGAAGTCAGCCCCCGTCCACATGACACTGGCATGGTGACGATGGCAACGCAGCGCTTTAATGAATTTGAATTACACGCTCGCGCGATTTTAGGCTTGCCGGTGAACGCTGAAATGCATTCAACGGGAGCTAGTGCAGTGATTTATGGCGGCGTGGATTCTAAAAGCTTAAGTTTTGAAGGCATTGAAAAAGCCCTAGAGGTCCCTGAGTCTGATATTCGTTTATTCGGTAAGCCAGAGTCATTTGAACGTCGCCGCATGGGCGTGGCATTAGCGAGGGGTAAGAATGTTGATGAGGCGCGTACAAGAGCGACACTCGCTTCAAGCCTCGTTAAAACTAAGGCCAACTAATGGCCTTAGAGATTGATGAGGTTGGTTCTAGTCAAAAAACCCTATTTGAAGAACTGGGCGGCGCCGAAAAAATCCGTGATTTAGTCGAGAAGTTTTACGACATCATGGACTCAGATCCAAAAGCCGCAGGTATTCGTGCCATGCACGCAGCAGACCTTACTGAAGCACGCGAGAAACTCTTTATGTTCCTTACTGGATGGTCAGGCGGTCCTTCTCTTTATATCGAGCGCTATGGCCACCCGATGCTTCGTAAACGTCATATGCCTTTTGCGATTGGTGAGTCTGAGCGTGACCAGTGGATGTTTTGCATGGTGCGCGCTATGCACGAGATTAAGATGGAAGAACCGATGGTGGTGCGCTTAGCGCAGGCTTTATGGTCTGTGGCTGATTTCATGCGGAACAAGCCCGAGGGTGAACCGCCTCAAACTTAAGTAATAGACGTTAAAAAGCCCGCTAAAAACGGGCTTTATTTTTAACCTTTGCGTGGAAGGCCACCCAGTAAGGCGGCGACTTCACGTTTGGGTTTGCTCGTTTTATAGAGCTGATTGCTTCCTGGTTTCACGGCACTTGAACCTGTTGGCTCGTAGGGTTTATCAAACCATGGGTCATTACTTTTCTTGGCAGGGGCTGGGCGAGGGGTGCTCGCTGCTCTGTCGTAAGATTTCTCACGCGGTTTATGGTCTGAACTTGAATTTGAGCTGGAACGCGAACCACGGGCTGGTAAGTTAGCCGTTTCTTTGGTGATCTCACGCTTAATCAGCTTCTCAATTTCTTTGAGGTATTTCTCTTCATCCGGTGAAACCAATGAAATCGCAATGCCTAATGCACCTGCGCGGCCTGTACGTCCAATGCGGTGTACATAGTCCTCTGGTGCGCTTGGAATCTCGTAGTTAATCACCATCGGCAATTGATCGATATCCAAACCGCGTGCGGCAACGTCAGTCGCAATCAGCGCGTTAATCTTGCCTTGCTTGAATGCATCCAAAGCTTGAATACGTTCGGCTTGTGACTTGTCGCCATGAATCGCATCGGCTGAGATGCCTTCACGGACTAATTGGCGTGCCAAACGGCTTGCTGTGAGCTTTGTTTTGGTGAAGACGATGACTTGTTTCGTCTCTGTCTCGTTCAAGATTTGAGCGAGCAGGGCGTGCTTGTCATCTTGTGCAACGTGATAGACTTTTTGCGTCACGTTTTCGTTGGTGGCATTGCTTCGCGCCACTTCAACCAGCACTGGGTCTGTTAAGAATTCTTCAGAAAGTTTTTTGATCTCAGTCGAGAATGTCGCTGAGAACATGAGGTTCTGACGCTGTTTTGGCAATAATGCCAAGATGCGTTTTAAATCAGGCATAAAGCCCATGTCTAGCATGCGGTCGGCTTCATCCAAAATCAACATTTGGACTTGGCCGAGTTGCAATGTGCGTTGTTCAACGTGGTCGAGTAAACGACCTGGCGTTGCCACCAAAATCTCCACACCCTTCATCAGGTGTGGGGTTTGTGTTTTGATATCAACACCGCCGTAAACAACGAGTGAGCGAAGAGGGCTGTGTTTGGCATACACTTTAACGCTAGCTTCCACTTGAATCGCCAGTTCACGTGTCGGCACTAAAATCAGTGCGCGAATCGGATGGCGAGCAGGCGAGGCGCTCGTGCTAGCAAGCGGCATTAATTTTTGTAGCATGGGTAACGCAAAGGCGGCGGTTTTACCTGTGCCTGTTTGCGCGCCAGCCATTAAATCACGGCCTTGCAAAACGATTGGTATCGCTTCTGCTTGAATTGGCGTTGGGGTGGTGTAGCCAAACTCGTCTAGCGCCTTAAGGATTTCAGGCGCTAGATTGAGAGATGCAAAACTAATGTTTTCCGTACTCAAGTCTCAATACTCACTATCTTTGGTTTAAATATTAAGCAAAGTTACGTGGACGACGAGCTGCGCGGTCGCCATCAGCACGCTTAGGGCCGCCGAATTTGTCACCGCCACGATTACCCTCTGGGCGGCTTGCGCCCGGACGGCTGTTTGCGTTGCCATCACGGCTACCTTCATTACGACCAGCAAAGCTACGATTGCCTTCAGGCCGACTAGCACTAGGACGGCTATTTGCGTTGCCATCTTGGCTACGTGGTTTGAAGCCTGTGTTGTTGCCTGGATAGGCACTTGCAGCACGGTCACCGAATGAACGTTCACGATCGCCGCTTGGACGAGCAGCACGGTCACCGAAGCTGTTGTTTGATGGACGGCTGTTACGGTCACCCGCTGGACGGTCACCAAAAGCTGCGCGGTCGCCGAATGAGCGTTCACGATCACCACTTGGGCGAGCTGAGCGATCACCGAAGCTATTATTTGAAGGACGGCCATTACGGTCACCTGGGCGACCATTTGATGGACGACCTGAACGCTCGCCTGGACGACCTGAACGGCTAGGGCCGTCAGTGCGTGGCGCAGCGCGTTTTGGTTCGAAACCAGCAATCACGCTAGGCTCTAAACGTTGACCAGTGAACTGTTCAATCTTACGCACTTGATGACGGTCCATGTTTGATGCAAATGAAATCGCGATACCAGTGTTACCAGCACGGCCAGTACGGCCGATACGGTGAACGTAATCTTCTGCAAATTTTGGTAAGTCGTAGTTAATCACGTGTGTGATACCAGCCACGTCAATACCACGTGCAGCAACGTCAGTTGCCACCAATACCTTTACATCGCCATGACGAAGTTTAGTTAAGGTGCGGTTACGCGCGCCTTGGGTCATGTCGCCATGCAAAGCGGCTGTTTTATGGCCTGCTGCGTATAAGTCTTCAGCTAACAAGTCAGCGTGACGTTTTGTTGAAGTAAATACGATCACTTGGTTTACTTCAGGTGCAATCAATAGATGCTCGAGGAGTTTATTTTTGTGTGTCATGTCATCAACATAGTGCAAACGTTGCTCAATATTTTCATGTTTTTGGGTTTGTGATGCGACTTGGATTGTTTTTGGGTTGCGTAAGATTTGATGTGCGATACGGCCAATGTTGCCATCCAGTGTTGCTGAGAATAAGAGTGTTTGGCGCTCTTTTGGCAATGCCTCGCAGATGCGTTCTACATCTGGCATAAAGCCCATGTCCAGCATGCGGTCAGCTTCGTCCAAAATCAACATTTGCAAACGTGACATATCAATACGGCCGCGATCCATGTGATCGATCAAGCGACCTGGTGTTGCCACCAAGATATCTAAAGGCTGTGAAAGCAATTTGTTTTGAAGTGGGTAAGGCATACCGCCAACGATACTCACTGTTCGTGCGCGGATGAACTTACCGTATTTGCGTGCAGCTTCATTTACTTGTGCTGCTAATTCGCGTGTTGGGACTAATACTAAGATACGTGGGCCACGGCTCTTAGATTCGTGTGGTGTTGCGAGCAAGTTAAGTGCTGGCAAAGCAAAGGCGGCAGTTTTGCCTGTGCCTGTTTGTGCTGAAGCCATTAAATCATGGCCATCCATTACAACTGGAATTGCTTGTGCTTGAATTGGCGTGGCATTGGTGTAGCCAGCTTCTTCAATGGCACGAAGAATTAATGGGTGTAGGTTTAAACTTTCAAATGTTACGTCGTTAGACATGGTATTCCCTTATAAAAAACTCATTAAGGGCGCAAGCAGACACTGAGAAATAACCGATGCAAAGGCATCTAGGGTTACTCAAACAGCGCAATACATTTGTGAAATTAACTTAATAATCAAGTATGCATTTTTACCGGCGCACGGGCATTGCCACTAACCGGTAATCAATACAAGAAAGCCGCAAAATATAACAACGGGCTTCGAGAGGCTAGGGCGATGAATAATTAGGTGAGGCATCATCAAACTGTCATCTAACCATGTTTGAATGTCACACCGAAGCGCGCAGTATATAGATTGTGACGGGGATGTCAAAACCTTTTATGTAACAAAACTGTAAATGCGCATGTTTTTATGCGGTTTTAGCCATGACTTGTGTTAAAATCCGCCCCTTTTAATGAACCGGCATTACTATTTGCCACGGAATCTTATGTCAAGAAATTTACGCAACATCGCCATTATCGCTCACGTTGACCATGGCAAAACCACAATGGTGGATAAGTTATTACAACAAGCAGGCACCTTTGCAGCCCATCAGGCTGTGAGCGAGCGTGTGATGGACTCTGGCGATATTGAAAAAGAACGTGGTATTACGATTCTTGCTAAAAATACTGCCCTTAACTTTGAAGGCACGCACATTAACGTCGTAGATACCCCAGGACACGCCGACTTCGGTGGTGAAGTGGAACGCGTATTAGGTATGGTTGACGGTGTTGTGTTGTTAGTTGATGCGGTTGAAGGCCCGATGCCCCAAACACGTTTCGTGACTAAGAAAGCCTTGGCACTTGGTTTAAAACCTATTGTTGTAATTAATAAGGTTGACCGTCCAGGTGCACGCACTGACTGGGTGATTAACCAAACATTCGATTTGTTCGCTAACTTAGGCGCAACAGATGAGCAATTAGACTTCCCAGTCGTTTACGCATCAGCGCTAAACGGTTATGCGACATTGGATATGAAAAACTCATCAGACACGATGCGCCCATTGTTCGAAACAATTTTGAGTCATGTTGAGCCACCAAAAGGCGACAGCGATGCGGGACTTCAATTGCAGGTGTCTGCACTTGATTACTCTACTTACACCGGCCGCCTTGGCATTGGTCGTATTTGGAATGGTCGTATCAAGCCAGGTCAAGCAGTGACTGTGATGAACGGTGATACACAAGTTGGCCAGGGTCGTATTAACCAAGTATTTGGTTTCCGCGGTTTGGAGCGTGTTGAGGTTAAAGAAGCTGAAGCTGGCGACATCGTGATTATTTCTGGTCTTGATGAAATCGGCATCGGTGTAACCGTGGCTGATAAAGAAAATCCAGTGGGTATGCCGATTTTGGGTGTGGATGAGCCGACCTTGACTATGGACTTTATGGTGAATTCATCACCATTGGCCGGTACAGAAGGTAAGTTTGTGACCAGTCGTCAAATCCGTGACCGTCTAACAAAAGAGCTATTGGTTAACGTTGCGCTTCGTGTTGAAGATACACAAGATGCAGATGTGTTCCGCGTATCAGGCCGTGGCGAATTGCACTTGACCATTCTGTTAGAAAATATGCGCCGCGAAGGCTTTGAAATGGCAGTGGGTAAACCACGTGTTGTTTACCGTGAAATCAACGGTGAAAAATGTGAGCCATACGAAATCTTAACAGTGGACCTTGAAGATGATACCCAAGGCACGGTGATGGAGGAGTTGGGTCGTCGTCGTGGTGAGCTGCAAAATATGGAGTCAGACGGTAATGGCCGTACACGTTTGGAATACAAGATTCCAGCACGTGGCTTGATTGGTTTCCAAAGTGAATTCTTAACGATGACACGTGGCACTGGTTTAATGGCGCACATTTTTGATGAGTACGCACCGGTTAAAGCTGATATGCCGAGCCGTCGTAACGGCGTGTTGATTTCAGCGGAGCAGGGCGAGGCTGTAGCTTATGCACTATGGAAACTGCAAGACCGTGGTCGTATGTTCTCAGTGCCAGGCGACAAGCTATACGAAGGTATGGTGATTGGTATCCACAGTCGTGAAAACGATTTGATTGTGAACCCTATCAAAGGTAAACAATTAACTAATGTTCGCTCTTCAGGTACTGATGAAGCGGTTCGTTTGGTGCCAGCTGTTCAAGTAACGCTAGAGTCAGCGGTTGAGTTTATTGATGATGACGAGTTAGTGGAATTAACACCGAAGTCGATTCGTATCCGTAAACGCTTCTTGCTTGAGCATGAGCGTAAGCGTGCTTCAAAGGATTAATCTAAATTAGTGTCTAAATTAGTGATTAAAGAAGCCGACTTTTAAGTCGGTTTTTTTACGGGTGCGCAACACACTTTTTTCAGCCATTGTTGGGTATACCTTTTCAAATAGCGAAGCCAATTAGAAGCACTTGGAACGTGCGGAGACTAGACGGCAGCCACCTAAAGCGCAAGAGGTGCAATGTATAGCTGGTAATTTGCGGAAGATGGCCCTTTAAGGGAGGGCCATCATCTTTTTTTAATATTTTTAGGCCGTTCTCATGAATTTAAAATCTCTACCCAAAGCGCTTGTTGTCCTTACATTCCTCGTAACAGCAGTTTCTGCTTACTCCCAATCTGACTTAGTCTTAACAACCGTTAATGGTAGCAAAATTGTTATCAGTCAATTGGAATTGAAGACAAGTATTGGCTTTCAGCAATATTTTTGTGTTCAATTTATCTAAAAATATAGTGATTCTCCAAAACGAACCCAATTATTGCCAAGCACTTACTGGATATGGCTTACAGCGATATTTTTTTATACCGGAAAACATTGCAAAACATGCTTTTTGCCAAACGAACCCAAATTTATTCTGTGAGCCTCACTTTTTAGTTTGCCTGCTAAGCTCGCGTTGTCGCGTGATCTAATGTCATAATGCAGCATGAAAAGTACATTCCTTGCTTTAATAATCTTTAGTTCCTCATTGGTGGCTTTTGCTGCGAAGCCGCTTCCAGCTATTGATTCCAGTAAAGCGATCTATGTCGTGCCTGTTGAGCCTAACGTCAGTTATGATGATGTGATTACAAGTCTTAAAGTGATCTCTGAGGGCATGAACTTTGTGAATCCTGCTAATTTTCCAATTGGTGAACACATGAAGTTAAGGGGGCAGGCGCCGGAGGGTGTGCTGGAAGTGCGTGCCTTTTGTAATTTAGGGATGGGCGCTGAAATCATGCTTGATCATCCAGAGTTTGTTGTGTTTGCGCCATGTCGTATTGGGATTTATGAGCAAAAAGGTCAGCTTTACTTGGCGATTGATAGACCCACTTACGATTTAAAGAGCATTAAAAACCCAACGCCGCGTGCACAAAAAGCGGCGCAAGAATTAGAAAGCACCTTAATTCAAATCATCGATAAAGCCAGAAAAGGCGATATCTAGTTCTATTTCTCAGGTTGTCCTTTGTTAAAAATCACTAAAGCTGGCTTTGCCGAGTACACCGTAAATAAATCTCGATTTGTTGCGATGGCTGACTATTGCGCGGATGAACGTGCGGTTGGCGCTTGTTTGCGGAAATTGGCGAGTGAGCATCAAAGCGCACATCACTTGGCTTATGCTTTTCGTTTAAAAACAGAGCAGGGCATTGTCCAGCGTTTTAGCGATGCGGGCGAGCCCTCAGGAACTGCAGGCAAGCCTATCCTCCAGTTTCTGGAAGGGCGTGATTTAATCAATGTCTGTGTTGGCGTGATTCGTTATTACGGCGGCATTAACCTTGGCACGGGTGGTTTGGCAAGAGCTTATGGTGGCACAGGTCGATTGGCGATTGAGGATGCAACGATCGTACCCTACGTAGAAATGAAGCAATTGCAGTTAAAGCTAGATTACAAGGAGCTGGATTACTTTACCCGCGAGCTTGCCAAGATAGATGGGGTTCTTGTAGACAAAGCTTTTGGCGATGGGGTAACGGTTTTAGTGAGCCTTCCAGAAGTGAGCGTTGAAGCTGTTCTGAAAAGGTTTGGATAAAACTAAGATGTTACAAAAGGCGCATTAAGCGCCTTTTTTTCTTGATTCTTATTTCGGCGCTATTATTTCAAAACCAAAATTTCACCCTTGCCATCATTGCCAATATCTCCTGCAAAGCGATGCACACGGTTTTGATTGTTGTGTGCAAACTTGCTAGGAAAGTCGCTAAATGATTTAAACATTAAGCTTAAGAATGGCATGGTATGAATTCCGCAGTCTTGAATCGTCGCATGAAGTTTTGGCGTTTGGGTGAGGAGTATTGTTCCGCGACGCATGCCATAACCGACATACTCACCAACGTTGCCCAATACCCCAATAGTGCCAGCGAGCATGCGACTAGCACAATAGTTACCAACGTTGCCTTCAATGAGGATGATGCCACGTCGCATTTGATCGCCAGTGCGTTCTCCCGCATTGCCTTTGACGATGATGGTGCCGCCTTTCATGCCTTTTTTGTTTCCTACTAGTGCGCCGCCAAGGTAGTCACCCACATTGTGATTGATTAGTAATAGACCGCCTGCCATTTCAGTCGCCGCAAAGTCATTAACGTTGCCGTGCACAGTAATGATGCCTTGCTGCATTTGGAATGCCAAAAATGCCCCGGCATCACCGTTGACGGTTATACGACCTGTTTTTAAGCCGCTGCCGATGTAATCAATTTTGGATGTGCTTTGGTCAAAGACAATTTCGTTAGTATCTTTACCAGTAATCTCAAAAGCTTCGTCGACACGAATTTGTTTTTTGCCATACCAAAGCAAAGTGGCGCTAATCTCAGCAAGGCTTTTACCAGCAAGCAAATCTGGCGTGAGTGGCGATACATCAAGCTTTTGTGCTAAGTCTTTTTTGAGGGTGAAGGTTAAAGCGCTCATGCCATTTCCCCATTTAAAGTTTTGTCGTTCATGATGTCGCGCAAGTGAAATTGGAATTGGCCTAATTTGCCGCCATAGTTGCCCGCGGAAATACGTTTAATTCCATTTTCAGCCCCCAACTTGCATGCTGCCTTAATACCAACGTAAGTGGCTTTCCTAATGTCAGCCTCTGTTAAACCGTCAATGACAATTTCCATGACGGATTCAATATCCTCAGAAAGTTGTGTGTCTGTGACTCCCTTTAACGTTGGGCAGAAGGCATCATTCGTTGAGGCGAACATGGTTTTGTACTTTGAGCCCACTTTGGAACCTGAGCGCACTACACCGCCAGGGAAGGGCATGATGACATTCGGAATTTTTGTCATGGCTTCAATTGCTGCCTCGCAAGCGTCTAGTGCTTGGGGCTGGGAGGTCGCCAACACTAAGAAATTGCCTCCACCAACAGCGCGCACCATGCCGGTCGTTTCTTCTGTAATAAACTCACCGTCCATAACGGGGACGCGCCAATAACGTTTGCCACCAAACTGTTTAGAGATTTGGAAGCCGTCCCCAAAGAAGCGTAAGTTTTTACCAAGATTGATGCGATCGTTGCCCTCAATGCCTGAGAATGCGGCAGCAGTTGGACAGGTGAGGATGGTTTGTCCCATCCGATTTTCGAGTTGCTTCATCAACACTGCGCTACCCATTGCAAACATCAACACGGCGACCCCTGGTCGACCATCAGGTGTTTCTTGTGGGCTCAGTTCGCGCTCAATACCGGCTTCAACGCCACAACCAATCACGGATGTGGCGAAGCCCGTCATCGCATTTGCACCGTTGTAAGCCCATTTGTGATTTTGTGCGGTGATAATTAAACGTGTGCCGCGCATATTAAAAGCTTCAGCAAAAGTATCGTCAATTTGTACGCCGTTAATCATCATAATGATTTATCCCTTCGACCTTCACAGGCTTGAACGACAACGCCGCCACGTCCACCCTCTGCAATTTCATCACTGCTTACTTTAAAGTTTTCCATATTCATGGTGTGATATTGATCAAAGTATTGTTTAAGATCTTTTTCAATGCCACGATCAAACTCGGGCTTAACCGTGTGCGTATGCCCCCAAGTGACCTTGACGACTTGACCATCTTTGACAACAAGTTCCCCGTCTTTAAATACGTAATCTGGTTTAGAGAACATTTTTTCTCGATCTGGATTATCTGTATAAATCGTAATGTCCGCACCAGCACCAACACCAAGGTGGCCACGATCATGCAGACCTACTAATCTTGCTGCTCCGGCACGGGTCATAATAGCGATTTCGTAAAGGCTATATTCCCGATCAATACTGGTTAAAGTGCTCATGGCTTGCGCATCAAGATTCAGCTTGGAGAACATGTCGTTACGAAAGCTTTTATCCATCAATAATCTAATCAGATGCGGATAGCTAGTAAACGGCGCGCCATTTGGGTGATCTGTTGTTAAGAATGTGCGCCAAGGGTCGTCACACAATAGGAAAATTTCAAGTCCAATCGACCATTGCAATGCATTCACAAAGTTTTTGTCTTTGTATTTAAATGGCACAACCCCACAACCAGAATCACATTCAATATCCATAATGACGGACTTATGTGGGCTGGCTAAACCTGAATTAGCAAACTGGCGCATATTGTCACCAGAGGCTGTCACGGTTTGGTTGAATAGAATTTGGCCAACGTCGGCAGAAATATTTTTGTGTTTATTAAGTGCTTCAGCAATTTGCGCGGCGCCCGATGAAAATTTACGGTCGCCTTCTGTGCCATAACTGTGGAACTGAATGTGCGTTAAATGAAGCGGGTAGCCTTCAGAAGCACCCATGGTTTTAAGTGTGGTGTCCACATTGCCAGGAACGCCTAAGTTATTGGCATGCACGTGAAGTGGATGCGGCACGCCAAGCTCATGCACGGCACGCGATAAAGCCTTTAAAACATCTCTCGGTGACACTTGATAATGAGAATTTTGCTCGTCTAAATCTAAAGCGCGCTGGTTAAATTTAAATGCGCTTATGCCACCAGGGTTCACCACTTTAATACCAATGGCTTGTGAGGCATGCATAATCCAAGCCACGTAATCGTTTATCGCGTTTTGATCTTTCTTAGCAGTTAACATACGCAAGAAATAATCATCGCTACCTATCATGGCGTAACCGCCTTTGTCGATGATAGGGGTGTCGCCCATTTCCAAGTGAGATTGACGGGCATTTGCAGGAGAAATTGCTGGCTCAAATGCAGCGGTGTAGCCCATCTCGGCGTAACGATAGCCTGTGGTGAATGTTGAAGGCGCTGCATGTCCGCAACCAGACCGACACAAGTCACTATGTTGGCTTGGGTCTGCCCGATGGTCTTCAGGTAACATCATGCGCGCAATGTTGACTTTTCCGCCGCCAATGTGGGTGTGCATATCAATCGCGCCTGACATTACCACTTTGCCGCTTAAATTGTAGGTTTGGTCTATGGTTTCATCATCGCGGGGACGGCTTACAATGCGGCCATCTCGGATGTAAATATCCATTACTTTTCCATCAATTTGATGGGCGGGGTCGTAAACTCTACCGCCACTCAATTTAATCAACATGGTTTTATTCTCTTAATATTATTTATAGCGCTGCTTCAATCGCACTCATCACTTCAGCGAGTCTTGGCAAAGAGCTGTTACGTAATTGACCTAGTGGTAAACTCACAGAGCTATCTACGCGGAACATCGTGCCGGTATGATCGATGCCAGCAGTGCTGACAGGGATGAACACATCGGCATCATTTGCTTGCATATTGGCATGCCCAATGACAATTTTTGGAATGCTCACATGGGGTGCTGTTTTTTCTGGATTAAATTCGCTTATCCACAGTAAAGCATCTGCCTCCTCATTTTCGAGTATTTTTTCCGCGCTAAAATGGTGAGGGTCGTATTCAGGATGCTTACGCGTAAAACGACTGCGAACAGGGTATCCGCTCGTCCAAGTGCTGGTTTGATTCACACTGTAATCGCCCTCTGACCCACCAAGCGGTAAGCCGGAGGAGCGTGTTGTAGCATTTAGTTTAATGACCAGCTCGGTGATGTTTTGAATGGTGAGTTCTGAATGAGCCATGTTTAAATCACTACTGACCCAGGTCACTACGCTATATTTTGCGGCCTTGAGGCGTTCCGATAGGCTTTGTAAGTCGCTGACTTTAATGCAAGCTACTTCAGTTGCAATCAAAGTTTTGCCTGAAATAATCGCGCGCAAAGCGGCAACAACTTCTGGCAAACGATCTAAGTTGCAAGGAAGCACTGTTGGCTTAACGCCTTTAGGTGAAATGCCGGCAGAGGTGTCTATATTTTGACCGCCTAAATAAATGACTTCGCGAGCGCTTGTGGCTTGATCAAACATGCTTTCTTTGTTCCAAACATTACGTTCGAAGAAGCGAGGATTATGGCTCACAATATCGGTACCAATGACCAAAAGTAAGTCTACGCGGTTACGAACTTCTGTTAGCGTAGTAACTTGCCAACCTGAGTTTTGTACAACCAAAGTATTGCGGAAGCTGGTGTAAGCGTTCATGTGGTCTAGTGTTGCGCCGACTTTGTCAGCAAGGCTTAATACACTGCGCATGCCTTGAACTTCGGTGCCCAGGCCAGCAAATAATGGCTGATTCGTATCACGTAAAATGTCAGCGGCTTTACTCACAGCTTCACTCAACGTAACCGTTTTTCCAGCAATTCTTGGGCTTGATGTTTGATAAGCACGTTCAAAAAATGTCACGCTTTTTGTACAACCTTTATCAGTGACTTTGAGTTGTCCCGCGCTTTCGCGATCAATACGAAGGTCGTCGCAAAGTAATCCACAGGCAGGGCAGGTAACGTTTTCATAGGTCGAGGCACAGATTTTTTCCATCTAACACCCTATTTTTTTTGAAATAAATCTTTGAAATAAATCATAGATAAAATTCGATAACAAATTAATCATCTTATTTTAATTCTTTAATGCGATGTGATGTTGAATAAACGAGATGAATGTTTGGTTTTTTCTTAACAAAAACACTCTTGAAAATCAATTCCAACCAAGGAGAAACCTAGAGGAATAATTAAGTGTCTGCGCTACAATAGTTACTTTATAAAAGTACTTGGGCATCTCTTTTAATGACCAAATTAGACCTTGATAGGGTAGCTGCTCAACCAAGCGTTGCTGTGAGAACAAGCGCTCGTCTGCATATGGGATTTTTTGATCTTAACGGTACCTTGGGTCGTAAATTCGGCAGCATCGGCGTGAGCCTTAATCAACCAGCCTTGTCGTTGATTATTTCGCGCGCCACTGAATTTACTGCTGAAGGTCAGGCTGCGGAGCGTGCTATTGAGATTGCTAAGCGCATTGCCTCATTGTTGAAAATTACTGGAGGTATGCACATTCGCTTGCAACATGTCATTCCAGAACATTCCGGCTTGGGTTCAGGGACGCAACTATCCCTCGCAATAGGAATGGGCTTGAATGCGCTTCATCAGCGTGATTTAACAGCGAATAAAATTGCCGTCATCACTCAACGTGGTTTGCGCTCTGGCATCGGCTTAGGAACTTTCGCGCTCGGGGGATTGATTGTCGATGGCGGTCGTGCAAAAACATCACCTATTCCACCAGTCATTGCGCATGCTGATTTTCCTGAAGATTGGCCTATCCTGTTGATTTTCGATAAAGGCCATTTGGGGGTGCATGGTGCTGAAGAATTATCAGCCTTTCAAAATCTGCCGCCATTCCCAGACGCATCAGCGGCATTATTATGCCGCCATGTCCTAATGCAGGCGTTGCCTGCAGTTGCTGAGCGTGATTTGCCGGCATTTGGTCAAGCGATTCAAGTTTTGCAAGCGGTGACAGGAGATTACTTTGCGCCCGCGCAAGGGGGAAGTCGATACACCAGTCCGCTAGTAGCTAAGGTTTTAAAACAACTTGAAGCCAATGGCGTGGGCTGTTTCGGGCAAAGTTCATGGGGACCAACTGGCTTTGCTGTATTTGCAAATCAGTGCGAGGCCGAAAAACAACTGAAGCTTATTATTGATACACTCGGGCATGAAGAAGATTTAGAGCTTTTGCTGACAAAAGCGAACAATCAGCCTAGTCAGATAAGACTAAGTTAATCACATTAAAGAAAGCTGAAAGAGTCGATATGGAAAAAGTATCCATTTTGCATTTAATTACTGCAGCAAAAAATGCCAGTCCATTTGATGTCAATATGGGGTTTGATGCAGGCTTCGATAAGATAATGCCTTATACGCATGTTGAAAAAAATGAAGTGGTTGGCCTAGTTCAAGATGCTATATTTTCTAGGAGTCCTAGTGGAGTTAAGCGTGAAAGCATATTTATCGGGGGTCGTGATATTGATGTGGCCATGGATATGTTAGATGCCGCCAGAAAAGCCATGGTGCCCCCATTTGAGGTATCTGTATTTGCTGATCCGTCAGGGGCTTTTACAACTGCCGCAGCGATGATGGCAAAAGTCGAACATCATCTCAACAAAAATTATGGGGGCGATTTGACTGGTCGCCGAGTGAGTGTGTTTGGTGCGACAGGTCCTGTGGGTGGCTGTGCGGCTGTGATTGCTGCTAAGTATGGCGCAACGGTAAACCTAGTTGCGCATCGCAGTATTGCGGATGTGCAAGCGAAAGCCGATTCATACAATGCACGTTATGGCGTGAATATTGTTGCTGTGGATGGTACAAGTGAAGCTGTGAAGGTTGAAGTGTTAAAAAACACCGAGATTGCGCTTTGTGCCGCTGCCGCCGGCGTGCAAGTGATGAGCTTGGTTCACATGGGTCAAGCGAAAGGTTTGAAGATTGTGGCTGATGTAAATGCTGTGCCACCAACCGGGGCTGAAGGCGTGGATGTGTTTGCGGATGGAACTGCAATTTCTGGTACTAATGCTCTTGGCATTGGTGCTTTAGCCATCGGAAATTTGAAATACAAAACACAACATGCCTTGCTAAAATCAATGTTGGAATCAGAAAATAAACTCTATTTAGACTTTTTATCTGCCTTTGAGATGGCACGTAAAAGTTTGTTAGCTTAGAGTACTCATTTGATTAGACGCGTATTAATTGCGGCGATTTCTTCAAGGCCTTTTGTGTACGCGGCGGTCAGCGCTGGTTATCAGGTAATCGCTTTTGATGTATTTGCTGATAGGGATACGCAAGCTGCGGCCGAGCGTGTTGAACAAATTGAGTATGGCGATAGGGGCTTTGACGCGCGGCAGTTTAAGTTGGCATTAGATCAAATTGATACCACAGAAATTGCTGGATTTGCCTATGGCAGCGGATTTGAAGCGCAGCCAGACTTGATCGCTTTGGTAGAAAAGCGAATGCCATTGTTAGGCAATCGGCCAGAGGTGGTGAGAGAGTTAAAGAATGCGAAACATTTTTTTGGCGTGCTGGATCATTTAGCGATCCCGCATCCCGAAGTAAGTTTTAGTCCTCTTGTTAGCGCTGAGTGCTGGTTATGTAAAGAGGAGGGGGGGTCTGGAGGCTCGCACGTTCTCGATGCATCCCAATGTGAAGTTTTGCCCGAGGGGAAATATTATCAGCGCGTCATGGAAGGCACGCCAATATCGATGCTCTTTGCTGCAAATGAACGTGATCTTAAAGTGATTGGATTTAATCAACAGTGGGTTTCCCCGATTGAAAGTAAGTCATATCGCTATGGTGGTATTGTTGGCCACGCTGACTTACCTTTGGGGATTAAAAAATTATTAGAAGAGGCCGCGCAAAAAATCACGGCGTCATTTGGTTTGCGAGGCTTAAATAGTTTGGACGTGATTTGGCGTGATGAAGCGTTTTGGGTGCTTGAAATCAACCCAAGACTTAGCTCCACGCTGGATTTGTATCAATCAGAAGAAAGTAATTTATTTGCCTTACATGTGCAGGCGGTGGATGGGGACTTAAGTCGTTTTCCTTTGATCCCAGCGCGCTCAAAAGCCCGTAATGTTTTATATGCCGAGCAAGACTTATTAATTTCTGAAAGTGTCGTTTGGCCAGAATGGGTAGCGGATATTCCCATGCCACATACGGCGATAATAAAGCACCAGCCTATTTGCACCGTGTTGGCCGATGCTAATACATCAGATGAAGCAAAGGCTTTGGTTGTTAAAAGAGTTGAACAGCTTTCCGCTTTATTATTTAAGTAATTTATTGAAAATTTGTAGGAGCTTTTTATGTCTGAGTCTACCCAATTTGCTGCGCTTGATACATCTCATTGGCCAAGTGTGAATGCACTAGCCAATCCAGCGGTTGCGCATTTAATTGCTAATGCTAAAGCGCTTCGCGTTGGCGTTTCTAAGTCTGACAATGGTGCAACCACTGTCGATGCTGGAATTGAGCATGCCGGCGGCTTGGAAGTGGGTAGATTAATTGCAGAAATCTGCATGGGCGGTTTAGGTCATGTGAATATCCAAACTTCAACGACATTCGAACATTGGCCTTGGATGCTTTCTGTGCATTCAAACAACCCGATTTTGTCATGTTTAGGTAGTCAATATGCAGGCTGGAGTTTGGCGCATGAGAAATTCTTTTCTTTAGGTTCCGGTCCAGCACGAGCGATTGCTGGCCGTGAAGACTTATTTAAAGAGCTGGGCTACAAAGATCGATCAAATGCGTCTTGCTTGGTGCTTGAGAGTGATGAGCCACCCCCAGTAGAAGTGGTTGAAAAAGTATCTCGGGATACAGGGGTGGCCATTGAAAACTTAACCTTTATTTTAACGCCAACACGCAGTTTGGCTGGGACAGTGCAAATCGTATCGCGTGTGCTAGAAGTCGCGATGCATAAAATCCATGCGCTACATTTTCCACTAGACCATGTCGTGGATGGCATGGCGAGCGCGCCTCTGCCACCGCCAGCGCCTGACTTCTTGATTGGCATGGGTCGTACTAATGATGCGATTTTATTTGGGGGGCATGCGCATTTATTTGTAAAAGGTTCTGATGACGCTGCGGCTAAACTAGCGAAAGACTTACCAAGTAGTTCATCGCGCGATTATGGTCGACCATTTGCCGAAATATTCAAAGCTGTGAATATGGACTTTTACAAGATTGACCCAATGCTATTTAGCCCAGCCGCTGTGACGGTTACGGCGCTGGAGTCTGGCAACACTTTCACTGGTGGCAAGTTGGATGCGGCTTTGATTGACCAATCATTTGGTTATCAAGCTTAAAGTTTTTTAATGAAAAAAATCCCCGTCTTTACAGACGACTCAGGCTGGCATGGCAATCGCTTAAAAGAAGCGTTTGCTTTGCGCGGCTATCAAGCTGAATTTATCTCACTCAAAGATTGTTTTTTAGATTTCACAGCTCATTCACGCGGTGTTGTCATTCCTGGCTTTGATGTTTTGCCTAAGTTTGCTTTTGTGCGCGGTGTTCCAGGGGGCGCTTTGCAACAAGTCATTACCCGTTTGGATATCTTGCATGCCTTAGAGATGCTGGGCGTCAAAGTCTATAATACTGGTCGCGCAGTCGAACGCACTGTCGATAAGGCAATGACTAGCTTTCTTTTGCATCACCACGGCATTTCCACACCTGATACTTGGGTATGCGAATCTCGCCTCAAAGCCCATGAAATTATGGAACGAGAAATCTCAATAGATAAGCCGCTTGTCATCAAGCCGCTATTTGGTTCGCAAGGCAATGGTGTTCGTTTGATTAAGCATGGTGATACCTTTCCTGTGCCCATGGAAGCGCATGTTGATGGTTTGTATTATCTTCAACGTTATGTGGATAGCGGCGAGGGAGCTTGGCATGATCATCGTGTTTTTGTGATACGAGGAAAAGCGGTCGCAGCGGTGTTACGACATGGTACGAGTTGGGTGAATAATGTGGCGCTTGGTGGGCACTGTGAAGCGATTGGGCATGGTGGTGAGCTGGGCTTGTTAGCTGAATCTGCCGCAAAAGCGGTAGACATTGATTATTGTGGCGTGGATATTATTCGTGACCGCCAGGGTAAATTGTATGTGCTCGAGGTAAATAGCATCCCTGCGTGGAAGGGACTGCAAGGTGCCGTTGATGTCGATATTGCTCAAGCTTTGGTGGATGATTGTTTGGGGCTGGTTAATTGATCGATATTGCCTCACTCTATCGCGATGCTTGTATGGCAGAATTGAGCGCTGTTAAGCCTGGCAATGTTCATATGTTTGCTGATGGACACGGCATGGTGGTGCAGGATTTTATTAAAAGCGCGGACGCTTCGTCGCATGTTATTGCATTACCCAATTTAAGCGTTGGAGACCGTATTTTAAGCGCAGTAAAAGCCACTTGGGGTGCAGTGGGCTGCAATACTAATTTAGGCATTATTTTACTGGCTGCGCCGATGATTCAAGGCGCCTATTCCAAAGATGGTTTTAGTCAAAATACCCTGCAAAATGTATTAAATAATTTAATTGTTGATGACGCAGTTAAAGCTTATGAAGCCATTTCAATTGCTACGCCAGCGGGGTTGGGAGCAGTGCAAGAGCATGATGTTAGCCAAACGCCCCAAATAACATTACTTGAGGCGATGCAGGCGGCTAGTGATAGAGATTTAATCGCACAACAGTATGCCAATGGCTATCAAGATATTTTTAATCTTGGTGTAACGACTTATCAACATTATCTTGCAAAATGGGAACGTTCTGCTTGGGCGATAAGCGCAACTTATTTAGTTTTTTTAGAAGCCTTTGAAGATAGTCATATTGCTAGAAAATACAGAAAAGAAGTCGCACAAGCTATTCAGTTAGAAGCCAAAAGTCACTTCATAAATTTTACTTCACAAGAAAATCCTAAACTTTACCAGGCCGCCTTATTGGCTTGGGATGCTGACCTTAAAAGGCGCGGCATTAATCCTGGTACAAGTGCAGATTTAACTGTGGCGACAATTCTTGCCAATGAATTGCTTTTATGCTGAGGCATTAAGCCTAACTGCTGGTATTTAATCGCTGTTTTTCTTTATCGTTTTGCATGTGATTTATCCCCCTTAATCATGGTAAAATTTGGCTTTTAATCCACGCTTAAAGCCAATAGAACAATATGGATCAATTCGCAAAAGAAACCCTCCCTATTAGCCTCGAAGATGAGATGCGTCGTTCGTATCTTGAATACGCCATGAGCGTCATTGTTGGTCGTGCGCTTCCTGATGTGCGTGATGGACTTAAGCCGGTGCATAGACGAGTGCTTTATGCCATGCACGAACTGAGCAACGATTGGAATCGCCCTTACAAGAAATCTGCCCGTATTGTTGGCGATGTCATCGGTAAATATCACCCGCACGGTGACACGGCCGTTTATGACACGATTGTTCGTATGGCGCAGGACTTTTCATTGCGGTACATGTTGGTCGATGGTCAAGGTAACTTCGGTTCTGTGGATGGCGATAATGCGGCAGCGATGCGTTATACGGAAATTCGTATGGCTCGTATTGCCCACGAGCTTTTAGCGGACTTGGATAAAGAAACAGTTGATTTTGGACCTAACTATGATGGTTCAGAGCACGAGCCATTGATTATGCCAGCGCGTATTCCTAACTTACTGATTAACGGTAGCTCTGGTATTGCGGTGGGCATGGCGACGAATATTCCGCCACATAATTTAAATGAAGTAGTGGATGCTTGCTTGGCCTTGCTAAAAGACCCAGAACTCACCATTGATGATTTAATTGAGATTGTGCCTGCGCCAGATTTCCCAACCGCGGGTATTATTTACGGCACTATTGGTGTTAAAGAAGGCTACCGGACAGGCCGTGGCCGTGTAGTAATGCGTGGGCGTACTCACGTTGAGGATTTGGAGCGCGGTGGTCGTCAAGCCTTGATTGTTGACGAACTTCCATATCAAGTAAACAAGAAAACCTTCGTTGAAAAAATTGCTGAATTAGTTAACGAGAAAAAAATTGAAGGCATTTCAGATTTGCGCGACGAATCTGATAAGTCTGGCATGCGTGTTGTGATTGAATTGAAACGCGGTGAAGTGCCAGAAGTGATCCTGAATAACCTGTACAAACAAACCCAGCTTCAAGATACCTTCGGTATGAACATGGTGGCCTTGCTTGATGGTCAACCACGATTACTTAATCTTAAGCAGATGCTTGAAGCGTTCTTGCGTCATCGACGTGAAGTCATTAGCCGTCGTACCGTATTTGAACTTCGTAAGGCGCGTGAGCGTGGTCATGTTCTAGAAGGCTTGGCTGTGGCGTTAGCCAATGTGGATGAGATGATTGCGATCATCAAAGCTGCACCAACCCCACCAGAAGCGAAAAAAGGTTTGATGGCGAAAGCTTGGAAATCGCCAGTGGTTGAAGAAATGCTTAAGCGCGCTTCAATGGAAGCTTCTCGTCCAGATGGCCTCTCGGTTGATTTTGGTTTATCACCGAACGGTTACAAGCTTTCAGATGTTCAGGCGCAAGAAATTCTTCAAATGCGCTTGCAACGTTTGACGGGACTTGAGCAAGATAAGATTGTGAATGAGTACAAAGAAGTGATGGATATCATTTCTGACTTGCTCGATATTTTGGCAACGCCAAGCCGTGTTACCCAAATGATTGTGGACGAACTTGCGGCGATTCGCCAACAGTTTGGGGATAAGCGCAGAAGTGAAATTGTGCATAACGCACAAGACTTATCACTTGAAGATTTAATTACGCCACAAGATGTCGTGGTGACTTTGTCGCACACGGGTTATATCAAATCACAACCGCTTGAAGAATATCGCTCACAACGTCGTGGTGGCCGTGGTAAACAAGCGGCTGCAACGAAAGAAGATGACTTTATTGATAAGATGTTCGTGGCCAATACCCATGACTACATCTTATGCTTCTCTAGCCTTGGTCAAGTTTATTGGCTCAAAGTTTATGAAGTACCACAAGGTAGCCGTACAAGCCGAGGCAAGCCTATTGTTAACTTGTTCCCATTGAGCGAAGGCGAGAAAATTAATGCCATCTTGCCAGTAAAAGAATTTGACGAAAATCGCTTCGTATTCATGGCAACGGCAATGGGTACGGTTAAGAAAACAGCTTTGAATGAATTCTCTAATCCACGTAAATCAGGGATTATTGCAATTAATCTTGATGATGGCGACTATTTGATTGGTGCTGAAATTACTAACGGCACGCAAGATATTGTCTTGGTTTCAAACGGTGGTAAAGCCGTATGGTTTGATGAAGAAGATGTGCGTGCGATGGGCCGTAACACCCGTGGTGTGCGTGGTATGAAGATTACTAAAGATCAGCAAGTGTTGTCTCTGCTGGTCGCAGAAAATGATCAGCAAACTGTATTGGTCGCCACAGAGAACGGCTTTGGTAAGCGCACTGTCTTGGCTGACTTCCGTCACTCAGGTCGCGGTACACAAGGCGTTAAAGCGATTGCCATTAGCGAGCGTAACGGTTTGGTGGTTGCTGCGCGCTTGGTTAATGATGATGATGAAATCATGTTGATTACTACTGGCGGCGTGTTGATTCGTACGCGCGTGAAAGAGATTCGTGAATTAGGCCGTGCAACGCAAGGCGTTACACTCATTAATCTTGGTGATGGTGAAAAACTGTCAGGTCTTGAAAAAGTTGTTGAGACTGATGACGACGAAGAGGCGGAAGCAGAAGCTTAAGTATTGAAAGCCATCTATGACGCAAATTTTTAATTTTTCAGCTGGTCCAGCGGTTCTGCCAAAAGAAGTTCTCGCGCAGGCGAGAGATGAAATGATGGATTGGCATGGCTCTGGTATGTCGGTGATGGAAATGAGTCATCGCGGTAAAGAGTTCATGCGTATTGCCGCTGAAGCCGAAGCTGATTTGCGTGAGTTGATGGCGATCCCAAGCAACTACAAAGTATTGTTTTTGCAAGGCGGCGCGCATAGTCAATTCTCTATGGTGCCGATGAATTTACTTCGTAGCAAAAAGACTGCTGATTATTTGGATAGTGGTATTTGGTCTAAAAAAGCCATTGATGAAGCAGCACGTTATTGCCAAGTGAATATCGCGGGCTCGAGTAAAGATAAAAATTACACTTATGCGCCAAGCCAAGATGTCTTAAAGCTTAATAAAGACGCGGCTTATTTCCACTTTACATCCAATGAAACCATCGGTGGCGTTGAGATTTTTGATGTACCAACAACCGGTGATGTTCCTGTGGTCTGTGATATGTCCTCCCATATTCTTTCTCGTCCGATGGATGTAAGCCAATATGGCGTGATTTATGCAGGTGCTCAAAAGAATATCGGCCCTGCGGGTTTGACAATTGTGATCGTCCGTGAGGATTTAATTGGCGAAACCATTGCCGGCACACCAACGATGTTTGATTACAAAATTCATGCCGATAATGAATCCATGTATAACACCCCAGCGACTTATGGTATTTACATGGCAGGCCATGTGTTTAAATGGCTAAAACTCAAAGGAGGCTTGTCAGCGATGGAAAAAATCAATATCGA
This sequence comes from Candidatus Methylopumilus universalis, assembly GCA_945883335.1. Lineage (GTDB taxonomy): Bacteria > Pseudomonadota > Gammaproteobacteria > Burkholderiales > Methylophilaceae > Methylopumilus_A > Methylopumilus_A universalis_A. The sequence goes on along the minus strand of CAMCXI010000006.1, from coordinate 882 downwards.
AAAATCATCACTTTTATATGATTATTTAGATGCTTCTGATTTCTATCATTCGCCAATCGCGGTTGAGAATCGCTCGCGGATGAATATTCCTTTTACCTTAAAAGAATCGGCTTTAGATGAAGATTTCTTAAAACAAGCGCAACAAAACGGCTTGTTGCAATTAAAAGGTCATAAATTGGTAGGCGGTATGCGCGCTTCTATTTATAACGCAATGCCAATCGAAGGTGTTAAAACCCTCATTGAGTTTATGCAATCCTTTGCAAAGACCCACGCTTAATCCTGCTGATTCAGGAAAACATATGTCAGATATTTTAAAACAACATAGAGACCAAATTGATGCCATCGACGAGCAGTTGCTCAAGTTGGTGAATGCGCGTGCGGCACATGCACGGGAGATTGGTGAGCTTAAAGGCGGCGGTCCAATCTATCGCCCTGAACGAGAAGCGCAAGTGTTACGTCGCTTGGTTGATTTGAATGCTGGACCACTACCAGCAGAAGCTGTGACGGCTATTTTTCGTAGCGTGATGTCAAATTGTCGGGCGTTAGAAAAAGCACTCACAGTAGCGTTCCTTGGCCCAATAGGAACCTTTAGTGAGGAGGCTGCAAATAAGCAGTTTGGCGGGCTTTCATCGCCGATGCAGTGTGCTTCAATTGATGAAGTATTCCAAATGGTGGAATCCGGTCAAGCGGATTATGGTGTCGTGCCCGTGGAAAACTCCACTGAAGGTGCAGTTGGACGCACATTGGACTTGCTAACCGCAACGCGTTTACATATTTGCGGTGAAATTGAGTTGCCAGTTCATCATAACTTGCTTAGCAAATCTGCAGATAAGGCCAGTGTCACTAAAGTGTATTCCCATGCGCAGTCCTTAGCGCAGTGTC
>CAMCXI010000005.1 GCA_945883335.1 Candidatus Methylopumilus universalis | reverse complement strand
TCTGCTCAGTCAGACGATCACGGTTATGTCTGGCGGCCATAGCGAATTGGAACCACCCCTTCCCATCTCGAACAGGGCCGTGAAACGATTCTGCGCCAATGATAGTATGCTTCGTGCATGCGAAAGTAGGTCACCGCCAGACTCTTTATTCGAAGTGTTGTTATGTTCATAACAGCACTACTTAAAAGCCCACTATTGTGGGCTTTTTTGTTTGTTACAAACGCAGGCCATTGCGCTAAATGGTTGATTTAAAGAAGAATGGGCTATGAGCCCATTTTTTGTTTCTGATGGTTAAGTGATTATTTGGAACAAGGTAGAACTAATTGGCAGATTTATACGGATTAATTGAAAAGACTGTAACCCAGTTAGGTTACGAGCTAGCGGATTTGGAAGTATCCAACCGCGGTAAGTTGTTGCGTCTATTTATTGATAAGCCTGAGGGCATCACGATTGATGACTGCGTACTAGTCAGCAATCAATTGGGTAATGTATTAGCTGTTGAAAATGATATTGATTACGACAGATTGGAAGTTTCCTCGCCTGGTTTAGACCGCGCACTTAAGAAAGAGGCTGATTTTATTAGGTTTCTAGAGTCTAAGGCGACTGTCAAAGTGAGAATGCCAATCGAAGGAAGAAAGAATTTTCTTGGGGTCTTAAAGGGTGTTGAAGATGGGGATTTGTTGATTGATGTTGAAGGTCTTGTATTCAAAATTGATCTTAATAACATTGATAAAGCACGTTTAGCACCTGAATTTTAATAGTTTGTATTGTTGTTATACCGAATTTTTAAGCGGAGATTAAAATGAGTCGCGAAATTTTATTACTTGTAGATGCACTTGCACACGAAAAGAACGTAGATAAAGAGGTTGTGTTTAGCGCCCTTGAATATGCGTTAGCATCTGCCACCAAAAAACGCTTTGCTGATGACGCAGATGTGCGCGTACAGATTGACCGTGAAACAGGTGAATATGACTCATTTAGACGTTGGACATTGCTCACTGATGACGAGGCGCTAGAAAATCCTGGTGCTCAGATGTATGCCGATGATGAGCGTGCTGAAGGCAAAGAAGTTTCTGAAGAAAACACATTTGAAGATCCTCTAGAGTCAGTTGAGTTTGGCCGGATAGGTGCGCAAGCAGCTAAGCAAGTGATTTTGCAAAAAGTCCGTGAGGCTGAGCGTGAGCAAATTCTTGATGATTTCTTAGCGCGTAAAGAGTTCTTGGTGACAGGCGTCATCAAACGCATGGAAAAAGGTAATGCAATTATCGAAGTCGGTCGTATTGAGTCGCTTTTGCCGCGTGATCAAATGATCCCAAAAGAGAACCTGCGTGTAGGCGATCGTGTACGAGCATTTTTACTTCGCGTGGAACGCACAGGACGTGGTCCGCAGCTTATTCTCTCGCGAATTGCACCTGAGTTTATTATTCGTTTATTCGAACTTGAAGTGCCAGAAATTGAAGATGGCTTACTCGAGATTAGGGCTGCAGCGCGCGACCCAGGATTACGTTCAAAAATTGCGGTTAAAGCAAATGATCAACGTTTAGATCCAGTTGGAACATGCGTTGGTATGCGCGGTTCACGTGTACAAGCAGTAACAGGTGAGCTTGCAGGTGAGCGTGTTGATATCGTGTTATGGTCAATGGAGCCTGCGCAGTTTGTCATTAATGCAATGGCGCCAGCGGAAGTTTCAAGTATTGTTGTGGATGAAGATGCACACAGTATGGATGTTGTTGTAGACGAAGAGCAACTAGCACAAGCGATTGGACGTATGGGTCAAAACGTGCGTTTGGCATCAGAGTTAACTGGATGGACATTGAACATCCTGACGATTGATGAAGCTGCTAAAAAGAACGAAGAAGAATATACAAAGACACGTCAATTATTTATTGAAAAATTGGATGTGGATGAAGAAGTCGCAGATATTCTAGTGCAAGAAGGTTTTGGCACACTAGAAGAAATTGCTTATGTACCAATGGCTGAAATGGCTGATATTGAAGCATTCGATGAAGATACGATTAATGAGCTGCGTAAACGTGCTCGCGCTGCATTGTTAACCGTTGCGATTGCAAAAGATGAAAATGCTGATGAAGCATCTGCTGATTTGCTTGGAATGGATGGCATGGATGATGAAACTGCACATTTGTTAGCATCTAAAGGCGTTTCTACCATGGATGATTTAGCTGACCTTGCCGTTGATGATCTGGTTGAATTAACCAACATGGATGCTGAGCGTGCAAAAACCTTGATTATGACAGCGCGTGCACCTTGGTTCGCCTAAGCGGGTTTGCATCAGTATCAGATTAAGCGTTGTATAAAATTTATCGCCGAAGTAATGAGTATTTTAAGTGGTTGCGTAAAGAATAGACTGGAGTAACAGATGGGACAGACAAGCGTATTACAATTTGCGAGTGAGTTAGGCTTGCCAGCCGAGCTACTGCTTGAGCAGTTGAAAAGTGCTGGCGTCAGCAAAGTTGCATCAAGTGACCAGTTGTCCGAACAAGACAAAACCTTGTTGCTGGAATACTTGCGCAAAGAGCATGGTGCACAAGCACCTAAAAATAAAATTACTTTAATGCGTAAGCAAAATACGGAAATTAAAAAAACCGATAGTTCTGGCAAAGCGAGAACTATTCAAGTTGAAGTTCGTAAAAAACGCGTACTGGTTCGGAGCGATGAAGCTGAAGCAACGCCGGAATTGCCAACGCCTGAGGTCATCGAAGAAGTGCCAGTGTTGGCTGAAGTGGAAGTGCTTGCAGCGCCTGAATCTGTCGAAGAAGTGCCTGTTGTGGCTGAAGAAGCAACGCCAGCCACAAAATCGGTTAAGCCAAGCTTACTTTCACCAGAACAAATTGCGCAGCGCGCAAACGAAGCCAAGCGTCATGCAACGCTGATGGCGATGCAAATGGACGACTTGCGTAAAAAGCAGGAGCTTGCTCAAAAGCGTCTTGATGACGAAGCTAAAAAAGCCGATGAATCAGCAGCAGCTGCTAAAAAACTTTCTGAAGGTACTTTGCATAAACCAGCACCAAAAGAAGGGGCCAAAACAGAAGACAAAGCCGCTAAAAAAGGCAACAAGAATAAAGAGTGGGCTGACGCTGAGAATAAAAAGCGCGGCATCAAAACACGTGGCGATACAGGGATGAACCAAGGTTGGCGTGGACAAAAGAACAAATCAAAATCGCATAAAGATGATGATGCAGAACACGCATTTAATGCCCCAACAGAACCTATTGTGCATGAAGTTTTAGTGCCTGAAACGATTACTGTTGCAGATTTAGCACACAAAATGGCCGTTAAGGCAGGTGAGGTGATCAAAGCGCTCATGAAAATGGGCATGATGGTGACCATTAACCAAGTCTTGGATCAAGAAACGGCGATTATTATCGTTGAGGAAATGGGACACGTTGCCAAAGCCGCTTCTGCAAACGATCCAGAAACCTTCTTGGATGACTCTGAACATGCTGAAGCAATCTTAGAGGCTCGTCCTCCAGTCGTGACAGTGATGGGTCACGTTGACCATGGTAAGACTTCGTTGCTTGATTACATTCGTCGGAGCCGTGTCGCTTCGGCTGAGGCTGGCGGCATTACCCAACATATCGGCGCCTATCACGTTGAAACAGAGCGAGGCATGGTGACCTTCCTAGACACCCCAGGCCATGAAGCGTTTACGGCAATGCGTGCACGTGGCGCGAAAGCAACTGATATCGTGATTTTGGTGGTGGCCGCGGACGATGGCGTGATGCCGCAAACGATTGAAGCGGTTCACCATGCAAAAGCTGCAGGCGTTCCATTAGTGGTCGCTGTGAATAAGATTGATAAGCCCGAAGCAAACTCAGAGCGCGTTAAGCAAGAGTTGGTCGCTGAAGAAGTCGTGCCGGAAGACTGGGGTGGCGATACCATGTTTGTAGAAGTGTCTGCAAAAACAGGTAAAGGCATTGATGCGCTTTTAGAAGCGGTATTGTTACAAGCAGAAGTGCTTGAACTCAGAGCACCGAAAAACACACCTGCAAAAGGTTTGGTGATTGAGGGCCGCTTGGACAAAGGCCGTGGACCGGTATCAACCATCTTGGTGCAATCAGGTACATTGAAGCGCGGCGATATGATCCTTGCTGGTAGCGCTTTTGGTCGCGTTCGTGCGATGCTCGATGAAGCGGGTAATGATATTAAAGAAGCGGGTCCGTCTATCCCTGTTGAGATTTTAGGTCTTTCAGATGTACCTAACTCAGGTGAAGAAGTGATCGTCTTGAACGACGAACGTAAAGCCCGTGAAATTGCGATGTTCCGTCAAGGTAAATTCCGCGACGTGAAGTTAGCCAAAAAACAAGCAGCTAACCTTGAAAATATTTTTGAAAATATGGGCGAAGGCGAAGTGAAGAGCTTGGCCTTGATCATCAAATCAGACGTTCAAGGTTCATATGAAGCGCTAGCGACTTCATTGCAAAAACTATCTACCGATGAAGTGAAAGTTAACATTATTCACACTGGCGTTGGCGCTGTCACTGAGTCTGATGTGAACTTAAGCGTAGCATCTAAAGCCGTGTTGATTGGCTTCAACGTGCGTGCCGATGCTGGCGCGCGTAAGTTAATCGAGAGCTCAGGCGTTGATGTGCGTTACTACAACATCATCTACGAAGCAGTGGATGAAATTAAAGCTGCACTTGGTGGCATGCTCGCACCAGAGAAGAAAGAAAGTGCGATTGGCTTGGTTGAAATACGTGAGGTTTACCGTATTTCTAAAGTGGGCGCGGTGGCTGGTTGTTATGTTCAAGATGGCGTGATTAAACGTAACTCTAAGATTCGCGTGCTGCGTGGGGATGTGATCATCCACACAGGCGAGCTTGACTCACTCAAGCGCTTCAAAGATGACGTTAAAGAAGTTAAATCTAATTTTGAATGTGGTTTGTCATTGAAGAACTACAATGACATCGAAGTGGGTGATTTGTTAGAAGTCTACGAAGTTGTTGAAATTGCAAGAACGCTCTAATGGCTAAAGATTTCGCAAGAAGTGACCGTGTGGCTGAGCAAATGCGCCGTGAGTTGGCGGATTTGCTTCAGTTTGAAGTTAAGGATCCTCGCGTGGGCATGGTGACCGTCACTGAAGTTGAAGTGACGGGTGATATGGCGCACGCAAAGATTTATTACAGCACGGCTGAACAAGATGCGAAATCAGCAGCTGAGCTTCAAAAAGGTTTAGAAAAGACTGCAGGCTTCTTACGTAGTCAGCTTTCTAAGCGAATGTTGCTGCGCACAGTGCCGCAGCTACATTTTGTCTACGATGCTTCGATTGATAATGGTATGAAATTAACACGCCTCATCAATCAAGCGCTGGCAGATAGCCCTAAAGAATAATCCCCGTCAGAAGTTAAATCTGCCAAATGGCGCAATTCAAAAGAGTTAAACGCAATATCAACGGCGTGTTGTTGCTCGACAAGCCTCTCGGTTTTTCATCAAATCAAGCGCTGCAAAAAGTTAAATGGCATTTTCAAGCCGCGAAAGCAGGCCATACCGGTACATTAGATCCGCTCGCAACAGGCTTGCTTCCTATTTGCTTGGGTGAGGCGACTAAGTTTGCACAATATGTCACTGATGCCGATAAAACCTATATCGCAACCTTAAAATTTGGTGCTACGACAACAACGGGCGACGCGGAAGGTGAGGTGATTAGGACGAGTGATGTGAAGTTTACTCGCGAGCAGCTTGAGACTGTCTGCCAGTCTTTTCTTGGCGAAATCAGCCAGGTCCCACCGATGTATTCAGCGTTGAAGTTTCAAGGCAAAGCTTTGTATGAATACGCCCGAGAAGGTGTGGATATTGAACGCCAGTCACGTTTGGTGACGATTGTTGATATCACTATCACGCAATTTGAAAAAGATGTCGCAACAATCACTGTGAAATGCAGCAAGGGAACATACATACGCACCCTCGCTGAAGATATTGGCAACGTACTGGGTTCTGGTGCGCATTTGATTGGCCTGCGAAGAATTGAAACAGCCGGCTATGAGTTAGCCGACGCCATCACGATAGAGCAGTTGGAGCAGAAAATAAAAGAGACGCCGGTTGAGGCGTTGCAGTCATTACTGCTACCCATTGACTCTGCCATCGCTTACCTGCCATCGCTGACATTAAACGCTGATGCCGCCCATTACTTGATGCAGGGCCAAGCAGTCTGGGTTTCAGGAAAAATCCCTCGTGGTGAAATGCGTTTGTTTGATGAAAGCGCAAGTTTTCTGGGCCTTGGCTTTTTGCAAGAGGATGGAAAAATCGCACCTAAGCGTTTAATGCGAGATTTTTCTTAATTCTGCTTGATAAATCACAAGCTTACAGATAAAATGCGTGTCCGAGTCGTAAATGAATGCATTCGCGGATTCCCTGCTTTTGCATTGACGCTAACTAAAAGGAAATAAAAGATGGCAATGACCACACAAGATACCGCTAAGATCGTCGCAGACTTTCAACGCGCTCCAGCAGATACAGGTAGTCCAGAAGTGCAAGTTGCATTGTTAACCGCACGTATCACATACCTAACAGAACACTTTAAATCTAACAAAAAAGATAATCACTCACGTCGTGGTTTGCTAGCTTTGGTTAGCCAACGTCGTCGTTTGTTAGACTACTTAAAAGGCAAAGATCTAAGCCGTTATCAAGTTTTGATTGAACGCTTAGGTATTCGTAAATAAGTTTTTGCAAAAAGCGATACACGATTTTTGCAGTTGAATAAAAGCCAGAAGCATTACGTAAACGCGTAGTGCTTTTGGCTTTTTTGTTGTACCAAAGTGGCATTGTGCCATCTATCGTTGTTCATTATTAGGGTTGTAAATAATGAACATTAATGTGAAAAAGGAAGACAAATGTTTAATAAAGTAAAAAAGAGTATTCAATTCGGTGCGCATGAGCTCACCCTAGAAACAGGTGAAATTGCTCGCCAAGCAGACGGCGCTGTGATGGTCACCTATGGCGACACAGCTGTATTGGTCACTGTCGTTGGTAAAACCGAAGTTAAAGCGGGTCAAGACTTCTTCCCGTTGACTGTTGATTACCAAGAACGTACATACGCTGCAGGTAAAATCCCAGGTGGCTTTTTCAAACGTGAAGGCCGTCCTTCAGAAAAAGAAACACTGACATCACGTTTAATCGATCGTCCGCTCCGTCCATTATTCCCTGAAGCGTTTTACAACGAAGTACAAGTTGTCGTAACAGTGATGTCATCAGACAGCGAAATCGATCCAGACATTCCTGCCATTATCGGTGCATCAGCAGCGATGGCAATCTCAGGCATTCCTTTCTACGGCCCATTAGGTGCTGCACGTGTTGGTTACATTGACGGTGAATACATCATCAATCCATCAGCCACACAAATGAAAGAAACTGAACTAGATTTAGTCGTTGCAGCGACTGCAAGTGCTGTCATGATGGTTGAGTCAGAAGCGAAAGAATTGCCAGAAGATGTGATGTTGGGTGCTGTTGTATTTGGCCATGAGCAAATGCAAGCTGTGATTAACATGATTAATGAATTGGCTGCAGAAGTGGGTAAAGAAGCTTGGGACTGGACACCGCCAGCACCAAACACAGCAGTGATTGAAAAAGTAACAGCATTGGCTAACGCTGATATTAACGCTGCATATCAAATCAAATCAAAAGGCGCACGTTCTACTAAGTTAGACGAAATCAAAAACCGCGTGATCTCAGAATTGATTACTGAAGACACTTCTACGCAAGAAGCAAACGAAATCAAATCTGCATTCTTTGATTTAGAAGCTAAAGTCGTTCGAAGCCAAATCTTGAACGGTGAGCCACGTATCGATGGCCGTGACACACGCACAGTGCGTCCTATTACGATCCGTACAGGCGTATTGCCACGTACCCATGGTTCAGCATTGTTTACGCGCGGTGAGACACAGGCGTTGGTTGTAGCGACATTGGGCACAGGCCGTGATGAGCAAACAATTGATGCGCTTGAAGGTGCTTATAACGACCGCTTTATGTTGCATTACAACATGCCTCCATATGCGACTGGCGAAACAGGCCGTGTAGGTACACCAAAACGTCGTGAAATCGGCCATGGCCGTTTAGCTAAGCGTGCTTTGATTGCTGCGCTTCCTTCACAAGAAGACTTCGGTTACACGATCCGTATCGTTTCTGAAATTACAGAATCTAACGGTTCAAGCTCAATGGCTTCAGTTTGTGGCGGTTGCTTGGCGTTGATGGATGCTGGCGTGCCAGTTAAGTCACACGTTGCTGGTATCGCAATGGGCTTGATTAAAGAAGGTAACCGCGTTGCTGTGTTAACAGACATCTTGGGTGATGAAGATCACTTGGGCGATATGGACTTTAAAGTAGCAGGTACAGAAGATGGTATTACTGCACTTCAAATGGATATCAAGATTACAGGGATTACGGCTGAAATCATGCAAGTGGCATTGTCACAAGCGAAAGAAGGCCGCATGCACATCTTAGGCATCATGAAGTCATCAATGGATACTTCACGTACTGAGTTGTCAGCATTTGCCCCACGCATCATCACGATGAAGATTAACCCAGAGAAGATTCGTGACGTGATTGGTAAAGGCGGCGCAGTAATTCGTGCGTTGACTGAAGAAACTGGCGCGACGATTGATATCGAAGATGACGGCACAATCAAAATTGGTTGCGTCAGTGCTGAAGCAGGCGAAGAAGCGAAAAAACGCATCGAAGCGATTACTGCTGAAGTTGAAATTGGCCAAGTATATGAAGGTCCAGTCATCAAGCTATTAGACTTTGGTGCAATTGTTTCACTGCTACCAGGTAAAGATGGCTTGTTGCACATCTCACAAATTGCACACGAACGTGTGAATGCTGTAGGTGACTTCTTAAAAGAAGGTCAAATTGTGAAAGTAAAAGTAGTGGAGGCTGATGAGAAAGGCCGTGTACGTTTAAGTATGAAGGCTTTGATTGATGCGCCAGCTACTGCAGAAACACCAGCTGCCGAGTAATTAGTAGTACGGTAGTAATACAAAAGGCCCGAGTAATCGGGCCTTTTGTATTTTTGAAGCAGCTAATTATTTGGTTACTTGTTTTTAGCTCCAACATAACCTAAAGGTTAGTCTTCGCTGAAAGCAGCTTGCTATTTAGCAACCTGCTTTTCACGGATCTCATCTAGTGTTTTGCAATCGATGCATAGTGTAGCGGTTGGACGGGCCTCAAGGCGTTTCAGACCAATCTCGATGCCACAGCCGTTGCAAAAACCATATTCGCCTTCTTGAATTTTTCTCAAGGTGCTCTCGATTTTTTTAATCAGTTTGCGCTCACGGTCTCGATTGCGTAACTCGAGTGTCATATCGGACTCTTGACTAGCACGGTCATTAGGATCTGCGAACATCGTTACCTCGTCCTGCATCGTGTGCACTGTGCGGTCGATGTCATGACTTAATTCAGTCTTCCACTCATTAAGAATCGCCACGAAGTGAGCAAGTTGCTTGTCATTCATGTACTCCTCATTAGCAGTTGCTACATAAGGAACAAATTTTTTTGTGATTTCAGCCATGTGACCCTTGAAAATTTAAATGACGGTTGACTTAATTGCGATTAACATAAAATTAAAGCGGTGCAAAGTGTACACGTATTGCTTAATGTATGCAAAGTTGTTAAATCAATCATAATTCTTATTTATACGCCACGTAACTCCATGGCTAATAATGTATTTTCCATGAGCGTTGCAACCGTCATTGGACCAACTCCACCTGGAACGGGTGTAATCCAGCCGGCGCGTTGCTTGGCAGCTTCAAAATCAACATCTCCGCAGATTGTGCCGTTATCTAACCGGTTAATGCCGATATCGATCACGATTGCACCAGGTTTAATCCAATCTCCTTTAATCAATCCTGCTTTGCCTACCGCCGCAACAACCAAATCAGAACGACCAATAATTCCTCGTAAATCTTTAGTGTGGCGATGACAAGAAGTAACTGTGCAGCCAGCCAACAATAGTTCAAGTGCCATCGGGCGACCAACATGGTTTGAGACCCCAACAACGACAGCATCTAAGCCTTTGAGGTTAATGTTGGCGCTATTAAGCATTTTGATCACCCCAAATGGAGTGCATGAACGTAATGTTGGTTGGCGAACAGCCAAGCGGCCAATGTTATAAGGATGGAATCCGTCGACATCTTTAGCTGCGCTTATCTGCTCAATGATTAACTTCTCATCAATTTGAGGTGGCAAAGGCGATTGCACAAGAATGCCATCGACTGTGTCATCATCGTTTAACTTTTGGATGAGTCCTAATAGTTCGCTCTCCTGAATATCCACAGCTAAATCATAAGCAATTGAATTGATGCCCACTTTTTCACATGCCAAGCGTTTATTTCGTACGTAAATGCTCGATGCAGGGTCACCGCCTACTAAGATCACAGCCAAAGAGGGCGCTCGCTTGCCAGCGCTTAAACGTTGATCGATGCGTAATTTAATGCTGTTAAGCATGTCTTCAGCAATGGCTTTACCGCTAATAATTTGAGCCGACATATATAGATATTTTAGATGAAGTATAAAAAAGACTATTTTAACAGGCTATTCATCAATTTTAGAATTGACCTTTAGAATAATATGCGAGATAATCTCGCCCCTCGGGGTGTAGCGTAGCCTGGTAGCGCGCCTGCTTTGGGAGCAGGATGTCGGGAGTTCAAATCTCTCCACCCCGACCAGTTTTTTTCCCAATAATTTGTTTAAGATTGTCCGACAATCTGCCCGTAGCTCAACCGGATAGAGCACCAGCCTTCTAAGCTGGGGGTTACAGGTTCGATTCCTGTCGGGCAGGCCATACAAATCCAGCTTTATGGTGGCTGTAGCTCAGTTGGTAGAGTCCCGGATTGTGATTCCGGTTGTCGTGGGTTCGAGCCCCATCAGCCACCCCAAAATCCTAATTTTTTCAATAACTTAATTCCATGCAGCTAGTTTATTACTGGATGCGACTTCCTCAATACTGATTCAATGAATTGATGGATGGCCAACGATTTTGCATATAGAATTTATTCTCATGAGTGAAAATAAATTTAACGATGAGGATGAGGTGGTTTGCATTTGCAGCGGGACCACGCGGGCAAAGGTCCGTCTCCTTTTTGAGCAGGGCCTCGATGCAGAGGCCATCTCTCGTCGGACGGGTGCGCTCTCGGGTTGCGGTGGCTGCGAGTGGGAGATCGCGGACATGCTAAAGGCGCTTGCAGAGGAAAAGGATGGCCTGCATTAAAAGGGTCAATTTAAAAAACGGACTAATTCTTATTTCTAAAACACTTAAAAAATAGTCCCTAAGAAAAAACAAAGTCAACTTTATGGAATCGAATGCTGGTATTGCCTTGTACGCATATTTTTTGTATCCGATGTATCTATATAAGGCGATTCTCCAAAACAAAGCCAATTGTGCTCTGAGCCATGCTTGGCTTGGCTTTCAGCGATATTTTTATGTCGTCAAAGATTAGTGCTTAGTATGGTTAACGCTTGCTGGTAAAATTCAGTAGATGAACGATAATCAGCTCCTGCGCTATAGCCGCCACATCCTGCTCCCTTCTATAGCTTATGAAGGCCAAGAAGCCCTGACTAAAAGCCACGGGCTAATAGTGGGCGCTGGTGGACTAGGCTCGCCAGCTGCTTTATATATGGCTGCGGGCGGTGTCGGAGCGCTAACCATTTGTGACTTTGATGAGGTGGATTTAACCAATTTGCAACGTCAAATCATCCACACCACGTCTTCAGTAGGTATCAATAAAGCCGTTTCTGCGCAGCAAACCATACAGGCGATTAACCCTGAAGTGGTCGTCCATACGGTGCAAAAGAAATCGACAGAGGAAAGCATGGCGGCTTTGATTAAAGCGGCTGATGTGGTGCTTGATTGCTCAGATAATTTTGCCACGCGCTATGTGCTTAATCGACTATGCCATCAATTTAAAAAGCCGTTGGTCTCCGGCGCGGCGATTGGTTTTGAGGGTCAAATTACCGTATTTGATTTTAAGCATGAAGCAAGCCCTTGTTACCATTGTTTGTTCCCAGATGAGGGCTCTGATACCGAGATGCGTTGCTCTGAGAATGGCGTATTTGCTCCGCTGGTGGGCATGATCGGCACGGCGCAAGCCGCTGAGGCGATGAAGCTTTTAATGAACATTGGTAAGAGCCTGGAAGGCCGTTTGCTATTACTAGATGCGCTGGCGATGGAATGGCGCACCATTAAGCTTAATAAAGACTCAAAGTGCCAAGTCTGTGGCACAAAATCCTCAACCTAATTTTTGAAGACGGCTTTCATGCTGATATGGCTGACACAAGGCCTTATGTTAAAATTACTACATGAATACAGACACCCAACAAAACAATACGGCGGCAGGTAGCGAACTTGCCAAGTCCTTTGACCCTAAAACCCTTGAGAGCAAGTGGTACGAATTCTGGGAAAGCCAAGGCTATTACGCTGCTGGTTTAGACACCACTAAGCAGGATAACTTCTGCATCTTGCTTCCACCACCTAATGTGACGGGCACCCTGCACATGGGGCATGGCTTTAACCAAACCATCATGGACGCGTTAACGCGTTACCACCGTATGCGCGGCGATAATACGCTTTGGCAGCCGGGCACTGACCACGCGGGGATTGCAACGCAAATCGTTGTTGAGCGTCAATTAGATGCGCAAGGTATTAGTCGGCATGACCTGGGCCGCGAGAAATTCCTAGAAAAAGTGTGGGAATGGAAAGAATACTCAGGCGGCACAATAACGAAGCAAATGCGACGCTTGGGCACATCACCTGACTGGTCGCGTGAGCGCTTCACGATGGATGCTGGCCTTAATAAAGTGGTGACTGAAAGTTTTGTGCGCCTATATAACGAAGGTTTGATTTACCGCGGTAAACGCTTGGTGAATTGGGACCCTAAACTCGGCACAGCCGTTTCAGATTTAGAAGTCATTTCTGAAGAAGAAGATGGCTCAATGTGGCATATCAACTATCCGTTGGCGGATGGCTCAGGTCAATTAACCGTTGCGACGACACGTCCAGAAACCATGTTAGGTGACGTTGCAGTGATGGTGCATCCTGAAGATGAGCGTTACAAGCACTTGATTGGCAAATATGTGAAATTACCATTGTGCGACCGTGAAATCCCGATTATCGCTGACGATTATGTGGATAAAGAGTTTGGAACAGGCGTGGTAAAAGTGACGCCAGCGCATGACTTTAACGATAATATGGTTGGCCAACGACAGGGTTTGGATAAGATCATTATCTTGAACCTTGAAGGTTTCGTACCAAGCACAGCAGAAGTTTATGCCGCTAACGGCGAAGCAAAACCATCGATCGATTTACCTAAAAACCTCGTTGGGTTAGAGCGCTTTGCTGCGCGAAAGCAAATCGTTGCAGATTTAGAAGCACAAGGTTATTTAGTCAAGATTGATAAACACAAACTCAAAGTGCCACGCGGTGACCGCACTGGCGTGGTGATTGAGCCTATGCTGACTGATCAATGGTTTGTGGCGATGAGCAAGCCAGCTGCTGATGGCAAGAGTATTACGCAAAAAGCGATTGATGTAGTGGCCTCAGGTGAAATTAAGTTCTATCCAGAAAACTGGGTCAATACTTATAACCAATGGCTCAATAACATTCAAGATTGGTGTATTTCACGCCAGCTTTGGTGGGGGCATCAAATCCCAGCTTGGTATAGCGATGATGGCAAAGTGTATGTGGCACATGACGAAGCCGAAGCAAAAGCTTTGGCCGCGAAAGATGGCTATACAGGCAATCTAAAACGTGATGATGACGTACTCGACACTTGGTTTTCATCAGCGCTTTGGCCATTCTCTACCTTAGATTGGACGGGCGACGAAGCGAAAGATGCTGCTAATGTTGCCTTGCAACAGTTCTTGCCTTCATCTGTCCTGGTGACGGGCTTCGATATTATTTTCTTCTGGGTAGCGCGTATGGTCATGATGGCCAAGCACATCACAGGCAAAATTCCATTTAAAGATGTTTATGTTCATGGCTTAATCCGCGATGCGGAAGGCCAAAAAATGTCTAAATCAAAGGGCAATGTGCTTGATCCGATTGATTTGATAGATGGCATTTCGCTAGAAGATTTATTGAAGAAGCGCACCACTGGCTTGATGAATCCTAAACAAGCGGAAAGCATTGAAAAGAAAACACGCAAAGAATTCCCTGAAGGCATTTCGGCTTTTGGTACAGATGCCTTGCGCTTTACATTTGCGAGCCTTGCGAGCCCTGGTCGTGATATCAAGTTTGATATGCATCGCTGCGAAGGCTACCGTAATTTCTGCAATAAATTGTGGAACGCAACCCGCTTTGTCCTGATGAATACTGAAGGTCAAGATTGTGGCTTTGAGGAATGCAGCAGTCAGCCAGAAGGTTATTTAAGCTTCTCACAAGCGGATCGTTGGATTGTGAGTCTATTGCAACGTGTGGAAACTGATATTGAAAAAGGGTTTGCAGATTACCGTTTTGACAACGTCGCGCAAAGTATTTATAAGTTTGTGTGGGACGAGTATTGCGATTGGTATTTGGAGATTGCTAAGGTACAAATCCAGCAAGGTTCAGACGCTGAAAAACGGGCAACTCGCCGCACATTGCTGCGTGTTTTAGAAACCATTCTTCGTCTGGCACATCCAGTCATGCCATTTATCACGGAAGAGATTTGGCAAACGATAGGCAAAATGAGCGGACGTACTGGCCCAAGCATTATGTTGGAAGCCTACCCAAAAGCTCAGCCTGAAAAGATTGATGAGGCTGCAGAAGCTTGGGTGGCCTTGCTAAAAGAATCCGTTGACGCTTGCCGTAGCTTGCGTGGCGAAATGAATATTTCGCCTGCAACTAAAGTGCCTTTGATTGCGGCTGGTGATGTCACTAAGTTACCAGCCTATGCGCCACACCTAAAAGCCTTGGCTAAGTTGGCAGATGTCGAAATTGTGGCTGATTTGCCTGAGGCAGATGCACCAGTGGCATTAGCAGGTGATTTCAGACTCATGCTAAAAATCGAGATTGATGTTGCGGCTGAAAAAGATCGTTTGGGTAAAGAAATCACACGTTTGTCAGCTGAAATTTCGAAGGCAAATGGAAAGTTAACCAATGAGAGTTTTGTAGCGCGCGCACCAGCGGAGGTTGTGAGTCAAGAGAAAGCCCGGGTTGCGGAATTTACAGCGAGCTTAGATAAGCTAAATGCGCAATTGGCAAAACTAGCTAAATAAGTTTGATTCAGTGAACTTCAGAAAGGCGGCCAAGTAAAAAACTAAGCCGCCTTTTTTTGTATGTGAAAAACAAACACAATTGTATCTACTTCTTTAGTTTCCTCTAAAGAAAGCATCACGTGGCCCGTTTGTTTGCAAAACGCTTGAAAGTCTTTTACAGCGCCAGGGTCAGTCGCATAAGCTTTGAGTACTTGGCCAGCTTCTAGCTCAGAAAGCGCTTTTTTGCAGCGCAAAATTGGGAGCGGGCATTTGAGGCCGCGTGTGTTCAGGTCTTGATCAAAATTCATCATGTGTTTACTTAAGTTCTATCAATCCAAAGCCGGCATTCGCCCAAGCTAAAACGCCACCGCGCAAATTATAAATGTTCGCTTCGACTTTTTCCGCTACAAAACCAGCGGCCTGTGCGGAGCGCACCCCTGCGTGGCAGTAAAACACCACGGTTTGATTTTCTAGCGGTGATAAATCAACGGAGGGGATAGAGGATAAGGTGATGTAAATGGCGCCTGGAATAACACCTCGCGCAACTTCATCGTCATTACGTACATCGATCAGATAAATTTTTTGTGTTTCGAGCAGTGAGTGAAGTGCAGCTGCTTCAATATCTTGAAATTTTTTCATAAGTACTTTGTGAATGTTAAGCGTTTGCGAGCGTTGATCTTCTGATGAGTTTTAATGCGATATTGAAAAGTATTAACGTTAATGCAATGCCCACTAAGTCACCCTCGAACATTTTAACGCAGTTTGCCCAGGAGGGTTTAAGTGCTGCCAAATCAAAGTATAAATGATGACTTAGAGTATTAAATGCTGCAGAAAATATAGCCATTAAAATCAGCTCTTTCGCACGTAGTTGAGAGAGGATATGGTCTACCTTGAGTAAATGTTTGGTGATGTGAACAGCAATTTAAGGGTTTAGTGCCGAAATGAGACCAATGACTAAGGTTTCAGTCATGTTGATTGAAAATACAGGGCTCGTGATGATCGCGCCAATAAATAGTCCAACCACTGCAAGTTCATCCAACAAAAGCACGCTGACCAAACGAATGCCTGATGGTATAAAAATCCGATTAATAAACTGGGTTTCTTCAAGGTATGAAAAAATAAAGCTATTCAGTCTAAAAAAGCATACCCAAGCCAAAACAACGCCAAATATACAAAGCGCCGCTTTGCTTATGTGATTGAAAAACAAATGCATCGGAAGATCTCAGCAGTTTTTAGCTTGTAGCTTTCATCATGAGCTTGCCCATTTTGTTGAAGTAACTATCCGTCTGTGCGGTCGCGGAAACATATTTTACGCGGTTGTCAAAATCATCTACCACCAACTCAATATAGCCTTTTTGGCGCAACTTTTTGAGGTAGCGGAAAATAGTAGAAGTAGAGATTTCATTGGTCATGTGCATTGCCTCAACCACAGTGATCTTTTGCTTTCCAGACCAATATTTGCTGAGCAGCGCCAACATTTTTTGCTCAACAGGATCCAATACTGGAAATTCTGCAAGCTCTTCAACTGCGTTTGCTAGATTGAGAAACCTCTGATAAATCTCTTTATATTTGGCCATTACCTTACGCTTTCTATTCTTAATGAAAAAATATAATTAATTTGTATTATATGGCAACCATTGCATTTTTATTACAAATTTATGTGAGCATAGTCTACTCATGTTTTTTTATTAGAATGTTCAAGCTGGATTTACTTCAATTTTCTTTGAACTTAGCATGGTAAAATACAATCATAAAATAAAAGTTTACTTAGGAATCAAGATAATGAAAAGAATTCAGACCTTAATGATTGCAGTGACATTGACTGCGGCTGGGACAGCATTTGCTGATCATGACAGCATGGGCGAGCATTGCAAAATGCATTCAAAGGTTACGTTTGAGCAAGCTGATAAAGACAAAGATGGCACCCTAGATCGTGAAGAGGCCAAAGCGGTTTGTGGTGAGAATTTTGATGTGATGGACACGAATAAAGATGGCACACTGACGAAAAAAGAGGTCAATGCCTGTGGACGTAAACCCTACAACGAAAATGATCAACTGCATCAAAAACGCTCAAAATAATCAGTGACGACCCTTTTGCAAAAGGCAGCGTAGTCTGCCTTTTTGTTTACAAAATAATCGAGACATACAATGCTATTATGGATCTTCACTTTACTTGTTTTCTGAAACACAGCCATGGCGACAGAAGAACCGAAATTTACGCTGCTCGAGAAAGACCAGTCTTTTGAGTTGCGTCTGTATGAGCCAAAAATCCTCGCTGAGGTCCTTGTAAGTGGCACAATGCGTGAGGCTTCAAGCAAGGGCTTTAAGCTGATTGCCGACTTTATTTTTGGCAACAATATTGCAACCTCTGGCAAGTCTGAAAAGATAAGTATGACGGCCCCAGTATTGATTGAGCCACATGCGGAGAAAATCTTCATGACGGCGCCAGTAAATGTTGAGCAGTCTGGTGCTGGCTGGAAAGTAAATTTTGTAATGCCTAGTCAATACACCTTAGAAACCTTGCCTAAGCCAAACAATCCAGTTGTTAAGATCAAACCCATTCCAGCAAAGAAGTTTGCAGCGATTCAATTTTCTGGCTTAGTGGATGAAGAGAAAATGGCTAAAAAAGTCAATGACCTAGAGCAATGGATAAGCACTAAACAGCTAAAGGTCCTTGGGAATGCTGAATTAGCAAGATACAATCCGCCTTGGACATTGCCTTTCTTGAGGCGAAATGAAGTGTTGATTGAAGTGGAGTAGGGCGTCATTCTTGTGCAGTTGCATTTTTTCATCATGGAACAAAAAATGAAAAGATGTATTTGCTACTTAAACTTAATAATAGTGTTATTAACTAAATAGAATTGTAGGTAGGCTAAATATGCGTAATTTTTTTCTGTCCAAAATATTTGTTTTAATGACATGCTTCCTTTGCATTTCGGGCGCGCAAGCTAACGATAAAATTGATCGTGACACAGAAACTGCAATTCCACGGAGTAGAAATCTTTATGGTGTTGGCTTAGCGGTGCTCCCTAAAACATCGGGTTCAGACGAGTTTAGGTTAATGGCATTGCCGATTATCAACGCCAATTATGTAGATCGTTTCTATATTAATGCCCTTCAAGCGGGTGTTTGGTTGCTAGATTCAGATGATAAGCGCATTCGTATTGGCTTGGCTGCGCAAGCCAGATTCGGTTGGGATGCTGGCGATGGAAGGATGACGCGCGGCATGCGAGATCGTGATTTCACTGTTGAAATTGGCCCTGCAATTCGCTGGCAAACTGATTTTGGAACAATTAATGCGCAATGGGGACTTGATGCGGGCGGTGCAAGTAATGGTCAAACGGTTGATTTACAGTTTATTAAAAATCTATACCGCGACAACACCTTCAAGCTGAACGGCAGCCTTGGCTTAACATGGAGCGATCGCAAGTTTAATGACTATTACTTTGGCGTAAGTGCGAGTGAGGCTACGTTGCCTAGACCACAGTATTCGGCAGGCTCAAGTGTGGAATATAAAGCCGGTATTAACGGATCATACTTAGTTGGAACAAACAGCTACATTTTGTTCGGTGCGGCGGTGACTAGATTAGGGGATCAACAGGCAAACAGTCCAATTGTGGAAACACGATTCCAGCCCTTTGCTTATCTTGGATACTCGATTGCTTACTAACAACGTCTCTATTTTTAAGGTTTACGAATCGACCCTTGGCACTTCCGCTATAGCGATATGCATATTGCAAAAATATGAGAGATAATTTTTTAATCGCTTTAATTACAATTTCTCAATATTGATAGAGAACTATTGCAAATAAGACAAGCTGATCTTGCAAAGCATTAAAATAATCTGTATTTAACACTTAAAAAAGTACGTAATAACTAATTAAGTTAACAGCGTCGCAAAGTGATGGTTAACATCACGGTGGTTCATTTCGTCATTTCTGACAGCAATAATCACATCTGACAATCTTGCATCTTGGCCAAGATTCCAATAGGTAATGGCAATCTGGGGTGCAGCAATATTTTCATACTTTCCGTTCTCAACGCCATTCAAGTATTCGCTGTAGCTATAAACAGCTTCTTCTTCAAAGTAACCTACTAGCCTGTGCGCGGTTTTTGCTGAGAATAAATAAAGCAAAAAGAAAAGGTTATAAAATAAGCCCTGTGCCACGACAATCATCAACCGTTCAAATGCATTGGGCTTTGCAATCTCAATAAAGGTCATCAAGTGCATACGCTCGTTTTCGGCTTCGTCTAAAAGGACTTTAATCCAGCCATCATCACTTTTCATGCATCTTAAAGATTTGAGATGTTGAAGCGCACCACCCACCATGCCAGGCACGGCGGCAACGGTTTCTAAAACGACAGCTCGGTGACCATACCTTCCCGCAAAAAAAGTATCGGCAAAGAACCGTAGGAACTTAGTGCAAGATAATGCGAAATAGTCCGAAAAGTTAACGGCTTGAAAGTGCGATATTTTTTCCATAATATTAAGAGAGGTTTTTATGTTAAGAGTTTCATTTTGTACCAGATCGTCATGGTTAATACATAATATTTTAAACTTTGCCCTTCATTGGTAGTCTTAAAAGCTGATTTTCCAATGACTACAATGAAGGACCCTCATATGACTTATAAACTTCCAAGTAAGGCTGATCGAATGAGAGGCTTGTTATGGGGTTTGTTTGTTGGGGATTCTCTCTCAATGCCAGTGCATTGGTATTACGACATCTCTGCATTAGCAAAAGACTTTGGTCAGATACGTGATTATCACGCTCCCAAATCACATCATCCTAACTCGATTATGTCTTTAGCAAACACCGCAAAAGCTGGTCGCGGCTCTCAGGATGGGGATATTGTTGGCGATGTGATTCTTAAAGGAAAAAAACATCACTGGGGTCCAGCCAATCGCCATTATCACCAGGGAATGCATGCTGGTGATAACACCCTTAATTTGTTGTGTGCCCGAGTGTTGATGCGCACGCTCAATGGCAAGGGTGCTTATAATCAAACAGACTTCTTGAACGGTTATATTCGTTTTATGACCACGCCGGATCAACATAACGATATCTACGCAGAATCCTATCATCGTGATTTTTTTGCCAACTACGCCAATGGCGTGGCACCAGAAAACTGCGCGGGTAATGAAGGCCACGACACAGCGTCTATCGGAGGCTTAGTCAGTTTGCCTTTGGTGATTCTCGCAAGCTTGGCAGAAAACAACCTTCAAGCCACCAACGAAGCTGCATTATCGCAACAAAGGCTGACGCATCGATCATCCGTGCTTGAACGGCATACCCTTGAACTAAGCAAGTTACTGTTTAATCTTTTCCAAGAAACGAATCCGGATCTAGAGCAGCTTGCCTATGCGGCAGCACAAAACTTGGGTTTTCCAGCGGATCAGGTGTTTGAGAATGTGCGCCTTCACCAAAGATCAGATTTGGAAGTCATTGGTGGGCTGCTAAGCCCCGCTTGTTACGTGGACCAAGCATTTCCTTCAGTACTTTATCTAGCTGCGCGTTACCATGATGACTTTGAGAGTGCTTTGGTAGCGAATACCAATGCCGGTGGTGATAACTGCCATCGTGGGGCTGTGTTGGGTGCAATACTGGGCGCGACTCTGGGGGTAAGCGCCATTCCTGAACGCTGGGTTAATGGGCTCACCGCACATGATGAAATTAACGACGAAATTGAACAGTTTGTTGCAAAATATGCATCAGATGGATTGATTGCCTAGGGAGCTAGCCACTCCCAAGTGTCATTTGTTATCTTGGCGCGCCGATGTCCTTCTCTGGATAGCTCAAGCCAATCGATTTTTATGACTGCTGCCGTTAGCACAGTAAATTGATTGTTTTCGGTTGCAGGCGCTTGTCCAGTCGTAGCCTTTGTTAAAGCTGTCCCAGGTGCTTGTGCATGCAAGTAATCCATCGTACTTGGGCTATCTTTAACGGTTTGCCACAAAGTATTCAGCATTGTTAAATCTTTCATCACTGACACTTCAACCTCAACACGTAGCTGCCAATTTAAACGTGGACTCCAAAATGCAAATACTGCTTTGGGTTTCTTGATGATTTCACGTACTTTAAGACTTCGCTGATCTGTGAAAATCATCAAAGATTGATTCAATCGATCCACTTTTCTGAGAACAACCGTTCTAGCACTCACCGAATCATCGCTTGAAGTCGTCGCCATGACTGGTGTTCTCCAAGCATGATGCCGATCAAGACAAGCTTTTTCTAGCTCTCGCCAAATTTGCTGACGAATATCATTTGGATTTTCTAATCGCGGTTTTAACATGATGTGTGCAGACCTGAGCGACGTTTTTGCGCCATCATACAGCTAACACCGCAATGCAAAAAAAGTCACAATGACAGATGACACTAAAGGATGCCATTTCCATTGAAAATTTGATGGCATTCATTATTGATATTTGCGATGACACAAAATTTTACTTCACCGTAATCTGAATGCTTTTTCGCATCACTTCACCATAAGACTGATGTAAACCATTTGCAAACTGCAAAGTCATTGTGTAACTGCCGCTTGGTAAACTCACCAACGTTTCCGTTTGCCCCTTACCAAAATGAATATGCTTTTCATCCGCAGGCACTACCTCGCCAGCAGGAACGCCTTCGACATTAATTAACAAATGATGGTGCCCATGATTAGTGATTGGCTCACCAGCCGGCGCCACGACCATGCCAGTCACTGCAAACTTAACCTTAAATGGGCTAGTCACCACATCCCCATCTTTGAGATCAACAAAATCAACACCCTGTGTATCTGCAAATGTCATTGGCATGTACACAGAAAATAACACAATCAATAACACTCTTAGCGCCTTCATATTCTCACCTTATTAAGTTGATCAAATCAGTATATCTGACTTTCAGCATGGATTAAAAGCTGAGGGCGGCTGTTATTCGAGTAATTCAGAAATAGGGCTTTCCTGACAAGATTAGCCAGCTTTAAACTGTCACTGCAGTAAAGTGTGTATAAGTTCTAGACATAAAAAAGCCCACATTGCTGTGAGCCTTTATAGGTGGCAGGGGCCGAATCGAATCGCCGATACGCGGATTTTAAAAGATACAAATGACTGTAATTAGACAGTTTTTCCATTGCATTAATTCTACGTCAATTTTCCCGTGATATATGCAGCGACTTCGATGGCTTGATCAAGTCGAGAATATTGAACTAAGCAAGATCGTGAGAGAACGTCGCGGTGGTAAAACAGTGAAAGTATCGCTTGATGATCTATGAGTTAGAGAGGAGTGATTTAGATAGATCTATTAACACACAGTTTAAATAGTGTATTATTAAATCTTGCCAAATTTTGCCAAAATCACTTTTGGGAGAGAACACAATGAGCACAATGAATATTTCATTACCAGATCAACTAAAGAGCTTTGTTGATGAGCGTGTATCGTCATCAGGTTATGGCACATCAAGCGAATACTTGCGTGAATTGATTCGTCGCGATCAAGATCGTTTAAGTCTTAGAGCAATAATGCTCGATGGCGCTTCGTCGCCTATCACTGGTAACGCTGACAAGAAATACTTTGATCATTTACGTTCAAAAGTTAATCAGTAATTAGCGAAATGAAAAAAATAGTTCGGCGTTCCATTGCTGATGCTGATGTTTTGTCAGCATTAGATTATTACATTGAAACTGCGCCTGACTATGCCTTAAGTTTCATTGATGACTTGGAACGCGCTTATGAGCATATTCAAAGCTTCCCTGACTCTGGTTCAACAAGATACGCCTTTGAATTAGATTTGCCTGATCTGCGTGTATGGCAATGCCATCAATTTCCTTATTTGATTTTCTACGTCAATCATCCCCAGCAAATTGAAGTTTGGCGAGTGTTACACAGCAAGAAAGATATTCCGCCTTCCCTTCAGACTGAGATGCTCTAAGCGTCGCGTAACGCGACGCTGTTCGCACATATTAGAGGTGAAAATAGCGCCAAGGGCATCCTGACTTAAAAGATTAGCTAGCTATTTGCTCTGTAAAATACGGTGAGAATATTGTGGAAGTTCTAGACGTAAAAAAAGCCCACATAAATGTGAGCTTGTTTAGTTTGGTGGCTGGGGGCGGAATCGAACCGCCGACACGCGGATTTTCAATCCGCTGCTCTACCAACTGAGCTACCCAGCCATCATTCCATGGTGTTTGCACACCGCGAAAGACCGGCATTATAGCAAACTAAATCTATTGTGGCATCCTTTAATAGTAAATCTGTTGTGATTCTGTTGGAAATGAGCTTAAGTTGGCTACCTTATAGAAGCTAAAATTTCAGTTTTAGCCTCCTCGTGTTTCTCGGTGTAGTGCCCATCTGCGTTCAGATATACTCCATTCAAAGCCCCTTTCGTTTGCGCATTAGACTTTAATGTTTCAAAAAGATGTTTGGCACTTTTTAGCATGAATTCAGTTTCAGGATAAAACAGTTGCTGAGATGGAGGGTTATCTAAGTGTGCTAGATATTTATCTCGATACCTTTTTACTTCCAATAACTCATCATTAAATGCACTTTCGGTCATAGCCATTGCTTGGTAAAGATCATTAGCTAAATTATCTTTTACTTCAAATGCCTTTAGCCAGTAATGTTTACCATCTGCCTCAGCAAATAAAATACACCAATTTAATACCGCTGCATCTAAAAAATTGCCATTTGCTCTAGCCCAAAAATCACCATTATTCCTTAAGGTTTTTGACTGTGAAGTTTCGTTCCATCCAGCTCTATAACAGGCAATATTCGATATGCAATGAAGTGTCCATCTTGCAATGCGTTGAATTTTTATTGGATCGGTCATAAAGCTTCTAAAAGCGTCCTGATCCAGGACGCTTATCCTTTCTTCTTTTTAAGCATTGGGAATTTTCCACGTGCTGCATCGTGTATGAGTTTATTTGCTTGAGCTGTATAACGACTAACAGCAATTGTCATTCTTCTATTCTCGTAATCTTCATCACCAACTGCCAAATCAATTGCTTTTGTTGTTCTAGCAAAAAGATCTAACTCCACTCCAGCAAGCTGTCCAATTTTAGCCAAAGAATATTTGGGATATCTATTTCTTAACCTAATAATATCTAAGAGCAGTTGGGCGGTGGTCATCTGCATCTTACTTTTCTCAAGCTTAACCTTAGCGGTACTTTGTTTAAGAATATCTATTTCTCTATTCTCATAAAGTTTCTTCAACTCTTTGCCGATTTGACGCATGACGGTCTGTTTGCGAACAGTCAGCGGTATTTCAATAATCAACTTGTCGTTATCAATTCTTACTTTGTCTAAAGACTTTTCATCCTCAATCACTCGAACCTTTTTTAAAGGTTTCTCTTCAATAAAGAGGTATCTCCCTACTTTGCGCCACCAAATATCGAAGTGTGGATAGTCAAACACATTACCAAACTTACTATAAGTTTCAGCAAGCTCACCTTTGCCATTCTGCTCACAGCAATCTTTATATTCTCTACTTAATTTCAAACACTGAAACCAAATATGCGGAGCTGATTCTCTGGCAAGTTTAATTTCCTCTGGCAGCTCAACTCTCCGCCTCAGTGTTTCAGGCAAAACCTTTAAACGTGATATTTCAGATTTATCCATGCCAGCCTCATTTGTTAACACAAATATTATACATAATTTATGGAAATACTTTTTATAGATAACAAATTTTAAACTGCTCGACATGTTGATTAATGAACAAAAAGTTTTTCAGCATATTTTTTAATTTTTGAGCCCAATCGGCAGAAAGGTCATTAATCATGACAAAACTAACTAAAGAAGGAAAAGTTGCTATGGCAACTAAAGTGGTAGGTAAGTTGGACGAACTAGTAGCTAAACGTAAAGTTTGGCAAGTTGAGTTTGATCGAACTAATAAAGGTTTATACAAGCTATTAGCAGGCTGCTTGGAATCTTATTACGAGATCAAAGGCACTACAGCTGAGAAGGAAATTTTAGACGCAATCAAGGTGGCACTTAAAGCACGTAAGGTAAAGATTCAAGAAAGTACGCCTGTACTTACCTTGTTAGTGCGCTATGTGTTTAACACTGATCGTCGTCGCGCACATGGCTATGCTCGAGCATTACGTGTAGCAGTGGGTGAAAAAATTACTGTCGCTGACTTTGCCAACTGGGTAACTAAGTTTGGTGGTGTTGAAGAGGTAGCAAGAACACAAGGTGCTACTGCCGAAACAATTAAAAAACGCGAACAACTGGAAGCAAAAGTTGAAGAGGTAAAAAGCTTGCTCGCTAACGCAGTTGATACGCCACTAGCGACTGTTGCTAAGACTTTCTTAGTCAATGCTGCAGATACAGCTGAGTACACATTGCTGATCGGCAAAACCCAAGCAAACGGAAAGACAAAGGTATTAAGTGTTGTACCTAAATCTACTAGCGCAATGATTGAAACTGCGATGAAAAAGATTGCGCAAGCTTTAATTGATGCTGGGGACAATATTGCTAAAGAACAACTTGCTCAAGCCGTTGAGGATGCTAAAGCCGAAGCAGCGAATGACGCAAAAATGTTTGAAGTAGCTTAATTAATTATGGGGGACAGTATTGCTGTCCCCAATCTTACAGAAAGGGAATACTATGAGTTATGTAGCGAAGTATGCGCCAACGACGTTGGCAGATGTAGTGATCTCTAACAACAATGTTAAAGATAAATTGGCTGGTTATGTAGACGGTAACTTAACACAACCTTTAATCCTGCACGGTGAGTTTGGTACTGGCAAAACAACTATTGCCAATCTATTACCACATGCGATTGAAGGTAAGCCTGCGCTTGTTGAAAAATTAAAAGCTGTAGAATTTAATACAGTGAGTGATATTCAAGCGATGTTTAGTGCGCCACCAAGTTTTTATAGGCTGTTTACAACAAATGGTCAGAAGCGTAATTACTTTGTGAGTAATGAACTAAACTTCACCGTAAAAGCAGCACTGGCATTTCGGGATGTTGTAGATGAACTGATGGAGCATACGCAGTTTATTTTTACGACAAACAATCTAGCGAGTATTGATAAAGGATTACAAGACAGGAGCATTTGTCTGAATATCACTCCTATCAATGCGAGTGATTGGATACCTAGAGCTAAGTTTATTTTGAAACAAGAAGGCGTTCAGCTCAAAGATGCGCAGCTTTTAAATTTCTTAAATAAACAACTTGCTGTTAGTTCAAGTAATCGTAAATTACTTGAAGAGCTTGAGACCTTAGTTTGGAATATTAAAAATCCTAGAACAGTAGTGATTACAAAGTCTGTAAAAGACTTGATCCAAACTAAATCAAAAGCACCTGTTTCTAATCCTCTCACTACAACTAAGTAAAACAAAAAAGCAGCCTTCGGGCTGCTTTTTTTTAATCCGCTGTTTAACCGTCCTGATTCAGGACGGTTACATTATTATTTTATGCCTTTTTGTTTTAAATAATTAATTGCTACTGGGTTGCCTTGAGCTGCAGCCAATTTTAATAATCTAATACCTTCCTCTTCATTTTTCTCGACTCCATTACCTGTAAGATAAAGATTTGCGAGGTTAATTTGTGCTTGTGAATAGCCTTTGTCAGAAGATGAGCGGTAATATTTAACAGCTTCGTTAATATCTTTGTTTGTAGCAAAACCTTGTTGATACATAACACCAAGGTTATTCATTGAAATTACATTTCCCTGATCAGCACTTAATTTAAAAAGCCTAAAAGCTTCAGGGTAATTTATCGCTACTCCATCTCCTTTCGTATAAAGACCACCAAGTGCTTCTTGAGCATTAGCGAAGCCTTTATTTGCAGCTAGCTCATAAAGTCTAAGTGCCTCTTTAATATTCTTTTGTGGCACACCTCTTCCAGTCTCGTACATTTTTCCAAGATTATATTGTCCTAATGAATCATCTTTGTCTGCAGCAAGACTATAGTATTTGAAAGCTTGATTAAGATCCTTCGTAACGGCTGTGCCTGATTCATACATATAGGCTAAAGTTGTGTAGCCAAGAGGAATTTTTTGATCAACGCTTAGCTTAACGAGCCTTAACCCTTCTGAATAATTTTTGTCGATTTCAACGCCACCAATATACATACCTCCAAGAGCAGCCTGAGCAAACGGATCGCCTTTATCGGCTGCAAGTCGATAAAGGCGAGCAGCTTCTTTAGGATCTTTATTAATCCCAGCACCTGTTTGGTACATAAATCCAAGTGAACTTAATCCAGAAGGATAGTTTTGATTAGCACTTAATTTGAAAAGTCGCAGTGCTTCATTTGTGTCTTTGGGAACAGTAAGTCCTTTTAGATACATAGCTCCTAGATTCACTTGGGCTTGAGCATAACCTTTGTCGGCGGCAAGCCTGTATAGCTTGATTGCTTCATTTAAATCTTTAGGTACCGAATACCCTTTTTCATACATGACCCCGAGATTATTAATGCCAATTTTATTTCCTTGATCGGCGCTTAATTTAAAGAATTTGAAAGCTTCGCTATCGCTCTTCTCAACTACAGTTCCATTTATATACATGTTGCCAAGTGTAAATTGGGCAATAGCATTTCCTTGGTTAGCACTGACTTTAAAAAGCCTAACAGCTTCTTGCATTTTGTTTTTTGAGTAAGCATTAACGGCTTCATTTAATGATTTATCAGATTCAGAAAAAACATTTACTGGATTTAATACTTGAGATTGATCTCCATTAGCAGGTTTAGTATCCAGCTTAGCTAATACTGGTTTATTAGTTTTGTTAGCAGCTACAATTTGTTGTGCTTTTGAGCTGTTAGCAATAAATATTCTAAATCTTGCGGCACGCTCATCCCAGCCAGGGTGAGTGTCATAGAATAATCCTGAGCTACCTAGTCCTTTTCTTTGCATTAGATCAGCAAGTCTAATAGAGGCTTCAGGGTTGTAACCAGCATCTATCATGTACTTGAAGCCAACTTCATCAGCTTCTCTTTCTTGATCTCGACTAAATTTAGAAAGAGTTAAGGCTGACCCAATAACTGCAACATCTAGCCCAACTCCGCTTACTCTATATCGTTGTTGCACTTGGCTTTCTATATAAATCCCTATAATCGCGCTTAGAATGTTAGTTACCACTTCATTTTGTTGAGTCTTTAATCGATGATTTTGAGTGTGGTGAGCAATTTCATGACCGATGACGGCTGCAGCCATATCTTCGTCACCATCAATAAGCTTTAACATCCCTAAACTTACGCCTACAACCGTTCCATCTTTTTGCTCATATGCAAAAGCATTTGGTTCAGTGTCTCCACACACAACAAACTTAGGATATATCCCAACATTCTGCTGGATTTTTTCTTTTGCGTTATAGAACGCTTCCAATTGAACATGACTTATATCGCCAATTGGTAAATTGTTGCTTTTAAGAGTTAGAGAATAATTTGAAGGAGTGTCTCTGATTATTTCAATGGCTTTGTCACCATCGTAAATAGTTTCACAGACCCCACCGAAAGCTAAAGTTGGGAAAAGTGAAATAAG
This sequence comes from Candidatus Methylopumilus universalis, assembly GCA_945883335.1. GTDB lineage: Bacteria > Pseudomonadota > Gammaproteobacteria > Burkholderiales > Methylophilaceae > Methylopumilus_A > Methylopumilus_A universalis_A. The sequence goes on along the minus strand of CAMCXI010000005.1, from coordinate 97,544 downwards.
AAAAATTAATCTATTTTTTATAGACATTTGTAGGCTCAATAATGTAGTTAAAAATAGTTTACATTAAATTGTAAATTTGATGAGAGTATTCATGAAAGTTAAGCTTACGCTTAACTTTCAAAAGATCTACGCTATTTGATGCCCTAGCTTTAATCTAAGATACCGATAACTGTTGATTCAAGTCTACATTCGTTGCGATAAACACAGGTTTGTTGCTACCTGTCTTTAGGCAATTTCTAGATTGTAATGTCCATTCATCCGACACTGCATTTTGTGGATCATTGATACTAATGAATAACTCTTGGCTCATCGGCAGATAAACACATACACCATCAACCAGTTGTTTTGACTTGGTGATGGGATCGTAATGTTGTATCCATGACACCAGTGCTTCAGGAGCTTTGTCTATTTCTGATTGAATGAGCTTTTTACTCCAAGCCAATTGTTCTGGTGTACTAGCTGTTCTATCCCAACGACCATATTCAAATAGATCAATTAAGTACTTGGTATATGGATCACGCAATTCAACAGATCCGTTATAGATGGCGCGATGAAATAAACCTTTGCCATAAGTGCTGCCAAACTTTTCATTAATAAAACCTCTTACTGCTATTTCTCTTTCTTTCATTTTTAGTTTCTCCAATTTTTAAGTTGCGCTTGTCGCTAAGTCGCCTTGGAGTTGAGGTTGCAGAAGAAGAAAAAAGAGAGTCACTGTGATTTTTGTTGCCTGTGTAGTTGCTATTCATGGCTTCTCATTTGTACCACTTGTTACTAGTTGCTTGATTAGTAGCAACTACACCTAGTAACAGCAACTTCTTTTTTATTTCTGCGACTTCAACTCAGTAGCCACCTAAGCAACTCGCACAAATATTTATCATCTGACAAATAAATACCGCTTAAAACTGGTGAAAAATGAATCAAAAAGAAATATCGGTTGCTCTTTGAATGTGCTCGACATTAACTTACTGAGTGCCCATTAACTAATAGGAGAAAACAAATGAGCACGTTAAGTACTTTGAAGTTAACAAGTGAGACTAAACCAAGACATATTGCGCCAGTTCAACAGCGCAGAAACAAACTATCGCATCGCTTATGGGAACAGATCCAATTAGCCAAAAGCCAAATTGAAGGTACTGAATTTGTAGTTAAGAAATACCGCAGTTTTGTAGATAGAGAAACAGGTATAAAAAAACAACTAGAAGTGCCAAAGCGTATTAGGGAGTGGTGGTTTAGAAATGAAGCAGGAAAGGTATGCGTCAGTATTAAATATGGCACACGAATACTAGAGCTTGCTAAGGGCAAATCTAGTGTTGAGGTAGATAGTCCACAAGAGCTAATTAAGGCGTTGGAGACTATCAAGCTAGCTGTGGAGCATGGCGAATTAGATAATCAAATAGAAACAGCGAGCACTAACTTAAGAGCTGGCTTTCAGCACTAGCGAAGGAAAAAAACTAATAGTTTTTAAAGACCAGCGTCGCGTAACGCGACGCTTAATAACGCGGGGCAGTGCCCCGCCAATAGTCGGCTAGCTGGCCGACATAAAGGGAGTGAGGCATAAGCATCATCTTGTGCTCTAGCTAGAGCTGCTTTCAAGATGATGCGTGCTCACTTTGAACAGTTGCATGAACTGGCGCTTTGAAAAGTGGGATATGCAGAACCTGAAGCGCCGCGTCAGCTAGACGAAAGGCGCGAAGTCCGATTAAAGATAAATACTTATATGTATAGATATCAAGTACAAGCAAGAGTAAATGGAACATGGGTAAAGACAGTGATCTTTGCTGACAATGATCTTCATGCTCGCTTGATAGCTCAATATCAATTTGGGCGCAGTAATGTGCCATTTGCACCTACTAAAATTGGATAACTATTATGCGTTTTTATGAATTCGCCAGTGCGATTAAGAAACCACTAACACCAGATCAAGCCAAGATTCAGGGTATGAAGAACCAAGTTAAGACAACACAAAAAGCCATTAAAGCTGAGAAGGCTAGGCAGAAGATTAAAGCTGGGCAAGCTCAATTAAGCGATATTCGATAGAATGCTATTTGAGCAAATCTTTTTGACCATTGGCCTCAAATTGGCGAAGAATAATTTCGCTCATTCGACTTCTTGGATCGGATTTGACCATTTCACGGCATGCCTCGAGAAAGTTTAATTTACCATTCTCAAACTCCAAATCATAAGAACTATTTCTAAACCACTCAAAATGAATTTTGAAGAATCGATACAAACACTCCTTATTTAGAGTTTGTATTTTTTCAATATATTTTTCTTTTGTAGAGTCTTTAAAAGCAATCCTTTCTCTATCCCCCCACCCCGAGTTTTTAATGACTCTATCAGCAGCTTCATATAGATCGAGAGGCGGATGCTGTTCGTCTCTCAGTTGACACATTACTTCAAGAACTCTCTTATGAATTTTACCAAATGAATTATCGAAAATTCTTTCTTCAATATTTTGATATGCAGGTCTATTTACTAATGAGTCTTCCCAACGAGTTAGAAATTCTTCAGCCAATTCTGTGTCCCCAAGCTCATCAATAACCTCGACCATGTTAGTTATGGTTGGAGGGTCCATAACATCAACAGTTGAAAGTAGCTCTTTAGCTTCCTCTAATAATTGATCTTTAGATTTTTTTGAATCCCACAATACTGATTTTAAAAATTCATTTCTTTTGTTATGCGCATCTTGATGGTTTAAATCATCTTCATATTGCGCAAAAAGCTTTGTAAATTTGTCTTCATTTAGCAATCCCGTTTTTAGAAAATCTTGAAACAGAATTTCGAAGTCATCTGTATGGTTGATACCCAAGCTATCGAGTAAAGAGTTCCATCTGTACTCAACAGATTCTGTGTCTTTGAATTGATTCAGTAGTCTGCTGTAAGGATTGTATGTACAAACATACTCAAACGAAGGGGCATTTTCTATAGCCTCAAAAGCCAGTGCAGTTAATAGAACGGTGCTAGGTATCCATCTTTCTGCTTGCGTATCATTTATTGTGAATTTTGTTTCTATTAAATTCACATTTTTTATTATTTTCTTTATAACCCTAATATTTTTTATATTAAGAATGCTCACTGACTTCAGAACTTGGTCTTCATTTTTACATGAGCTCAAAAGTAATGCTTTTTCAAAACACTCTTTCGATTCAGGCCCCAAATGGATTTGCACATCAATAACTTTTTCATGAAGCTGCTTCCAATCTTCGTCTTCATGTTTCAATTTCTTTGTATTAAGAAGCACTAAAAATCTAGTTTTGTGAGTTTCTGAATACTCATTCAAAAACCCCATTACTTCTTGAATTTTAAGGTCAGGCCCTCTTCTTTCTAAATCATCAATAACTATTAATTTTTCATTTGTTAATTTTGGTAGCCATAGTAAAGCAGCGTCTTTGGCTGACAGCCCTGTGAATTTTTCTAAAGTGCGTTGGAAAAAGCTCGCGCCCGTTTGAATAGATGTCTGTAGACTCTCGTTTTCGAAAACATGTGCATTTTGTAGTATTCGAATTTTTACCTCATCAATATTTTTAGCGCCAAAGATAGAGATATAAATCGATGATTTGAGACTTGCTTCTTGGGAATCATGAAGTAGCTCTTTCCACAAGTGAGTTTTACCAACCCCCCACTCTCCAGTTAAAGCTATTACCTTCCTGTCTGAGTCCAATAAAAATTCATTTATGCTTTTTTTAACTCGGTTATAGGTATCCATACAATCCCATTCTTAGAAATCAATTCAAAACATACACCAATCTGGTTAAGAAAATTACACTTTTCTTAACCAAAAATATAACCAATTGATTTTATTGCTTCTTCGCTAGTGCCTTTTTCGGTTGTCCATTTAAGCCAAAGAAAACAAAATATATAAATACTTTTCTTTATCGGAGATATTTATATATGGCACAAGCAAAGACATTTACTCAATCAGAACTTGATCAAGTTCTTCGTTTCATTAGCACTAAAAAATACGCATTACGAGACCGCGCAATGATATTGACTAGTTTTTGGTCGGGAATGCGTGTGGGAGAAATCGCTAACTTGAGAATGCGCGATGTATTAAATGAAGATGGCTCAATTAAGAACGAGATTAGATTGAATGCTAATCAGACCAAGGGCGATAAAGGTCGTTTGGTGTTTATCCCAAATAAGCTGAGAGATGAATTTGACAGTTATCTAACAACGAGAAAGGTTCAGCATTTAGATGTGCCATTCTTTCATACAGATAACAGACTTGGGTTTAGTCCGAATGGTTTATGTCAGTGGTTCTTTTGGACTTACAAGCGAGCAGGGATTAATGGCGCTAGTTCACATTCAGGTCGTAGATCATTTATTACCAATTTAGCCCAAAAAGGTATTGGTGTTCGTGTGCTTGCAAGTCTCGCAGGTCACAAGAGCATTATGGTCACGCAACAATACATCGATGTGAACGATGATATGAAGCGCAATGCTGTGGAATTGATTTAATTAAACAAGATATCTCTTAATTTCATTAAATAATGAATGGACTTTGCTCCTAAAGGTTTTGCGAATAATCCAAGTATAAAAGCTAAGGAGGTTGCAACCCATGATACTGTCGTCACGAGAGATAATGCTAAGCTAACTATGACTGTGATAGTTATCATCGCTAATATAGCTTTGTATTGAGATACGCCAAAAATCTCATTATGAATAGCTCTAAATTTAACTCTAAGACCTTTTTGAGATGCTGAAAGCCAAATAGCTGGTTGAGCATCGCTAGTGGCTGAATTTAGATAGGTAAACTTTACAACTTGCCCCCTATTAATTACTGGGGCAATGTATTCTCTTTGACCATTGTAAATTTTCAACTGTATTTCGGATGCTTGATCACCTTGTGTTACTTGTAATTGGTTTTTATATTTTTCAGTCCATTCCAAGATGGAGGGCGTATCCATTAGTTGAGTCTGTTCTGAAAATAATTTGGTGTTGTCTGTATAAATATTAATTACAACATTTTCATAGTCTTTAAGACTTTCGTTTCTAAGTTCTAATGTAGATAGATATAAGTTTGGAATTGTTTGTCCATTAAATGAAACGGAAACTTCACCAAATACTGGATCTGCTGCTGACACACCAATTCTCTGATGAGTAACAAAGTAAGAAAAAACACCCCTTTTGGCCGATAATTTTTGAACAAAATATGTAACTACTGCGCCAATTAAAGCACTCATCACTAAATTGAAATATTCTGGTGGGATATTCATTCTTAACCTTATGTACTAGATATTAAAGACACTTACGTAATCGTCCTGAATCAGGACGGTTTTCTAAGACAAATCCTCAGCACTCATCATCGGTGTTAGTTTGCTGTAGTGATTTTCAATCATCTTTACACTAGTGCCCATTTGGCGTGCTAGCGTATGTATATCAACTCCCTTGGCTAGTGCCAAAGTGGCATAGGTATGACGCAGACTGTATAAGGTTCTATGTAAGCCACTTGGATCATCACGCAGTTTGCTTCTTAACATTAAGTTTCTAAAGATGTTCTCCATATTACTGAGCTTCTCACCTGTCGGCAATCTGAAAATCAATCTATCTAACTTGGCATCAATCACCGCATTCAAGCTGTCATAAGGTAAGCATTGCCAAGTAATCAATCGCTCAAATACATCGATGACTTCGTGTTTGGCAATTAAGAAGCGCGGCCCTGTTTTACCGCTAACCCATATACGCAGATATTTCTTAGTACCTATCCAATGCCACTGTAAATGCTTCCATCTTAATGGCAGCGATTCAGTGCTATGTCTTACGCCAGTGTTTAATAGAAACTCTACATAAGCAGCACATAACACTCTCATCTGTGCCGTGCGTTCTGTATAAGATGACTTCTGCCAGATTGGTATGTAAGTCAGCATCGCATCTATTTCTTGTTCATTAAACGCAGGTCTTGCTACGCTCTTAGCACCTCTTGCATCCAACAATGGCACAGCCTTAGTTTGTAAGATAATCCCTTTGTTTCTCGCTAATGCTATGACTCTGTTATACGCACTAGCGTGGTTTTGTTTGGTGCTAGCTTTAGGCACCTTACCCATCTCTGCTGTTCTCCAAGATTCAAAGTCAGCGATCACTTCAGTTGTGATTTTATCTATTTCGTATTTGCCAAAAAATGGAATGAGGTATTTGTTAATTGCTTGTGTGTAATCAATGTATGTCGTCTTACCAACACTCGCATTTAGTGCCCTAGTCATATTGGCTAGTTCTTCTAGTGCTAGCTGTTTAAAGGTACGAGATGAAACAGCCAAGCCAGCATCTAATTTAATCTTAGTTGTTTCATAGATCGCCACTGCTTGTCTGCGAGCTTCTGCTAAGTCATCTGTGCCAGTAGTTGTTGTATGCCATACGCCATTAGATAACTTGAAGCGACATTGCCATACTTTAGAGCTTGGACGCTTAAAGACTGTGACTTTGCCATCAAGTATTTTGGAGTTTTTAAAAGGCTGTTCGTTTTTGCCAGCGAACAAGAATTGAAGATTAGACATAGCCAGCACCTAGTATTTAGATGCTTGTTATTTTGTTTTCAGATGAGGATTTTCGCGACCGAAAAGACCTTAACTGCCTACTAAGAATTAAACGAATTGTTTAATTAAATTTGATTATCCGCTACACTTTATGTAATATATGTAACACTAATTGTTGCAAAAGTAACAGTTCGGAGGATATATGACAAGACAGCAAATAGACACTACAAGCTTTGATGGTGAAGTTGATCGTACAAAAATTGGTCCTATGTTGATCAAATTATTTGATCACTGGAATCTATCAACAGAAGAAAGATTAGCTTCTTTGGGGTTGGCGACAGATAACCGCAGTGCTTTGACACGTTATAAAAATGGAGCGGCAATATCTAGTAGCAGAGACTCTTTAGATAGGGCTGGAAATTTGTTGGCCATTCACAAAGACTTAAGATTGCTGTTTCCTAAGAACAGAGATCTAGCTTATGCGTGGATGAAAACGCCTAATAAGAGATTTGAAGGTAAAACTCCTGTCCAGATCATTAATGATATGGGGTTTACAGGGCTACTTTATGTGAGAAGTTATTTAGATAGAGCACGCGGTCATTAATGAGCTTCTCATTTTCATCATCAAATCTAATGGAAGTCCATCAGGACTTATTTAGAAACATTGTGTCTTTGCGAGAAAGTGAAGACCTTTTTGATGATTTGTCTGATGATCCTAATGCTTGGCAAGCAGCTCAGAAGCTTGAGTTTGAAACAAAACCAAGATTCTTTACATCGCCAACGCCTGCAATTTATAGGCCATTCGAAGAGGCTGAGTGGAATACAGCAATTGGATATCCATTTACAGAATTATCAGTCACTAGATTTTCTGATGGCTCTTTTGGCGTGTGGTATGGGGCGGATGAACTAGAAACAACTATTTATGAAACAGTACATCATTGGAAAAATGGACTTTTAGCGGATGCAGGCTTTTCACAAAGCGGTATAGAAATCCAAAGAAGAGTCTACAAAGTTCGCTGTGATGCAGCACTTATAGACTTAAGAGCATCCATAAGAGATTATCCAAATTTAGTACATTCGACGGACTATTCACTTACGCACGAGATAGGTACCAGAATACATCGAGAAGGACATCCTGGACTCATAACAAAGTCTGCAAGAGCGGACGGCGATGTTGAGGCTGTGTTTAATCCAGAAGTGCTAAGCAATCCTCAGCATCATTGTTACTTAACTTACATAACAACCAGCTCTGGCATCGAAATTCAAAGAGAAAAGGGTACTGTTCTTTTGAGAATATAAGCGTCCTGTTACGCGACGCTTAGTTACCAAAAATCACTCAAATTAATAGACGAAATACACAGACGAAGCTCTGTCGATGCCAGTCGATTTAGTATGAAATTTATTGAATTCCAGCGGTGTCGCTGCGTATGTAACTAGGGATTTTTTTGGGCTGTAGACTACTGAAAATAATGTGCTAAGTATCTGATTTTATTGCTTTTCAATCCGCTGCTCTACCAACTGAGCTACCCAGCCAAAATATCTTGATGTTTGCACATCACTAAAGTCGGGCATTATAGCAAACTTAATCTATTCTGACACTCTAAAATCGTAAATCTCTAGTGAATCTCATGGATGTTATTGTTTTCTGCCGTCGCTGGGGTGTGCAACAGATAACCAAAGTTTTCAACCATTGGTAATTTGTCGTTTAAAACGACTTTTTATAGTTAGGTAGTTTTAATAGCACTAATACCAACGGGAGCTGATGCTCCCGTTGGTATTAGTGCTATTACTTTTTGCATTAGCAATTAAATTGTTTAGTAAATACTTATCAGCAGATAATTAAAGCAAAAAAATGGGCACTGCAATTAACAGCGCCCAAAAAGAGGAGATATCATGCTAATGATAAGCAATCTACTTGAAAAAGATTAACTAGTAATTATTTAAACTGCATTTCACTTTTGTTAAGATTTAAATATCTGCCAATGTCTTATTAGTCTGCTGTATCTTCTGTGAAGTTTTCTCTTGCTCCTGTCTTTCCTTCTCTACTTTAAGTCATTTACTTGCTGCGCTTTCTGCTGCTTGAGGTTCCTCATGTGTGCTTGCGCCGACTTGAGGGATTTAATATGACAACCTTAAATTGTAAAACTATGACACCACTGTTGGAAAATCCTTGCTATATGCAATAATCGACGCATAAAATTACGCGCTTATTCGAGGATTCAATGGATGTTTATTTAGTGCGGCATACAACGCCAGATGTTGATTCTGTTGTGTGCTACGGACAAGCCGATGTTGGTCTGGCGGAGACTTTCGATATGGAGTGGTCGATGTTAATGCCAAAGCTTGCTCATTTGGTGAACCCCTTAGTATTTAGTAGTCCTCTTCAGCGCTGTGCGAAGTTGGCGAAAATGGCGGTAGATCATTTTAATTTTTCATCACCGCATACAGATGCTCGTTTGCTAGAGCTTAATTTTGGGGATTGGGAGTTAACGGCTTGGGGGGATATTCCGCAGGGTATTGTCGGTGAGTGGTCAGATGAGCACGTTAATCAAGCGCCGCCCAATGGCGAGTCTTATGCTGATTTACATATAAGAGCCAAGGCGTTTTTGGCTGATTTGGCAACGGATAAAAATAATAAACAGGCACTTATTTTTACCCATGCTGGCGTAATTAGAGCTTTAGTCGCCGAGGCGCTAAATGTGCCTTTGCGAGAAGCTTCGCGAGTAAAAGTGAATTACGGAAGCGTGACCCACATTGTTGCTGATGCGGGGGTTACGCGACTCGAATTTGTGAACCGTTAAGCGCTTTTGCTTTGGTGAACTGATAGTTTTGCGAATGCCGCTTTAACTAACCAAGAGGCGCCTAAGTAAAACATTGTATAGCTGAGGTAAGGTGTGAAGTACTGGGCAACGCGCTCAGAAAACTCCACAATAGTTAAGCTGTTTACCTTGTCTGAAAACGCATACCAAAACGCGTTTGATAAAACAAAGGCTAGGCTAGTAACTACCAAAGCGGCAGGAACAAAAACTTGTAAAGCAAAAGGATTTTCTTGCTTAGCAATGTGGCGACCTGCACCCCATACGATAGCGTAAGTTGGGATTAAGCCCCAATAGCCCAATGACATGCAGTAATCTTCAACGCCAGCAAAGCCTAGCGCGTAAAAATCCACAGCAAAAGCGACTGCAATTGCGATCGCTAACCAACGTACTTTTTGCATCAACATGCCAGTTAATAAAAGGGCGGCTATTGTAGCGTCAGGAAGAAGAAAGCTAGTGCCAAAATGACTGCTCCGAGTGATTATAATTAGAGCGATGAGCGCGATTCCGGCAAGTGCTGAATTTTGTGTTTTTGAAGACATAACAAACTCCATTGATATTTAGCGTTATTGTAACCCTTATCCGACGGTTTTTGTCGGATAAGGGTTCGGTTGATTAAAAATTTGGTGAGTAGGTGATACTTACAAAAAGGTTTGTGCTGTAGGTATTAAATGCTGGAGACGAGGGGGTTACACCGGAAGCGTAAGAGGCTAATGTATATGATTTATCGAACAAGTTATTAACGCGAGCGTTTAATGACCAGCTGTTGTCAATCTTGTACTTTGCATTCATGTTGACTAAACTATACCCACTAAGCGTAATCGCATTTTCTGCGTCGTTAAACCTTTTTCCACTAGCAATTACTTCGCCGCTAATTTCTAAATCACCCAAAGTCTGCCCAATCCAAATAACCCCGTGCTCTTTTGCCCGTCGAGCAAGAATTTTCCCTGATTCGTCATCATTTTTTGGGTCTTGAAAGTCAACGCTCGCACGGAGATGAGTATTTGAAAACCAACCTTCATAAGCCATTGTCAAGCCCAGAATAGAGGCACTTCCAATGTTAATTGGGCTGTCATCAGGAATGTTTTGTGAGCCAACAATAAGATTTTTGGTTTTGTTCTCAAATAGTGTTGCTGATAGCCGGTGATGCCCTTGATCGTATGCGAGTGAAATCTCTTTGTTGCGAGATGTTTCTGGTTTTAGGTTGGGATTGCCTTGAAAGGTGTAATGAAATGGGCCGAAATCGGGGTCCACGTAACTATAGTCTGCAAAAGGCCAGTATAAGTCGTTGAAGGTAGGTGCTCGGAAGGCTGTTCCGTAGCTAGTAGAAATTCTCCAAAAATCAGCAAAATTCATCGCGTAATTTATCTTGCCTGTGCTGTGGTTTCCGAATTGCGAGTTGTCATCTTCACGTAGAGAAATATTGAAGGCATGGTTATCTTTGTGAAGTTGGTAGCTTGCCACGTATCCATCGTTTGTCCGGTTTTTTACGGAATAATTAGTATTGGATTGAATCTTATCTTCGATGCGATCGTAAGCAAGAAGTAAATTTCCTAGTGGTAGTTTTAAGTCATTTTGCCAGTAGATTTGTTGTTGTTCTGAACGTGTATTGCTTGTGCCATAAGAGCCAACTGCATTTGCAATATCAATGCTTTTGCCGACTTTAAAATTACTTGACCAAAAATCAGCCATTTTATTTTTGCTGGACATTGCGAAAATCTGCTGTTCATTGTTTTGGTAGCCAGGAAAGTTACTGCCATCTAAATTGATGTGACCCTGATTGGCGAATGCTTGCAAACTAATCTCATGGCCGTCCACTATTCTTTGTGTCAAACTTCCGTTAACACTAAGGTTGCGATAACTATCTCTATCAGAATCCAAACCATTTTTTACTCTCAGTGCGGATATGCCATCCGTGGTGATTGAAGAAATTCCAGCAGAAAATTTTGTATCATTTATGCTGCCGCTGATATTGGTAGAAGCCTTTTTTGTATTATAAGAACCGTATCCCGCACTTGCTGAAATTTTAGTGTCTTGAGTGCCTTGTTTAGTAAAAATTTGAATGACTCCACCAATTGCATCCGAGCCGTAAAGGCTTGATGCGGAACCCCGAAGAATTTCAATGCGGTCAATTTGATCGGGCGTAATTTGACTGAGATTAGTTAACCCATTTGCGGCAGAAGATACGCGCATGCCATCAATTAGAATCACAACAGATTGAATGCTCGAGCCTCGAAGGCGAATATTTGATAGTGTGCCCATGCCCCCATTTGATTCAACTTCTACTCCTGGTTGATTTTGAAGCAGTTCGGCTAAGGAAGATTGCCCTGCACGACTGATATCTTGCTGACTAATCACTGAGATATCACCAATGGCTAAGTTTCTAGCTTCCGGCAACCGGCTTGCGGTTACCACTACATCATCGGCATAGATAGAATTGTTTGCGGCAAAAGAAGTTGTAGTAAACAATAGGCCAATGATGGCTGCAATGCTTGATTTTTTCATTTTAGTTTTCCCTGGGCATGGCGTACTTCCCCGTGCGCCAATATACAAAAATGAAAATGCCGAGTGTGTAACTCGATAAGAGAAAAAGATTGTCGTGGTATTAATCGAATAGGATTTAATACAACAGAAACCGTCACCCCGCGGCATTTCCATGCTTAGGTTGCGTAGGCCGGTCTCCGGGCTTGTGAGGATACGATTTGCGCCTTCCCAAACTCTCGTTCAGTGGCATGTTGCAAACCTACAATCACTTACCGTTGCGGGGGCAGCATAGGATTTGTTTTATATAAAACGCACCTATTTCCCAGTTTCACCTTTGTTGCCGAAAAGCATCGCAGGCACCTATCAACTTAAGTTCATTATATTGGATTTTAATTGACACCGTTTATTAATTTACAAAATTAACTGATAGCAAGGTCTAGTAAAGCTTTCAAAGTATTCGCTTAGAAGTTGACTTGATAAGGAATTAACAATTATAGTGCTGGCATGGATGCCGATTTAAAAGCTTTAGAGGAGAAGATTTCACAACTCGTGCAGTTGTGTAAATCTCTGCGTGAAGATAACCTCGAAGTTAGGCGTGCGCTTGGGTTAGCGCAAGAAGCGGAGCGCCAGCTAAAAGTGCGAATGCAGCAAGCACAAGTGCGTATTGAAAACATTATTGATAGCTTGCCAGAGGATCTCTTATGAGTGACGTTAAAGGTGTAGAAGTCAATATCATGGGGCGTGAGTTTACGATTGCATGCCCGCCTGAAGAGCGCGACAGCTTGTTGAGCGCCGTGAGTTATCTTGATAAAAAAATGTGCGATATTCGTGATGCGGGAAAGGTGGTTGGTGTTGAGCGCATTGCGATGATGGCTGCACTTAATTTAGCGCACGAATTGCTTACCACTCGAACGGGTGGTGTTGATTTTGGCGGTATGAAAGGCAAAATCGCTCACATGCAACGCATAGTTGACGACGCGCTTGCAGAGCAAAATAATTTGTTTTAATTTGTTCTATTTGTTTGTTTCTGTATTACAGTTGCGCTTGTTCCTCACGGTGTGGTTTAGGTTATATATTCCTTGAACTAGTTTCTAGCATAGGTCTCCGTTATTCGAGTTGCTGTGAGCGCGATCCACTGCGGTTGTGCCTAATGCGCTTTAGATGGTTACCACTTGAGCCTTTTTGGTTCAGGATGCTAGCCTAGGCTACATGCGGTGGGGAACCCTTATTTTTAGCGTAGTTCGTGATATTTCAAGTCGGCTAAGCTTACTTTTTCTAAACATTTCTCATGGCTTGCTTCAAGCACAACAGGCGGCGCAAATCCAGCCTCGGCAGCTTCATGCCAGCGGGATGCACACAAACACCATCGATCTCCTGGCTTCAGCCCTTCAAAACCATACTCTGGACGAGGTGTGCTGAGGTCATTGCCTTGGCTGGCAGAAAAAATTAAAAATTCTTCTGTCACTTGCGCGCAAACCGTATGGCTTCCGGCATCTTGAGCGCCCGTTTCACAGCATCCCGTTCGTGTAAATCCGGTAAGAGGATCTAGGCTACACACTTGTAATAACGTTCCCAAAACATTTTTTACCATTGCGCTGCTCTTTTTTTAAGATTAAGTCAGGTTATGATAAGCGCATATTTGAATAATCAGGAAATATTGAGGAATAAATAATGCGTTATTGGTTGATGAAATCTGAGCCTGCCGATGTTTCGATTGATGATTTAGCATCTTTTCCAAATCAATCGGTGGATTGGTATGGTGTGCGGAATTACCAAGCACGTAACTTTATGCGCGATCAAATGCAAGTGGGCGATGGTGTCCTGTTCTATCACTCTAACTGTGATCATCCCGGCATTGCAGGCCTTGCAGAAGTTTCAACACTCGCTTATCCAGATCGCTTACAGTTTATTAAAGACCACAAATACTTCGACCCAAAAGCTACACCCGAAACACCGCGTTGGTTTAATGTGGATGTGAAGTTGGTGCGCAAGACCAGATTGCTGAGCTTAAAAGAAATGCGTGAGAATCCAGCATTAGAAAACTTAAAAATTTTACAGCGCGGCAATCGGCTCTCGATTACGCCAGTTGACCCAAGAGATTGGCAAACGATTATGGCTTTACTTGCCTAAGCCAATAAAAAAGCCCTGGAAAAATTTTCAGGGCTTTTTGTTAATCACTTTGGATTAAGGCTGGTCTAAACTGCCCATTGATTTAGGATAAGTAACGACGCCCCAAGGCTTCTCTTTATTGGCAATTTCTTTGGTTTTTTCTAATGTTTCAGTGTCAATGACCATTACCGCATCAGATTTACCGCAGGCAAGTAAAATTTGTTTGTCATCTGGCGTAAAGCTAAAGTGCCAGCAGCGATTGCCCGTGCTGATGTCTTTAATTTTCTCAAACGTCTTTGCATCATAAACCTGCAAAGCTTTCTCTTTCGAAGACGCAACAAAAACACGTTCGCCCTTACGATCAAAGGCAATACCATAAGGCGATTGGCCGGTTTCAACGGTTCGGATGACATCAAGCTTTTTGTCCAAGACCAAAAACTTATTGCCGTACTCCAAAGTAGCTAAGTAAGTGTTGCCATCAGGCGATACTTTGATGCCGCGTGGGCGGTCGCCATACTCTTTGGTTGAGATGGTTTTGAGTAGTTTGCCTGTGGCAAAGTTGTGAACGGTGATGGTATTGTCAGCCTCATTGGTGATGATGATTTTTTTACCATCTTTTGAAAACTCAATGCCTTCTGTTTCTGGGCCACCTACAATTTCACGTACCTTTTTGCCTTTTTTTAAATCAACAACTGCAATAATTGCTGGCGCTTTGTCATCATCGTCATCCTCTTTAACTGCCTCGCCCATTTTGGGTGACGGGCCGCCTTTTGAACTTGGCTCAGTGGAAACAAAAACTAGCCCTTTATGAACTCGAACAAACTCAGGGTTTTTACCCACAGCGATATGTTTAATTAATTGGCCAGTTGCTCGGTCAATCACTGAAATATTGTTATCGTCTTTGTTTGCAGTAATGAGGAACTTACCATCTGCAGTCACCGCAATGCCGCGAGGACTTTTGGCTTGGATATCAATATTGCTAGTGGCTTCCATGCTCTCCAAATTAATGACAGTCACACCGCCATCTTGATTTGAAACATAAGCGTTACCCTTTTCAGCGCCAAGGCTAGAAAGGCTGGTTGCTGAAAAAATCAGGGCTGCTGCAAGCAATGAAAGCTGTTTCATGTGTTTATTTTCCAATATTAAAAGTGCATATTTTAGTCAGTTGCTTGGTTATAAGGTTCTGTCAAACTTCAAGTCAGGAATTTATCCCAAAAATAGTTTATAAGCCGGGTTGTCGCTCTCATCCCAATATGGATAACCTAACTGATCTAAGAATGTTTTGAACGCCGTTCGGTCGCTAGGAGGCACCTGCATGCCAACCAATACCCGGCCGTAATCTGCACCATGGTTGCGATAATGAAATAAGCTGATATTCCAATCGTGACCCATGGTGTCGAGGAAGTTCATAAGTGCGCCAGGCTTCTCAGGAAACTCGAAACGATAGATCACCTCATTGGTTGCTTGTGGGGCATGGCCGCCAACTAAGTGCCGTAAATGTAACTTTGCGACTTCGTTATCGCTCAGGTCTAGTGCAGGCAAGTCGTTGGACTTGAGCATTTCAACTAATTCGCTTGGTGCTTTGTTGTCATTAATCGCAATGCCGACAAAAATATGGGCTGATTTTGGATCTGAATAACGATAATTAAATTCTGTAATGCTGCGACCGCTTAGTAAGCGGCAGAATTTTTTGAATGAGCCTGGTTTTTCAGGGATAGTGACCGCTAATACAGCTTCACGTTTTTCGCCAATCTCCGCACGCTCTGCTACAAATCGCAAACGGTCAAAATTCATATTGGCGCCAGAGGCAATGCCTACCATGGTTTTGCCGTGCAAATTATTACGTTTGATGTATTCTTTCATGCCAGCAACACCAAGTGCACCAGCTGGCTCTAAAATAGAGCGGGTATCTTCAAATACATCTTTAATCGCAGCACAAATCGCATCGTTATCGACCAAAATCATTTCATCGACATAGGCTTGGCAAAGCTTAAAAGTATGTTCGCCCACTTGCTTGACTGCCGCGCCATCAGCAAACAAGCCGACTTGGTCTAGCATGACGCGTTTGCCTGCTTTTAACGACCGCGTCATGGCGTCAGCGTCGCTTGCTTCAACGCCAATCACTTTAATTTCTGGGCGCAACGCTTTTACATAGGCGGCAACGCCGGCAAGCAAGCCACCACCACCCACACAGCAGAATATCGCTTCGATAGGCTCTGGATGCTCATTAAGAATCTCCATCGCAATCGTGCCCTGACCGGCGATGACTTCAGGGTCGTCGTATGGGTGAACAAAAGCCAGGCCTTCGGACTGCTCTAGTTTTAAAGCATGCAAATAAGCGTCTGAATAGGAATCACCAAAGAGCACAACCTCGGCGCCGCGACTTTTAACAGCATTGATTTTAATGAGCGGGGTTGTTGTTGGCATGACAATGACTGCTCGGCAGCCTAGCTTTTGTGCAGACAGTGCAACGCCTTGCGCATGGTTGCCAGCAGAGGCTGCAATCACACCATGAGTAAGTGCTTCTTTAGAAAGATGCGCCATTTTGTTGTAGGCACCGCGAATCTTAAAAGAAAACACGGGTTGCATGTCTTCACGTTTAAGTAAAACGCGATTATCGAGGCGTGCCGACAAAATCGGCTGATATTCGAGTGGTGTTTTTTTAGCCACGTCATAGACGAGTGCTGCACGAATTTTTTCTAAGTAGTCGTTTTTCATTCAGTCTTGCTAAGTGTATGATTGAGGGTAGCTTGTAATTATAAAGAAAACGCATCATTAAAGAATTTTATTATGCAATTTGAAGGATAAATGAACATGGCAACGCAAGACGAATTAAAACAACAAGTCGCAAAAGCGGCGGTCGAGTATGTAAAAGACGGCATTATTGGGGTAGGCACAGGCTCTACTGCTAATTTCTTCATTGATGAGCTTGCAAAAGTAAAAGCAAAAATTGACGGTGCTGTCGCCAGTTCAGAAGCAACAGCACAACGCTTGCGTGCCCATGGTATTGAAGTATTTGATTTAAATACGGTAGATGGCATGGAAATTTATGTGGACGGTGCGGATGAGATTACTGAACATCTTCACATGCTTAAAGGCGGTGGTGGTGCGTTAACGCGCGAGAAAATCGTTGCAGCCTGTGCAAAAAGCTTCATCTGTATTTGCGATGAGACTAAATATGTACCAGTACTTGGTAAATTTCCTTTGCCGGTAGAAGTATTGCCAATGGCGCGTAGCTATGTGGCCCGCGAGTTGGTGAAGCTGGGTGGTCAGCCAAAATTGCGTGACTTCACAACTGATAACGGCAATATGATTTTAGATGTGCACGGTTTAACAATTAGTAACCCGATTGAAATGGAAGCTAAGATTAACCAAATCGTCGGCGTGGTGACGAATGGATTATTTGCGGCACGCCCAGCGAATGTTCTTCTGTTAGCAACCGCCGAAGGCGTTAAAACTTATACATCAAAATGACATCAAATTGTCATGAACAAGGTCTAAGCTAGTCCATCTAACGTCTTTGCTATTAATTTTTAATAAGAATATTTGTTATGCAAACTGAACATACCTATAAGCAGTATGACGCTGAACTTGAAGCTGTGCGCGCAAAAGTCCTGCAAATGGGCGGCTTGGTTGAACAGCAAATTGTCAACGCTTTGGACTCATTGGTCAGCGTCAATCCAAAATTAGCTCAAGAAGTAATGGAGGTTGATCAACAAGTCAATGCGCTTGAAATACAAGTTGATGAAGATTGTAGCCACATTATTGCTAGACGTCAGCCTGCTGCGAGTGATTTACGCTTGATCATGATGATCGTGAAGACGATTACCGATCTTGAGCGCATTGGTGATGAAGCCACTAAAATTGCACGTGTTACACAAAAGATTTATGAGTCGGACCGCATGTACAAGCCACGTTTTAATGAAATTAAAACGATGGTAACTTTGGTGCGTGAGATGTTGCGTACATCTTTAGATGCTTTTGCGCGTTTGGACGTGACGAGAACAGTTGAAGTTGCGCGTCAGGATGAGCAAGTGGATGAGCAATTTCGAGCGGCGATGCGTCAGTTGATCACTTTTATGTTGGAAGATCCACGTACAATTTCTATGTCATTAGAAGTGTTGTTTGTGGCGAAAGCGATTGAACGTATTGGCGACCATGCAAAAAACATTGCTGAATATGTGGTGTATATGGTGAAGGGTAAAGATGTGCGCCATACGTCTGTTGATGAGATGGAACGCGAAACGCTCGCACCATAATTTTCTGTTTTTTTGTTACAAGAATAAAGGTTGGTCTTGGTCAATAGTAAACCAACTTTCTCTGAAATTGCTGCAGTTGATTTAGGCTCCAATAGCTTCAGATTGCAACTTGCAAGGGTGGTCGACGACCATCTCATTTTTCACGACTCCTTGCGTGAGGTCGTCAGACTGGGCGCAGGGTTGAGTGATGACAAAACACTGAGTGACGAAGCATTAAATCGTGCGATTGAGTGCCTAAATCGTTTTGGTGAGCGTCTGCGTGGACTTCCTCCTCAAGCAGTGCGTGCAGTCGCTACTAACACTTTTCGTGTTGCTAAAAATGCACCTCAACTCCTAAAAGCAGCGCAAGAAGCGCTCGGTTTCCCAATAGAAATCATTGCTGGTCGTGAAGAAGCGCGCATGATTTTTGTGGGCGTGAGTCACAGTCTTCCTAAGGCTGAACATAAACGCCTCGTCATTGATATTGGTGGGGGTTCAACTGAATTCATTATTGGTGAAGGCTTGGAGCCTTTAGAGATGGAAAGTCTCTATATGGGCTGTGTCAGTTATAGCCTGAAGTACTTTTCTGATGGAAAAATCACTGAAGAAGCATTTGAGCGTGCGCAAATTGCGGCAGCGACTGAAATTCAAACGATTGCTAAAAACTTTAAATCTAAGCATTGGCAAGAGGCTGTTGGTTCATCTGGAACCGCCCGCACACTTGGCGAAGTGCTTCGTCTTAATGGTCTGACAGATGGCGCAGTTACACTTGAGGGCTTGTATCAATTGCGACAGTTATTGATAGGCGCTAAAGAAATTAAAAAAATACAACTTCATGGGCTTAGTGTGGACCGCTCCTCAGTCATCTCTGGTGGGTTGGCCATTATGATCGCTGCATTTGAGGGTTTGAGCATTGATAAGCTGACCGTGGCCAATAGTGCATTAAGAGAAGGTGTGCTTTATGAGTTACTAGGACGCATGCAGCACGATGATACGCGTGATGCAACGGTTAATAGCTTTATGCGTCGCTATCATGTGGATAGAGATCAGGTGAAGCGTGTGCAGTCTTTATCGATTTTATTGCTCTCGCAAGTCGAACATAAGTTAAGCGGAGATGTGGCGGTTGCTAAGCAATATTTGGGATGGGCGGCCAAATTGCATGAGATTGGTGTTTCGATTGCACACGGCGGTTATCACAAGCATTCGGCGTACATTATTGAAAATGCTGATATGCCCGGTTTTTCCAAAATGGAACAAGAAAGTTTAGGTTTTTTAGTGCGCGCACAGCGGCGCTCACTTGCTAAGCTACAAATGCCAGCGCTTTCTGAAGACCGTACAGTGTTAGTGATGATTTTTAGATTGGCGGTTTTATTTCATCGCAATCGCTTACATATTACGCCGCCAGAACTCAATTTGGCTTGGCATAAAGCGGGTTTTGGGCTGGATGTTGAGCCTGGATGGCTCGCTAAGAATCCTTTGACGGATGCTGAGCTAGCCAGTGAGGTAGTTTATTGGAAAGACCTTAATATTACGCTTTCTCTAGCTTAGTTCTTTCAGATTTCTGGCGCTGGCAAGTCCTGGCCGTAAAGCTGCATTAACGCTTGTTGTGCTGAATTTTGTATCCCGCGTTTATGTGCTAATTGGTAAGTGCTGTCTGGCATCATTTCCCAAGCATTCATATTGTCTTTCAGGTACACATCCAAACCTTCTTGAATGACTCGTTTTTTTACTTTTGCATCGAGAATAGGGAAGCAGACTTCAATACGCTTAAAGAGGTTTCGGTACATCCAATCGGCGCTTGAAAGATAAACACTTTCCTCTCCTTCATTCAAGAAGTAAAAAATACGCGTGTGCTCTAAATAACGACCAACCACTGACCGCACTCTAATATTTTCAGAAACCCCAAGAACGCCAGGCTTGAGCGCACAGACGCCACGCACTAATAGGTCGATTTCAACGCCGGCATTAGATGCATCGTACAAAGCTCTAATAACATCGTACTCCAACAACGCATTCATTTTGGCAATGATGCGTGCTTTCTTACCAGACTTTGCAATTTCTGCTTCTTTATTGATCGCTTTAATCAAGTTGCTATGCAAGGTGAATGGTGATTGCCATAGATGATTGAGCTTGTTAGATTTTCCAAGGCCAGTCAGTTGCGCGAAGACATCATTCACGTCAGCACATATTTCATTGTTACATGTAAATAAACCAAAGTCTGTGTAGAGTTTAGCTGTGCGTTGATGATAGTTGCCTGTCGCAAGATGCGCATAACGACGAAGCGTGCCATCTTCACGGCGAACAACCATGGCCATTTTTGCATGAGTTTTGTGGCCGACCACGCCGTACACAACGTGTGCACCAGCATCTTCAAGTTTGGCTGCCCAATTAATATTCGCTTCTTCATCAAAGCGTGCAAATAGTTCAACAACAACAGTCACCTCTTTGCCACGCTTAGCCGACTCAATTAACGATTTCATTAAAGTAGAATCCGCGCTGGTTCGGTAAAAAGTTTGCTTGATGGCTAATACGTCCGGGTCTTCAGCAGCTTGTGTAATGAAGTCAGTCACTGCATTGAAAGATTGGAACGGGTGATGAACCAAAATATCTTGTTTGCGTATCGCTTTAAAAACATCAGATTCTTTGACCAACTCTTTGGCCTTAGACGCTGTATAAGGAGGATATTTAAGCGTTGGATTATCGACTAAATCTGGGATCTGCATCAGACGGACTAGGTTCACAATGCCATTGACCTGGTAGAGGTCTTCTTTATTTAAGCCAAACTGACCAAGTAGAAAATGAGACATTTCATCAGGGCAGCTATCAGCCACTTCCAGTCGAACGCCATCACCAAATTGGCGGTGTGACAATTCACCTTGGAGTGCAATTTTTAAGTCTTTTGTATCTTCATCATCAAGCGTTAACTCACTGTCGCGCGTTAGTCTGAATTGATAACACCCTTTAACGGCCATGCCTGAAAAAAGCTCGTTCACGTGGGCATGCAAAATGGAAGACAAGAATACAAAGCCGTGCTCGCAGTTAGCGACTTCACTTGGCAAGCGGATGACACGAGGCAAGGCTCTTGGGGCCTGAACAATAGCAATGCCAGAGTTGCGACCAAAGGCGTCTTTGCCATCAAGCTCAACAGCAAAATTTAAGCTTTTATTTAATACTCTTGGAAATGGATGCGCTGGATCTAGACCAATCGGGGTCAGAATTGGCATGAGCTCTCTAAAAAAGAACTCTCTAATCCAAAGGCGTTGTGCATCATTCCAGCTTGTGCGCCTAAGAAAATGAATGTTTTCTTCAGCAAGCTTTGGAAGCACTATCTCATTTAGAATTTTGTATTGGTGAGCAACCAAAACATGTGCTTCAGCACTTATTTTTGCGAAGGCTTGTTTTGGCAAAAGCCCGTCAGGTCCAGTATGCTGATCATTGAATTTAATTTGATGCTTAATACCAGCAACGCGGACTTCAAAAAACTCATCCATATTGCTACTAAAAATACACAGAAACTTAAGGCGTTCTAGCATTGGCACTCGCTCATCTTCTGCTTGAGCAAGTACACGTTTGTTAAAAGCTAATAAGCCAAGTTCACGATTGACGAAGTGTTCTGAGTTCAATTTGATGGCGCGCGACAAAATAATCCGAAATTTAAGTGCCAATGATGACGATTTTATGACAAAAAGAGATTTGGCAAGCTGATTAATCTTGAGGTGGAATATAGCCACTCGCTTTATCAGCTCCTTCACCAAAGAAATAAGCTTCAGTTTGCTGGGTTAGATACTTACGTGCTTCCGGATCAGCTAGGCTCAAACGATTTTCGTTAACCAACATGGTCTGCTGTTTAAGCCAACCAGCCCAGGCCTCTTTAGAAACATTTTCATAAATACGTTTGCCAAGTTCGCCTGGGTAAGGAGGAAAATCCATGCCATCGGCTTCTTTGCCTAATTTGATGCAATTCACTGTACGTGCCATATTAATCTCTTACATTCATTAAATACTTGAAGTGCTCATAATAGCTCAAGCGCAGCATGACTGCACCTGAGTATCTATAAAACAATCAATTAAAACTCGGTTCTGAGTCCAACGAGCAAAGAGCGACCACCCATCGGGGCAATCTCTTTTAAGAACGAACTATGGTCACGAATTTCTTGGTCCAGTAAGTTTCTGGCTTTTGCAAATAGCTCAAGACCATAAGTGCCTCCTAAGCGATAAGTTGCTGTGGCATTCACCATGGTATAAGCGTCTGTTGAAAACTCCTCAGCATCGGTACGATTTTGTTTGAAACCGTGCAATACATCAAGACGCGCACCAATTTGATTAAATTTGTAATCAAACCCAAAACCTAAACGCATCGGTGAGATTCGCGGTACAGGATTGCCAGTATCAGAATTGGTTGCCCTTACATAATCACCACGGAGCGTTAAGTCCAAATCACCTGAGCCTTCATAAACTCTAAATCGCCCATCGGCTTCCATACCCCTAAAGGTCACTTTATCACCGCGGAACTCAGCTTTTGTTATATTTGAATCCGGTTCATTTTCTTCCCCGTGATCATTCACTAAATCACCAGTTCTATAAAGATTAATAAAATTCTGAAAACGGGTGTAATAAGCACTCACATTGAAGGAGTTCTTAGCATCTTTCCATCTTAATTGTGCATCCACACCATTCGAACGTTCTTTTTTAAGATCCGCATTCCCTTCTTCGTAAAGCCTAGTCGCGTGATGCTTACCATGGACAAAGAGTTCATTAGCTGTTGGTGCCCGTTCGGTATGGGTTAAATTACTCCCAACACTCCAGTTATCATCGAGCTTAAATAAGGCACCGCCTGAAAGGTTAGCGGTATTAAAGTGTTTAGAGCTTGGATCTCCGAAATGAAACTCTCCTGGATGATCAGGATCTTCACCGCCGCCGCCAGAACGCACATTAATTTTATCTACGCGGCCACCCGCGCTTAACTTCAAGCGATCGAATGACAGCTCTTCATACAAATAAATCCCTCTTCGCGTGGTTCGAGTGGATGGTAATAATGCATGACCGTGTTCTCCCAAACCTAAAGATTTCAGTTTAGTATTTTCAAACTGAAATCCGATAACGCCAGACATGTCGCCAATCTTTTGATGCGCTGCTTCCAAGGTACCTTCTACCCCACTATTGAGATAACGTGATGCAGGCTCTGTATTTTCAAATTCCGAATGACGATAATCTGTGTGCGCCATTCTGAATTTAATACGCTCAACAAATGTACCCAGTTCACGTATCTCTGAGGACAACTCAGTGCGTTGCGTCAGCATATCGATGTTAACGTTTTCTTCGCCGCCAGTAGGAACACCATATTTACTTGCCGCCGTTGAGACTGAAACGCCAATATGGCCTTTATCGAAGGTTAATGAAGCGCCAAATGCACCACCATGACTTTCAGAACCACTGTTTACCAGACGCCCTTTTCTACTTCTTGCGACTTCATCATTTCTATTCGCTTCACGTCTTGTCACTGCATAGCCTGGAATACTTAAGTCTTCGGTCTTACGTTGATAAGCATCGGCGTGCAGTGCAAAAATACCATTACCAACGTCGATAACAGCAACGCCACCTTTTTCACGATCCGCGCCACCAAATCTAATTTCACCCCGACCGGTTGCACCATTCACAGGTTCTTTTGGAATACGATGATCAATGACGTTGACCACACCACCAATTGCACCAGCGCCATATAAGACTGTGGCTGGACCACGAATCACCTCAATTTGTTCGGCAATAAAAGGATCGGCACCAACGGCATGATCTGGACTCAAGGCAGAGGCATCTAATAAACCTACACCGTTTTGCATGATACGAACGCGATCTCCGTCCATACCACGAATAATAGGACGTGAAGAATTAGGACCAAAGTAACTTGAATTAACGCCAGGTGTGCCATTTAGAGTCTCACCCAAAGTACTCTCTCGCCTTAAAGACAGTTCGCGTCCATTTAAAATAGAAACCGGCACAACTAATTGATCTGAACTGACCCCCAATGGATTGCCTGTAATCGGCACTGATGGGGCATCAATATTGACCTGTTTTTCAGCCGCATAAGTTGTTGTGCTTAATAAAATAGGGCTAACAAACAAACTAGTGATGGCAAACGCAATAGGCTTACGCGCCAATCGATAAAAATTGCTCATGAAATACTCCTAAATAAGTAGATAGATGTCACTTTTTTTAATAAGCGACAGAGGGCATAAACCCAAATTCAATCAGTAACTTTAGGAGATTGTTGGTGGGGCACGAGCTTGATAAGAAACAACGACATGACGACTTTGAGTAAATTCATAGCCATCAACTTGAATTGCTGCTGTGGGTAAAACAGAAATATGAAAACTTGGAGTGCCTAAAGCACCGGCCATTTCTCCATAAGAGACACATTTATCACAAATTGGAGAATGTGGCGTTTGCTGTTTTTGCTGAGTAAGCGGTGCTTGCTCAGAGTAGTGTGAAATTTCATGCGTAACTGCTCCGTGCTGTGCAAATAAAAACAGCAGCGGCAGAACAAAATTCATGAAAGTACGTTTTAACATATCTTACTATTTTACTTGATAATTCAATTTTTTATTTTGATTACTTTTAGATTATATGCCGCTAATATAAAGGTATTAAGCGCATAGAAACTGGCAGTATAATTTTTTATTAAATTTAATTAACTTTTATGAATAAAGTCGAACAAATTTTTCAGCAGGCAAATTTAAAAAAGGGGGGTGTAAATAATGAAAAGCAATAAAAAAGCTCAGTTGAAATCAACTGAGCTTTTTAGTTAACTTTGGTTAAGCGTTGAAATTTGCTGATGCAAAATCCCAGTTAGCCAATGAAGCTAAAAATACTTCAACAAACTTAGCGCGTGCGTTACGATAATCGATGTAATAAGCATGTTCCCACACATCGATTGTCAATAACGGCGTATCACCTGTTGTTAATGGTGTACCAGCAGCGCCCATATTCACAATATCTACAGAACCATCTGCTTTCTTAACTAACCATGTCCAGCCTGAACCGAAGTTACCAACAGCTGAAGCTTGGAATGCTTTCTTAAACTCATCGAAAGAACCCCATTTTGCGTTGATTGCATCCGCTAATGGGCCTGCAGGGGCAGCGCCGCCGTTAGGTTTCATACAATTCCAAAAGAACGTGTGGTTCCAAACCTGTGCTGAATTATTGTAGATGCCAGCTGAAGATTTTTTTACGACTTCTTCAAGGCTACTATTTTCAAACTCAGTCCCTTTAATCAAGTTATTTAAATTCGTGACATAAGTTTGGTGATGTTTGCTGTAGTGGTAATCAAATGTTTCTTCTGAAATGTGTGGAGCAAGTGCATTTTTTGCATATGGTAGGGCTGGTAATTGGTGTTCCATGAAAATTCCTTTATAAGGTGTTGGTAAAAAAATTTTGGACTTTGATTTTGCCACATTAATGACAGATAAAAAACAATACTTAATTTAGGGGTAAGAGATTATGTTTTTTTTGCCCTGGGATGTGCTTGGTCATATACTTTTGCAAGGTGTTGAAAATCTAAGTGGGTATAGACTTGGGTGGTGCTTATATTTGCATGCCCAAGCATTTCTTGCACAGCACGCAAATCTCCACTCGATTGTAAAACATGGGTTGCGAAGCTATGTCTTAGCATGTGGGGATGCACGTCGCTATTAATGCCTTGTTTGATCGCCCATTCTTTCAGTCGATATTGAATTGCGCGAGGTGTGATGCGATTGCCTTGTTTAGTAATGAATAGTGCAGGCTGTTCGGGTCTTGCGATGCTTACTCGGGCGTTAAGCCATATTTGAATCGCATGAACCGCATAACTGCCAACAGGCACGATGCGGGTTTTATTGCCTTTGCCGGTGACGGAGATCGTGCCGTTTGCGAGATCTAATTTATTGAAATCTAGGCCAACTAGTTCAGCCAAACGTAACCCTGAAGAATAAAAAAGCTCGAGGATTGCATGGTCACGCAGGCTAAGTAGGTCATCTTCTTTAACATTTACTAATTGCAAAGCTTGGTCTGCCGAAAGTGCCTGAGGTAAGCTTTTTGCAGATTTTGGCGCGCGCATACCAATGCAAGGATTGCTACTAAAACTATGTTGTTTAACAAGATAGTCAAAAAAGCCACGCCATGCTGAAAGCATGCGTGCGATACTTTTTCCGCCCAGGCCACGGCCATGCAGTTTTGCAATAAGTTGACGAATGTGTGCAGGTTTTAAGGCATCTAAAGGCGTTTTACTTTCAGTCGTCGTGTCCATCAAAAGCTTAATATCTCGCGCATAGTTGCTTTGAGTGAGCTTGCTTAGACCGCGCTCGAAAGTAATGTGATTAAGATAGGCTTCTAAATAATCCAAGATGGGTTCATTTTTGAACTGGGTTATTTCATTTAAACGATATGTCGACTGATCACAGCACTAAGGAGTTGGCCGATGCGCTTTACAAATACAGTCCCCATTTCTGGGTAAAAACGTTTTTCATCCTCTGATGCAATGACCAATAATCCGATGGGCGTGCCAATTTCTAATGCTGTCATCGCATAGGATTTAACATTATCGTTAGTGTTGATGCTCGCAAAATTTTCATTGGGCAGTTTGCCGCAATAAGGCTCAACAAGTGCTTGAGTCCAACTTTTTGAAACATCATCTACCTCGTCAAACATAGAGAGGCTAGCATCTTCACTATTTTTTGGCTCAGCCCAAAGCAATATTTTTGAACTTGAAAGACTAAAATCATTTTGCAAGCTGCTATTTAACACGGTAGCAATCTCAGACAAGTTGCTTGCGTTTAATAAGGCCAAAGTAAGATTGTGCACTTTATTGTTTTTTTCATCATTTTCGATGCCAAATTGAAGGAGTTCGCTGTATTTTCTTTCAATTTGATGGATTTTTTCGCGTTGAGCGGCTTGTTGACGCTCTGCTAAGGATACAGTGCCACCACCATGAGGATTCGGTAGGTGCATACTTGCAAGTAAGCTTGTGTGAGCGGCGAAAAATTGAGGGTTCTGTTCAAGATATAGCGCGACTTCTGCTTCGTTGATGTTGTTATTTGATTGGTTTTCCATGAGTATATTTCCCAAAATATCTTGTCATTAAATTTCGATTTCACCTGTGAAGACTGACAGCGCCGGCCCTGTCATCATGACTGCCGCATTATTGCCTTCCCAGCTAATATTTAAATCGCCGCCACGCATTGTTACTTTAACTGGCGATACCAACTTTCCTAAACGTATCCCGGCAACAGTTGCAGCGCATGCACCAGTTCCGCAAGCGAGCGTTTCTCCAGCCCCTCGCTCAAACACACGTAATTTTATTTTATGCTGATTAATGATTTGCATGAAACCAGCATTGACTCGTTGTGGAAATTGAACGTGATTTTCTATTAAAGGGCCTTGGGTTTGTAAGGGAGCATCGTCAACACTATCAACGATTTGCACTGCATGAGGGTTGCCCATGGATACTGTCGAAATTTCAACCTGTGTAGTTTCGATACTTAGTTGATAAGTAAGTGCTGATTGCTTAGTGATAAATGGGATTTCTGATGGTTCAAATCGAGGTGAGCCCATGTTGACAGTGACTAGTCCATCATCTTCAAGTTTGGGGTGAATCAGTCCGTTAGCTGTTTCAACACAAATTTGGGTTTTGTCTGTGAGTTTTTGGTCATGCACAAAACGAACAAAGCAACGAGCACCATTGCCGCATTGTTCAACCTCACCGCCATCCGCATTAAAAATACGATAGCGGAAGTCTGCGTCAGGATGTGTTGGTTTTTCAACCATCAACAGCTGATCACAGCCGATACCAAAGTGCCTATTTGAAAGCTGTCGTATTTGTTCGGAATTAAGATTGATGGGTTGGCTAAAGCCATCGATTACAACAAAGTCGTTGCCTATCCCCTGCATTTTAGTAAATTTTATATGCATATTTCGTCTGTCAACTTGACTGAATAATTAGCGATATTGTAGGGGATTGTGACGGGCTAAGGTAGTCGTCATTTGATGTAACCTTTTTAGCTCCTATTTTTTAATCTATTGAAATTTGTGCAAAAAAAATAATCCGGTATAATCGCTAATATTCCGAGGAGCGCTGCGAGAGAAAACTCCCAGGCTCGGAACATGTTCTAACGGCGCTCACCATATTAACCGTGCCGGGCACGGGATACGGGTGAGAGTGTTAGAGCTTCAAGTGGCTTCACTTCTAGTTTTATAATTAACTCCAAATTTACCGCATTCCCTCCGGTCACACCATTCAAGGAAAAAACATGAATACTGTGACTGATATTAAAGACTACATCATTGCTGATATTAATTTAGCTGGTTTTGGTCGTAAAGAAATTGCGATTGCTGAAACTGAAATGCCAGGTTTAATGGCAATTCGCGAAGAATTTTCAAAGGCACAGCCATTAAAGGGCGCGCGTATTACTGGCTCATTGCACATGACGATTCAGACCGCCGTGTTAATTGAGACGCTGAAAGATTTAGGTGCGGAAGTACGTTGGGCATCTTGCAATATATATTCAACGCAAGATCACGCTGCTGCAGCGATTGCTGCTGGCGGGACTCCTGTGTTTGCAATCAAAGGTGAAACCTTAGAAGAGTATTGGGATTACACACATCGCATTTTTGAATGGACTGACGGTGGTTATACCAACATGATTTTGGATGATGGTGGCGATGCTACATTGTTGTTACATCTTGGTACGAATGCAGAAAAAGACATTTCTTTATTGAATAATCCAAGTAGTGAAGAAGAAGTGTGTTTATTCAATGCGATTAAAGAAAAGCTGAAAACAGATCCAACTTGGTACTCAACACGTCTTGCACAAATCAAAGGCGTGACTGAAGAGACAACGACAGGCGTTCATCGCTTATATCAAATGCATAAAGAAGGTCGCTTAGCTTTCCCGGCAATCAACGTGAATGACTCAGTCACAAAATCAAAATTCGACAATCTTTATGGCTGCCGCGAATCATTGGTTGATGCGATTAAACGCGCAACTGACGTAATGATTGCAGGTAAAGTTGCAGTTGTTGCTGGTTATGGCGATGTAGGTAAAGGTTCTGCTCAGGCTTTACGTGCTTTGTCAGCGCAAGTTTGGGTAACAGAAATTGACCCAATCTGCGCTTTACAGGCAGCGATGGAAGGCTACCGTGTTGTGACGATGGATTATGCTTGTGAACACGCTGATATTTTTGTGACAGCCACTGGTAACTACCACGTGATTGATCATGACCATATGGCGAAGATGAAAGATCAAGCGATTGTTTGTAACATTGGCCACTTTGATAATGAAATTGATGTTGCTTCACTTGAAAAATATGAGTGGGATGAAATCAAACCACAAGTTGACCATGTGATTTTCCCTGATGGTAAAAAGATCATCCTGTTGGCTAAAGGTCGTTTGGTTAACTTGGGTTGTGGTACAGGCCATCCAAGCTACGTAATGAGTTCATCATTTGCCAACCAAACCATCGCGCAAATCGAGTTGTTTGCTAACACCGACAAATATCCAGTAGGTGTTTATACGCTACCCAAGCATTTAGATGAAAAAGTTGCAGTGTTGCAGTTGAAAAAACTCAACGCTCAGCTCACTCGCTTATCAGATGAGCAAGCAGCTTATATTGGTGTTTCTCAAAACGGCCCATTCAAGCCAGACACTTACCGCTATTAATTAAGCTTATGTTCACAGGCCACTTATGTGGCCTGTTGATGGCTAAACGATAGAAGAGAGCATTCATGAAACCTGAAATTAGTTTTGAGTTTTTTCCGCCAAAAACGGAAGAGGGTGTTTTAAAGCTACGTGAAACGCGTAAGCAATTAGCGCTGCTTAATCCAAAATTCTTCTCGGTCACATTTGGTGCGGGGGGCTCAACGCGCGACCGTACCATGGATGCTGTGCTTGAAATTCAAGCAGAAGGTTTTGAAGCTGCACCTCACATTTCTGGTATTTCTTCTTCAAAAGAAGAGATTTTAAGTTTGCTGACCACTTACCAAAGTCATGGTATTCGCCGCTTGGTAGTTTTACGTGGCGATTTGCCTTCAGGTGAGGTGAGCAGTGGAGATTTTGCCTATGCTAGTCAATTAGTTGCTTTCATTCGTGAAAAGACAGCTGATTGGTTCCAAATTGAAGTGGCGGCTTACCCTGAAACGCATCCTGAAGCGCGCTCAGCAGCGAATGATTTGAAGCACTTTAAGACCAAAGTAGATGCGGGCGCAAATGCTGCCATTACGCAGTACTTTTATAATGCAGATGCCTACTATCAGTTTGTTGACCAATGCCAAAAGTTAGGCATTGAAATCCCAATTCTACCTGGTGTCATGCCAATTTATAACTACACACAATTGGCACGTTTTTCTAATGTTTGCGGTGCGGAAATTCCACGTTGGTTACGTTTACGTTTGGAAGATTACGGCGATGATATCGCCTCGGTTCGTGCCTTTGGCTTGGATGTAGTAACAGATTTATGTGAAAAACTTTTGTCAGGCGGAGCACCGGGACTTCATTTTTACACATTGAATCAGTCTGGCATTATTAGCAATATCGCTGAAAGACTGGGTCTGAAGTCTTAAGTTCTGAAGTCTGAACTAAGTAACAGCGTTGAAATTAAAAAAAGCCTAGAATTTTCTAGGCTTTTTTATTGAACGTGACAGTGGAAATAATCAACTATTAGTGAAATGTTGGACTATCATCACCGAATACTGCATCCTCAACAAATAAAAAGTCCTCAGTACGACCTTGTTTACGAAGTGCCATTAAAGCTGTCCAGCGAATTTCATCCACGCCGACATGTTCTTGTGAAAGCGCCATAGCGCGATCCATAATGACTTCATGCAAGGCGTGATTGATAACGTTGGCTTGCATCAAAAACATTAAAAAGCTTAAACCATCAACGTCAATTTTTTCAGTTTCAACATCACTGTAAATACGGATTGATTGGGTAATGCCGCTTGGTGCATTACCTGCTTCGTCAGCCATCGATTCTAATGAACTAAACCAATCAAACGCACCATTTATATCGCTACTGTCAAAGCCTGCTTCAAATAACTCTTGGGCGAGGGTGTTATGGTCGGGCTGAATATTTGCCTCCACATAGTTTTCAAACATATAAACTAAGACTTCAAACATAGATTCTCCAATCAAATTTATATGGTCAAATTTATTCAGTTAGCCGATGCGCTGATAACGACCTCCTGGTAGAGAAGCTATTTTATTTTCTAACTCCAGCATTAGCAGTTTGGCCGAAAGGGCTTCACTAGTCAAGTTGCTCAGCGCAATGAGCATCTCAATATTTATGGGGTCAAATCCCATTAAATCAAGCACAACATTTGACTCTGAGGGTTCGCTTTTTTCTGAAGATTTACTAATTAAGTGGGTGAGATGGGGTGCTAATTCATTCGTGATGTCTTGTATACAGTCTACTAATTTCGCCCCTTGTTTAATGAGCTTGTGGCAGCCTTTAGACATCGGCGAGTGAATGGAGCCCGGAATAGCAAAAACCTCTCGACCTTGGTCAGCGGCAAGTTTCGCTGTAATCAGTGAGCCGCTTTGTGTGTTGGCCTCTACCACTAAGCAACCCAAGCTAAGTCCACTAATGATGCGATTGCGTCTAGGAAAGTTTTGCGGACGTGATGGGGTGCCAATTGGAAATTCCGAGATAACTAGGCCTTGATTGACAATTTTGTGGGCAAGTTCGCGATTCTTGGCTGGGTAGACAATATCTAAGCCTGTGCCAACTACAGCAATTGTTTTACCGTTTTTGTTTTTTAGCGCGCCTCGATGAGCAGCTCCATCGATGCCAAGTGCCATGCCACTTATAATACAAAATCCTTGCTCGCTTAAAGCATAAGCAAACTCCTCCGCATTTTTCTCGCCCTGCACAGATGAATTGCGACTGCCTACCATTGCGATCGCTGGATTGGTTAGGCAACTTAAATCCCCTTTTGCATAAAGGATGGGTGGAGGGTCGGGAATTTCTAAAAGTGCCTGAGGATAATGCTCGTCAGCGAGCGTAATGAAATGGTTGTTATCTTTTTCCAGCCATTGCAGGCCAAGTTCAGCCATTTCTAAGTTAGGCCCTTTTTTGATTAAGCTAGATACCGCTTCGGATACAACTTGATTAAGCGCTTGGTGTGATGCCGCAAAAATATTTTCAGGACTGCCAAATTGGCTGAGTAGTTTGCAAATGCCTTGTCCGCCCAAGCCTGATATTTGTTGCAGGCATATCCATAGTGTGGCTTCATTTGTGTCTTGGGTAGTCATGCGGGGTATAATGATGCGAATGTTTAATTGGTCTCAATTAGATGGTTTTGATTAGTGCCCTCAAGTGCGGAGCTGATTAAATTTTGCGCTTAATTAGTATAATAATCAAGTTATTACGGTGATTAATTCAAATGGCAATATTAGAGATACTTAACTACCCTGATGCACGCTTGTACACAGTTGCGAAGCCTGTATTGCTGGTGGATACAAAAATCCAGCGTTTGATCGATGACATGGCTGAAACTATGTACGATGCGCCTGGGATCGGCTTGGCTGCAACTCAGGTTAATGTTCATCAACAAATCATTGTGATTGATATCAGCGAATCTAAAAATAAATTGCAGGTATTGATCAATCCTAACATTAAGACCAAGGCTGGTTCGCAGGAGTATGAAGAAGGCTGTTTGTCTGTGCCAGGCGTTTATGAAACTGTCACGCGAGCGGAGAGCATCGTTGTTGAGGCTTTGGATCGCAACGGAAAGCCTTTTGTATTAGAGGCAGATGGCTTGATGGCGGTGTGTATTCAGCACGAAATGGATCATTTGCTAGGCAAAGTTTTTGTGCAATATTTGTCTCCGTTAAAACAAAACCGCATTAAAACCAAAATGCAAAAAATGCAGCGCGGTCGATAACTTGAAGTCACTTAAGATTATTTTTGCAGGGACGCCTGATTTCGCTGTCCCAGCTTTAGCGGCTCTTATTGAAGTTGGTCATGATGTGGCGCTAGTGCTTACTCAGCCGGATAGGCCTTCGGGAAGAGGGATGAAGTTGAAGGCTAGCCCGGTTAAAGAGTTGGCGTTACAAAACCAAATTGAAGTTTTTCAGCCAGAAACTCTGAAGGATTTGGATGCGCAATCCTACATTGAGGCTGTAAAAGCTGACGTGATGATTGTTGCGGCTTATGGTTTAATTATTCCGACGAATGTTTTGCAAATGCCACGGATGGGGTGCTATAACATTCACGCTTCATTGTTGCCGCGCTGGCGAGGTGCGGCGCCTATACATCGCTCTTTGTTAGCTGGAGATGCTGAAACTGGTGTGACGATTATGGAAGTTGTGCCAGCGCTAGATGCTGGCGCGATGATTTTAAAAGGTGTGCTGACGATAGGTGCGCGAGATACTTCACAGTCATTGCATGATGAGTTAGCCAAGATAGGTGCTGATTTAATGGTGGTTGCCATGAAGCAATTAGCAGAGAAAGGTAGCTTGCCTGCCACGCCTCAAGATGAGTCATTAGTCACGTATGCCGCTAAATTGCAGAAATCTGAAGCAAGCATTGATTGGTCGCAATCTGCAGATTTAATTTCTCGGCAAGTGCGTGCATTTAATCCTTTCCCTGTAGCGCATGCGATGCTGGGTGGAGAGGTTTGTCGTATTTGGATGGCGACTGCTCTTGGAAGTGCGGTCAATGAGACGCCCGGCAAGGTGCTAGATGTCGGCGCTACTATTCAAGTAGCCTGTGGTGAAGGTGTCCTCTCTATTGAAGAACTACAATCACCTGGCGGAAAACGTTTAAAAGCCAGAGATTTTGTCACTGGGCACGGTTTGAAAGTTGGCCAGTATTTTGAATAAATTTGCGTTTTATATTTCGATGAGATTGGTTAAATAACACGTGCATATCTCACAACAGATTGCTGCAGAAGCAATCGGACAAGTTTTTGCAGGGCGTAATTTAGGTGTGGTTTTAGAAAGCCTATTTGCGCGATACTCAAATATCACGCCACAACAGCGCGCCGTTGCTCAAGATCTGAGTTATGGCACGTTGCGGTTCTATGGCGCAATAGAAGCTTTATTAGATCAGCTTCTGCAAAAGCCTTTAGAAGATGCCAAATTACAGTGTTTATTATTAGTGGCTATCTATCAATTGCAGTATGACAAAGCTGCATCGCACACTGTCGTTGACCAAGCCGTTAAGGCGGCTAGCCAATCCAAAAAAACTTGGGCGAAAGGTTTGGTGAATGGTGTTTTACGAAACTTTCTACGTCAACAACCTGAATTAGTCGCCAATCTTAAAGATAATGAGTTTGCGACATACTCCTATCCGGCTTGGTGGGTCACCAAGCTTAAGTATCAATACCCAGATAATTGGCAGTCCATGCTTGAGGCAGGGAATCAACATCCACTAATGACTTTGCGCGTGAATCAGCGTCAAATTTCAGTGGCAGACTTTGTGAGCAAACTCGAAGCAGAGGGTATCGTATCGCAAGCCTTGGGTGCAAATGCGGTTTCATTAGATAAACCTATTCCAGTAGATCGAATCCCTGGTTTTTCGGCTGGTGAAGCTTCAGTACAAGATTATGCGGCGCAAGTTGCTGGCTACGCCTTGGACTTAAAAGATGGACAGCGTGTGCTAGACGCCTGTTGTGCTCCTGGCGGCAAAACAGGTCAAATTTTAGAGTTGGCTGATGTTGATTTAGTCGCAGTGGATAACGATGTAACGCGTATCGCTCTTACGCAAAATAATATTGAGCGATTAAAACTAAAGGCTACTTTATTAGTGGCTGATGCAGCTAATTCTGTTGATTGGTGGGATGGGAAGCCTTTCGATCGTATTTTGGCGGATGTACCTTGTACAGCCGCTGGTATTGTAAGGCGCCACGTTGATATTAAGTGGTTACGCCGTGAGGCTGATATTGCTTCATTCACCAAGCAACAGGCCCAGATATTGCCATCGTTGTGGCAGGTATTAGCAAAGGGTGGTAAATTGCTTTACGTTACCTGCTCAGTTTTTCAAGAAGAGAATCAGCGGCAGATCGATAGTTTTTTGAAGTTACATGCAGATGCTGAGCAATTGCCATTAGATCAACCATTGGCAGGCTTGATTTTAAACAATGGACAATTACTACCGAGTGCCCAGCATGATGGTTTATTTTATGCCTTACTACAGAAGCGCTAATCGTCTTTACGCATTCATTTGCCTCATTATTGTTTCGCTAGCATTGGTTTTTAGTCAGCTAGCGCATGCGGCAACCAGTGCTATTCATATTAAAAGTGCAGAGTTGATTCAGTCGGATGAAGCTTATGCATTGACCGCTGATTTTGATATTAGCTTTAGTCCAATCATTGAAGATGCCTTAAATAAAGGCGTGCCACTCACCTTTCTTGTTGAGTTCCAACTGAGTTCTCCCCGTCGCTATTGGTTTGATGATGAAATTGTCACGCAAACCCAATATTTGACCTTGAGCTACCACGCGCTTTCACGAAAATATCTAGTCAATCGCAACAACCATCAACAGTCTTTTGCAAGCCTGCAACAAGCTAAAGAAGAGTTTTCAAAAATAAAACCTTGGGCGGTAGTGGATAAAAAATTAGTCAGAAAAGGGGATGCGTATTTTGCAGCAATAAAAGTACGATTGGATCAAACTAAACTACCTAAACCTTTGCAAGTGGAAGCGATTGGTTCTGACGATTGGAATATTGCGTCTGAACGATATCGTTGGACACCTATATTTGCTTATTAGAATGCGCTTTTACTAATGCGATATATCGTTTTCATTACAGCCTTACTTGGTGCTGGTTTGCTTTACTTGCTCTCTCATGCAAGCGGAAATGGGAATGTTTCTGGCGCTGATTACACGATGCTGCTGGGTCTAAATATTGCGATTGCAACCGCGCTGCTGCTACTCATCGTATATCAGCTCGCAGTGCTTTTTAAGCAGATGCGAGCGAGAGTGATTGGCAGTCGTCTTAATTTACGGCTGCTAGGCGCGTTTGCATTAATGGCGATCACGCCGGGTGTTCTTGTTTATGGCGTGTCAGTCAATTTTCTTACACATTCTATTGAGTCATGGTTTAACGTAAAGGTTGAGGCAGCACTGGAGGGAGGTGTACGACTTGGTCAGAGTTCCCTAGATGCAATGTTAGCTGACCTCAAGCAAAAGGGTGATGGCATGGCCTTAAACCTTGCTTTTCAGCCGAACAATGCCCAGTTAACAGTGCTGAATGACCTGCGTGAAAAAAATGGTGTACAAGATGCAGTTTTGCTGACGATGCAAGGCAAAATTCTAGCCTTTTCCAGTAGTGATGCCACCAGTTTCTTGCCAAATACGCCAAGCCTAGATCAGCTGAGACACGCTCGCCAAAAAGATTTTGGCATCATTGAGCCTATTGCCGGCAAGGGCTTGTATTTACGCGCCTTAGTGCCAGTCAATATGAATGATATTGGTGGTGAAACTCGGATTTTGCAATTACTCCAACCCGTGCCAAGACAGCTTTCTAATACAGCTGAAGCCGTCCAAAATGTTTATCAAGATTATCAAGAGCTGTCATTGAGTCGTGAGTCTCTTAAGCAAGTATTCTCTCTCACGCTTACTTTGGTTCTGATGCTCGCTATGCTGACAGCAGTCTCAGTTGCTTTTGTATTGAGTCGTCGTTTATCCGCGCCGCTTGGGGTATTGGCAGAGGGAACAAGAGCGATTGCGCGGGGCGATTATGAGACCGTACTTCCTGTTCACGGCAACGATGAATTGGGTGTTTTGGTGCAATCTTTTAACAGCATGAGTAAACAGCTTGGTGAGGCCAAACAGGCCGCAGAGGCCAATCGAGCAAGCGTGGAAGCCGCAAGAGTTTATTTAGAAACAATCCTAGCGCATTTATCATCGGGTGTTTTGGCTTTGAATGATAAAGGTGAATTACGTACTTATAATTTAATTGCTTCGAATATATTAGGTGTTGTATTAGGCCATTTTGCAGGACATTCCTTTGCTAAGCTTGGGCAGGAGTTTCCTAATTTATCAGCGCTTACAGACATTATTCTGTTGAATGCAAGCCAATCAAAAGCCAGTGATTGGCAAGCAGAAATGGACATTGTCACCACACAAGGACAGCGCACGCTGCTCTTACGTGGAACGCGACTACCTTTCAGTGCAGACAGTGGCTATTTAGTAGTGTTTGACGACATTACGATGATGGCTCAAGCGCAGCGGGATGCTGCTTGGGGTGAGGTCGCTAGACGCTTGGCTCATGAAATTAAAAATCCACTCACGCCCATTCAATTATCCGCTGAGCGAATTGAACATAAGCTTTCAGCCAAGCTAGATGTCGCTGACAGCGAGATGCTGAAGCGCGCGACAGGTACCATTGTGGCTCAGGTGGATGCTTTAAAAGCGATGGTGAACGAGTTTAGTGAATATGCGCGAGCACCAGTCCTTAATTTAAGCCCATTAGATCTTAATCAACTAGTGCTCGATGTGCTTGATCTCTATGAGCCAACTGGGGTGGCCCTCAAAGTCAACCTAGCTAAACAGTCTCTAGATGTGCTTGGTGACAGTACAATGTTGAGGCAAGTGTTACATAACTTATTACAGAACGCGCAAGATGCATTAGATGGAGTGTTAGCGCCGACGATTGAAGTGGCAACTTCAAAGTTGTCAAACCATGCGCAGTTGATGGTCACCGATAACGGTGCTGGCTTTCCTATTGAAATTCTATCGCGCGCCTTTGAGCCTTACATGACGACTAAACGACATGGCACAGGGCTTGGTTTGGCGATTGTGAAGAAGATTGTAGAAGAGCATCAAGGCACCATTACCATCGAGAACCTTAAAGTAAAAACTAATCGTGATACAGGCGCTATTGTGATCGTCACTATGCCTCTTCAACCGTTAGCATCAACAAAATCAAGCGTTAAACGCAAAAAGGCTGAGCAAGCATGACCGCAAGACAAGTACTGGTTGTGGATGATGAAATTGGCATCCGCGAACTACTGAGAGACATTCTTCAGGATGAAGGTTATCAAGTCCAGCTTGCCGAGAATGCGGCTGAAGCCCGAGAGTATCGCCAACATACACGTCCTGACGTGGTCTTACTCGACATTTGGATGCCTGATTGCGATGGCATTACTTTACTCAAAGAGTGGGGGACTGGCGGCATGTTGACGATGCCTGTTGTGATGATGTCAGGCCATGGGACTATCGATACCGCTGTTGAAGCCACGCGGATAGGCGCGTTTGATTTCTTAGAAAAACCAATTGCCTTACAAAAGCTATTGAAGACGGTAACGGCTGCGCTCAAGCATAGTGAGCAACTCCCTAAGTCAGATATGAGCTTATTAAGCCTCGGTAAAAGTGCTGTCATCAATGAGCTTCGTCAGCGACTAGAGCAGGTCAGCATGAGTAAAGCGCCTTTGTTATTGATAGGTGAAAAAGGCAGTGGTGCCGAGCTTTGCGCTAAATTCTTACATCAAACAAATACACCCTGGATTGAATTGCTTGAGTCACAACGACTGGCCGACGCACCGCTTGATATATTGGAGCAATTGCGTGAGGGTGTTTTATTTATTCCTGAAGTCTCGGATTTAGATAAAACACAACAAAAAGGCTTGCTGGTTTTACTAGCGAAGGCTGAAAAAAATGGCACGCGTGTGATTTGTGGCACTTCACAACCATTGCCCGACTTAGTCGCCGAAGGCGCTTTTGATAATGGCTTGTTGCAAACTTTATCAGTGAGTACCTTACGTATTCCTAGCTTGGCAGACCACCGAGAAGACATTCCAGATTTAGTGCGCGCGATGGCGTTTCTTTTGGTTGAAACCACCGCTTCACCCTATCGAGAGTTTGAAACAGCGGCGCTCAATATGCTGAGAAATGCGGATTGGCCTGGCAACTTAACGCAGCTTGATAGCGTTATTCGGAATTTGATGCAGACGAGTCTTGGCGAAAAAATCAGCTTAGATGACGTGAACCGTGTGATGGAACAGTTTGCGCCATTGCAGACCGCTGTTGTAGAAAAAGCATCTTCAAAAGAAAGTGTTATGCCCCTTGATTTGAACAAGCCATTGCGCGAAGTAAGAGACGATTTTGAGCGTT
This sequence comes from Candidatus Methylopumilus universalis, assembly GCA_945883335.1. Taxonomy (GTDB): domain Bacteria; phylum Pseudomonadota; class Gammaproteobacteria; order Burkholderiales; family Methylophilaceae; genus Methylopumilus_A; species Methylopumilus_A universalis_A. The sequence goes on along the minus strand of CAMCXI010000005.1, from coordinate 58,345 downwards.
TATATTTTGAGCATCACATTAAAAAAGCCGATAAAAACATGAGTCGTGTCGCCGAAGCAGTCGAGCTAGAGCGTACCCATTTATACCGCAAGCTCAAACAGTTGGGAATTAAAACGAAGTAATTTTATTGCTTCTTTTTTAGACGCCAAAGCGAAGTGGTTTCTGCTTTTCTTGCTGTGTGAAGCTTATCTGCCTCATCACTTACTTTGCTATGTTTGGGCTTGATATCAATCTTCTCTTCTACATCTAAGCCCGCCTGCTCAATTGCGTTTCGTAACTCGTCTTTAGCCCTCAATCCTAAATGCTCAGCGAAGTCAGACATGATTAGCCAGCCCTCGCCGTCATCCGTAAGATGCGCTTTTAAGCCATTGAGAAAAGCAAATAGCATCTTACTTTCAGGGTCGTAAACAGCATATTCAATCGGTGAGCTTGGTTTAGCTGGTAACCAGGGGGGGTTGCATACAATTATAGGTGCCTTGCCCTCTGGAAACATATTGGTTTGCGTGAGTGTGATTTGCTTTTGCAAGCCAAGTCGCGTGATGTTTTCTTGGGCGCAATTGATGGCGCGGGGGTCTTGGTCTGTTGCGACGATTTTTTTGACGCCTCGTTTAGCCATTAATACTGAAATAACACCCGTGCCAGTGCCGATGTCAAAAGCGAGCTCTATGCTAGGCAGGGGTGCTTTTGCGAGCAACGCTAAGTATTCCCCGCGGATTGGTGAAAATACGCCGTAATGTGGGTGAATGTTGGCACCTATAGCCTCAATCGGCACGCCTTTTTTACGCCATTCATGGGCGCCAACTAATCCTTGTAGCTCGCGGATTGAAACTACAAAAGGACTGGTGAATTCGCCGTAGGCCTCTAAACAAGCTTGGCTAAAATCTGGTGCGCGTTTTAGTGAAATTTTATAATTTTCACCCACTTCGATCAGTAGCATCCCCAATACTCTTGCCCGCTGTGCTTGCGCAACGCGATGTAAATTAAATGCTTGCTTGAGATCTATTGAAGTAGTTTCCGGTTTGTTTTTTTTGGATGATTTTTTTTGGTCACAGCGTCTTGCCATCGCTTGTAAAAGTTGGCGAGCGTTGTGAAAGTCACCACGCCACAATATCGCAGTGCCTTCGCAAGCGAGTCTGTAAGCTGTGTCAGTATTGATGCTGTCATCTGCAATCAAGACGCGTTTGGGTGCCACAACCTCAGCTTCTGATTGCCAACGTGCACTGTGCGAACTGCCACCTTCAACCCAACTAATCGACATTAAATAGTGAATTCCAATACTACTGGGGTGTGGTCGCTAGGCCGTTCTAATTTACGCGGTGCTTTGTCTATGTAGCTCGTTGTACATTTCTTGCTGAGTGCTGGTGTGACTAAAATATGGTCAATGCGCATGCCTAAATTACGTCTAAACCCTGCCATGCGGTAATCCCACCAACTAAATTGACCTTCACCTTTTTCAAACAAACGGAAGCTATCCTCTAAGCCCAAGTGAGTGAGTGCTTTGAATGCCTCTCGCTCTGGTTCGCTCACTAATACTTGGCCTACCCAAGCTGCAGGGTCATGACAGTCGATATCTTCTGGTGCAATATTGTAATCACCCAATAGCGCCAGTTTAGAATGCTGAGCAATTTCGCTCTCCAACCAAGGCGTGAAAGCTTGAAGCCAGTTAAGCTTATAAGCGTATTTATCTGAACCTACCGCTTGGCCATTTGGAATATAGACGCACACAATGCGCACGCCATTAATTGTTGCAGCAATCAAGCGTTTTTGCTCATCTGCAAAGTTGGTAATGCCCATGTGCACATCATCTAATATGTGTGGGCTAATAATGGCTACGCCGTTATAGGTTTTTTGACCGCTATGAATCGCGTTATAGCCTACTTCTTTTAGCGCTTCATAAGGGAACTTGCTGTCTTCTTGTTTGGTTTCTTGCAAGCACAAAGCATCTGGCTTGTTTGCGGCAAGCCAATCAAGCACGTGCGGTAAGCGCACATTGAGTGAGTTAACGTTCCAAGTGACGATTTTCATATTAAGCTGCCAAGGTCATGCCATTGTGGCGTAACAATGCCTCTATATCTGGTGCACGGCCACGGAAGGCAACGAAAGACTCCAACGCGGGTCGTGATCCACCTTTTGCTAAAATCTCATGCCAGAAGCGCTGTCCTGTTTCTGCGCAAAGCACGCCATTTTCTTCAAACATACTGTAGGCATCTGCAGAAAGCACTTCTGCCCATTTGTAGCTGTAATAGCCAGCCGCGTAACCGCCAGCAAAAATGTGGCTAAAACCATTTGGGAAACGGTTCCATTTTGGTGGGCGAACCACCGCAACTTCGTCACGTACTTGTTCGATTAGATCGAGCGCAGTTGCTTTGCCATTTGGGTCAAAATCGCCATGCAAACGCATATCAAATAATGAAAACTCAATTTGGCGAACGGTTTGCATGCCCGCTTGAAAGTTTTTGGCTGCGATCATTTTATCGAATAGGGCGCGTGGCAAGCTTGCGCCTGTTTCCACGTGTTTGGTCATATGGCGAATCACATCCCATTCCCAGCAGAAGTTTTCCATAAATTGACTAGGTAGTTCGACAGCATCCCATTCAACGCATTTGATGCCTGATACGCCGTAATCATCTACTTGCGTCAACATGTGATGTAGGCCATGACCAAATTCATGGAACATGGTGATGACTTCATCGTGCGTAAATAATGCTGGTTTGTCACCAACTGGTGCTGAGAAGTTACAGGTGAGATAAGCTACAGGTGTGACAATATTATCAGCGCCATTATTTAAATCTTGTTTTCTGCGAGTAATCGCTTCATCCATCCAAGCGCCACCACGCTTATTATTACGTGCGTATAAGTCTAAATAAAACTGCCCAATGGCTTTACCATGTTGGTCGCTGATCTCATAAAAAGCTGCATCTGTATGCCAAACAGGGGCTTGTGACTTTTTCACGTGTACCCCAAAAATGGTTTCAACCACTTTGAAAAGGCCTGCCAATACTTGCGTCTCTGGGAAATACTGTTTTACCTCTTGGTCTGAAAAGGCATATTTATCCCCACGTAACTTTTCAGAGACAAAAGCGACATCCCAAGCTTGCATATCGCTAATGCCCAGCTTGTTTGCGTAATCGGTGAGTTCTTGCATATCACGCGTAGCGAAAGGTTTAGCACGTTGCGCCAAGTTATCTAGAAACGAAATCACGTCTGAAGGGGCATCTGCCATTTTGGTGGCGAGCGACATTTCAGCGTAGTTCTTATAGCCCAATAAGGTTGCAGACTCTCGCCGGAGTTTAAGTATTTCAGCAATTAAAGGGGTGTTATCCCAATCTGCTTTGCCAAATTCTGAGGCACGTGTTGCATAAGCGCGGTAAAGCAATTCACGCAATGGGCGGTTTTCGCAGTATTGCAATACAGGCATATAAGATGGGAAATGCAGTGTGAATTTATAGCCATTTTTACCATCGCTAGAAGCCTCTTCCTGGGCGGCTTGTAGATCATCTTCTGGCACGCCTTTGAGGTCAGCAAGATCTTCTACAAAGTGCACGAAATCATTCACTGTATCCATTAAGTTTTCTTCAAACTTGGTGGTGATTTTTGAGAGTGATTCTTGGATTGATTTAAAACGTGCTTTTTCCGCTTCCGCTAACTCAGCGCCACCTAAACGAAAACCGAGCAATTCATTTTCAACGATTTTTTGTTGTGCAGTATTGAGTGTAGAGAATTCAGCACTATTTTTAAGCGCACGAAATTTTGCATACAAGCGTTCATCTTGGCCTAAGTCTGAGTAGAAATCAGTTAGTTTGGGCAGGCTCGCATTGAAGGCCTCGCGTAGTTCTGGGCTATTGACCACTGCATTCATGTGACCGACTTGCGACCAAGCGCGGGAAAGTCGCTCTTCCATGTCTTCAAGTGGTTTAGCAAAGTTCGCCCATGTTGGCGCTTCAGTGGCAGTGGCTAGCTTCTCAACGTAGGCACGACCTGTCTCTAGTAAATGGTCGATAGCAGGCTCAACATGTTCGGCTTTGATTTGGTCGAACTTTGGTAAGCCAGAAAAATTGAGTAGTGGATTCTGCGGTAAGGCTGTCAATTCAAATTCCTTTAGGTGATGCTGTGGCGTGATATTACGCTAAGTTAATTTAGAGATTCATTTTTTGGATTAAAGGTTCAATTTTGTCACTGTCATGGCTAGACAAAATCTTGCGCGCGGCGGGCACTAATTTCACTAGATCGCTTTGCAATACCTGATGTTTGACTGACAAAATATGCGAAGGGTGCATAGAGAATTGGCGTAAGCCTAGCCCTAACAAAAGACGTGTTAATTTTGAATCGCCGGCCATTTCACCGCAGATCGAAACCTTTTTCCCAAGCTTCTTACCTGCTTTAAGCGTGATTTCGATGAGCTGAAGAATGGCTGGATGTAACGGATTATAAAGGTGAGAAACACTATCATCAGTTCGGTCGATCGCGAGCGAGTATTGAATTAAATCGTTGGTGCCAATTGATAAGAAATCTAATTCCTTAGCAAAGGCTTCTGCGCAAATCGCTGCCGCTGGAATTTCAATCATGCCGCCAACTTCAATATTATTATTAAAAGCAATTTTTTCAAGCCTTAAGCTTTGTTTTGCCCGCTCAAGTAATAGCAATGTTTGTCTAAGCTCAGTGAGTGAAGACAGCATTGGAATAAGGATTTTTATGTTGCCAAATGCTGAGGCGCGGAGCAAAGAGCGCAATTGAACATGGAACATTTGCGGTTCGGCTAAACATAAACGAATCGCACGTAAGCCTAGCGCTGGGTTAGTACAACTGCGTTCAGTCTCAGGGTTGATTTGCTTGTCGGCGCCTAAGTCCAGTGTTCGGATGGTCACAGGCTTGCCATCCATTGCCTCTGCTATTGTTTTATAGGCCTCGTACTGCTCTTCCTCAGTTGGCGCTTCGCGGCGATTCATGAATAAGAATTCAGTGCGATATAAACCGATGCCGCTAGCGCCGGAGGCTTTAACTTGAACAACGTCTTCAGGCACTTCAATATTGGCGTACAAATCAATCAACGTGCCATCTAGGGTCACTGCTTTATTCAGCTTAATGCGTTTGAGTTTTTGTTGCTCGATTTGCCATTGTTCTTGCTTGAGTTTGTATTCAGCCAGCGTGTCTTTGTCTGGATTAACAATCACCACGCCTTGCGTTCCATCCACAATCAGCAACTCGCCATCACGAATCAGTGTTCTAGCGCGTTGCAACGCAACGATAGATGGAATGTTGAGGCTACGCGCAAGAATGGCAGTATGTGAGGTTGCGCCGCCTACGTCGGTCACAAAAGCTGCAAATTGATGTTGCTTAAATTGAATGGCATCCGCTGGTGAAATATCGTGTGCAACCAAAATAATGGCTTTTTCTTGCTCTAGCACAGGCACTTGGCTTGGTCGGCCAAGCAATACTTTGATGATACGTTCAACAACTTGCACGACATCATGTTTACGTTCACGCAGGTATTCATCTTCAATTTGGTCAAACTGCTCGACGATGCTTTCCATCCGTTGTTTAAGCGCCCACTCTGCGTTGCAGTGCTCATTTTTGATGATGAGCTTGGGGTCGTCAGCAAGCGTGTGGTCATTCAAAATCATTAAATGGGTATTGATGAATGCCGCTAGTTCAGCAGGGGCGCGTGCTGGAAGTTGTGCTTTAACGGCCTCTAAATCAAGTTTGACGGTATTGATCGCTTGATCAAAACGCGCGACTTCTTGCTTAATCAGATTTTCAGGAACTTGGTAATGCACGACCTCTAACAGGGCGTGCGAGACCAAATGGGCATGGCCGATGGCAATCCCGTTTGATACGCCTACACCATGAATAGAAAAGCTCATTACTCAGGCTCACCAAAACGATTATTGATTAAAGCCAGTAGTGCGTCCATTGCTTCTGATTCATCTGCGCCAGTTGACTCTAATGTCACGGTGCTTCCTTTACTTGCAGCCAACATCATCACGCCCATAATGCTTTTTGCATTCACGCGGCGACCGTTGCGCTCAATCCAAATGTCACTTTTAAATTGGCTCGCAGTTTGTGTGAGTTTGGTTGAAGCACGGGCATGCAGGCCGAGTTTATTAATAATGAGAATATCTTGTTTCATTCGCTTGCTTCCTTGACTGATGCCTCTTTACAAGCGGCTTCGGTGAAATTAATGACGCCTTCTTGCCCACCGCTTAACGCTTTTTCTGCTAGTTTTGTTAAATTCCCATTGCGATAAGTGAGTGCGCGAACGAGCATAGGCAAATTCACACCAGCAATGCCTTCTACGCTGTTCTGTTTGACTAATTTGCTCACAATATTGCAGGGTGTGGCACCATAAATGTCTGACAGAATGAGAACGCCGTCGCCCTCATCCAGGTCTCGCACTACTTTTTGCATCACGGGCAATAAGGTTGCTGGGTCATCGTGCATATCAATCCCAAACTGCTCTAATAAAGCTGGGCGAGAGCCCATGACGTGGGTTGCGCAATCAATCAGGCTTTCGCCAAGTGCGCCATGCGCCACAATTAAAATACCAATCATAGAGATAGTTCCAATTCTCGGTGTCTGATTAAGACTTGTTGTTGCTGTGAAAAATGCTTACCTAACTCTTCAACGATATGAACTGAACGATGTTGCCCACCAGTACAGCCAATCGAAATGGTTAAATAACTGCGATTTTCTTGAATAAAACTTGGCAGCCACCGGGTGACAAAGTTTTGAATGTCTTGGTACATATCATGCACCATAGGCTGTTGCTCTAAAAAGGCCTTAACAGGTGCATCTCGTCCTGTCATTGGTCTAAGTTTTGGATCGTAATGCGGGTTGGGTAAACAGCGGACATCAAACACAAAGTCTGCGTCCAGTGGAATGCCATGTTTGAAGCCAAACGAAGTGAACAATAAAGTGATATTTTTGCTTTCTTGGGCGACAAAATCCTTTACCCAGCCACGGAGGGTGTTTGCACTTAAGTCGCTGGTATCAATGTGATGACCTAACTCAGAAAGTGGCGCTAATAATTTACGCTCAAGTTCTATGCTCTCTCCTAAGGTAACATCATCATTGCTCAATGGATGGCGACGCCTTGTTTCACTAAATCTTTTGACTAAGGCTTGTTTGGTGGATTCAAGAAACAATACCTTAACGTTAATACCTTGCGCTTTAAGTTTGTCGATATTCTCGGGTAAGGCCTCTAAAGCACCGCTTCTTGTATCGGTACTGATGGCGACACGACTTTGGCTATTATTTAAATTTTCGTAAATTTGCGGTAGTAGTGTGGCGGGTAAATTGTCTACGCAGTAATAGCCAGCATCCTCAAGGGCTTTGAGAACGACGCTTTTCCCTGAGCCTGAAAGGCCTGTGACGATAATGAGTTGCATCAGTTTAGACCCGCGTTATTTTTAAGTTCACGCGCTTGCCTATCCATAAATTGCTTGGTGCCATTGACGCCGCGTAATAAAAGCATGTGATTGCGCACTGCGACTTCGACCAAGACGGCAATATTGCGACCAGCGGCGACAGGAATGACGACTTTTTGCACTTTGATGCCTAATACGTCTTCGTCATGTGATTTTATTTTGAGTCTATCCAGGTTTTGTGGCGCCAATGTGTCAGCCATTTCTAGCTGGATTATCAAATCTAGCGGTTTGCTTGGCTTGACAGCGCTGTCACCAAACAATGCGCGAATATTTAAAATGCCTAGTCCACGTACTTCTAGAAAGTCTTGTAATAAAGGTGGACATCGACCTTCAATGCGCTCAGGGGATATGCGATAGAAGTCGACAATATCATCAGCGACTAAACGGTGGCCACGCGAAATCAACTCTAATGCTAACTCGCTTTTTCCGATAGCGGGGCTGCCTTTAATCAGTACGCCAAAGCCCTGCACTTCAATAAATACGCCATGCGCGCTGGTTGATTCTGCGAGTGCTTGCGCTAAATGATGGCTTAATAAATCCATTAAATTCGGACTTGCTAGCGGCGACGTCATTAAAGCAGTTTGGTGTTTGTCAGCTGCCACGATCAGCGCCGCAGGGACCTTTTCTCCATTGGCAACGATAAGTGCTGCAAGCTTTTGTGAAAATAAATGATTGATTGCTTGCGTTTGTTCCAGCTCTTTTAAGCCGTTTAAATAGTCCATCTCGGCGCAGCCAAGTACTTGAACTCTATTCGGATGGACAAAATTGCGATGCCCAGTTAAAGCCAGTGAAGGCTTTGAAACAGTTTCGCTATTGAGTAAATTATCACCCCCAGATTTACCCGCTACCCAAGTAAGCTTGAGTTTACGGCGGATTTCTTGGTGTAGCTGGTGTACGCTAATTTCGGCCATCAGAATTTACCTAAGTTAACTACTCAATTGCTTGATGCTTCACAGCACCGTTGGCTTTATGGTGGTCAGCATGTTTTTCTTTGTGTTTTAAGACCTGACGATCTAGCTTATCTGCCAATAAATCAATCGCGCTATACATATCTGCATCACTTGATTCGGCGTGCAAATCAGCGCCAGGAACGTGAATCGTTGCTTCTACTTTTTGAACTAGCTTTTCTACCGACAAGGTGACTTTAACATCAATCATATGGTCAAAATGGTTGCTGAGTTTTGCCAGTCTTGTTTCGATATATTCACGTAAAGCAGGAGTGACTTCTAAGTGATGCCCAGTTAAATGTAAATTCATGATTAACTCCTTCTGGTATTAATGCAAGCCTCAGAGAGACTTGCGTTGATTGGCCGCAGGTATGTTGAGAGACTCGCGGTATTTAGCAATTGTACGTCTTGCAACGACAATTCCTTGCTTCGATAATACTTCAGTTAGTTGATTATCTGAATAGGGTTTTTTAGGGTTTTCTTCAGACACCATTTGTTTAATCAGCGCACGAATTGCTGTTGCAGAACAAGCGCCACCTGTATCGGTTGAAACATGACTTCCAAAGAAGTATTTAAGTTCATAAACACCGCGTGGTGTGAGCATGTACTTTCGCGTAGTGACCCTGGAAACAGTCGATTCATGCAAACCAAGCTCGTCAGCAATTTCACGCAGCACCAAGGGTCGCATGGCAATTTCGCCATGCTCAAAGAACTGACTTTGTTGGTCAATAATCGCCTGAGATACCCGTAAAATAGTTGAAAACCGTTGTTCAATATTTTTAATCATCCATTTGGCTTCTTGCATTTGGCTATTTAAGTATTGATTTGAGCTATCTCGATTGCCCTTTAGAATGTTGGCATAAAGTTTGTTGATGCGTAATTTAGGAACTACCTCATCATTCAGACTTGCAAGCCATTTGCCTTTGACTTTCTTAAGGACAATTTCATGCTGAATATAATGGCCTGCAGCAAGTTTGGTGAAATCACTTCCAGGACGGGGGTTCAGGTGTTTGAGCATTCGCTCAGTACTACGAAGATTTTCATCGTTGCAGCACAGCGTTTTTTTAAGCTTTGTATAATCGCGGGAAGCAAGCGTTGCTAAATGATGCGCAGCAATTTGGAGTGCCAGATCATACGTGCTTTTATTTTCTTCGCGTATTTCTTTGGGTAAAAGCTCTAATTGCAATATCAGGCATTCGGATAAATTTCGCGCTCCAACACCAGATGGGCCTGAATGTTGAATATGCTTGAGCGCAGTTTCAAGCTCCAATATATCAATCTCTAGTTCTCCAGGAAGTAGTTCTTTTAAATCTTCCAGAGATTGCTCTAGATAACCATCTTCATTAATTGCATCTACTAAGAACATAGACAAAGTTTGGTCGCGTTCTGAAAGTGGAATGAGTTTAAGTTGGCTGATGAGGTGTTCACGAAGGTTTGGCGCAACCGCTTCTTGGAAAGCGTAGTCGTTGTCATCTTCTGAGTAATTATTTTCTTCCCAGCGGTGACTGCTACTTCCCCCAAAGTAATCTTCACTTAATGTGTCTTGAGCTAAGTTTTCAGTGAGGTTTTCTTCGTCTTTCTGAACTGCACTTAGGCGGACTACTTTTTCTTGTGTACCAAACCCATCATTCGTAAATTCATTCGTGTTATCTGAGCCATCATCATTTTTGTCAGTACGTTCCAGTAGTGGATTTTCTTGCAAGATGGTTTCAAGTTCTTGGTTTAACTCTTGTGATGATAATTGGAGAAGACGAATTGACTGCTGTAATTGCGGAGTTAGCGCTAGACTTTGTGAGAATTTAAGTTGTAAGCTTTGTTTCATTTATTACTTAATTTTGCTGATCTCGCTAATTAAAGGCGGAAATCTTTCCCTAAATAAACGTCTCTAACATCTTGGTTACTAATAATCTCTGAAGGAGAGCCTGAAGCAAAAACACGACCTTCATTGACGATGTAAGCTTTATCGCAGATGCCAAGTGTTTCTCGGACGTTATGGTCGGTAATTAACACCCCTATGTTTTTTGCGGCTAGAAATTTGATGGTTTTTTGAATGTCCAATACGGCAATTGGGTCGATTCCGGCAAAAGGCTCATCCAGTAAGATAAATTTTGGATCGGTCGCTAAGCATCTTGCAATTTCGACGCGACGACGTTCGCCACCAGACAAGCTGACTGCCAAGTTGTCGCGGATATGCGAAATATGAAGATCTTCCATGAGTTCGTCTAAGCGCTTTTCTATGGCCTCAGGACTCATTTTTTGCAATTCCAATACCGCGCGAATATTGTCCGCTGCACTAAGTTTTCTAAATATTGACGGTTCTTGAGGCAGATAAGATAAGCCCATTCTTGCACGCTGGTGGATAGGTAGACGGCCAATATCTTTACTGTTGAGGATGATACGACCCTCATTCAAAGGCACTAAACCTACGATCATGTAAAAGCTAGTTGTTTTACCCGCGCCGTTTGGGCCGAGTAAACCAACAACCTGGCCACTTTTGATATTGAGCGATATGTCCTGCACGACAGTGCGGGATTTATATTGCTTACGTAAATTTTCAACAATTAACTCGGTCATGATGAAACTTCAGTTGTTATCTTGTGTAGATTTGTTTTTAGGTTGAATAATGGCTTTGACGCGACCTGTTGGCGTTGCAGATTTTGAGCCGCCGCCAATCACTTCAGAGTATTCCGCAATTGCGTCATACATAATGTAGTCGCCATGCACAATATCGTTGGCGCGTTTTACCCAGGCCTTAGTGTAAAGCTGAACTTTATCCATACGTCCATCATATTCAATGCGTTGTGCAGAACCCTCCATGTACTCATCTTTGCCTTCACGCTTTTGTTTAAAGGTCGTCGGGTTGCCGTAGGAAGAGCTATGTTGAAAGCCTGATTCATCTTCACGCACTACTAATTTATCGGCTTTAATAAGTAACGTACCTTGCGTAACAATTACATTGCCGGTGTAAACGCTAATTTTTTTAGCATCGTTTACAGTCACAGTATCCGCTTCAATTTCAATTGGTTTGTCTTTGTCTGCTTTTTCTGCCCAAGCTGAGTTGGCAAACAACGCAATAAGGCAGTACAGGAAAAAATGACGCATCATGATGACTCCGAAAACAGTTTTTTTGTTGATTGCGATTTTATTTTCGCGTTGAGGTTGAGGATTCGTAGACATTATTTGCCTTATTATCTGACATTGTTTTATTAGCAACTTCCGTAGAACTTACCTTAGCCCTTGCTGCCTGTTTAGGCAATAGCGATGTACTTGATTTTGTATTTGGCTTCTCATAATGGACGCGAACCTTTTTTTTCAATACGAAGTTTTTTTCTTTTTTGTCATAAATCATCCCTGTGCCATGAATGATTGTGTTTGGATCTTGGGTAATTACCACATCACTATCAGTGCTGGCAAATTCCGTTTTAGGTAAGACTTTTAAATAGTCTGTCTTAAAGCGCATCTCTCCACGACCTTCAAACGCTTGTCTAACGATGATAACATTGCCCTTGAACTCAACTACTTCCCCATTGGCGGATACAAATCCTTTTTGTGCTTCAATTTGGGTGTAAGGTTTATTTTCACCGTATTGCGTGAAGCGAGGTCGAATCAGTTCTGTTGTATCATCATCCGGGTAATGACGCATTTCTACCGCAGCAAGCATGTTGCGAAGATTTCCTTTAGCATCAGTTTTGGTCGTTACAAAGTTTTCTACAAAATAATCTACGTCGTGACGATTACTTCCGTCTACTTTTTTGGTATCAGATTGCACGTTACGATCAATCCAAAAAGTAATGAATGCAAGCACACCCAAGACAATTAGTGGAAAAATAATGGTACTGCGTCCGTTCATATAAACCTAGCGCTAAGAATGGCTGCGTTTTATTTAAGGAACTTTGCCATTTGGCCGTCAAATGTGCCTTGTGCTTTCATCAGCAATTCGCAAAGTTCGCGCACCGCACCATGTCCAGCTTCACGCGTGGTGATGTAATGCGCATATTCTTTTACCAAAGGCATTGCATGAGGGACAGTGACAGCCAAGCCAGCGCGGCGCATCGGCGGGAGATCAATCACATCATCTCCCATAAACATACATTCTTCTGCGGTGACGTTTAAGTCTTTTAGAATCTTATTGAAAGCCTCAAGTTTATCTTCAACTCCTTGATAAATATGAGTGATTTTGATGTTTTCAGCTCGCTTAGTGACGACGTTAGAGCTGCGGCCAGTCACTATCGCCATTTGGATCCCGGTGTTGTGTAAAAGCTTTAAACCTAAGCCATCTTGAGAATGAAAGTTTTTGTATTCTAATCCGTCGTCACCCAGCATCAAACCGCCATTTGTCATCACACCATCGACGTCAAATATCACGACTTTGATTTTTTTTGCGCGTTCTTCATTTGAAATATTGTCCGTTAAAGCCACTTTTAAACAACCTTTGCGATAAGTAAGTCGTGCATATTGAGCGCACCATGTAATTCACCTTGTTGATTGACCACTAACAGGGCGGTAATTTTTCTTTGTTCCATCATTTCAACGGCTTCAACAGCCAATTGTTCAGGGTTAATATTTTGCGGGTTCACATGCATGACATCGCTTATCCCAGTTTTGTTGATGTCTATACCATTTTCAAAAGCGCGACGCAAATCCCCATCGGTAAAAATACCAACGGCTTTGTTTTTGTCATCCACAACTGCTGTCATGCCCAAACCTTTGCGAGACATTTCGATCAGCGCCTCTTTTAAGCTTGCATGAATGTTGACGCTCGGAATCGCATCGCCTGTCCGCATCACATCTTGAATGCGAATAAAAAGCTTTCGGCCTATGCTGCCGCCTGGATGTGACCTAGCAAAGTCTTCTGCTGAAAATCCACGCTGGTCTAGCACAGCCAATGCCAATGCATCACCGAGTGCCAGCATGGCAGTGGTGCTTGCTGTAGGCGCTAAGCCAAGTGGGCAAGCTTCAACCGCTACTTCCGCATCTAAATGCACGTCGCCTTGTCTTGCAAGCGTTGAATTATTTTTGCCTGTCATACTAATGATTTTGGTGCCCATGCGTTTAAGCAATGGCAAGATGGTAAGGATTTCATCACTCTCACCAGAGTTTGAGAGTGCAATCACCACATCGTCTTTAGTAATCATGCCCAGATCACCGTGGCTTGCTTCCGCGGGGTGCATAAAAAAGGCGGGGGTGCCAGTGCTTGCTAATGTGGCTGCAATTTTATTGCCAATATGCCCAGATTTACCCATTCCGCTTACCACAACGCGGCCTTGGCATTGTAAAATGAGGTCAACCGCCTTAGTGAAGTTGGCATCAAGCTTTTGTGCAAGTGCTTCAACTGCATTAGCTTCAATTAAAAGCACTGTTTTTGCCAGCTCTATGGGCGTTTTGGTGGCGCTTGATTTTTTTAATGATGAGTTTTCCATACCTACCAAGTATAAAAGGGAATCCGTCACGAATAAAGGATACATTTGCAAATAAAACCGACTTTTAGCAAAGTCGGAATACATTTTGCAGAATTTAAGGATTTATGCACGAAACCCTACCCGCTATTCTGTTATTGCTCGTCAGCTCAGTGCTTGTTGTCGCATTATTTCGTGCGTTTAAATTGCCGGCGATGTTGGCCTATATTTTGGTCGGCCTGCTGCTTGGACCAAAAAGTTTTGGATTCTTGCCAGATACTGAAGCTAATCGACAGCTTGCTGAATTTGGGATTGTTTTCTTGATGTTTAGCATTGGCTTAGAATTTAGCCTCGGTCAGTTATATGCGATGCGAAGAATTGTATTGGGTATTGGCAGCTTACAGGTGCTCATTACAATGGGTGCCATCATGCTGGTTTGTTTAAGTTTCGGTCTTGATTGGAAGGCTGCATTAGTAGTGAGCGGCGCATTGACCATGTCATCGACTGCAATTGTTTCAAAACTATTGGTTGAGCGCCTGGACCTCAATGCGCGTCACGGCCGAATCGCAATTGGCGTCCTGCTCTTCCAAGATCTTGCGGTTGTCCCCTTGTTAGTGCTGATTCCCGCCATCGCAAGCCCGACTGGATCCTTAGCCTATACGCTTGGGATTGCATTTTTAAAAGCAGCGGTAATGCTGTCGCTCCTTTTCTTTTTCGGTAAAAATCTCATGAATCGCTGGTTTGGGATTGTCGCTCGCCAGCGATCACGCGAATTATTCGTGATGAATGTACTAATGGTCACTATGGTGTTGGCTTACGCCACTAAAGTAGCGGGGCTTTCTTATGCACTTGGTGCTTTTATTGCAGGGATGTTGATTTCAGAAACACGCTTTCGTTATCAAGTGGAATCGGATATTGCCGCATTTCGTGACATATTAATGGGTTTATTTTTCATTACCATTGGCATGTTGTTGGACTTTAATAGTTTAGGCGGCAATCTGTCAGGTATTTTGCTGGTGATGGTTGGGCTGATTATTTTTAAGTCCTTAGTCGTTGCCCTGCTGAGTCGCTTTTTTCGATATGAGCCTGGTGTGGCGGTTAGGGCAGGCGTGACGTTGGCGCAAGCGGGTGAATTCTCGTTCGTTGTATTTTCTCTTGGCATGGAAAATGGCTTGATTAGCAATGATTTGTTACAAGTTGTGTTAGCGGCTTCATTGCTTTCGATGTTTCTTGCACCATTTATTATTCAGCACAATTTACAAATTGCTGAATTCTTTTCTCGGAGTTATACCCGCAATCGCAAGAATCAAATTGAGGGCATTGAAAGTGTCGGTAAGCAACTCAAAGATCATGTCATTATTTGTGGTTTTGGACGAAGCGGACAGTATCTAAGTCGTTTCTTAAAAGAAGAAAAATTCCCATTCATCGCTTTAGATATTGACCCCGCCCGCGTTCAAGAAGCAGCCAGCGCGGGTGAGAATGTAATGTACGGCGATGCGGGTAAGCGTTTAGTCTTGGACGCAGCTGGTGCTGCACGCGCTAAAGCTTTAATCATCAGTTACGATGACCCGCCATCGGCTATTAAAATTTTACACTTAGTAAATGACTACTTTCCAAATTTGCCTGTCGTGGTAAGGACTGTGGATGATACCAACATGGAGCGCTTCCGAGACGCCGGGGCATCAGAAGTCGTGCCAGAAGTGTTAGAAGGCAGTTTGATGTTGGCTTCACACGCATTGGTCTTGTTGGGTGTTCCACTTAACCGTGTCGTCAAGCGCATTCGTTTGTTCCGAGAAGAGCGATACAAAATGTTTAAAGGCTTTTTCCATGGCATTTCGGATGGTGATGAAGCCGTTGAGCGTGCAGTTCCACGCTTGCATTCTCTTCCTGTTAACGCCCTTGCTTACTGTATAGGTAAGCCACTCAAGGACATTTATTTTGGCCTTTGCAAAGCGGAAATTACTGCGGTAAGGCGCGATGCATATCCTGAGGAAGTCTCCCCAGACTTTGTATTTAGGGAAGGTGATGTTGTTGTGATCCTAGCAAAACCGCATGATTTAGTGTTGGCTGAAAGAATCTTGCTCACAGGCAAAGACACGTGAACGTACATGTAGTGATCGTTGGCGGAGGCATTGTCGGCTGTATGACGGCGATGGCGTTGGTGGATCGTGGTCATCGCGTCACCATTGTTGAGCGGAACCAGATCGCTAGTCAGACTTCTGGCGAGTCCTCTTGGGCAGGTGGCGGCATTGTTTTTCCTTTGCTCCCCTGGATGTATTCCCAACCGGTGAATCAACTGACTCGCTATGGCGCAAATTCCTATCAGCAAATTTGTGAGAGATTGGAGCGCGAAACAGGATTGCCTACAGGATTGATCAATTCAGGCTTTTTGCTCCTTCCACCTTATGACCAACCTGCTGCTATTAAATGGTGTGAAAGTCATCAGCAGCATTATGAGATGGTTGATAAAGTCGATTCGCAGCTTGCCGCAAATAATGTTCACCCCTCACTTTGGATGCCAGAAGTTTGTCAATTGCGACCACCTTATTTGATGCAGGCACTTCGTCAGTGGTTGGTGCAAAATAATGTTACATTGCTAGAGAAAACAGAGCTGAGTCCTTTGGAAGAAATCAAAGCGCTCACTGCCTGGAAAACACTAGATGGCTTGGAAATTAAAGCGGATAAGTTTGTTGTCACTTCAGGCGCATGGAGTTTTCAACTGCTTAAATCGGTTGCTGATAAGCTTAATATAAAACCCATGCGTGGGCAGATTTTGCTTTATCAGCCATCAGAAAATCTTAAGCAAATTGTTTATAAAGATGGCTTTTACATGATTCCGCGGTCTGACGGACAATTACTCGCAGGCAGCACTTTGGAAGATGTTGGCTTTGATACCTCAGTGACTGAGGAAGTAAAAGCAGAACTTGCCAAAAAAGCTGAGGCGATCATGCCGGCATTAAAAGGCCTTCCTATCATCAAGCATTGGAGCGGATTGCGGCCTGGCACACCTGAGAATTTGCCTACGATTGCAGCGCATCCACAAATTGAAAATCTTTATCTTAATACGGGGCACTTCCGTTACGGCCTTACCATGGCGCCAGCCAGCGCAAAACTTGTTTCGGAGTTAATTGCTGCTGAACCCACATTTATTGATGCCAGCCCTTTTGCCTTGGCAATTGATTAAGCCGAAATAAGCATCAATTTGCAATTGCCTAATCCCACTTTAGTTTTATAGAATAAACCAACTTTTTTAGGCGTAGATCAATGAAATACATCATTATAGGTTTGTACGCAGCTTGTATTCTTTTTGTACATTTTCGTGGCAGAGCCCGCTTACCTTTTTTTAGGCAAATTTTTGACCATTCTTCATTGGTTTCGCCGATCAACATTTTTATTTACCTCTTTTCAAAAGTACCGACCAGTCAAGCTTATATCCCTGTGAGCGAATTTAAAGGATTAAAACTCATAGAGGATAATTGGGAAACTATTCGTGACGAAGCTTTAGCGCTGGATAAACTAGAAAAGATTAAAGCGGCAGAAAAGAATAATGATGCTGGGTTCAACTCATTCTTCAAAAAAGGCTGGAAGCGTTTTTACCTCAAATGGTATGAGGCTAAGCATCCTTCAGCACTGGAGTTTTGTCCAAAAACGGTCGCATTGTTAGCACAAGCGCCAGAAATTAAAGCAGCCATGTTTGCTGAGTTGCCACCTGGTGCAAAGCTTAACCCGCATCGTGATCCTTACGCAGGATCTCTGCGTTACCACTTGGGATTATCAACGCCGAATGATGGCCGTGCATTTATAGATGTGAATCAACAGCCATATAGCTGGCGCGATGGTGAAGGCGTTATTTTCGATGAAACATATATTCATTGGGCGATTAATCAGACTGAACAAACCCGTATTATTTTGTTGTGTGATGTGGAGCGCCCCATGAAGTATCGCTGGGCGACAGCGATTAATCGCTGGCTTGCAAAAGTGGTGATGACCGCAGGAAGCTCACCTAACGAAACTGGCGACCAAACAGGCGGGATTAATAAGGTTTTCCGCTTCTTTTGGCTGCTGGGTAAATATAGACGCAAACTGAAGAAATTCAGCAAACCGCTTTATCTAGTGATTAAGTTTGGTTTGATTGCAGCGTTTGTTGTTTGGCTTGTGGGCGTAGATAACGTTTCGAGGTTGCTTCAAGCAATCTGGGCTTAAACTTAAGCCACCCAATGCCCAGATTTGCCGCCTTGTTTTTCTAGTAATTTAATTTCACCCATTACCATGCCGCGATCTACCGCCTTGCTCATATCATAAATGGTGAGAAGTGCCACGCTAGTGGCGGTGAGTGCTTCCATTTCCACGCCTGTTTTTCCTGTGCATTTTGTAGTAACTGTGCAATGAATGGTGTTGGCTTTTTCGTCGACTTCAAATTCAACGCTCACTTTAGTGAGACTAATGGGATGGCAAAGCGGGATTAAATCTGAAGTGCGTTTTGAGGCTTGAATAGCGGCAATTCGAGCAATCCCCAATACATCGCCTTTTTTAGCATCGCCGTTGATAATCAGCTGCAAAGTGCTTGCTAACATGTGGATGCTGCCTGTTGCTACGGCCACGCGTTCTGTGTCGGCTTTGCTACCTACATCGACCATGTGCGCTTGGCCTTCACTATCAAAATGGGTGAGTTCGCTCATCAATATTGCCTTTTTATTTAACTTGTTTGTGCCAAATTTTCATCACAAATCGTGAACTAGGCGCTTAATGTCGTTATCATACTCAAACATGAAATTAGTTTATAGCATTCTATTGCTTTCTCTGTTTGCGCCTATCGCACTGGCGGATGACTTGCCCGACTTGGGTGATGTTTCAGCGACTGTGCTCTCTCCGCTACAAGAAAAGAAAATCGCTGACCAAATCATGCGTAGCGTGATGTCAAGCGACGAGGTGATTTCTGACCCTGAAATTACCGACTATATCCAAAGCCTTGGTATGCGGTTGGCGACTAACGGCCCTGATAAAACACAGTGGTTTAATTTTTTCGTGGTGAAGGATAAAAGTATCAATGCCTTTGCAATGCCGGGTGGCGTGATAGGCGTGCATACAGGCTTGATTGTGGCGGCAACTAATGAATCTGAGCTTGCGGGCGTGATGGGCCACGAGATCGGCCATGTTGTGCAACATCATATGGCGCGGATGATGGCACAACAGAAAAATGATTCGCTTATTAGTCTTGCAGGCATGGCGTTAGCTATTTTATCTGCGCGAGCTAACCCTCAGCTTGCTAGCGCTGCTATGATGACTTCATCAGCCAGTACGGTTCAAAAACAATTGGACTACACGCGTGATCACGAACGTGAAGCTGACCGCGTTGGCATTTCGATTTTAGAAAGTGCGGGCTACGATACGCATGGTATGGCAAGCTTTTTTCAAGTCATGCAAAAAGGGACGCGTTATGTAGAAGGAAGTGCTCCAACCTTTTTGCGAACTCACCCAATTACGAGTGAGCGTATTGCTGATGTCACAGCCCGCATTTCAAATAGTCGCTATCGTATGGCGCCATACTCGCCAGATTTTGATTTGGTTCGCGCTAAGATCTTGGCGACATCAGGCGTTGCCAATCAAGCTGTTTCTTTATTTCAAAGTAATCTGCAAGACAGACGTTACACCAGTGAAAGTGCTCAGCATTATGGCCTTGCAGTTGCTATGTTGCGTTTAGGTAATGTAGATGGTGCAAGCAAAGAGCTGAGCTGGCTTCGGTCAAATGCACCTAGCCACCCATTTTTTGCCAGCCTTGCCGCCAATATTGAAGTGGCACGAGACAATCCCAAGCAAGCAGCAAAATCTTACCAAACTGGTCTAGTGATTTATCCCGGAAGTCGAGCCCTCATCTATGGTTATGTGGAACATTTTTTACGTATTCGTGAACCACAGCAATCACTGCAATTTATCAATGAAAAACAAAGTCTATATCCTGATGATGCTTATCTATATGAATTAAAATCCAAAGCATATGCTGGTTTGAGTAAGAGTCTACTTAGTCATCAAGCGCAGGGGGAGGCATATTTTAGGCGTTACAATGTGCCTAAGGCATTGGAACAAATGGATCTAGCAGTGAAGTCAGGTGATGGTGATTTTTATCAACAGTCGATTGTGGAGGCTAGATTGAAAGAACTTCGGGGATTAATTGATGAGCCCAAAAAAGGCGGTTGGTTTAACTAGCTTGAGAAGGAGAAATGAATGACTCAACGAAGAGATTTTTTAAAGACCTTGTTAGCCGCAGGCGCATTGGCACTTGTGCCTATTAAGGCATTCGCCGCCATTTGGAATGCCCCCGCTTTTCAATCTATCAAGTTGCAAGAGGCCATGGCCGCTATGCAAATCAGCAACGTCTCGCTATCAAGCGACATTCAAATCATCGCACCAGACAAAGCTGAAAATGGTGCCGTGGTGCAAATTGAAGTCACTAGCCGCATACTCAATACTGAATCCATTGCCATCTTTGTGGAGAACAATCCCACAGCTTTAATCGCTAACTTTGAGTTTAGCGAAGGCGCCGAAGGTTTTGTGGTGACGCGTATCAAAATGGCAGAAACTTCAGATGTGATAGCGGTAATTAGATCAGGAAATCGTTACTTTTCTGCCAAAAAACGGGTAGAAGTTTTAGAGAATGGATGTGGCTAACATGGCTGAAAATATGCGTATGCGTGCCCAGCTTAAAGGTGACACGACAGAAGTAAAAGTGCTAATGACACACCCTATGGAAACGGGGCGCCGAAAAAATGACTTTGGTGATTTCATCCCTGCCAATTTCATTCAGTTAGTAAGCGCTATCCTTAACGGAAAACAAGTTCTAGAGGCGCAGTGGGGTACAGGGATTTCAAAAAATCCTTATCTCACTTTTCATCTACGCGGTGCAAAAGTAGGCGATATCGTGCGGGTGAATTGGACGGATAATCAAGGAAAAACCGGCTCGGGAGAAATTGCAGTCAGTACGGCATAAATAAAATCTCATCATCGCAAAATTATGTCGTCCAATTCGAATATGGCGCGTTAATCAGACAATTCGGTCTTAAGCTGAAAACATACTTAATCGATCCGATCATTTCGAATGTAGTATTAAATTTAACATCACTAACGGAGTAAAAATGAAACGAGTATTTTATTTTTTGTTGACCAATATTGCCATTATGCTTGTGCTGTCTGTCACCATGCGCTTGCTTGGCGTAGGGCCTTATCTCACAGCTAATGGCTTAAATTACACCAGCCTCTTAATTTTTTCAGGCGTGATGGGTTTTGGTGGCGCATTCATTTCATTGGCGATTTCAAAATGGACCGCTAAACGTATGTCTGGCGCAGTCGTCATTGAACAAGCCAACACAGAAACAGAGCGATGGTTGCTATCAACGGTTCGTGAGCAAGCTGACAAAGTAGGTATTCAGATGCCAGAAGTGGCGATTTTTGATTCCCCAGAAGTGAATGCTTTTGCAACAGGCATGACCAAAAACAGCTCGTTGGTTGCTGTATCAACAGGTCTGCTGAGAGGCATGACACAAGATGAAGTTGAGGCGGTGTTGGCGCACGAAGTGTCTCATATTGCTAATGGCGATATGGTGACGTTAACGCTCATCCAAGGCGTGGTGAATACCTTCGTGATGTTCTTCTCTCGCATCATTGGCAATATTGTGGATAAAGCTATCTTTAAAACCAAAGACGGTAACGGCCCAGCGTTCTTTATTACCATGATTATTGCCGAGATGGTCTTGGGCGTTCTCGCTTCGATTATCGTGATGTGGTTTTCACGTCAGCGAGAGTTTCGTGCAGATGCTGGCTCAGCAAATCTTGCGAGCTCACATAAGATGATTGCCGCATTAGAGCGGCTAAAGAATGCGCATGAGCCTTCTGTTTTGCCTAAGCAAATGGCTGCATTTGGTATCTCTAGTTTTGGTGGGATGTCTCAATTATTTGCGAGTCACCCGAATTTAGATGATCGCATTGCCGCCTTAAAGGTGAGGGGGTAGTTGCTTAGGACCAGCTTATTGGGGGGACTTTTATTGAGGAAAAGGGCATCTAACGATAAGTTAGATGCCCTTTTTGTTTCCAAATTACATAAATTAAATTAATAACTTATTAACACTTAACGCCACCGCTTCAGCAATTCTAATCCCATCCACTGCGGCTGACAAAATTCCGCCTGCATAGCCAGCGCCTTCACCCGTTGGGTAAAGGCCTTTAGTGTTAATGCTTTGTAAGGTTTCGTCGTCGCGTTTAATTCGGATTGGCGATGAGGTCCTGGTTTCAACCCCGGTCAGCACGCCATCGGGCAAATCAAAGCCTTTAATTTGTTTGGCAAAAGCGGGCAGCGCCTCGCGGATGGCGGTAATCGCATATTCAGGTAAAGCGGTGCTTAAGTCAGTAAGGTGCACGCCAGGCGTATATGAGGGCTGAACCGTGCCAAATTCAGTAGAGGGTTTGCCGTTGATAAAGTCGCCAATGAGTTGCCCTGGCGCTTTATAGTTTCTTCCGCCCAGCTCAAAAGCTCTCGCTTCCCATTTACGCTGAAATTCCATGCCTGCAAGTGGGTCACCAGGGTAGTCTTGCTGGGGGTCAATGCCCACCACAATACCAGCGTTGGCATTACGTTCATTGCGTGAATATTGGCTCATGCCGTTAGTCACCACGCGACCTTCTTCTGATGCCGCCGCCACTACCGTGCCACCTGGGCACATACAAAAGCTATACACGCTACGCCCATTTTTGGCATGATGCACAAGCTTGTAATCCGCTGCGCCCAACACAGGGTGCTGGGCATTTGGGCCAAAACGCGCATGGTCGATGAGTGACTGCGGATGTTCGATACGGAAGCCGATAGAAAACGGTTTGGCCTCAATATAAATGCCACGTTTGTAGATCATCTCAAAGGTGTCACGGGCACTGTGCCCAACAGCTAATACGAGATGATTGGTAGCAATGCGTTCGCCGTTTTGTAGCAGCACGCCTTGCACTTGGCCATGTTCAATTTCAATATCATCCACACGACTTTGAAAGCGAATTTCGCCGCCTAGATCAATAATATTTTGACGCATTTCTTCCACCATGCCCACTAAGCGGAATGTGCCGATATGCGGATGGCTGACGTATAAAATTTCTTCTGGCGCGCCTGCTTTTACAAATTCATGGAGCACTTTTCGGCCGTAATGTTTAGGGTCTTTAATCTGGCTGTAGAGTTTGCCATCTGAAAAAGTGCCGGCACCGCCTTCGCCATATTGCACGTTAGATTCTGGGTTAAGCACACTTTTACGCCACAATCCAAATGTGTCTTTGGTGCGTTCACGTACGGCTTTTCCACGCTCCAACACAACCGGCTTAAAGCCTGATTGTGCCAAAATGAGTGCCGCAAAAATACCTGAGGGGCCAAAGCCTACAATCACAGGTCTAGGTGCTTTGTTTGATTCTAAAGCTTTTGCCACAAAGTGGTAAGACGTGTCAGGAGCTACTTTTACGTGCGGGTCTTTTTTGAATTTGGCTAAAATTTTATCTTCGTTTTTAACTTCAACATCAAGCGTGTAAACAAATAAAATGGCGTGCGACTTACGGGCATCCACACCACGCTTAAAAATCGCCATGCTGATTAAATCACTGGCTGGAATGCCGAGCTTTTTAAGGAGTGCGGCTTTAATCACTTCGGGCTCGTGATGCAACGAAGTGGCATTATCTAAAGGGAGTTTGATTTCGGATGCTCGTAACATATTTTTAATTGAGGTCAAATAAGCGGTAGTTGAAGCAGTTTTTTAAGGAGAGGAACAGTCACAGGACGCTTTTCAGTGAGCGACCACTCATCGAGCGCATCTAAAATCGCCATCAAGCTTGGCAAATCACGTCGCAAGTAGCGTAAGCAATAATTTACAACTTCATCTGGAAGTTTCATTCCACGCTCTAAAGCATGGGCTTGCAAGGCTTGCGCTTTTTCTTCATCAGTGAGCGGTTGTAGTTGGTAAGTTAATCCCCAAGCTAAACGTGTTGCGAGGTCATCACGTAAATTCATTTGGCTTGGCGATGCGTTGCCCGCGGCAAGTAGCACGCCGTTTGCTGCACGTGTTTGGTTATAAGTGTCGAATAAAGCGACTTGTGCTACGCCATTGAGCAAATTCACATCATCCGCTGTGACGAGATGAATATTGGATGCTTTAGCTAATTTCTGTGCTGCTTTGAGCAGGTGTGTTTTGCCACTGCCTGCTGCGCCCCAAAAATAAATAAAACGGCTCTCGGCGCCTGTTTGCAAAGCTTGATGCAAGCTATGCAAGGCCTCTGCATTACGGCCAACAACGAAGTTGGCAATGCTAGGCAAAGCGTCTGGCTGAATATCTAGGAGCAGTTGTTTCATTAATTTAATCTTGCAAAGCAATTAAAGCAGAATAACTCGGCTTTTATCGTTCAGTCTTTTCTCGTTTAGGTGTCATTTAGGTTAAAATTCGGGTATCACAAAAAATACCCGACCAATGTGTATTTTAACCTTTTATTTGTTTTTATCTTGTAGAAAGCGAGAAAGCTTTGAATTCGAACGACCAAACCAATGGCACATCTATCAGTTACCGTGATGCTGGGGTAGATATTGAGGCTGGTGACGCGCTGGTTGAACAGATTAAGCCTTTCGCAAAACGCACCATGCGGCCTGAGGTTTTGGGCGGGATTGGCGGCTTTGGCTCATTGTTTGAGATGCCAAAAAAATTCAAAAATCCAGTATTGGTGTCAGGCACTGATGGTGTAGGTACTAAATTAAAACTCGCTTTTGAACTGAATAAACACGACACCGTGGGTATCGACCTTGTTGCAATGAGCGTGAACGATATTTTAGTGCAAGGTGCTGAGCCGTTATTTTTCTTAGATTACTTTGCATGCGGCAAGCTAGAAGTAGGTACGGCAGCGCAAGTGATTAAAGGCATTGCCCAAGGTTGTGAACAATCAGGCTGTGCATTGGTGGGCGGTGAAACGGCTGAAATGCCAGGCATGTATCCTGCAGGTGAGTATGACTTGGCTGGTTTTGCAGTGGGTTGTGTGGATAAAGAAAGCATTATTACAGGGAAAAAAATCGCTGAGGGGGATGTAGTGTTGGGCTTAGCTTCAAGCGGTGCACATTCAAACGGATACTCGTTGATTCGTAAATTGATTGAGAAATCAGGCATTGATTTTAATGCAGACTTCCACGGCAAACCATTCAAAGATGTGGTGATGGCGCCAACGCGTATTTACGTAAAACCTTTGCTTAAATTAATTTCGTCCATCTCAGTAAAAGGCATGGCGCATATCACTGGCGGTGGCATTACAGAAAACGTGCCACGGGTATTGCCCAAAGGCTTTACTGCTGAAATCAAAAAAGGCAGCTGGGATATGCCGCCTTTATTCACATGGTTACAAGCAGAAGGCAACGTGGCTGAAAGCGAAATGCACAAAACATTTAATTGCGGCATTGGTATGGTCGTGATTGTGTCCAAAGATCAAGCAAAAGCGGCGATGGACTTGCTAGAAGCCGAAGGCGAGCAAGTGTTTGAAATTGGCTTTATCCGTAAGCAACAAGTGGGTGAAGCACCAACGGTGGTGGTTTAACATTAAAACCTTAGCTAAATTAGCCTTATTTGGTTTTCTGGCAAGTTTTTTGGCCATCTCAAATCTTGTTTTTGCTGCGCCAAAAAATGTCACGCTATCCTACCAAGCCACTCTCAACGGCAAGCCGTTTGCCAATGTGACTGAAACATTCAAACAAACAGGCGATCAATATGTGATTGAAAGCGTGACCGAAGGCGTGGGATTGGCAGCGCTTTATGGCAAGCGCATTTTGAAGAGCGAAGGAGTTGTCAATACAGAAGGCTTGCAGCCTAAGCACTTTGAACAACACCAAGGTGATAATGAGAAAAAGGCTTTTTATGCCGATTTTGACTGGGTTGCTAATCAATTAAGTATGAAAAATAAAGGGAATGTCACCACGGAGCCCTTAGCTAAAGGCACGCAAGATGTTGCGAGCTTTGTTTATCAGTGGATGCTTTTTCCGCCAAAGACAGATGAAGGCAGTACGCCTATTACAACAGGCAAAAAACAGCGTGTTTATAGCTATAAAGTAGTAGAGCGTGATGTGAGCTTAATGGTTGATGCAGGTCAATTTAAGACTTTACATTTAAGCAATCCGAGTCAGACTAGCGGCCTTAATGAAAGAGAGTTTTGGTTAGCAGTAGAAAATTTTTACTTGCCAGTGAAAATCATCATGCGTGAAGAAAATGGCAAGACCATAGAGCAAAACTTGACCAGTATTCATATTGACTAGTGACCTTAGATGCGTTTTGTGCGAAATGATTTTTGATCTTTTTTTTGAAAAAATCAGTAAAACTTCATTTGAAAAATAGCAGCTACTTAACTACTCAATTGCGAAAAATTAATATCCCTCAACGCTGGCTGTGGGCAGTATTGTTATCGATTTTATTGCATACCTTATTGTTGGGTGGTTGGCATTTTGAGATGCCGAATTTTGAATCGCCATCACACTTGATAGAAGCCAAATTGCTTCCACCGCCAGTAAAAAAAATAGTAAAGAAACCTCTAGCACCTAAAAAAGCAAAGCAGCCAGTAAAGCATAAGCAATCGTCAAACGAAGTGAGCCGTGAGCCAGACGATATGCAAGTAAGTGAGCAAGCAGAGGCACCCAAAGTGGTCGAGCCCTTATGGCGCGAGGAAGATAGGCCGGCCTATGAAGAGATGGCACGATTGTCAGCACCTTCATTTGTGGACATGGATTTTGATGTAAAACGTGTGAATGGTTTTGGCAGGGGGCGTGCGCATTACCGATACCAAGCCGAGCCGGATGGCCGTTACATTTTGCGTAGCGAGATCGAAGCGGTTGGCTTGGCCTCGATAGCTTTTGCAGGAAAACGTATTGAAACTAGCGTTGGTAAAATTACCGATCAGGGCTTACAGCCAGAAGCTTACCGCCTTGATATCACAACCAAGCCAGAAAAATTACAGGCAGCTAATTTTGATTGGGTTAATCATAAATTGACCCTCAAAACATCAAAGTCAGAAATCGTTGAAGAATTGCTAGAAGGCACACAGGACTTTTTAAGCTTTATGTATCAGTTTATGTTTGTGCCACCACTGGAGCGAATGGAATGGCCTTTAACCAATGGAAAAATGGTGCGCGTTTATAACTATCAGTTTATTTCTGAAGAAGTGATTGCGACCAAGTTTGGCCAAATTAATACGTATCACATTGCTAAAAGTAGCGGTGATGCAGAAGAAAAGACTGATGTCTGGTTAGCAGAAGATTATCGATTTATCCCCATTAAAATTTTGAAAATAACAAAGGACGGTAGCGGGTTCGAATTCATCGCCACTCGCATAGACACCGATATCGCAAAATGACAATAAACCCTAATTTATTACGACTCGCTGGTGTGGCGCTTTCAGACGTGTTGTCCAACACAGGTCCGGCGGATGTAAAGCTTGGTTGGTTCTTTAAGCAAAATCGTGACTTGGGTACTAAAGATCGTGCATTTATTGCCGAGTCTGCTTATGGTGTTTTGCGCCGTAAATCATTTTTGACTTATGTCGCTGATGGTGATGACCCGCGTAAATTATTAGTGGCTTACTTGGTGCGTGTACTTGGCATGAGTACGCGTGACTTAGCCGACACATTAAATGCTCAGCAAAAAGAATGGGCTTTAGAAATTAAATCCAAGAAAACTGATGATATTAGTAAAGCCATGCAAGCGGATTTGCCAGAATGGTTTTGGGAAAAATTGGTTGAGCAATATGGTGATCAGCAAGCACTAACCATCGCTAGAAGTATGCATCAATCAGCCGCTTTGGACTTACGTGTGAACTTGGTAAAAGCGACGCGCGAAGATGTGATGGCTAAGTTTGCCTCTGAAAATACTGAAGTAGTGCCAACGCCATACTCACCAAATGGCTTGCGTATGGCGCAAAAAATGACCATCAGTCGCCACGTATTATTTACGGACGGCAAGATTGAAGTGCAAGATGAAGGTAGTCAATTATTAGCGCAATTGGTTGCACCGCGCCGTGGTGAAATGGTGGCAGATTTCTGTGCTGGTGCTGGTGGTAAGAGTTTGGCATTGGGCGCATTAATGCGTAATTCAGGCCGTATTTATGCCTTTGATGTGTCTGAAAAGCGTTTGCAAAACTTAGGCATACGCTTAAAGCGTTCAGGCTTATCTAACTTACATAGCCAATTAATAAGCAGTGAAGCCGACCCCAAGTTAAAACGCCTCAATGGTAAATTTGACCGCGTGCTGGTGGATGCACCTTGCAGCGGCCTTGGCACTTTGCGCCGCAACCCAGATTTGAAGTGGCGCCAAAAACCACAAGACGTCTTGGAGCTCACAGTGAAGCAAACCAATATTTTGGCGCGCGCTGCTAAATTGGTGAAAGCTGGCGGACGTTTGATTTATGCAACTTGTAGTTTGTTGCAAGATGAAAATGAACAGATTGCCGAAGCGTTCTTAAATGCAAATCCTGAGTTTGCTCTTGTACCAGCCAATAGCATTCTAGCGCAACAACAAATTAACTTGGACACTGGCAATTACCTAAAACTATTGCCACATCTGCACCAAACAGATGGCTTCTTTGCAGCGGTGTTTGAAAAAGCAGTAGCAGCTAAACCAGCTCTTGATTCAAAAGCTGAAACGGCAGAAGTGATTACTGAAGCAGATGAGGCGGCAGTAAAAGCTGAACGTAAAAAGGCTGCGATTTCAAAATCTAATGCCTTAACCAAAGCTGCTGCCGCTAAAGAAGCTATTAAAAAAATTGCACCTAAAAAAGCCGCGCCTAAAAAGGCAAAAGCATAAGCATGAAGCTACCTAGTCTAAATTTACAAATCCTAATTGGCGCAATCGCTGGGCTGGGCTTAGGTTGGTATTTTCATGGTCTAGGCGTTGAGCATGAAGTAGTTAAATTAGGCTTGTATTCAGCCAGTTTGCTCGCGACTTTATTTATCGACTTGCTGAAAATGATTTTAATTCCCTTGGTGTTTTGCTCGATTGCCGTGGGCATTGCCAATTTGCGTAAGCATCAGCAAATGCACAAAGTATGGGTCGCGACTTTAGTTTTTTTTGTGGCCTCTATGGCAATCGCCATTGCCTTGGGTTTACTCGCTAGCAATTATTTTAAACCAGGAGCAGGTTTGCACTTAGCGATGTTCGCCGATGCCATGCAAAATTTTGAGGCTAAACAATTGCCTTTGCCTGAGTTTTTCGCGCAGTTTTTACATAGTATTTTTATCAATCCTTTTACCGCCCTTTCACAAGGTAATGTGCTGGCGGTGGTGGTTTTTGCTTTGATTTTGGGCATTGCGCTGGTGATGGGTGGTGATCGTTACAAAAATATCTTGGCTTTGCTCCAAGAGGCGCTAGAAGTCTGTATGCGTATTGTGAGATGGATAATGTGTTTAGCGCCTTTAGGTATTTTTGCGCTACTGCTCAAGTTGGTTGTTTTGCAAGACGCAGCCATGCTAGCTACTTTAGGTAAGTTTATTGCTGTCGTATTAGGCACAACTTTACTCCATGGTGTGGTTGTGCTGCCGCTGATTTTATTTGTGTTTACTGGAAAATCGCCACTGTGGTTTTGGCGCGGTGCACGTGAAGCCTTAGTGACAGCTTTTGCCACAAGCTCGAGCAATGCGACGCTGCCTGTTACGCTCCGTTGCACCACGCAGCATCTTCACGTAAAACCAGAAATTGCAGGCTTTGTGATTCCGCTTGGCGCAACTATTAATATGGACGGTACTGCGCTTTATGAAGCTGCAGCGGCATTATTTATTGCAAACCTTGCAGGTATTGATTTAAGTCTTGCTCAACAATTTATTGTGTTCTTTACCGCCATGATTGCGGCCATGGGCGCCCCAGGTATTCCGAGTGCTGGCATGGTGACCATGGTCATGGTCTTACAATCCGTTGGTTTGCCAGCAGAGGCCATTGCGATTTTGTTACCGATAGACCGATTGCTAGATACCCTTCGCACCACTGTGAATGTGCAGGGCGACATGGTCGGTAGCTTGGTCGTTCAAAAGCTAGTGCACTCTTCATAAATGCTTAGTTTCCATAAAGCCGAATTAAGCGATGCCGCCGCAATTGCTGAGTTAGTGAACACTGCTTATCGGGGTGAATCTAGCCGTGCTGGCTGGACAACCGAAGCTGATTTGTTGGATGGACTACGTATTACCACCCCAGAAGTTGCAACACTCATCAAACGCGAAGATGCGTTTGTGTTGGTGGGCGTTCTGCGCGATCAAGTGGTAGCAAGCATTGCCTGTGAACGCCTAGAAAACACTGCTAAATTTGGCTTAATTGCGGTGAAGCCGGTCTTGCAGAATAAAGGCTATGGACGTGAGATGATACAAGCTGCTGAAGCCATTACGTTAAGAGAATGGCGCGTGGCGGGCTTTTTTCTTTCAGTGATTACTTTGCGAACTGAGTTGATTGAATTCTATGAGCGTTTAGGTTTTGAGCGATCAGGTCAGTTTGAAGACTTCCCCGACAATCCAGCACTGTGGCAACCTAAAGTTCAGTCTTTAGCGCTGGAGTATTTAGTCAAAATGACTCGCCGTTAATTAGTTTTTTCTAGCCTTCCAGTTTTCCAGTCCATTCATCACCAAAGAGTAAGCAGCGGGTACCACCATCAAAGTGAGTAGTGTGGATGAAATCATCCCGCCGATAATGGCCACTGAAAGCGGTTTATTGGTTTCACTGCCCGCACCTAACCCCAATGCCGCAGGCAATAACGCCAAAATGATGGTGAGCGATGTCATCACCACAGGGCGCAGCCGAATTGGGCAAGCTTCTTTGAGCGCCTCATTTATACTGGCGCCACGCTCTCGCAATTGGTTAGTTAAGTCCACCAGTAAGATGGAATTTTTCGCTACCAGGCCGATAAGTAGGACTAGACCAATCATTGAGTAAATGTTGAGCGAATCGCCCGAAAGTAAGAGCGCAATCAAACCGCCGATAATTGCAAGCGGCTGAGCCAACATGATAATGAAAGGTTGAATGAAAGAGTTGAATTGGCTTGCTAACACCATATAGAGCAAGATGAATGCAAGAATAAACACAAATTTAATATTCTTAAACGTTTTACCAAATTCTTCTGCTTGGCCTGTCATTTTGAGTGTGTAGTTGGTTGGCAAAATCTTAGCCGCCGTTTGATTAACTAAAGTGACGGCATCACCTAAAGGCATGCTTGGGTTGGCGTAAAAACTGGCAGAGTATTGCAAGTCGTAACGCCCAATCACTGCCGCACCTAGGCTCGGTGTAAAGCTAGCTACTGTATCCAATCGCACCAATTCACCGCTCGTGCTTCTTAGGTAAATTTTGCTCAAATCCGTGGTTTGTTTCATTTCATTTTCGTCTGCTTTTAGGCGGATGTCGTAACGCATTCCATCACCATTGAAGTCGTTATATTTAGCAACATTTAATCCTCCCGCATAAATACTCACAGCGCCTGCAACATCGTTAGCACTTAGTCCTAAGTATGCTGCGCGAGTCCGGTCTATGTTCATATCTAGCTGGGGTAAGTCGAGTTGCACGTCCAAATCCACTTTGCCCATATCAGGATTTTTTGTGAGTGTTTGTTGCATTTGTTTGGATAGGCTGCCAATTTCATCCAAGCTAGAACCCGTAATAATGAATTGGAGTTTTTCTGAGCGCTGACCTTTAGCAATCGATGCTGGGGATGGTATGGCTTTAACCCCCGGAATTTGGTCAAACTGCTTTTTGAGTTCTTTCATTAAATCTTTTTGTGATATTTCACGCTCTGTTTTTGGTACCATTCTTACGTTGATATTGCCTTGGTTGACCTGTCCTTTGGAGCCTGAACCAATCGTTGCGAAATAGCTGGCGATTTCTTTAGAGTGACTGGCAAGGGTAGATTCAACTAGTTTCATACGAGAGTCGGTGTAATCCAAACTTGAGCCAAGCGGGGTCTTTACGCTAATAGTGAAGCTACCTTCATCGGCTTCGGGCACAAAGTCTTTTTGCACGTTTTTCATCGCATAACCGCCACCCAAAATCACGAATAGCAATGTGATGATGAGCACGCGCCAGCGATGATTGAGGCTTAAATTGAGTAAGTAGTGATAAGTGGAGTCGAGTTTTGCTAAGCCGCGCTCTATGCCGTTATAGAATTTATTTTCTTTGTGGTCAACACTTAAATAGCGTGAGCAAAGCATAGGAGTGAGGGTGAGTGAAACGAACAGTGAAGCAAGCACGCCAAATGTCACCACGACGCCAAATGATCTAAAGAACATACCCACAATGCCGTCCATAAAAATCACAGGGGCAAAAATACAAACGAGTGAGAGTGATGCTGCAATCACCGCAAATGTCACTTCCCTAGAACCATTAATGGCAGCGCTAATCGGGTCTTTGTCTAAATGTTCACGATGACGAAAAATATTCTCTAGCACTACAATTGCGTCATCCACCACCACGCCGATGAGCAGAAGCAAACCAAGCAATGTCATGGAGTTGAAGGTATAACCAGAAAAATACATCACGGCAATAGCGCCCAATAACGATACTGGAATTGCCGTTGCGATGATTAAGGTTGAACGCAGAGAACGCAAGAAAATAAATACAATGAGCGCCGCAAGTAGGGTACCTGTAAATAAGTGCTCTTTGAGTGAGGCGACCATTTGGTTAATGAAAATAGAATCATTGGTGGAGATTTCAAGCTTCATGCCTGAGGGTAAGTTAGGGCGGATTTCCTCATCTAAACGACGCTGAACTTCTTTAATAATTTCAACCGTATTTGAATTAGCAATTTTAACCATACCTAAGCCAACTGTCGGCTGGCCTTTGTAGCGGGCCACTTGGCGGTTATCAGTGATGCTATCGGTAATCGTTGCGATGTCTTTTAAATGAACGGGTGCGCCATCTCGGTGATTGATAATTAGATCACCTAGGTCTTTAACGTTGTGAAATTCCAAATCGAGTTTTATTAATTTCTCAGTTTGGCTGCTGACCAAAAATCCACCAGGCAATTGAACATGCTGGCTGTTAAAGGCGTTAATGAGATCGCTTGCAGTTAGCTTATAAGCCGCCATGCGTTCAGGGGAGAGACTCACTCTAACAACGCGATCGCGGCGACCACCTATTGTCACTTCACCTACGCCATTAATGGTTTCAAACTTTTTCTTGAGTACGTTGATGGCATATAAATTGAGTTGTTGTATCGTGCGATCGCCCGTGAGCGCCAGCCAAATGACTGCTTGCGCATTGGTGTCAACTTTTTGGATGGTCGGTGGATCAGTGTCCTGTGGCAGTTTTTTTAGCACTTGGCTAACTTTTGATTGCACTTCGTTATAAGCCACATCAATGTTTTTATTGAGCGCAAAAGTAATAGTAATGGTGGATACGCCGGGCGAAGAGGATGACTGAATATGCTCGATGCCTGGAGTGGTATTGACGGCAGTTTCGATAATGCTGGTAATGCTTGAATCCACCACATCAGGGTTAGCGCCCTTGAGTGTGGTGTTAATCATGATAATCGGAAAGTCGATGGACGGGATACGGTCTATCCCGATACGCTGATATGAAATAACGCCAAACAGCACGATGACGGCAGAAAGCATCCATGCTAACACATGGCGTTTAATGGAAAGCTCAGGCAAGTTCATGCGATATTCTCTTGGGTTCTTTTATTGTTTTTGGTGCTTAATATTTTGGATGATTATGGATTAGCTTGTTTTTTAGCTTCTACTTTTACTTTAGCTTTGTCGGTGAGGAAAGCGGCGCCGTCTTTCGCAATCAGTTCGCCAGCACTTAAGCCTTCAATAATTTCGACTTTTCCATCTTGACGCATGCCGGTTTTGACGATGCGTTGAAGTGCTAAACCGTCTTTAACCACGTAAACCACTTCACCAGCCGGACGCAACACAATACATTGCTCAGGGAGTAAAACAGCATTGGGGTGTTCGCCTAGAATTATTTCACCTTTGACGCTTGCGCCTGGCTGCCAGCCTGCTTGGTCGTTCACATCGGCGATGACATCAACTGCGCGACTCGTTTCGCTAATCAGTGGTTTTAACTCACGTATTGTGCTGAGTACTTCATCGTTTGAGGTTGGTGTACTGAGACGAACTTTGATGCCAGCATGAATCTTGGCAGCGATATTTTCTGGTAATGGCAAATGTGCGCGTAATTTTTGTTTGCTGATAATTTGCAACAATGGGTCGCCAATTTTAACAAAATCGCCTGTCGAAACGATTTGCTTTTGAACTACCCCATCAATTGGAGCGACGATAGTTGTTTTTGCACGTGTATGTTCGATAATCGCGATTTGCGCTTTTGCGCCATCAAGTTGTTGCTGCAGCGCGGCGTGTTGTGTGGTGACATCTTCTAAAGCATTTTGTGAGATAAATTTCTTTTGAACCAATACTTGGTTTCTCTCAACGATACGGCTTTGATTGCTAGTGAGTGCTTCTAATCTAGCGACTTCTGCTTGGACTTGGACGCGTTGTAAATTGTAGTCTGTTGCATCTAATAAAACTAAAACTTGTCCCTTTTTTACGATTTGTCCAGGGTGTGCTGTAATTTTAACAACGCGACCAGCCGCCTCTGCTGCAACGGTTGGGTCCATCAGGCCCTCTAGGGTGCCGATCGATTCCTCGCGAATTTCTAATGTGCTCGCTTCGGTAATCGTGGTACTAATCAGTGCTGCTTGCGGTTTCTTTTTAGCATCCTGCTCAGCCTCTTTTTTGCTGCAGGCGACTGAAGATAGACTCATTAAAAAAACTAAAAACAAAGCAAGTGCTGGCTTTTGAGTTGAACATTGATGCTGAAAAAACATGTGGAAAACTTTCAGTAGTATTTAGTTAGAGTATAGCTAACTCATTTGAAAAAGTGTGATTAAGTCTTGATGTGCGACCAATCAAAATAAGCCCCAGGATCAGTTTTTCGGCCAGGGGCAATATCAGAATGTCCTGTAATTGCTTGTATTGGATAACGCGCTTTAATTGATGCAATCAGTGTTTTGAGTGTTTCGTATTGTATAGGTTCAAACGCTTCAAAATCACTGCCTTCAAGCTCAACGCCAATTGAGAAGTCGTTACATCGTTCACGGCCTTGCCAGTGAGAGGCGCCAGCATGCCAAGCACGGTCATTGCAAGATGCAAACTGAATGAGCTCGCCATCACGACGAATAAAAAAGTGCGAAGAGACTTTCAAATGGGCAATTTCAGCGTAGTAAGGATGCTCATCAGGGTTAAGTTGATTAGTGAATAGCTCGATAACGCCGTTTCCGCCATATTGGTTTGGGGGCAGGCTAATGTTGTGAATCACAATAAGTGAAATGTCATCTGGCGAAGGACGAACATCCAAATTGGGCGACGCGATAAATTTTGCTTCGTCACAAATGCCATCTTGGTTAATGTTAATAATGTGCATGCTTAATATTCGCTTATCCGATAAAATTGAGCTATATATTTTTGAGGTGCCGTCATGATTTTTGCCGAATTATTTTTGTTTCTCATCGTTATTCTAATTGCAGCAGAAGTGTTTACCAATGCGCTTGAACATTTGGGCGAAAAACTTGGCATCTCGGAAGGAGTTACGGGATCGCTATTCGCAGCTGTTGGAACAGCTTTGCCAGAGACCTCTGTTCCGCTTTTAGCTTTAATGGCAGGGACCAGCAATGCGCACCTGAATGAAGAGATTGGGGTGGGTGCTATTTTAGGCGCCCCATTAATGTTATCTACACTTTCTATTTCCCTACTATCTTTTGCTGTACTAAAAAATAGAAAGGTAACTGGGCATTTTCATCCTGAAAAAACGGGCCTTAAACGTGATTTAAATTTTTTCTTGATAGCTTTTGGTTTTGCTACCATTGCACTTTTTGTGCCCCATGAAGTTAAAGCTGTGCGTTACGCCATCGGTTTTGTGATGGTAATGATCTATTTTATTTACATCATGCTCACTTTGCGCGCTTCAAAGCACCTTGTTGCAGAGGGTCATGCTACTGAGGCTGAAAGCCCAATGTTTATATGCCGCTTAGGCCTCCCTAACCATATGTTCGTGGTTATGTTGCAATTATTAATAGGTTTAGGATTGTTGATTGCAGGGGCTAAAGGTTTTATTTCGGGAATTGAAATCGCATCAGATTTATTGGGAATCACACCTTTGCTACTTTCATTATTGGTGATTCCAATTGCGACAGAGTTACCTGAAAAAGTGAATAGTATTTTGTGGGTACGCAAAGGTAAAGACACTTTGGCATTCGGCAATATTACTGGTGCTTTGGTGTTTCAAGGTACTTTACTACCGGCGATTGGGATTATGCTCACGCCTTGGGCGCCTCAAAAAGAAGTGTTTGCTGGCGTAGTGATTACTTTACTTGGAGTGTTATGGCTCCGCTGGATGATTTCGCGCGGACAATTGCGCGTTTGGCATGTTTGGTTGAATGGCTTAATGTATTTGGCTTACTTAGCTTTCACCTTAATTTAATAGGCAAGATTTTTTATCTAGCATCTCCATCGTCCTTGCCAAAGTCCAGTTTGGCAAGGCGATAGCGTAGCGTTCTAAAACTCACACCTAATAATTTGGCAGCGGCCGTTTTGTTTTGACCTGTTTTTACTAAGGCTTCTGTAATGGCTTGCTTCTCGATTTTTTCAAGGAAGCTTGGTAGCGAAAGCGATGAAACATCTAGTGTTGACGTCTCTGGGAGCGCTTTTTGTTCATTAATATGAAGATCCGACTCTGTGATTTCATCGCCGTCAGACAAAGTAAAGGCGCGCTCCAATGTATTTTTTAGCTCACGTACGTTTCCCAAAAAACGACAGGTCTGCAATTTACTTATCGCAGAATCCGAAATGCGCAGCTGTTTCTCGCCGCAGGCCTCAGCAATCTTAATCAACAAATGTTTCGCAATTAAAGGAATGTCTTCTGCGATATCTCTAAGGGCAGGCATCTTAAGACTCATGACATTGATTCGATAATAAAATTTTGGGTTAAATAAGCCTACGTCTATCAAGCCGTTTATTTCTTGATGGGTTGCGCCAATAAATCTGATGTCTAGCGCTTCGTCTTCAAATAAATCGATGAGTTTATTTTGAATGGACAGGGGTAGTTTATCGATGCTATCC
The DNA here is from genome assembly GCA_945883335.1 of Candidatus Methylopumilus universalis. Lineage (GTDB taxonomy): Bacteria > Pseudomonadota > Gammaproteobacteria > Burkholderiales > Methylophilaceae > Methylopumilus_A > Methylopumilus_A universalis_A. The sequence continues at coordinate 21,459 of CAMCXI010000005.1, read as the reverse complement.
AAAAACAGTGTTCCGCTTTTGGCCTTGGTTATATAGCCCGCACGTTCTAGCTTAGGGTCTTGAGCATAAGTCTTGGTATATCCAAAAAAGTCTTTTTCAGCATTTTCGATATTAAGTGCTGCACAATTCACTTTGATAAAGGCCTGTTCACGTCTGGAGCTGTTGATGTGAACTAGTCTTGCGGCTGACTCCTTACTCGTACCTAACTCACCTGTAATTAACAATGGCGCTTGATTGAGCGACATTTTTTCAAGCGTTAATCTGACTTGCGCCATCGCTTGTGAATTCCCAAGCAGGGAGACTTTAGCATTGCGTTGTTCGTTGTTTTGTCCATACTTTAGCGCAGCACGAACCAATGACTGTAGCTACTGAATCTCAATAGGTTTGCTTAAATAATCAAAAGCTCCCGCTTTGAGTGCCGATACCGCATTGTCTGAGTTGGCATAAGCAGTCATGATTGCGATAGGTAAGCCGGCATGTTGAAATCCAATATGCTTGACTAAATCAAGGCCGTTTCCATCAGGAAGGCGCATGTCGGTCAAACATAAATCATAATGGCGATGAGCAATCAGATGCTTTGCATCTGCAACAGTTTCGCTACAGTCGACTTTGAGCCCCATTTTTTCGAGATTGACTGCAATAAATTCTGAAATATTAGGCTCGTCGTCAACAATAAGGCATGTGGGTTTTGTGGTCATGAGTTTCAGATAATAATCGATCTGTCGTAGATTGTAGCTAAATTATGGGCATGCTAACAATCAGAATATTTAATCGACGATTACTCAAGCAATCTGCTTTGCTTTTTAGCTTGAAAGCGATACATTAAGGCAAATGGCAACCAAAAATGAACTATCAGACTTTCTAGAGAGTGTTGAGCGGAGAGCTTTTAAGCAGACGGCTTATGCTGTTCGTGATGAGCATGTGGCTCTAGATATCGTGCAAGACGCCATGATGAAATTGACGGAAAAGTATGCGGATCGACCAGTGACCGAATTTCCCATGCTTTTTCAGCGTATATTACAAAACACGATGCGTGACTTTTGGCGTCGTCAGAAAGTCAGAAATGTTTGGACCTCTCTGTTTTCCTCCTTCAGTGTCATGGGTGAAGACGGTGAAGAATCTGACCCACTTGAGGTTCTGACCTCAGCAAACCAAGATGCGCGAGATGAACCCGAAGCCCAGCTTGAACAACGTCAAACGATGGCCTTGATTGAAGATGCTTTATACAAGCTTCCTAGGCGTCAACGAGAAGCCTTTGTCATGCGTTATTGGGAAAATATGGATGTGGCTGAAACAGCTGCCGCAATGGGTTGTTCGCAAGGTAGTGTTAAAACGCATTGCTCCCGAGCAGTTCGTGCGATGGCAAACACTCTAGAAAAGCATGGTTTAGTTGACAAGATTTTAGCTAATCATCGATTGGTTAAGAAAGGAGTAAATGATGAAGCTTGAACTGAAGAATTCAGAGATACAGGATGAGCAACTAGCTAAAAAGATTGCTTCACTTTTGAATGAGCAATCCCAAAATATAGATGCGAACACCGCCTCTCAGCTTCATTATGCGCGTCAGCAAGCGATAGCTAACATGGCAAGACCAGGGTCTATCATCTCAATGAGCCAATATGGGGTGTTGGTTTTACTTGGTGGTTATTGGCATCAACATCGCTTGCTAATGACGATGATGATAGGCGGGCTAGGACTTGTTGCATTATTAACCCTACAAAACCTCACTAATCAAGAGGTTTATGATCAAGAAGACGCTGACTTGTTGTCCTCGGATCTTCCACCAGAGGCTTATTTGAATGAGGGTTTTGATACATGGTTGTCAGAAAACGCACGATAGGATTGATTGTTTTTGCATCGACTGTTCTGCTCAGCAGTTTAGTCAGTGCTGAAGAGGCTACATTAAAGCCTTGGGCATCTCTTAGTGAAGATCAGCGTAAGGTCTTGGCTCCTCTTGCGGACGACTGGGACACGCTTAGGCCGTGGCAACGTGAGCGTATGCTAGAGATTGCTCATGATTATCCTAAAATGACGCCAGATCGCAAGGAGCGTGTTCAGCAGCGATTAAATAGTTGGAGCAGAATGACGCCTTTTGAACGTGAGAACGCACGTAAACGTTTCCATCAATTCAAATCCTTACCTCCAGAAAAAAAGGAAGAGCTGCGTCAGTATTGGAGGGAGTATCGAGAGGCATCGCCAGAAAAACGGCAGCAATTAAGATCGCAACACCCTGAAATTTTCGGTACAGAAGAATTTGAGCGTTAATTGTATTCAATTTCCATAATTAAGCGAATTGCGTGCATGCTTTATGAAAGTATATTGGTATTTGCTATCTTATTTTTAGTGGGCATCGTTTATCGAGCCTTATTTGGCGATCCACATACTGATATTGAGCAACATCTTTTATTTATAGTGTCATGGTTAATCATAGGTGTTTATTTTGTATATTGTTGGTTAAGAAGCGGCCAAACATTAGCGATGCAAACTTGGCGTATTCAGTTGTTTGGGTTTGATGGGAAGCCATTGCAGCTGGAACAAGCGATGAAACGTTATGTCATTGCTAGTTTTGGCTTAATGTTTTTTGGCTTAGGTTTTATTTGGGCGATATTTGACAGACAAGGGCTGTATTTACACGACAGATTAACTGGTGGGCGTTTAGTTGCCTTGCCCAGGAAGTAGTTTTACTGCGTTTCCACCCACATTAGCATCAAAATCCCAGTAAGTAAGAACAAAAACGTTGGCATCACCGCGCTTGAGAATGCTGTCCAGTCGTTCAGTAACCCTAAATGTAGAGACACCTTGTTAAGTACATGATAAACAATGCCAAGTAAGACGCCTGCTACAAGCTTGTTGGCAACGTTCCCCAAGCGCTGTTGCAAGAACCCAAAGGGTAAAGCAAGCATGATCATAACTAATGAAGCTGTCGGGTAAACTAATTTAGCCCATAGGGCGATTTCATAACGTGAAGTTTTCTGTTTGTTTTTAGATAAATGCGAAATATAGGAATACAAATTCCAAGCGGACATTTTCTCCGGAACGACCAATAAAATATTCATTAACTCCGGTCTAATCAGTGATTTCCATTGTGATTTAGCTAGGTGCGAAGATTGAACGCTAGTTTTACTCAAGTTAGTTTGTGTTAGACCAGTTAAATCCCAGGTATCTCCATTGAATATGCCAGTCTTAGCTTGACTGATAGTTTTCATTTCAAAGCTATCATTAAATTCATAGATGTGAATATTGACTAGTTGTGAATCAGGTAACACTTGTTCAACATTTACGAAGTTCTTGCCATCTTTTACCCATAGGCCAGATCGAAAGTCTTGCGCAATGACCGAGTCAATTGCTCTGATACGAAGGCGTTGCGCTGTTTTCTCGGTAATGGGTGTAATCATTTCTCCCACAATAAAAGTGATAACTGCGCAAACTAAGCCTATGCGCAATAGACATAGGCCAATGTCTATGATGGACAGTCCGCTTACACGAAGGATAATGAGCTCGGAGTTTCTTGAGAATTGCCCAAGGGAGTAAATGGTGCCAATGAGCACAGCAAGTGGGACAGTTTGATAAATATGGCCAGGTACGCTTAAGAACACAAAAAAAATAATTTTGCCGACACCATATGAGCCTTTTCCAACACTTTCAAGCTCTTGTAGCAAATCAAAAAAAGCAAACATCGCAAGTAAAGCACCCATAATCAGCAGGATGCTGTAGCTTGTTTCTTTGATAAGGTATCGTTTGACGATGTTCAATTGATTAGCTTTGGTAGTAATGGCAATTGGTGTGTGCGACGATAAAACATATAAATGGTGAGGAATAAGAATATAAGATGCACAGGCCAAAGACCAATCATCGGATTTAACTTCCCTTGCACTAACCAAGCTTGGGTAATGCTCATCAAATTGGTGTAAATAATGAAGGTTAAAATGGCCATTACCATATTGCCAGATCTTCCAGAACGCGGATCAACGAAGCTTAGAGGAATGGCAAGAATGACTAAAATCAATGCTGAAATTGGGATGGCAATACGTCCTTGAAGTTCAGCATTGTTGGCAGGGCTTAATTGAGTGATGAGCTCGGTTGTAGGAACAGCTTGTATCACTAACAAATGCGGGTCTTTTGATTCTTTTGCTTCGATACGCACCGCATATTTTTCAAAAGTGGTGGATGAAAATTCCGAAGACTCAGGCTTGCCTTCGTATCGTCTTCCTTGTTCCATGAGGAGAAAATTATCATTGTTAGGCATGGTCTCGCGATGGCCTTGTTTTGCAACAATGATGCCTAGTTGTTGATGTTGTATGGATTGAATGAAAATGTTTTTGACATTGGTGCCAAGCTTGTCAAAAGCCTCAACAAAGTAAACACGATTTGCTTGTTTGGACTCCTTGAATACGCCTGGTGTAATGGTAGAGAGCTCATCTTGCTTTTTAAGCTGGGTTTTATAATCACTCATTTTGTTGGTTGCCCATGGCGATACAAAAAGACTTAGAAAGGCTATCAGTATAATAACGAGGCCTGTAAAAGATAAGATGGGTTTTATCCATGCGGATAATCTTAGTCCAGCGCTAAACCAAATCACCATTTCGCTGTCACGATGTTGACGTGTCAGGGTTAGTAGCACTGCTAAAAACAAAGTGAGCGAAAGCAGCATGGGGGACAATTTAAGCATGTTGAACCCAAGCAATGTGTTGATTGCGCTATTGCTAATCCCACCATTTGCAGCGATACCAATGTAGTAGGTGAGACGTTGCGCAAGAACAATGCTAAATAGCACAGCAAATGCACCAATGGCAGTATTAAGCAGCTCTTGTAAGAGCGAACGTTTGAAAATCATTCTTGGGCTAGTCTTTACACTTGGCTATTTAATAATTGCAGTTAAAAAATGATTTCGTACAAAATTTTGATTTCAAACCAAAACGCAGCATAATTCAATGATATTAAGCGAAAAGGATCTACTCAATGGAATTTAGCATAAAAAGCGGTAAACCGGAAAAACAACGTAATGATTGTGTGATTGTCGGTGTTTATGAATCAGGCAAACTCAGTCACTCGGCACAAGCAATTGACGATGCATCAGAAGGCTTTATTGGCAAGGTACTAAAGCGTGGCGATATGGATGGAAAGCTAGCTTCTTCCTTGATTTTGCATGGCGTCGCTGGGATTCACGCTGATCGAGTGTTGTTAGTTGGTTTAGGTAAGCATGATGAATTGACTGAAAAAGGATTTCGTCAGGCTGTTATTGCTTCTGTCAAAGCGTTGGCAAAAACCGGTGCTAACGACGTTGCGAGTTTTTTGGCTGAATCTGAAGTACTTAATAATGATGGTAAGAAACAAGACGCCATTTGGAAAATTTCCCACATGGTTGAGGCTGTAAATGATGCCTCATATCGTTTTGATGTCATGAAAGGTAAAAAAGACAAATCAGAAAAAGAAGTCATCAAAGGCATTACTAAACTTGAAGTGCATGTGGCTGAAAGTGATGACAATCAGCAGGCTAAGATAGCCCTAAAGCAAGGCTTGGCGTTATCTTCCGGAGTGAGTTTCGCTAAAGATTTGGGAAATCTGCCACCAAACATTTGTACGCCTACTTACTTGGCTGAGCGAGCATTGGCAATGGTGAAAACGCATGGATTAACAGTTGAGGTACTAGAACGCGAAGAATTAAAAAAATTAGGCATGGGGTCATTTTTAGGCGTGGCACAAGGCAGTGTTCAGCCGCCAAAATTAATTGTCCTCAAACATTTTCATGGTAAAAAAGATCAAAAGCCAGTGGTATTAGTTGGTAAGGGTATTACCTTCGATACTGGCGGTATTTCACTTAAGCCCGGTGCAGATATGGATGAGATGAAATATGATATGTGCGGAGCCGCAAGTGTTTTAGGCACCTTTAAGGCCATCGCCGAAATGGATCTGCCATTAAATGTAATTGGGGTCATTCCTGCCTGTGAAAACATGCCTGATGCAGATGCCATTCGACCTGGTGATGTTTTAACGAGCATGTCAGGCCAAACCATTGAAGTGCTGAACACCGATGCTGAAGGTCGTTTGATTTTGTGTGATGCATTGACCTATGCTGAAAAATTTGAGCCATCTGCGGTCATTGATATTGCGACATTGACTGGCGCCTGTGTAATTGCGCTGGGCCATCATGTGTCGGCAGTATTTAGTAATCAAGATTGCTTGGCGAAAGAAATATTGTCTGCTGGTGAAGATGCATTAGACCGTGCTTGGCATATGCCGATGTGGGAAGAATATCAGTCGCAATTGGATAGTAATTTTGCGGATATTGCTAATATTGGTGGGCGTGCTGGCGGCAGTATTACCGCTGCTTGTTTCTTATCTCGTTTTGCCCAAAAATATCATTGGGCGCATTTGGATATTGCTGGCACTGCTTGGAAGTCTGGCAAAGAAAAGGGCTCAACAGGCCGACCAGTGCCTTTGCTTACGCAATTTTTGAAGCATCGTGCAGAAAAGGCTTAGTTGCAAATGACGCGAGTCGAGTTCTTCTTTAATGTGGAAGATAAGTTACAGAAGCTCGCTGAGTTGAGTGAAAAGGCCATCGCAAAAAATGTTAAGTTACTAATGCTTGCGAAAACCAATGAGGCGGCGATACAGATACAAGCGTATTTGTGGAGCTTGCCTCAACAGTTTCTACCCAATCACCCATCTAATCATCCCTTAGTTGCGCAAACGCCTATTATTGTTGACTGGTTTATTGATGAGCCCCCGCATGATGAAGTGCTGATTAATATGCAGCATCCACAGCCAGTTTTTTTTAGTCGTTTTAGAAGGCTGATAGAAATTGTCGGCATGGACGAAGAAGAAAAAGTGCAGGCGCGTATTCGGTATAAGTTTTATCGAGACCGTGGGTATGAAATTAAAAACTACGATGCGCTTGGTAAAAACATTTAGCGTAAATTAATCGAGAGCCTTATGGCATCAAAACATAAAGACATACCCGTACTGACCGAAGTGTATGACGCGTCCAAGCCTGCAGGGTTATCCCCTGAGTTTTTCGAGTCTGTGATGGCACAACTTAAGACTCGAATAGATGAGGCGATCGCCGAAGCATCTCTCAACCATCAGAATGAGAAAATCAAGTATGAAATTCTCGATGAGTTACGCCCGGCTTTGACTGATGAATTTCAGTTGCAAATCAAGACTTCTTTAGAAGCCCATCATCAGAATTTAATGCATGAGATGGTTGATTTTGTAGATAAAACTAAAGCTGATTTAGCAACAGAGGTTCCCAAAATTTATCACTCTAGAGCTCAAATTTTTCAATTGGATATCACAGAGAAGCTCTCCGAATTGCAAGAGCAGTCGATAACGTTATTGCGTGAAGAATTTGAGCGAGCGGGCTCTCTACTTCAAAGCAACTTAGTCGAAAGAGTAAATTCTCGCCTTCTAGAATTACAAGACTCAGCGATAATAAAAGTCACAGATATTTTGCAGCAACAAATTTATGATTTCCAAGAAGCAACGCTGGATAAAATGCGCCAAGATTTGGCACTTGAATTACCTGGCATTTATCAATCTATTGTTGAGCAAGCGAAGCAAGCACTAACGCAGCAATTAAACAGCTTTCAAGAAGATGCGAGCCAAGAGCTAGGTATTAAAATGAACGAAACTTTGCCTAGTATTTATGCGCTAGCCTCTATGCAGGTTAAAACTGATTTGCTTGCTGAGATGACTGAGTTTGCAAACTCAACCAAGGATACCTTTGAGGCTGGGCTAAAAGGCGACCTGCCTGAACTCGAGCAGCTTTTGAGGGATAGAGTCAGGGGTGCTTTTGAAAACGAATTGCCGACAATGCGACAAGAAATTAGCACGCAGGTAAATGCTGAAATTGAAGCGATGATTAGATCTGTTCGCTTAGTAACATCTCGTCAACAGGAGAATGAAGTTTAACTTTTAAGAGCCTAGTAATGTCTCGTAGGCTTTTGCATCGATTAGCTTGTTAATATCATTTGGATTACTTGGCTTAAATTTAAAAATCCAAGTTTTATAGGGCGCATCGTTAATTTGCTCTGGATTGACTTGTAAACTTTCATTGACCGCAGTCACCACGCCATCAATTGGAGCATGCAAATCCGAACCAGTTTTAACTGACTCGACTAAACCACAAGGCTTGCCAGCATTTAATATCGATCCAATTTCAGGAAACTCAACAAAAACGATATCGCCCAAAAGATCTTGAGCATAGTCGGTAATGCCGCTTAGATATTCACCCTGTTCGTTGATATTGACCCAAAGATGTTCGTTAGAATAATATAAATGGCTGTCGATTTTCATTCGTTTAAGACCTAATCAATTAAGCATTAATTTTCGCACAAACTGATTAAAATGAATAAATATTAATTATTGTCATAAGTCAGCTTATCAATATGCGCTATCTTAATGACAAATCAAGATAATTTAGTTAAAATTATCAAAGATTTAACAAGTAGGGGTCATCCTATGACATCAAAAATAATTACATTTAGTCTTGCGCTATTGATAGCGTTGCCATTCAGTGCTGCTGAGGCTGCGCACAAGAAAGCGCAAAAACGCGTTCATCATCAGTTCGATGCAAAAAATCAGACTTCTACTAAATCTAAAAAGCATTTGGCATTCGATAGTAAATTAATTAAAAAAGCCAACTTTCAAGCGCACGCAAACCGTGAAGGGATTAGTAAGGAAAGTTTTATTGCATCTGGTGAACCGCAACTTGCATCAGCAAAAGCTTTGGTGATAGATCAAGCAACAGGCGAAATTATTTTTGCTAAAAATATTAATACCCAGACGCCTATTGCTTCTGTCACTAAGCTAATGACTGCGATGGTAATGTTGGATGCGCATTTGCCATTAGACGAGGTGTTGGAGGTGACGGAGGCTGATGTGGATATGTTCAAAGGCTCTAGTTCAAAATTACCAGTGGGTTCAAAATTAACGCGTGCAGAATTGCTGCATATGGCCGTGATGTCATCAGAAAATAGAGCCGCTTCAGCACTTGGTCGAAACTATCCTGGTGGAATTAATGCATTTGTGAGTGCAATGAATGAAAAAGGGCATGCGTTGGGTATGTCTAATAGTCACTTTGTTGATTCTACTGGCTTGCATAGTGAGAATATATCAACAGCAGCAGACCTCTCCAAAATGGTGAGGGCCGCTTACAATTACCCTCAAATTAGACAAGTGAGTACAACAGCTTCTCAAGAGTTTAATGTCAACGGTTATCGCAATCCGGTGAATTTTTCTAATACTAATTTATTGGTTCGCAACAGCAGTCAGAAATGGGTGATTGGTCTTTCTAAAACGGGATATATCAGCGAAGCTGGTCGCTGTTTAGTGATGCAGGCTGAGATTTCTGGCAAATCTGTTGTGATGGTATTTTTAGATTCCATGGGTAAATTCTCAAGAATTGGTGATGCCGAACGTATACGCAAGTGGATGGAAGCGCGTAATTTCTCACCACGTATGAGTTGAGTTTCAAGTAGCATAAAAAAAGCGGCTTTGAGCCGCTTTTTTTATGCTTAAAAGCAATGCACTTTTAAGCCGTCGATTTCTTAGCGGGAGCTTTCTTAGGCGCTGCTTTTTTTGCTGCAGGCTTTTTCGCAGGGGCTTTTTTAGCGATTGTTTTTTTAACAACGGTTTTGTTGACCGCTGGTTTTTTCGCTGTAGTTTTCTTTGCTGGTGCATCCTTAGCGGCTTTTGCTGCTAATAACTCTAATGCCTCTTCCATTGTCAATGACTCTGGGTCTTCGCTTTTGGCGATCGTTGCGCGAATCTTACCGTGCTGCACATAAGGCCCATAGCGACCAGCGTAAATCGCAATCTGGCCATCTTCAGTTGGGTGGTTGCCTAGCTCACGAATAGGGGCAGGACCAGTGTTAGCCTGCGCAAGTAATTCAACTGCACGAGGTAAATCAATCTCAAATACGCTATCTGTTTTAGGGATAGATTTGAATTTTGCATCATGATTGACGTAAGGCCCAAAGCGACCAATATTTGCGATCACCTTTTTATTAGTGACTGGATGCAAGCCTAAGTCTCTTGGTAAAGCGAGGAGTTGCAAGGCAACGTCTATATCCACGCTTGAAATTGGAATATCTTTTGGAATGCTCACGCGCTTAGGTTTTTTCTTTGCATCAGCTTCTGGTAAACCAAGTTGTAGATAAGGACCATAAGGACCATTCAGCAATAGAATATCTTTACCAGAATTTGTATCTACACCAATGAGAGTAGGCTCGCTGCTAATGGCACCTTCACCGCCGACGTTGCGTTTGTAGTCACATTTCGGGGTGTCGTTATAACCTACGCAACCAATAAAGCTGCCATAACGACTGAGTTGTTTAGAGAGCTGCTTGCCACATTTAGGGCAGGCTTCATCGAGCAACTCTGTGCCTGGGCGTTCTACGTCTTTTTTATCATCAATTTGTTTATGCAAGCCATCCCAGAACTCTGTGAGTAATGGAATCCACTCAGAATCTCCTTCGGCTACGCTATCTAGCTGATTTTCGAGATTGGCTGTGAAGTCATAATCCACATAACGCGTGAAGTGATCGGTTAAAAATTTGTTCACTACACGACCCACATCTGTGGGTGTGAAGCGTTTTTTGTCTAATAAGACATATTCTCTGTCTTGCAAAGTAGAGATAATGCTTGCATAAGTTGAAGGACGGCCAATGCCATATTCCTCAAGCACTTTAACCAAGCTAGCTTCGCCGTAACGAGGCGGAGGTTCAGTAAAGTGCTGGTCACCAAAAATCTTTTGCACATCTAAAACTTCACCAGTTTCAAGTAGGGGTAATTTAGTTTCGCTTTCTTCTTCCGCATCATCTACGCCCTCCATGTAAACGCCCATAAACCCAGGGAATATGAGAGTTTGGCCAGTAGCGCGGAATAAATTGGCATCGCTACCAATTGCAAGATCAACGCTCACCGCATCAAACTTTGCAGGTGCCATTTGACAAGCTACAGAGCGTTTCCAAATCATTTCATATAGCTTGAACTGCTCAGGGGTCAAGAATTGCTCAACACTCGCTGGTGTACGTGAAATGTCAGTCGGACGAACCGCTTCATGGGCTTCCTGAGCATTTTTAGCTTTAGTTTTGTAAGCAATCGGTAACTTTGGCAAGTACTCTGCAGAAAAATTATCTTTAATATAGCCACGAATTTTTGCAATCGCTTCAGCAGCCAAACTGAACGAGTCGGTTCGCATGTAAGTAATTAAACCAACTGCGCCACCACCAGTGTCAATACCTTCATATAATTGTTGTGCAATACGCATTGCACGGCTTGTCGTGAAGCCAAGTTTACGCACAGCCTCTTGTTGAAGCGTTGATGTTGTAAATGGAGCAGCAGGGCTTCGGCTACGCTGTTTCTTCTCAACACGGCTAACAGTCGTTTTGCCCGCACTTTTAAGCAGCAACTGGCCAACAATATCTCCTTGCTGGTCTTGATTGATGACGGTGAATTGCTCAACTTTGTTGCCATCTAGCTGAATGAGCTTTGCATCAAAGCTATGTTGATGCTTGCGTGACTCTAGATGAATCGACCAATATTCCTGACTTTTAAAGGCTTCAATTTCAAGTTCGCGCTCAACAATTAAACGCAGCGCTGGGCTTTGCACACGGCCAGCTGAAAGACCGCGACGAATTTTTTTCCACAACAGTGGGGAAAGGTTGAAGCCTACTAAATAATCAAGCGCACGACGTGCTTGTTGGGCATTGACCAGTGGCATCATGATGTCACGGGGCTCGTCGATCGCATGTTGCACAGCAGTTTTCGTAATTTCGTGGAAAACCACACGCTTCATTAATTTGTTTTTAACAAGATTTTTACTTTTTAAAATCTCAGCAATGTGCCAAGAAATCGCCTCTCCTTCGCGATCGGGATCGGTTGCGAGATAAATGGCGTCAGCATCTTTGACAGCGCGGGTAATGGCATCGACATGCTTGGAATTGCGTTCAATAATTTCATATTTCATCGCAAAATCGTTCTCGGTATCTACCGCCCCGGTTTTTGGAATGAGGTCACGCACATGGCCGTAAGAGGCGAGTACTTTGAAATCCTTACCTAAATACTTTTCTAGAGTTTTAGCTTTGGAAGGGGATTCAACAATCAACAGTTTTGACATGTGGGCTTTATAAGAATGATGCTAATTGAATGGATGATAAGAGTAAAACCTTGTCTATACAAGGACAGAGGCGCAAGTTCTTAAATAATTCTTTCAAAAGTTTCTAGAACGCTACTGTTTTTATTGTTAAAGATTCCGAACAAATTCAATACGCGTTCCTTCGCTCGTGCCCAAGCTCAGTGCGCCATCTGGCTTATTTTTCTCGGCAATATCACCAAACAATGGGTCTTCATCTTCTGCTGATGCTTGGCTAAGATTTTTAAAGTCATATAAATTGGTATCTGCTAGGTGTGAAGGTTCAACATTACCAATAGCGCGGAAAATATTGTTGACGCGACCAGGCTGTTCCAATTCCCAAGCCTGCAACATGTCTTTCACTTTTTGACGCTGTAAGTTCTCTTGTGAGCCACAAAGGTCGCAAGGAATAATAGGGAAGCCCATTTGACGTGCGTAAGCAGCAATATCTTTTTCCGCGCAATAAGCGAGAGGACGTATCACAATATTTTGTTTGTCATTGGTCGCTAGCTTTGGCGGCATGGCTTTCATTTTTGCGCCGAAGAATAAATTCAAAAATAAGGTCTCAACGATGTCATCTCGATGATGACCTAGCGCTATTTTAGTTGCGCCTAGCTCTTTTGCTGTTCGGTAAATAACCCCACGACGAAGTCGAGAACACAAGGAGCAGGTGGTTTTACCTTCTGGAATCTTTTCCTTTACGATGGAGTAAGTGTCAGCTTCCACGATGCGGTATTGAATACCAAGCTTTGCGAAGTATGCGGGCAATATGTCGGCAGGGAAGCCTGGTTGCTTCTGATCTAAGTTCATTGCAATCAATTTGAAATCAATCGGCGCTCGTTCTTGCAGTGCCAATAAAATCATGAGCATTGCATGCGAATCTTTGCCCCCGCTCATACAAACCAAGACAGTATCACCATCTTCGATCATGTTGTAATCGCCAATCGCCCTGCCAGTCGCGCTAATTAGGCTATTGCGCAGGCGTATAATGGTATTGGAGGCGTTGTCTGGGAGATGTTTAATCATTGGATACTAACTAGTTTTAGAGGTTAAGAGAGCGGCCGCCATCAACAGCAATAATTTGACCTGTGATAAAAGGCGCATCTTGAATGAGAAATTTTACCGCTTTTGCAATATCGTTTGGCTCCCCGATGCGTTTTAACAAGGTCTGAGAAATCACTCGTTGACGATAAAGCTCGTCAAACTGCGGGTTGTCTTCAGGCCACATCACGGGCCCTGGGGCGACAGCGTTCACGCGAACATCCGGTGAAAATTCATGCGCCAAAGATTTGGTCAGCGTTACAAGTCCTGCTTTGGCGACACTGTAAATGATATAGCCTTTTTTAGGTCTTTCAACGTGCATATCCGTGATGTTAATAATGCATCCGTGTTGTTTACGTAACTCATCCGCCGCCGCTTGGGCTAAGAATAAAGGGGCTTTTAAATTTGAGCCCATTAAATCCTGCCATTGTTCATCTTTAATATCACCAATTTCAGTTGGGTAATAACTCGAAGCATTGTTGATGAGTACGTCTAATCGTCCAAAATGCTGAATGCTTTCTTGCACCAAACTTGGCAATATGGCCAAGTTGAGTAAATCTCCTTGAATAATGGCAACGGAATTCGAGCGTTGTAAATTCAGCTCGGCCTGAAGTGCGCGGGCTTCTTTGACAGAGCTGCGATAATGAATCATCAAGTTTGCACCGTTTGCATGGAGCAGTCTGCAAATAGATGCGCCAACACGTTTAGCGCCGCCTGTGATGAGAATGACTTTATTTTGTAAGCTGTCTTCCACGTTTTTTCCTGACATTTTATCTCTAGCAATTATAATCTAATCTTTATGCACTCTTCATTCCCGACACCCGATTCAGATGCAGTCGCACATAGTGCTGCATTACTCGCTTTTATCCAATCGCTTATTGCAAGCAATGGCGGTTGGATTAACTTCGCCCAGTTAATGGATGCCGCTTTATACACACCACGCCTCGGTTATTACAGTGGCGGAGCTAAAAAGTTCGGATTTGACGGTGACTTTGTGACCGCTTCAGAAATTTCCCCGCTTTTTTCAAAAACGATTGCAAGGCAAGTTCAGCAAGTATTAAGCGCACTAAAAGTACAAAATAAGCAGGCTGATATTTTAGAGTTAGGTGCAGGTACGGGTCGTTTTGCTAAAGATTTACTTCTTGAATTGGCAAAGCTCGAACAGTTGCCAACACGGTACATGATTTTAGAGGTGAGCGCTCATCTACGTGAAGTGCAACAAGCAAGCTTAAAAGCCAATTTGCAAAATGAAATAATGGATCGTGTTGTTTGGTTGGATGCATTGCCAGAGCATTTCGATGGATTGATCTTCGCAAATGAAGTGCTTGATGCATTACCAGTTCATATTGTTAAATCCACAGTAGATGGCCTTGCTGAAATGGGCGTAGCTTCAGATGATAAAGGTTTGGCATGGCAAGAGAAGCCAGCTTCTTCATCCGCATTAAAAGATTTTGTCGCTGAACTTAATTTAATGGATGGATACACAACAGAAGTTTGCCTAGCCGCCACAGGCTTAGTTGCTAGTTTGGCTGGCATTTTGCAAAGTGGTATGTTGTTGATGATTGATTACGGTTTCTCGCGTGCTGAGTATTATCACCCGCAGCGCAATCAGGGTACATTGATGTGCCACTATCGCCATCGCGCTCATGGAGATCCGTTGGTTTATTTAGGTTTGCAAGACATCACCGCGCACGTTGATTTTACAAGGGTTGCAGAGGCGGGTGTTGGTAACGGTTTGGAGTTGATTGGCTTTTTAACGCAGGCGCAATTTTTAATTAATGCAGGCATTACTGAATTATTGGAACTCATTCCTGCAGACGACTCAGCCAACTATTTACCATTAGTTGCGCCGGCTCAGAAGTTATTGTCTCCGGCTGAAATGGGCGATTTATTCAAAGTGATCGCCTTTGAGAAGAATTTAGACATTCCTTTTGTTGGGTTTTCTAGTGGTGATAAATCGCATACTTTGTAGCATCACTTATAATGCCCGCCATGAATAAAGACAACCCAAAAATTGAAGCAGAAGAAGACCTCACCCAGCGCCGCATTCGTAGTTACGTTTTGCGCCAAGGTCGCTTAACTAAAGGCCAAGAAAAGGCGCTTGCTGACCATTGGCCGGCCTTTGGTATTGATTACTCACCTGAATCTTTAGATTTACCTAAGACTTTTGGCCGTCAAGAAAGTCTCAAGGTTTTAGAGATTGGTTTTGGCATGGGTGAAACCACAGCGACGATTGCTCAATCTATGCCTGAGCGAGATTTCTTGGGCGTTGAAGTACATACGCCAGGCGTTGGTGGTTTGTTGAAATTAATTGGTGAAAAGTCATTAAGCAATATACGCATTATTCAGCACGATGTTGTCGATGTACTTAACCATATGATTGCAGACGGTAGCTTAGATGGGGTTCATATTTTCTTCCCAGATCCTTGGCATAAAAAACGTCATCATAAACGCCGCTTGATTCAAGCTGAATTTGTGAAGCTATTATGTTCTAAGTTGAAAACAGGGGCTTACTTGCATGTGGCAACTGATTGGCAAGAATATGCCGAATGGGTATTGGATATTTTGAAAGTTGAGCCTTTGCTAACTAACTCAGCAAAAGATTATGCGCCTAAGCCAGCTTATCGTCCGCTCACTAAATTTGAAAACCGCGGTATTAAATTAGGCCACGGTGTCTGGGATTTGATTTTCATCCGAAACTAAAGGGTCATCTTTAAGCCAAGCGCCAATCACTGTTTCAGCTTCTTCTACGCCTTGTTTTTTAAGGCTTGAGAAAAGTTGAATCGTACAATTTCCCCAGATGCTTTGTAATTCTTTTTTTACTGCTTGCAGTGTTTGGTTTGCGGCGTTACGTGATAATTTATCCGACTTTGTCAGTAAAACATGAATTGGTCTCCCGCTTGGCGAGAACCAGTCCAGCATTTGGCGGTCTAGTTGTGTGAGTGGATGACGGCAATCCATGACCAACACCAAGCCATAAAGGGTGGAGCGATGGCTGAGGTATTTAGACAGGGTCATTTGCCAATGCGCACGCATCGATGCAGGGACTTTTGCATAGCCATATCCTGGCAAGTCGACTAAAAAGCAGTCATTGCCTAAGCTGAAAAAGTTAATCAGTTGAGTTCGGCCAGGTTGTTTACTCACATAAGCAAGACGATTGTGGTTCGCTAATGTGTTGAGCGCACTTGATTTTCCTGCATTGGAACGTCCAGCAAATGCAACCTCAATTCCGACAGGGTCAGGCAAGTCGCTAAGATGATGTGCGGAAATGTAAAACGTGGCATTTTGGAACAGCGGCATAAGATAAACCTTTCAAGGCCGAAAATGCTACCACGATTAGGCTATTTTCGATAAAATGTTTTAATTATTCTAAATATATCAGTCATAAGTTTTAAGGAAAAATAAGCATGAAAATCGGTAACGTGTTGGCAATTATCCTGATGTCTGTTGGCTTGGCTTCAATGGCCCAAGCGGGTGGTAATGCTGCTGCAGGTGAGAAAATTGTGACTGGTGTTTGCGCAGCCTGTCACGGCGCGGATGGCAATAGCGTGATTACCACCAATCCTAAACTTGCTCAGCAGCATCCTGAATACATTGCAAAGCAGTTGGCCAACTTCAAATCTGGCGAACGCAAAAATGCCATTATGTCTGGTATGGCAGCAGCGCTTTCGACAGAAGACATGGCTAACGTCGCTGCTTACTTTGGCGCGCAAAAGGGTAAAGTGGGCAGCGCTAAAACAAATGCGGCTGGCTCCTTAGGTGAGAAAATCTACCGCGGAGGGATTGCAAGTGCGGGAGTACCAGCTTGCGCATCATGTCACGGTGCTACTGGCGCTGGTATTCCAGTTCAGTTCCCAAGGTTGTCTGGGCAGCATTCAGAATATGTTGTGACCCAGCTGAAAGCTTTCTACACGGGCGAGCGTGCAAATGATAATGCTAAGGTAATGCGAATTATTGCCGCAAAACTTTCTGACGCAGAAATGGCTGCAGTAGCAGATTACATTCAAGGTTTGCATTAATTTGAAACTATTTGGTTACTAAGTGTTACCAAGTCAATGAGGGTGGCGCTGCCACCCTTAATTTTTTGGCATGCAAATCTGCTCCTTTTAAGGACAATTTCATCTTCAGTTTTGCTTCAATATTGGTTGAAAGTTTTTAATGACGAACTCTAAAAGACTCTATGAATTACTGAGCTCTATGCGCTTTGCAGTAAGCGTGTTAACAGTCTTGGGTATCGCTTCGATCATTGGAACAGTGCTCAAACAAAATGAGCCATATGCCAATTACGTCATTCAATTTGGGCAGTTTTGGTTTGAAATGTTCGAGATGATGGGGCTTTATGATGTTTACCACAGCGCCTGGTTTTTAGTTATTTTGGTTTTTTTGGTGACATCGACAAGCCTTTGTATTTATCGCAATACCCCTTTGATGCTAAAAGAGCTTCGTGCCTACCGTGAGCAAGTTACAGAGAAGTCTTTACGAGCTTTTAGTCATCAACACGAATATGCAACATCCCAAAATTTAGACCAAACGAAACAAGACTTAAGTCATTTTCTAACGGTACGTGGTTTCCGATTTAGAACCGTTAAACATAAAGATGGCAGCGAGGTTATCGCCGCCAAGGCTGGCAGTTACCAACGTCTTGGCTATATATTCACGCATGCCGCTATTGTCATTATCTGTATTGGTGGGTTGATGGATGGCAATGTGCCACTCAAAGTTGAAGAGCTTTTGGGCAACAAAACTGTCGAATCGCGAGATATTCCTGCCAGTGAAGTACCTAAGAAAAGCCGACTTTCAGTCAGCAATTTATCTTTTAGAGCGAACATGACGCTTCCGGAGGGTGCGTCTGCTGATGTCGCCTTTCAGCGTGTTCGGGATGGATATATGGTGCAAGAGTTGCCATTCAGTATCGCTCTCACGGACTTTAGAATCGAGCATTATCCGACAGGTCAGCCCAAGTCTTTTGAAAGTGATTTGGTGATTATTGATCCTGACTTAAAAGAGCCTCTTAAGCAGACGATCAGCGTGAATCACCCTTTGATTTACAAAGGGATCGCAATTTACCAGTCAGACTTTCAGGATGGGGGGACTCAGCTCAATTTTAATGTGTGGGGTATTTTGAGTACAGCTTCAAAAGCGATTCCCTTGGCTGGCAATGTTTTTGGAAAAACAGCATTCGGAGAAGGACTTGGCGCTCTCCAGCTGGAGTTCATTGATTTCCGTAAATTCAATATTTTGAATTTAAGTCCTGACGGTAAGGGTAAGCCACACAATGTTGGGCCGAACGTTACCTTTAAAGTTCGTGATAGTGAAGGTCAAGCGAAAGAGTATGTTAACTATATGCAGCCCCTGCAGTTGGATGGCGGCTACTATTTTGTTTCAGGTATGCGCTCGACGCCGCAAGAAGAGTTTAAGTATTTGCGAATTCCAGCAGATAGCAATTTTGAAATGCAGGGCTTTATGCAAACGCGCGCTGTGCTTTTTAACAAGGGGCTTCACCAAGAAATCGCCCGACGGTTTGCGTCAAAAGCACTTAAGTCGACCGATGATGTGAATGTTAAATCTAAATTTGAGGCAAGTGTTATCCAGCTACTTGGGGCATTTAGTGAGGGTGGCTTTGCTGAAATTGCTAAGTTAATTGATGCTTCCGTTCCAAAAGCGCAACGCGAAGCAGCCGCTCAAACTTATATCAAAATTATCACTGGCGCCGCTTTTGAAGCTTATCAAGTTGGCCAGGAACGTGCTGGGATTAAAAATGCAAAAGTTGACGAAAGTACTCAGGCATTCTTACAAGATTCACTGAATGCAATCAGCGATTTGTTCTTTTATGGCGAGCCTATCTATTTGCAAATGACTAAGTTTGAACAGCGCGAAGCGAGTGGATTGCAGTTAACTCGTTCGCCAGGCAAGAACTTAGTGTATTCAGGTTCGGTCCTACTTGTGTTGGGAATATTTGCGATGATTTATATTCGTGAAAGACGCATTTGGTTATTGATTAAACCGCAACAAAATAAAGTATTATTTGCAATGTCTGCGAATCGTAAGAACCGAGATTTTGAGATTGAGTTTAATCGCTATCAAAGTCAACTATCAGCTCTATTACAGCGTTAAATCATAAAAAGTCACAACTCCTTAGGACAATATTATGGCCACGAAACAAAACCGAACTCCTGCCAATATCAATAACGATCCAGTGCCATTTTTTAGTCAGCTGGGTTGGCAAGATTGGCTCTATGCAATTGTGCTAATGGCCTCCACGATATTTGCCTATGCAAAATATAGTCAATTTATGGACATCTACGAAACGACATTCTTATTTGGTGCGGGTATTGTTTTTAGTGTGTTGGGTTGGTGCTGGAAGCCTTTTCGACTGTTGTTGGTGGGTATTGCTGCTTTAAGTTTGTTCTCAATTAATCTTTATCAGGGTGACTTAGAGAGCGTTAATCGCGTCTTCTTCTTGAAGTTTTTAATCGGTAGCCAGACTGCCGTTATGTGGATGAATGTCTTATTCGTATTGGCGATGCTCACTTATTGGTTTGCGCTATTTGCACGCTCTGCATTTACGGGCAAGGTGGCAACTAGCCTTACATGGGCTGCAGTATTAATGGGTTTTGTAGGCTTAATGGTCCGCTGGTATGAGTCATATTTGATTGCGCCAGATGTCGGCCATATTCCGCTCAGTAACTTGTATGAAGTTTTTATTCTGTTCTGTCTTATTACTTCATTGATGTATTTATATTACGAGCAACGTTATGCGACTAAGCAACTGGGTGGTTTTGTATTGTTGGTGGTAAGCGCTGCGGTTGGCTTTATCCTTTGGTATACCTTTAGTCGGCATGCCAATGGCATTCAGCCACTGGTGCCAGCACTACAATCTTATTGGATGAAAATTCATGTGCCTGCCAACTTTGTTGGCTATGGCGCTTTCTCATTAGCCGCGATGGTGGCGAGTGCGTATTTGTTGGTAAACAAAGGTATTTTGGTTTCTCGCTTGCCATCAACTGATGTGCTTGATGACTTAATGTACAAGGCGATTTCTGTTGGCTTTGCTTTCTTCACCATTGCGACCATTCTGGGTGCGGTATGGGCGGCAGAGGCCTGGGGTGGTTATTGGTCATGGGATGCAAAAGAAACGTGGGCTCTCATTGTTTGGCTGAATTATGCAGCTTGGTTGCACTTACGCTTAGTTAAAGGGCTTCGTGGACCTATGCTTGCTTGGTGGGCACTGATCGGTTTGCTGGTTACAACATTCGCATTTTTAGGTGTGAATATGTTCCTTTCAGGGCTGCATTCCTACGGCACGCTATAGTTTTATAAAGCTTCATAAGTCTCTATCAATCCTGCATCTGTCAGTTTTTACTGATGATGCAGGATTTTTTATTCAAAAATACACGATCCTGTATTAATCCTCCCCGCTTAAGAAACTTCTTAAATTTCGTCTTATTTTGTTAAATATTTAACAATTAAAATCCTTATTTATCATTATGTTGCAATGTTTTGTTCAGTAAACTATGATTTGTAAAAATTGAACCTTAAGCAGGCGTAAATGATCCTGCTAAGCAATTGAATAATGGTTCTGATAAACACCAACCAATGTCTTGGAAAAGCGGGGATAGAATGAAAAAACAATCTGGATTTACATTAATTGAATTGGCCATTGTGCTGGTGATTATTGGTTTGCTGCTTGGCGGGGTGCTGAAGGGTCAAGAGCTAATTAATAGTGCGAAAGTGAAAAATATGGCTACAGACTTTAAAAATGTGCAGGTTTATATCTACGGATATCAAGATAAATTTAAGGCCTTGCCAGGTGATGATGGTCAGGTTGCAACTCACCTAAAAGGCGCTACGGTTGCTACAACTGGCACGGTTAGTAATGGTGTAATTCAAGGCGATTGGGATTCCGAAACTGGTACAGATGAATCTGTATTATTTTGGCAACATGTCAGATTGGCGAATTTAGCTTCAGGACCTACAACCGTTGATGCTAATTTTTATCCAAAAAATGCTGATGGTGGTCGATTTGGTGTTCAGAGCATTTCTGGCTTTACCAGCGTGTCTAATATGTCGGGAACTTATGTCGCTTGCTCAAGAGGCATATTGGGTAAATTTGCTAAGCAGTTAGATGTTTCATTGGATGATGGGGATGGAAGTAAAGGTTCAGTAAGAGTCGTTGTTAAAGCTTCAATTAGCGATGGGATTGCAGCGGCTGTAGACTCTAGTACTTATGATGTTTGTATGAGTTTCTAATCCGCGACATAGAAAAGAAAAAGCCCGCCGAA
>CAMCXI010000004.1 GCA_945883335.1 Candidatus Methylopumilus universalis | reverse complement strand
ATTTTTAGCTCTTAATCGCCCTTTAATGGAACAAATAGCCCCAAGGCGTTTGCATCAAACCGCCTACAATCACAATCCAAACCAAGGTAATGGGGATAAATACTTTCCAGCCCAGACGCATAATTTGGTCATAACGATAACGTGGGAAGGTCGCACGGAACCACAAGAAGAAGAACAGCAAGAAGGCGACCTTCGCTAATAACCACAAGAAGCTATCTGGAATTAAGGATGGCACTGGGGATAACCAGCCACCCAAGAACATAATTGCCGCCAGCATCGATACCAAAATCATATTGGCATATTCAGCTAAGAAAAATACCGCGAAACACATGCCTGAGTATTCCACATGGAAGCCCGCTACGATCTCAGACTCTCCCTCAGCTACGTCAAACGGTGCGCGATTGGTTTCAGCCACAGCGCTAATGAAATAAACAATAAACAGCGGAAAGAGTGGCAACCAGTACCATTCAAAAAAACCACCCGATTGCGCCATCACGATTTTGCCTAGATTAAGTGAGTTTGCGCACATCAGCACGCCCACTAAAGCAAAGCCCATCGCAATTTCGTAAGACACAATTTGCGCAGCTGAACGCAGCGCACCCAAGAACGCATATTTAGAGTTTGATGCCCAACCCGCAATAATGACGCCATAAACTGCCACAGAGGTCATTGCTAAGATATAAAGCAAACCCGCGTCAACATCTGCAAGCACCATTTCTGGATCAAACGGGATCACGGCCCAGGCGGCAAAGGCAGGCGCAATGGCAAGCACTGGGCCAAGCAAAAACAAGCCTTTGCTAGACTCTGAAGGAATAATGATTTCCTTCATGAGTAATTTTATCCCGTCAGCTAGCGGCTGAAGCAAACCAAAGTAACCCACACGATTCGGGCCAATACGCACTTGCATATAGCCAATCACTTTACGTTCAGCGAGTGTTAAATAAGCAACCGCACCCATCAATGGTAAAACGATGGCGATAATTTTGAGCAAGGTCCAAACGGTGAGCGAAATCGCAGGCCAGTACGAACCAAAAGTGGTGGCCCCCATTGCTAAGAATGACTCAATGAATGCACTCATGCTTTTGTTACCTCAATCTCGCCCATCAGCTCGCCTAATGAAGCAGTCAGGTCATAGCCAGTTGGAACACGTACCGTCCCTTTAGCTAAACCAGCATCTAGCATGACCTTCAATTTTGCTGACCCAATTCCTTGTTTAACCAAGACTAAGTCGCCCTGTTGCAAACCAAGCTCAGTCATTAATTTAGCGTTCATGCCAGCAACCGGCTCCGAAACTTGTTTCGTTTTATTGAGCGGGCTTGAGCGGCGAACCACGGAATCCATTCGATATTGCGGGACTTCACCCAAGCGCTGGAGCACGTTAGTTTTTTCTTGCACCTTCACGTCAAACAAAATACGAAGGTTATTATTTAAGCGATTCCAAACGACCGTTGAAGGTTTTTCACCACCAAACAGTTCAGTTTTTACTTGCTCAGTGCTTTCAAAGTTAAAACCTTCCAAGCCCAAAGTGTTGGCTAATACACGCAATACTTTCCAAGCTGGGCGTGCCTCACCAAGTGGCTTCACTGCCGCCGTAAAGCTTTGTACCCGCCCTTCCATGCTCATGCGTGTGCCGGAGGTCTCTGTAAATGGTGCAATTGGTAACAGAACATCTGCGTTATCCAGCGCGCTTGATTTATAAGCGGTCAAGGCAATGACGCACTCTGCTTTGTCCATGGCCGCATTTGCTACAGCAGGATTCGCACAATCAAACTCAGGCTCAACATTAAGAAGCACGTAAGTCTTTCTAGGCTGCTCAAGCATGGTTCTTGCGTTGAGTCCATCTTGACCAGGAATCACACGCACCAAATCCAAACCAACGCGATCTGAGGATTCGAATAACACACCGAACGTTGCCCCGCAAAGCGAGGCAATCGCTTCAGCCAAGGTATAAATCTCAGCATAGCGTGGATGATATTGCGCAATATTACCCAAGAATAATGCACTCTTAGGATTGACCAAATCCACTTCCTTGCCATGTCCAGCCAAGCTCTCTGCAATTGCTTGGCTATTCTCACGCACCACTACGCCTTCTAACAAATCGCTAATCGATTTAGGCAAACAGAGGGATAGGCGTTGTAAGCCAGACATGGCTTTTAGAATTTGAGCTAATACGTTAACGATATCGTTTGGTGAGCAAATCGCTTGATGGCTAACTTTCATCAACTGATCGTCATCCATAGGGTTGACCAGCGACAACTCAGCGCCATTCGTCACTGCACGACGAATACGTTGCGTAAGCAGTGGGTGTTCGTTGCGCAAATTACTACCCACCACCAAGATACGATCCATGGCTTGCACATCGGCAATATTACAGCCCATCCAAGGCGTACCATGGAAACGGCCATCTAGACGGAAATCACTGCGGCGTAAACGGTGATCGACGTTGCCACATTCAAGCGCTTTAGCGATTTTCTTGGTCAGAAAACCTTCTTCCATCGTTGAGTTTGGTGAAACCAAGAAACCTAATCCAGCTGGATTCTCTTCTACCGTTTCTTTAATTTGACGCGCCGCAAACTCTAGCGCAGTTTTCCAATCGGTTTCGTGCCACTCGCCATGATGTTTGATCATTGGCTTAGTTAAGCGCTCAGGGCTATTTAAACCATCGTATGAGAAACGATCACGATCAGATAACCAAACCTCATTAATACTCTCTTTTTCACGCGGCACAATGCGCATAACGCGGTCATTTTTAACGTGCACTTCAACATGCGAGCCTAGACCATCATGTGCAGCAATCGTTGGACGACGTGTGAGCTCCCAGCTTCGCGCTGAGTAGCGGAATGGCTTGCTGGTTAATGCGCCCACTGGGCACAAATCAATGATGTTGCCTGAAAGCTCAGAATCAACGCTCTTATCCACATAAGCAGTAATTTCAGCATGTTCGCCGCGGCCAATCAGGCCAAGCTCTTGCATGCCGCCGACTTCTTTTAAGAAGCGAACACAGCGCGTACATTGAATACAGCGGGTCATGTCGGTGCTGACAAGCGGGCCAATATTTTTATTAAAGACCACTCGCTTTTCTTCGGTGTAGCGGGAACCACTAGTCCCATAAGCCACAGCGATATCTTGTAAATCGCACTCACCGCCTTGATCGCAAATTGGACAATCAAGTGGATGGTTAATCAGCAAAAATTCCATCACACTTTTTTGTGCTTCAACCGCTGATTTAGAACGGGTAAAAATCTTCATGCCATCCGCTACTGGCGTTGCGCAAGCTGGTAATGGTTTATTGAATTTCTCAACTTGCACCAAGCACATACGGCAATTAGCCGCGACGGATAACTTCTTATGGTAACAAAAACGTGGAATTGCAACGCCTAGCTGGTCAGCCGCATCAATAATCGTCGTGCCGTTTTCGACTTCGACTTGTTTGCCGTCTATTTCAATCTTCAACATATTATTTGCCTGTCACCATGGATTTACCATGCTGAATGTAATATTCAAATTCTGGTCTAAAATGCTTAATAAAACTGAGAACTGGCGTGGCTGCAGCTTCACCTAGCGCACAAATCGTGCGGCCTGAGATGTTGTTACTAATGTCTGTCAGCAAATCCAAATCTTCCATCTTGCCTTCGCCATCCACAATGCGTTTAAGCACGCGATACACCCAACCCGTTCCTTCACGACACGGCGTACATTGACCGCATGATTCTTCGTAAAAGAAGTAAGACAATCGCTTAAGCGCTTTCACCATGCAAGTCGTGTCATCCATGACAATCATAGAACCCGCACCTAAGCTTGAACCCGCTTTAGATAAACCTTCGTAATCCATTGTTGCGCCAATAATCGCTGATGCTGGCATGACCGCTGTGGATGGCCCGCCAGGAATGACCGCTTTGAGTGTGCGCCCCTTCCAAATACCGCCCGCCATTTCTAGGAGCTCAACAAATGGTGTGCCCATTTTCACTTCAAAATTACCTGGCTTTTCAACGTGGCCAGACACAGAGAAGAGCTTAGTGCCCCCTGAATTAGGCACGCCTAAATCCTGGAACGCTTGACCGCCATGCTGCAAAATCCATGGAATCGAAGCATAAGATTCTGTGTTGTTTACGTTAGTTGGCTTACCAAACACGCCGTAGCTGGCCGGGAATGGTGGCTTAAAACGTGGCTGACCTTTTTTGCCTTCAATTGACTCAATCAATGCCGTTTCTTCGCCGCAAATATAAGCGCCGTAGCCATGCACTGCGTGCAAATCAAAACAGAAGTTAGTGCCGAAAAGGTTTTCACCCAAATAACCAGCTTTGCGAGCATCTAAAAGTGCTTCTTCAAAAATCTCGTAGTCTTGCCAAATCTCACCGTGAATGTAGTTGTAACCAACACGCGCACCCAAGGTATAAGCCGCGATCGCCATGCCTTCAATCAATTGATGTGGGTTGTAACGAATAATATCGCGGTCTTTAAACGTGCCGGGCTCGCCTTCATCCGAGTTACAAACGAGGTATTTAGTCCCGTCGAAGTAACGTGGCATGAAGCTCCACTTAAGACCTGTTGGGAAGCCAGCGCCGCCGCGACCACGCAAGTTTGAAGTTTTGACTTCTGTGATAATGTCAGTCGCTTTTACTTTCTCAGTCACTATACGTTTGAGCTGCGCGTAACCACCAAGCTTTTCGTAATTTTTAAGGCCACCTGGATTCACATCTTGAGACGCAGATAGCGTGCGAAGCGTCAATAAAGTTTGTTTGCTTAAGTCTGTTACGACAGGAGTTTTATGTAAGGACATTACTTTAACTCCCCGAGGATTTCATCGACTTTAGCTGGCGTGAGGAACTCATGCATATGCGTATTGTTGATGTGCATCAAAGGTGCGCCGCCACAACAGCCCATGCATTCCCCTTCCTTTAAGCAAAACTGACCATCTGGCGTGACTTCATTAAAACCAACACCCAGCTTCGTTTGAAGGTGATCCACGATCTCATCTGAACCACGAAGCATGCATGAAATATTAGTGCAGATCGTGATTTTGTATTGACCCACTGGCTGCAAATCGTACATATTGTAAAAAGTGGCGACCTCTAAAGCAGCAATGGCTGGGATGCCCAAATACTCTGCAATATAGGCAATGGTTTCTTTAGAGAGCCAACCTTTTTCTGTCTGCGCAATACGCAAGGCAGACATGACCGCACCCTGACGGTTTTCTTTCGGATACTTAGTTAATTCGTATTCGATTTTATCGAGAGACACTTGAGACAACATTATCGATCAATCTCCCCAAACACAATATCTTGCGTACCAATAATCGCTACTAAGTCAGCAATCATATGGCCCTTTGTCATTTCATCTAAAGCCGCTAAATGCGGGAAGCCTGGCGCGCGAATTTTTAAGCGATAAGGCTTATTCGCCCCATCAGAAATCATATAAATACCAAATTCACCCTTAGGATGCTCAACGGCTGCATAAGCTTCGCCGGCTGGAACGTGGAAGCCTTCCGTGAAGAGTTTGAAATGGTGAATCAAATCTTCCATATTGGTTTTCATGCCTTCGCGATCAGGCGGCGCAACTTTATTGTCATTGCTAATCACAGGACCAGGGTTTTGACGTAACCATTCGATACACTGCTTAATGATGCGATTAGACTGCCTAAACTCTTCAATTCGGACTAAGTAACGGTCGTAGCAGTCGCCATTTACGCCAACAGGAATATCAAAATCAAGCTTGTCGTAAACTTCATAGGGTTGTTTTTTACGTAAGTCCCATTCGATGCCAGAACCGCGAAGCATCGGACCCGTCATACCCAGCGCTAATGCACGCTCAGGCGTCACCACGCCAATACCCACCGTCCGCTGCTTCCAAATACGGTTATCGGTGAGCAAGGTTTCGTATTCATCCACAAGCAGCGGGAAACGGTTTGCGAAGTCTTCAATAAAATCAAGCACAGAGCCTTGGCGATTTTCATTGAGCTTGTTGATTTCTTTTTTGCTACGGAATTTCGTTTCCAGATGTTGCGGCATGCGCTCTGGCAAATCACGATACACGCCACCTGGACGATAATAAGCAGCGTGCATACGCGCACCAGAAACAGCCTCATAAACGTCGAACAAATCTTCACGCTCACGGAAGGCATATAGGAACACGCTCATCGCTCCAACGTCTAGCGCATGTGCGCCCAACCAAAGCAAGTGATTCAAAATGCGAGTAATCTCATCGAACATGACGCGGATATATTGCGCACGAAGCGGCACATCAATCTGCATCATCTTTTCAATCGCCATCACATATGCATGCTCATTCGCCATCATCGATACATAATCCAAACGATCCATGTAAGGGACTGATTGCAAATAAGTGCGATTTTCAGCGAGCTTTTCCGTACCGCGATGAAGCAAACCAATATGGGGGTCAGCGCGTTGAATGACTTCACCATCAAGTTCTAGCACCAAACGTAAAACACCATGCGCCGCAGGATGCTGCGGGCCAAAGTTCATGGTGTAATTTCTAATCTCAGCCATTATGGAAGCCCTCGTCACGAATCACTCGCGGCACATTATTTCTAGGTTCAATTGACACAGGCTGATATATAACACGCTGTTGTTCTGGATCGTAACGCATTTCAACGTTCCCAATCATCGGGAAATCTTTTCTGAATGGGTGGCCCACAAAACCATAATCCGTGAGCAGGCGACGTAAATCTGGATGACCTTCGTACATCATGCCGTAAAGATCGAAAGCCTCGCGCTCAAACCAATTCGCTGCCGGATAAAGATCGACTAATGTCGGAAAAACTGGGAAGTCATCCTCGACCGCAAACACTTTTAAGCGAATGCGGTGATTAAGCGTGACTGAAAGAAAATGGTAAACCGTTGCGAAGCGCAAACCTTCCCAGGTGCCATCTGCATACTCTTGATAATCTACGCCGCATAAATCAATCAATTGCTCAAATTTCAAAGCCTTGTGGTCGCGCAGCTTTTTAACTACTTTGATTAGATCTTGATGCTGACATTCAATCGTTAACTCATTAAGCGCAACCGTTAGTTTGCTCACCTGGTCGCCCAGGACTTTTTCGATATTTCCTTTAAGGGTTTCTAATCGCGTCATCTTCATCTACCTTAGCGAGCGATCGTGTTAGTGCGTTTGATCTTGTTTTGCAACTGAATAATGCCGTAAAGCAAGGCTTCTGCTGTTGGAGGGCAACCTGGCACGTAAACATCAACGGGCACAATACGGTCACAACCTCGCACCACCGCATAGGAATAGTGATAATAACCGCCGCCATTGGCGCATGAGCCCATTGAGATGACCCAACGTGGCTCAGCCATTTGGTCGTAAACTTTACGAAGTGCTGGCGCCATTTTATTGACGAGCGTGCCAGCCACAATCATTACGTCAGACTGACGGGGGCTTGGACGGAACACAATGCCGAAGCGGTCCAAATCATAACGCGCGGCACCCGCGTGCATCATTTCAACCGCGCAACATGCCAAACCAAAGGTCATCGGCCACATTGAACCAGTGCGGGTATAGTTGATGACGGTATCAAGCGTCGTCGTCACAAAGCCCTTTTCTAAAATTCCTTCGATGCTCATTTCAATACTTTCATCTTAAGCGCAGTAGGTTTCATTATTCCCATTCCAATGCGCCCTTCATCCACTCATAGATAAAACCAACCACTAAAACGCCGAGGAACACCATCATGGCCAAAAAGCCGAACAATCCAATTTCTTTAAGCACAACCGCCCAAGGAAATAAGAACGCAATTTCAAGATCAAATAGGATAAATAAAATAGCGACGAGGTAATAACGAACGTCAAACTTCATGCGGGCATCTTCAAATGCCTCAAAGCCACATTCATAGGGAGAATTTTTTGCTGCATCAGGACGATTGGGAGCGACGAGTTTACCAAGTACCAGCGGCCCAATACCAACAGCCAAGCCTACTAAGATAAACAAAAGAATCGGAAAATAATTTTCCAGCACGTTAAAACTCCAGTTTCACAGCGATTGATAATTGCGAAATGCAATCATTGAAGTTTTTTAACCTCAAAATTTCGATAATTGTAACCCAAGCTTACGGTCTGTGGCAAAGCAAATTCGGGTGTTTGCAAAGATTTTGAGCCTTTTAAACGTAAGCCTTTGAAGAGACAACCCAATAAGTAAATTCGTTCAATCGATGCACGTA
Source organism: Candidatus Methylopumilus universalis (assembly GCA_945883335.1). Taxonomy (GTDB): domain Bacteria; phylum Pseudomonadota; class Gammaproteobacteria; order Burkholderiales; family Methylophilaceae; genus Methylopumilus_A; species Methylopumilus_A universalis_A. The sequence goes on along the minus strand of CAMCXI010000004.1, from coordinate 196,080 downwards.
AAATCACAAAAAATGCTCAGCACTAGAATACCTCGAATCTATTCTGGAGCATTTTGGTTTAATGTTGATTACCCGCTCAGAAATAACAAAGCGCAATGTAATACGTTTGTCATGAAAATGGCACATAGTAATTAAATGATCTTCGCCAAACTTCATTTAGACCGCTCCTTGGATTCAGGCCAAAACCATCAAAACAGATATGCCTTTCTTGACGGAATGAGGGGCTTGGCGGCAATAATAATTCTTACGCGCCATACAGGAGATTTTTTCCACTATGGCTTTTTTAGAAGCTACTTGGCGGTAGATCTATTTTTCATCCTAAGCGGCTTTGTTATTGCACATGCATATGACGAAAAATTAAAAAATAGTGAAATTTCATTTAGAAATTTTCTTACTATCCGTTTAATAAGACTATATCCAATGTTTCTACTTTCAATATTACTTTGTACCATACTGCTAATTATTGGCGATTCATTAAATCAAACCCTACAGCAGAACATTAAGTCCGCCCTAATGACCATCTTAATGCTGCCTTCGCATCAAGATGGAAGCCCAAGACTTTTCCCTATCAATGGTGCTTATTGGTCACTGTTCTTTGAGCTTGTAGCAAATTTCATTTATGCATTAGCGAGGCCTTTTTTGAATAATTCCATTCTTAAAATAGTTGTTTTTAGCTTTTTACTACTGCTCGCATATATTTCATATACGCAAGGTAATTTAAGTAATGGTTATGATTGGGGTTCAGAATCAATTTCTGCTGGATTTGTTCGTTCAATATTTGGAATATTTTTAGGATTACTCTTATTTAGATACAAATTATACTTTGGAAAATATGTTAATAACGAACCGACTTTTGCTTGGCTAGCGGTCACAGTACTAGTGTTAATATTATGTTCGCCAGATGCAGGCAAATTTAACTGGCTAATTGATTTGTTAAGCGTATCTTTTATATTTCCAATTCTTATTCTTTGCGCCGCAAAGGTGCAAACTAAAAACCTAAAGTCTGAAAATACATTATTGATGCTTGGATCAGCAAGTTATCCTATTTACGTTTTGCATATTCCCATAGCTGGCATTTTCTTATTTATTTTTAAGTCAAATGTAGGAAGTTTTGCCCCATTGAGCGGCATTGTATTATTGATATTTATGACCTGGATGTCCTTGCTGATAGAGAAGTATTACGACATCCCATTTAGAAAATGGCTTTCAGACCGTTTTTCTTAAGACAGAGTAACTTATACTTAGTGAAAGAGTTTTTGAGCCATCTACACTAAAGAACTTATATTAATTACCGAATCAAGCCTTTAATAGATTACCCATCTCTTAATATCGATTTTACAAGCTAACTAAATGCCTGAATTCGCAATCGACGCTTCAAACTCAGCAACAGGCAGAGGCTTACCAAAGTAATACCCTTGAAAGCGATGGCAGCCGCCATCCAGAAGAATTTGCATTTGGTTTTCTGTTTCCACCCCTTCGGCAATCACTTTTAAATCTAAGTTTTGCGTCATTGAGATAATGGTCCGAACAATCTGATTGTCATTTTCGTTGTATTCAATCTCACGCACAAATGACTGGTCAATCTTGAGCTGTTCAAGCGGAAGCCGCTTGAGGTATTGCAAAGAAGAATACCCCGTTCCAAAATCATCGAGTTCGAATTGAATGCCAATGCCATTTAATTTGTTCATGCTTGAAATCAATGTCTCGATGTTTTGGAAAAATGCAGTTTCAGTCAGTTCCAGCTTGAGCAAAGCAGGGTGGATACCATGCTGTTTAACAATATACTTTACATGACTGACAAAATCCTCTTGATGGAATTGTTTACTACTAATATTGACTGCAAGCGTTAGACCGCGCATTTGAGGGATGGCTTCCCAAGCCTTTAATTGTTTGCAGGCTGCTTCTAATACCCACTGCCCTATCGGCACAATTAAGCCAGTTTCTTCCGCTATTTCAATAAAGTACCCTGGCGCAACCAAACCACGCGCTGGATGATTCCAGCGGATCAGGGCTTCAGCACCTAATGGCTTTTGCTTATCATCGACTTGCACTTGATAAAACAATTCGAACTGCGAAAGCGCAATCGCGTTACTTAATTCACGCTCAAGTTGCACATATTGGCTAATGTCGTCTTGCATCTTCTCTTCGAAGAAACAAATCCTATTTCGCCCGTTCGCTTTTGCTTGATACATGGCAATATCGGCCTGTCTTAATACCATATCCGTAGAGGTTTCATCACCACCCAAAATCGTGACCCCTATGCTAGCTGTCATGCTGAAGTGATGATCATCCAGCTGAAATGGTGTATCAAAAGTCGCCATTACTTTCGTGGCAAATTCTTGGGCCTTGGACGCGCATTCAATTTCAGTCCCAGTTAAATTCGTCAAGAAGATAAAAAACTCATCTCCGCCAAAACGCGCGACGAGATCCTTTTTTCGAGTGCAAGGAACCAAACGAGTGGCTAGTTGCTCGATTAATAAGTCACCTAGATGATGTCCAAGCGTATCATTCAAATTTTTAAAACGATCCAAATCAATCAATAGCAAAGCAGCGCGACGCCCATTGCCCGACATCGCGTCGATCTCTTGAACAAGCCTATCAAGAAATAAACGACGATTAGGTAGCTGCGTTAGGGGATCATAATAAGACAGATTAGCAATCTTCTCTTTAGTCGCCCTGCCCTTGGTAATATCATTTATTGTCGCCACATAATTCGTTATATTACCTAAGGCATCGGTCACCACAGCAATACTTAAATATTGGGAATAAACTTCACCATTTTTGCGGCGATTCCAAATTTTACCTTCCCACTTTCCATGATAGTTTAAGCTTTGCCACATTTGCTTGTAAAACGCCTGATCATGCCTGCCAGAATTCAGTATATTTGGCTTCTTATCTATCACTTCTTCTAAAAGATAACCTGTAATGTCAGTGAAAGATTGATTCACTTGAACGATAGACAGGTTTGCATCTGTAATCAACATTCCTTCTTGGGAGTGAAAAATGGACGCAATAATGCCTAGCTCTTTATTTTCAAGGGCTAATGCTGTATTTTGGGCAAGAAGTAACTTATTCGCAGAGACTAGCTCATTCACTAAGTTTTTCGTCTCAAGCTTGTTTTTACTTAATGTGTCCAATTCTAAAACCTCAATATTCACGAACTATTTCCAATAGCTTGCATAAAAGTGCCAAATAACTCAAAAACACTAAAAATTGTCATAATTTTGACATGTTTTATGGTATTTAAATATACCTTAAATAGATCTTGAAAATTGGTATCAAACAATACCCATAACTTACAATGAATTAGAGATGTGATCCGTGAAATAAAAGTATTTACTGAGAAATAAAAGCAACAGGCGTTAAGGAAACAAATTAAGTGTAAATGGGTAGATATTATTGCTCAGTCAAGTTGGGCTTAACTTAATAAATGACCTGTTTTTTTAGTAATCAACCAGCACATGCTAAACATCATAGCCATTCAAATTAGTCGATTGCCAACACCAAGCAGTAATGCACATGGCATCAACCCCTAACTCTGCACGCCAGCCTAATTTCTCAGCAGCCAGGGCTGGATCCGCATAACAGCATGCAATATCGCCTTGGCGACGCTCGACAATCTGATAAGGAATTTCAATGCCGCTTGCCGTCTGGAATGCATAGACCATGTCTAGTACACTCAAGCCCTTGCCAGTGCCTAGATTAACGGTCAATAAACCCGGTTTTTTTGAAAGATAATCCAACGCAGCTAAATGCCCTTTGGCTAAATCAACTACATGAATATAATCGCGAACGCCAGTGCCATCTGGCGTTGAATAGTCACCCCCAAAAATACTCAAACAATCTCGCCTACCCACCGCCACTTGGGCAATATAAGGCATTAAATTGTTGGGTATTCCGTTTGGATCTTCACCGATCAAACCAGAAGCATGCGCACCCACAGGATTAAAGTAACGCAGCACAGCAATTCGCCATGCTGGATCTGAGGCATGCAAATCATGAAGAATATTTTCTATCATTAACTTACTCGCGCCATAAGGATTTGTTGTGCCGCCTACTGGAAAATCCTCACGAATCGGCATCATATCAGGTTCTCCGTAAACAGTAGCAGAAGAACTAAAAACTAGCCTGTTCACGCCAAATTCAGCCATCACTTCACATAAGGCAACAGCCCCACCAACATTACAATCGTAATATCGCAAGGGATGCTGAACTGACTCACCCACCGCTTTGAGCCCGGCAAAATGAATCACTGCCTCAACATCATACAGCGCAAATACCTCACGCAAAGCTTGCTTATCACGCACATCCACCTGATGGAAAGTTACCGCTCTGCCGGTAATCCGTTGCACTCTAGCCAGAGCTTCAAACTTACTATTACTTAAGTTATCCACTACTACCAACTCATGACCAGCGCTTAACAACTCCACGCAAGTGTGGGAGCCAATGTAGCCAGCACCGCCTGTGATTAGAATTCTCTTTGCTGTCATTTTATGTTTTCCAGATAGTGCAAATACAGAGCACTATTTTAAATTCTCCAACAATCTGCCAAGCACCGACTCTTTTGCTAAATTCTCTTCCGCATAAAGCCTAGCCTGCTTGCCAAATTGCAAACGGGCTTCATCATCATCCAGCAGCTGTTCAATGGCATTCGCTAAGGCTTGAGAATCTTCCGGGAAGACCACCAAACCGCACTTAGAAGCCACACTAGCAATTTCTGTATTTGCCAAACAAGTCGCAATTATCGCTCTGCCACTTGCTAACATGCCTGAGAGTTTAGAGGGCAAAACCAAATCTGCCGCTTCTGGGCTTTGTGGCAATAAATGAATATCAGCCAAGCCTAATAATTGCCCGAGTTGTTCAAATGGCTGTAAGGGCAAAAATTTAATATTGCCAAGCCCGATGCTAGCCGTTTCTAATTGCGGTTTTATGACACCATCACCACACACAACGAACATCAGGTCCTGTCGATGCACTAATTTCCTAGCAGCTTCTGGAATCACCATTAATCCTTGCTTACCTCCCATGGTGCCAGAAAATAACACCACTTTAGTATCGGGCTTAATGCCCAGTGCTTCTCGATAATCACTTGGGCTCGTTAAAGGATAGATATGCGAAATATCCACCCAATTGGGGAAAAATCTGACTTGATATTCCTTCACCCCTTTTTGACGGAGTCGATCTAACATTCGGCCAGAAATAGATGAAACATAGTCAAAACTTCTCAGCAAACCACGTTCGGCAGCAAGCACCATGCGTTGCAACAATGGGTTTTTTAGCAAGCCCATCTGAAAAGCCACGTCCACTTCAAAGTCTTGAATATGCAACCAAGCTTTCGCGCCAGTTAGCCTAGCCACCAAAAGAGCGGTTGGCGCACAAACCAAAGCGGGCGCAACCACCAATACCACATTGGGGCGCCATTGTGTTTGCCACAACATGACAGGCAAGGATGAGACCGCAAAGCTTAATAAATGCAAAATACGCGCTAAACCACCAGGAGTTTTTGGCACCCATAAAGGCGCACGCCAAACATCCACCCCCTGCCACTGCTCACGACGATAAGGTGGCCAAACATAGGCTTGGTCTAACCTCCAAGCAGGATAATATGGCGGCGCTGCAACCACGCGAACTTGATGGCCTTGTGAAACCAACCAAGCGGCCATTTCACCGGAGTACTTGCCTATGCCTACTGGCTCAGGTGCGAAGTTGGCACTGTAAATGAGGATTTTCATGGCAAACTACTTAAAAGTCGCTGATCTTTGTAGTTCATCAACTTTTAGCACGATCATATACTCATAAATCGCTTGCAAAATCGAGTAACGCAACCCAGCGCGACCATCCAAGAAGCCACGCTTAACAACATAAAGTAGAATAAATTTTATTAAAGGGCGAAGCGGCATACGATAAAACAACTCTTTTTGGTTAAAACGCCTTTCATGAAAATCGCTTGCAGTAAAAGCCTTAATAATGGAAAAGGCTTTATTTTGTTGACGGTTATTTATGATTTGCTCTGCCTCAAACTTACTATAAGCATTATGTCGTTCTAACCAATGCCCAATCCCCTTGCTAAATGGAAAATGATCTAGATTTCCTTTCAACTCACCTACTGGCCCATCGGCAATGGAAATAGGGTTCACCAAACGCTCATAACGCATTCTCTCTGGCTTAAACAAGCGCATATAAAAAGGTGAGGCTTGAACGTGTTTTAGCCATGTCCCATCAAAAAAATCTCGACGCCGAATGCGAAAAGCCACAGCGTCGTTTGATCTATTTGTAGCAACAATGATCTCCTCAACTAGTTCACTTGTCATGCGCTCATCAGCATCAATGTAAAAAATCCATTCATGCTTAAAAGGAATATTTTGCAAGCCCCAATTTTGATGACTAGACCAGTTATCAAAGGGACGTTGCGTTACCTTAGCGCCGAAACTCTCAGCAATCTTTACAGTATTGTCAGTACTCATAGAGTCATAAACATGAATATCGTCACTCCAGGCCACAGACTCCAAACATCCCGGAAGATCTTGTTGCTCGTTTTTAGTCAGTATCAGTACCGATATACCGCTCATTCAATCACCTTTTTGCGTAATCTTTTCCTCACGGCGGGATTGCCCGCCCAAACTGTCCAAGGTTCAACAATACTTTTTACAACCACAGCTCGTGCACCCAATACACAACCGACTGCAATCTTCACACCAGGTCCAACAAACGCCTCTGCGCAAACCCAGACATAGCTATTAAGCGATATAGGCTGGGTGATGAGCTGAAAATTGGATGAATCAATATCATGTGATCCGGCGCAAAGATGTGCCCCCTGAGAGATCACGCAGTAATCGCCAATTGTGATCGAAGCCATGTTATAAAGCGTAACGCCATCCGCCACCCCAACATAACATCCAATATCAAGTGCCCAAGGTGCCCATATTTTTACTGTCGGATATACATTGACATGCCTACCAAGCTTTGCACCAAACAACCGCAATAAAAACCGACGCCATAAATGAAACGGACGTGGGCTTGTACGAAACAGTATTAACCATACCAAGCCCCAAATTGCGCGCATTATTCTATTTTGCAAGGAAAAAGAGGGTTGCGTGTAAGGATCATTGCCTTGAATAATCATTTTGTAAGCCCTGAATTAATCATAACTTTTTAAACATCAGCGTCTTTGTATTTAATCCACTTTTCAATCGCCGAAATCAAACTATTAGCCATCGCTTCCACTGTAAAGCGCTCTTCAAAACATCGTTTAGCACTTAGCCCCATTTGTTGGCGTGCGGTTTCATCTAAGGCTAACCAGCGTCTAAAACTTTCTTTGGTACCCGCTAAGGTATCCGGATTCACAATGCCAGCCCCTTCAGCTTCAATTTCTCGCCAAATATTGACTTTGTCCGAGATTAATACTGGAATGCCGCAACCAAGCGCTTCTGCCACCGCGATGCCAAAGTTCTCTTGATGCGAAGATAAGACATAAGCTTCGCTGGCATAAAAGGCACCCCATTTCATGTCGCCTTGTAGCATTCCTGTCCAGGTAATACGGTCAGCAACCCCTAAACGCTGTGCAAGTGCTTGGAGCTTTTCTTGATATTTTTGTTGGCTAGGGCCAGCGATCACTAAATGAAGGTTAATATCCTTGGCCGCAACTTCTGCAAATGCTTCAATAGTTAAGTCACAGCCTTTTTTCTCTTGGATGCGGCTTAAAAATAGAAACACTCTTTTTTCACGCAGTGCTGGATATTGGGTGTAAAAAGTTTCGGCTAAAGCTTCACGCTCGCTCGGCGGTGTTTTAGTGCCATAATTCACCACTTGTTCGCGTACTTTGTATAACCAAAAGGATTGTCTGGCTAAGATTTTTTCTTCTTCACAGGTAAATAATACAGCGCTGGCATCTCTAAGAAGTTGATATTCAGCCCAAGGCCAATACAGCCATTTTTTTAGGTGTTTAAGTGGGTAAGTGCGTTTAAACCATGGATCTAACATGCCATGAGTAAAAACAAAATATGGGACTTTCATCTTGGACAATGCACGCCATGCAGCAAAACTATGGTATTGCCAAAGCCCATTAACAACGACTGCATCGTAATCCCGAGCTTGCGCATTCAACCAAGGAACTAACTTAGAATTGTACTTGTAGCCGCCCTTCGTTGGGCCTAAAGCAAATACTGTGAGCCCGTAATTGGCGATAAAATCACTAGCCGGATCATCTAATGTTACCACCTCAACTTGGTGCCCCATTTCGATTAAGCGCAATCCGCGTTGCCTCACGCCCTCCATTGGACCACCGCCTTTTGGGTTTACTGAGGAAATAATATGCAAAATCTTCATTAATATTTTCTTTTTTTAAGAAGTCTTAAGCTTAAAAGCATGAGCATTAAAGGCAATTAGGTAGCACTCGAGATAGCGCTCTATAGCGCTCTCCGCATTAAATTGCTGCACATGCGTTAAGCCCTGTGCCACCCGCTTATTTAGCGCCGCGTCATTAAGTGATAACAAAGCAATTAATGTATTTGAGGCATTTTTCGCCCATAACTCAACATCATCTTTGGGTTTTAACACTGGAATATAAGCACACGACACCCCGCCAATTTCATTCATTGGTGCTGCATCAGAAGTCAGCACTGGACATCCGCAAGCTTGGGCCTCAATAATTGGCCAACCAAAGCCCTCAGCAAGACTCGGAAAAACAAAGGCACGCGCCAAGGAATAAGCTGCTTGCAAGGCATGGTTATCAATCCCTTGAAAAAACAATACCTTTCCATTTGACGGCACTAGTTTAAGCAAAGCTTGCACTCGAGGGTTAGGGTTAGGGCTAATACACCAAAGCGGTAAAGGATTTTTTTCGGCGTTGACATATTCAATATAAATACGAATCACGCCCGCTAAATTTTTGTACCACTGACTGCCTCCTAAATGCAACAACATGCCATCAGAATGCGCTGGCAAATTCACTTCACTTAGCACACGCATCGCATCAGCTTTAGCCATAGGCGAATAAGGATAGTTAAAGCCGTTGTAAACCACATGAGAACTCATTGCAGATACCTGCCCAAAATGGTGCAAGTCGTCACGGGTTTTATTTGAAATAGAGATAAAGTGCTTGGCTTGCTTAAAGCCCCGCCGAATATAGCGTTGATAAATCCTGCCAGACCACGAGGTCGGATTTTCTGGCACATCACCAAGCGCAGACCGTAAAGCCAGCAAATCGTGCACATGCACAATATGTGCTTTATTTTTGACTAACGGCACCCATGGGCCAAGGGCTTGATCACAAAACACATACAAAGTATCCGATGGCTGTTTTTTTAACTGCCTCCGCACCCAAAGCGGGAATAAAATATATTGATCCACATAACCTGCCCATTTAGAAAAACGCCCACTTGGCACAAGCTGATAAGCAACAGGCTGTGGCGACCAAACTTTCACCTCATGCCCTCTCAATAAATAAGCCTCTTCAAGCATACGCGCGAAACGCGGCATGCTTTGAGAGCTTAAAAAGTGAGGGTGGGTGAATAGAACGAGGTTCATTTTCTAATTAAAATGGGCCAAGAATACAAATAATAAATATAAAATCATTCACTGCTATATATTCTTAATTGAAAAAACATTCTCGTTAATATAAATAAAATCTCTATTTAATTTTGAAACACATCGAAGAAAATTTTGAGAGTTAGCCGAATTCGGAATCATCCAATCATGTAGCTCGATTATTAACAGAGGAAATTTATCTAACCATTCAGTATTTTTTTCAAAAAGATTTTCCTCGAAACCTTCAATATCAATCTTTACTATAAAAGGCGTCGAGTCACTAAATTTCTGCTGCTTAAGGAGTGTGTTCATTGAGAGCATATCTAAACTTCCCTTATCACTAATCTCAGTTCTGAATGACCAATTATCATCATCTAAATTAATAATATCCCCTTTACCATCTTCACTTGAAATGCCAGCCTGTATAAATGATATATTTGGGTATGATGAACAATTGAGGGTTGCAAGATTAAAGTTACCCAAATCAGGTTCCAGGCCAACAATTTTCGCATAGGGAAATTTTCGAGAAAAATAAATAGAAGCAAGGCCACAATTCGCGCCTAAATCTACAATTAGCGGATTTCCCCCCTCACTTAATATTTTACTATAGAGAGATTCTATATCTAGACGCCTAGCTAATCTGTGAACTCCATAATCCTCGCGCGAAAACAAATCATTTACAATTTTTAAATCAATTTTATCTCTTACACTTACGCTGAATAAATTATTTTGATGCCGATCAAAAATAACTTGCTTCTTGGACAAGGGAGAACTTAATAAAATAAAATTACCCGACTTTCTCAAAGCACGATATATTGCTCTAAAGAGCCAAATGAAATAGCTAGGGAATTCAAAGCATAATCTAGAGTTATCTGTTTTGTTTACCATGAGAATCCCTTTTTCAAACTAAGTAAAATTTGTACATCAAAAATTTAAAAGAGCTGAAAACTACTTACCTAAAAGTGGAAAAAGAATTCCGCGCACTTTAGTAGCAACATCAAATGGGAAGAACCTAAAAAAATATCTGCCAACACATAAATTAAATATTGTAGATAAAACTAATATTAAAATTGACTGTTTTGGCAGTATGGAAATTGAAAAAATGGCAACACTAGTTACGGCTAAAGAAACTAATGCTATGTAAAATAGATGCCACGGCCATACTAAATAAACAGACTGCAGCCACTTTTGCGCGCAAAAAACTAATAAAATAGTACTAACTACCTCAGCCAATAGTAGCGCAAGGCCGGCTCCAACAATCCCATATGTTGATGTCAAAATTACTATACCCCCGATACAAATAACCCCAACAATAGTTGAATTGACAATCTGTGTTTTCAGTAAATTATTACCTTGAATAATTGCAGCAGCAGGACGTGAAGTTGAAAAAATTAACAAACCAACTGAAAATAAAGCAAATAAATTAGAATCATAATGGATTTTTCCTCGAGTCCAAAGGGCAAAAACAATTGGCATTATGCTCTGAAGAGCAACTAGGCAAGTACCCATTATAATTAACGAAAGTAGCCAAACAAAAGCAATAGATCCAACTAGTCTTGATTGATCTTTATTGCGCAAATATCGCATTAATTCGGGCATCATTGGGTTCGTAATTGTTCCAATACCTTGAAGTGCTACATTACTTAAGGTCTTTATTGTTGAAAAGGCAGTCATTTCAACCAGACCAACTAAAGAACTTAAAAATACTCGCACGCCCTGCTGCCTTAAAAGATCAAATACCGAACTTATCGCCAGCACACAAGATTCCATCATTATTTTCATCCCAAGACTCCAATCAGGCATTACTGGAGCCAAATCATTTTTTTTAAAAATTCTGAATAATTCAACAAACACAGGAATATTTACTACAAAGTTTACAAAGATAAGTATTTTGACAGTACTACCCAAGCTTGCTCCAAGCATCACTGAAACTGCAGCAGCCGTAGTGTCAAAAATAGCAATCAACACAGCCCACCATGCCATTCGAGGATAATAACCATAAGTTGCCACAACCCTTCCAGCTAATGCGCTTACACTTGTAGCTACAATCCAATAAAAAGAGTACAAAATAAGTGCAAGAAAACTCGCCTTCAGTAAATGTTCGTCCATATTTTTTTGGGGATCAAAAACAGAATCTAATGCGCCAGCGTATATTAGAATAACAACAGCAATAAACTCAACAAAAGATAAAATAATGGCGAAAGGTATGGATGAGTAAAAAAGCAATGAAAGCTTTCTAGGCTGATTTTCACCAATTTTGAGAAATTCAAAACCTAAGTAATTTTGATGCCCCATACTAAAAATACTAGAAAGGCTGAGAACAGTCTGAATAATTAACCAGCATCCATATTCCGGAACTGACCAATGACTCAAAAAAATTGGTACAGTCACAACTTGTGCTATCAATGTAACAATAATTCTCGCCCATGATGCAGCGCTACCTGATAAAAAGCGTTGGGTGGCGGTCATTAATCATCACTCTTTATCTGAACAATCATTACTTATTCAGCATATCGTTGAAGCCGGTCAGTTTTTTGTATGCACTAATCTCATCAACCGAGCCCTGCTGGAAATAAAAATTTTCGTCGGCAAAATTAATCGGCCTAACTCTGCCATACCCAAAAGGTAACAATTCATACTGTTTAACGATGGGCATCACATGACAAAATAACTTATTGTAAAGACGTCGCATTAGTCTTGGCTGGTTATAAGACAACGCGCCTGCCAGTCCAGATGATTTTAATAATGAAGCGGCATACATGAATTTGATTTCTGGTGAAATCACTCGGTCTGAATAGTTAATGTCGTGCAACGCAGATAAAAATTTTCTAATCCCTTTTTTGTTTACAGCAAACACGGCTTGTTCAATTTCCGCAAACTTGCCACCATCTCCAAAAACAAAATCGCTTTTTAATAATTTTTGCTTAATTTTTTCCACAAAGCCTTTTCCATAAACTAAGGCGTCCTGCTCGACATAGAGGAAAAAATCTACATCATTGAGCAGTGAGAAATCCAATCCAACTAATATAGATGCCATCCAACCTGCGTAATGTGTGGTGCAGTTTTGCGCGTGACCTGGGTTTGTGAGTAATTCTATTTGAGTAGTGTTGGTTGATGAAAAAAGATCATCATGCGGTTTAACTGGTGATGCAGAGTCAACGACTAGCACATGCTTTGGCTGTATAAATGTATCTACTGACTGCCACCATAATGACCTAAATGACTGATTACGAACACTTTCGTCACCAAAGGTTTGGTATGTTTTAGGTTCGTTAGACGAATACCAACCCGTACAAAGTAGCTCACATGACATTTGAACACTCTCACATACTCATTTTTAATTACTAATTTATCAATTAAGCGCTGATTTAAAAGGCAGGGTTTTCTTATTGAAATTAAACACAAACCATAGAATGAGCATAAAAATTAACGAAAACCTTAAAGTTCCAAAAAATACTGTAATATCCCCCTCGATTGACAATAGCTTATATGCAAATAACAATCCTAGAAAGATTGATGATATTCGACTTATATGTTTTCTACTTACTGATAATACCCGTGCATAAATAAAAGCAAACAAAAACGGGATGAAAAACATCCCAAGTTCTCCAAAATCAGATAAAGAACCAGTGAGCGTTGAGTTCGAGCTATCTTTCATGGGTAGTCTAAAGTGGGGGTTAATATATTGCTCCTCAGTCATAAATAGCCCATTTATGAACTTTGATGGGTACAAAACACTGGGAATCGAAACAACTAAAGCTCTAAGCAAGTTATTACCGTATGTTGGCTCTATTGTTTCAAGAGACTTGTCTATACTCGCTAAATATTCCAAAACAAATGTCCTTGATCTTAAGTTATTATGAATTTGTTCATCCACATGGTAAAAGTCCTTATCCCTATATACTTTTATTGCGTCTGGTAGCATTTCAAAAATTGTTCTTTCCTGATTTTTATTTTCATAAGTGCTAATTCGTAGAACCGAAAAAGACGTAGTGACAACTTGAATGGAAATACCTATGAGAACAAAAACTATTATATTCTTCAAAGAGACCAATCGAAATGATTTAGCTGTGAAGAAAAAAACCATCGTATAAATGAGCACCGAAAATACAAAAACTCTTCGGCCAAATCCAAATTGAACAATAACTAAAGATAGAGCTAAGACAGTAAATATAAGTTTAATTTTTGGATCGTTTTCTTTCATTCCAGCGAGCAACAAAACTGCTCCAACAGGTAGGATTAAGTCCAACAAAATTGCACTGGTCGGTGCAACATTAACGTAGCCCTTAGCGACACCAACATCACCCATAAATCCTAGCTTACCTGTGGCAATGTAAATTAGAACTAAAGTTAAAATAATGATACCAAACCATAAAAGGCGCTTTTTATCCGATTCATTTATACTAAAGTCATTGAATAAGTAACTATTGTTATCAGCCCTTCCTAATACATGCAAAAATCCGGCAGCCGCAGTGGCCAAACCAAGTGTACGTGTAAGCCAGTACTCTTCAACATTAGAGCGTTTCAACAAATCCATACCATCTAATGCATACATAACCAATGAGTTTAATGTGCCTGTACCATAAGCTAAAACCATGGCCATTGCTAATAGGTCATAAGACTTAATCTTAGCGGGTTGCAAAATACAGAAAAATAGTGCGATCAAGCCAGCAGCTCCAGACAAAATCGTCAACAAATTAAATATCGAAAAAAAGTCAGCTAGGATCACTCCAGAAAAACCAATGATAATTTCAATCATGCCAAATAGTAAAATTATCTTTTGCATATTGTTGTCGAATTGATTCATAGGGATCGATTTCATTTCGTTATCTCCTTATAGATTTTCATTGCATGATCCCCATAATCACCCCAGCCTCCAAGGCTTTGTACTTTTTGTAAGGCTTTTTCGCCCATTACACTCCTCAATTGCGGCTCATCTGCCAATTGTTGAAGCTTGTCCGTCAGAGCGCTCACATCGCGCACTGGCACAATAAAGCCCTCTAGGCAATTCGTCATTAAATCTTCGGCACCGGTATGATTGCTTGCAACAACTGGGCAACCACAGGCCATGGCCTGCGCCATCACCATACCAAAGCCGTCTTCTATACTTGGTAAAACCAAAACATGACTACGACTCATTATCTGCTTAAGTTCTGTTTGAGGCAAATGCCCCAATACAATTGCATCTTCTGGCCATAGTCCACGCGAAGTTAAAGCTTCAATTAGGCTTGCTGATGGCGACCCTACAAAGGTCAACGATTTTGAAGAATGCTTAATCTTTTGATAAGCCTGTACTAAATACTGCACACCTTTGCGCAAACTCATCCCACCTACAAAAAGCATATCAAAACGTTGGGAGTCAGGTTTGTCTACTGGTTGAAATCGGGAGAGATTAACACCATAAGGAAGCAATCTTATTTTACTCGCTGCTACACCCTGCTCAACAAAGGTTGTATAAACAAATGTTGATGGTACCGTAATACAATCCGCCTCCTCATATTCAGACTCTTCTCTAGCAATCGTTCGTGAGTCAATGCCATCAAAAGGTATATTCCAAAGCGCATGTTCTTCCCGTAATAATTCATCTTGGGCGCGAATATGTGATGAGCCTCGATCACAGATAAACCTAGCCCCTCGTTGATGCGCTTTTTTGCCTGCTGGCAAAGCCGAACCTGAGAGCCCAACATAAAGATCACATTCAGGCAAATTACGAGCTACATAATCACCAAATGTAGTAGCTGAAAAATTTTCCCATTCTCTCATGACAGATCTAGATAAATGCTGCCTAAAAGGAAACGCCATATATGGGGTTTGTACCCAAGGGAAACTTTTTATTAACGCATCGGGCAACGCTTCATTTTTAAGCTTAAATCTAGGGTAGCCCGAAAAAATACTCGCTAATGCACCTCGAGCATAAAGCTCTCTTGCCAGATCGAATGTATGAAATTTTCCTATAGTTGAAAGTGAAATTTTCATTTACCCCTCAACCTCCACATATTCTGGGTGGGCTAAATTAGCGTTAAAAACTTGTTTAGTAATCTTAGAAAAATCAACACCAGCAATGATCAACTGCATTAGCTTCTGATTTAAATGACCATTCCGATGCAACCTCTGCTTGCCGGCATTTGCTATGGCTTGGCGACCAGTTTCATCAGCAAGGGCTAGTTTGCACATCGCAGCGCATTCATCTGAATCGCTCCAAAACAAAGCTTCTGTCCCTTCATCATACATTTGGGCATGTTCGATGGTTCGTTCAGCACATAGCAAACCACCAAGGGCAGGGATTTCTGATGAGCGTGTTGTGTGCAAATCACGATTGCCCTTAGAAAGAAGGCCAAGATTAACCTTGGCGCATTGAATAGCTTTGGCATAGTTATCACCCGCAACCGAACCACCGATCCAAAAGGCTTTGAGTTCCGCCCATTCTGGCGCTTTGTGCCAATTCGACCCTCTTATCGTTAAAGGAACACCAAGCTTGATAAGTTCGAGTAAAAAAGAACCTCGCTCTGGCATCCATGTGCCTACAAAAAGTACTTCCGTGGACCATTTTTTATAATCTGCGTCAGAGAGAACTCTTGGCGCATGTGTAACCTCATCGGCAGTCATGAACACACGCATTACATTTTTTGCACCTAATGCTTTGGCTTCATCAACATTTTGCGATCTCATGACCACACAAAGGTCATAGCAAGATAAGCTCTGACGATAAGCTTTATATCTTGCACCATCTCTAAAGCCTAAGGGATCATCGATACTATAACTCACGATTTTTTGGGCATGTTGGCGTAATAACTTGATCACTTTGGGCGTGACCCACTCGCCACCATCTACCCAGCACAGATCATACTGCTCATCTTTTAAGGCTTTGCATAATTTGGGTATCAAAAAAGGAGCCAGTAAGTTGCCTCCTAAGTGCCAAGTGACTTTATCCACCCATGAAGTTTTGGGTAAGAGTGTTCGTAAATCGATATGTTTAACTTGGTGACCTAAACGGCGCAAAGCATTCGCGCGATCTAAACAAGTACCGCTGATCGGCCCAAGATAGAGAATATTGAGTAAGCTAGCCATTTTAATTTTGCCCAATCAACATGGCTTGCTGCTCTGTACCTAACGCTTTAAGCAGGTCATTGATAAATTGATCATGGAGTTGATGTGAGGCCTTGTCGTCATCTGATATTTCAGAGACCCTAAACAACAAGCCATCAGCAATATAGCCTTTTAACCCCATGTGCATACGGGCTAAGTTGATGTTGCTAGGTGGACCACTCATTACACGATCACCAATTCGAATAAAGTAGCTGACTTGCTCCTGCCGATTACTCACTTGCGCATTCATACGCTGCACTTCAATAGACCGGCTATTGGCTAGCACTTGCTCAGCATGTAATGCTTGAATTTTAAAACCTTGCGATGAGTAGCAAGACTCTGGGCGGTGCAGCTGCTTTGAAAAGGTTTGATTATCGCCATAAGCAAGCGATAGCATTAAGCGGCGACCCGTGCTTTGCTGCACATAGGTGCGGCTCACAATTTGGGTATAAAGGTAATCCAAAGTTTCTTGCTGTTCGGGGTCTACAATCAGCGTGTTATTGCCATCACTAACTTGCGTCCAGTCTGCAAAGCTTGGTGGGATAATTTGTTCAAACTGCGGCTCACCTAAATGCTCAAACCACTTTTCTTGCGGGGTGAGCCACCAAGCAAAGAGGGTACAGGCAAGCATGAATAGTAATACCAGCCAATGCTGAAGATGCGGCTTTTGAATAGGCCTCATGATTGTCTCAGCGCGCATTTAATTTTGCACTCAATAAACGTAAAAGATGGTCTGCGCCTAACATCATTAATAACCCAGCCACAAAAAGCACCATGCCAGCAAAGCCATGTAAAAATCCTTGCCCTGCTTCACTGCCTAAATAGTATGTGATAAGCGACAACACAATCACACGCACTACATTAGCGGTGAATGAGATAGGAATAATCAGGATGGGTAATACGATGTTACGAAGCCTAGATGAAAAGTGCACTAAATTGAGGTAAAGAATGCCAAGCGCTTCGAGCATAAATAAAGTGCGCATGCCGGAGCAAGCATCCGCCACCAATAGCTGATATTGCCCAAGGCTGATAATGACCCCATTTCTCGCGACAGGAAAATCAGCCCACCCTAAAATCGTCACCGTCACCAAAGACACTGCCTCCTTCATTGCCCCAGTAAGCGGGCCAATGAGCGTGTTGGGTAATGGAATCATAAACAGCATAAAAAATAGCGGGAACTTCAACAGGCTGAGTAGCTTAGTGCCGCCAGCCATGAGAATCACCCCAGCCAATGCCCAAACAAAAGCACCCGTTTCAAAGTAGATAATATCTAATGCGCGGCCAGGCACGTACAAAGCACCCGCAATGATGAAGCAAGCCCAAGCGGGTACTGGAGATGGCTGCAAACCCGACAAATCAGGCGCTTCATGCCAGCGCTTCCAAAGTAGCCAAAGCGAAATGGCCAAAATAATGGGCCCGTGTGAATGTTGATCATCGAGCCATAATTCATTCACAAAATATAAGTCATATAAGGTTGGCGTAAACATCATTGCCAAACCTGCACACATTAACCATATGGCAGGATTCGCCAACAAATGTTGCTTGATCAGACGGAAATCCGATACTAAACCACCGAACAAAGTCGCCTTGCTCATGCGCCTGTACCCTCTTTAACAAAAGATGCGGCGGCATAAGCGAGCTGAATCCCCGCTTTTAAAGATGTTTTAGCTTGCCAACCTAAGGTTTTTAATCGACTCACATCGAGTAGTTTTCTTGGGGTGCCATCGGGCTTAGTTTGATCAAAGACAATGCCGCCCTCAAACCCCACGACCTCCATGACCACGTGAGCCAATTCACGGATGGTGACGTCAGACCCCGTGCCGACGTTATAAATGCCCTGGTGGATATTGTTTTCCATCAAGAACACGCAGGCATCCGCCATATCATCCACATATAAAAACTCACGCTTAGGTGTCCCCGAACCCCAGATAACCAAGTCTTGGCTGCCCGCTTGTTTAGCCTCATGCGCTTTGCGGATGAGCGCTGGCAAGACATGGCTATTGGCTAAATCATAGTTATCATTGGGGCCGTAAAGGTTAGTGGGCATGGCTGACACATACTGACGGCCATACTGCGCGTTGTAACTTTCGCAAAGCTTGATGCCCGCAATTTTAGCAATGGCGTATGGTTCGTTAGTGCGCTCTAGCGGGCCTGTCAGCAAATACTCTTCTTTAATCGGCTGCGCGCAATCACGCGGATAAATACAGCTTGAGCCTAAAAAGCACAAGCGCTGAACACCCGCAAGATGGGCCCCATGAATGAGATTCGCTTCAATCACTAAGTTCTGATAAATAAAATCAGCGCGGTAAGTGTTGTTGGCCTGAATGCCGCCAACTTTAGCCGCCGCAATAAAGAGATAGTCTGGTTGCGTTTCCGCTAAAAATGCAAAGACGGCTTTTTGATCAAGCAGATCAAGTTGCTCGTGTGTGCGGGTAACGATGTTGGTGTAACCCTGAGCCTCTAGGTGACGCACAATCGCCGACCCCACCATTCCGCGATGGCCAGCGACATAAATGTTAGCGTCTAGGTGATTAAGCATTATTCGTGGTAATCATACGCAGAGTAGCCATGATCTTTGACTAACTCATCACGCTCTGCACTTTTGAGGTCCTCACGGACCATTTCGGCCACCAACTCATGAAAAGTCGTCTTAGGTGTCCAGCCTAGTTTTTCTTTGGCTTTTGAAGGGTCACCAAGCAAAGTTTCTACCTCAGTAGGTCTAAAATAACGCGCATCGACTCTTACAATCACATTGCCATTGTTATCCACGCCAGTTTCGTCCACACCCTCACCGTGCCAAGTAATATGAATATCCAACTCTTTAGCGGCAATATTCACAAAGTCGCGCACGCTGTATTGGATGCCAGTCGCAATCACAAAGTCATCGGCTTCTTCCTGTTGCAGCATGAGCCACTGCATCTCAACATAGTCTCTTGCATGACCCCAGTCACGAAAAGAATCCATGTTGCCAAGATAGAGGCAATCTTGCAGATTGAGCTTAATGCGAGCTAAAGCACGGGTAATTTTACGCGTAACAAACGTTTCACCACGAATTGGGCTCTCGTGGTTAAATAAAATGCCATTACATGCATAAATACCGTAAGCCTCACGATAATTAACGGTAATCCAATAAGCGTAAAGCTTAGCAACCGCATAAGGGCTGCGTGGATAAAATGGTGTCGTTTCTTTTTGTGGGATTTCTTGTACCAAACCATACAGTTCAGAAGTCGAGGCTTGATAAAACCTTGTTTTCTTCTCCAAACCAAGAATACGTATCGCTTCCAATATGCGCAAAGTCCCAATGCCATCGGCATTGGCGGTGTATTCTGGTGTATCAAAACTCACCGCTACATGGCTCATTGCCGCTAGGTTGTAGATCTCGTCAGGCTGAACTTGTTGAATGATGCGAATGAGATTGGTGGAGTCGGTTAAGTCGCCATAATGCAGGACTAAATTTCGATTTGAAACGTGTGGATCTTGGTACAAATGATCAATACGATCAGTATTAAATAAAGAGGCACGACGTTTAATGCCATGAACTATATAGCCTTTTTTTAACAAAAACTCGGCTAGGTAAGCGCCATCTTGGCCCGTAATTCCAGTAATCAGTGCAACTTTATTCATATGAGGATGCTTCTATCTCTATTGATCATGTAGGTGGAATGCCGACGGCTATATTACTCTTAAAGCCAGCCTCTCATTCAGGCGACTATTTTGAAGGTCTATCATGACAATCGGAAGACAACCGCGGCATTGTCTCGTCCCCATCCGGGATTATTTTTTCAGTAATCCCATAAAAAACTAGCCTAGCGCATCAGAGGTTTTCTGAAACACTAGACTAGCTTGATACTGGGTTGCTGACCACAAATTTAGTATGCCAAGCGACAAAAATAGCTTGAACTCAGCGTGAATCAAAAAATGTAGGCTTTAAGCTGACCGCTTAAAAATCATTAATGACGGCGCCAACAATCTGTGCACCCGTCACCGATATTTGGGCTTTCACTGCGGCCAAATCTGACATTTTGGTGTGATCAAGTCTTGATACTAATAGTGCTCCACCACAACGTGCCACAATAGCTTGCGAATCCGCAGAATCAACCGCTGGTGATGTGTCTACCAAGATGACGTCATACATTGCCATCGCTTGCGTCATAAAATTGGCGAATGTCGCACGATTGAGTAACTCTTGCGGATTTGGCGCCAAAGTACCCGCACCTAAAATAGAGAGGTTTGGAAAAGCCTCAATATTGCTAATTAAGCTTTTGTCGTTACGCGCCGCTAGAATATCTGAAAGACCACGTTTCTCAGTCAGATTAAACAGTTCATGTTGACGCGGTTCACGAAGATTGGCATCGAGCAATAAGGTACGGACCCCTAATTGCGAAAATAAAATAGCGAGATTAGCTGTTAGATTAGTCCCCCCTTCTCCGGGATTCACGCTGACAATCGCTAAGGCTTTATTGCCCTCGCCAAACCACTTTTTCATTAACTGAGTCCGTAAGGTTCGGAGCGATTCAACCTGCGGAGTAAATGGTGCATAGGCCGCAACGAGTTCTTGGCTGTAATTACTATTGCCCGCTTGAAGATAGGGATAATTAAACTGAATCGACAAAACCTGATTAATATCCGCTTCCGTAATCAACCCTAAGTAAATTGCCGCATCACCAAAACGCATCCCTTTGTCTTGCTGAACCTTCACAATGCGCTCAACATCATTCTGAGATATTTTACCCAGCTCCACTAACAGCCCACCAATAGGACTTTGCTTAGGCTGTGAAGCTGCGCTTGACCCAGTATTGATATTTGTTTCCATTGAAATTTTCCTTGCTCTAAATTTAGTTGGCTATTGGGGATAAAGCCTTGGGACGTCTAAAAAATGGTCCGACACGGCGACTGCTGATGACCGCCAAAACAGGTAAATCGAGTAGCTCACACACCACATTTCTGCAACGCACACGCTGATCCATTTTTTCTGCCGTTAAGCTCATAAAGATGCCTAGCAAACTGCCTAAGAAAAACGCCAAAATTGTATTAAATATAACTCTCGGGCCTTCGACTGAGGGCGGCGGCGTGGCTGGAGTAAGAATGGCAATATCCGTTTGATTGGCGCTACCTTCAAGCGTGGTTGTCGTAAAGCGCTGGCCTGCTTGATCCATGGCACGCTGTGCGTTTTCAAGATCACGTTGCAATACAGTGAGTTGATCACGCGTAAGATTGAGCTCCAGCACGCGGGCCTTTTGCGCAGCAAGGGCTGCGCGAATTTCTGCTTCACGTTGCTTATGAATGCTTGCAGTACCGCCAATCGTGCTGCGCGCCTTCCCTTTTTCCTCTTGCAACTGGCTTTTAAGTTTAGTAATTTCCGCCATAGCTTGTTGGTATTGTGGATGGCTAGGGCCTAAGCGCTGAGAGAGTTCTGAGAATTTGGATTCTGCACGGGCAATATCCATTCTTAAACTTTGTACCATTGGGTTTGCTGCCAAATCAGGAGATTCATCGCCTGTGCCACCGGTACGAAGTTGACGAGTGCTCGCTTCATTCGCTTGATTTTGTACTGCAACCAACTGTGAAGATAAGTCATTCAAACGTGCACTTTCCACATCCATGCTGCCCGCTACACTGGTTAAGCCTTTTTCTTGTTGGTATTTAGAAAGCCTTGCTTGCGCCTCTTCAAGGTTTTTGCGCAACACTTGAGTTTGTTGGCCTAAAAATTCTGCGGCTTTTTGTGCTGGCTGCACTTTCAACTCAATATTGACTTCTTGATAAGCTTCAGCAAAAGCATTCGCCATCGTGGTCACAAATTCGGGATCAACACCAGTGAATGAAATATCGACAATACTACTGTCTCGCGATGGCCTCGCCGTCACATTGTTGAGTATCAATTTAGCCATCCAAGATTTTATTTCACCTTTACCTTTTGTGGCTTCATTAAACTTGGCAACTGCGGCTTGGTTTTCAGTGAGTTTGAGTTTTTCAACCACTTTAATCGCCACTTTTTCGCTAGTAATAATATCAATCTGCGTCGACATGAATCCAGGCATCATAGAGGCTTGCACGACCTGACCCGTGATTGGGTCGGTGCCTTTAGCGTTCAGCACAATGGAGGCGACCGCTTTGTAGGTTTTCGGGGTAATCAGGTTAACCACTAAAGTTGAGATGACCACTAAACTTAGCGTCACTAAAAAAATCATGCGCCTTGCTTTTAATATGAGTAAAAATTCTGAGAAATTCATGGGTGTCGTCCTAGAACAAACTTTCTTTTATGAAGAGAACATCATCTTGCTTAACCAGGTCTGAAAGCGTGGGGCTGAGCACTTCCAATACCCCGCTAGTATTGCGACGATGCAACTGAACACCGCGCTGGGTCCCTCTGGCTGTTGGGCCGCCACCCATCGCTAGCGCTTGCATTACCGTCATATCGCGTTCAATACGATAGGAACCAGGGCGCTGCGCTTCACCGTAGATGTAAAACATAGGGGCGCGCGGTACATAAATAATCTCACCACCAACTAAATTAATATTTTGTGAGCCATCACCTTTTTTAACGATATTGCGTAGGTCGTATTCGACTTTGCCTGCCTTGCCAATGACTGTGATCATGTCTGAACCATCTGCCGGAACGCCGCCCGCAAGCGCAAGCACCTCAGTAAGATTCATACTGCGGTCAAGCGGATACCGACCCGGCTTAAACACGCTCCCCAAAATTGAAACCATTTTGCTTTGGAACTGCACTACCAAAATATTGATTTGTGCTTGCTTCACAAAGCCACCCGATTCCAGCAGATTAGAAAGTTTTTTTTCCGCTGCCGATGCAGTGATGCCGCCAAGTTCCACTTCACCTAGTAGCGGGAAACTAATCGTGCCGGTTTCAGCGATACGTGTTTCCAAGGTTAAATCAGGGTTGTTATAAACCGTAATTTTCAACATATCGCCTGGGCCTAGCAGATAATTACCTTCATCCGCTGAAGCGACATGCGCCCAGACACTCAGCAACAACATCAAACTTGCGAGGATTTTCCTCATCACACCACCCCTTAAATTAAATCGTCATTAAAGGCTAAATTAAAGCCTAGCACCATTTGAAACAATTTCAACAACTTAAAGTCCATTCAAGCCCTTACTCACACTAATTTCCATTTTTTTCTTAGCTTCCTCTTGTGCATTATCAGCCGGCTTAGCAGCCTCAACTGGCTTTTCAACTTTAGGCGCATTGGCTGGATCAAATTTCTGATCGATATATCGAATTTTAGCCGCTTCACGCAGGCGCTTCATTTCCGCTTCCGCTGTTTGTTTACGTTTTTGCTCTGTCAAAATTCGCTCAATCAAAGGCTTTGAATCTTTCTCTGAAATCGGCATCTGTTTTATTTCAGCCATACTCACTGCCATGGCTTGCGCATTTGGACCATTCGCCCCAATAAACACCATTTGACCAACCGCCATCTTGCCAAACTGCGCAAGCAATTGTGGTGGGAGCGTCTCCGCAGCATGCACAACGCGCTTCACCGCATATTTCACTTGATGCGACTTTAACCAGCCCTCTAAGTCTTTCAGCGTTTTTTCAGATTTCGCAATTTCTTGCAACTTAGCGGCGCTGCCTGCTTCCAATGTAAATACCGCTTCGTCAGTCACATAAACTTTGCGATTAGCAAAAATGTCTTGATGCTGCGCACGGTATTCCTCGATTTCAGCATTAGTCGGTTTCGCCACTGAAGCAACACGCTCTTGCAAATACGCTTGCGCTAAAATTTGCATTTTTGCATTTTCAATCGCCTGCATCACTTGCGGCTTACGATCTAATTTTTCTTTATGCGCCGCTTGCAGCAAAATTTGACGGTCCACCAAACCTTGTACAATTTGGCGACTGGCTGCTTCTTGCTGGGCAGGCTGGATATTAGCACGCTGCAATTCATTATTCACTTGATGCACTGTAATTTCTTCACCATCGACACTGACGATCGATTGGCTTGATTTTTCTTCACCGCTGTGTTTTTTCCCGCAACCCGCGACCAAACCAACAAGCGCGATCATCAATACTAGCTTAGCAAGACTCGGTATTGATGTTTTCAATAAATAATGGGTGTTGCTATGCATTTGTGTTCCTTAACAATGCTTCCAAATAACTAAAAAGTTGCTTTTGGATATTTTGGATATTTTGGATATTTTGGATATTTTAATCTCTAATTATATTTAATCTAGGTTTCATTTTTATTACAAATTTTGGAAAAAATAGTTACCCGTCACAAAATATTTAAAAAACTACAGACGGCCATAAGGCGCCGCTAAAGGCTCACCCACAAACACGCCCTGCGCTGGCCAAGCCACACTTTTCCAGTATGCTTCAATCGCAGTGGCGCCGTTTACATACCATTTGAGCAATACGGTTGGATTCGGAAACTTCTGCCAGTAATTACACGGCTCAGAAACCGTCCCATAACTTGCTGTCGCGCCAGCATCTAACCAGCGTAGCGCGCTCATCTGTCCCTTACCAGTCAGATCCCCACCAAACGAGGTAAGATGATCGGCTAATGCGCCAGGCAAAAATCCCAAAGTCTCTAAGCCATCCACATGCGCTAAGCCTGTTTGATAAATCATGATATCACGGGCACCGACTAATTTATCTGATCGCATATTCATAATCGCAAGCCCTGCACGTGGAATATTTAATCCTGTCGGCGGGAAAAAAGGCGCGCGGCTGTTGCGGTTGGTATCAGAGGTCGTCAAATAATAAGCGGCTGCTCTAAATACTCCAGCATCACTTTGTACCCCTCTATCAATCAATGCCTTGGTGCGCATAAAAGAATCATTAGGCAATAGCATGGACGGGCGGATACGCAAATCATCAAATGGCTTTTTACTCACTGAGTCAAAGTAAGGGCTAGGCTGACCTACCCCGCAAGTATCCGCACATTGCTTGGCATCAAAACCCAAGGTCAGCGCTGAAGTAATCGAATTGCATTCCACTGCATAAGGCGCAGTCCATGCCAATAGGATGACTTGCTCTTTAGCGTTTAACTGCGCTTCAATCTCAGCTTTTAGGCTATTAAATTCCGCAAGTGATAAACGATTGGGCGCATTTTTGATACTCACATGCACGACATTTTCTGCGGGGATGCCGCGCGTGATGCGGTAGTAATCTCCCGCTCTTACACTGCTCGGGTCCGCATCATTAATCACCAATGCCACTTGCTCTGGGCCAAGCGTGCTGGCTCTATTACGCGGGGCAAAGTCAACCTCTACGGCATGGGCCATGCCCAAATTAGCACCAATAATGGCCAAAAAAGTTAACAATTTGATCAATAGGATTAGATGCTTTTTTTAATAATTTCGGTTTAAATTACGCAGATCGCTTAAAGCTGTAATAAAAAAACGCGCTAGCGCTAAAAATTAACATTCGCCGTCAATATCGTCATGAAGTCCGTGAAATCGCGATTAGCGCTAGTCGATGTTCTGCTCGACCTTTGGACTTTAGCGCCCAAGCTTACATAACTTCTCGGCGTCCAATTCACGCCTAAACTCGCATTTTCTATGGTCTCGGTTTGATTGAGCCCTTCAACTACCCGCTCGGAAATGCTTGCGCTGCCCGTGACCAGTATCTTGTTGGTACAGGCATAAGTCGGGGTAAAGCTTAAGTTATTGATTCTGGCATAATTCGCAAGAAGGCTCTGATAAAGACTAAAGTTGCTTGCCGCTGAGGCCGTGAGCTGCAACTTAGATGTGGGCGCCCAGCTAATGCTCGCATCCCCCACTAAGCCTGAATAATTTCTGGATGAGTATTGATCGTGCATACGCTCAACAAAGGCCAATCGCGTATTCACTGAAGACTTTGCCGTCACTCGCCAATTGAATTTAGCTTCCGTTTCATTTTCAGTAAATGATTGAGGCAAGCTCGGATTAATATTTGCAAACTCACCCTCACGCTGATGCTGCATCATGGTGACTTCACTGCCAGATGGAAATACATACTTAATCCCCAAGTCGATTGCATTCGTTGTATTACCGCGATCCGGGAAGAAGTTACTAGAATTAAGAAAAACAGCTCTTGTGAATCCGCCCAGCAAATGCAAATTCCCCTGCGGCGCCCAGTCCATCAAGAAATTTTGCACCTCATTGGTTAGGATAGGTGGTTTATTAATAGCCACGAAGGTTGCATCTGTAAAGGTTACGGCTGATTCGTTGCGCAACACCGATACGCTCCCCGTCAGTCTTGGCGTTAATGCCCATGCCCAAGACCCTTTATAATTATTGTTAACAGAATCGAGCGAACCATAATTTTGATAAGCGTTACTTCTAATGGTGTATTCAAAATTCAGGCGCTGCATGGAGTACTGCTTATTCACACTGAGGGTTGCATACGATGTTGTAATCGTTTCAGAAACCGGCGCAACAGCCTTACGGAAAAAGTTATCATCCATGGTTCGACTCAAGCCGGCGATGACATTGACGGTATCTTGCGCATCGGCGAGCGCTAATGTGGAGGTCATTAAAAGAGGCGCAACTAACGCAAAACACAAGGCTCGCGGCAAACTAAAAGCGCAGCAAACATGGTCTTTGTGGGCGTGACGACTCCCCAACTTTATGGTGTCATGTAAATTAAAGGTGATGGTAAAAGTCTGCAAAATAATTAAAGCGCTCACGATTTTGGCATCCAACAATAATAGTTGACGCCTAACATTAACTTAGAATTTACCGCAATAATACTTGTAATTTCTCCGGGCTTTTTATCATAATTGACTCAATTAAAATTATCAATCAACCATTTACAAGTTTATTCATTTAATTTAATAGCCACTCTATTGTAATAAAAATGCAACGTTCATCCCTTAAAATATCTAGAAGATTTATTTAAATGCGTTTTATCTGCTGGTAGTCAACACGATTTGCGCAAATAAAAAAGCAATTTAAATTAAGCAACGAGATAGTCAATGCAGTAAAAAAACGTAAAGTTCTTAGAATCCACCTCAAGTGCTTTTAACAATCCATCTTCAGAATAAAAAAGTTCAAGCCATGCCGCACAGAGCCAATGCTAGCAACTCAATTCGTAAAACCTCTGATATTGCTTTATCTCGCGACAACATTCTTGTTATTTTAGAATCGATTGTAGAGCCGCTCATTATTGTCTTAACCCTTTGGGGGATTGCGATTTGGGTAGATGGCGCATTGAATCCAATTTACCTAATTGTATCAGTCATTGTTTTCTCACTCACCTTTCCTGGCAACGCTAAAATTAATGTCACACCATTCAAGATCATTAGAAATATTTTGGTTTCTTGGCTAATGACTGCGAGCTTGGTCATCGCATTTTCTTTTGCCACAAACCATCCAGGCTTTATTGACAGGGATGTCATACAACAATGGTTATGGATGACCCCGCTTTTCCAAATTATTGCGGTGTTTGCACTGCGCGCTTTTGCGCCATACATCTTACAAATGCAAGGGCCAAAACGCTACGCCATTATTGCGGGCATGAATAAACAAGGAATTTCGATTGCAGCGAGCTTAAAAAAATCGGAATACGGTAATACAGAATGCTTGGGATTTTTTGATGACCGCTCGGCCGACAGAATAAGCGGGGAATTGGGTGATGATGTTCAGTATCCTATCCTAGGGAAAATTTCAGATATCGCTCAATACATGCAGCAGCATCAAGTGGACATTGTGTATATGTCACTGCCCATGGAAAATCGACCACGCATCATCAAATTGCTCGATGAGCTTAAAGACACCACGGCTTCCCTCTATTTCATACCGGATATATTTTTAAGCGATTTGATTCAAGGGAATGTCGGACAAGTCGATGGCATTCCTGTCATCACCCTCTATGAAACGCCTTTTGCAGGGGTCGATGGCATCATCAAACGTTTATTCGACTTAGTATTTTCAGCGGCGGCATTAGTCCTCATCTCACCCATTTTACTCATCATCAGTCTCGGCGTAAAAATGAGCTCGCCAGGCCCGATTATTTTCAAACAACGACGTTATGGTTTGGACGGTAAAGAAATTGTAGTCTACAAATTTAGAACCATGACGGTGGCTGAAGATGGCGCAGTGGTGGTGCAAGCCACCAAGCAGGATCAGCGCATTACCGCATTTGGCAAACTACTTCGTAAAACCTCGCTAGACGAATTACCGCAATTTATGAATGTATTGCAAGGTCACATGAGTGTTGTTGGCCCTAGGCCACATGCCGTGGCGCACAATGAAACTTACCGTAAAATCATCAAAGGCTATATGGTGCGCCATAAGGTGCGACCTGGCATCACGGGCTGGGCACAAGTCAATGGTTTCCGCGGCGAGACCGACACCTTAGATAAAATGCAAAGCCGTATTGAATATGATATAGATTACTTACGCAACTGGAGCGCTAAATTGGATTTTTATATCATACTCAAAACGATCGCCATGTTGTTAAGAAGAGAAAAAAATGCCTACTAAACCACATCAATACAAACATCGCTGGGTGCAAGTACTCGCCATGATCGGCTTGGTGCTCATGCTTACTGGAATTTTTATTGGCGGCAGGCAACCAGGTGCTGGCAGCTTGTTTAATGCGCCCTGGGATAAGGTCGTGCATCTTGGCACCTATGGCCTCATGGCCATGCTGATTGGGTTAGCCTTCCGAAAAATGCCCTTACCGCTTGTGCTGCTGATGACGGTCAGCGTTGCAGCTTGCGATGAAATTGCCCAACTATCTATTCCTGGCCGATCAGCAGACATCGGCGACTACGCCGCTGATGCACTTGGTTGCTTGCTGGCGATATTGCCGGATTATTGGATCAAAAAGAAATTGGGCTGGATTAAAGATTAAGACAATATGACCTAGCTAAAGGTAGCCTAGATTTAGTCTAGCAGCAGGCCTATCATTAGCGAAACGATCAATATGGAATAGAAATGCATCACCATGGCACCCGTTAATCTCAACCGCTTAATTGGCGTCTTATGTTTAACGCTGCTCACGCAGTTAAGCTTTTCGCAGCTTGCGATAGCAGCGGCTACCCTCCCCCCAGCATTATCAGACCGGCTTAGCCGCGAGCTTGACGCAGGTAATCCGGTTGATCTCATCATCGAGTACGACGATGCAGAGATTGAAACTGTCACCAAGACGATGCGCAGTAGACTCGCTAAACGCCGCGATAATGACGAAATTCGCGCCTATAAAGTCCAAAAATATAAAGCCCTTAAAGATCAGGTCGATTTGCCGATTAGGCGCCCAGAGATTGAAGACTTACAAAGCTACAGCCATTTGCCGATGGGCTTTAAACGTTTCAAATCCAAAGCTGCGCTAGAAGCTTTTATTGCGCGAACCGGGGTTAAAGCCGTGCATATCAACGAGAAAATGCATCTCGTTTCCACTCAAAATTTCAGCCTGATCAATCAACCACTGTCATACAAATTGGGCAAGCAAGGGGCTGGCACCTCAGTAGTCGTGATAGACAACGGCGTCGATTACACCAAGGCTGATTTTGGATCGTGTACTGGGATAGCCTCCCCCTCGAGTTGTAAGGTGATTGCTTCTCTAGATCAAGTGACTTCAAACCTATTCACTGGCATTCGTCAGGCAGCGACCAATCATAATCACGGTACCAATGTCGCTGCGACCGTGCTTGGGGTAGCCCCTGCGAGTAAAATCATCTCCTTCAATGTCTTTGATACAGTTGCTCGCGCCTACCCCAATGACATTATTGCCGCCATTGATTGGGGCATCCATAATCAGGGTACGTATAACATCGCCTCCATTAACCTCAGTCTTGGCGGCTCAGATAAATTTGCTAGCCCTTGCAATAACGATTGGTCAGCGAGCGCCATCAGCCGCGCTAAAAATGCAGGGATTAGCGTGGTGGTCGCAGCAGGGAATGGTGGTTATAACGACGGGCTAAGCAGCCCAGCTTGCGCGCCAGATGCCGTGTCCGTGGGCGCTGTTTACGACAATAATTTGGGTGCTATCACTTGGGGGACTGGCTGTACCGATACAACGACAGCCGCCGATCAAGTGGTGTGCTTTTCAAATAGCGCCAGCTTCCTCAAAATATTAGCCCCAGGCGTTAATATTACTTCCGCGGGTATAACGCTCAGTGGCACCTCCCAAGCCGCACCGCATGTGGCTGGGGCAATTGCGGTGTTGCGTTCTGCGTTTCCGTCCGAAGACGCCACCCAACTCCAAGATCGCTTAACGAATAGCAGAGTGCCTAGGGTGACTGACCCGCGCAATCACTTAAGCTTTCCGAGATTAGATTTGCTCCAAGCGCTCGCTAGTATCCCCACCAATAACCATTTCGACTCTGCCAGCGCACTCCCCAATACCAACAATAGTGGCAGCATAAGCAGCTCATCTATATTAGCCACCAAAGAATCGGACGAACCTAACCATGCGGGTAACATTGGCGGCCAATCGGTGTGGTGGAAATGGACAGCCCCAGCAAGCGGACAACTCAGTATTGATACCCACGACAGTAATTATGACACCCTGCTAGCGGTTTATACGGGTACTGCCGTTAACAGCTTAAGCAATATTACTTCCAATGACAATGATGACTTTGGCGGAGGTAACAGTAGTGTGTTACTGCAAGTCCAAGCTGGACAGAAGTATAACATTGCGGTCGATGGTGCTGACGGTGCCGCTGGATTTCTTCAGCTCAATTGGCGTCTCGACCCTCTTGCGAATGCCAATTTAAGCGTGAGTATTAGCGGCCCTGCTGCTATTACCCTGGGCACTTCGCAGCCTTACCTAATTAGCGTGAATAATACCGGCCCACAAGCCGCAACAAATGTGGTAGCCACCACCACACTCCCCACGGGCGCGACTTTTGTGTCAAGCAACGCTAATTGCGCAGTCACCAGTAATATTGTGAATTGCCTACTTGGCACGCTAGGCGTCAATAGCCCCGTCTCAGTGACCATGCAGGTGCAGTGGAATAGCATCGGCAGCAACACCCAGCTCTTGGCAAGCGTCAGCTCAGATTTACCAGACAGCACCCAAGTCAATAATGCGGCGTCCATGCCAGTTGCGATCAGCGCCAGCTCAGAGATGGGGGATGGCCCAACGCTGCCTGAGTGGGGAATGATCTTCATGATGGCACTGATGATTGCCATCGGCCGCCAAGCCCAATTAAGATCACTCAAGCCAAATCGCCCGATGCAAAGTAAAGGGAAAGGCCGTTAATGGCTAAGCCCATTCCAGGCGTCGATTATTGGCCGGACCAGTCGGAATGGCCCAGCCAAGAAAAAGACTATCAGGAAAATCCGCATCAAGATAAGCCAAACCAAGCAAGCTCGCTCTTAACACAAGCCCTGGTGTTTATTTTACTTTTCATCCTCATGCAAGCGGGCTGGCAAATGGTGCGCGATGACGCCATCGGCCACTTCATTCGCGGCACCGTCACCGTCAAGCCTGCGGTGATGTTGATCCATCTGCTCACGCCGCAAATTCAAGCTAGTGCCTTAGGCAATCAAATTTTAGCGCCCGGGGGTGGTTTAGTGATTAAGATAGGCTGTGAAGGCATTGAAGCCTTATTTATTCTCATCGCAGGCCTATTTAGTGTCACGATGGCTTGGCGCGCAAAGCTCTCCGGCATCATTCTTGGATTAGTCCTAATTTACACCGTCAATGAAATCCGCATATTAATTTTGTTTTATGCCTTCCGTGCTGATAAAGCCTTGTTTCAACTGCTGCATGGCACTATCGCCCCATTAGCCTTAATTGCCATTGCCGGCTTGTTTTACCATTACTGGCTACTAAAAAATCAACCACACGCAAGCCGATGCTGTCCTAAGCACGCTGCCTCCTAATGAGACCAAGCAGCCTGCGATTTTTATTAATTGGCATTAGCCTCACTGCCCTCGCTCACTGGTATGGCCGATACTTAATTGAAGCACTGATGCCGCTTTATCGATTCACCATGCTTCATCTGGATAGCCGCATTGATATTGCATCTTTAAGCATTACGCAGCTGCAAGGCCAGCAGTTTGTGCAATTTGAGGGCTTGGTGAGCCGCCCATTTTTTATTGGTGAGCAATACTTTGTCATCGAAAACACACTATTAAGTGGCAGTCGCATTCCGCTTGATTTTGCTTTGCAACCCCTCATCATTTTTTTTACCTTAGTCCTCGCTTGGCCAGTTAGGGAGCCGGCGACGCCTTATCAAACATACTGTTATCGCGTCAGCATAGGAGCGCCATTCATTCTTACTTTGATGCTGCTTGATTTTCCCATGCAATTTATTTATATGCTGTGGGCCGACCTAGAAAAAGTGCTTAATGCAACAGGTGACGCGCATGGCTTGCTGTTATATTGGAGTGATTTTTTGAATGGGGGTGGGCTGATCATGCTCAGCCTTGCCATCAGCGTGGTGGCGATAGCACTAAGTAACAAGCTTCTCTCTAAAAAAACCCCATATTAAGAAAACTACGGCCTAGCGAAAAAAGTCTAGCTAAGGCTCAGAGCTTATCGCTTAATGCTGCTGTTCTGACTCGTGATTTGAAGATGGGACTAAAGGCAGTCGGCGTTCAATAAACAAGTTATTCCCTGTAATGCGCTTGGCATATTTCTTGGCGCTAGTGCAGGCTTCAGAGACTTCATGGTGTGATGCAAACATGCCTGGTGACACCTTCACCGCGGCAACAGAGATGGTCAGAATCGGGTAGAAGTGCTTGATGCCTTTTCTATCTTCCGCCTCAATCCCACCACGCAATCGATCCTCTTCGTCATACACCTGCGGGAAAGCCATGGCCACGT
The DNA here is from genome assembly GCA_945883335.1 of Candidatus Methylopumilus universalis. Classification (GTDB taxonomy): domain Bacteria; phylum Pseudomonadota; class Gammaproteobacteria; order Burkholderiales; family Methylophilaceae; genus Methylopumilus_A; species Methylopumilus_A universalis_A. The sequence continues at coordinate 162,743 of CAMCXI010000004.1, read as the reverse complement.
CATCCAGAAAGTCATAACAACGCTGCTCCCAATCAGTACTTTGAAACAGCACAATAAAGTCATCACCGCCAATATGGCCAACAAAATCAAACATGCCACAGGCTTTACTGATTAATCGTGCCGTGAGTTGAATCAACTCATCCCCTTTTTGGAAGCCATACACGTCATTAAAGGGTTTAAAGTGGTCTAAATCCAAGTAGCAAACCACAAACGATGCGCTTGCCTGAATAAGTAGATCGATTTGTTCGCAAATGGGGATGTTGCCAGGCAGCAATGTCAAGGGGTTGGCGTAACGCGCCGCATTTAGTTGTAGCGTTGAAATTAAACGCAATAAATCATGACCGTTACCCATCCCCAGATACACACCGGTATCGGCAACGATAAAGCCCGAAGATAGATGTCGCGGATCGCTCTTTAAAATCAAATCGGTGAGGTCTTGCACCGTGGTGTGGTGTTCCACAATAATCGATGCATCATCCATCATGGTGACACATGATTTATCCCCGTATAACTCGCGGCGATATGGGCGTGCATAGTGATCAATCATCGCGCTACGATTGATGAGTCCCAAAGGCTTAGTTGCTTGCACCACAGGGACTGCATGCAGATCAGGATGCAATTCAAACCGTCTGAACACTTCTTCATTCGTGTCTGATGGGCTGACGGGCGTCACGTATTTATGTAATTTAGAAACGGTTGCCCGTGTTTGCAACACATTTTCATGGGGGGCGTTAACGCGCAATAAAGATTTAATCACCGCCTCAGGCAGAACTTGCTCGGGGGTCACCGCTGTTTCAGCGAGACAACTTCCTTGCCCAAGGTCAACCCCTAGATCGCGGATCGTCATCAGATCTAAAGGATGGTTAACCCCTTCGGCAATGACTTTGGCACTTGACTGAGATGCCACCTCATAAATAGACCGAGCGATTTGAAGTTTCACCTTGTCGTGATGAATGCCATCGATAAAGTCTTTATCGAGCTGCACGTATTCAGGTTTTATTTCTGACCACAAACTTAAGCCAGAGAAGCCTTGATTGAGGCTACAAATCGCCAGCTGAAATCCCATGGCACGATAATGCGCACAAGCTTGTGTGAGCAATGCAACATCCGCACCGCTTTCGGATCGACTGAGCTTGATCACCACCTGACTCGGTGACAAACCAAACTCTGCTAAATATTTCAGCGTTTCCCCGGTTTTTGCTTCAGACTGCAACAGCACATCTAAGCTCACGTTTAAGAAAATTTTACCTTGGAAGCCCTGGTTAGCAAACGACGCTAGCACCAGATGACGGCCAAGATACTCCCCCTCGACCAAGTTTGAGCTCACTCTCGCGGCGCGAATCAGCTCAATAGGTGCCATGCCCTCAAAGCCGAGCACTTTGGTGGTATTCAAATCGAAGATTGGCTGGAAGCTCGCCTGAAGACGATTATCACGCAGGAACACTGCTAAACCCAGGTCGAGCTTTTCCTTGGAATAGAGCTGAAGTTCGTCAAGCGGCAGGCTATTGGAATTAGGTGGCACGAATAAAAGGTCCAGTAAAAACTTCGATACCTCACTCTAATTGTTGTGTGTGTCATTTACATGACAGGATAACTAGCTTTTAAGAAATAAAAAGCTAGTTATGTGGGATTTTGATATTGCGCTTTTGGGATGGTACTTTTGAAACTTGATCTAAGGATAGAATCCTATTACTGAAAACCAGTCGCCTTTTCTAGGTCTATTTTGTCATTATAGTTTTGCAAAATATTCTCAAGTTCCACGCGTTTGAGTTGAGAAAACTTCTCGGTGAGCACCACTTGTTTGTACAAACTAGGATTCTCATATAGCTTCACAAGCTCTAAACCGTAGTCATAGAGCTTAGCATTCTTAGTTAGGCAAGCATCAATCACCTTGGTTTTTTGAATGGTGGTGGCAGTTAAGTTAGCGCGTTGCTGCTCGTTCACTTTGAGATCATACAAATTCGCCTGATATTTCACATCAAGCTCATTCAAAGCCGTTTTAGTGGCTTCTAGCTCCGTTTGCGTTTTGAGCAATTTCGCTTCAAACGCCAAGCGTTCTGCCGTCATTTCTTTTAAGCTAATTTCTAAGCCTTCAATCTTGCGGTTCGCAGCGCCTAACTTGGTTTTTAGGCTGGCGCTTTCTTCTTGGGCTTTTGCCATATCCGCATCTAACAAGACTTTTGCTTGCATTGCCTGATCAAGTTGGCTCTGCAACTGCGCTTTTTCTTGCTGAATCTGCTGCACCATTTGCTGCGCACGGCGTGAGGCTTTGTCTTTCTTAGCCGCCGCTAGGGCAGGATTCGCCAAGAAACTCGCAGTGAGCAATAGCGCAAGGATGATTTTATTAGGCCCCGAAATAGACTTCATGATCGTGTTTTCCATTCGTCGTCGCCTTAAAATTTAGCGATCAAATCAAGCCTCAGCACATCGATATTGAGTGGCGCTATTGCAACTCCTCTACTGAGTCTTGGACTAATTTCATCAGCACTAAACCATCCAGCAGTTAACCAGGTATTTTTGTCGATCCCATAACTTGCTCCCACAATCCAGCCCTTAGCATTAGTGCCACCCAAATGGAAAGCCGAGTCAGTGTAGGAATCTAACACCGCATCAGCCTCTAGGTATTTATAGGCAGCAAACGCCTGCCATTCATTTGCTTGATAGGTGTTCGGCATACCCACAGCGAGCTTAACTTGGTAGCCGTTCACTTCTTTTGAAGGCGCGAGACCAGTTCTATTAGAGATTTCTTGCGCGTCAAAGCCGATGTTGCGGACATAATCACCAGTTAGGATGACATGCACAGGGTTAAAGGTCGCAATATCTACTTGGCCAGTTAAGTTAAGCGTTCGGAATTTCGAGACAAGTCCATACTTTTCAGTAAGGTCGTCGGTCGGGTTAAATGTAATATTATAGTAGGAGTTACCCTTAGTCCTAAAAGATGGTGTTGTAGCATCATATGCTTGATCATCTACAGTGTTTTTTATTCCTTCCACGTTACTAAAGTCGTACATAGCCAAACCTAATTTCACCGTGGATAAGTTAGGCGAGGTCCATTTAATCCCAACCTGCGAGCCATACATCCATTTACTTTTAGCCTTATTTTTGCCATACACCCCAGTTAGGGCATTATATGGACGAACTTCAGTTTGTTCAAGAGGGAATGCACCTAGGGTTAAAAAGCTAGACCAACTATCAGTAATTTTAGGCGTGAAGCTTGCTGCTACACCGTCGAATGTTAAATCAGGATCCCATACCAAATCCGTGTGTAGCCATGGGTTAGCAAAACGACCTCCCACCAAATTTAGCCATGGCTTAACTTCGGCTTTGAGATAAGCAAGATCTAAGCCAAAATTGTGTTTAGCATATTTAGTGCCTAGCGTCTGATTATGTGAGGTTGGGTCGTTTGCGCTACCCGTCGTTATCCTAAGCCCTGCCTTCATCCAATCATTCACTTTCACATTCACGCCTAGACGAGCACGGATACGCATCCTATCTTGGTCTTCCGTGGTGTTAGTTTGATTTGGGCTATTAAAATTAGCCACATTATAAATATTAGCCGAAGGGTTGCCTTCAGCAAAACGATCGCCTTGATAGCGTAAACGCAAATCGCCTTCCCATTGAAAGCGGTCAATCCAATCTGGCAAGCCTAGTCTCTCACCCGCCTTGTAGTTAAGTTTAGTCATCACCTCTTTTTTGATCTCGTCCTTAATCTCTTGTTTGACAATATCTGGAACGTATTGCACACGCACCATTTTTTCATCGATAACTTTTTCTACGCCAGCGTCTTGTGGATTAGGTTGCGCTTTTTCTGCTTCAGCAAGCGCATCTTTTTCACGCGCTTTTACGGCATCTTGGCTAGCTTGTCTTAACAAGTCTTCTGCCTTTGCCTTACTCAGCACACCTTCTTGCACTAACAAATTCACTAAACTGACTGTGGTGGAACGAAGCTGCTCTAAGGATTCACGCTCGCCGGCATGTGCCGCATTCACAGCAAACCCCAACGACATAGTCGCAATAGCCAGAACGATAGGTTTAATTAGCATTGGTTTTGGCAACCTATTTTTTAACATCATGTGGGCATCACTCAATCGGCTGAGTTGGCCTAGATTTGCACTTTTAGACTGACTGTTCATTGCTTGCATCCTGTGAGGTTCCATCAAGTTTTTAAGTAATTTAATCGTTAATTGTTTATGTATCATCACTAGCAATGTAATCATTTACCAGTTGCTTGCGCTTAACCAACAGAGCGCGCTGTAACTCTTAGTTTTACGGGTTGCGGCATATCGGATGGTGGAGATTCGGCCAATGCTGGCATTTCATCCACCACTTTTTTAATCAAGGCATCAATCACCGGGTCACCACTTGAGCCTGCGATTTCAAAACGCTGTATGCGCCCATTGCCTGCCACCCACACCTTAACCACCACCTTATAAGCCCCACTTGCCAGCGTTTTATCTTTAGCTAAGGCCTGTTCAATATGGCTTTTGATCATGCCGGTGTAGTAAGCAAACTGATACTTACTTGGGCCGCCACCAATCTTGGTGCCCACATCGCCGCCCTTATATTCACTATTTACCGCACCTGCCGCAAATGGACTTGGGCCATCGCCCGCGGCACCTTCCATTTTTAAAACTTCCGCTGGCGGTGATGGATCTGGCTTAGGCTGCTGAATCTCTTTCACCTCTTTCATTTCCTTTGGCTGCTCTTTCGGAGGCTCTTTTGGTGGTGGCGGAGGTGGTGGTGGCGGTGTATCGGGCAATAATTTCACGGTGGTCACTGCTTTTTTATGCGTGCTGCCACCAGACATTAATGCCTTGCCCAAATAGAACAAACCGGCTAATACCAATACTGCCACCAAGATTAAAGCCACACGCTTTAACCAAACAGATCCGCTAGATGAGCTTGCTTGTGCTTGCATTAGGTGCCTATCTTGCCGGTCACTAAACCAACATTGCTAATCTCTAGACGATTCACTAAATCAATCACGCTAATCACGCCAGCATAAGGCGCATCCGCATCACCTCGGATCATCACGTTAAATTTGTCATCTTTAGCTTTGGCTGCATTAAGCTGCGATTCAAGCTCAGCCATGCTTACACCAATCCCATTAATTAACACGCCGCCGCCTTGCTGCACCTGCACAATTTTGACATCGTGTTTTTCTGTGCTGGGCTTATTAGATGGCTTAGGCAAGTTCATGGTAAGACCCTGCACGCCAGCGGTGGTCATCAAAATAAAGATCACCAATAACACATAAGCCAAATCTAGCATCGGCGTGATATTAATGGTGTCGTAGGGTTGCGCGTCGTTTTGTACTTGCATCTGCTTATCCGGCCTGCTTTTTAGTGACTAAACCGACTTCAGTAATATCTAACTTTTTACAAATACCCAACACTTCAGACACCTTATCAAAGTGCGCGATCGCATCGGCTTTAAGCACCACGGGCAAGCTCGGGTTTCCGCTCTTATATTCCGCCAAGCGCTGCTCTAAGGTGGCCATATCCACTGGATAGGCATCCAAATACACCGAACCATCGCTAGTAATGGTAATGGCCCGCATCTTTGGTTTAGCTAAAGGCGCGGTTGCCTGAGTGACTGGGGTTTCCACCTTCACACCCTGTACCGAGGCTGTCGTCATGATGATGAAAATAACGAGTAGCACGTAGGCCAAGTCCAACATCGGGGTAATGTTAATCTCGTCGTAAAGCTGATTCTCTTCCTTGACGCCTTCAGACATATTGTCTGTCCCCGAATTGCGATGCCATCTTAACGAACATGCGCACTAAAATACTTGTTGAAAAATCAGCCATTATTACTTGCCATATAGCTCTGCAGCGCGCGTCACAAACTCATCCACAAAAATCTGCATGGCGATGGTAATGTTTTTAATGCGGCTGGCTAAATAGTTATAGCCAAACAGCGCTGGAATCGCCACCGCTAAGCCCGCTACCGTTGCTAATAACGCAGCCGCAATACCTGGCGCAATCGCGTTCACGTTCACATCACCCGCTGCTGCAATCGCCGCAAAGGTGATCATCACGCCCACCACGGTACCAAGCAGACCCAAGAAAGGACCCCCTGAAATCGCGATGGTGAGAAGCACCATGCCCGCATTTTGTTTTTGAGTTTCGCGCACTAAGTCCGCATCAATCGCCGCTTTAATCGCGTCCATCGCAGCGCCACTTAGCGCCAACTTTTCACCGGCTTGCTCACGCTTACGAATCTCGCGCAAACCAGCGGTATAAAGTCTGTAGAGCGTTGAGTTTTCATAGTTAGCGCCCTTGTCTAATGAGAGCAAATCATTGCCAGCATTTTGAAAGCGTTCTAGGAATAGGGCATTGTCTTTATCTGTCACAGAAACCAATTTGGCTTTTTTAACCATCACCCAGGTACTGATCCCGAACATCACCGCTAAAATACCAATCACGACTTTCGCATCGATGGTTAAGCTGCTAATCAAAATCGCGATATAGTTTGGCTCACCATCACCACCCTCTTCATCTTCCCCCGCTTCAATTTTTAAGAGTTGGCTATCCATGCCTTGGGCACTGGCGCTTAGCTTTAACCATTCAGCTGGACGCGCCACATTGGCGAGTTGCATTTCATCGATTTCGCCCACATAACCATCACCCACTTTAATGTTGACAGAGGCATCAACTACTGGCACATCGCCTGTCGCCACTGAGATGCCGTTGATATAAAGATTAGCTTTAGCGCCATCCACAGTAAGCGCCACATGTTGCCAAGCCGCCGCTTTAATCTCACCGCGAGTCACCTTAGCTGCGCCAGCATTTAAGCTTAATTGTTGACCATCTGTTTTTAGGCTTATGGCATCACCTAAGCTCACTAGTGTTGCTACTTGCGTAATGTTGGCAGGCTTAATCCAAGCTGACCATGTGTAAGCCGCTGCGCCTTTCAGCGCTGGAATAGCCGCAATAGTTAAAGGTTTGCCGTTAAATACTGCCGCCTCACCCAATAATGCTGATTTTTGAATGGTAACGTCACCTGCCACTACTAACGCGCTCGCTGAGCTATCTTGTAAGAGTGCTTTTTCTGAAAAGTGAAAAGCGGCAACGGTTGTTGCATCCCAAGTTAATTTTGCATCGGCGCTTGCGGTGGCTTTTTCATTACCTGAATACACCCAGAAGTGCGAGTCTTTCTCTGCCGCATCCACTTTTGGCAACTGCACCCAAATCACCGCCAACTCATTCACGGAGTCATATTTTTCAATGTGAAACTTCAGCTCCGTTTTGTCATCTGCCGCGATAAACCTTAGATCAGACCCATCCACATTCGCTGCGCTAAAGTCAAAGTTGCCTGAGTGCAAGCGCACCACTACAGGAAACTGGGCTTGAGCAGGGCTGACACCTACCGCATTAATGCTAATCTTTTTTTGATTTGCCCAATCACTGTTCCAACCAGCATTACTCGATATAGGCACCATTACTGCGAGCAAACTTAAAGCTAACAACAACTTCTTCATACTAAATTTCCTCTGAATAAACAACAGAATTAATAAGCCATCACTCAAAAATCTCATACTTAAAAATGCTAAAACTCATACCAAACACGCATGTGGCCTGTAATATCACCCTGCCTAGTGACGCCATAATTTTTAAGCGGCGTAGCCACATCCAAATTCACATTAAATCGCTTCCATGCTTTCATACGAAGGCCAACTCCTGTACCAGACAAAAGTGTCTTTTCAGCTTGTCCCTCAGAGGGGTCAATAGTAAACAATTGTGCGACATCATAAAAACCTGACAACTTAAAATCTTGTATCCAAGTAATGCTCTTAAACAAAGAAGGCGTTCTTAGCTCCAGCGAAGAACGTAGTGCTTTGTCTCCAGCGGCTTGGGCTTCCAAATAACCTCTCACGGTATCAAGCCCGCCGGCGAGATATTGTTCATTAGCAATTAACATATCCCCAGAAAACTGGCCGTCCACTTTAGCGAATGCTTGCAAGCCCCAAGGCAATGATTGCGTTCGACTTAGATCGGCTTTAAAAATGAAAAAGTCTGACTTAGCGTAAGTGCCAGTATCTGTATTCGAGCGCTTAGCTTTAAACTCTGCTTCCTCAGCCACTAAACCACGCATGCCAAACGTTATACCAGTGCCCAATTGCGTAATGCCTGAGGTGTCTTGCCAGGTACCTGAATAAACTGCTGAAATCGGCATATAGGTTACCGGCGTGTCATAAGTTTTGCCAAACTGGACCGTTTGCTCAAAGTCCTTGTAGTCTAGACCAAACGAAATTGAGTGGTAGAAATTGTCTAAACTTGGCAATGGTTTAATCAAACGCGCACCTGCAATCGTACCCTTACCTAAAATATTAATACCGCCTACCGTCGATACGCTACTGTTGGATTTCACACCATATATCGCGAGCAGAAGATCACTGTCGTCAAATCGCATCAGGTAGTTGGCTGACAAAACTTGCACCTCACTGGTATCTTGTGGCGAGGTTAAGAAGTTAAGCGATAGGCCGTGCTCACGTTGCCACAAGTTGTCGTAGCGAATCATCCCACTTAAACGCAAGGGTGAGGTATCTTGGTTATAACGATTATTTAATTCCATGCTCGCATGCACAGGCAACTTATCTTCCACCTTCAGATCGACATCCACGGTGCCGAACTTTTTACCTGCCCTCATTACTGGCGTTACCTGCTTATCCGCGGTACGATTAAGGCGCGCAATGTCTTTTTGTACGGTTGGAAAGTGCGGTACCTCACCCTCTGCGACAGATGGTGATAATGCTTTGATACGCCCTAATGTAAAGTACTTGGAATCCCTCACACGCAAAGTACCAACTTTGCCCTCAGTTACATTGAGTCGCACAATTTTTTTACCAACATCCTGTTCTGGAATATCAACCAGTACTGTCAGAAAACCGATGTGATGATAAGCTTTCTCTAAGGCCTCGCGCGCCTTTTCTACATCAGCGATGGTTTTCTTCTCACCCATCTGAGGATATACGGCGGCCTCTACCTGCATCTTGCTAAGTTTAGTATTGCCCTCGACCTGAAACTCAAGAATATCAAAGAAGTTGGTATCCTGCGCCTCAGCTTTGGTATCTAGCTTTGCATCGGACGCAGCTAATTTTGCTTGCGCTTCCCTAACTTGGATTTGACTAAGCTGCTCCTCCTCATCTAAAGCCGAATTGATTCGCGGATCATTACGTTCATAGGGGGCGCCTGAGTCGGACAAAAAGCCACTCACCTCCGCAGCCTTTGAAGGCGTTGTTAAGCACAGCATTAGAGATAGCGGTAAGCATATTTTGTGATGAAGGAATTGCATCGTTCTGTAACTTAAGATCCTCAGCATAAAAGTGCCGAGACAAAAATAACTCGGCATTTTCGATAAATTTATTTATTTTACTTTTTAATTGTGACACTAAGGTTAAAACTATGGATTAGTTTTGCAGTTTTTTAACCTTCGTTTTTTGATCTTTTTCTGGATCGGTTGCAGTGCTTGTTTCTTCGCCCAAAGCGAGAACTTCAACAGTAATTAAAGATGGCAATGCATTTGCTGTCCTATTTGCAGATTTAGAGGCGGCCTCTGTCGCTTTATCAGACTGTTTTGCGCTGCTAGATGCGTCAGCAGAAACTGGGGCGCTAAAGCTCACATTGGCCGTGCTTGCTGCAGGGACGCCTGAAGTTACACCACCTGCTTTAATATTGTCGGCGCCAATCACAACACGCGCCCCAATATTAATATTTCCTTCCGATCGAATACCTGCTTCGCCCGCATTAATTTCACCATATGGTGCAAATAAGTCAACATCGCCGGGCTTACCACCTGTTGCAGTTAATGCAGCAATACCACTGCCTGAAACTGCCCCAGAGTAGTCATAAGTTACTTTTCCATCCACGATCCGTATTACAGGTGGCGGAGTAGATGATGAAGTCTTCGATCCTTTACCTGCATCAATATCCGCCAGCGCCGAATAAAGCATTAAATTACTTCCGCCTAAGGTAAATACGCGAGATTGATTCACTTGGAAGTCATTTCTTACCAATGCTAACAGTTCTCCCCCACGCAGTGAGACAATACCTAGATTAGTATCTGGCTTTTGAAGATTCCCAGCGACCGCTAAACCAGCATTAACTTCGCCTCCAGGGACTAATATTTCAATGCGCCCACCACGCTCACTTCTAATTTGACTATAGAACAGATTTAGAGATCCTGAGTGCGTAACTTGCTCATTGGCTATATTGCCGAACTCTTGCATCAGTGAACCTGCTTGAAATACTAGATTTTGATTAGTAGTAAAGCTAGGGAACATATGTAATATGGCACGCTCTGAACGTGAATAGTCTTCACTTCCTGCTTTAATCGTCTCGCGCCCACTTGTTTGCAGCTCAGCAAAGAATACCTGATTGATAAACTCAGTTTGAGACTGTCTATCCATCCCTTTAAAATCAGCTAAAGCTTGGCTGCTTGATAAGCTAACATCATCAGTAAGTTTACGCATAAACTTAGTAAGTTCCGGTAAGTAAATACTTGAGTACTGTGATGTGGTATCGACATAAGCGCTAAGCATGCCATTATAATCAGGTACTGCCGCCGCTCCTGCGTGCGTCAATATATCTGCACCCTGCTCGGACAAGTAAGGATTGTATAAATTACCCACTGAGCGCACACCATCAGATGTTCCTAAATCAATGTCACCGCTGGCAATTAAATGTAGCCTCCCAGGGCCTGCAATCTGAACTCCAGCTTCTGTTGCAAAAATTCTATCACCAATACGTCGTGGTTCATTATAACGAATAGCATTACCCGCTGAAATAATCGAAATATCCGCCGCTTTTATGTTTTGCGCTATGACATTGGGGTCAACCACATCGTGCCCAGCTTTAATTTCAACAGGTTTAGGCGTAACCAACGGATTTTGCTCTTTAAAGACAATATCGTTCTCAGCATAAACTCGAACTGGCGCGTCGTCTTGCATATGCAAAAGTCCATCTGTATGGCCTGATGCATCTTGATAATTACTTAAGACTGGGCTAACTGCAGTTTTTAGATTTTTTGTAGTAATAACAGGCAAGCTAACAGGATTAACCTCAGACATAATAAAACTTTTAATCACTACATCATTGCCAGCCAACAAAGTTGCATTACCTATTGCTGATGGGTACAAGATGACATTTTCAATATTGACATCACCACCTGGTGAGGCAACGAATAGTTTTGATGGAAAAACCCTACCGTCGCCCTTAATAGAAACATCACCAACCAATGAAACCGCGTTAATAGCTGTTTCATCTGTGTAAGTATAAAAATTAACTTTATTATCATTGCCTGAAATTTGGCTGTTGTTATTAGTTGGGTTAGAAGCACTATTGATTACAAGATTTCCTGTCGAAACTAAATCTACTTTAGACTTCATTAAAGAAAGTGCAACATTCATATCAGCACCAGACTTAGCGTTGATTGCGCCATTACCAGTATGAAGCAATACTTGTTTTACTGAATTACCTGCAGTTACATTAACATCCCCACCGCCAAGTTCAGAAAAGTTAGCAATATCTGGGGCAGCGTTGACATCCCCACCCATACGCCCATTAGTTGCTGTCACTATCTGCATATCACTTATATCACCACCAACTGTAATTTTAACATCACCCCCACCCATGGAAGCTACGCCATTCTTAAAATTATTATAAATACTCCACCATCTGACCTGAGGATTATTAGGATCTTTAGTGTATGCGAGATTTTCACCATCTTTCATATTCTCAACAAGAACAGCGTGATAAAGCCAGCTATTAACCTCATTTATTGTGGTTGATCCTGATATATTTCTTCCAGCATTTAGAATGACATCACCAGCGCCATCCGCATAAAGCTCTTTATTGGGGTTAAAAAAACTTCCTGTCACACCCACTGTGCTGTAATTAAATCCTACAGGCATATATTTGCTGTCATCGTGCAAGCCTTCTGTATAAATAGCAGCTCCATTGCCGTCACTATCACCCAATTGAATATTGTTACCAGCTACAGCGTGTATAAAGCCCCTGCCGGTTCTTATAAATTTACCATCGGCAACAATAATATTATTTTTATCTACACTGGCGTCGCCAAGTACCGCTTCTAAATTTACAGAACTTGTATCTGAGCCCCCAATTAAACGATAACTCCAGCTATTAGGTTTTTGTTTAAGTGATGCATATGTTGAACCTATAGAAAAATCTTCATAATCAATATTGCCGTTTATTAATAAATTATTATTTGCACGTAAAGTTAATACTCCACCACCTAAGATAGATTTGGCAGCAGTGCTATTATTTGTTACTGAATTACCTAAATTCCAATCGCTAGAAATCGTAATGTCTCCAGATGACCTAACTTCTATACCGGGAGTGATTACAGTCGATTTACCATCGCGGGTTGGCACAAACCCACCAGCAATAGAAGATGAAAGGCTTGCAAATGCGTTAGCATCTGCGGCAAACAGTTTCTGATTGTTGGTATCCACAGTAAAATTTCCTGGCTTATCGTACAGCTTCACAGCCTCTACCAATACTCTATTAGCTCCAGTAACTGTGCCGGAAGAGCCAGCGTCTACCTTAACCCCCGTGCCAACTGCATCTGAGCCATTAGCCTGATTGACGGAAGTAACCAACTGAAAATCCTTACCGTCATACACTGCAATGTAAATCTTTCCAAGTTTGAGATCAGAGGATGCCAAACTAGCACCACCATTTTTGAATATAGATTTAGCACCCAGAGAGTTAACATTTAACTTGGTACTTTGATTTCCGTTTACATTTGGTTTAAATGCAACAACAGCGCCTGAGGTAAGCGTAAACCCAGTAATGTTCGCAGTTAATATAGTAGCATTCCCTGCAGTATTAACAGCGTTAAAGGTTGTATTATCAGTAATTGTTTGCTGTGCTCTAAATATAACCTCACCACCCTCACCCTTAACTAGGCCAACTTGGTCCCCTGACACATCAATTAACGCACCCCCCAAACCGTTAGCATCAGGTTTTACTGCACTCACAATACCCGTGTCAGAAGATAATATTACCGCACCACCATTACCCAAACTACCTGCCATGCTGGTTGTATCTGCAGTACCTTTTGCTAGCAACTCTGAGCCTGCATTGAGCGTAACATCATTTTTTGCATAAAGCTCAATACTGCCACCTTTATCACCAGATGCATCAACTATTCCGCTTACATTAATTGCTCCGCTTTCTGCCATCACTTTTACAACCTGTGCCGTAATTTTATCTGCAGCAGCAATAGCTATATCACCTTCACGAACACGGTAAGATTGCGCACCTGAGAAAGTATTTAATGCAGCTATGGTTCGGCTTATATCAATCACTTTAGCATCTACAATTGCAACACCATTTTTGCCTTTAGCACCAACTGTAGCCGCTTTTATTTCACCTATCAATTTGGCTTCACCGTTTACGGCGGAAACAATCAACTTACCTGCATCACTATTACTCACCGCAGTTAAATCAACCAATGCACCTAGTTGAACATCCACATTACCAAATTTAGATGTAAGCGATACTTGCCCTGCTGGTAATACTACTTTTTGATCATTTTGTTCATAGGAGCTGCCTTGCGCAAGAATGCGTGCGCCACTCTCTAAAGTGATATTGTCGTCGGTTGCATTCAAGCCAGTAGCCTCCATACCTATTTGGCCACCCTGCATATCAATTAGTGCGCCATGACGGTCTATAGTGTTATCAGCTTGTGTAGTGGCTCCAGCTAATAACACTTTGTGGCCACTCAACTTGAGTTTGGTACCTTGCGATACTGACGCACTAAATTCTGGCTGTTTACCAATAGTACCCTGTACTTTCAGCAATCCTCCAATGCTTGCATCTGTATCAGCGCCCGCCTCAATAATGTAATCAGCTTTGTTAACTGCCGTAATACGAGGCGCACTAATGATCAGATTCTTATCCGCCGCTAGCTTATTTTGAGAAACGTCGTTGCTATCTCGAGCTACGTTACCCAGAACCACTAACTCTTTGCTAGCAGAAATATCTACCTTATTAAAACCAGCAAGACGAACTGTATTATTGCCGTTGTGGATTGTTTCAGCCTTTAGAAGTAGATCACCTGAACCTAATGCAGGATTAGAAGCAAGTGCAGAAGCAAGTGGGAATTTTACATTTTCATTATTCGCTAACGTGATACTTCGCGCAGTAATCGTTGCTGTTTTATCTGTGTTTTGGTAGCCAGCAATGCCAGCACTCTCTAGTGTTAAATTGAACTTACTGTTACCAAAACTCGCGTCACCATATAAATCTACTGTTGATTTACTTTGTAAAAATAGGCTACCCGCATCAACAAATTTATCAAGCTGTGCCTTTTTGAGCCATAAACCATTTGTGACAGCTTCACTATTATCGGGTGAACCTAAACTCACTTGATTAGATGAAAAACCTAAAGCCGCACCATCAGAAAATTTAATATCACCTGCAATACTAATATTTTTGGAAGCATCCAGGAATACCGCACCATCTCCTTCTAAAATTGCACCTGACTGCAAAATCAATTCTCCACGATTGCTATCAGTATTTAAGCGAGTCACTTGGGCTGCCTTACCACCTGATACTCTTACCAATGCACCGTCACCATCAACGCTACCGTTACCATTGGTATCAGCAATTACGCCAATTGTTATGTTTTTGGATGCAGCGCCAACCCCTGATCCTATGATGTGCGCGCCTTCATCTAACACCACATTGTTAGTAGCGGCCAATATTACTTCTGGGCCAGCTAAATTAGCATTCTCACTCATGCGAACATCACTAGCAATCACTTCTAACATGCCGTTACTTCGTGTGCCACCTAGCAATAAACTAGCTGCTTTAAAAGTACCTAGCGTTAGTTCGTCTATTGCAAGATAAGTTACATCATCTATAATAAACTGACCCGTTTGCTCACCAGCACCAACTACCAGTAATTTAGGTGCTGCAACGTCAACTTCCGCCCCTAGTCCACCTCGACCTGGCAAGGCATTTAAAATCCCCTTTAGTACCAAGTGATTAGTCGCCGCAATCGACAAATGTCCAGCATCTGCGGGCTGTTGCGCCTGTGTCTGTGTCTGTGTCTGTGTCTGTGTTTTAAAATAAGTACTAGCCTCAGTTGTGTTGTATTGCGCTAATTTATATGCGTCAGCACCCGGTCGTAAAACAAACCCAGCTGTACGTGATGTTTGCGTATATCCCTTATCCGTGTAAGCCGCTAAATGCCCAGAAACCAAGGAACTGCCGTTAGCAAGCTTGAGTGACATACCCGATGGTATATCTTGATGGCCTGAAACTGATGAAACCAGCATCGCACCTGGCAGTAATGCATAACGTGCGGGCAATAAGGTGTAATAACCAGCAGATAACCCAGCAACTCCAGAAATATAAACTGCATCGCCCGCTTTAATATCGCTACCTTGCCAATACTGCGTATCAAAGCTAGCGAACGTTTGGTTATTTACAGGCATAATTGCCCATGTATTAGTAGCGCTAATAGCAAAAGCACTTTGTTTAGCGTTTGCAGCAAGCACATCGCTGCTACCGCCTATACCTGGCACCCATTCGTAAGCAAATAAATCGCCATCGCCACTAATATCTACGGTGCTGTTTTCTTTTTGATTTAAATTAGACGCATTCAGCTTTATTGAACGTTCTGGTGGTGTGAAAAATTGCTGGCTGTTTGGGCCAAAATCGTATAAATAATCTTTACCATCTCGGTCCATATAGCCAAATGGAATCAAAGTGTCGTTTGCAGACACAGAGGTAACACTCCCAGAATTTAGATTTAGCGTATCAAGCGCATTTAACGTAATGACCCCAAAAGGTGCAAGTAAAACTCCATTTTGATCAATCGTTTTTGCATTAACAGTGAGTTTTCCACCAGCAGACAGCACATGATCGAAAGCATTATTGGGGTTTATTTTATTAAAGCTAACAGAACTCTGAGCGCCATTTGCCGTGACTGTAAAGTCTGAAAGTGATGTTGGATAAATCTGACGGGCAGAAAAGTTCAAATTACCAGCAGTGACCAGTAGCCCTATTGGAGGTTGATTCATCCCTCCCGTGGAGACATTGGGGTCACTCACACCTGTCATTCTAATCTCACCAACAGTTACAAGTGTTGACATATCAAATTTTGATAATGCAAACTGACCATTCAGGTTAAGCAAATCCGATTTCACAATTAAGTTTGCCGAACCTGCTAGAGGAGTAGCTGCCTGATATTCGTTATTAGGTCTTAAAGGTTTAGTCTCAATATCATTACCGATAACCACATTTGGCGCAGTGAGCTTTACATTTGAACCATCATTAGCTTCAACCACCTTGGCATTCAAGGTCAAACTTCTAGATACCGCCAAATCAACATCACCGTTAAATCTTACACCATATTCAGACTTGAGTGCGACATCGCTAAAACCCCCACTCATCAATTTATCAGCAGATATTTTTGCTAAGCCTGCAGCTTCAGATTCTACTGAAAATCCTACAGCTAGATATTCAGGTATAAAAGTACCCGATTGACTTAAGTCAACATACCATTGCTGATTAGGTCGATTCCCTGGATTTCCCGTAATGCTATTTTCGGCGCTTCCTGGATAAGGAGATGAAGCAAAACCAATATTGTGAGAACTACCACGTGTTAATCTGACTTCCAAGCTACCACCCAAACCACCTGGAGATGTCGCTTTAAATGAAGAATCTAGAAGTATGCCTTCACGGGCATTAATAGAGACATCACCGCCATTACTCGATACGTTGGTCGGAGTGAAGCCCTGATTGTTTCTCACATCAAATATGGCTGATGAACCAGAAACATCTATCATGGAACCTTTTTTAGCAACGACGTAACCTTTTTTTGCATCCAGCGCAATGTTGCCGCCTCCGTATACGTCACCAGCTCTTAATATGCTTCCTGTTGGAGTATTGCGTGTATAACCTACTGCCAATAATTTTGCATTAACCCCCAACCAAATTGCTTGGGCCGCGTTATAGCCAGGGTCACTTTCCAATGTTACATCACCATTCATGGTTAAACTAATGTCACCAGCAGGCGCTTGTAATGTTCCATCAATAACTATTTGATTATCCCAAGCGGATAAAGCAATAGTAGGTGACACTTTTTCGCCGATTGAATTGGTTCTTAAACCATTAGCGTCTACTTTTAAAGAGGCTTTAGTTTCTACAACAATGCTACCTCTAGCAACACCACTTGCTAAAAAAGCATCTGCTGGCAATGCATTGTCAGTAGCTAAAGTAGATAAAGCAAGGCTGGTAGAAGTTCGCAAATAATCCGGCAAAACAGTTGGTGACGCAAAATCATTTACATGACCACCTGTTTTCTCATTCTGATAACCGCTGTCTAAAACATAATTCTTTGCAATCACATTAACATTAGTATTACTTTTTACTAAAAGGCCATCGCGCCCAGTTAAATGAAAGCTTGCAAACCCGCTACTTTGAAAAAATTCTGGCGTTGCTAAAAACTCTCGTTCATCCCTAAAACCGGTATTTCCAATAGTAACAAATGGTGAAGTAATCGATAGTTCGCCACCCGTACCTAAGGCAAAACCACGTAACTCACCCTTCAAATTAGGCGCAATATAGGTATAAGGATTATCTTGACCACCCTGTTCACTTTGACTCGCTATATTGATACTTCCTGCATCTCCATTAATGAGCTTATTAGTTCCTTGCAACCAACCACCACCAGAAACATCAACCAAGCTACCAGAACCAAGCCTGACTTCATCTCCAGAACTGATTAAAACTTTACCGCCATTAATGATTACACGTCCATTAGCAACGCTTAACCTATCATTTACCCAGTTACCAGACACATCTAGAATAACGCCGTCCGCCACTTTGACATTGGTTTCATCTAAGAGCTCAGACAAGTCATTAACGGCGCTTTTCAATGAAATACTGCCGCCTCTAGCAACAAAATTTTGATTTACCTCAATATCGCTACCCGACAATGATAAATTAGCTCCATCCATCATTCTAATAGAAGCATTAACCTTAACATTAGCTGTGGTGTTGACAGAAACATCTTCGAAACCGCTTCTGCTAAGCATATTCGCATCAACTTCTACTCTATTGGTACGTGATTCTGGTAGTGCATCTGTAGCACTAAAGTTAGCGTTGAGTGGCGTTGTGTTCGCTACATAGACATCATGGCCAATAGAACCCGCTGGCGTCATAACATTGATTTCTAATTTGCCACCCATATTTTTAGATTCGCGCTGATATACACCGTAATTTACTCCACCATATATTTGACCATCTAAAGCCATATCATAAGCATCAATCATTGCCGTGCCAGCTGCCTTACCCTCACTATAGCCAGCTTCAAACAAATTCCTTGTATTTGTTCCGCCTAAGAACTGAGTAAACAAGGTGTCTGCTGGGGCATCTCCCAATGCGTAAACCTTACCATTTTGTGCTACAACCCAGCTTTCTTTATTAAGTCCGGCATTAAACTTGAGCGCGCCCCCAGAAACATCTAATATAGAACTACCGCTTTGAATTAAATCGCCCTCTGACCCTAATTTAATATCACCAGCTGTTGCTAGTTTTTCACCGAGTGACCGCGGCACCTCTTTAACAAAACCAGCTAAATCAGCTACGTAAGAATCCGGCGTATCTCGAATATCAAACCAAACTTCTTTTCTATATAAAAAACCATCTCTATTTAACGGGTTATTTTTCAAGTCTGTCAAGGTCAGTAATCTTTCAACAAAATTACGCTCCATATCCACCGCAACATTTTTTAAACCAGCTGCATCAATTACCGTGTTATTTCCGATAAACAATCGAGACTCTGTGTCTTTAGTGTTTATTGGTATATTTTGATTGCCTACATTAAAGCCTTGACCTAATTGTTGCGCTGAAATGTTGATAAAGCCACCTGGAGCAACAATCTGAGCTTTATCACCAATTATTACTTGGCGACCCACAGCTTCTATTGTTGGCGCATTAAATACTTGGCTATCAGTCAGCGTAGAGCCCTTAACATTGAGCGATTTCATGACGCTTTCAAGATAAGATACCTCTCCTAGTTTAACAACAGGTTCACCTACTTGCTGACTAGCAAAAATTTCATTTGCCTTAGGCAAGACAGCACTATCTTCAGCGAGAACCGTCGTTATACTATTCGTACCAACATTCAACTTACCTGTTCGACTACCTGCAATAATTGTATTTTTGGTAATATTTTGATTGAGTCTAGTTTGAAAATCTACGACAGGCTCATTGCCACTAGGCTCGATAGATGCTAAACCAACTGAAGCTGTATCAGTTGTATCGCGCGCTAATAATCTAATTGAACCCTTTTGACTGGCTGATGAAGTTGCGGTTACACGACCGTCCTGGTTCACTAAAAATGAGGCCATGGTCACATTACCACGCTGTGCAAGAATACGACCCATGGTATCGTTCACTACCTCTCCAGTCAGCTTTACTGGCTTACCGTTTAGATCAAGAGCGTCATTACCGTTTAAATCTTTTTTGTTATAATCGGGAGAATCCACCTCGACCAATACACCTGCCAAACCTCTATAAGGTGAATCTTTCGTATAGTTGTAAACTCCTACAGCAGAACCGCCATTTACATCTGGCGCAACAGACAAATAAACTTTTTCACCTGCAGCCATTACAATTTGACCTTCAGTGCTTTGTATGCTGCCTTGGTTAATTACCTTAGGTGCAAATAGCATTACATTACTTCCTAGGGCAGCTTTAATGTGTGCATCAGGCTCAACTTGCACAAGCACTTCTTGAAAACCAGCTGAATCACCTCCCCATACATATGCTGCTCTTCCGCCATCAAAATACGCATTAAGATGGCCTAAATTACTTAGAAAGTCACTATTGGTAAGATTTAGTGCCGAAGCCACCAAACCATTCACATCTGCTACACGTGCACCATTTGCAAATAAAATACCATTTTGATTAATTAAATAAATTGATCCATTCGGGGAGCTTAGCGCTCCCTCAATAATAGTTTTTGGCCCGTTAATACGAATCAGTGTGGCCGAACCCTGGCCATTGTATGTATGATTAATTTTGACTGCACTGTCTTGTCCAATATTAAAATTATTACCCTCTAAAATACCTTTAAGGCTGGACTGGTCAATTTTAAGCAATTGTCCATTTATTTGCTCAGGATTAATGACTGGGGTATGTAGCGTAATATTTCCTTCAACTACATTTAAACCTGTTGGAATAGTTCCTACAGGTAATTCGGCAAAAGCTGCACCTATCAACCCCAGTGCACCAAACCCCATAAGAATAATTATTAAACATGCTCGGATAAAGTCTGAAGTTTGTTTTTTGTCCTTCGTACTGCTTTTAGCCGAGTCATTTTTGCTTGATTGCTCACCACGAATATGCTCATATACAGCCATCCATAAGCCGCGCGACTTGTTAAAAACTAGACGGCAAATAACGTTATTCATATACTTAAAATCCTTTAATTCAACAACAACGCTTAGAATGCCTCACGACAAATTTTTAATCAAAAAATTAAATTGAACTCTATTTTAGCAAAGTGCAATCATTTTAAATGGCCTTCTTATTAAGAGCATCAAAAATTTCTCGTCAAACAAACTTTATGTTTGAAAATACAAAAAGCCCTCCCCCCTAATTTCAGGGGAGGGCTGTTATTCAATTACATGCTTTCACACATAATTAACTCAAAATTAAAGAGCTGGTTTATATACTAACGGTGAGCAAGTGTTACCATCGCGTGAGTATTTAGTCACGTAGTCTCCTTTAGTTGCATGGCTAGTGTACTGCGGCAATGAAGCATAAGCATTAGGAACAGTAACAGAAGTAGCACCATCATTACCTGTGTACTTAGTAGAACCAGCACGTTTCACAAATTCAGCATAAAAGCTGTTTTTTACAGCATCTGCGGTCATAGGTGCAACAACATCACCATGAACGTTTGTCACCTGACCAGAACGTGCCTGCACTGAAAGCTCTACTACAAAGTCATATTTACCATTCAATAAATTTTGTTTCGATGGCGCAATACCTGTAGCGCCTACAGATGAAGATTGGTCTGCGCCATTAAACGTACCCGCACCATCCAAATGACGGAAACTATATTTACCGTCTGCATTTGCATTATTGTAGCTGTCTAGTGATAAGACACCGATCGCTTTTGATGGACCGCCAACTCCTGAGAACAACACTTTGTATTTATTGCCAAATGCACCAGTTGTAGTAAAATCTGTACCATTTTGAGCAGCTTTCAAGCAATTGCGTACATCACCTGAACCTGAGTTCTCAATGATCGTCCTACCAGCAGTTGGATCAATAATGAACGGATCTGCTGATGTACCTGCATGCTCTCCATCGAAACCGAAGCTATCGCTTGCATTAGCTGGTGGCGTACCTGCGAAACCGCCTGATGCTGAGTTGCATGGGAAACCTGAGAAGAACCAGTTGTATGAAGTTTGCGTACCAGAACCATTTACACGGCGGCAAACTACAACCGGATCTGTTGAACCGTCTACTTGTTGCCATGTATCAAGTCTACCAGCCAACATAGCACCATATTGCGCACGGCTAATACTTGTAGAAGCAGAAACCGCGTTAGTAGCTACAATACCCATCATAATTTGGTTCACTGGAGCGTTAGTTAAAACACCTAACTCAGCTGCCGATAAAGCTGGTTGATCATTTTCAGTATTGTACGGCTCTTGAAATAACGCTGGCTCAACATCAGAAACACCAAAGTCTGCAACTAAACCAGTGTTAGCTACCGTCTCGTGACCAGTAACGCCTGGGTCAATGCCTTTAGTGCCACATGACCAAGTCCATGGCGCAGAACCAGCAACACAGTTATTTAAATCTAAAGTTTCAATACGTTGTGCGCGAGCAATTGGATCCACACCATACACAGAACCACCTTTAGAACGCTTAATGAACAGAATGTCTGTACCAACTGATACGCCAGGGATACCATCGGCTGCTTTACCAAGGTAAGCACGATGTAGAATACCTGCATCATTACTTCTGATAGCAGTAACATTCGTCATCATGCTTGATGCGATATCAGCTAAAAAGCTATCAGGTGCAGAAGCGCCTGACAAAAAAATCACTTTAGTACCAGCTGGAACTGATACAGAATCAGCTTGTGCTGACATTGCTGCTAGAGCTAAACCACATGCGACTGCAATTTTTGTATATTTCATAATTTATTCCTCAAAATGTATATATTAAAAAAACATCAAGGTGACACATTAAATCAACTCGCCCTTAATCCTTTAAAATTAGATTATTGAGCAGAAAGTAATCACAAATCTTATAACTTAAAAAGCCTTACGACGGCGACGAGCAATGAAACCTATTAAACCTAGACCAGCCAACATCATGGCGTTAGTTTCAGCCTCTGGAACTGCCGCAACTGACGAAATATTGAGACGCCATACATCATTTTCATCCATATATGTTCTTGCTACGATAGCATTACCATCAAACGACAAAAGTTGCATATTGATTGCTTGGGCAGCACTTGCAGATAGCGTTGTCGGCGCAAGAAGATACATGTTTGAAGATCCACCTAAAACATTAGTAGTATCAACAGTGTTACCATTCCAACCTGTACCAAAATTACCCGCGTAAGCAATACCGTTAGTGTTACTCGTAACAGCATAAGTATCGTCTGCTGCTGACAGAATAAAACCATTAGATGCTGGCGCATATGAACCGAAAAGGGTAGCTGCTGTTTTAACTTGGTCATTTGTTGATGCAAATGTTAAGCCAGAATCGCCTTGAGTCATCAGCAAGCGTGTTCGACCAGAACCACTGTCAAAAGCACCTAGGTTCCACTGAACATTGGCAGCATTGGTGAACGGCAAGCCAGTCAAAGCACCGTCATAAATTACGCCGTTAGCGTCAATCATTGATGCACTTACCTTCGCATTAGCGGTCAAAGTTGCGTTGTTTGCTGTAGTTTGATCAATTCCAACCATATCATTTAACGCTTTGGTCCAGTCCAAGTCGAACGTATAACCAACACCAGCAACTGAATCCCAAGCGCTGAATACCAACTCAGAGTTACCACCACCAGTGATTGCTGCGTTAGCTGAGGTCGCAGCGACTGATAGAACAGCTGCCGCAATAACAGACTTAAATTTAAATTTCATAAATTACTCCTTAATTTAACAATAAAAACCTAAACAACAACTTCTACTTCTACTTCTACTTCCACTTCTACACCCAAAAGATGTTACTCGAACTTTGTTAAACTTATATTATCCAAATCTAGTGATTTAGATCTATATGTATTTTTTGGGGTGTAACTTTTCTAGAAAATAATAGAAAACAAATTAATTAAAACTAATTAAGTGATTCTTTAATTTTTATGCGCAGTTTATATCCTAATTATTAAAATTGTTACTGAGGCTCCTAGTGCTTTAGGACTATTAAAAAGAGTCATTGCACCATCAAAATGGTTGCTTTTTATGTGCCAAAATACCTACTAAGTAAGACCTGTAGCATATCAAGATGATAACAATCTTGACTTCCCTGCAAGAATTAGCTGCGTCACAATTTTGACATTTTGTGTACGTATAATTATTTAAAATTATTTATTTTTTAATATTTTTTCTAATTTGTTTATTAATTCTCAAGGAAAATAATTATCATTATGTCATCAGATAAAATCTTTAACCTCAAGCTTCCTTTTTCAGGGCTGTTTATTTTGCTGCTCGCTGGCGCTAATTCATTAGTACACGCTGGCGCAATTGAAGATTTGGCAGCAATTAAATCAAAACTTGAAAGTGAAACCCCCCCGATTAAGGCTAAAAGTATCAAACCTTCACCGATTGCTGGCATGTACGAGGTTTTTACTCAGGGAAATTTGATTTATACAGACAAAAATTTTTCCCATGTCATCGTCAACGGTACAGTAATTGAAACTGCAAGCAAAAGGAATTTAACGGAAGAAAGTTTAAAACAACTCACGACTATTAAATTTAATGAGTTGCCGTTACAAAATGCTATTGAAGTTAAAAAAGGGTCTGGCGCCTATAAATTTGCGGTATTTAGCGATCCCGATTGCCCTTTCTGCAAAACACTTGAAACTGGCCTAGCTAAAACTGGTGTTACCGACTACACCGCTTATATTTTCCTATATCCCCTGAAAGACCTGCACCCTGATGCCGCTTCAAAATCTGAATCCATTTGGTGTTCGAAAGATAAAGCTGAAGCTTGGAACAATTTTATGGTAAAGAACGTTGCCCCTGAAAAAGCAGTTTGTGACAATCCACTTTCAGCTAATGAAGCGCTTGCTGAAAAAATTGGCGTATTCGGCACCCCAACTATTTATTTAAATAATGGCCAACAAACTCAAATACCTCAAGAATTGGTGGAGGCTATCATTGCCAGCAATAAAGCAAAGTAACGCTGCTTTTAATTAGAAGTTAATTATTAGAAACTTCGCTCCCCAATCTATTAATATGAGTTTTAAACGATAGTTTGTTGCGGAGCGAAGCTAATTGAGCAATCTCATCTGCCGTTTATCGAAAACCTTTGTATTTTCATTCTGATAATTTCAAGACTGCAATCAGATTTGTTCATCACTTTGCCGATCACTTTTGATTGGACAGTTTTGGGTTAAGCGTGATGACACCATCCTGCATATACAGAATTGGCTCATCATCAACTTTACTTTCGGAATTTGAAGCGGGATCATTTGGTTTCGTAGAAATAGCTTTATCTTGATTACTGTTGTTATTTAAGGGCTGTTGGATAGATTCTAGTGCCGCAGCATCCAACTTATTTTTGCTAGCATTGGTGGTTAGTGACAGCTTTAAACCTTGTAAAGTAGTTTCAATGCCAGCGCCTACAAAACTCCAATCGTTATAACGACGAGAGCTCGCAAAATTTGCATCTGCCGCACTAAAGCCTTTCTGCTTATATGGCATTAAGCTCGAGCGGCTGTAAATGCCAACAATACGCCCCTGCTGCTTAACTACACCCCAATCTGCTTTGCCTGTCATGGGGTCTAGGTATATTTTGCGCAAATGCCGTTTAATATTGGGCAAGCGCTTATCAAGCAACAAATCATTGAGGCTAGCAGGATAAACTTTGGCGGCATCTGGCGAGCTAGCATAGTAACTATTAATGGCATTCCTAAATTCCGCACCCACAAACAGCAGCTGTTTTTCTTTTTCAGCGCGCACTTGATATTGCCAGCTCATGCCTGCCACTGATAAGCCTACGCCAGTGATGGCGATAAATAAAAGCAGGCCAATATAAGTGAAGCCATGCTGAAAGTTGCTACCGAGTTGAGCTCGCATGATGTTCATCACCATTCAGCATAAGCTGTCCCATCTTTAGCGTTGCCTGTTGCGCCACTTTTAATATCAAATACAGAACCAGTAATATCCAAACTTGGAGATAGCGTCACCCAAGTTTCAGTACTTTCTGTCATGGGATCTATCGGCACCGCACGGATATACTTTTTAGCGACTAGCTCTTGAATGGATGACGGATAACGGTCGTTATCCCCATAAAATTTATCGATCGCCACCCGCATGACGCTGAGTGACTGCTTCAATGTGGCTTCTTTGGCTTGTTCTACACTATGAAAATAGCGTGGCACGGCAATTGCAATCAATAAGGCGATGACGGTCATCACCACCATCAACTCAATCAGCGTAAAGCCACGGCTTGTTTTCTTGGATGAGTAAGATAACCGCTGAGATTGAGACAAACCCTTGCATTTGATCGGTAACTTATTAATTGCTTTCATAGGCTCACCAAGTGTTATAGATCGTGCCATCAATGGCTTTCTTGGGACTACGGGAATACACATCGTAGACATCCACCCCTTCTGCCGGTGCGTTAACATCGCTGGCATAGCTTCGCTTGGCCCATGTTTCTGCTGGTTTTAAGTCGGCGTCATTATTCATGGGGTCTCTTGGTATTTTGCGAATAAACTTAATCAGCTTCCCTTTCGTATCTTTTTGGTTGATTACACCTTGCTCCAACACTTCTAAATTTGGCGGATAACCCGTTTGGTCAAGTGTTTTTTTAACTAAGCCTTCATCCACAGCTTTTTTATATAAATCGATTGCCTCTCTGATTTGCCGCAGTGCCTGCTTGAGCTCCGTTTCTTTGTTTCGCTGTATGGTTAACTGCGCGATTGGCAAGGCGCCTGCTGCCAAAATAGCCACGATCATCACCGTGACTACAAGCTCAATTAAGGTAAACCCACTATTTTTCATTTATTGTGCTGGCGATGCATCATCAATAGGTGGTGGCGCCTTTGGTTCAGTGGGAACGACCACCTTCAGATCTTGAGTTACTGGGGGCGAAGTTGGAGGGGTGGGGATTGGTAATGGCTCTACGACAGGCTCTTGTGAGACAACTGACTCTGCAGTCGCTGGTTCAGCCACTTGCAATTCACGCACCAATTTTAAGCCACTGCTCATTGGCATACTAATCTGTGGTCTATCATTAATCAACACATCGGTGCCTGACCAATACTCGGAGATTTCTGCATTAGGACGACTAATATTGCCCAAGATACGTGGGGTAATCGCAAGTACAATTTCTGTTTTGGACTTCTTATCCTCTTGGTTTGCAAACAAGCGACCGAGAACAGGAATATCGCCTAACCCTGGCAATTTGCTCCCACTTTTGCGCTCACCATCTAAAATAAGTCCAGCCAGCACTTGCGTTTCTCCATCTTTTAGGCGAAGTTGGGTGCTGGCGTTACGTGTGCCTATGCTATAAACGCTCGCCCCGTTTTTAGTGACTGTTTTATCCCCTAGCGAGCTGACCTCTAGCTCTATTTTAATATTCACAAAATCATCCAAGGTAATGCGTGGCTGAACATCCAACTTGAGACCGACATCTAAATAAGTGATACTTTCAGAAATACCCACATTAGCCGTGGATGTGGTGGTAATAATTGGCACTTTGTCACCTACCATGACTTTGGCTTTCTCATTATTACGCACACGAATGCGGGGATTGGAGATTAAATTGACATCACCTGTGGTTTTTTTGAAGTTGAGTGATGGGTTAGGTGATACGCCTAGTGATCCAGCAGTTAGGTTTTGTAAGCTTTGAATGGTTAATGGCTGGGCAGTTAGCACACTAGTAGCTGTGGTAGCCACTGCAGTCGTAGTGCTGGTAGCAATATTAGTAAGATTATTCACTGCGATTTGTGAAGGATAATTAATCCCCAACTCTTGTAAACGGCTTCGACTCACCTCTAACACTTCGATCTCCAACATCACTTCTGGGTCTGCTAGATCATTCGATGCGACTAATTTCTCAGCAATACGAATCACCTCAGGGGTGTCGCGCATCACGATCATATTCAGTCTTTCATCAACCACCACATCTTTAGACTTTAAGACAGTTTTAATCGTGCTTGCCACTTGTTTGGCAGAAGCGTTGGTGAGATAAAAGCTACGGATCATGAGCTCTTTATAGTCTTTATTTTTTTGTGCGGTATTAGGAAACACAAGCGCACTGTTTTCGGTCAGGGCTTTTTTATCTAAGCCATTCGTAGCAAGCACCATTTCGATGGCCTCCTCTATTGGGGCATTTTTAATAAACGCAGTGGCCTTGGTTTCACTTTTAATATCTTTATCTAAAATAAAGTTAATGCCGGTTGCGCGTGATAACGCCTCGAACATCATCTTAACGCTCACATCTCTAAACTCTAGCGTCACTGGCTTTTGAAATGGGGGTTTAAGCTTTGGTGGCTCTGTACGGGCTAATGGCTTTTGGCTGCGAATTTCAGTTTGTAGTGCCAATGCTTCTTTATGTTCAGGGGTCTCCATCAGCACCCCGCGTAAAATGGCGAGCGCGGCATCACTATTTTTAGTGGTATTGAGCTTACGCGCTTCTTCAATCCGTACTTGCTGCTTTTGCTCACGCTCAATACTGGCTTTGCCAGAAATAGCCCGTACATTATTGGGCGCTAAAGCAATCACTCGCTTATACAAGGCACTGGCTTCGGCGAGCTGACTGTTACTGCGGGCTTTTTCAGCTTCAGTGAGAAGTTCCGTAATCGCTTGATCTTGCGTCACTAATAAATCTTTACGTGGAATCGCAGCTTCCGGTTTTTCACTGGCTTGCTTTTGAGCACTGCTCGTGCGCTCTTCTGGCGTTTTACCATTGACCGCTGATTTTTCCCATGGGGCAAACGCACAGCTACTGAGTAGCGATGTGATGAGACAAAGCGCAACTACGCGCTGAAATGATGGACTGCGTTGAAAGCTAAACATCATGCAAATTTCCTTCTGTGGTTGCACTTTTACTTTATTCACTGATATTAAATTATCTGATATTGCATAAACTTATACTGCAAAGACTTAAAATGGAACATTACATTGTCCCATCCGAATTATTGGGTTCTGCTGCTTTTGCCCCTGCGGGTGGACGCACGGCTTTTGACAATGCTTTGGTCAACCCTAAAGGCAAGTAAGTAAAGGTCAGCGTATTGGCGTCTTCTTTATCTAAGCGCCAGAGCGTATCCACATTTTTACCCACAGTCACTGACATCACTTTATTATTAGCCGTTAAAAATACTTGCGTCGCTTGCGGGGCCTGCTCTAATTTGCCCATGTAGAAAAATGGCACTGGCGGCGCTGCGGGTGGCGGTGGCGGCTCTACTTTCACCGGCACAGGCTTGGGTGGCGGTGGTGGCACATACCACGCGTGGCCCTTAAATAAATCCTGCGTTTTTTTAGCTTTATCCTCCACAAACAGATGCTTTTGCGTGAGGTCCGGCAACACTGAAATCGCCTCTTCAGCCACTTTCATAGCGGATTGAGACGGTGCATTGTTGGTCAAAGCACCGGGTTCAGGCCGCTGCGCTAGCAAGGTTTTTGTTGGCGAGCTCTCTTTTAATGCGCTTTCTTGCGACACAATTTCTTCTGCTGGCTCTTGAACCAGATAAATAGCGAGCAAGGTTAAGGCAAGCAAACCGCCAAGCATCATCCATCTTTGCTTCTGACTCATCATGGTTCACGCCTCAAGAGTAATGCATAACTAAGTTTAATTTGCACCGCAGTATCTTTGACCGTCTCACGCTTGATATTGACCTCAGCTAAGCCTAGTGTCGGAAATTGCTCACTTGCGCTCGCAATAAATGCTTTGAGGTTTTTATAACTGCCCTGCACCGGAAAAATAATCTCATAACGCATGAGGCGCGGATTATTCGCATCGGGGGCGAGCTTATATTCACCCACCACGAGGCTAATGCCTTTGGCTTGGGCTAACTCATGAATCTGGGCTAAGACTTTAGACACTTCGCCCACCGGCGGAAACTGCGCATAAAACTTTTTCAGGGCTTCTTCATCATTAAGCTTAGGCAATTGTACTTGCGCTAGGGCAGACTGCGAAGGTTGCTGACTTAACCAAGCGAGCGCCTGAGTTTTTTGTTGCAACGCCTGCTCCCCTGGCAACAATGAAGTGAGCCCCATCACCAAACAGATCACCAAGCCTAGTAGTCCAAGCGTACCGAGCAGCCCAAGCTGATGGCGTAACACTTCTAGATAGCGCAGTAGGCTCTTCATATTAACTGCGTTGATATCAAGCGCATTCATCTTGAGGTTATTCATATTGGGCTTGCTCATCACTTGTCTTTCCAAGTGGCCACGGCGACAAAGCGGATGGGATGCTGATCGACATCCTCGACAATTTCATGCTTGAGTAGATAAACGTTGGCAAGCTCGCTACTCACTTCAAGCTTTTCTAGGTAGTTAAACATGATGTCTTTATTCTTCGCTTCGGCAGTGATTTTGAGTTGGCGCTTTTTTGCGTCAGGCTCTATCGCAAGTAGCGCTAAGTCATCTAAAGCTGAAGTTTCAAGGGCACTCAACACATCGCCCCATGGAATCATTAAAAAACTCGCAAGTTTTTTAGCTTCTTCAATGTTAGCGAGCAAATCCACCGATGATTTTGCTTGCAGCTCCGGCTCGGCTGGTTTAAGGCCTTTACGTTCTTTTAACTCTAGAATCGATTGGTCTAGCGTTAACAACGCTTGATTGATATGGGTATGACGCTGCCAAACCATCATGAGCGCAAGGAGTGCGACTGTAAACATCAGAAGCCCCAACATGGATGGCTTACGACTTGAGGCGAAATCGAGATGGATGGCGCGCATGATTAAAACACCGCACTTAATGCCATGGCATAGGGCTGATCTTGGCTAGGCACATAACCAACAATGGCCTTGTGATTGGCGGGTAGCACTTGCCAAGCGGGATTGTTTTGCTTAAAGACTTGCTTAATTTTTTCATCCTGAAGTGAGGGTAGCGCTGAAAAATAGATATTTGCCTGCGTATTCTGCAAGCCAGTTGTTTGCAGGCCAGATAAAAGTATCTCGCGTGAAATAAGCGCGGCTAAATCCCCCGACCAATCTTTAAGCGTTTTTATCGCCGTGATATTTTGCCAGTGGCCATCCCGCATTAAGGCAATCGTTAAACGTCCAGCTTCCACCTGCACCAAAGCACTCACGCCAGCGCCTATCTGACGACGCATGCTATTAAAGCCGCTCATTAAATAGGGCTGCAATGAGCTTAGCTTGCACTGATATTTTTGGCAGAGCGCTTCGATGGCCGTCACAAGTTCAGTATCAATGGCACTGATCAAAAGGCTTTCCCCATGCGGGATTGGACTCACGCGTATTGTCCAATTGTCCACGCTGTCGCCATAGCTCTCTCTAAAACAGTGGGTAGCAACGGCCATCACTTTGTCAGCCGGACTGAAGGCTGGCATGGCCGGAATAATTTGGTAACGGACGAATTGATTAGATAACACCAGCGTTAATGGCAAACCATTCGCTGACGGCTTGCTTTCTGTGTGAGCGTTTGCATTTGATAGCAAGTTTTCTAAGCCAATGATCGCGCTTGCCCAAGGCTGCACCTCATGAGCAACCTGATGATTGAGAGCATTTGGCGCAAGCGTTTTATCGAGCAGCCGTTTAACCATGCCATTTTCTAGGCGCAGCAAGGCCACAGCATCTGCGCCTAGGCTCGCAACTTGCTGCGTCAATAACTGATTTTTAAAGCGCAATAAAAGTGACACGGTTAATCTCTTCTAAAGTTGTCTTGCCACTCGCGACAGCTTCCACCGCGGTTTCACGCAGTAATCGCAAGCCTTTGCGGCGGGCGGTTTCTTTGAGCTGCCGAATCGGGTCACGGGCCACGATCATTTCGCGAATTTCGTCATCTAAAATGAGTAACTCAGCCACCGCCATACGCCCCTTATAACCGGTCCCGCGGCATTGACCACAGCCTTGGCCTTTTAAGAAAGTCATGCCTGCTGCAGCTTCTTGACTCACTGCGGATTTTGCTAACAGCTCCTCCGATGGCTGGTAGCTCACCGCACAATGGGTGCAGTTTAAGCGCACCAGTCGCTGCGCTAAAATCCCATTGAGTGCAGAGACAAAGCTATAGGTATCGACTTCCATATTAATAAAGCGGCCAATCACATCAAACACATTATTAGCGTGGACGGTCGTAAAAACCAAGTGACCGGTGAGCGCCGCTTGCACGGCAATTTGCGCGGTTTCTGAATCGCGAATTTCACCCACCATGATTTTATCAGGGTCGTGACGCAAAATAGAACGCAGACCACGCGCGAAGGTGAGGCCTTTTTTCTCATTCACAGGAATTTGCAGCACGCCAGATAAATTGTATTCAACTGGATCTTCAATCGTGATAATTTTGTCTTTGCCCGTATTAACCTCTGAAATCGCCGCATACAAGGTGGTGGTTTTACCGCTACCGGTCGGGCCTGTGACGAGCACCATGCCATAAGGCTCTTGTGCTAGCGCGCGGAATTGATTGCGGGTAAGTTCATCTATCCCAATGTGTTCGAGCGTCAAGCCCTTCGATTGCTCGGTCAAGGCCTTGCGATCCAAAATACGTAAGACAGCATCTTCGCCATAAACGCTCGGCATAATCGACACCCGCAAATCCACTTCGCGATTTTGGATATTGACTTTAAAACGTCCATCTTGCGGGATTCTGCGTTCCGCAATATCAAGTTCCGCCATCACTTTAATCCGCGAAATCACTTGCTCGGCCATTTCGGCGCCTTGAATTGCACCGACGGTATCTAGCACGCCGTCGATTCGATATTTAAGCGCTAAGCCTAAACCTGTCGTTTCTAGGTGAATATCACTCGCACCAATTTTCATGGCATCGTACAAGGTGGAATTCACCAAGCGAATCACCGGGCTGGTATCCGCTGAAATACTACTTAAGGATAGTTGCTCCACCCCTTCAATTTGATGCAGGGCTGACTGGCCTGATTCCTCCTCACCTGCCATGACTTTGTCCATGGCTTTCAGCGTTTCTTCAAAACGCGATAAGTAAGCAGACACGTCAGCATAATGCGATAAGCGCAGCATAAATGGCTCGCGCACCTTTTCCATGAGCCAATTAGCAAGGCCTTCCGCAAATGGGTCGGCGATGGCCACCAACAACTCGCCTTGCTGGTTTCTAAGCGGAATACATTCATGCTGATAGGCTTCAGCAAACGCTAACACATCAAAATCCGTGCTAAGTTCATGTAAGGCTTTGTTATCAAGGGTCACGTACTGAAACGCCGCCCCTAATGCCGCAAGAAATGCTTCTTGCGAGAGCTCGCTTTGGTCTGCTAAGACCTCAATCAAACGGCGACGAGATTGCTGGGCAATTTGTTTTGCCTGTTGAATCGCCTCCGCGCTAATAAGCTTAGGCGCTGCTTGGTGGATGATCGGCTGGTTCATTGGATGCTTCCCGCCAAATCAAAAATGGGCATATACAGCATGAGCACCACAAACCCAATCACAAAGCCAATGAATAGCATCAGCAAGGGCTCAAATAATTTGGTAAACCAATCAATCCAACGCGCGGTTTCTTCATCATAAAAACTAGAAATACGCTCCATCATTTCGCCCATCATGCCGCTTCGCTCTCCTACCCTCAGCATTCGCAGCGCAACAGGCGTTGAAAGATCATTGAGCTCCATGGCCATGGAAATGGCTTGGCCTTGACGAATTTGTTCGGAAGCCGCCAGCATGCGCACTCTTAATGCGGGGGCGAGCAGACCTGAAACCATCTTGAGCGCATTAAGAATCGGAATACCGGCAATCAGCAGCATGCCCAGGGAGCGATAGAAACGTGAAAGCTGGTAGATTTTCATACGCTCACCAATGGCTGGAATTTGCCATACCATCTCCATTAACTTGGTACGCACCGATTTGAGACTGAATAAATAGGCGGCTGCAGCTATTAAGCCTAGCAAGGACATCATCAAGCTAAAGCCATGTTGCTCAATAAACGTGCCTAGTGACAGCAATACTTGGGATAAAAATGGCAGGTCACTGCCCATGTCTTCGTAAATATGCGCAAATTTAGGCACGACATACGCCACTAAAAACAGTACCACCAAGCTGCCGACCGAGAGCAACATGGCAGGATAAATGGAGGCTGAGATGACTTTCTTTTTCACCTGATCGATTTGACTTTGATAAGCGATATAACGCTTGAGAGAATCAGCCATTCCGCCTGTTTTTTCACTCGCTCTCAAGGCTGCCACATACAACGGCGGAAACGCTTGTGGAAAAGACTGCATGGCGGTGGATAATGGCTGACCTTCACTTAACAGCCTGAGCACGCCTTGGAGGGTTTGCCTGACTTCGGGACGCGTTTCTTTTTCCGCTAGCGCTTCAATGGCTTCCATCAAGTTGAGTCCAGCCTCTAACAAAGCCAGCATTTCTTGACTAAACAGCATGATCGGGAAGCGTTCACGCTTGGTGAAGTGCTTTTGCCATCCACTGCCCGCTGGTTTAGCAGAAAATACGGTGTAACCTAAAGACTTGGCACTGCCAATAGCCATCTGCTCGCTGACGGCATCTAGTCGTAGCGATGAATATTCTTTGCCGCGTAATACACTGAGGTCATAAAGCATAACTACCAGCTGACAATGTCCGCCATCTCATCTACCCCGCCGGGTTGACCGTCTTTACCCAATGAAGATAAATCGTATTCGCCGTGTTCGCCAGGGGATTTGTATTGGTAAGGGTTGCCCCAAGGGTCTGCTGGCACATTTTTCTTAAGATAAGGACCTGACCAACGTGCTTCGCTAGCTGGCTTCACCATCAGCGCCGCCAAGCCTTGCTCGGTAGCAGGATAGTGACCGGTATCTAAACGATACTGGTCTAAGGATTTTTCTAAGGCGTCGATTTGCGCTCGCGCAGCCTTCACTTCCGACTTGCCGATTTGCGCGAAATATTTAGGGCCAACATAACCAACGAGCAGGCCGATAATGACCATGACCACCAATAGCTCCAGCAAAGTAAAACCGCGTTGGCTTAAATTTGATCGTTTATTGCTTAATGGTCTGTTACTCAATGGATTAGTCATTAGATTGCCCTTCAGCACAGCAAAATCGGCTTTATTACAGGATTAATGATTTTATCTGAAGAATTTGACAGTTTTGTTTCAATTAAATGACATTTTTAACTAGTTACCTGTCCTATCTTCGCAAAAACCTGGCTAGATTGCGCTAAAAGATATCGCGCCAATTATGAACGCGCATCACCCCAGCGCAAAATACAGTCATCATCGCCGATGTAGTAGGTTCTTCCGCTGCGATCCACGCAGTAGTTAGGCGACACAATCATTTCATAAAAAGTCTCTCCTTCACTAATGCGCGTGTAATCAAACAATACTGACCGGATCACTTTAGCATTTTTACGAATATGCGAACCATGTGAAATCCAGCATGGGCCAACGATCTCAGCACCTGCATCAATACGGGCGCCTGAGGCAATATACACTGGGCCTTCAATTTTGACGTTATCCCAATCGACCGCGGTATTTAAGCCCACCCAAACCCCAGGCTTGACTTCCTTACCTGGGATTTTCATAAAACTAATTTCGCCGCGTAAAACGCGTTGTAACACTTCCCAGTAGTCAGAAATCCTGCCAATGTCTATCCAGTTATAACTGCGATTTTGCGCGTAAAAAGGCAGGCCTTTTTCGACCAGCAATGGAAATAATTGACTGCCAATATCAAACACCACACCAGGTGGAATGAGCGCAATCGCTTCTGGCTCAAAGAAATAAATGCCTGTGCTGGCTAAGTTGGAGCGGGCTGCTTCTGGCTTAGGCTTTTCCTGAAAAGATAGCACGCGCCCTTCCTCATCGGTCTCCACAACGCCATAGTTCACGACCTCGCTCTCAGGCACCGCCATGGTCACAATACTCACCATGGCCTTTTTGGCTTTATGCTCTTTTAGCGCTGCGCCAATATCCAAGTCAATCAACGCGTCACCACACAATACAATCGTTGTTTGGTCAAAAAACCCACCAAAATCTTGAATGCGGCGCATGCCCCCAGCGGAACCCAAAGGGGATGGCTTAATCTCGCCATGGTCGTAAACGCCTTCGAAGGAGTAGCCGATATCCACACCCCAGCGACTACCATTACTAAAATAGTGCTCAATTTTTCGGTAAGAGTGCGCGACGTTGACCATGATTTCATGCACGCCATGACGCGCTAAATGTTCGATTAGGTACTCCATCACGGGCTTACCTAAAATAGGAATCATGGGCTTAGGCATGTCTTTGGTCAGTGGACGCACCCGCGTGCCTTGTCCAGCGGCAAGAATCATGCCTTTTAGTTGCTGTGTCATTTGGTTTGTTTCCATATCATTTTTTTAAAATCGGTATCGACCTTATGCTCGTCCATAGGAGTCATCAAAACGCTCAATATCGTCTTCCCCTAAATAGCTGCCAGATTGCACCTCGATGATTTCTAGCGGGATTTTTCCGGTATTTTCTAGCCTGTGCTTGATGCCAAGCGGAATATAGGTGGATTCATTCTCTGTGACGATGTAGCTGGTTTCGTCACGCGTGACCTTGGCTGTGCCTTTCACGACGATCCAATGTTCGGCCCGATGATGGTGCAGCTGCAATGAGAGTTTGGCACCGGGCTTGACCATAATGCGTTTGACCTGAAAGCGATCTGCGGCATCAATGCTGTCATACCAACCCCACGGACGATAGACTTTACGATGCAAGGATCCCTCTACTCGGCCCTGCTGTTTTAACTGATCAACAATTTTCTTCACATCTTGCGTTTTACTCTTGTGGGCAACAAGCAGGGCATCTGCAGTTTCTACGACGACTAAATCACTCACCCCAACGCAGGCCACTAATCGGCTCGCAGAAAATGCTAATGTATCTTTGCAGTCGGTTAATAACACATCACCTTGCACCGCATTGCCGGCATTATCTTTATCTAACGCTTGCCATAAGGAATCCCATGCACCCACATCAGACCAACCCGCCGCCAGAGGAATCACGGCTGCTGAGGGTAAATTCGCTTGACCCGCAGCGATACGCTCCATCACGGCATAGTCAATCGAGTCGCTAGGGCAACCGGCAAACTCAGCCTTACCCACGCGAACGAAATTTCCATCTAATTGTTCACCTTGCCAGGCTGATTTACACGCGGCCAAAATATCTGGTCGACAATTTTCCATGGCAGATAACCACACTGAGGCACGCACCATAAATAAGCCGCTATTCCATAAATAGTTACCGTCATCCACATAGGTTTGCGCTGTCTCGCGATTAGGCTTTTCCACAAAACGCGTTAACTCAAAAGCACTTGATTGGGCCAAGGACTTACCCGTTTGAATATATCCATAGCCAGTTTCTGGGCAATCTGGGGTAATACCGAAGGTAACGATCATGCCCGCTGCCGCTAAACTTGCGCCCTGGCAAACGGCTGATTGAAAGGCGGTATTATCCAGAATAATATGATCGGCAGGCATCACTAACAACACAGGATCCCCATTTACACCATCCGCCTCAAGCGCGGCTAAGGTCAGCGCAGGGGCGGTATTTCTGCCCGTTGGCTCTAAAACAATCACGCCCTCTTTACCCATTAAGCGTAATTGCTCAGCAATCACAAAGCGGTACTCTTCATTGCAGACCACCATGGTTGGGGCCAATGTTAAGTCAGCGATGCCATCTAATCTGCGAACCGTGCCTTGCAACAGGGAGTCCTCGCCAAATAAAGGGAGCAACTGCTTGGGATATTTTTCTCGCGACATGGGCCAGAGCCTGGTTCCTGATCCGCCAGACAAAATGACGGGTTGGACTTTTAAATCTTCAGCGATGTTGGACATATCAATCGTTCTCTTCAATATTGAATCAGTAATGGCTAGCAATGGACTACAGCCATTTGCATTTGGCACCACGAAGGAAGCCAAGAATAAATTGACTCGGCTTGGATAGTCAAATCAAATATATATGTCAGCGATTATCTTGAATCGATGCGTGTATTTTAAACAAGCCCTAAAAATTAAAAAAAACCGCTAAAAGCTAATAGCAACCTGCAATCCCAAAGGATTGGCTTTGTTTTTTCTAAATCGCCCAAAATAATCACATAAATTATAGTAAGATAATGATTTTATTGAAATAACTATTAAAATATCCTTGATTGTCTCCATCTTATGGATGCCATCATCTAACAACTAAAGGAGTCATCTATGGCAAGCCCCAGCAAAGCCCAAATCAAAGCAAATCGTCAAAACGCAAAACGTTCTACTGGCCCGACCTCTACCACAGGAAAACTAAAAGTGAGTCAAAATGCGATCACCCACGGCATCTTTGCTGCCAGCCCTTTACTCGCGCATGAAAACGCCAAAGAATTTGAAGCCTTGTGCTTAAGTGTTGCCGATGTTTATCCACCGGCAGATGCCATTGCTGCGAGCTTAGTCGAGCGCATCATCTTGGCGATCTGGCGCCAAAAAAGATTGCGCATTGCTGAAGCGGCTAAGTTAGCAATGTCTACAAGCCCAGAAATGATGATTCGAGAAATTAATGATCTCCTCGACCTATCACTTTCTCAGCGCTT
This sequence comes from Candidatus Methylopumilus universalis, assembly GCA_945883335.1. GTDB lineage: Bacteria > Pseudomonadota > Gammaproteobacteria > Burkholderiales > Methylophilaceae > Methylopumilus_A > Methylopumilus_A universalis_A. Next base: position 124,833 of record CAMCXI010000004.1, on the reverse strand, counting down.
AGATGCGAATAGTATTTCTGAAGCGCAAGAGCAAACCTTCATTTACTGTAAAGAATTACTCGCAGAATTTAAGGGGCTTGACATCCAGGCCCTGCCCGCAAACCTCGCACGAGTCCTTGATAAAATCCCGAAAATTTATGGTCGCTTAAAGAAGGATTTGCAAGATTACGACACTACAGTTGACGTGCTCATGGCATCGCCGGAAAAGATAATTGAATCGGTAGAAAAAACGAAAAAATATACATCAAAATATCTGCTAGATAATGAGATCAACCACAGAGCTTACAACATTGCACAGCAGATGAAACTTGCCAAGCTGATTCCTGAGGGTAAAAGCGTTGATTTCTTAAGTAAGTACCAGGTCCAACTTGACACCGACCTCTACCGTGCTATTGAAGCATTCAAGAAACACATGATCTGGCGTGCAGAAAATCTAGAAATAGAGGTGCGTGAGGCATAAATGCGCGCGGTATATGGTTATGCCAATGCTATGTATTCCACGCACATGACCAAGCGACTAAGTGCAGAGTGAAAGGATGCGTTACCGTCGTGACCTTAAAATAGCTAGCCACTATTTATGTCAGCAAATCCATGTCCTGGGCCTTGTTGGCCGCTTGAAACCTATTCTCAACCCCTAGTTTAGCAATCGCGTTGTGGACATGATTTTTAATGGTATTCACACTCACATCCAAGATGTCAGCAATTTCTGGGTTGGTTTTTCCTGAATAGACCCAGCGCAATACTTCAATTTCACGCCGGGATATTAACTGCTTTTCAGTTTGCACATTTTTAACTAAGGTTGCTGACCCCTGCTCAGTCTCAGCAGGTTTATTCAAAGACTTACTTCTATTGTTCATCACCCGTAAAAATGCATGATGCATTTGCGGCACTAGCAATTGTAAAATATAAGCATGTCTTGGGTTGGGCTCGCCGAGTATCCGAGAGAAGCTAAAAAAGGTGATGACATCGCCTTCTTTGTTAGAAACACCATGGGCAGCGATATTCTTAAGTTCCAATTGCTTTAGTACTTCTTCGCTTTCTACAAATGGCACCCGATAAGGACCATAGTCAACTTTATCAAGGGCATGAGAAATCAATATGGGGCATAGATCTTTTTTCCAAGCATCAACCACACGATTAACGATGCCACCATCATAGCCAGTAGCGAATCTTACATGCTGGTCACTCACATAACGAGTGCTGACAAAACTTTCAAAATGGAGTTGGGATTGATTTTTTAGACTGACGCCGCAAATCAATACTTCATGAGGGATTAAAGTTTGCAATGAACCTTGCAACCATGAAAAAAATTGCTCGCGTCTGCAAACCCGCAGAGACTCTTCAAAAACATCCAAAAGCAATACGGATTCTTCTTCAGTTAACGCTGATTGATCGTTTGCCATGAATCTTTAACAAGTTAAAAATAGTTTTCAGACTATAAGAACTAAGTGTTACTTAAGCGTGATGTTTTTATTGCAAAATAATTTCACTTAAGTATTGATAGGGCTAGTTTTGATTAAAGAGGGGGATGAATTGTTGATGGTTCGACAAGCTCACCACATACGAAATATGCGAAACAGGAGCAGAATATGCGCACCAAGAACGGGAAAGCATTCAATAATAATTTTCGAGCAATAAGTAGGCGATTGACATTGTCTATAATAGCACACGATAACACATTATTTTACAGATTAAAAGACACGATAATATTATGACTATTACAAATCAAGTTTATGCACCAACAGCTGTCAGCCTGACCGGTTTACGCCGGGCGAGCATCGCTGACATCGTCAGCGACTCTCCAGTCGTCGTGTTAAACCACAACAAGCCTGCTGCCTATCTGCTTTCAGCAAACTATTATGAGTCCTTACACGACCAACTCGATAACATTGAGCTAAGCAAGATCGTTAAAGAGCGAAGAGGTGGTAAAATAGTGAAAGTATCACTTGATGATCTATGAGTTATCGTTTAATGAAGAAGCGCTCAAAGAGTAGGATAACCTAGATGGATCAATTAAAGCGCAGTTCAAAAGCAATTAGAAAAACGTCTAGAGAATCCTCATGTACCGTCTGCGAGATTATCTACTGAACTTAACAATTGCTAAAAATTAAACTTCAAAAAATTGGCTATCGCTTAGTCTATGAAGTGATTGGTGACCGAATGCTAATCCTTGTACTTTCTGTTGGGCGAAGAGATGGATTGATTGCGTACATCAAAGCTAGTAAAAGAAGATAATTTAATTAAGCTCCTCATAAAAAATATCTCTCGTAGCCATGTCATCCGCCTGTCATTTTAATCAGCTATTTTATTTGCCTATGAACATTACATTTCAGAAAACTATAAAATCGATTAGAGAATCGAGTAGTGCCTTTTTGATGATGGCGACGCTCTTGCCATTTATAGCGCCATCAATCGCAAAGGCAGATATTTATATGCAGCAAGATACTAGTGAGCAGATTGTGCTGACTAATTTACTCACCGATTCAGAGCGCACAAATCAAGTTGTTAGCTATGAACTGCTGATTGAAAATGACATACGTTCGCTGAGCAAGTCTGAAAAAAACTTGGCACCCAATGAAAGCGCCTTGTCGCGACAACAAATTAGCGAGGCGGTGACCAGTGCAGCAGCTCAAACTGCGTTAGAGCCAGCTTTATTACATGCGGTGATTCGCGTTGAGTCTAACTACAACGCCAAAGCTTTATCACCTCGCGGCGCACAGGGCTTAATGCAATTGATGCCCAGCACTGCAAGGCGTTTTAATGTGACGAACCCCTATGACCCGACGCAAAATGTGTTGGCCGGGGCTCAATATTTGCGTGAGCTCCACACCCTCTTTAACGGCAATATGCCTCTGATCTTAGCCGCTTACAACGCGGGCCCTAAGGCAGTGAGTAATTACCACATGCGAATTCCACCCTTTATGGAAACACGTTTGTATGTGCCAAAAGTATTAGATGTGTATAGACGAATACGCGCTGAAAGAATTTATTAGCGGGCTTTTCTTTTTTAAGCGCGTCTGGGATCGAAGTAAGGGAAGTAATTCACGCTTCGTAATAAGCCACAAAGAATCACGCTACGAATTGAGCACGCAATTCAAAACATTTAATTTCTACTCTTTAGCGCTTTTGCTCGACCAATTTCATACTCATCGATGGCTCGCCTAAAAAAGGTATAGACCTCCTCTAAGCTAATTTTTATCCCAATAGAATCGAACCCCTCATCGTCAGCATCAACTGGGATCAGCCCAGTCAAAGCATCTTTGAGAAACTCTTCAGAGTAGATGGCGACTTCAGCATCACGCGATGCAATAAAAAGGCTTTCAATCTTGCTGCTATTAATTATGAGCAACTGCATCAAGTCAAATAAATCTCTTGATTTGATGCGCTTCTGAATCAGCCATGCCTTCATCTTAAAAATAGCACTGCTCTTCATCAGGCTAAAGGTGATGCTGTCATGGCGAATGGTCTCTAGTTGACTAAAATGGGCATATGGGACGTCATTGCGCGCAAAAAATGTCACCTTAACGCCATCAATCAAATAGTCTCTCGAATAAGCCAATAAATCGATGCCATTTATTTTTGCTTGGGTGATTTTAGAGGCTGGCGTCATTAGTCTGACTAAATGGCTTTTAGAAATCTCTTGGATTAGAAAATCCAAAGTTTGACTATCAAGTTTGTCTTCAAATAAACAAAAATCCAGGTCTTCGCTTAACCTGTGACCAATTTGCAATGACAAGGCCGTCCCCCCTACTAAAACATAGACTTTTAACTCCACTCGCTTGGCAAGTAACTCAAAAACAGCGCGTGTCTTTTGAGGCATCATCATTAAATCAAGCATGCGCAAAACCTTTCTGCACATTAGTTAACATGCGACGCAGTGAACGCATCAACATCTTATCCTCTTTCAAGGGTGATGCATAAAGCACCGCGGTAACTTTTGATACCCCGTAGTGGGCACACAAGGTCAACACGTCATCAAACACTGAACGCTCTAACACTTTTTGAATTAAAAGCTCGTCACTCGGACTGGACTGACTCCATACATATGGAAACGCAAACTGGGGCTGATTTCTAGACAACCGAAATTGGCCGTCTGTTGTATCCGATATCGAATTACGGGCAAGTGCATTTAAGATCAAAGAGAGCGTGTTGACACTAATATCTTTTGCCTTGAAATTCTCTAGTGCATTGATCGTCGCCCTCGAAACACCCGAGACAGCAGCAAGTGCAACTTGCGTCATCCCAGCGTTCACACGAGTGTTTTTTAATTGCTCGCCAATATAATGAAGGTCGTAAAACATAGCCTTATCATGGGCACTTTTATATTAAAAGTCAAATATATTTGACATAAATTAAAACATCAACAAACTGAGTCCTTCGATGATTTTTAGATATAATTGAAAAAATAATCAAATAAGCCCCATGATCACATCAACCCTCCAAGACAGAATAAAATTGGCACTCGAGATGTCAGGACGATCTAAGACTGACCTTTGGAAGGGCTGTGGGGTAAGTTCTGGCACAGTCACAGCATGGTTTAAGGGTCCAAATCAAACCATTAGCGGGATTAACCTCATGAACGCCTGTAAAATTCTAGGTGTAAATCCAGAATGGTTAGCGACGGGCATGGGCGAAATGCAAACAGATATTCACCATTTATATAGCGAACGTCTTGTAAAGTGCGAATCCATTGAATCAAGTTACAGTTATAAAGAATCCTTTATAGAGATTCATAACATAGATACTAACGAACCCATCAAAAGCATTAATTTCGATCTCGATTGGATTCAATCAAGATTACCCGATCATTCATTAGAAGATTTGAATATTGTTTTTATTACCAACGACTCCATGTTTCCGACGTTAAAATCAGGAGACCTCCTCATTGTTGATTCCAGCATGAACATTTTTACAAACGATGGTATTTATTTAATAGAAAGCAGCGCTGGCATTTTTATAAAGAGAATTTATAAAAATATGGATGGAAGCCTTCTTGTTAAATCCGATAACAACGCATATGGCCTTGAAACAATATTTGAAAATAAATCTTCAGACTTCAAAATTATCGGCAAAGCTAATCTTTCCTGGCCTGAAAAATCATTTAACTAACAAAAAAATTTACTTGTAAATCTCATTTAATCGAGATATATTATATTTAATTCTCATTTTATTGAGATAAATCATAATATAAGGAAACTACAAAATGAGGGACTACGAGTGGGTAACGGTGGCGTGTGAAGGGGCATCTTATGATGTGTGTATCTGCATGACCTTTAATTATGTGGATGAGGTAAGACCGGTGGATAGTGAGATCAATATCATTGCGCTAATCAGTCAAACCAACATCAGGTGGATGTATGAACAAGCCATGGAAGAGATCAATGCGAATTTGAATGCACCCCACTTCAAGGATATGTCACAGATGGAGTATTTGATTGATGAGGGCATTGAAGGCCCGGTGATGGATGATCAGGTAGCTTAAGACGGAGGGACAGATGATGCATTACACAGAGCTTCGTAAAATTAACGTCAATGACTATATCGAGCGTAAGAACGGCTTGGCTTATTTGTCATGGTCTTGGGCGGTTGATCAGCTGTTGCAGTTAGATGAGACTGCATCTTGGGAGTATGCAGAGCCTCGGGCGTTTGGAGAAACCATGATGGTGTTTTGCACCGTCCATGCCTTTGGTAAATCCAGGACAGCGCAGTTACCTGTCATGGATTTTAGAAATAAAGCGATTCATAACCCAGATGCGTTCTCAGTGAACACAGCGATGCAGAGATGTTTAGCCAAAGCGATCTCACTCCACGGACTAGGAATTTATATCTATGCAGGAGAAGATCTACCCATGGTGGAGATGAAAGAAACTAAGGAAGAGAAAGAAACCATAGAGGCTAAACCAATAAAAGCCGCAGAAATAAAAGTAGAGGTCAAAGCGCCCAAGCAATCGATTAAGCCCACAGCAGGCGCACTAGAAGCATTCAATAACGACGAGAAAGACTTGCTCTCCAGAATCGCAGAGGAAGTAGCTGAGCTCGTGCAACTCGAAGAGCTGAGGCTCGCGCATGAACGATGTGAGATGCTGGAAAACGACGAAAAGATCGCGCTGTGGAGCTTGCTCGATAGCAGGACGAGAAGTGCACTGAAGAAGTATAAGGCTGGATAATGTTTTTCCGCATGAAGATATCAAATAACATGTCGACGCTGAAAATCGTTCACACGCACAACTACTTTCATTAGCCCGCATGTTGGATCGCGTTAAAGACCAAGCTATCTCAATGGGTCAAGGCACACATGAGAATTTTTATTCGTAAATTTAAAAATTAAATCTCATATTACATTTATTTTGTTGACTTTGTATTTTCCTAATATACCGTATTAGGAATTTAATCATTCCCAAAAAGGAATGAAGATGGCAAGTAATCTTACATACCCAACGGCTGTCAAAGTCGTCGGCGCCAACGGCCAAATATCCATAGGTAAACAATTTGCTAGTCGTCAAATTTTGATTGAAGAGCTGGAGCCTGGTGTTTGGTTACTTAGAACTGCGTCTGTGATTCCTGATAACGAGCGCTGGATGCATGACTTTAAAGCATCTAGTGAACTGAAGAAAGCGCTGAATTGGTCACTAAAAACCCCAGCCCAAGAGACCAATCTTAATCAAGCCTTTGAATCATTGAGCCGAGATGGCAAGTAATACCGATGCTAAGGTAAGGCTGGATTTGAACAATCCCACCTTTCAAGATCATCTATTTTATCTTCAGAAAACTGATCGACATGCAGCGATTGAAACACTCAAAAAAATCAGACAAATGAACTGGGGACAGGCTTATAGAGACAAGGGGTTGAGGCGGGGAAAAATTCTTAGTGTAAAAGCGCCAAAGGGAATTGATGCCATTTACTCCATTCGCATTTCTCAATCCAGAAGAGCTGTCGCCTTTAGAGATAGCGATTTTATGAGGCTACAAATCATTTCTCCCGATCACGACAGCACTTACGGAAAAAATAACGAATCGAATAAGTAAGTTACTAATGTATTGGTGCGGCTGGAGAGACTCGAACTCTCACGACTTTCGTCACCACCCCCTCAAGATGGCGTGTCTACCAATTCCACCACAGCCGCTTAAAGCTTTAGATTACTGAGGTACTTCTTTGCTTGCTGGTGCTTTTTTAGCCGCTTGCTCAGTGGTGATTGTTTTGACAACGCTCACACGGTCAGAACGGTGACCAGACATATAAGCAAGTGTTAGGCTTGTTGTAAAAAACACTGCAACGCAAATTGCGGTTGCGCGGCTCATAAAGTTTGATGCGCCGCTCACGCCAAAAAGACTGCCCGATGTGCCGCTACCAAAAGCTGCCCCCATATCAGCACCTTTGCCATGCTGCAATAGGACCAAGCCAATAACACCTGCCGCTGCTAATACGTGAATGACTGTAACTAAATTTTCCATGATCTCTTATTTTCCGAAAACGCTTACTGGCTAATGTCGCTTTAATTAAACAACAGACGCTGCAGCAAGACAAATTTTTTCAAAATCGTTCGCATCTAATGAACAGCGTCCAATGAGGCCACCGTCAATATCTTGCATAACTAGCAATTGTGACGCATTTACGGGATTTACGCTACCCCCATAGAGGATGCGCAAGCTACTTGCGGCCTTAGCATCGTAACCTGCAATGCGGCTACGAATGAACTCATGCATGGCTTGTGCTTGCTCTGGCGTTGCGCTTAAGCCTGTGCCAATCGCCCATATTGGCTCATAGGAAACGACCGCATTTTCAAAAACAGCGCCGCCCTGGCTAAGTAGTAATGCGTCCAGCTGCTCTGCCACCACTTGCTGTTCCATGCCCGCTTCACGTTCTTGTAACGTTTCACCCACACACAAAATAGGCGTGAGACCTGCATTTTTTGCGGTCACAAATTTTGCGGCAATATTTTCTCCGCTTTCGCAATACGCCGTGCTGCGCTCAGAGTGCCCAAGGATGACGTAAGTCGCATCAAAGTCTTTAAGCATACTCGCTGCCACTTCACCGGTATAGGCTCCGACAGGATACTTAGCGACGTTCTGTGCACCCCAGGCGATATTAGTGCCGCCGAGCACAACTTGCGCTTGGAATAAATACGGATATGGCACGCAAACCGCAAAATCGATGTTATTAATGTGCGCCAACTTTTGTTTGAATGCTTCAAACAATTGCTGATTCCGGGCAATTGACCCATGCATTTTCCAATTCGCTACTACCAGCCTACGACGCATATTTGAACCCTATAAATTTGACGCGAATTTTACGCTTGCAGACCCTATTACTCAAGGCGTATTAATGAATGCAGACTACTCCGTGGGAATGCAGTGCCGCACATTCAGCTGCACGCTTTGGCGGCCGTTAAATTCATTGGTTTGTAACTCATAAACCAGATGCACCTTAGTCGGCAAGAATATGGCTTGCTGAAAATAAATCGCATCAATCATGCGGCCTGTAGGGTCATCAGCCTTTTGCAGAGACAATTTCAAATGACGCTCGCCCACTACTTTTTGCAACTTCACAATAAACTCATCACGAAATAAAGGCGCTGGGAAGCCTTGCCCCCAGACTTGTTTATCAAGTGCGACGGCAACGTCCCAATCTACTTCATGCGGGGCTAATGAACCATCAGTTTCAATCTCAGCGTCCAAATCAGCAGGCGTGAGTAAACTGGAAGCAACCTCTTCAAAGGCTTGCTTGAAGGCATCAAAACCATGTTGTGAGATGGTGAGTCCAGCGGCCATCGCATGACCACCAAATTTTAGAATTAAATCTGGATGACGTTTAGATACTAAATCCAAAGCATCTCTTAAATGTAAGCCTTTAATCGACCTGCCTGAACCTTTTAATGTGCCATCACTCCCCTTTGCAAAGGCAATCACAGGGCGATGATATTGCTCTTTAACACGCGAGGCCAAAATACCAATCACGCCCTGATGCCAATCTGGCTCAAAAATACTTAAACTAAACTGCCCGCTCACATCCACTTCATCCAAAGAAATGTTGGCCGCTTCTTGCATATCCGCTTCAATCGCGCGACGTTCTAAATTCATGGTGTGTAAACGCTGCGCCATCACCGTGGCTTCGATTTCATCATCCGAAATTAAACAAGCAATGCCAAGCGCCATATCATCTAGTCGCCCTGCCGCATTGAGCCTTGGCCCAACACTAAATCCTAAATCTTGCGCATTGGCTTTTAAGGCATCGCGCCCTGCGAGCTTTAACAAAGCACGTATTGCTGCACAAGCTTTGCCAGCCCGAATTCGGCGCAGGCCCTGTTCCACCAAAATGCGGTTGTTATCATCAAGCTTCACCAAATCAGCCACAGTGCCGAGTGCCACAATATCAAGCAGCTCGGTTAAATTTGGCTCAGGCTTATCAGCAAAAGCGCCGCGGGCTCTTAGCTCGGCACGCAGTGCCAACATCACATAAAAAATGACACCAACCCCAGCTAAGTTTTTACTTGGAAAGTCGCATCCATGCTGGTTAGGATTCACCATGCAAGTTGCATCTGGCCTCTCATCACCGGGTAAATGGTGGTCGGTCACCAGCACTTGAATCCCTAAGCTATTAGCTTTTGCCACCCCATCCACACTTGCGATGCCGTTATCCACGGTAATAATGATGTCTGGTTTGCGTTCAGCAGCCAGCTCAACAATTTCAGGCGTTAAGCCATAGCCATACTCAAAGCGATTCGGCACCAGATAATCCACTTGGGCACCCATGCTTCGCAAGCCTCTTATGGCCACTGCCGTGGCTGTCGCACCATCACAATCGTAATCTCCGACCACCAGCAAAGACTGCTTTTGTGTAATCGCGTCTGCCAACAAAACGGCCATTTGTGGTGCATTGGTGAGCTGCTCAGGCGGAATGAGTTTAGCGAGCGAAACATCGAGCTGTGCGGATTGATGAATGCCACGTGCAGATAGCACCCTAGCCAAGATTGGCATGACGCCCTCTTTACTTAGCGATTCTGCGGCATCTGGATTAAAAGGTCGTCGAACAATATTTGCCATGCTTAATTGTTTACCAAATTAAAATAGCTAGTGATTGGATTTAGTTTCCGCCAAAACTTCCACGTATCGCGGGGTTTCAGGTGAAGCGTAAACGTCATGCCATGCACATCAAAATGACAACGCAAGGTGTCAAGCTCTTCTTGCTTGAGACTTTTAAGCATTGGTGCAAACCAATCGCTTTCTAGGTCACGATTGTTAGCCACCACCATCAATCCATCGCCTACTAATTTAAATGACGCATAGTCTTTCACTAAGGCACTAGAAACCCCAGACCACTTTGCCAAGCCCGCACTCAACGCATCATTCGCAAAGAGTTGAAAGGCTGGTGTTTGCGCTGACGGATTGATTGCCTCAAAGCATCCACCGCCAGAAAGCCAAAGGCTATTCACCGCCAATAAGCCTCGCTTTTCGAGCGCTTGGTTAATGGGATGGTCGTGCAATAGCATTTGCACTTCGTTCAGCAAAGCCTGAAATTTCATGCCATGCTTACCATGCGGCATATACTTGCCAACATCTCGCCCCATGGCTTCGGAAAGCGAATAAGTGCTGACATCCACCTCATCATTCACATGGAGATATAAAAAATCGCTAGTCTTACTCGTCACGAATCGCAAGCCATCTTGGGTGAAGTGTTGATTAAGCGCCGCCGCTAATAACTCAGCTTCCATCGCATTTAAGGGCACTGCATCACCCAGCGTAAAGTAATCCCGTTGCAACACAAAGTGAACAGGATGCACGACGAACCAATAGCCAACCGCTTGCTGGGCTTCTTCGCCCAACAAGGCGAGTGGTGCCACAGGCCAATCAGCCTGCTTTTTTATCCCAAACTGCTTGCATAGGCTAGCCTCAAGGGCATGCTCGGGATCTTTCTCCCATGCGCCGACAGCGCATAGTTTAGTCAAAGCTTGAGCGTCATCGCCGCTCAGTAAATATTGCCCAAACCGGGGAAAATAAACATCAAGATTCAAATCATCACTCATTTCTAAAACTAACTACTCAAAACAAAGTATTGGTGGGTCAGACAGGCCATAAATGACTTTGAAAAAATTACATTTCGCTATACTATTTTCACATACATTTGACGGATTTAATCCCATCCATGGAACTAATTTTATGGCGTCATGCTGAGGCGGAAGACGGCTACCCTGATCATGAGCGTGCCCTCACAGAAAAAGGCCATGAGCAAGCCAAGAAAATGGCGGCCTGGCTCAAACCTCGTTTGCCTAAAGATACCCAGATCTTGGTGAGCCCAGCAAAACGTGCTCAGCAAACGGCTAATGCCCTTGATCTCCCTTTTACAACACTTCCTGAAATTGCACCTGGCGGCTCTCCTCAAGATTTACTCAAAGCAGCCAATTGGGATACGAGTAAAGGCTCCGTGTTAATTGTCGGGCATCAGCCAACATTAGGGGTGGCTGCCGCCATTGCAATGACGCGCAAAACCCACTTTTGGTGCGTCAAAAAAGCGTCGATTTGGTGGATCGCAAGCCGCATCCGCGCAGAAGATGAGCAAGCGATTATTCGCGCTGTGATTTCACCTGACATGCTTTAAGCTTTTAATTAATTTAAAATCTTAGCGCACCCCCGTAAACCACCATAGCAAGCCATGGCCAACGAAATCGAACTCAAGCTTCGCATTGACGAATCTAGCGCACCACTCTTAAACAATCACCCTGCCATTACCGAGCGTTTAATTGAGGCGCCTTGGACGCGCAAGCTGGTGAGCATTTATTACGACACCCCTGATTTCGCATTGTTAGATGCCGGCCTTAATATGCGTGTCCGCAGTATGTCTGGCGGTTGGTTTCAGGCCATTAAAAGTACCGGGCAATCTGTGGGGGGCTTGCATCAGCGTTTAGAGTGGGAAGATTTGCTCACCCGAAACGAACCGGATTTTAATAAAATTACCGAGCCGCATTTAGCCAATATATTTTCCGATATTAAGCTAAGAGAGGCACTAAAGCCGGTATTCATCGTGGATGTCGTTCGTACCGATTGGCTGATCAACTATCCTGATGGTTCGGTGATTGAAGTTTCTGCGGATATTGGCGACCTCAAAAGCTCGACAGAAAAAGCTTGTGAGCATATTTGTCCGATTCAAGAGTTAGAGATCGAACTCAAACAAGGCAATACTTATCACCTCTTTGAACTTGCTTTGGCCCTTCAGCAAGACATTCCCATGAGCATTGAGAACGGCAGTAAAGCGCAAATGGGCTATCGTTATTTGCGGCCCAAGCCTTTGATTAAAACACATGCACAGGCCATGAACATCAAGCGCTTTAAGTCGCCGCCAACCACCAAACAAATCATGCAAGAAGCGCTGACTAGCATGCAAGATAATCAAGAAATCTTGAAAAAGGTCAATCACACGCCAGCGGTTTATCACATGAAGCTTGCCAATAGTCGCCTAGCAAGCGCGTTGGCTTATAGCGGCTTTCGCGCAACGGATAAAGACACGCTGAACATTATTCAAGATTTGGAATGGTTGGCGCAGTTCTTAATTTCGCCTTGCGATAACTTCGCTTATCAAAATCTCAACGCTATTTTGAATGGTCAGCGTTATCAAAGAATATTACTGAGCCTAGGCGCTTGGTTGCATCAATAAAAAAGCCGCAGTTAAGCGGCTCCTTTGTCAATCCGATATGTTACCAACGGTGACGATCATGTCCTCTAGGACCATACCCGCGATGATTAAAGCCTCTACCATATCCACTATTCCAACCACCGTAAATCACCACAGGCGGTGGAGAATAAATTCTCGGCGGCTCACGATAGATGACTTGCGGGGATGCGTTGTAATAACTTGAGGTGGTGTAATTAGTTGGCTGAACGGCTGGGCGATTAGCATCACTCACTCCCACACGCACTTTAATCGTACTGCCTGGATTTTCATCAGTCACGGTTGTGAAATCACGGCCGTTATAACGATACGTCACTAAATAACCACGGCTAACGTTTTGCCAATTATCTACCGTGACGCAACTATCAATCACGCCGTTAGTTTGATTATTGCCCATACGGTCACCCACCACAGCACCAACTCCAGCACCAATCGCCGCAGCCGCTATACTTCCATCCCCTTTACCAATGGTACTGCCTAGCAAGCCACCCGCAATACCGCCAATAATGGCGCCTGCTGGCGATGAGTTATTGCTAAGACTTTCTCTTATATATTCTGTTCGACATTCTTGGCGAGGCGTGTTGACGCGCTCCACTTGCGGCGTGACTGAAAGCACAGGTGCGTTATCAAAGTAATCATCAGCCATCGCATGGGTTGCCATTGTGGAAGCCATTAACACGGGTAGCGCGAACTTCAATCTCAAGTAAGACATTTTTCTTCCTCTCGTTATGACTGCTTTTGTTAGCAGTTGAGTATTTAACGAGCCGTTTTTATAAAGGATGACAGGCGCGAGAAATAAATCATCGCCTTATTCTTTCATCAATATTGCTTGAGCAATTCAAACGTCAGCGCAACACCGAAGCCGTTGACGTCACTAACAACAGCGCCCAAACCACCCTTGCGGTTGTATGAAGACAAATCAACATGCAACCAAGGGGTATCATTTTCAATAAACTTCGCCAAAAATCGCGTGGCGTGGACATGGTCAGCGCCACCTTCCAAGGTGCATTGCTTCACATCGGCAATGCTACTTTCAATTTCTTCATCGTAGTCATCATCAAATGGGAATGCACAAACACGCTCACCCACTGCAGCGCCAACGCCAACAGCCTTACAAAGCAGTTCAGGCTTATTCCCTAACACGCCGCTATAACGATCGCCTAAAGCGCTCATCATGCTGCCTGTGAGCGTTGCGAAATCCACCATCCAATCTGGTTTTTCACGCGACGCTAAAGTTAAGGTATCAGCCAATACCATGCGACCTTCTGCATCGGTATGGACGATTTCAATCGTGGTGCCATTAAGCGCGGTGACCACATCGTTTTGTTTATAAGCGAGCGGCCCAATATGGTTTTGCGCAATCGCAAGCCAGCAATCAATCTTGATAGGCAACTCAGCTTTAGTCGCTGCGAGCAACACACCCAAAGCAACAGCTGAGCCATTCATGTCTTCATGCATACCGCTCATGTATTTCGCCGGCTTAAGATTATGGCCGCCGGTATCAAAGCAAATACCTTTACCCACTAAAGCGATATGTTTTTTAGCTTTCTTAGGCGTATAGGTAAGGTGCACAATCGCGGCATCTTGTGGGTCTGAACCTTGCCCTACGGCTACAAAAGCACCCGCCCCCATTTTGGTCAGCTTTGGCATATCAAATTCTTTAAACTGCCAGCCATTTGATTTTGCAAGTTGAACAATTTGATGGCGATATTGTGCAGGATTAAGCTCATTTGGCGGGGTCATGGTTAAAGTGCGCGTCAAGGTGCTACCAGCAACTAAGGCCTGAACGCCAGAATATGCATCTGGGTCCTGCCATCCAAACATCACAATTGATTTTAGCTGGCGAGGCTTGCTGTCTTTTTTGGAAGCCTGACTCTTACGCTCAGGCAGTTCGACCGCATTCACGCTTGCCACATAAAAGGCATCTTTTGCCGCTTTATGGCGCGCAGCTTCTGTGCCGTAAACTGCAATTGCTAACGCTTTTGGATGCTCGTCTAGCAAAGGCTTAATTGCTTTACGCAATTGGGTTTGGCGCTTAAACGTAGAAAGATCAGACGCCAATACAAGCCAGCTCGCCACTGCGCCATTCGGCAAATCAGCCATCACTGCAGACTTGCTCAAGTCACTATATTTTTTATTGATCCGTTTAAGCTTGGCATCTAAAGCACCAGAAAACGGTAGGTTTTCAGGACGCGTTGCCGGCAAAACAAATAGAAGATGGGTTTGGGCAGCTAATGACTTTTCATCAGCAATTGCTAAATGTTGTTTTAGGGTAATGGACATACAAAAACCTCACTAAATTCGTTTAAATGCAGTTAAATTCTTTGAATTTCATTAAATACGCTATATTTATCCAATTGATTAATCTAGCAAAATACCGCTGAAACTTGACCAAATGAGTCAAAAAAGCGAAGATAGCACTTAGTCAAACGTTCAGTTATTTATTTAAGTATGAATTGAAGCAATAAGAAGCAATAAATGGTTACAACATAGCGTTGTAACACTTTTAGTTGATTATACCTTTTAGACGCAGTCTTGATAGACAAGCCTTAAAGTTTCCTGGAGAACCACCACATGGCATTGACCCCCGATATTGACCCACAAGAAACCCAAGAATGGCTTGAAGCTATTGATGCGGTATTGGCCAACGAGGGAACCGAGCGTGCGCATTTCTTGCTAGAAACGCTAATTGATAAAGCGCGCCGCTCCGGTGCTTACCTACCTTACAACGCAACGACTGCGTACGTGAATACAATTCCAACGCACTTACAACAAAGATTACCTGGCAATCCCGATATGGAGCGCCGCATTCGTGCGCTGATTCGCTGGAATGCCATTATGACTGTGCTTCGCGCTAACGAAAAATCACCAGGCGTGGGTGGTCACATTGCTAGCTTCCAATCTGCTGCTACTCTATATGATGTTGGTTTTAACCATTTCTTTCGCGCAGCAAATGACAAATTTGGCGGCGACTTAATATTCTTCCAAGGCCACTCATCCCCTGGCGTTTATGCACGTGCATTCCTAGAAGGTCGCTTAACTGAAGATCAAATGGATAACTTCCGTCAAGAAACTGGCGGCAATGGCTTATCAAGCTACCCACATCCTTGGTTAATGCCTGACTTTTGGCAATTCCCAACCGTTTCGATGGGTCTTGGCCCGTTGCAAGGAATTTACCAAGCGCGCTTCTTGAAGTACCTCCATGATCGCGGCATTGCAGACACGTCAGACCGTAAAGTTTGGGTATTCTGCGGCGATGGTGAAATGGACGAGCCTGAATCATTAGGCGCGATTTCACTTGCCTCACGTGAGAAATTAGACAATCTCATTTTCGTGATTAACTGTAACTTACAACGCCTTGATGGCCCTGTGCGTGGTAATGGCAAAATCATCCAAGAACTTGAATCTGATTTCCGCGGCTCTGGTTGGAACGTATTGAAAGTCATTTGGGGTTCCTATTGGGATCCACTGCTTGCCATGGATAAAGATGGCTTGCTCAAAAAGCGTATGGAAGAGTGCGTGGACGGCGAATACCAAAACTTTAAAGCGAAGGGTGGCGCCTACACGCGTGAACACTTCTTCGGTAAATATCCTCAATTAAAAGAAATGGTCGCAGCGATGTCTGACCAAGACATCTGGCGCTTAAACCGTGGCGGTCATGATCCGCACAAAGTTTATGCCGCCTACGCCGCAGCGACACAGCACAAAGGTCAACCAACTGTGATCTTAGCGAAGACCGTTAAAGGTTACGGCATGGGCGATGCGGGTGAAGCGCAAAACACGACGCACCAACAAAAGAGCATGGACATCGATTCATTAAAAGCTTTCCGTGACCGCTTTAATTTGCCGCTCACAGACGAACAAGTAGAGAGCTTGTCATTCTGCAAGCCAGCTGAAGACTCTCCAGAAATGGTTTATATGGCCGAACGCCGTGCAGCGATGGGCGGTTCTGTGCCATCACGCCGCCGCAAAGGGAACGAGCTTGTGGTGCCTGAGCTTTCAGCGTTTGAGAATATGCTCACCGCAACTGGCGAGCGCGAGATTTCGACCACCATGGCGTTCGTGCGTATCCTTTCAACCTTAGTCCGCGACAAACAAATCGGTAAATACATCGTACCTATCGTGCCTGATGAAGCCCGCACCTTCGGCATGGAAGGGATGTTCCGTCAACTCGGCATTTACTCTTCTGCTGGCCAATTATACGAGCCACAAGATAACGACCAAGTGATGTACTACAAAGAATCAAAAGACGGCCAAATTTTAGAAGAAGGCATTAACGAAGCGGGCGCGTTCTCATCATGGATTGCTGCGGCAACTGCTTACAGCGTCACCGGCACGCAAATGATTCCGTTCTACATCTTCTACTCGATGTTTGGTTTCCAGCGTATTGGCGACTTAGCATGGGCAGCGGGTGACTCACGTGCGCGCGGCTTTGTGCTTGGCGCAACTGCAGGCCGTACAACCTTAAACGGTGAAGGCTTACAGCATGAAGATGGTCATAGCCATTTAATGTCAGCCACCATCCCAAATTGTGTGTCTTACGACCCAACATTTAGCTACGAGCTCGCTGTGATTATTCAAGAAGGGATGCGCCGCATGGTGCAAAACCAAGAGGATGTGTATTACTACATCACCTTGATGAATGAGAATTATAGTCATCCAGAAATGCCTAAAGGCACTGAGGCTGGCATCCTTAAAGGCATGTATGCATTTAGCAAATCCAAAGCAAAAGGCCCTAAAGTGCAATTGATGGGTAGCGGCGTGATCTTGCGTGAAGTGATTGCAGCAGCTGAAATGCTTGAAAAAGATTGGGGCGTATCACCAGACGTGTGGAGCGTCACAAGCTTCACAGAGCTTCGCCGCGAAGGCCTCGATGCTGAACGCTGGAACATGCTTAATCCTGAGAAGAAACCAAGACTCAGCTATGTGGCTGAATGCTTGAGCGGTTCGGAAGGTCCTGTAATTTCATCAACCGATTACATGAAATCCTTTGCTGACCAAATCCGTAACTTTGTGCCACAACGTTTTGTGTCACTAGGGACTGATGGTTATGGACGCAGTGATAGCCGTGAAGCGCTTCGTAGCTTCTTCGAGGTGGATAGATATTATGTGGTGCTTGCCGCCCTTAAAGCATTAGCGGACGAAGGCAAATTGCCTGCAAGCAAAGCCGCTGAAGCGATTAAGAAATACAAAATCGACGCAAGCCGCCCTAATCCAACAACAGTTTAAGCATTAATTAAAGCTAACACAGAGAAGACTCTCTTAAGGAATAACAGCATGGCAATTAAAGAAGTTCTTGTCCCGGATATTGGTAACTTTGATAGCGTTGACGTCATCGAGTTGCTTGTCAAAGAGGGCGACACGGTTGCAAAAGATGACTCGCTCATCACTTTAGAATCTGACAAAGCGTCGATGGACATTCCAGCGCCATTTGGTGGTGTAGTGAAAAGCATCAGCATGAAAGTGGGCGACAAAGCCGCTCAAGGTGGTTTGATTTTGACCCTTGACGCCTCTGAAGATGCGCCTGCAGAAAAACCTGCCGCACAGCCAAGCGGGACGCCAGTGGTAGCGACTGTCACGGTTGACGAAAAGCCAGTTGCCATTCCAGAACCTTCACGCCCAGTGCCTGAAGTACCGAAAGTGATTCAACCACAAGCAACGCCCAATCCGATTGGCGCAAGCGCAGTGGCAGCAGATGGCAAGTTGGCACACGCAAGTCCATCCGTGCGTAAATTTGCACGTGAACTCGGCGTGAATTTGAATCTGGTGCCTGGCACCGGCTCTAAAAACCGCATTAGCCAAGAAGACGTGCAAGCCTTTGTCAAAGGCGAGCTTGCTAAACCGCGTTCTGAAAACATGGGTTCTGGTTTGACCACATTGGCCATGCCAGTGATTGATTTTAGCCAATTCGGCGAGATTGAACACAAACCACTTTCACGCATCAAAAAATTATCAGGTGCAAACTTGCACCGCAACTGGGTAACTGCACCACATGTGACCCAGTTCGACGAAGCCGACATTACTGATTTGGAGGAATTCCGTAAGTCGATGTTGGCCGATGCTGAAAAACGCGGCGCTAAATTAACGCTCCTCGCTTTCTTGATGAAGGCGGTTGTAAATGCGCTTCGCACTTATCCTAACTTTAACGCATCGCTTTCTGCGGATGGTGATAGCTTGATTTTGAAGAATTACTTTAATGTCGGCTTCGCATGCGATACGCCAGATGGCTTGGTAGTGCCAGTAGTGCGTGATGTGGATAAAAAAGACGTACTCGATATTGCCCGCGACTTGGCAGACTTGTCTGGTAAAGCCCGTGAACGAAAATTAAAGATTGAAGAAATGCAAGGCGGCTGTTTCACCATTTCAAGCCTAGGCGGTATCGGTGGCACTATGTTTACGCCCATTATTAATTGTCCTGAAGTGGCGATTTTAGGTGTATCTCGTTCCTCATTCCAACCTGTTTACAACAAAGAAACCGGCGGCTTTGAACCACGCCTCATCTTGCCGATGTCCCTCTCATATGACCACCGCGTGATTGACGGTGCAGATGGCGCGCGCTTTACTAGCCACTTGCGCATGATGTTATCCGACGTTCGTCGCTTGTTACTTTAAGGGGTTGGTATGAGCAATTTAATAGAAGTCATCGTCCCTGATATTGGCAACTTCGATAGCGTTGACGTGATTGAAGTATTGGTCAAAGTTGGTGACACCGTTGCAAAAGAAGACTCCTTAATCACGCTTGAGTCAGACAAAGCATCGATGGATATTCCATCTTCAGATGCGGGCGTGGTTAAAGAAATTAAAGTTAAAGTAGGCGATAAAATTGCAAAAGGCTCGCTAATTTTAGTGCTTGAGGCCGAAGCCGCTAGCGCAACTCAAACAGAAGCGCCGAAATCTGAAACACCAAAAGCTAAAGCTTCGCCTGCAACACCTGAAAGCCAGCCTGAAGTCTCAGCACCAACGCCAGCTCCGCCAAAAGGCGACAACGACGTGACATGCGAACTAATCGTTTTAGGCTCAGGTCCCGGTGGCTACACTGCCGCTTTCCGTGCAGCTGACTTAGGCAAAAAAGTTGTACTCATTGAGCGTTATTCAACGTTAGGTGGTGTTTGCTTAAATGTGGGTTGTATTCCATCTAAAGCACTTTTACACACAGCCAAGGTAATTACTGAGGCAGAAGAAACAGCCCATCACGGCGTGAGTTTTGGCAAACCAAATGTTGATCTTGAGCAACTTCGCTCATGGAAAGCCAACGATGTGGTGGCTAAACTCACTGGCGGCTTATCAGCCATGGCGAAACAACGTGAAGTGACCGTGGTGCAAGGCTTAGGTAAATTTACCAGCCCTAACCAAATTGCTGTCACAGGCGCGGATGGCAAAGTCACCAAAGTAGGGTTTGAAAACGCAATTATTGCAGCCGGCTCACAAGCGACGAAATTCCCTGGCGCACCAGATGACGAACGCATCATGGACTCAACAGGCGCCTTAGCCTTGGCTGATGTGCCAAAACGCATGCTTGTGATTGGCGGGGGCATTATTGGTCTTGAGATGGGTACCGTTTACGATGCGCTTGGCTCAAAAGTCAGCGTGGTGGAATTTACCGACGGCCTCATTCAAGGTTGCGACCGCGACTTGGTGCGTCCATTGCAAAAGCGCATGGAAAAGCGTTTTGAAGCGATTATGCTCAATACCAAAGTCGCGAATATCGAAGCCAAAAAAGACGGCATTCATGTGAGCTTTGAGGGCGTGAATGGCAACACCGATGCCCCCAAAGGGGTAGAAATTTACGACCGCGTGTTAGTTTCCATTGGTCGCCGTCCTAACGGTCTTAATATTGACGCTCAGAATGCAGGTGTAGCGGTTGATGAACGCGGCTTCATCGCTGTTGACAAACAGATGCGCACCAACGTGCCGCATATTTTCGCGATTGGCGATATCGTGGGTCAGCCAATGCTCGCTCACAAAGCCACACACGAAGGCAAAGTTGCGGCAGAAGTCATCGCTGGCCATAAGGTTGAATTCCAAGCGATGGCCATACCGTCAGTGGCTTATACCGACCCAGAAATTGCTTGGGCTGGCATGACAGAAATCGAAGCAAAAGCAAAAGGTATCACCATTGAAAAAGCGAGCTTCCCTTGGGCGGCAAGCGGACGTGCACTGGCTGTCGCAAGAACTGAAGGCATAACAAAGCTGATTTTTGATAAAGACACGCACCGCGTGATTGGCGCTGGGATTGTTGGTGTCAATGCGGGTGAATTGCTTGCAGAGGCTGTGTTAGCGATTGAAATGGGTGCCGACGCCCACGACTTAGGCTTGACGATTCACGCGCATCCAACGCTTTCAGAAACTGTTTGCTTTGCGGCTGAAATGAAAGAAGGCACGATTACTGATTTGTATATTAAGAAAAGGTAATTGCGTTAATTAAAAAAGGAGGCTTAGGCCTCCTTTTTTAATGCGCCAAATCATTTATGTCAGCATCGCGTTTTGCATGGGGATGTTCATTACTCATTACTTGAGGACGATGAAACTATTGGCAAGGCCTGCACTTGAGAATCACTGAGCGTTTTTAGCTTTTCGGGCTGAATTTCAGGCAATGCTTGATGCCCACTAGTTTCAGATAAATCTGCCAATTGAAAGTAGCCAAAAATAATCATGTTGAGTAAGACTAAAAGAATCACATTTCGCTTCATGATTTTGCACTCTCCATCAAATACAACCCCTCCAATACTAGGCTTTCAGCGAGCACAGGCTTGGCACCAAACACTTGCGTCAAAATCGGCATGAGCATGGCTGCATCCCCACCCGTCATCACAACAACCGGCACATCTTGGCAATAAGTCTCTAGCTTATCTGCCTGCATGATGATTGCCCCTACAATCGCGCTTAAAACACCGCTTGCACTTGCATCAGCTGTGCTGAGTGGAAATGTCTTGATTTGGCCGTTTTGTGGATTAACCGCGGCTGTATTTTGCAACAATGCGTTTTGCATCATGCTAAAGCCTGGAGCGATCAGGCCGCCTATAAAAGCATTTTGATAAATCGCATCAATGGTAAGTGCTGTACCCGCGTTCACCACCAAACAAGCTGGCTGATTGAGGTAGCGCTTAAATGCTGCAACCATGGCAGCCCAGCGGTCGATACCTAAACTTTCTGGCGCCTCATAATTATTTTTTAAGCCCAGCGTTTCAACCTCGGCTTTTGCCCACACAACATCAATCTCTGCTTTTTTTAATAATGCTGTAATACTTGCAGCAACGCCCTCGCCTGCCACATTAGCAACAACTGCACGTTTGCAAGATTGCCAGCTAGCAGGAATGACAAGCTGTGCAAGCTCGGCGTTTAAACAAATGCCAGCATCTTGAATACGGCCATCATCGGCAAATACCGCCCACTTAGTGCGTGTATTTCCAGAGTCTATTGCTAACATTACGAGACACCCCTCAAACTAATTTCACCCGCTGAAAAACGTTGTTCGCCTTGCGGTGTATTCACGAGCAAAATACCATCGCTCGCAACGCTAATCACCTCGCCTAATACTTCACGACCATCAGGCATCAGCATACGCACCGCTTGTTGATGATAAGCGTGATAGCTCAGCCATTCTTCACGCAAAGCTTCAAAGCCATTTTGTTCAAAGGCACTTAACACATCTGCCATGTGTTTGAGGACTGTGCCGAGCAAGAGATTGGGATTGGCCGCTTCAGGCTTAATACGATGAATATCGGTAAATGGCTGGTCAATATTTCTCGCCACATTTTCAGGTAAATGCAGGTTAATCCCCACCCCAATGACTGCCGCGCTTGGGCCATCCATATCGCCCTGTAGCTCAATTAAGATACCCGCTAATTTTTGCTTACCTGCTGATGTTTCAATAAGTACATCATTGGGCCATTTGAGTTTTGCGTTTGAAATACCTAATGTTCGAAACGCGCGGATTAAAGCCACACCTACAGCCAAGCTCAAACCAGAAAGCGCTGATGCACCCATTTGAAAACGCCAAAGCAATGAGAACGTTAAGCTTGCGCCTAAACCTGCCTGCCAAGCACGTCCACGGCGGCCTTTGCCTGCCGTTTGCAACTCCGTCACCACACAGGTCGCATGTGCCGCAACTTGTCCGCCCAGCATCTGCGCTTGGCTTTGATTAGCTTTCTTCATCAAATAGGTATTGGTGGATTCTAGCGTGTCGTGCAACTCAAGCTTAAACCAAGCTCGCTCTGGACCAATCGCAGTGAGGATTTCCTCTTGATGAAGCATGTTGATTGGATCGGGCAATTTATAGCCACGACCGCGGACTGAGAATACTTCAACACCCATTGCTTGTGCTTCTTGAATCGCACTCCAAACAGTCGTCCGCGTCACCTCAAAGTGCTTGGCAATATCTTCACCCGAGTGAAACCGACCATCAGCTAATAGCCGTAAAATTGGGAATGTTAGTGCGTTTATCATATTGAACGAGAGTTTAGCATGGCTTATCACTGGCATCATGAAGGAACACGCCACGCAAAGCCACGCACAGTGTAAAATAATGACTAATCTATTTAATGTATTTACTATGTCATCAGAAAAAACACCGATCGCACCTGCTTCTAACTTTATTCGCGGCATTATTGACCGTGATTTAGCGCAAGGTACCAATGCAAGCCGCCACTGGGCTGGAACTCCTGGCGACGCCGCACATCACGCCGCAGGCCAGCCCGATCCAGCAAAAATTCGTACACGCTTTCCACCAGAACCAAATGGCTATTTGCATATTGGTCACGCAAAAAGTATTTGCTTAAATTTCGGTTTGGCGCGCGATTATGAAGGCGTTTGCCACATGCGCTTTGATGACACCAACCCAGAAAAAGAAGAACAAGAATATGTGGATAGCATCACTGAGATGGTTCAATGGCTGGGCTTCGGCTGGGATGCTTTCGGCAAGTCGCATTTATACTTTGCCAGCAATTACTTTGACTTAATGTATCAAGCCGCTGAAGCATTAATTAGCGCTGATAAAGCTTATGTGGATGAGCAATCTGCTGAAGAAATGCGTATCAATCGTGGTACCCTCACTGAGGCAGGTAAAAACTCCCCATGGCGTGACCGTTCCATTGAAGAAAACTTAAGAAAATTCCGTGAAATGCGTGATGGCACCCATGCGGATGGCAGCATGGTATTACGCGCCAAAATCGACATGGCTTCACCTAACATCAATCTGCGTGATCCAGCGATTTACCGCATTAAACGCGCACACCACCACAACACTGGCGATAAATGGTGTATCTACCCGATGTACACGTTTGCGCACCCCCTTGAAGATGCCTTTGAAGGTATTACGCATTCCATTTGTACGCTTGAGTTTGAAGACCAACGCCCTTTCTACGATTGGGTATTAGAGCGCTTAGCTGAGGCTGGCATGCTCGCGCATCCACTGCCAAAACAATATGAGTTTGCTCGCTTAAATCTTACTTACGTGGTGCTGTCAAAACGTAAACTAATTGATTTAGTTGAAAATAAACATGTAACAGGCTGGGACGATCCACGCTTGCCAACACTCGCGGGCGCACGTCGTCGTGGCTACACGCCAGAAGGATTCCGTTTATTTGCTGACCGTATTGGCGTTTCAAAATCAGACTCTTGGATTGAATACACCATCCTTGAAGATTGCATGCGCGAAACGCTTAACCTTTCTGCAGAACGCCGTATCGCGGTACTCGACCCCGTTAAATTGGTGATTGATAACTACCCAGATGGCCAATCAGAGGATTGCTTTGCGCCTAACCATCCGCTCAAACCAGAGCTCGGCAAACGTACAGTGCAACTCACCAAAGAACTTTGGATTGAACGCGAAGACTTTATGGAAGAACCAAGCAAAGGCTTCTTCCGTTTAGTGCCGGATGGTTTAGTGCGTTTACGCTATGGTTACGTGGTGAAATGCACAGGTTTTGATAAAGATACGAATGGCAACGTCACCACCGTGCACTGCGAATACCTCCCAGACACCAAATCAGGCACGCCAGGCTCCGATAGCGTGAAGGTTAAGGGCAATATTCACTGGGTATCGGCTAATCACGCCTACGAGGCTGAAATTCGCATATATGACAGATTGTTCAAAGAAGCACACCCAGGCGCTGGCGACCGCGACTATTTGGAGGACATTAATCCAAACTCCGTCAGCAGCATCACCGCACAATTGGAATTAAGCTTAAAAGACGCAAAACCTGCGGAAAGCTTCCAGTTTGAACGTCACGGTTATTTTGTGGCAGACAGAAAAGATAGCGTAGCTGGCAAGCCAGTGTTTAACAGAACAGTGACACTGAAAGATACTTGGCAGAAGTAAGTTTTAGTCGTCAACAAAAAGCCCACAATTGTGGGCTTTTTCGTTCTTATATCAAGATGAATCTATTTGGCTTGCCCTGCCACCACTTCGGCAATTTCTTTAGCCAATTGATTGACCATCACGCCATCCACGCCTTCCACCATGACGCGGAATTTTAATTCGGTGCCTGAAGCTCTTAATAAGATGCGGCCATTGCCATTGAGTGCTTGCTCGGCTTTTTTAACAGCAGCTTGCACTTCAGGATTACTGTCCATATCAATACGGCGTTTTACAGGCACATTGATGAGCACTTGTGGATATAAAGCCAAAATTTTACCGACTTCAAGCAGTGTTTTATTTTGCGCGTTCAGCGCGGCTAAAACTTGTAGTGCGGCAATAATGCCATCGCCACTGGTATGCTTATCTAGGCAAAGAATGTGACCTGAATTCTCACCGCCCAATTGCCAATCATTTTTCACTAGCGTTTCACGTACATGCCTATCGCCAACTTTGGCACGAGTAAAAGCAATATTCGATTTTTGGAAGTGATGCTCTAACGCAAGATTAGTCATTAAAGTGCCGACCACTCCTCCCCCAAGCTCGCCTTGCCGATGTCTGTGCTGGGCGATAATATAAAGCAGTTGGTCGCCATCAAGCAGATTTCCTGCTGAGTCCACCATCATCACGCGATCACCATCACCATCAAACGCAATGCCTAAATCTGCTTTGTGCTCAACCACTGCTTTGCATAATGCTTGCGGATGGGTTGTACCTGAGTCTGCATTAATGTTCAAACCATTCGGCTGATTAGCGATTGCAATTACTTCCGCTCCTAGCTCATGAAACACTGGCGGGGCAACGTGGTAAGTAGCGCCATTGGCACAATCGAGGACGATCTTTAAGCCACGTAAATCCAAGTCATTCGGGAATGTGCTTTTGCAAAACTCCACATAGCGACCTGCAGCATCATCAATGCGTTTAACGCGACCCAAAGCCGCTGATGGCATCACTTCCATCGGCTTATCAAGTTCTGCTTCTATTTGATGCTCAATATCATCAGGCAGCTTGGTGCCCAGGCTTGAGAAAAACTTAATGCCATTATCTTCGAAAGGATTATGCGAGGCTGAAATGACAATACCCGCTTGCGCTCTTAAAGCACGGGTTAAATAGGCGATAGCTGGAGTCGGCATTGGGCCCGTGAGTCTCACATTTACGCCTGCGGCACATAGGCCTGCTTGCAAGGCGGATTCAAGCATGTAGCCTGAAATGCGGGTGTCTTTACCAATCAACACTGTCGGGCGGGCATCTTTGGCCAAATGGAGATCAGCATTCGCTAGCACGCGGCCCGCGGCATAGCCTAAACGCATCACAAAATCTGGGGTGATTGGGCTAGTTCCAACACGACCGCGAATACCGTCTGTACCGAAATATTTTTTACTCATTATGCTTATCTTTTAAAAGCCTATCTTTATTCAAATCTTATTTTAATTTTGTATTGCGGCTGAAACGATTTTTAAGGCATCAACCGTTGGCTTCACATCATGCACACGCACAATATTAGCACCCTTCATTACCGAGACCACTGAGGCCGCAATGCTGGCATGGATGCGCTCATCCACACTTAAGCCGACCACTTGCCCCAACACCGATTTACGTGAAAGCCCAACGAGCAAAGGCAAGCCTAACGATTGTAGACTTGATAAGTGATTAAGCAAAGTTAGATTGTGTGAAGTGCGTTTTCCAAAACCAAAGCCGGGGTCTAAAACGATGCGCCCACGTGCAATGCCAGCCTGCTCTGCGGCTTTTAATCTTGCTGCTAAAAAGTCAGCCACTTCATTAACCACGTCTTGATATTGCGGATCGGCCTGCATGGTTTGTGGGCGGCCTTGCATGTGCATTAAACATAAGCCCACTTTGCTCGCCGCAACAATTTCAAGCGCACCATCCTCTTGCAAAGCACAGACATCATTCACAATATCCACACCAGCATCAATCGCAGCACACATCACTTCTGGTTTATAGGTATCAATAGAAAGCGGAATGCCAGCTTTTACCAAAGCTTTAATCACTGGAATGACACGGTTAAGCTCTTCATCGAGCGGCACAGGAGTTGCGCCAGGACGCGTGGATTCGCCGCCAATATCTAAAATATCTGCACCTTGCTCAACCAGTTCCATGGCGTGCGCAACGGCCTTGTCTGTTGTGTTGAATTTTCCGCCATCGGAGAAAGAATCAGGGGTAACGTTCACAATTCCCATGACACGTGGCGTGGAGAGGTCGAGCTCAAATCTACCGCAAGAAAGATGCATATTAATTAAGCCATGAAGTGAACTAGATTATTAACCCAATACACCGCATGGCTTACCATGTTTGACAATCACTGATGAAGACTTTAGTTTTTAGCAGCTGGCTGTGGCGAAGTAGTTGGCTGACTGCCCGTTGTTCCGCTATCGCTCTTAACCACTTTGTTGCTCGCTTGGCTAGGCTTAGGCGCGCGAGGCGGCAAGCCCGCCATGATGTCGCCAATTTGATCTGCATCGATGGTTTCCCATTCAAGCAGCGCGGCAGCCATCGCTTCAACTTTATCTCGATTTGACTCTAACAACTGTCGAGCAATCGCATATTGCTCATCTAGAATGCGACGAATTTCAGCATCCACTTTTTGTTGCGTCGCTTCAGAAACGGTTTTAGATGACATACTGCCAAACATGGAGTCTTGTTCACTACCCGCATAAACCATTGTACCAAGCGCATCCGACATGCCGTAACGCGTGACCATGTCACGTGCTAACTTGGTTGCACGCTCAAAGTCGTTTGAAGCGCCAGTTGACATTTGATGCATGAAAATTTCTTCAGCGATTCGTCCACCAAATAAAATCGAAATCTCTTCCAACATTTTGTCGCGATAATTACTGATACGGTCAAACTCCGGCAATTGCCAAGTTAGACCAAGCGCCCAGCCGCGCGGCATAATAGTGACTTTATGAACAGGATCTGCCTTAGGAAGCAACTCCGCCACTACCGCATGGCCTGATTCGTGATAAGCGGTATTGCGACGCTCCTCTTCGCGCATCACCATTGAAGTGCGCTCTGGACCCATAAAGATTTTATCTTTAGCATCTTCGAAGTCAGACATATCGACGGTCCGTTTATTGCGACGTGCAGCAAACAAGGCTGCTTCATTCACCAAGTTAGCTAAATCAGCCCCTGAAAAACCAGGTGTGCCACGTGCCAAAATGTCCGCTTTAACGTCAGCATCAATTGGCACTTTACGCATATGCACTAACAGAATTTGTTCGCGACCACGAATGTCTGGCAAGCCAACCATCACTTGGCGGTCAAAACGACCTGGACGGAGCAGCGCTTTATCCAATACGTCAGCACGGTTAGTCGCCGCAATCACAATCACGCCTGAGTTAGGCTCAAAGCCATCCATCTCAACAAGCATTTGGTTAAGCGTTTGTTCGCGCTCATCGTTACCACCCCCGGTACCAGCGCCACGATGACGACCAACAGCATCGATTTCATCGATGAAAATAATGCATGGCGCTGCTTTTTTTGCTTTCTCAAACATATCACGCACACGCGCTGCACCCACACCCACAAACATCTCAACAAAGTCCGAACCTGAAATGGTAAAAAATGGGACTTTAGCTTCACCAGCAATTGCCTTCGCTAGTAATGTTTTACCTGTACCTGGCGGGCCAACCATCAATACACCACGTGGAATACGACCACCGAGCTTTTGGAATTTACCTGGATCACGCAGGAACTCAACCAGTTCAAAAACTTCCTCTTTAGCCTCATCACAGCCGGCTACATCAGCAAATGTGGTTTGGTTAGAAGCTTCATCTAGTTGACGTGCCTTGCTCTTACCGAATGAGAATGCCCCGCCTTTGCCGCCACCTTGCATTTGGCGCATAAAGAATACCCAAACGCCAATCAATAACAACATCGGACCCCAGTTAATCAAGAGGCTCATCAACAATGACTGCTCTTGCTCTGGCTTCGCTTCAACACGGATATTGTTTTTAAGCAAATCACCCATCATGCCCGGATCATAAGGAGCGTAGGAGCTGAATTTTTTACCGTCATTCATTTCACCACGTAAAACACGACCTTCAATGGTTACTCTTGCTACACGCCCTTGCTTCACTTCATTAATGAATTGTGAGTAGACAATTTGATTGTCCGCACCATTTTTGTTGGCAAACTGGTTAAAAACAGACATCAAGATAATGGCAATAATCACCCATATCGCGATTTGTTTGGCGGTGTTATTCAAGATCACATCCTTTTAAAGATTGCTTTTGTTTAATTGAAATCTTACCACTAAAACGCATTTGCATTCGTGCAAGCTGATTCGCGCTTAAACATTATTTGATTTACGCTTCAATCCAAGCAAATAAACTTCGGTACTGCGGTCACGCGAGGCCTTGGGTTTGCGGGTTACTACTTTCTCAAAACTATCGCGCATAATTTTCACTATCTCTTCAAAGCCAGATCCTACAAAAACTTTGACTAAAAAATTGCCCTCGGGTTTCAGCCATTTCAAACTAAAGTCCACGGCTAATTCAGTTAAATAAACGGCATTGGGCTGGTCCACTGAACTAATGCCACTTATATTGGGGGCCATATCAGAAATTACAAGGTCTATTTGCTGACCATTCAGTTTTTCTTCTAACTGCTCAAGGATTTCGTCTTCACGAAAATCGCCTTGAATAAACTCAACCCCAGGAATACCCACCATCGGTAACAAATCTAGGGCGATCACACGACCATTATTTTTAAGGCGCTGAATGGCGACTTGCGACCAGCTGCCTGGGGTTGATCCTAAATCAACCACCACCATGCCTGGCTTAATAAGCCTATCTTTATCATCAATCTCTATTAACTTATAAGCAGCGCGGGCACGATAGCCATCTTTTTGTGCAAGCTTCACGTAAGGGTCATTTACATGCTCTTGCATCCAAGCTTTACTGGTTTTGGTTCTTTTCATGGCCTAAGCTTCATGTGATAAAATGACGTCCTTGATGAATCAACAAGACAAGATAGATACTGCGTGAATACTAAACAAATTAGCCACCTTCGCGGCTTGGCACACAAACTAAATCCAGTGGTTATGGTTGGCAATAATGGCCTGACAGCGAGCGTTTTGCAAGAAATAGAAAACAGCTTAAATGCGCACGAGCTCATCAAAATCAAAGTGTTTGGTGATGACAGAGATGCACGCGTTGCGATGCTGGAAGAAATCTGTGAAAAAACTGGCGCGACTAAAGTTCACCATATCGGCAAACAGTTAGTGATTTATCGCCAAGCCGAAACTGCAAAAATCGTTATCCCTAAATAAATCAAATAAGCGGCTCGTGGTTATCGAGTCGCTTTCAATACTAATACTAATCCTAGTAAACTCTGAATGGCGTAAGCAATACTTGCCACGCCATGCCAAGTTTCAAATCTGTCCGCAAACACACTGTGCATTACGTCCGTTGGCAAAGCATCCGCCTTAAGCTGCGCAATGATGGGCGCAATGCCAAAATGGCCGGCTAGCGTAAGTAATAACATAAATAGCACTGCCCAGAAAAAGCCCTGTTTAAATGCTTGACCACCAAACTTAGTCACGCGATTGAGCAACAAATAAGCACCACATGCCATACCAATATAAGCAACTAAGGTAAACATTTGACCGGCCAAACTTCCGGCCAATTGCCTATCAGGCAGATGGTAGAACAAGGTCGGAGCAGCAATGTATCCAATCGCCCACAAAGCACCTACCCAAATGGTCATTGATATTAATGCTAATTTATCTGTGAATTGATTCATTGCACGACCTCTCAGTCATTAAAAAACCTGATTTAGATATACTGCACATTCAGCACTTCATAGGATCGAATGCCATTCGGCGCAACCACTTCAGCGACGTCGCCTGCTGACTTACCAATCAATGCTCTTGAAATTGGGGAGCTAATCGAAATCTTACCAGACTTAATATCCGCTTCGTCATCCCCAACAATTTGGTAGGTTGCCTTATCGCCAGTATCTAAATCTTCCACGTCAATCGTCGCACCAAAAACACAGCGTCCTTCAGCGTTGAGCGTTTTAGGATCAATGACCATTGCATTTGAAAGTTTCGCTTCAATCTCTGCAAGTCGACCTTCAATAAAGCTTTGTTTTTCTTTGGCGGCTTCGTATTCCGCATTCTCAGACAAATCACCTTGCGCACGCGCTTCAGCAATTGCCTCAATTACTGCAGGTCGATCTACACTTCTTAATCGTTGAAGTTCAGCCTTTAGGAGTTCTGCACCTTTGACTGTGACTGGAATTTGGTTCATGTTATCTACCTTGATTCTTGTTCGCAATATCACTAATTGCGGTCTATATAAAATAAAAACCACACCTAACAAATTAGGCGTGGTTAATTGGTAAGCATCTTATTACTTAGTGAGTGTTTTATGCAACTCTTGCAACGACTGAACACCCAGCTCTTGCATATAACCCATGCCCATACAAGCAGCTTTAGCGCCTGCCAAGGTTGTATAGTAGGTGACTTTTTGCTGTAAAGCGTTGCGGCGAATGGCATATGAGTCATGCACAGCGCGCTTATTTTCCGTCACGTTTACAATAAAATTAATTTCATTGTTTTTAATCATATCCACAATATGTGGACGGCCTTCCGCTACTTTATTTACTGGCGTCACATTTAAGCCAGCCTCAATCAATGCGCCCGCTGTACCGCGTGTTGCGAGCAATTGGAAACCTAAATTTGCCAAGGCTTGTGCGATTTCTACTACGCGCTCACGGTCTTCACGACGTACGCTAATAAAAGCTTTCCCGCCTTTAGGTAACACATCGCCAGAACCCAATTGTGACTTAACGAAAGCTTCAGCGAAGGTACTGCCAATGCCCATCACTTCACCGGTCGATTTCATTTCTGGGCCAAGAATCGTATCGACGCCTGGGAATTTAATGAACGGGAACACCGCTTCTTTGACTGAATAATACGGCGGCACGATTTCTTTGGTGACACCCTGATCTTTTAGTTTCACGCCCGTCATACAACGTGCTGCGATTTTCGCCAATTGCAAACCACATGCTTTAGAAACAAACGGGACAGTCCGTGATGCACGAGGATTGACCTCAAGCACATAAACCGTCTCACCTTGAATCGCAAACTGGACATTCATCAGGCCAACTACGCCCAAGGCTTTAGCCATTTGTACTGTTTGCACACGCAATTCGTCTTGAAGCTTTTTAGACAAGCTATAAGGTGGCAATGAACATGCGGAGTCGCCTGAGTGCACCCCAGCTTGCTCAACGTGCTCCATGATGCCACCAATAATGACATCTTCGCCATCACATAATGCGTCCACATCCACTTCAAGCGCGTCATTTAAGAAACGGTCTAATAGCACTGGTGATTCATTGGAAACTTTTACCGCTTCGCGCATATAACGTTCAAGTTGCGCTTGCTCATGCACAATTTCCATCGCACGACCGCCGAGCACATACGAAGGACGCACTACTAGTGGGTAGCCAATTTCTTGTGCTGATCGCAATGCTTCATCTGGCGTTCTTGCTGTGCGGTTAGGTGGCTGCTTCAGGCCTAAGTCTTGCAACATTTGCTGGAAGCGTTCGCGATCTTCTGCGCGGTCAATCGCATCCGGTGAAGTACCAATGATCGGCACACCCGCTTTTTCTAAATCGCGCGCCAATTTAAGTGGCGTCTGGCCACCGTATTGCACAATCACGCCAACTGGTTTTTCAATCGCTACCACTTCAAGCACATCTTCTAATGTAAGCGGCTCAAAGTACAAGCGGTCTGAAGTATCGTAGTCGGTTGAAACAGTCTCAGGATTGCAGTTCACCATGATGGTTTCATAACCATCTTCGCGCATCGCGAATGCTGCATGTACGCAGCAATAGTCGAACTCAATCCCTTGACCGATACGGTTTGGACCACCGCCCAATACCATGATTTTCTTTTTATCGTTAGGCTTTGCTTCGCACTCTTCTTCATAAGTGGAGTAAAGGTAAGCCGTATTGGTCGAAAATTCAGCCGCGCAAGTATCCACCCGCTTATAAACAGGACGCACATTGAGTGCTTGGCGATACGCACGCACCGCATGTTGGTCCGTACCCAATAAATAAGCTAATCGACGGTCTGAAAAACCACGACGCTTCAATTGGAACAATGCATCTTTGTCCAAGTCTGGAAGGTGACGGCCTTTTAATGCCATTTCACGCTTGATGATGTCTTCAATTTGCACCAAGAACCAATGGTCAATTTTAGAATGTTCGTAAACTTGCGCAACCGTCATGCCAGCACGGAAAGCATCACCCACATACCAAATACGCTCAGGACCTGGCTCGCCAAGTTCTTTTTGAATTTCGTCGATGTCTAACGTTTTTTCATCCAAACCATCTACGCCGACTTCCAATCCGCGTAAGGCTTTTTGGAATGACTCCTGGAAAGTACGGCCAATCGCCATCACTTCGCCCACAGACTTCATTTGGGTTGTTAAGCGCGAATCTGCTTGCGGGAATTTTTCGAATGCAAAACGTGGGATTTTAGTGACCACATAGTCAATTGATGGCTCAAATGAGGCTGGGGTTGCACCGCCGGTAATTTCATTTTTAAGCTCGTCTAATGTAAAGCCAACAGCTAATTTCGCCGCTACTTTTGCAATTGGGAAGCCTGTTGCTTTTGAAGCCAATGCTGATGAACGTGACACGCGCGGGTTCATCTCAATGACAATCATGCGACCATCTTCTGGATTAATCGCAAATTGTACGTTTGAACCGCCAGTGTCCACGCCGATTTCGCGCAGCACCGCAAGCGATGCGTTACGCATAATTTGATATTCTTTATCCGTCAATGTCTGTGCTGGCGCGACGGTAATTGAGTCGCCAGTATGCACACCCATTGGATCTAAGTTTTCAATCGGGCAAATGATGATGCAGTTATCTTTGGTGTCGCGCACCACTTCCATCTCATATTCTTTCCAACCGAGAAGTGACTCTTCAATCAACAACTCTTTCGTTGGGGATGCTTCAAGACCACGCTCGCAAATCGTCAGGAACTCTTCACGGTTATAAGCAATACCACCACCGCTACCACCCATGGTGAATGATGGACGAATAATTGCTGGGTAACCAATACTTGCTTGCACTTGCAAAGCCTCTTCAAGGCTGTGCGCCATAGAAGATCGTGCTGAGCCAAGACCTATTTTGGTCATGGCTTCTTTAAATTTTTGTCTATCTTCCGCTTTATCAATCGCATGCTTGCTCGCACCAATTAACTCAACATTGTATTTTTTCAGAACACCGTGCTTATCCAAATCTAAAGCACAATTCAGTGCTGTTTGACCACCCATCGTTGGTAGTAAAGCATCTGGTCGCTCTTTAGCAATGATCTTTTCAACCACTTGCCAAGTTACCGGCTCGATATAAGTCGCATCCGCCATTTCAGGATCGGTCATGATGGTCGCTGGATTAGAGTTCACCAAAATTACGCGGTAACCTTCTTCTCGAAGCGCTTTACATGCTTGCGCACCTGAGTAATCAAACTCACAAGCCTGACCAATCACAATTGGGCCAGCGCCAATAATCAAAATACTTTTAATGTCTGTACGTTTTGCCATAGTTTTCTTATTGCTTGTGCTGTTTCATGGATTCGACAAATCGATCGAACAAATAACTCATCTCAGTTGGACCCGGACTCGCTTCTGGGTGACCTTGGAAGCTGAACGCTGGTTTGTCTGAGCGAGCAATGCCTTGCAAGCTGCCATCAAACAGCGAGACATGCGTCGTGCGCAAGTTAGCTGGCAAGCTGTCCGCATCCACTGCAAACCCGTGGTTTTGGCTAGTAATGAATACACGCTTGTCATCCACATCTTGCACAGGGTGATTTGCACCGTGGTGACCAAATTTCATTTTGAGCGTTTTCGCGTCAGAAGCCAAAGCTAACAATTGATGCCCCAAACAAATACCAAATGTCGGCACACCTTTATCAACAATGGTTTTGATGGCAGAAATTGCATAATCACATGGCTGTGGGTCGCCAGGGCCATTCGACAAGAACACACCGTCAGGCTTAAGAGCCAAGGCTTGCTCGGCAGTTGCTTGTGCAGGCAATACAGTCACCTTGCAACCACGCGAAGTAAGCATACGAAGGATATTGCGCTTAACGCCGTAATCAAAAGCAACCACGTGGAAAGCTGGATTACTTGGTTTTGAATAACCGGCAGCCAGATCCCATTCGCCTTCAGCAAACGCATAAGACTCTTTAACGCTAACCACTTTAGCCAAGTCCATACCAGACAAACCTGGAAAAGCTTTTGCCTGAGCTAAGGCTTCAGCCTCATTGACCGCGCCAGCAATGATACATCCAGCTTGCGCGCCTTTTTCTCTGAGAATGCGGGTTAACTTACGGGTGTCAATATCCGCAATCGCCACGACATTATTAGCAACCAAGTAATCAGAAAGAGATTGCTCGCTACGCCAATTGCTATGAACTAATGGCAAATCACGAATAATTAAACCACTCGCATAAACTTGATCCGATTCAACGTCTTCAGAGTTCACGCCGGTATTGCCGATGTGCGGGTAAGTCAATGTAACGATTTGTTTGGTATAAGATGGGTCTGTGAGGATTTCTTGATAACCAGTCATTGAGGTATTGAACACCACCTCACCAACGGTTTGGCCGGGAGCGCCAATTGAAATACCACGAAACACTGTCCCATCAGCAAGTACTAACATGGCTGGTGTGTGTTGCGGCACTTATAACCCCTTGTTTTTAAATAATTATCGCTCGAAGAGAAGCGGATGTGCAAAGCGGGATGAGTGTTGTGCTCGTCCCGCTAAATAATGTTTCAATTATAGCTTATATAGGCGAGGCCATCAATCAGCTTTATTACAGAAGTATGTCTACAGGTCTAAATTTACTTCAAACCAAGCACATCTTGCATATCAAACAATCCTGCTTTTTTACCTTGCATAAACTTAGTCGCGCGCAAAGCACCGAGCGCAAAAGTAGCACGGCTACTTGCCTTATGCGTTAGCTCAACGCGCTCACCAATTCCAGCAAACAGCACGGTATGATCACCCACCACATCTCCGCCGCGCACTGTTGCAAATCCAATAGTGCTTGGGTCACGCTCACCCGTCACACCTTCGCGGCCATAAATCGCACACTCTTCTAAATTGCGACCCAATGAACTTGCCGCCGCCTCACCCAAACGCAAAGCCGTGCCTGAAGGTGCATCTACTTTATGGCGGTGATGCGCTTCAATCACTTCAATATCATAGCCTTCATTAAGCACTTTAGCCGCCGCCTGCACCAGATTAATTAGCAAAGTCACGCCAACACTCATGTTTGGTGCAAAAACAACCGAAACATCTTTAGCTGCATTTGCAATCAGCGCTTTTTGCTCAGACGTAAAACCTGTAGTGCCAATCACCATATTCACACCTGATTTTTGGCAAGCTGCCAAATAAAGCAAGCTAGGCTCTGGGCGTGTAAAGTCCACCAGCACATCAGCGCCTTTTAAAGCAGCATCAACATTATGGCTAATCAATACGCCACTTTTTTTGCCGAACTGTTCGCCAGCATCTCGGCCTATTTGCGGGCTATCAGCATGATCCAAAGCGCCGTGCAAAACCAACTCAGTATCTGCAAAAACGCCTTCCAAGAGCGCATACCCCATACGACCAGAACAACCTGCAATCACAACCTTTAACATTTCAATCCATTTCTTTCTGTATGCATATTTCTACACCAATTTTCTAGAGCAACCTACAAGACCAACCTTCTAAATCAACGCTAATTAGAAGCCAATTTTCTCAAGCATGCGCTCAAAATAACCTGGCGCATCTTCTGGGGGCAAGGGCTTATCTTTAGGAGACTCAACCTTGCTTACCTCTGCTTTTACTTCCGACTTAGCAGGCTCAAACTTTGCTGGCGCAAGCTCTTTTACTACAGGCTTCATTTCCTTAGCTACTGGCGCTGGCTTTAAAGGCTCAACTGGTTTAATGATTGGCTTAGCCAAAGGCGCTGGCTCGAGCACTTTTTTAGCGGATTCTTGAATCATCTTTGCTGGCATCGCCTCAGACTTCTCATCCGCAGTCACATCGCGCAGCTTAAAGGTTTCAACTAGCGGCGCATCATCTGGTGATAATGGCTTAGCTGGTTTCACAATAGTCTCTTTGACAATCAACCATTGCTTTTGCTCATTACTTAAACTCAGCATCTTAGTCGCGTGATCATTCAACTTATTACTTGAATAATGCTGAATAAACTCCACCTGCGCGGACTTGCCTTTAACATCAATTTTTACGCCCTCAAGGGTCAAACCAATAGAGCCAGATTGCCCAGCAATTCTTTGCTTGCGCTGAGCAACCCAAGCTTTAAGACTCAACCCTTCTGGCGCAAACTTGTCTGAATAGAACTTCAAATATGCATTGACGTTCTTAGTGCGCCAAGCTTCTGCCCAAGCATTCACCATTGCAACAATGTAAGCTTTATCATCAGCATCAGGCACTGCATCCGAGGCCTTTTGCTGAGGCTCTAGATGAGCCACTACTTTAACAGGCTCTGCCATATGTGGGGTCGAAGCTGATTCAACAGCAGATTCCTCTAAAGCGCTGCTAGTCACTGGCATAGGCTCCGCAACCTTCGGCGCTTCCACTTTTGCCATTTCAACAGATTTCGCAGTCACTGCTGTTGCCGCAGGCTGTTCTTTATCTTCCCAGAACTTCAGACTATCAAACCAACTTTTCTCAGACGCTGAACTTGATTTTTTTGTCTCCGCTAGTTTTTTTGTATCACTTAGTTTTGTTGTTTCGACTACAGGATCTGTCCCTGCCTTTTTATTATCATCTGCCCAGAATTTAAAACGGTCGGTCCAGCTTGCTTTAGCATCCTCAGCCAATAAGGTTTTATCGCTCTTTGCAGTTTTAACATCATCAATCGTTGCCATAGGTGCGTTCTCAGCACCCGGCGAACCTGCTGCAATGACATCCCCGCGCACCGAAGCTAAGCCATCACTCTTAAACTCCAGAATGACTCGGCGACGCTCAATCACATTGCCACCTTTGTTCATTTGATAGAGGTAATCCCAGCGGTCTTGATGGAAGCTGTCTTGCAAGAGCGGCGTACCCATGACATAGCGCACTTGCGATTTCGTCATACCCGGCTTGAGTTGTAACATCATTTTTGAAGTCACCACATTGCCCTGTTGCACGTCCAAGTGATAGGGTTTCAATGAAGGCAATGTAGACGTGCAAGAAGCACTCAAAACAGCAAAGAGTAAAACTAAGTAACGCATCGCAATGACTTTCATAAGAATTAACGATAATATACCACGACTTAAGGTCCCATAAGTAGCAACAAAGGGGCACAACCCTTAAACCAAAGCTATGTGAGCAACCATGAATACACGTGAACCTGATGGACTAAAAAATGTTGGATTAAAAGCAACGCTTCCGAGATTAAAAGTCTTGAGTCTGTTTGAAAAAAGCAAAGAACGGCACATGTCAGCTGAGGATGTTTACAAAATCTTATTAAGCACAGGTGATGACGTAGGCTTGGCTACCGTTTATCGGGTACTCACTCAGTTTGAACAAGCAGGCTTATTGGTACGCCACCATTTTGAAGGTGGAAAAGCTGTTTTTGAGCTTAACCACGGCGAGCATCACGACCACATTGTTTGCATGCAGTGTGGCCGAGTTGAAGAGTTTTGTGATGAGAACATCGAGGCCCTGCAGCACAAAGCCGCAGAAGAACGCGGCTTTAAGATCAACGAACACTCTCTTTATATTTACGCAGACTGCACTAAAAGCCCTTGTCCGCATAAGTAATTCTCAACAATAAAAAAGGGGCTTTCGCCCCTTTTTTATTTCCTACACCTTAAGTCCAATCACCGCCACCGCCGTCATCCCATGAGCCGCTATCAGTCACGCCAAAATCATTACCACCCATATTGCTGCTATCTGTCCAAGAGTCTCCAGCATTAGCATCACTCACCATGCCGTTGTTACCCTTGTCGCCATCAGTAAAATGGTGCATTAATTCTTGTCCCGCAACCATACCTGCGCCCAGCGCAGCACCTGTTGCCAAGCCACCTAATATGCCCGAACCCATGCCGCCACCCATTCCGCCTACTGGGCCACCCATTGGCATGCCTGCGCCATTCGCTTGTTGGCCATAAGGGCCAATGTTGTTATTGGCAGGATATACCACTGGATTGCTTCGACGTCCCATTGCACGGCCGACAAAGAAGATAAATACGATTAAAGCTAACACAAGCAATATTGAGCCCATACCGAATCCGCTTTGCGCTTCTTGTGGACGTGCATTAACTGCTTGTCCAGCAATCACGGCTTTAAGCGCTTGCACGGCTTGCGGCTTTTCGTCCGGTAAACCTGGTTTTAAGCGTTCTGCTGTACTGAGCTCAGCAGCAGCAGCAGCCAACTTTCCTTGTTTAGCAAGCAATTGCGCTTCTACATAATGTGCTTTTGCGCTATCAGGATGATCACGCAGCACTTGCTCCATCATGGCTTGCGCCTTAGCCATATTGCCCGTTTCAGCAGCCTGATAAACATCTTTGAGCGAAAACTGATCTGCCGCATAAGTCGGCAATGCCACATTAAAAGCCAGCGCAAAAGCACAAATGCCTAGTAAGGATTTCATTCGCATTCTGTTTCCTCTTTTAAAAAATTGGTGGTGTAAATAATGCTAGTTTAAATAAGACTTTTTAAAGCAAACTGTTTCAGATAAACACTGATGAGAAGATTGGGATTGAGGTAAATTAATTCAAGGGGTAGCTAAAGATTATTTTTGATTAACCAGCCAGCATCTCTCTGGCATGTTGACGTGTAGTTTCGGTGATTTCCACTCCACCAAGCATACGGGCAATTTCCTCAACTCGCGCACTGTCATCTAAAGGCTCAATTGAGCTCAGTGTGACGTTATCACGTTGGATTTTCTTCACATTGAGATGCTGTGCACCTTGCGATGCGACCTGCGGCAAATGAGTAATCACCAACACTTGGCGACCAACACCTAATTGCTTCAACAACTGCCCGACCACCTCAGCCACGCCGCCGCCAATGCCCACATCCACTTCATCAAAAATCATGGTGGGCACACTACCCTGCTGAGCAGTCACCACGCGAATAGCCAAACTCACGCGAGAAAGCTCCCCGCCAGAAGCCACTTTATTAAGTGGCCTTGATTCCGCGCCAACATGACCTGCCACTAAAAACTCCACCTGCTCTAGGCCCGTGCTTGCTTGCGTTTGTGGCGTTAAGGCCACCTCAAAGCGTCCGCCCGCCAATGATAAGCGCTGCATCTCACCTGTAATTTTTTGGCTCAATTCAGGCGCTTTTTGATAACGCCCTTCGCTTAGTTTTTTGGCTAAATCATCATAAGACAACTTTGCTGCGGCCTCTTGTTTGGCAAGCTCGCCATCAGCATTTACGCTTCCAAGCTCCGCCATTCGTCCTTGCCACTGGGTAAGCAAATCTACGAGCTCTTCTGGACGGACACGATATTTGCGTGAGGCGGCATGGATGGTTTGAATACGCAATTCCACTTCAGCGAGTCTTTCAGGGTCTAATTCTGCACGTTGCAAATAACGATTTAAAAAGCGGTCTGTTTCGTCCAGCTGAATGATTGCCGAATCTAAGCTACCTAGCGCTTCATCCAAGCTTGGATCGTAATCACGTAAAGCCTGCAATTTAGATTGCGCAGTACTCAATTGGCGTAAGGCTGAAATCTCACCCTCCGATAACAACTCACGACATTGCTCACAACCCGATAGCAAACTCGCGCCATGCGACAGACGACTATGTTCTTGTTGCAAATTTTCCCATTCATCAAGCGCAAAAGCTAATTGCACCAATTCACGCACTTTGTCCCTAAGCTCTACTAACTCATCTGCGTACTTACTGGCATTTTGTTCCATCTCAACACGACGTTGATAAAGCGTTTGCCATTGTTTATAAGCAAATGCTGTTTCATCCGCAAGCGAACTAAGGCCACAATAATCATCAAAAATTTCACGCTGACTTGAAAGTTTGAGCAAGGAGTGATGGGCGTTTTGGCTATAAATATCGACCAAAAACTCACCTGCATCTTTAAGCTGTTGAATTGTCGCGGGTTGCCCATTGATAAACGCACGTGAGCGACCATCTGCATAAATCACGCGGCGACAGAGCAATTGGTCGTCATCGTTAGGAATTTCGTTTTCTTGCATCCAAGCTTTAAGCCCGTCTAGCTTGGGAATATAAAAACTTGCGCTAATTTCAGCTTTTTCAGCGCCAGCGCGTGTAATGCCACCTTCGCCTCTAGCGCCCATCGCTAACGATAGTGCGTCGATCAGAATGGATTTGCCAGCGCCGGTCTCCCCAGTGAGCACTGTAAACCCCGTTGAAAACTCAATATTGAGCGTGTCAACAATCACAAAATCTCTAATAGAAAGTGTTTGCAACATACTAAAATCAGCCCCAGTTCAGCTTCTGTCTGAGCATGTCGTAATGACTATGGCCGATTGGATGTAGCAGTGAGACGGTTTTTTCGTCACGTTGAACCAGCAGTTGATCGCCTGCTAGCAATGCCAACTGCAAGTGCCCATCTAAGTGCACGCCGGCATCATCGCCATGCACTAGGGTGATTTGCACTTTGCTATTGCTATGAATTGCAATCGGTCGATTGCTGAGCGTGTGCGGACAAATTGGCACTAAGGTAATCGCATCGAGCGTAGGGTGTAAAATCGGGCCGCCGGCAGAAAGGGCATAAGCCGTTGTGCCTGTTGGCGTTGCTAAAATCAAACCGTCCGATCGTTGTCTGTGAACGAACTGATCGTCAATATTCACCTCAAGCTCGATAAGACGTGACATACCCGCCTTATTGATCACCACGTCGTTCATGGCACGACCCGTCATTATTTGTTTGCCATCTCGAAACACGGTCGCATTGAGTAAAATGCGTTCTTCAATGCTGTAATCCCCAGCAAGGATATGACGCATATCATCGAGCATATTGGCGGAGTTAATGTCCGTTAAAAAGCCTACGCGCCCCTGATTAACACCGATAAGCGGGATGTGGCTGTCCGCAAGTTTACGTGCGACGCTTAGCATCGTGCCGTCACCGCCCAGCACCACCGCCAAATCCACATTGTCACCAATCTCATCCATGCCCAAGGTTGCAAAACCTGAGATGTTGCAATGGTCAGCAGTGGAAGACTCCAATGAAATAGTAATCTTTTCGGACGCTAAAAATGCACACATCGCCAGGATGCTATCGCGCATTTCAGACGCATTATATTTGCCAATAATGGCGACATTTTTGAAAGCTTTTTTCATCTCATGCATTTAATCATATTCAAGCCAGACATAGAAGTCTGTTGCGTAAAAGCTTTTGAATTAAGAGTAGGCTTGCTATGATACAAAGATGCATTTTTTGGTAATCATTAACGCTTGAGCATGTTAGACAAACGCGCACAAATTCTACTCAAAACACTCGTTGAACATTACATTAATGATGGACAGCCTGTTGGTTCGCGCACGCTTTCACAATGCTCAGGCCTAGACCTAAGCCCGGCGACCATACGTAATGTAATGTCGGATTTAGAGGCGCTTGGCTTTATCACCAGCCCGCACACATCGGCAGGCCGCATTCCAACACAGCGCGGCTACCGCTTTTTTGTCGATACTTTGCTCACGGTTCAACCGATGCAAAGCCAAGAAATTAAGCGTCTAAAACATGAGCTCCGCTCACCAGACTCACAAGAGTTGATTTCGTCTGCAGCAGGAATGCTTTCTGAACTCACGCAGTTTGCTGGCCTGGTCATGATTCCAAAACGCAAAAGTATCGCGTTTAAGCATCTCGAATTTTTGCCTTTATCTGAGAAACGTACTTTAGTGATTATCGTCACTACCGATGGCAATGTTCAGAACCGCATTATTTTGACAGAGAAGCCTTACTCAGCGTCTGAACTCGTGCAGGCGACGAACTTCTTTAACCAACACTACACCGGATTTACTTTTGAACAAGCGCAGCAAAAGCTGCATGAAGAGCTCAAGCAAATGCAATCTGACATGACGCGGCTGATGGCCGCCGCGCTAGATGCTAGCGGCAAAGCACTCGATGAAGATAAAGACAATGTGGTGATTTCAGGCGAACGTAATTTATTGCAAGTGGATGATTTATCCACTAATGTCACCTCGCTACGTAAACTCTTTGAAATTTTCGAGCGCCGCACTTCTCTGATGCAATTACTGGATAACAGCCAGCGGGCCGAAGGTATTCAGATTTTCATTGGCGGCGAAAGTGGCTATTTGCCGCTCGATGAATGCAGCATGGTGACTGCCCCTTATGAAGCAGACGGCCAAGTAGTTGGCACGCTTGGCGTGATTGGCCCAACCCGCATGGCTTACGAGCGCGTCATTCCGATTGTGGATATTACGGCGAAACTTCTTTCAAACGCGCTTTCTAATTCTTAACGATTTTAATTAAACCCCAACATAAAGAACCAACCATGGCTTACTACAAAGTAGAACCTCCTTATCAACATGGCGACCAGGCAAAAGTTGGCATTTTATTAGCCAATCTTGGTACACCCGATGCGCCCGATGATAAAGCACTCAAACGCTATCTTGGTCAGTTTTTGATGGACAGACGTATCGTAGAGATTCCGCGTTTCATTTGGTGCTGGATTTTGCATTGCATTATTTTGGTGGTGCGTCCAAAAAAATCTGCTGAAAAATACGCCAGCGTTTGGACAAGCGAAGGCTCGCCTTTAATGGTCAACGCGCAAAAACAAAAAACACTACTTTCAGGCTTTTTAAGCCAACGTATTGCTTCACCATATGTTGTGGAGCTTGGCATGAGCTATGGCAACCCAAGTATGGCTTCTGCGATTGAACGACTCAAAGTCCAGCATTGCAATAAAATCCTAGTGTTTCCACTTTATCCACAATATGCGTCTAGTAGCACAGCGGCTTCATTAGATGCAATTTGGAAAGTCTTACTCAAAACACGCGATGTACCAGCGATTCGCACCATTCGTAATTACCACGATCATCCTGCTTACATTCAAGCATTGACCAGCAGCGTTCAAGAACATTGGGCGAGTAACGGCAAGCCAAGCAAGCTAGTCATGAGTTTTCATGGTGTACCAAAATTCCACTTACTCAAGGGCGACCCTTA
This sequence comes from Candidatus Methylopumilus universalis, assembly GCA_945883335.1. GTDB lineage: Bacteria > Pseudomonadota > Gammaproteobacteria > Burkholderiales > Methylophilaceae > Methylopumilus_A > Methylopumilus_A universalis_A. Next base: position 80,661 of record CAMCXI010000004.1, on the reverse strand, counting down.
TCACTGCGAGTGCATGAAAACAGGCCGTTTATTGGCTGAAACACTTAACCTCAGCAAAGAAGAATATCAAATCGCGTTCCAATCGCGCTTTGGTAAACAAGAGTGGCTCAAACCTTATTTAGCAAGCACGCTAGAGGATTTAGGCAAGGCAAAGACAGCGCGCATTGATGTGATTTGTCCTGGCTTTAGTAGTGATTGTTTGGAAACCCTAGAAGAAATTGCCATGGAAGGTAAGCACATTTTCCAAAGCAATGGGGGCGGCGAATACCACTATATTCCATGCCTGAATGGTCGTGAAGCTTGGATTAATGCAATGTGCGATATCGCGATGGAAAACCTGCATGGCTGGGTATCAAGTGAATGGGATGCACAAGAGGCGGAAAAACAAGCCAAGCTAACTGCACAACGTGCGCAGGCATTAAGCGAAAAGGCCTAAAGCTAACCTAAGCGTTTATCATGTTAAAATAAGTTTGAAACAAGCATAACAGGCAACCCAAAATAGGTAAGACAAAATGATAGTAATTACTGGTGGCGCAGGCATGATCGGCAGCATGATTGCATGGCATCTCAACCATTTAGGCCGAGATGACCTGGTGATTGTGGATGACATTCAACATCCTGATCAATGGCAAAACCTTGTAAAACGTCGCTATGCCAATTATTTAGATAAAAGCGAGCTTGCTTGCTTTTTAGCCGGCAAACCTAAAATCGACGCCATCATCCACATGGGGGCGATTAGCGCGACGACCGAGCGCGACTTCAACAAATTAGTCCAAAACAATATTCGCTACAGCCAGTTTTTGTGGAATTGGTGTACTGAACACAAAGTGCCTTTTTTGTACGCCAGCTCTGCCGCCACTTATGGCGCCGGCGAGCAAGGCTACGATGATGCTTGTGACATCAATACATTACGCCCGCTCAATGGGTATGGCTACTCAAAACAATATTTTGACCAATGGGCCCTGCAACAAAGTGCGCATAACAGCCCGCCACAATGGCAAGGCTTTAAGTTTTTTAATGTGTACGGCCCTAACGAATACCACAAAGAGCGCATGGCCAGCGTGTCATTCCACACCTTCAATCAATTCAAAGCTGAAGGCAACGTTAAATTATTCAAGAGCCATTTAGCGGGCTATGAAGATGGCATGCAATTGCGTGATTTTGTGTATGTCAAAGACGCCGCCGCCACTGTGGCGCACTTTGTCAACAATCTTTGTGAATCAGGCATTTATAATATCGGCACAGGCAAAGCGCGCGCATTTAAAGACCTCGCCAGCGCAGTGATGACCAGCATGGGTAAAGCGCCCAATATTAATTACATCGACATGCCAGAAGACTTGCGCGGCAAGTATCAATACTTCACTGAAGCCAAGATGCTTAAAATTGCAGATGCTGGTTACACAGCCAAATTTCACACATTAGAAGAAGGTGTGCGCGATTATGTGCAAAACTATCTTTTGCAAGCTGACCCTTATTGTTAAACGTTTACCTTAAAGGAAATTATGACTTCATCAGAAAATCTTCAAAAAGCCATTGCTGAACATCAAGAGATGTTCAGCAAGCTAGGCGATTTAATTCTGCAAATTACTCTTGTTGCTGAAGAGCTTAAAGCCTGTATAAAGCGCGGCGGTAAAATCTTAATCATGGGCAACGGTGGTAGCGCGGCTGATAGCCAACATATCGCGGCTGAAATCGTTGGTCGCTTTAAAAAAGAACGTCGTGGCTTGGCGGCAATTGCCCTGACAACAGATACCTCGATCATCACTTCTGTTGGCAATGATTATGGCTACGACTATATTTTTGCGCGCCAGATTGAAGCGCTTTGCCGTCCAGAAGATGTGGTGATTGGCATTACCACTTCGGGCAATAGCAAGAACGTTGTTGCGGCGATTGAAGAAGCGAATAAATTGGGCGCAACGACGATTGGTCTGACTGGCGGCTCAGGCGGCAAGATGACTGAATTATGCAAATACAACCTAGTCATGCCTTCAAGCGAAACAGCACGCGTTCAAGAAGCGCATATTTTTGTCGGCCATAGTTTGTGCGACTTGTTGGAATCAGAGTAGAACCTAATAATAAAACTTAGAATATAATAATGAACCAAGACCTCATTAATACCGTTAAGTTATTCAACGAATCAGATAAATGGGGACTTGTCATTGGCGACCTCATGCTAGACCGCTATTTAATTGGCGATGTACAACGCATATCCCCTGAAGCGCCCGTGCCAGTGGTGTTACTTAAACAACAAAATGACCGCGCAGGTGGAGCAGCTAATGTAGCGGCCAACTTGGCCAACCTAGGCATTAGTACGCGCATTGCAGGCTGTGTAGGTAAGGATGCAGAAGCCACAACATTGCTGGCTCTGATTAATCATCTAGGCATCAAATCTGAAGCGGTGATTCAATCCTCCACAAGACCAACGATCGCTAAAACACGGGTGATGAGTTCGCATCAACAAATTGTGCGGATAGACCAAGAAAGCCAAGTCAAATTTAGCGCAGAAGAAAATGCTGAACTGCATGTGTTAATCATACGTGCAATTCACGAAAAACCATCTATCGTAATTCTGTCAGACTATGCCAAAGGCGTTCTGAGCGAAGATGTGTGCCACTCGATTATTCAGGCGTGTAGAGAAGCGAATATTCCGGTGCTAGCCGACCCTAAAGGCCAAGACTACAGTAAATACAAAGGCGCAACTGCGCTTACTCCCAACAAGAAAGAAACGGCTGAAGCTTGTGGTGTGAACATGAACGACACCGAAGCTTTATTAGCTGGCGCAAAGAAACTTAAAGCAGATTTAGGCCTAGAGTTTTTAGCAGTTACCCGCGGTGAAGAAGGCATTACGCTATTTTATAAAACCAATGAACATCACATTGCCGCAACTGCCAAGCAGGTGTTCGATGTGTCTGGCGCTGGCGACACAGTGATTGCAACATTAGCGGCCGGTTTAATTCATGGCTTAAGTCCACAAGATGCGCTTAGTTTAGCGAATACTGCAGCTGGCATTGTGGTGGGTAAGGTCGGTACCGTGCCTATCCAATTAGACGAACTGCTACATGAACTAACAGCCAAGAACACCTCAGAGCAAGCAGACAAAATTACTGATTTAGCAGGCTTAAAACTAAAATTAGTCGCTTGGCGCGCCGCTAAACAAAAAATCGTCTTCACAAATGGGTGCTTTGATTTGCTCCATGCTGGGCATGTCACTTACTTAGAAGCCGCTAAAAAAACAGGCGATAAGCTCATCCTTGGCTTGAATACCGATAGATCAGTGAGCGCCTTAAAAGGGCCAACTAGACCAGTCATCCATGAGAATGACAGAGCGCGCGTGTTGGCGGCACTAGAAGCCATTGATGCCGTCATTTTATTTGATGAAGACACGCCCTTAAACCTCATTAATACAGTTAAGCCTGATGTGATTGTGAAGGGCGATGACTATACCGAAGATCAAGTGGTGGGTGGCGTGGAGGTTAAATCATGGGGCGGGCAAGTAAAGCTTATTCCTTTAGTGCAAGGACGAAGCACAAGCAAAATCATAGAAAAAATGGCGCAATAATTCTTTTCAGTTTTCCTCCATTCTGTGCATAAAACTCCCCCTAACTTTCACCCCAGCTTTGAAAAAATCATCGTCTTAGGACCCGCCTGGGTGGGTGATATGGTGCTGGCACAAAGCCTTTTCATCACACTCAAACAACAAAACCCCAACTGCCAAATTGACGTTGCCGCACCCGCGTGGACATTACCGCTTTTAGAGCGGATGCCCGAAATAACGCATGCTATTGCTTTGCCTTTCAAGCACGGGGAGTTTGCGTTTTGGGAACGCATCCGCTTTGGCAAAAGCTTACGCAACGCTTTTTATACGCAAGCCATCATTCTCACCAACTCACTAAAGTCAGCCATCTTACCTTTTGCAGCCAACATTCCTCGCCGCACAAGTTTTTTAGGTGAATTGCGTTATGGCTTAATTAACGATATCCGTCCACTAGATAGAGCCAAACTTCCAAGAACAGTGGACCGTTTTGTGACATTGGGATTAGCCAATAATGTCGATTTGCCAAATAAGCTACCCAACCCAAAACTGATCGCTAATCATAAAAATGCCTTGGCCAAATTAGTCAAAATTGGCCATCAAAAACCATCTCACAAAGTACTTGGCTTATGCCCTGGTGCTGAGTATGGAGAAGCCAAACGCTGGCCGATTGAATACTATGCCGAAGCCGCAAAGGCCGCGCTTGCTAAAGGCTGGGAAGTTTGGATTTTCGGCTCAGAAAAAGACATTCCTTACACTCAAAAAATAAGCCAACTCACAGAAAATCGCTGTTTAGATTTGGGTGGTAAAACCAAGCTAGGTGAAGCCATAGACTTAATGGATTTATGCGATACCGTGATCAGCAATGACTCAGGCTTGATGCACGTTGCCGCAGCTTTAGATAAAAACCTCATCGCCATTTTTGGCTCAAGCACACCACACCATACACCGCCAATGAGCGATAAGTCTCACATTGAATATCTAGGTCTGCATTGCAGTCCTTGTTTTGAGCGGACTTGCCCACTAAAAAATCCAGATGATCAGATGCAATGTCTAAAAAAAATCACGCCCGAAAGCGTGATTCATTTGATCCGATAACTCCAGAACACCAACTCAAGAATACTAGGACTTGTTGTAATAAGCTTTATACCAATCAGCAAACTTAGCAATTCCATCTTTTAATGGCGTATATGGCTTAAAACCAACCCAAGTTTCAAGCTCACTGGTATCTGCATAAGTGGCTTTTACATCCCCAGCCTGCATCGGCAAAAATTCTTTTTCAGCTAATTTGCCAAAGGCGTTTTCAAGTATGCCGATAAAATCCATGAGCTTTTCTGGCTGATTATTGCCAATGTTAAAAACACGATAAGGCACACTGCTATTGACTTGTGGCCTTGCAGGCTTATCTGCCACGCGCACCACGCCTTCAACAATATCGTCGATATAAGTGAAGTCGCGCATCATATCGCCGTGATTAAACACTTTGATTGGCTTGTTATTCAAAATCGCATCTGCAAACAAGAATGGCGACATATCAGGACGTCCCCATGGGCCATAAACGGTAAAGAAACGAAGGCCGGTGGTTGGGATGCCGTACAAGTGGCTATAAGTATGCGCCATCAGTTCATTGGCTTTTTTCGTGGCTGCATACAGGCTCACAGGTTGGTCAACAGTGTCTTGCTCGCTAAAAGGAAGCTTAGTATTACCGCCATAGACACTCGATGAGCTAGCATAAACTAAATGCTCAACCTTGTTGTGACGACATCCTTCTAAAATATTAGTAAAAGCCACCAAATTACTTTGTACATAAGCATTTGGATTTTGCAGTGAATAACGAACTCCCGCTTGTGCCGCGAGGTGAATGACACGCTGTGGTTGCTCAGCTTTGAATAAGTCTTCTGTTGCTGATGTATCAGCTAAATCGAGCTTAATAAATTTGAAATTGCTTGCTTTTGGATGCTTAGCAATATCTTGCAGACGTGCTTCTTTGAGGCTGACATCATAATAATCATTAAGATTATCCACGCCAATCAAAGTGTCGCCTCGCGCTAATAATTTAAGCGTGGTTTGATGGCCAATAAACCCAGCAGCACCGGTGACGAGAATCTTCAAGCAGCATCCTCTTCTAATTCTTTTTGCGATTTTTCATGGCGTTTGATCAAGATTAAATTTCTTGCATAAACAAAGGTCCCTGGCAATTGCCCGAGGATAATCACCGGCTCCAATTTATGGATGCCGTACAGCAAGACTGTTAAACCGCCGATTAAGCTGAAATACCAAAAACTCACAGGAATAATGCTTTTTTGATGGCGCTCGCTATGAAGCCATTGCACGATAAAGCGCATCATAAAAAGAACCTGCCCTAGCAAGCCCACACAAAGCCAAATCAAATCACCTTGTGATGTGGTGGTAAAAAAATGCCCTGCTGAAGCCACAATATGCTCAAAAAAAGAAGTGATGCCGTATTCCATAGCCTTTCCTATTTAGTCTCTTCATCAAGAATGACAGGGAGTTTAGCGCGGCGTTGCAACCATGCCACACCAAACAAATCAACGATGCCGACCATCAATCGATCTAATGTCCCATAGTTAGATTTTCCAAACTCACGGTTTCGATGACTGACATGTACTGAACGAATTTGACCGCCAGCACGCTTAATTAAGGCAGGCAAAAAGCGATGCATATGGTCAAAATATGGCAAATCTAAAAAAGCAGCTTTATTAAACAACTTTAAGCCACAACCTGTATCTGGCGTATCGTCACGCAGCATTTTGGAACGCACTGTATTGGCAATCACCGAAGACATCCGCTTAATCCAAGTATCGCGTCTGCTTTTACGACGATTTCCGCCTACTAACCAAACGCCATCTTCTAATGCAGCAATCAATTTAGGAATATCTGCTGGGTCGTTCTGACCATCGCCATCTAGCGTTGCCACCCAATCATACTTAGCAAACTTAACCCCTGAGCGTACCGCAGTGCTTTGACCACAGCTATTGGCATGGCGCACGATACGCAATTGTGGGTACTGGGTTTGCAATTGTTGTAAACGCGCATGGGTGTCGTCCGTGCTACCGTCGTTGACGTACAAAATCTCATGCGTAAAGCTTTTAAGCGCAGCATCAATTTCCGCAATTAAAGGCGCCACATTATCTTGCTCGTTACGCACGGGCACGACAACTGAAAGCTTTTTAGGTGATGTAAATTTCGTCATGAAATTAGCTTAGCCTTTTCAAATTAGATTACGCTCAAATCAAACTACCTAGGTGATTAAAAACCGTAATTTTGTGGTTGGCACAATAATCATGCCAACCTTCAACATCTGTCCATCCACTCAAAAACACAAAGTCCAAACCGGCATTTGTGGAAGCCTGATAGTCGTATCGACTATCTCCAATAAATAAAGCGGGCTTGGCGATGTTACCTATTTCTATTTCGCGAGCCAAAATAACGTCCTTATTATCTGGGCTACCGTAAATGCCCGCATCAAACAGTTTATCAATCTCACGTTGCTTAAATATTTCACGTAATTCTGCTTGGTCGCCACCTGAAACAATCATCCATTTCGCGTCAGAGTTTTCATTGCGCAGATGGTCCAGATAAGGCGAAATTTCGCAATCAGTCAGCAATCGTTTTACCTCAGCAGTAAAACTTTCTAACAAATCTTGCATCGCTTGCTCTGTGACTGCCTGCTGCATAATCTCACGCAAAAAATATTCAAACTTTGGATAGCGCGAAATGCCACCCAGCCTCACATGATGATCAACCAAGGCTTGAGCTTGAACTTCACTCGCACCGAACTTGATTGCCACATCATAGTAAGCTTGTATCTTAAGTTGATTGGAATTGAGTACAACGCCATCGCAATCAAATACTAAGGTTTTATATTCAGCGAGTGGCCGCATACCCTAAATACTCAAAAACCTATATCCAGCAACTTGGCTGAATATAGGTTCAAACGTGAATAAGTCAGTAACAAACTAAAAGTAACTAAATTAGGCAGGCTTAATCGCGCTAGCTTCTTTTGCTAATTTGGTTATGTGAGCCCAATCGCCTCGAGCAACCGCATCCGCCGGCGTTAGCCATGTACCACCACAAACCACTACATTAGGTAATGATAAGAATTGTGGAGCTGATTCAACCGTGACGCCGCCAGTCGGACAGAACTTCACATCACCAAATGGACCTGAAAAACCTTTAAGTAAGTTAATACCACCGACTGCAACTGCAGGGAATAGCTTCAAGAAGTAATAATCATCAGCATTCGCCATCATGATTTCAGAGCCTGTTGAAACGCCTGGCAACAAAGGCAAACCAATTTGACGTGCAAATTGACCTAACTCGCTTGTATAGCCAGGGCTAACAGCGAACTTACAGCCAGCGTCTTTAGAAGCTTGTGCATCCTTATTATTGCGCACAGTACCAGAACCCAAAATCGCTTCAGGTACAGCCTTAGCAATCGCTTCCATACCAGCCAATGCACATGAAGTACGCAACGTAACTTCAAGCACTTTAATACCACCCTCAAGCAAAGCCTCTGCCATCGGCACCGCATCTTCAACACGGTTAATCACAATCACTGGAATAACTGGACCTTCTTTAGCTAAATCTAATGTATTCATGTTTTATCTACTTTTAGTTTTTAATTAATAATCTTTAATGTGCTCGAGAGGCTGTTTCAAAATGCATGAAAACTATTCATTAAACCTCTGCATTTAAGCACAGTCAGTGCGCACAGCACGGCAAGCAAAAATAACGAAGAACTCATGCACTTTTCAAACAGCTTAAAGCCAGGTGACTGCGCCTTCTTCGGCCGTTAATACATTGTTACGCATCCCGCCAAACAACTCGCGACCCATACCATGCGAATTTGCAAAACGTTTTGAGTCGCTTAACTCTTCAATTTGACGTGCCTTCCAAGTATCTTCATCTACTAAGGCATTCAATGTGCCCGCAATCACGTTAAGGCGAATAATGTCACCTGTACGAATCTTACCAATCGCACCACCAGCAGAAGCTTCAGGTGACAAGTGAATTGCCGCAGGCACTTTGCCTGACGCACCGCTCATACGGCCGTCAGTAACAATCGCCACTTTAAAGCCTTTACCTTGAAGCACTGATAATGGCGGCGTTAATTTATGAAGCTCCGGCATACCATTGGCTTTAGGGCCTTGATAACGCACAACCGCCACAAAGTCTTTTTCCAGTTCACCGCGCTCGAAAGCTTCTAACAACTCTTCTTGCGCATCAAACACCACGGCTGGCGCTTCGATGATATGACGATCTTCAGGCACCGCTGAACTCTTAATCACTGATCGTCCTAGGTTGCCTTGCAACAACAATAAGCCGCCAGATAAGCTAAATGGTTTAGAAGCAGTTCGCAAAATAGTTTCATCAGGGCTCTCTGCAGGCAATTCAACCCAGCTCAAGCTTGTGCCGTCAGTCTGTGGTTTTTTGCAATAATCACGCAAGCCACCAATCACCACTGATTGAACGTCCTCATGCATATAACCGCCTTCGACCAACTCACGAATAACAAAGGAAGGGCCGCCTGCATCTTGGAACTGGTTAACGTCTGCTTTACCGTTTGGGTAAACACGTGCCAACAATGGGGTGTTTTTAGAAAGCTTATTAAAATCTGCCCAATCGATAATGATGCCAGCAGCACGTGCCACAGCGACCCAATGGATACAATGGTTAGTACTCCCCCCCGTAGCCAATAAAGCCACAATCGCGTTGACGATGACACGCTCATCAACCATCTTGCCGATAGGCATATAACGATTTTGATAGGTATTTTCTAACACCACGCGAACAGATTCTCGCGTCAAACAAGCACGAAGCGGATCATGAGGATGCACAAAAGCAGCGCCAGGAACGTGCAAGCCCATTGCTTCAAGTAGCATTTGGTTACTATTCGCGGTACCGTAAAAAGTGCATGTACCAGCGCCGTGATAAGCTGCTGACTCAGAAGCCAACAAATCGGGGCGACCAACCTTGCCTTCCGCAAATTTTTCACGTACTTTAGATTTTTCAGTGTTATCCAAACCAGTGCTCATTGGACCAGATGGCACAAACACACATGGTAAATGGCCAAACTGCAAAGCCCCAATTAATAGACCTGGAACAATCTTATCGCACACGCCAAGAAGCAATGCTGCGTCAAATACGTCATGAGAAAGTGCTACTGCCGTACTCATAGCAATCACATCACGTGAGAACAAGCTTAACTCCATACCTGGCTCGCCCTGTGTAATACCATCACACATCGCAGGAACGCCGCCAGCCACTTGCACCGTAGCGCCATATTTATGGGCTTCAGCCCGAATCACTTCAGGAAAGTTTACATAAGGCTGATGCGCAGAGAGCATCTCATTGTAGGCAGTCACAATGCCGATATTTGGCGCTTTCTCAACCACCACTTTAAACTTATCATTCGCAGGCATCGCCGCAAAAGCATGGGCGACGTTAGCACAACCCATACGGTCTGGGCCACGAGTGCGCGAAGCCATCTTCTCAAGACGTTGTAAATAAGCGTAACGCGTTGGCGCACTGCGCTCACGGATACGTTCTGTCACTTCATTTAGGATTTGTTTCATGGTATCGCTATAGATGGTTGAGTCAGCCTTTGATTATCCCTAATGAGAGGACTATCGTCAAATTAAAACACCCCAAGCCCAAGCAAAGGAAGACCATTTTTGACCAGATTTAAGCTTGGTAATTTTGGTTTTTTTAGTATACTCAATCTCAAACTAACCATCGCAAATACAAAATGAAAATTAGTGGTTTTACCTTTATTCGAAACGGCACATTACTGGGCTATCCATTCATAGAAAGCATTCTTTCTGCATTACCAATTTGCGATGAATTTATTGTGGCTGTTGGCGATAGCGAGGACGACACGCTAGCGCGCATTCAAGCAATCGGCTCAGACAAAATCAGAATTATTCCAACGCAGTGGAATGAAAAAATGCAGGATCGCGGCTTTGTTTATGCGCAGCAAAAAATGATTGCGCAATACAACTGCACAGGAGACTGGGCGTTTTATCTTGAGGGTGATGAAGTCTTACACGAAGATGACCTTCCAAAAATTAAAGCCTCAATGGAAAAACATCTCAATAATCCAGAAATAGAAGCCCTTGCTTTTGATTACCACCATTTCTTCGGAAGTCCAGATTGGGTGGCAGTCAGCCCTGCATGGTATCGTCAAGAATGTCGCATCATTCGCAATACGATACGAAGTTGGGCACCAGACGGTCTTTACTTTGTAGTGATGGATAAAAATAAAAAAGGACGCTACCCCAGAGCTACTTTAGTTGGTGCACCAATTTATCATTATGGACACGTTAGAAGTGTTGTGGCGATGCGCAAAAAGAACGAACGTGTAGGCAAATACTGGAAACATGACCATACGCTTTTTAATGGATATCAAATCGATCCTCAATCATTAAAGCCATTTGTTGGAACGCACCCAACCACCGCGAAGAATTGGCTAAAAAATGAGGCCGAACAAAATTTCACGCCAAACAAAAACCATGATTTAACCAATCGTGAGAAAAAACATAGATTGGTAGTTAAGTTGGAAAATCTATTTGGATTTGAATTAAGCAAAAAACACTTTAGCAAATTAAGTGGGTTTGACTAATCGATACATAGCTCATTAATTAATAAAATTATAAAGATATGAAAAACATTAAAACATCCCTTATTGTTACTACATATAATTGGCCTGAAGCACTAGAGCTCGTTCTGAGCTCGCTAAAACACCAAAGCATACCTCCCAATGAAGTCATTATTGCAGATGATGGAAGCTTTTCAGAGACCCATGATGTCATTAAAAGATTTAGCGCAAATTCGACGCTTGATGTCATACACTCTTGGCAAGAAGATTCTGGATACAGACTTGCTATGTCAAGGAATAAGGCAATAGCAAAAGCCCAATATGAATACATCATCATGGTTGATGGAGACATGATTCTCCATCCTAAATTCATTGAGGATCATATCCATTTCGCACAAAAGAACTCTTTTGTGCAGGGCGTCAGAGCAAAAATTTCAGCTGAAGGTGCCATAGAAGTTCTTAGCAAGAAGAATTTTATCTTCCAAACTTTTGACTCAAGATTAAAAAGTAAAAGATTTAGCTTAAGAAACAAACTTGCATGCTTTCTATTTTCGGGGAAAAGATACTTTAAAAAATTAAAAATGCTTTTAGGCTGCAATATGGCTTTTTTAGGGAAGACTTTTTAAGCGTTAATGGCTTTAATGAGGATTTTGTTGGGTGGGGACGCGAAGACTCTGAGTTTGGCGCAAGGCTAATTAATTCAGGGATAGCAAGAAGGGATTTAAGATTCGCAGCCAACGCCTACCATATTCACCATGAAGGCAACTCAAGAGCCTTACTTGAGAAAAATCATAACATCTACATGGAAACCTTAAATAAAAAGTTAAAAAGATGTTTGAACGGCGTAGATAAATACCTCACAAACAAAAACTAAGTTCTTAAAATCAAACGCTCAAATGCTTGCAGAATCTCTTTTGGATCAATGTTTGAGACTTGATTATCATCTTAGATGACCTCGCATAACATATCAGCTGTATCGCGATTAACTCTTATGCCGCTCTCATTGAGTAAAGGCATGGCGGCAAACAATGCAACTGAAGGCTTCGTTAATGCGCAAGCGACGTGCCATAAGCCACCATCGGCTGCCAAAACGATTTTAGCCTTTGAGATGATTGAAACAGTTTCAGCTAGCGTGCAATTGCCTACATAATTAATACATTCTGGAAAAATGGAAATAATTTCACTGGCGTCTTTCAGCCCATTACTAGATCCAACCAACAAAACTTGATATTGGCTTAGCAAATGAGAGATTACATCTCCCCACTTATCATAACGTCTGTATTCCCACTCGGCCCCAACAACAATAACTAAGATTGGCTTGACTGAATAGCTCTTAAGCTTTACCAGCTCTGATACAGTAAGAGAAGGAAGAACGGGCTGGCTAATAGACGCCTTTGGATCAAGTAAGAGCTGGATTCTTGCGAAACTATAGATAGTACGATGAACCTCAAAGCCATTGAGATATCCCCACATACCAACAAAAGGAATTAAAGGCGCAATTTGTTTTTTTGCCTTGACGATTTTCGGGCTGAATGCGTCCAGAATAATTAAGTCGTAAGAATCTGAGAGATGTGAGTTCTTGGCATCTTCAACTTTATTAAAAACGGTTTTAAACACCATATCGTTTTCATAAAGAGAGTAATTTTTTTTATCGGTCAACAGGTCGATATTAAAACCTTTTAACAAAACCCTCCCTGAAAGATCCATGATGGAGTCCCCCAAGCTCGGTGCTGAAAAGTTGATCCACAAAATCCTTTTCGCTTCTTTGGGAATGGAGTCGAGAATCAAAGCCTCTTGCAAAATAAGCTTCATGAATAACTTGCGCTTTAAATATTTAACTACCCACTTAAGTTTCCAGCCTTCGTGTTGCAAAAAGTAAAGTTGATTGGATGGAACAAAGCTGGACGTAACGAACGTCCAAGTTGGCTTGGTAATTTTCAACATCAAGCGCTTCCAAAACCCAAGCTGTAGCGTTGGCAATTCTTTATTTTTCATAACCACCCAATATACAAACTTATAAAAATCTTATTCATTGAATTATAACTATTTAATTTAAACAAAATTAAATAAGCTAAAATATAGCTACAAGTAAATCAAACTAAAGAGTACTTAATGAGCTTAACTGATCAAAACAAAATCAACGGCACTGTTCTACCATGGCTTGTAATTGCCGCATGCTTTGCAGTATCAATGAAAACCGCCGTATTCAGCATTATTATTGGAGTTTTCATCATTCTGTGGTTGGTTTCTGGTCAATGGGAAGCCAAATTTAAACGCATTGCATCAAACCAAGGTGCCGTAATAGCAATCGTTCTTTTTGGACTATATGGAATAGGCTTGACCTACTCCGAAGCTGAATGGTCGCACAAATTATCCTGGTGGCTCAAGTATGACAAACTGCTATACATCCCTATGATTGTCAGCATAATGCAAACAGAAAAGCATAGAAAATATGCTGTAAACGCTTTTATATTGAGTTCAATTTTAGTACTCACAATATCCTACTCAAAATTTCTTCACATCATTCCATTTGAAGACGTCGGTCAAGGCTATATCGCCTTTAGAAACAGGATAGCTCAAAGTATATTTATGGCTTTTACCGTTTATTTAATGCTGCATCGTGCCTTAAATGCTAAAGGTTCTTATAGAACAACATGGTTAATATTGATTGCGCTTGCGAGTATCAATATCTTATTCATGGTCAATGGGCGAACTGGGCAAGTATTGTTGATAGCTTTGGCACTATGGTTTATTTGGGAAGCTTGGGGACTCAAGTCAATTAAATGGTTTGCCTTGACTTTGATAGGCGGCATCTTAGTTTATCAAGCCGCCCCTAGTATGCATCAGTCAAGACTGTTAGATATAAAACAAGAAATTACCGCTCACAACTCTGTGAGCAATAGAACTTCTGCAGGAGAGAGAATAGAGTTCTACAAAAACGCATTAATTATCATCGCTAAAAACCCAATACTCGGCATTGGAACAGGTAGCTTTGAGAACGAATATCGTAAGCTAGCAAAAACTCAAGAAACAAGCCGAGATACAGTACCAAATCCACACAACCAATTTCTACTTACAACTGCTGAGCTTGGGGCTATAGGGTTAATTACTTTGATGTGTTTTTGGTTTGTACATTGGAGAGCAACATATCAACTAGAAAAAATTCAGTATCAAATTACATTTAGAGGTCTCATCTTAACAATTTTTATTGGGTCTTTTTTTAACTCTCTACTTTTAGACGCTGGGGAAGGTAGGTTGTATTGCGTCATTGCTGGCGTTTTATTAAGCGCTTATAGAAAAAAGGAAGACGCTTAGTCATGTCTATTTCGGTCATTATTGTTACCAAAAATGAAGCGCATTCTATTCATGATTGCCTATGCTCTGTTAGCTGGGCAAATGAAATAATCGTTGTTGATTCTGGCAGTCAAGATAAGACTGTTGAAATTGCAAAAAAATTAGGGGCAAAGGTCATCGAGACAGACTGGCCAGGCTATGGCCCTCAACAAAATCGTGCGATTGATGCATGCTGTGGAGAGTGGATTTTTTCAATTGATGCAGATGAAAGAGTTACTCCTGAATTAAAAGATGAAATTCTCCAGGTAATAATGCAAGAAAAATATATGGTTTACGACATACCAAGAAAATCTTTTTTTGTCACAAAGTTTATGAGTCACTCTGGATGGTGGCCAGATAGAACAAGACGTTTATTCAAGAGGAACTTCGCAAGATTTACTACTCATGAGATTCATGCAAACTTATTCACACTGAGTAAAGTTGGCCATCTTAAATCTCATATGATTCATTTTAGTTATAAAAACTATGATGAAGTCTTAGAGAAAATAAATAGATACTCAGGCGGGTCTGCTAGAGATATGCACGCTAATAAGAAAAAAGGATCACTACCTAAGGCTCTACTCCACGGATTTTGGGCATTTGTTAGAACATATTTTTTGAAACTTGGCTTTTTAGATGGTCAAGCAGGTGTGATTTTAGCCATAGCAAACGCTGAAAGCTCATACTACAAGTACTTAAAACTTATGATGCTATCGAATCAAAAATAAATAAATTTAGCACATGCAAAAAAAAACTAAAATCATTGCTATTCAGTTTAAGTATCTTGGTGACGCAGTTTTCATTACCCCTGCGCTTCAAACACTTCATCAGCAATACCCCTATGCAGAAATTCACATATTGGTTGCTGCAGAGGTTGCTCCTATTTTTAAGGAACTTCCATTTATTAAAAAGGTGTGGGCGCTGCCACGCACACGGGGCAAATCCAAGCTAACCGAATCACTGCCCTTTGTGCGAGCACTGCGTAAAGAAAGATTCGACGTGTCGATCGACTTTGTTGGTAATGATAGAGGTGCGATTTTAAGCCTGTTGGTGGGTGCTAAATCAAGATTTTCAGCCATAGAGCGCAAGCCTACTTTTTTACAAAAAATAGCTTATACCCGAACCATACAAACTAGCTCACTTCCGACCACTTGGGTTAAACGACATTTAAAAATGCTGAGTATCTTGATGGGTACATCTGAAATAGCAGCACCCCAGATGTTGATTGTTGCTAATCCATTATTAGCCTCTCAAGCCAAGCAGCTTTTGCAAGATCACCAAACTATCTGCCATCTAGGTACTTCGCAAGAGAAAAAAGAATGGCCGATTTCGCACTGGGTTAAGTTTTATCAATTAGCAACCAAGGCTGGCTACAAAATAGCTTTTTCAGCAGGGCCTAACGAGCGAGAGCGAAATCTCATCTTAGAACTAAAAAAATCGTTGCCTGATGCATTTGTATTGCCACCAATTAATAAATTAGAAATGTATTTGTCGGTGCTTAAAAAAGCAAAAGTAGTCATTTCTGGCGACACTGGACCATTGCATTTTGCAGCAGGATTGGGCTTAAAAGTTATTGGACTATTTGCCGTTGATGATGGTGTTAAATTTTACGCGCCGATTTATGCAAAAAACGAAGTGATTATTGGTAAGCGATGTACATGTACGGGTGAGCTTGCTAACTTTTCCACTTGCCAAAGCTCCTCACCTTGCATGAACTCTATCTCAGCAGAACAAGTTTTTGAGCTGCTTAAAGAACGCTATCCTCTTAGTGCTGCTAAAGCGTTAAAATAACGCTATATTTTTAAGAAAAAACCTCAATTGCGTATTCTCATTGTCAAAACCTCCTCCATGGGTGATGTAATTCATAACCTCCCAATTATTGCGGACATTCATGCAGAGCTTCCTAATGCCAAAATCGATTGGATTGTTGAAGAAAACTTTGCAGACATGCTGAGGCTTAATTCGCATATCCATAAGATAATTCCTGTTGCTATTCGCCGTTGGCGCAAACATTTATTCAGCCAAAAAACTTGGCAAGAAATTAAAGACTTCAAAACCCAGCTACAAGAGGAGCATTACGATTACATTATTGACACGCAAACCTTGCTCAAGAGCGCTTTAATTGCCTGCTTAGCAAATGGCAAGCGTTATGGCCAAGGGCCGAACACCTCGCGAGAATGGCTGGCTGGCTTATTTAACCAACGTCGTTTTTCTGTTTCACGAGATCAGCATGCGGTCGATCAAAACCGCCAATTAAGCGCTCTAGCACTTAATTACAGAGCGCCAACCAGTGCGCCAGATTACGGCTTGCTAAGATCAGATCTTTTAAAAAAAGCTGATATCGCTTTACCGGAAAAATACGTCATGGCTTTTCATGCGACTAGCCGAGACTCGAAACTTTGGCCAATGGGGCACTGGGTTTCTTTAGGGATATTGTTAGCAAAACAAGATGTAACCCTATGCTTGCCCTGGGCGAACGAAACTGAAAAAAGTCGCGCAAACATTATTGCCACACATGTGCCACAAGCCGTTGTGTTGCCGAAGTCCAGTATCACAACGCTTGCCCATATTACCGCCGGCGCACAAGCAGCTGTGGGTGTGGACACGGGTCTAGTCCATCTTGCAGTGGCAATGGACGTTCCAACAATTGCCATTTATACAGACACACATCCTGATTTGAATGGTGCTTATGGTGGCCAAAATGCACTTGCAATTAATTTAGGTGGAAAAGGTCGCATGCCTGAACCTAGCGAGGTGTTTAGTGCATTTGATAGGCTAGGAACGTTCTAATGTTGAATCACCAAATATTGGCATACATGCTAAAACTGCTCGCAAAGCTGCCATTATGGGTTGTGCACTTATTAGGCTCTGCACTGGGCTGGGTAAGCTATTTAAGTTATCAAAAATACGCTCACTTAATCAACACAAACCTAAGGCTAAGCCAATTAACAAAAGATAGCGTCAGCCTCAAAAAAACATTACACCGCAACATTAGTGCAACAGGCAAAGCCTTCTCAGAAACCTTTGCTATTTGGTTTAAAGATTACTCAACACTATCACGATGGTATCAAGGCTGCACTGGCTGGGAGCACGTTGAATCATGCTTAAGTAAAGGCAAGGGCATTATATTTCTAACGCCTCACTTGGGATGCTTTGAAATTACTTCACTTTACTACGGGCAATTTCACCCGATCACCGTATTATTCCGCCCCCCCAGACAAAGTTGGCTGATGCCGCTTATCAATCAAGGGCGTCAACGCGGCAAAGTGAGCCTGGCACCAGCCAATTCACAAGGCGTGAAGTTATTACTTCAAGCCTTAAAGCGCGGTGAAGCAATTGGGATTTTGCCCGACCAAGCGCCATATGAAGGTGAAGGCGAATGGGCGCCATTTTTTGGACGCCCAGCTTACACCATGACACTCGCATCGAAACTTGCACAAAAATCTGGTGCGCAAGTGCTCATGGCCTTTGGGGAGCGATTGCCAAATGGACGTGGCTACCACATCCATATTAAACCGATTCCTGAAGGTGGCATCAACACACCTGAATTACTCAATCAAGCAATTGAGAAAACCATCGCGCAGTGCCCTTCGCAGTACATGTGGATTTACGACCGTTATAAAGTTCGAAACTAATCTCGCTTAAAAATTATCAGCAAAATTTAATTTTTGCTCTTGTAATCATCTACATCATCCCCATTTAGCAACTTATCGTAAAAACAAATCACTAAAAATAAGGGATTTTTATGTCGCAAGAAGACCAAAACCAAACTCCTGAAGCTGAAAATACAACCGAAGCTTCTGTTGAAACAGAAAAAACGCCTGAAGCGCGCATTGCGGAGCTAGAAGCGCAATTAGTGGAGCAACAAGCTGCTGTGCTGTATGCCAAAGCCGAAGGCGAAAATATCCGCCGCCGCGCGACTGACGACATCGACAAAGCGCGCAAATATGCGCTTGAAAAATTCTCAGGTGAATTGTTGGCTGTTAAAGACAGCTTAGATGCTGCCCTTGGTGTGGCGAATGCCACGCTTGAAAGCTACAAAGACGGTGTTGAATTAACTTCAAAACAGCTACTTAGCGTATTCGAAAAATTCAATATCGCTGAAGTAAACCCGGTTGGTGAAAAGTTTGATCCGAACAAACATCAAGCAATTAGCGCCATTGAAGCCGAAGGTGAACCAAATACCGTGCATAGCGTTTTGCAAAAAGGCTACACATTGAATGAACGCGTTCTGCGCCCTGCTTTAGTGATGGTCGTCAAAGCAAAAGAATAGAACTTTTCAAAATGGGGTCTTGAAAGATCAAAACTTAGCCCCATTAACAGTTCATAGAAATTTTGAATTAACTAATTATTTAAATAGGAATATCTCATGGGTAAAATTATCGGTATTGACTTAGGCACCACCAACTCTTGCGTGGCCGTCATGGAAGGCGGCAAGCCACGCGTGATTGAAAACGCAGAAGGCGGCCGCACTACACCATCTATCATCGCTTACCAAGATGATGGCGAAATTTTAACTGGCGCGCCAGCTAAGCGCCAAGCAGTGACCAACCCTAAAAACACATTGTTCGCGGTTAAGCGTTTAATCGGTCGCCGTTTTGACGAAAAAGAAGTGCAAAAAGACATCAACCTGATGCCTTACACCATTGCTAAAGCAGATAACGGCGATGCATGGGTGGAAGTGCGCGGCAACAAAATGGCGCCACCACAAATCTCTGCTGAAGTTTTACGCAAAATGAAAAAAACTGCAGAAGACTACTTGGGTGAAGAAGTCACTGAGGCTGTGATTACAGTGCCTGCTTACTTCAACGACAGCCAACGTCAAGCGACTAAAGATGCCGGCCGTATTGCTGGGTTAGATGTAAAACGAATTATCAATGAACCAACTGCAGCGGCATTAGCATTTGGCCTAGACAAACAAGAAGGTGACCGCAAGATTGCAGTTTATGATTTGGGTGGCGGTACATTTGACGTTTCTATCATTGAGATTTCAAGCATTGATGGCGAACATCAATTTGAAGTACTTTCAACCAACGGTGACACATTCCTTGGCGGTGAAGACTTTGATAATCGCATGATCGATTTTCTAGCTGATGAGTTTAAGAAAGAAAACGGTCTTGATTTGCGTAACGACTTGCTGGCTAAGCAACGTCTTAAAGAAGCGGCTGAAAAAGCGAAGATTGAATTATCTTCAGCCCAGCAAACTGAAGTGAATTTACCTTACATCACTGCAGACGCATCTGGCCCTAAACATTTGGTCGTAAAAATTACGCGTACCAAGTTCGAATCTTTAGTTGAAGATTTGATCGAGCGTACGATTGCCCCTTGCCGCACAGCGCTTAAAGACGCTGGCGTGAGTATTGATGAAATTGGCGATGTGATTTTGGTGGGCGGTCAAAGCCGTATGCCAAAAGTACAAGAAAAAGTAAAAGAGATTTTCGGCAAAGAAGCACGTAAGGACGTCAACCCTGATGAAGCTGTGGCAGTTGGCGCTGCAATTCAAGGCGGCGTATTGCAAGGCGACGTAAAAGACGTGTTGCTCTTAGATGTATCTCCATTGTCACTTGGTATTGAGACCATGGGCGGCGTGATGACAAAACTCATCAAAAAGAATACAACGATTCCTACTAAGGCATCACAAGTGTTCTCAACGGCTGAAGACAATCAAAATGCTGTAACGATTCAAGTGTTGCAAGGTGAGCGCGAAATGGCGTCTGGCAATAAGAGCTTAGGTCAGTTTAACTTGAGCGATATTCCTCCAGCACCACGTGGCATGCCGCAAATTGAAGTGACTTTTGATATTGATGCTAACGGTATTTTGCATGTATCTGCAAAAGATAAAGCGACTGGCAAAGAGAACAAGATCACGATTAAGGCAAACTCAGGCTTGTCTGAAGAAGAAATCAAACGCATGGAAGAAGATGCAGCAGTCCATGCGGATGAAGATAAAGCATTGCGTGAATTAGTTGATGCCCGTAACGCGGCAGATGGCATGATTCACAGCGTGAAAAAATCATTAACTGAGCACGGCGATAAGTTGGAAGCTGACGAAAAAGCGAACATTGAAGCCGCCATTAAAGATGTTGAAGATGTGCTAAAAGATGGCGACAAAGAAACCATTGAAACTAAAACTAATGCATTAATGGAAGCATCACAAAAGCTTGGCGAGAAAGTTTACGCTGAGCAACAAGCCCAGCAAGCGGGCGGCGCTGAAGCGCAGCCACAAGCAGAGAAAACAGTCGATGCTGAAGTGGTTGATGCAGAGTTTGAAGAAGTAAAGTCTGATAAAAAATAATCTTTTTTATTGGTAATGATTAAGCACATCCGCGTCAAAAACGTGGGTGTGCTTTCTTGCATTTTTAGCCCAACCTAATAAGCGACAACATAATGGCAAAACGTGATTATTACGAAGTCCTTGGTGTCAACCGAGATGCTTCCGAAGAAGAAATTAAAAAGGCTTATCGCAAACTTGCGATGAAGTACCACCCTGACCGCAACCCAGACAATCCAAAAGCAGAGGAAAGCTTCAAAGAAGCAAAAGAAGCTTATGAAATGCTCTCCGATGACCAAAAGCGTGGCGCCTATGACCAATACGGCCATGCTGGGGTAGATCCAAGTGCAGGCCCTGGTCCTGGCGGTGCTGGCTTTGGCAACTTCGGTGATGCCTTTGGTGATATTTTTGGTGACATCTTTGGCGGCGCTGGCGGTGGCGGTGGCGGTCGCAGATCTAATGTCTATCGCGGCGCTGATTTGCGTTACAACATGGAAATCTCGCTAGAAGATGCAGCGCGTGGCACGGAAACTAAAATCCGTATTCCAGTCATGTCTAAATGTTCACCTTGTAATGGCTCAGGCGCAAAAGCTGGCACTTCACCAGTGACATGTACCACCTGCCAAGGTCATGGCCAAGTGCGCATGCAACAAGGCTTCTTCTCTGTTCAACAAACCTGCCCGAAATGTCATGGTAGCGGCCGCATGGTTAAAGACCCTTGCCCAAGCTGTCATGGAGATGGCCGAATTAAAGAGCACAAAACCTTATCCGTTAAAATCCCAGCAGGTGTGGATGAGGGCGATCGTATTCGCCTAACGGGCGAAGGCGAAGCTGGTGTGAATGGTGGACCAACTGGCGATTTGTATGTCGTTGTCCACTTAAAACAACACGAGATCTTCCAGCGTGAGGGCGGTGATTTACATTGTGAAATGCCAATTAGTTTCACAACTGCAGCACTTGGAGGTGAAATTGAAATCCCAACGCTAGATGGTCATGCAAAAATGAAGATTCCTGCAGAGACACAGACAGGCGCAACGTTTAGGCTTCGTGGCAAGGGCATCAAGCCTCTACGTAGCAATCAAAATGGTGACTTAATGGTGCACGTTGTGGTTGAAACACCCGTTAAACTGAACGAGAAGCAACGTGAATTATTGCGTGAGTTAGAAGCCATTAACCAACAGGATTCAGAAAAGCACAGCCCGCGTGCTAAAGGTTGGTTAGATAAAGTGAAAGACTTCTTTGAATAATCCAAGTAAGCGTTAATTAAAAAGCCGACATCAAAAATTGATGTCGGCTTTTTAACGGGAATGATCTTAGTACGTCCCTTTTTGAATGAACTCCACTTTATAGCCATCAGGGTCTTCCACAAAGGCAATCACCGTCGTACCATGCATCATAGGGCCGGCTTCACGGACTACTTTGCCCCCCGCTTTTTTCACTTGTTCGCAAGTCGCATAGGCATCATCCACCTCAATCGCAACATGACCATAAGCTTTGCCCATGTCGTAGCTTTCAACGCCATAGTTATAGGTGAGCTCTAACACTGTGTGGTCTTTTTCGTCGCCGTAGCCTAAGAAGGCTAATGTGAACTTGCCATCAGGAAAGTCATGCTGACGCAGCACTTTCATGCCTAAAATTTCAGTATAAAACTGAATGGATTTTTCTAAATTACCCACACGTAACATGGTATGCAGCATGCGCATAATGACTTCCTTTCAATGAGAACTATTTAGCCGCCATGAGGCGTTGATACTTTTCTTGTAACTGCTCTTTGGTTTCAACCATCTCTGGATTAAACGGAATGCAGTCTATTGGACATACTTTCTGGCATTGCGGCTTATCAAAATGCCCAACACATTCAGTACATAAATTAGGGTCGATCTCGTAAATAGACTCGCCTTGATAAATGGCATCATTCGGGCATTCTGGCTCGCATACATCACAATTGATGCATTCATCGGTAATCATTAATGCCATAGGTGAACCTAATAACTTTCTTTTACTTTTTCAACTTGGTATTAATACCTGTCTGAATATAAGGTGAAACGAATTGCGTGACATCGCCACCCAACATCGCCACCTCACGCACCAAGCTTGAAGATATAAACATAAACTGCTCTGATGGCGTTAAAAATACCGATTCAACTTGCGGATATAACTTACGGTTCATGCCTGCCAATTGAAATTCATATTCAAAGTCGGATGCGGCACGCAGGCCTCGAATCACAACACGGGCCCCTTGGTCTTGCACAAACTGCATTAGCAAACCTGAAAAACCGATCACTTTCACGTTAGGGCAATCTTTAAGGACATGACTTGCCATTTCAACCCGCTCACTCAAATCAAAAAATGGCTTTTTACCTGGGTTGCTCGCTACCGCCACAATCACTTCTGAGAACAAGCTGGCGGCGCGGCGCACGATATCCTCATGCCCCATGGTGATGGGATCAAATGTACCTGGGTAAACGACTTTTAGATTGTTTTGCATGGTGTCAGCCAAATTGCGACCCGCACTTGCTAGGTCAATAACCCAATTCTAACAGGCTCTGTGGGTTTTACTAAATGGCGGCTTTTAATAAATGGTAGAAAACATTACCTGCTTTGCCTGCCTTGAAGACTTGCCAATCCGAGCTGTCTTCCAAAACAAACTCAGCCTCAACATAAACCAAACCATCATCAGCCAAAGCGGTTTTGATGAGCGGCAATACTTGATCTAAAAAGCCTTGATGGTAAGGAGGGTCTAAAAAAATCACGTCAAATTTTTGCTGGTTTTGCTTGAGGAACTGCAAGGCATCGAGGTTAAGCACTTGGGCATTCGTCGCTTTTAAAGCCGCTTTATTGTCCAATAAGGCTTGGTAAGCGGCGCGTGATTTTTCTATCAACACGGTTTGCTTAGCACCGCGCGACAAAGCCTCAAACCCCATCACACCTGTTCCCGCAAATAGATCCAAACAACTTAAACCATAAAGCTCTTGCCCAAGCCAATTAAACACGGTTTGGCGAACACGGTCAGGGGTAGGACGTAAGCCATCCACATCAGGAAATTTGAGTAAGCGGCTACGCCACTCCCCTGCACTAACTCGAACCGTGTTGTTTCCTTTGCTACTCAATTTAGGAGTCGCTACCCACCACTACCGTGACCATTTTCTCAGGATTGATACGACGATTAAATGCATCTTTAATTTGCGCCTTTGTGACCTTGTTTAGATTTTCATTAAAGTCATCCAAATACGTGATCGGCAAATGATAAAAACCGATCAAGGCTAGATAATCCAAAATCTTGCCATTGCTATCAATACGCATCGGGAAACCACCGACGAGGTTTTGCTTAGCTGCTTTTAACTCAGCATCCGTCACACCATCTTTGGTGAATTTATTCAAAGTTTCGCGCACCAAAGCCAAGGCAGCATCTGCTTGTTCACGTTTGGTTTGCAAACCAATTTGGAACTGACCTAACTCAGCCATCGGACTAAAGTAACTATAAACGCTATACACTAAGCCACGCTTTTCACGAACCTCTTCAGTCAAGCGTGAAACAAAACCACCGCCCCCCAACACATAATTCCCAACATAAAGCGGGAAAAAGTCTGCATCACCGCGCTTTATACCAGGATAGCCCAGCAAAATATGTGCTTGCGTTGCGGGGTGAGCAATACGCTGCTCAATAGCGGCTGCAGGATAAGTCACACTAGCCAATGGCGCAGGTTTCTCTGCCTTGGGTAAATCCAATGAGATTTTCTCAGCGATTTGTGCCGCCTGTTCGCGACTCATGTCACCAATCAAGGCAATCACGGCACCTTGAGCACCGTAATAAGTGCGATAAAATTTCTGCACATCATCGCGCGTAATTTGATCAACTTCCTCAGGCTCTGAATTAAATCCATAAGGATGTGTTCCGAATAAAGCCTTGCTGAACGCTTTATCCGCGATGGTTTCTGGTTGCGTTGCTGCCTCTTTTAGTACCGCAATCACACGTGCTTTTTCACGTGCCAATACATCGTCAGGAAAGTCTGGTTTTTGCAAAATCTTGATATACAAATCTAGCGCCTTATCTCGCTCAAGCGCGCTACTTAATGTTCGTAACTTTAAGCTGGATTTATCATCATCAACACCACCGCCCAATTGCGCCCCAACATCGGCAAACTGTTTGGAAATTTTTTCATCTGATAAGCCTGCTGCACCCAGTGTCATTAAATGACGAGTGATGCCAGCGACACCGAGTTTAGCTTTATCATCACGCGCACTTCCCGCATAAAAATTGGTGCTGATATCAATAATCGGCAAGTCATGATTTTCTACAAAATACACCTCAGCACCACGACTCGTTTGCCATTGCTGTATTTTCAAGCCTGCCTGTGCTTGCAGAGAGACCAGCAGGCCAATTAGCGTAAAGCCAAAGCCACGAATAAGCGATTTAGTGAACATGTGGCTTTCCTTTCGGGGTGTTGTCATTAGGATCGATAGGCTGAGGATCAAGCGTCGCGACCGTTAAGTTATCTTTGTTAAAGTACTTCTTTGCGACCACTTGCACTTGCTCAGCTGTCACTGCTTGAAGTTTTGCAGGGTATCCCTTCAGAATGCGCCATGAGAAACCCGCGGTTTCTAAATTACCAATTTGCATGGCTTGATAAAACATCGAATCGCGTTGATAAACATCTGCCGCAATGACTTGGGCTTTGACGCGTTGCAACTCTTCTTCGGTCACACCGCCTGTTTTGATCTTTTCAATTTCATTCAAAATCGCGACCTCTAGCTCAGCTACAGACTTGCCTTCTGAAGGGGTAGCGTCCAGCACAAAAATCGACTGACGACCTCGTTGCACCATGTCATAGGCCGCATCCACGTCTACTGCAATTTGGCTTTGGCGCACTAAGTTTTGATTTAAGCGTGCAGATGCGTTGCCATTCAATACCCCAGCTAAAATCTCCAGCGCATAAGGCTCAACATCTTTATCCGCATCTTGGAGTGATGGCACATGAAAGCCCATTAAGACGTATGGCAGCTTGGCTTGAGCTTTCACCACAACACGGCGCTCACCTTTTTGCTCAGGCTCTACTTGTGGTTTCCGAGATGGAAGTGCTTGCGACTTTAATGGGCCAAAATACTGCTTGGCGAGCTTGAACACCTCTTGTGCATTGACATCACCCACCACGACTAAGGTCGCATTATTTGGCGCATACCAAGTCTTATACCATTCGCGCGCATCCGCAGCCGTCATGTTCTCCAAATCGTTCATCCAACCAACCACAGGGCGACCATAAGGGTGAACATGATAAATCGTAGAGTTAAATTGCTCGTTTACTTTTGATTGTGGCTTATCCTCTGTGCGCCAGCGGCGCTCCTCCATCACCACCTTAATCTCTTTCGCAAACTCTTCATCGGTTAGATTCAAATTTGCCATGCGATCCGCTTCAAGCTTCATTGAAAGCGGCAAATTAGATTTTTCTAGTTGCTGAAAGTAAGTCGTTTGGTCCTGGGCAGTAAACGCATTTTCCTTACCGCCAGCCGCGGCAATTAAACGTGAAAATTTTCCAGCCGGCACGGCTTTAGTGCCTTTAAACATCATGTGTTCAAGCACGTGGGCTACGCCAGTTTTACCGTTTACCTCATCTAGGGCACCCGCTCTATACCATACCTGAGAAACCACAACCGGTGCTCGATGATCTTCTTGCACCACAATTTTTAGACCGTTATCTAATTTGAATTCTTGAACTTCGGCCGACATCGCCAAAGATGAAAAGCAAAAGCTTACCAATACACCCCATCGCAAGCTTCTTATTTTGAACATCTGCATGTTTTTATTCTCCTTTAATGCATCTCATTATAGCTGGCATCGCGCCATTCATTGCACAACTGATAGATACCATTTTATGACCAAAACTTTGCTGATTAAGTTCTGCATTCTCCCCATATATTCTTTTCAAACCCTTTAATGATTAAAAAAATCCCGGCAAGCCACGGCCTATATAGCTTAGAGCAGAATTGGGTTTGTTTTGGAGATTAGCCTATTTTCCAGGCAATTAATGTAAAAAAAGTGGCTATAAGCGACTAATAGTGGGCGAACCCTGTGATTTGGCTTTGTTTGGCAAAACGCTACTTTTTGGCATTATTTCGGTTGAACATTCGTCCGCTTTTTTAAACAGTGCTTACTTTGTCCCGATCAACATCGGGAATCTATTCCAATAAATCCTGTATCCCTAAATCTAAAAAAACAATATTCATTATAACTAAAAGTTATTTATAAATAATAAATAAGTATTTATTATTTATAAATGTTGCTCAAATGTTCTTCATTCGCAGCCACGCAAGAGAAAAAGGTTAATTAAATGAGCATTAAAGGGACAAACAAACAAAACGGCAGCTTTATACATGAGCTTTTTTAAGCGATTAACTCACTTCGTTTCGGCTTGGATGCGGACGTGGCAACATTGGCACTATCTTACGACGTGGATCAACTTTTTGAAAAAGGTAAGCTCACTCCTAAAAGATTGGCAAAAGCGCCTAGCGCACAACATCGCGCCTTATACGTCAACCATCGTTTTCTTAGTAAGCAAAGGCAATCCTAAGAAAATAAAAGGTTGGAATGATGTGACAAAAGCTGGTGTTTCTGTGATTACCCCTAATCCAAAAACATCAGGCGGCGCTCGTTGGAATTATCTAGCAGCTTGGGCATACGCACTAAAGAACAACAACGATGAAGTAAAAGCTAAAGAGTTTGTTGCAAAGCTCTTTAAGAACGTCCCTGTGCTAGATACCGGCGCACGTGGTGCTACCACCACATTCGTTGAGCGTGGCATTGGCGATGTATTACTTACTTGGGAAAACGAAGCATTCTTAGCGCAAAAGGAGTTAGGCCCAGACAAGTTTGAAATCGTGGTGCCTTCACTATCAATCTTGGCTGAGCCAACCGTGACTGTGGTGGATAAAGTGGTCGACAAACGCAAGACACGCGCAGTGGCAACCGCGTATTTAGAGTACTTGTACACTGAAGAAGGCCAAGAAATTGCAGCGCAAAATTACTATCGCCCAACCTTAGAATCTGTGGCTAAGAAATATGAAAAGTCTTTCCCTAAAGTTAATTTAGTGAAGATTGATGAAGTATTTGGTGGCTGGCAAAAGGCACAAAAAACGCACTTTGCAGACGGTGGTACTTTTGATGAGATTTATCAAAAGTAATCAGTAAACAAGCAAACAGAAAGCGGCTTGAATAATAATCAAGCCGTTTTTTATTTTTTAGATGCCTTAAAAAGATGGTCGTGAATAGTCATACCAACTATCATCGCCATCACAAAAATAAAAGCTTTTTTGTGACCTGCACCGAAAGCAACCAAAGCAGGCCCTGGGCAAAAACCAGCCAATGCCCATCCAGCGCCAAATAACATACTGCCAATCACAAGCTCTTTGGATAGGTGTGTTGTACGAGGCAAATGAATAGTGTCGTCAAACACAGTCTGACTTTTATTTTGCACAAACTTAAATCCTACAATCGCCACTGCTATTCCGCCAAACATCACAAAAATTAAGCTTGGATCCCATATGCCCCCTATGTCGAGAAACCTAATGACTTTGTCAGGGTTAGTCATGCCAGAGATAATTAAGCCTAGCCCAAAAATCAGTCCTGTCAAAAATGTAATGATATTTTTCATGCGTTAACCCATCCTTAAAACATGCAGAAATAAGAAACAAACGACAAAGCCTGAAAACATAAAGCTGATTGTCGCAATTAAAGATCTAAGTGATAGACGGCTCAATCCACATATGCCATGCCCACTAGTGCAACCTGAACCCATTCGGGTGCCGAAACCTACCAAGAGTCCAGCAACGATTAATGTGCCGAATGATGCCGAAATGTTTGACGGTGGTAAGGGCGCAAATAATTGATACACAGAACTTGAGCCAACAAGACCAATCAGGAAAAGTCCTCTCCAAAGGCGATGTGAATTAGCACTATTGTGTAAATCTATTAACCCGCCAAGAATTCCGCTGATGCCAGCGATCTTTCCTCTAAAAATCACCAGTATTGCAGAAGCTAAACCGATGAGAATGCCACCAAGTAGTGAAGCGCCGGGAGTTAAGTTTTGCCAATAAATAGTGATGTGCATTTTCGTCTCGATGATGATTATGTTTGATACATCTTAAAGCTTTATCAAACCGATTTGTTAAATATATTTTAATATAACTATATAATCATGTATTATATACTTCAAGTTTTATACAAAGAGTTTTTATGACCCAATTAGACGACCAAGCCTTAATCCATATCGCCAAATATTTTCAGGCATTGGCAGAGCCGATGCGCCTCAAAATATTAAATGGCTTAAGAGACGGAGAGAAGAACGTCACCGAGCTTGTTGAGATTTCTCGCGGCACACAAGCCAATGTATCTAAGCACCTTAATTTATTAAGAGAATCAAAACTAATTAAGCGCGAATCGCGAGGCACAAAAGCCTATTATAGCATTGCAGACCAACGTACTTTCGACTTGTGCAATTTGGTTTGCGGCCAAATCGCCAGCCAAATGAGTCTGGAAGTAGC
This sequence comes from Candidatus Methylopumilus universalis, assembly GCA_945883335.1. Classification (GTDB taxonomy): domain Bacteria; phylum Pseudomonadota; class Gammaproteobacteria; order Burkholderiales; family Methylophilaceae; genus Methylopumilus_A; species Methylopumilus_A universalis_A. The sequence continues at coordinate 51,369 of CAMCXI010000004.1, read as the reverse complement.
AGCGAATGAAGCCTTTATTGTCACACTGCAAGCAAATCAATAAGCCACAAAATCCTAAAATAAAATCTATTGGAGATGAAGATGATTTTTAAGCAATTCTTTGAACCAGACACCAGCACATTCACCTACCTACTAGCATGTGAAAAAACTAAACAAGCGGTATTAATCGATACTGTTGAGTCTGAAGTTCCCATGTATCTAAAAGAACTAGATGCACAAGATTTGAAGTTAGTTTACACACTCGAAACCCATTTACATGCTGACCACGTGACGGGTGCAGAAACATTGCGACAAAGACTTGGGAGCAAGAGCGTAGTGCATCGCGACGCTGGGGCCATGTGCGGAGATTTATTAGTGACAGATGGTGTGCATATTATTGTTGGCAGCATCGATTTAGAAGTTCGTTATACCCCAGGTCACACCAACGGTTGCATCAGTTTCTTTGCTGGCGACCGCATCTTTACTGGTGACTCATTGTTAATTGGCGGCTGTGGTCGCACTGACTTCCAAGCAGGAAATTCTGGACAGCTCTACGATAGTATTCATGCGCAAATTTTCAGCTTGTCGGATGACGTTATTGTTTATCCTGGACATGATTACAACGGCAATACCCAATCAACCGTTGGGGAAGAGCGCAAGCACAACAAACGCTTGGGCGATAACAGAAGCCGCGAAGATTTCATTAAGCTCATGAGCGAACTGAAATTAGCTTACCCAAAATATATTGATGTTGCGCTTCCAGCTAACCAAGCTTGCGGAAGAGTCGCACCAGCGCAAGCGGCATAACTCAAAAAATATAACTATAAAAAGATTCATTGGGGAGTAATAAAGATGAAGTTAGCAAATTTAGCAGAAGGCGTTTTAGTTGCAGATCAAATCCTTGTTGACGATTTAACAGCGCTTGCAGCACAGGGTGTAAAAACGATTACATGTCATAGACCTGATGGCGAAGGTGCTGACCAGCCAAATTTTGATGAGATTTCAAAAGCCGCAAAAAAACTGAAAATTAAAGCGCATTACTTGCCTGTAGTTGCAGGAAAAATCTCAGATGACGATATTGCCGCATACGGTCAAATATTCGCTGCAGCTGAAAAGCCTGTGCTTGGCTATTGCCGCTCTGGCATGCGCGCCGCTTCACTTTGGGCCCTGAGCCAAGCATCATCGGTTGGTCTATCTGCCACGCTAAGCGCAGGCAAAGATGCAGGCTACGATTTATCTGGCCTCAGTGAGAGAATTGCTGGCACCAACTCAAACGGATCAGGCCTTATTCATCATGAAGTGGTCATTGTTGGTGGGGGTGCAGCAGGTGTTGCAGTGGCGTCTAGCTTGCTCTCTCGAAATTCAAAATTAGACGTGGTGATTATCGATCCGGCGGATACGCACTATTATCAACCAGGTTGGACTATGGTCGGTGGCGGTATTTTTAAGCCGTCAACTACTGTTAAAACAATGGCTTCAGTCATCCCATCAAAAGCCAAATGGATTAAAGCTGCTGTGGCGGGATTTGAACCAGAAACCAAGCAAGTAATTTTGGAAGGTTGCCGTCCAATTAGCTACGATACCCTAATTGTGTGCCCTGGCATTAAGCTGAATTGGAATGGGATTGAAGGCCTGGTGGAAACGCTAGGCCAAAATGGTGTGACATCAAACTATCGCTATGACTTGGCGCCATACACATGGGAACTAGTCAACCAATTTAAAAAAGGTAAGGCAATATTTACGCAACCACCTATGCCTATTAAGTGTGCTGGCGCGCCTCAAAAGGCGATGTACTTATCTGCTGACCATTGGTTAAAAAGCGGTCGTTTGAATGCCATTAACATTGATTTTTACAACGCTGGGCCGGTATTGTTTGGCGTAAAAGAGTATGTGCCAGCTTTAATGGAGTACGTTGAGCGCTATAAAGCCAATCTTCATTTCAGCCATCGCCTCACAAAAATTGATGGACCAGCTAAAAAAGCATGGTTCACAGTGACCGATGTGGATGGCAACACATCCATGCTTGAAACCTCATTCGATATGATTCATGTGGTTCCACCCCAACAAGCACCAGATTTTATTCGTTCCAGTAAGTTAGTCGATGCTGCCGGATGGGTCGATGTAAATCAAGACACCCTCCAACACAAAACCTACTCAAACATTTATGCTCTGGGTGATGTAACTAATTGTCCAAACGCCAAAACTGCAGCAGCAGCTCGCAAACAAGCGCCTGTGGTTGCAACCAATGTGCTGTTTGATTTAAACAAAGGCAACCAACGTGCGGCTTATGATGGCTACGGCTCATGCCCACTCACCGTTGAACGCGGAAAAATTGTGTTGGCTGAGTTTGGCTTTGGCGGTCGTTTATTGCCTAGCTTTCCACAATGGATGATCAACGGTCAAAGACCATCTCGTTTGGCATGGATACTCAAAGAGCGCATTTTGCCTCCTATTTATTGGTGGGCAATGCTAAAAGGTCGAGAGTGGCTGGCTAAACCAATTAAACTTGGTTCAGATAAGTAAGCTCTTTAATTTTTTAAGGTTTGTATGATGGATCCGATTAGCATGAGTATTGCGCTAGGTTTGTTTGTTGGCTTCGTGCTGGCAATTACTGGTGCAGGCGGGGCAATACTTTCATTGCCTCTGTTAGTGTTTTTCTTACATCTTAAAATGATTGATGCGGCCCCAATTTCACTCATGGCCATCATGATTTCTGCTGCCATTGCCGCAGCACTTGGCTTAAAAAGCGGCATCGTTCGATATAAAGCCGCAACTTTACTTGCGACATTTGGCGTGCTCTTTGCGCCGCTTGGGGTATATGCGGCACACCAACTGCCTGAAAAGGTGTTGGCCATTCTTTTCTCATTTGTGCTGTTAACAGTTTCATGGCGCTCATTCCAAAAGTATCAGACGCCAACTTTGTTAATTGGCGATGATTGCGATGATCCGAACGGTTGCGACGACGAACAAAAAGTTGAGCCTGCTTGCGCGGTAAATCCAGCAACATCGAAGTTATTTTGGACTGCACCATGTACTCATCGTCTAATATTAACAGGAGGACTCTCAGGCTTCTTGTCGGGGTTACTTGGGGTAGGTGGCGGTTTTATTATCGTGCCAACGCTACATAGCATCTCAAACTTAGAAACCAAGATGATTGTAGCGACATCGCTTGCTGTTATTGCTTTAGTCTCGATGGCGAGCGCACTTTCTTATGCAGGAAATGGTGCGATTTTATGGGATATCGCAGTGCCATTTATCACAGCCACCATAGCTGGGATGTTAGTAGGTCGCTCACTGCACAGTAAAATTCCAAGCAACATTAGCGCGCTGATTTTTGGAATCTTATCTTTAACTATCGCTGTTTTGATTTTCATCAAAACAGCGATAGTTATCTAAATATGGACCACAAAGAATTTTGGACGGTACGATATCAAAGTGCTGGAAATGACTATTTATTTGGACGTAAGCCATCTGAGTTTCTAACTAAAAACAGAGCATTGTTTCAAACTGATCAATCAGCTCTCATGATTGGTGATGGTGAGGGGCGCAATTCAGTTTGGCTTGCTGCGCAAGGCCTAAAAGTGACTGCAAATGAAATTTGTCATGTAGCAATTGAGAGGGCTAAAAAGCTAGCGCAAGAATCAAACGTTCATGTTGAGATTGTAGAATGCAATATACTAAGTCAGGAATCTTCAATGCATTTTGATAAAGATTCATTCGATTGGGTTGCAGGAATTTTTATTCAATTTGCTAATGCAGAAGATCGCAAAAAGCTCTTTTCTTTAATGAAAGCGGTGACTAAGCCAAATGGGAGAGTAATGTTGCTTGGGTACACTCCCAAACAACTTGAGTATAAAACAGGTGGCCCAACTTCCATTGAGAATCTTTACACTCAAAAACTTTTGCAAAATTCATTTCATGATTGGGATATAGAAGAGCTGATCGAATACGAAAAAGACATTTCTGAAGGCGTGGGGCATAACGGAATATCTGCACTAATAGGGATGGTCGCTAGAAAGCCCTGCCTTTCTTAATTGTTTGAATGGCAAAAAGCTTTTTTAAGGTCTATACAAGATGCCAAAAGTACCAAAACCACTCCAGAAAACACCATCAAGACGATAGCGCGCAGGGGGCTTTGCGACTAAAATGGCGTTAACTCACTCGATAAGACGCTATGTTCGATTTTTTCAAAAAAGACAAAACCCCCGAAGCAAAAACTAAGGCAGAAGCCCCAGCAGAAGCAGCATCAAAAGCAAGCTGGGCAGAACGTCTTAAACAAGGGTTATCACGCACACGCAGCCAACTAGGCAATCAACTTGCCAGTTTGTTTGGTGGCGGCAAAATTGATGCGGATGTTTACGAGGAACTCGAAACTATCTTACTGACCTCCGACGTTGGCATCTCAGCCACACAAGCCTTACTCGACGACATTAAACAGCGTGTTGCTCGCCAAGCACTCAGCGATACCTCACAGCTCAAAGCGGCGCTTAAGGAGTCGCTGATGGCTTTATTGGCGCCATTAGAAAAACCGCTCAAAACTTCAGAACACCAACCCTTTGTGATTATGCTCACTGGTGTTAACGGCGCAGGCAAAACCACCACTATCGGTAAGCTTACGCATTTATTTCAAGCAGAAGGCAAGTCAGTATTGATTGCCGCAGGGGATACGTTTAGAGCTGCCGCCCGCGAACAGCTCCAAGCGTGGGGCGAGCGTAACAATGTGCATGTGGTCGCGAGCGAAGGCGGCGATGCTGCGGCTGTGATTTTTGATGCAATTAACTCAGCCAAAGCTAAAGGCATTGATATTGTCTTGGCCGATACAGCTGGCCGCCTGCCAACCCAACTGAATTTAATGGAAGAAATCAGCAAGGTTAAACGCGTCATCAACAAAGCATTGCCAGGCGCGCCACATGAAGTACTGCTCGTGCTGGATGCCAACACCGGTCAAAATGCCGTGATGCAAGTCAAAGCGTTTGACGATGCGCTTGATGTAACAGGCTTGGTATTAAGTAAGCTAGACGGCACGGCAAAAGGCGGCGTAATTGCTGCGATTGCGCAAACTAGAGCCATTCCCATTAGATTTATCGGCGTGGGCGAATCGATTGAAGATTTACGCCCTTTTAAAGCAAGCGAATTTGTAGAGGCATTATTTGAATGATTAAATTCGACCTAGTCAGCAAACGTTACCCAGGTAGCTTTGATGCTATTAAAAATACCTCGTTTGAAATCAACCAAGGTGACTTAGTATTTGTGACAGGCGCCTCTGGCGCAGGCAAAAGCACGTTGCTCAAATTGATTGCAGGCCTTGAACGTCCAACTTCTGGCACAGTATTGATTAACAACCAAAACGTTAGCCAGTTAAAAGCAGCCGCGATTCCTTATTTACGACGTAACTTTGGATTGATTTTCCAAGACCACAAATTACTCTACGACCGCAACTGCTTTGAGAACGTTGCTTTGCCATTGCACATCAATGGCATTTTGGGTGAAGAGGCAGCAAAACGTATTCGTGCCGCTTTGGACAAAGTTGGCTTACTTTCAAAAGAAAAGTCCATGCCGATTACGCTTTCCGGTGGCGAACAGCAACGCTTGGCGATTGCCCGCGCAGTAGTGAGCCGCCCAGCAATTTTGATTGCAGATGAGCCAACAGGTAATTTGGATGAAGGTTATGCCGCCGATATTTTGGGTTTTCTATACGCATTCCAACAAGTGGGCGTGACCGTCATCATCGCGAGCCACGAGCTACCGCAGAACATTCCCGATAATATGCAAAATATCGTCAAAGTACTGCACTTGCAACATGGAGAAATAACAGCATGAACCAATGGCTAAACCAACACATTCAGCCGCTGAAAATGGTGCTTGATCGCATGCGTCAAAATCTACTCGGCACCGTTTTAATGTGCTGCGTGATGGGCGTGACGCTTTCACTACCTGCGATTTTATTCACCATTATTGATAATCTAGGTCAAGTCGCTGGTAGCGCAGAAAGCAAACCAAAATTGAGTTTATTTTTAAAACTTGATGCTTCTAGCAGCACAAAACAAGCAATTAGCGAACAGTTAAAAAAACATCCTGACATCGCCAAATATGAATTTGTGAGCAAGGAAAGTGCTTGGGAGCAACTGCAACAAGATGCAAATACAGCCGACATCAGCGCAAGCCTGAATAAAAATCCACTGCCAGATGCTTATTTCGTGACGCCTAAAGACATCAAACCACAGAACGTACAACGCTTGCAACAAGAGATGCAGCAATGGGACGGGGTGGAGTTAGCGCAAATGGATGCCAACTGGATTAAGCGTTTAGACACCGTGCTCAAGTTGGGTAAAAAAGCGATTTTTGTTCTGGTTGTGCTGCTTTGCTTTGCTTTGGTCGCGATTATTGGCAACACCATCCGCCTGCAAATCATGACACAGCTTGAAGAAATTGAGGTCAGCAAACTCATCGGCGCAACCAACCAATTTATTCGCCGCCCATTTTTATACGCTGGCACATTGTATGGTCTTGGAGGCGGCTTAGCTGCTTGGCTGATCGTGCTAGCCGTTGTGCAACTGTTTAATACATCAGTAAAGGAAATTGCAGATTTATATGCCAGTCAATTTAGACTTAGCATGCCAAGCACGATGGTTACCATCGCAATGTTACTCATTGCGGTTGGATTGGGTTGGGTAGGTTCGTTTGTCGCCGTTAATCGCTCATTAGCTAAGATTGAAAAACTATAATTCAGTCTCATTAATCGAAGCAATCAATGAAACTGCCTTGGACAACTCGTGCGCAAAAAATTGTAGCGCTTAATGTCAATCTAGACTCGGTAGCGCATGGTTTTTACTTGCCGCCTGTTGGCGATGCTCACCTCAATATTCGGATTAGTCGCAACACCAGCATTGCGATTGCTATTTCAATACTGATCCACGCGGTGATTTTATTTTTTGTATTGCCGCAGATCATCAAACCCAACAGCGTTTTTCCGCCACCACAGGCGCTGACCATTACACTCAATAAACCTCAACCACAAAAATTGGCGGAGCCTGCGCCTGCAAAACTCGAACCACCAAAGCCAGAACCCAAGCAAAAAAAGGTGTTTAAAAAAGAAGTGCCAACGCCGCCGGTGATGGCAACCCAGAAACCACAAAGCAACAATCAGTTTCAGGTGCCGATTAAACAACCGGAGACATATAAACCAACACCAGCAGATCAACCCGTTGACATGATGGCGCTGGTGAATGCAAACCGTCAGCGCAGACAAGCGGAGGAGCAAGCCGCAACAGCCAAAGAGCGTGGCACGCCAAATGAAGACCAAAGAGATGCGATAATTAAGCGCAACTTAGCGCAAGACGGAACCAATGGGATTTTTCAGATTCGTGAAGTAGGGTTGCATACTGCGCAATTTAGCTTCAAAGGCTGGAAGAATAATTACAACAATGCGCGGCTAGAAATATTTGATGTACAAGCTAGGCCACATGAAACAATTGAGCTTGCTATCGTCAGACGGATGATATTGATTATTCGCAAGGACTACAGCGGCGACTTTGAGTGGGAGTCACAACGCCAAGGCCGCACTATTACCAAATCCGCCAGAATAGAAGACAATGCTGAATTAGAGCAATTCTTATTGCGCGAGATGTTTCCTAATCACGGCTTCAGATAAATTTAGGCTTTGCTAAAAGCCAGCGCAGTCAGTGTAATCAGCGCAGCACCAGATAAGTAAAAACCCACGTAGCTCAAGCCGTAATTCCCCGCAAGCCAAGTGGCAATAAACGGCGCGAACGAAGCGCCTAAAATGCCCGCAAAGTTAAATGTGAGCGATGCACCTGTGTAGCGGACTTCGGTCGGGAATAACTCAGAAAGCATGGTGCCGAGCGGACCATAAGTCATCCCCATCAAGCCTAGTCCTAAGCACAAAAACAGCGTGATTTTGACCACATCACCAGAGCCAAACATTGGCGCCATCAATAGACCAAAAGCAGCAATAGCAAGCGAAGCGATCATTAATACTCCTTTACGGCTAAATTTATCCGCAAGCAGCGCTGAAATTGGAATGGCTAAACCAAAGAATAAAACAGCAAAAAGCTGAATCAACAAAAATTCACGGCGCGAAAATCCCAAGCTAGTGGTCGCCCAACTTAAGGTGAATACCGTCATCAAGTAAAACAACACGAAAGTCGCTAAGGCAATAAAAGTGCCAATTAACAAATGACGACGATGCTTTTTAAATAAGGTAATCACTGGCACTTTGACACGCTTATTCGATTTAAGTGATTCTAAAAAAGCTGGCGTTTCTGTGATATTAAGTCTTACATACAAGCCAACCAATACCAGCAAAGTGCTCGCTAAAAATGGGATGCGCCAGCCAAAATCAAAAAACTGTTCATTCGTGAGGCTATCGCTAAGCAGCAAGAAAATACCGCCTGACATCAAAAAGCCAATCGGCGCGCCAAGTTGTGGGAACATACCATACCAAGCACGTTTATTAGGCGGTGCATTTTCAGTAGCAAGCAATACTGCCCCGCCCCATTCACCACCCAAACCCAAGCCTTGCCCAAAGCGACACAGCGTCAACAAAATTGGCGCGGCAATACCGATGCTGGCATAAGTTGGCAGTAGGCCAATAGCCACAGTTGACAAACCCATGGTCATCAGCGCAGACACCAAAGTTGCTTTGCGCCCTACTCTATCGCCAAAATGACCAAACAAAGCCGAGCCTAAAGGACGCGCAAAGAAGGCGATCGCAAACGTTGCGAGCGACTGCAACATCGCATTAGTCGCATTAGTCGCATTGGATGATGGGAAAAATAAAGCAGGAAACACCAAGACTGCGGCATTGGCATAAATATAAAAATCAAAGAACTCAATTGTTGTGCCGACCAAACTCCCGAGCAGAATTTTTCCTTGGGGATTCGTGTGCGCCAAAGTCTCTTTTTGTTTCATTTTTGATCAGTCTCATGAGGTTTTTTTTAAGATTGTACCCGATAGGCGTGACAACCCCTGCCGCAGAATTAAGTGGAACTTATAAAGGCTAGCACTCTCTTATGTAGAGTGCTAAAATTGGCACCATGAATAAAGGCAAATCCATGACGAATGCATTGAGTTTACCGATTCCATCAGCTTTAGATAGCTTAGATCAGTATATGCGCACAATCAAAGCTTTCCCTGTGTTAACCGCAGAGGAAGAGCTGGACTATGCAACACGCCTAAAAAACAACAACGACCTTGAAGCAGCAAAAGCCCTCATTGTTTCTCATCTTCGTTTAGTGGCTAGCATTGCACGTGGCTACTCTGGCTATGGCTTGCCGCAAGCGGATTTAATTCAAGAGGGCAATATTGGCCTAATGAAAGCAGTAAAGCGCTTTGATCCGACACGCGGTGTTCGCTTGGTTTCTTTTGCGATGCACTGGATTAAAGCCGAAATACACGAATATATTGTACGTAACTGGCGCTTGGTTAAAGTGGCGACAACTAAAGCGCAACGTAAACTATTCTTTAATTTACGTAGCATGAAAACTGGGCTTGGGAGTCTACAGCCAGACGAAGTTGCTCATATTGCGCGTGAGCTTAAGGTAAAACCTGAAGAAGTGCTGGAAATGGAGTCTCGTTTTAGTAATCACGAAATTTCGCTTGAAGGCAATATTGATGACGATAGCGAAGATACTTTTAGTCCAATTGCATATTTAGAAGATGAGCAACCAGAGCCCTCTGAAATGCTTTCAGCCATTGAGCAAGAGCATTTGCAAACAACAGGTCTAGCAAGTGCACTCGCAAGCCTTGATGAGCGAAGCCGCCGAATTGTTGAAGCACGCTGGTTAACGCAAGACAGCAGTTCAACATTGCATGATTTAGCTGCGGAATTTGGTGTTTCTGCGGAGCGTATTCGCCAAATTGAACAAAAGGCGATGGAAAAAATGAAAGTCGCTTTAGCTGCGCATACGCATTAAAAATGAAAGCAATAAAAAAGCTGCCTAGGCAGCTTTTTTATTGCTTGAGAAGCTCATGCCTATGTCTTATTAGATCAGGCTAGACCTGATTTCTATCAATCTTTTAGTGAAAAAAGATCACTGATAATGCACTCAACCAAGAAAATGTAATTAATCCAACGATGATTGTTAATGGCAAATTTTCAAATGTGAAATATTTTTTCATACTGAGCTCGTTTAAATAAAATGAATAATTAAGTGCAAGACAATCTAAAACGTTAGTTTATAAGTATAGGCCATACAGTTCAATACAAAGATGTCAGCAGAGGCTTTTATTTAGGATTTGCTAATCCTGATTAGCAGATAAAGATGATTATTTGCGCTGATTAAATGGAATCATCGGGTCATCTTCATCCATCAAAATTCTCTGCGCTGGGCCATCAAGGTCATCATATTGCCCGTTTTTAATGGCCCAAAAAATACCAATCGCTGCCAATGCAATAAACACGATAGACAAACCTAATTGAAAAAATAAAGCACTTAGACTCAAGCAAGCAACCCCTTTAAAAAATAATCAATCTCTAAAATCATTATAATACCGACTTAAGACACAACAAACTCAGTTTATATTAGCCAGCCTTGGGTTGACTGAATTCGAAAGCGCTTTCTGCTATGATTCAATTTTAGGTTTATTTAATATTTATGCACTCAAATAACGGCAACCCACCCATACCGAGCAACATCAAGCTGCATCAAAAATCACGGCTTTTAGAAATTGCATTTAATGACAACACCGAATGCATGCTCTCCTGTGAATTTCTTCGCGTTTACTCTCCATCCGCAGAGGTGCGGGGGCATGGCGCTGGGCAAGAGGTTCTTCAAGTCGGCAAAGAAAATGTGAACATCTTAGCGATTGAACCTGTCGGACAATATGCAATTAAGCTGATTTTCTCCGATGGCCATGACACTGGCTTGTACTCTTGGGATTACTTATACGAATTAGCCCGAAATTACGAAGGCCTTTGGTTAGAATACATCGGCAAGCTTGATGCAGCCGGTGTTAAGCGCAACCCTGTAGATACTGTTCAATAAGTCTTTATTCAATGTGCTTAATGAATGAGGTTGTAGCCAAAAAGATCCATCTATTGAAGCTTGATTCAACCAAGGTTAAAAAAGGTAATTAAAAGATGTCCGACTCCAATCAAACGCACTTTGGTTTTAAAACCGTTAACGAAAGCGAAAAAGCCAGTAAGGTGGGTGAGGTTTTTCATTCGGTCGCTCGCAAATATGATTTGATGAATGACGTCATGTCAGCTGGCTTGCACCGCACATGGAAGCGCTTTGCAATTGAAGTAAGTGGCGTCAAAGCCGGCGATAAAGTGCTCGATGTTGCTGGTGGCAGTGGTGACTTATCAAGACTGTTTAATCAAAAAGTAGGGCCAACAGGCCAAGTCATTTTGACTGACATCAATGCATCCATGCTTGCGGTTGGCCGTGATCGTTTGATTGATGATGGCGTCGCCGTGCCTCCATTGCAATGCGATGCGGAAAAACTTCCATTTCCCGACAATTATTTTGATTGCGTCATTGTGGCCTTTGGCCTTCGCAACATGACCCACAAAGATCAAGCCTTAGCTGAAATGCGCCGCGTACTCAAGACTGGCGGACGGTTGCTAGTGCTAGAATTTTCTAAGGTCTGGAAGCCTTTAGCACCGATTTACGATGCTTACTCGTTCAAGCTATTACCGATCATGGGCGAGTTATTTGCAAAGGATGCGGATAGCTACCAATATCTCGCGGAATCAATTCGTATGCACCCAGATCAAGAAACATTGCGTCAAATGATGCTGGATGCGGGTTTAACCAAAGTCGATTTCTACAACCTTGCAGCAGGGGTTGTGGCTTTACATAAAGGCTGGAAAGTTTAGCGCTTATGTTCAAGCCATTATTAACGCGCTTACTCAACCATCTCGTCACGCAAAACCAATGGGCGCGAACTCATCTTTTACCTTTTAGTGGCAAAACAGTCCGTTTTTACATGCCACCAGCCCAAGCAAGCCTGACTATCTTAGAAGATGGTGGTTTGGTGGTGGGAGGTGAAACAAGCCATGCCGACGCCACCATCAATTTATCTGCCTCGCTCGCATTGCGACTCTTGGCAAAAGATAGTGATGCAATGTCGCAAGTGCGTATTGAAGGGGATACTGAACTCGCTAAAACATTGGCTAAAGTGTTACAAAACATTAAATGGGATTACGAAGAGGATTTAAGTAAAGTCCTTGGTGACATATCAGCGAACAAAGCCAGTGCTTTTGCTAAAGACACCGCCAAGGAAGCCAAACAACAAGTGGTGAATTTTGCCGAAATGGCCGCAGAGTACTGGCAAGAAGAAAATCCACTCATCGCTAAAAAACGTCATGTTGAAGACTTTGTTCAGCAAGTCGACGTGCTTCGCGATGATGTTGAGCGCCTAGAAAAGCGCTTGGCAAAAATACGCGTAAAATAAATCCCCCAAAATAGCTCAAAAGAAAAAATAGAAAAAATTTATGCGCTTGTTTAGATTAATCAAAATCCTCTTCATCTCCCTCAAATTTGGGCTTGATGAATTTGTACTCGCGCACAGCAAGTTCCGCTTCCTCAGAAAATTGCTTCAAACAGTATTATTTTTCCGCAACAAAAAACAAGCGCGCGGCGAGCGTCTTCGTTTAGCGCTAGAAGCACTTGGGCCGATCTTTGTGAAGTTTGGTCAAATGCTCTCTACTCGTCGCGATTTGATTCCACTTGATATTGCTGACGAACTCGCTAAGCTACAAGACCAAGTGCCGCCATTTGAGTATGTATTAGTTGAAAACATATTAATCGATACCTACAAAAAGCCTATTAATCAAGTTTTCAGTCAATTCGACATCACCCCAATTGCCAGCGCTTCTGTGGCACAGGTCCACTTTGCACACTTAATGGATGGCAAGCCAGTTGCTGTCAAGATTTTACGTCCAGGTATTGCCAGCGTTATTCAAAAAGACATTAAATTATTAGAGGTTGCGTCTTGGCTTATTCAGGCCTTACTAGCAGACGGAAAAAGATTACGTCCGCGGGAAGTGGTGGCTGATTTCTCACTGCACCTTAACAACGAGCTTGACCTCATGCTTGAGGCTGCGAATTGTAGCTTACTTGGTCGCAACTTTCCGAACAGCCCGCTGTTACAAGTACCCGAAGTTTATTGGGACTGGTGTCATGAGCAAATCATGGTCATGGAGCGCATGAATGGCACCCCGGTAAGCCAAGTGGATAAATTGCGAAGCATGGGCATCGACATACCTAAGCTTGCCAGAGATGGCGTGGAGATATTCTTCACGCAAGTCTTTCGTGATGGCTTTTTCCATGCTGACATGCATCCTGGCAATATTCAGGTGGCTAACGATGGCCGCTATATCGCGCTTGATTTTGGCATTATGGGAACCCTCACCGAAAGCGATAAGCAATATTTAGCTCGTAATTTCCTGGCCTTTTTCCGCCGCGATTATCGCGAAGTTGCGCAAGCACATATTGAGTCTGGTTGGGTACCAAGCGATGTGTCAATCGACCAATTTGAAACGGCCATTCGTGCGGTCTGCGAGCCTATTTTCAACAAACCGCTTAAAGACATTTCATTCGGCCGAGTACTCATTCGCTTATTTCATACAGCGAGAAGATTTGGCTTAATTGTTCAGCCTCAACTCACTTTACTTCAAAAAACCTTATTAAATGTTGAAGGCTTGGGCCGCGATTTAGACCCAGATCTAGATTTATGGAAGACAGCACAGCCACTGCTTGAGCGCTGGATGAGCGAGCAAATTGGTTGGCGCAGTGTATTAAAGCGCATCAAAGCTGAAGCGCCAAATTGGGGTGCTGTGTTGCCAACATTGCCGCGCAAAATCGACGCATTTTTAATGCATGACGTTAATCAGGTCGCCGAGTTGAAAATTGAATTGAACCGTTTACAAGCAGAGCATCGTAAACAAAGTAGAGCATTTCGCCTGTTAATCACCGCGCTCCTTTTAGCCATTGTTTTAGTCTTATGGCAGATGAATAAGTAAAACAATAAGCTCAGAAATATCTTCCATGGCGTTTGGCAATCAAGTCTAGCTAAGCTACAATTAGTGCTTAGCTTTCTGAGTTTTAAAACTATTTTGCGAAGTTGCTCCTGCAGCCCCACACATCCCAACAACTTGCTCCGCTCTTTGCAGCGCGCAACGCTTGCCTAACCATGAACTCCCCTAAAAAACTCTTCATCAAAACCTTTGGTTGTCAGATGAATGAATATGACTCTTCGCGCATGGCAGATATGCTTTCAACTTCCGATGGCATGGTTACCACAGAGACAGTTGAGGATGCCGATGTCATTTTGCTCAACACCTGTTCAGTGCGCGAAAAAGCAGAAGACAAAGTCTTTAGTCATTTAGGCCGATTTGTCGAACTCAAAGCCAAAAATCCTAATTTAGTGATTGGTGTAGGCGGTTGTGTGGCGTCACAAGAAGGTGACAACATCATCAAACGTGCCCCTTATGTCGATATTGTTTTTGGGCCACAAACCCTGCACCGCTTGCCAGAAATGATTAAAACGAGTCAAGCGAGCGGCAAATCGCAAGTTGACATCAGCTTCCCTGAAATTGAAAAGTTTGACCATTTGCCACCGCCACGCGTTGAAGGCGCCAGTGCATTTTTAAGCATCATGGAAGGCTGTAGCAAATACTGTACGTTTTGCGTGGTGCCTTACACCCGCGGAGAAGAAGTCTCTCGGCCATTTGAAGATATTCTGACCGAAGCGATCCAGCTCGCAGAGCAAGGCGTGAAAGAAATTACCCTGCTTGGGCAAAACGTTAATGCTTATCGCACTGAATACGAAGGCGATAATGCTGATTTGGCACTACTCATTGAGACAATTGCCGAAATTCCACAAATCGAGCGCATTCGATTTACCACTAGCCACCCCAACGAAATGAGCGAGCAATTAATTAGCTGTTTTGCTAACGTGCCTAAGTTAGCGGCGCAACTGCATTTGCCTGTGCAAGCGGGCAGCGACCGTATTTTGATGGCGATGAAACGCAATTACACTGGGCTACAATTTAAATCTATTATTCGCAAACTACGGACTGCCAATCCAAACCTTACATTTACTTCTGACTTTATTATTGGCTTTCCAGGCGAAACCGAAGCCGACTTCGAGGCCACAGTAAAACTGATGCAAGATGTCGGATTTGATGCAAGCTTTAGCTTTTTATATAGCCCGCGTCCTGGGACGCCTGCCGCATTTTTAAAAGATGATGTGACTGAAGCTATTAAATTAGCGCGCCTAGCGAAACTTCAATCCATTAATGAAGCCCAAGCCAAACTTATTTCAGAAGCCATGCTAGGCACAGAGCAACGTGTGTTAATTGAAGGTGCATCTTGGAAAGACGCCTCATTGCTTGCAGGCAAAACGGACAATAATCGCGTGGTGGATATTGAAGGCGATGCAGACCTGATTCACCAATTTGTAAATGTAAAAATCACTGGTGTATCTAACCCTCGACGTTTAGTTGGCATGATTGTTAAATAGGTCGCTCATGGAAATCACGCTACAACCAGAAGATAATCACCGCCTCGCTAATTTGTGTGGCCCACTTGATGAGAATCTAAAACAAATTGCATCGGCTTTAGAAATTGAAATCGCCCGTCGAGGTACACATTTCAAGCTCACTGGCGACAAAGACAATATGCGAATTGCAGCGCAGCTTCTAGAAAGCTTTTACGCGCGATCAAAAGAAGCCATTGAATTGGAAGATATTCAACTCAGCTTAGTAGAAGCCAATAAACTCAGTGCTGACACAGTAACTACTGCCGCAATGCCAAATTTAATGACCCGCCGCGCTGACTTACATGGACGCACGCCGCGCCAAGTGAGTTATTTACAACAAGTGCAAGATTACGATATTACCTTTGGGATTGGACCGGCAGGCACTGGTAAAACCTACCTCGCCGTGGCTTGCGCGGTGGATGCACTGACACGCGACAAAGTAAAACGGATCGTCTTAGTTCGCCCTGCGGTTGAAGCAGGTGAACGCCTAGGCTTCTTGCCAGGCGACTTATCGCAAAAGGTTGACCCTTATTTACGTCCTCTATATGACGCGCTTTATGATTTAGGTGGCTATGACAGCGTAAATAAGATGTTTGAACGTGGCGCGATTGAAGTTGCGCCGCTGGCTTACATGCGTGGCCGGACGCTTAATCAAAGCTTTATTATTTTGGATGAAGCGCAAAACACCACGCCTGAACAAATGAAGATGTTTTTAACGCGTATTGGTTTTGGCACAAAAGCAGTCATTACAGGCGACGTGACTCAAATTGACTTGGGGCGCGGCCAAAAGAGCGGCTTAATCGAAGCACAACAGGTACTTAAAGACATCAAAGGCATCGCGTTTACGCACTTCTTATCCGAAGACGTGGTGCGTCATCCTTTAGTGCAGAAAATCGTAAACGCTTACGAAAAATATGACGCGTCTAAACATGCACAACCTCATGATCCAAAACATAGAACCCCATGAGTAAACAACCAATCCTTTCTATGGATGTGCAATATGCCAGCGAAGTTGATGGTTTGCCAACCATTACACAATTTAGACGCTGGGCGCGCAATACCATCCGCGTGGATAGCGAAATCACTTTACGTATTGTGGATGAAGCCGAAGGTCGTGAGCTTAATAATACCTATCGCCAAAAAGATTACGCAACCAATGTGCTGACGTTTCCATTGGCAGAAGAGCCATTCATCATTGCTGACATTGTGATTTGCGCTCCCGTAGTGGCAAAAGAAGCCAAAGAACAAGGCAAAACCTTAGAAGCACACTTTGCGCATTTAACAGCGCACGGTGTTTTGCACACCCATGGTTACGACCACGAGATTGCAGAACAAGCTGAATTGATGGAAAGTGTGGAAACACAAATTTTAACTAAATTAGGCTACGCAGACCCATATGCTGATAGCGAATAATCTTTCATATTTAATGGAAAACGAGAGCAAACATCATGGCTGAAGCAGAAAAACCAAACTGGTTAGAGCGGTTAAGTCATTTCTTACTGCGCGAACCTGACGATCGCGAA
Source organism: Candidatus Methylopumilus universalis (assembly GCA_945883335.1). Lineage (GTDB taxonomy): Bacteria > Pseudomonadota > Gammaproteobacteria > Burkholderiales > Methylophilaceae > Methylopumilus_A > Methylopumilus_A universalis_A. The sequence goes on along the minus strand of CAMCXI010000004.1, from coordinate 34,357 downwards.
CAACTGGTTGAGTTATTGCACGCATCCTTTGAAAAAAGCCTGCTCGATGCCGATGCACTCGCCATGATTGAAGGCGTGCTTCAAGTCTCAGAAACACAAGTGCGAGACGTCATGATTCCTCGCTCGCAAATGGATGTAATTGACATCACCCAAACACCTGAAGAATTTATCCCATTTGTAATTGAAACGGCGCACTCACGCTTCCCAGTGATTGATGATGATAAAAACGATATTATTGGTATTTTATTAGCCAAAGATTTACTGCGTTACTATGCTGGCGAAGATTTTGATGTGCGTGATATGTTGCGTCCAGTGGTATTTATTCCCGAATCTAAACGCCTCAATGTTTTGCTCAAAGAGTTCCGAAGTAACCGTAACCATATTGCCATCGTGGTTGACGAATACGGCGGCGTTGCAGGCATGATTACCATTGAAGATGTGCTTGAACAAATCGTTGGCGACATCGAAGATGAATACGATTTTGATGAAACTGAAGATAACATCATTCTTGATACGCAAGGTAAATACCGTGTAAAAGCCTTGACTGAAATTGCTGACTTCAATGAAGTGCTAGGTACAGAGTTTAGCGATGAAGAGTTTTCAACCATTGGCGGGTTAGTGGTGAGTCAGTTCGGCCACCTGCCAAAGCGGGGTGAAACGGTGACATTCAACAACCTTAAATTTACGGCACTGAGAGCTGATAGCCGTCGCTTACATTCCTTGCTAATTGAACAATTAGAAGTTCAAGAGACCTTAGAATAGATAAGCAACTTGAACTTATTTTCAATCTTCCGCTCACAACAATACATATGATTCGGAGCACACCATGAAGTTAATTACATTCGCATTTTTAATCAGTCTTTCTGGTGTTGCATTTGCTGGAACTCAAACAGCCAAAGTAAGTGCCGAAATCCCAACCGCAGATAAAGAGTTTGTTGAAAAAATCAACGGCTTTGATAAGGCCAAAATTATTGAGCAGCTTGGCGAGCCAAGTAAAGTTGAAGATGTTCAATCTTCAGCTGGTAAAGCCTTCGCGTCCATCTGGCAGTATCACTATTTAAATACGAATGACAAAGGTGAGTATTATCAAACCACTGAGTTAGACTTTATAGACGATAAAGTAGTGATGGTAGTATTTATGAATAATGATGGTAAAGAAGTTCCGGCGGATGCAGTCAAAGTGACTCCCGGCAAAAAATAGCATTTCACGCAATCTTACAAGCGGCTTTTTAAGTCGCTTTTTTTTCGTGAAAATAATCTGCATTAGCGAATATGTTTTATGGAAAAGCGCTTTACAAACTTAGCATCAATTTTTAAATCTGCTCCCAGAAGTTTGCAAGTAGAATAGTATTCAACTCAACAAGCACTTAAATCATGCAAAGAATTACCTCCCACCCACAATTCATTAGCCTTGCAATTGGTGCTTTATGCGTATTTGGTTTCGCGCCGTTTTATGTATTCATCTTGCCAATTCTCAGCATTGCTGGCTTGTTCTATTTATGGGAACTCGCCACCTCACCTAAGCAAGCCGCAAAAATAGGGTTTGCTTATGGATTGGGCTTTTTCATTGCTGGCATATATTGGATATATATTAGCCTGCACGATATCGGCGGCATGCCCTTTTGGATGGCTGGCTTAGCCACTTTTCTTTTATGTGCATTTCTGGCGCTATTCCCTGCAATCGTTGGCTACCTAGCAAAACGCTCGCCACATCCACTCACTAGTGGGGCCATGCTTTGGGTGCTGAGTGATTGGGTGCGGGATTGGATTTTTACTGGCTTCCCTTGGTTAGCGCTAGGCTACTCACAAGTGCCATTTAGCCCACTGGCTGGCTATGCGCCAATATTTGGCGTATTTGGGGCAGGCTTCGCAGTGACGGCTAGCGCAAGTTTGCTAGTTTTAATTACACAAAAAAAACAGCGCAGACAAGCCATGATTGGACTCTTGACCATTTGGATTGTGGGCGGGGCAGCCACCCAAATCAATTGGACTTCGCCTGTTGGTACCCCCACGAAAGTTGCTTTAATCCAAGGCAATATCCCTCAAGAAATAAAATGGGATGAGGCTATTGCCATCCAAACCGTGAATCAGTATTTGGGTATGGCTAAACAAGCGCAGGCTGAATTGGTCATCCTGCCAGAAACTGCCTTACCGCTAGCAATCGATTTAACGCAAAAAGACATGGCGCAAGACCAAGTGTTGGCCCCTTTCAAAACCATCGCCATGCAAGACCATAAAGCCATTTTAGTTGGCGCTGTGTCACAAAAATCAGAGACTTATTTCAACACCATGATGGGCATCTCAAGCAGCAATGCTGTTCAGACTTATCACAAGTCGCATTTAGTCCCATTTGGTGAATTTATTCCACTTAAGTCAGTATTTGGCTGGATTTATCGAGATTGGCTCAATATGCCGCTCAGCGATTTAAGCCGAGGAAGCCAAGCTCAAAAACCTATGCAAATGGCGGGACAAAAAATAGCGGTAAACATTTGCTACGAAGACGTATTTGGCGAAGAAATTATCCGCCAATTGCCTGAAGCGACATTACTCGTAAACGCCAGCAACGATGCCTGGTATGGACGCTCAAACGCGGCAGAGCAGCATTTACAGTTCTCGCAAATGCGCGCTTTAGAAACAGGTCGCATGGTGCTTCGCGCCACCAACACTGGTGCAACAGCGATCATCAGCAACAAAGGCGATGTGCTTGCAACCGTCCCGCAATTCACTACCATCATCTTAAAAGGTAGTGTTCAGGGTTACACAGGCAGCACGCCCTTCATACGCTGGGGCAATTGGGCAATTATTAGTCTATTACTCATCGCGTTAATTCTTTTATGGACTCGCAAAAAGAAGTAAAATCGCAAGTTATCATTTACGCTGCGACCTTGCTCTATAGATCGCGACATTAATAAAACAAGAAAACCAACCATGCTGACGTTTCAACAGATTATTTTAAACCTGCAAAACTACTGGGATAAGCAAGGCTGCACACTGATGCAGCCATACGACATGGAGGTCGGCGCAGGCACTTCTCACACCGCCACATTCTTGCGCGCACTTGGCCCAGAGCCATGGAAAGCCGCTTATGTTCAACCAAGTCGCCGCCCTAAAGATGGCCGCTACGGTCAAAACCCAAATCGCTTACAGCACTATTACCAATTTCAAGTGGTGCTAAAACCAGCGCCAGCAAACATTCTTGAGCTCTACCTTGGCTCACTTGAGTCACTCGGTTTCGACCTCAAGCAAAATGACATCCGCTTTGTAGAAGATGACTGGGAGAATCCAACACTAGGTGCATGGGGCTTAGGCTGGGAAGTTTGGCTTAACGGCATGGAAGTCACGCAGTTTACTTATTTCCAACAAGTGGGTGGTATCAACTGCAAACCAATTACCGGTGAAATCACATACGGTTTAGAGCGTTTAGCGATGTATCTTCAAGGCGTGGATAACGTCTATGATCTCGTTTACTCAAAAGGCGTGAATGGTTCTGCTGACGTGAAATACGGTGATGTATTCCATCAAAACGAAGTCGAGCAATCGACCTACAACTTTGAACACAGCGATGTGGAATTCTTACTTACTGCATTTAATGCGTATGAGAAACAAGCGCAACACCTCACAGAAAACAAGCTAGCCTTGCCTGCTTATGAGCAGGTGCTCAAGGCCGCACATACCTTCAACTTGCTGGATGCACGTGGCGCCATCTCAGTCACTGAACGTGCGGCTTATATTGGCCGCATTCGTAACTTGGCACGTGCAGTTGCTGCTGGCTATTTAGATAGCCGTGCCCGCCTTGGCTTCCCGATGGCGCCAAAAGCATGGGCCGATGAAGTTTTAGAAAAGATCGAACTAGACAAGCAAGCACAAAATAAAAAGGCAGCAGCATGAGTAGCAACAATTTATTAGTCGAATTATTTGTCGAAGAACTACCGCCTAAAGTGCTTAAAAAGCTAGGCGAGTCATTCGCTAGCTCAGTATTAGAAAGCTTAAAAGCTCAAGCCTTAACTGCAGAAGACAGCCTGACAACAGCCTTCGCTTCACCTCGCCGTTTAGCGGTTCACATTACATCAGTGTCATCGCAAGCTGAAGACAAAGCCGTTTCTCAAAAGTTAATGCCTGTCAGCGTTGGCTTGGATTCGAATGGCAACGCAACCCCTGCATTAGTCAAAAAACTCAACGCATTGGGCGCTGACGAATCTGCCGTTGCAAACCTAAAGCGCGAGAACGACGGCAAGGCAGATATCCTGTTTTATGATGCATTGGTTAAAGGCGCTTCGCTGGCTGAGGCGCTACAAAAAGCGGTCGAAGAGGGATTGAGCAAATTACCGATTCCTAAAGTCATGACTTACCAATTGAGTGATGGCTGGGAGAGCGTCAACTTTGTGCGCCCAGCACATAGCTTAGTGGCTTTGCATAGCAACACAGTGGTACCTGTCAGCGTACTTGGCTTGCAGTCTGGCAACAGCACACAAGGCCACCGCTTTGAGGCAAGCATTTCACCAGTCGTAATTAAAGATGCTGATAGCTACGAAGCGCAAATGCAAAACGACGGCGCAGTCATCCCTAGCTTTGATGCACGTCGCGCTGAAATTGTTCGCCAATTAACTGCAGCAGCGCAAAAGCAAAACCTTAAACCGATCGAAGATGATGCATTGCTTGACGAGGTGACGGCATTAGTTGAGCGTCCTAATGTGTTGCTTGGCCAATTCGAAACCGAGTTCTTAGAAGTGCCGCAAGAATGTTTGATTTTGACCATGAAGGCGAATCAAAAATACTTCCCATTGCTCGATGCTTACGACAAGCTCACCAATAAATTCTTAATCGTTTCTAACATCAGCCCGGCAGATCCATTCAAGGTAGTAGACGGCAATGAACGTGTTGTTAGACCGCGTTTGGCAGATGCTAAATTCTTCTTTGACCAAGACCGTAAAAAGACCTTGGCTTCAAGATTGAGCGGCTTAGAGAAAGTGGTTTATCACAACAAGCTAGGCACACAAGCAGAGCGCTCAAAACGCGTCAGCGATTTAGCCAAAGCAATTGCAAGTAAGATTGGCGATGCCAACTTAGCATCTAAAGCCGAGCAAGCAGCGCAACTTTCCAAAGTGGACTTGCTGACCGACATGGTGGGTGAGTTTCCAGAGTTACAAGGCATCATGGGCCGCTACTATGCGCAACATGAAAAGCTTGATGACGACATTGCTTTTGCGATTGAAGATCACTACAAACCACGTTTTGCGGGGGATGAATTGCCACGTAACCCTGTGGGTGTTGCGGTAGCGCTTGCAGATAAATTAGAAACGTTGGTTGGTTTATTTAGCATCGGCGAAAAGCCAACAGGCGATAAAGATCCATTTGCGCTGCGTCGTCAGGCATTAGGTATTATCCGGATGCTCATTGAGTGCAAACTCAATATTTCATTTGAAACGATCATCGAGCTAGCACTTCAGCAATTCAAAGTGGAAGACAAAGCAGGCGTTTTAGCGGCTATTACTGAATTCTGCTTTGACCGCCTCAGCGTCAATTTACGTGAACAAGGCGCAAGTGCCCAAGAGGTAGAGGCCGTGTTAGCGCTCAACCCAAGCTTGCTGAGCGAGATTCCAAAACGCTTAGAAGCAGTGCGCGCATTCTCAAGCCTAGACGAAGCGCCAGCACTGGCTGCGGCTAACAAACGTGTAGGTAATATATTGAAGAAAATTGAAGGTGTTGTTGAAGCAAAAATCAATGACACTCTACTGCAAGAGCCTGCTGAAAAAGCCTTATCTAACGTACTCGCTAAAATCAAACCAGAAGCGGATGCGCTTTTTGAAAGCGGCGACTATACCAACTCACTCAAAGCATTAGCTGCGCTCAAAGCGCCTGTGGATGACTTCTTTGATAACGTCATGGTGAACGCTAACGATCCTGCGCTGAAAGCCAATAGACTAGGCTTGCTCGCCACCCTTCACCAAGCCATGAACCGTGTGGCTGACTTATCTAAGCTAGCGGCATAAGCATGAAGCTCGTGGTACTAGACAGGGATGGCGTGATTAACTTTGATTCCGTCCACTTCATCAAAAGCACCAACGAGTGGATTCCAATCCCTGGGAGTTTAGAAGCCATTGCCCTACTCAACCAAAGTGGCTATCGCGTAGCGATTGCCACTAACCAATCGGGCATTAGCCGTGGCCTTTTCGGCATGGTAATGCTTAACGCAATCCACGACAAAATGCACAGAGCATTAGGTCAACTTGGTGGCAGAGTCGATGCCATGTTTTATTGCCCGCATTCAGCGGATGACAACTGCGCTTGCCGAAAACCAAAACCAGGCATGATGGAAGAAATTGGCAGACGTTTTAGCCAAGACATGAAAGGCGTGCCGATGGTGGGTGACGCTTTACGTGACCTCCAAGCGGGTGCCGTGCTGGGCATGCAACCAATGTTGGTACGCACAGGCAAAGGTGAAGACACGCTAGCTGCTGGCGGCTTGCCTGAAGGCACTTTGGTTTTTGCTGACTTAGCGGCCGCTGTTCAGCACATCATTTCTTAAAGGCTTGAGACAAAACAAGATGGGATTAATACGCTCGATATTGTTTAATCTAGGAATGCTTGTCATCACGCCTTTGTTCTCCGTGCTGGCGATTGTTCTTTTTCCTTTGCCAGCGGTTCTGCATTCCCGCATCGTTAGTAGCTGGGCTTATTTAACAATGTTTTGGCTTAGGGTCACTTGCGGCCTTAGCTTCCGAGTCATCGGTAAAGAAAATATTCCCAATCATTCTTGCATCGTTTTAGCCAAGCACCAATCGGCTTGGGAAACCATCGCTTTTCAAACCATTTTTCCACCGCAAATTTGGGTGATGAAGCGTAGCCTGTTGTGGATTCCATTTTTAGGTTGGGCGTTCGCATCACTTCGAGCGATTGCGATTGACCGTGCGGCGGGCCGTGAAGCGCTTAAACAAATGGTTGATCAAGGCATGGATAGACTTGCTAAAGGCCTGTGGGTCGTCATCTTCCCAGAAGGCACACGCATAGCGCCAGGCAAAAAAGGCAAATACCATATCGGCGGTGCTTGGCTAGCCACGCATACTAAAGCCACTGTTGTTCCTGTTGCGCACAATGCCGGTGAGTTTTGGCGTAAAAATTCATTCCTAAAAACCCCAGGCATCATTACCGTGAGCATCGGCAAGCCCATTGATACAACAGGTTTAAGACCTGATGCACTCAATCAAATGGTGGAAGAATGGATTGAAAGCGAAATGCCACTTTTAAAAAGTCGCTAAGATGACGCAGTTCCATTTGCCAATTACCAATGGCGAAACAATTCCTTACACCCTAGAGCGTCGCACACGCAAAACCGTTGGTCTAAAAATCAATCACAATGGCTTAATCGTCCACGCACCAACGCGGCTTTCTCAAAAAGAGCTAGAGCGCATGTTGCTCAGCAAAGTGGATTGGATAGTCAAAAAATTACAAGCCCAACAAGAAAACCAACTAGAAAAATTCATTTGGGAAGATGGCGCATCACTGCTTTTATTAGGTAACACCATTGAACTATCTGTGCGCTTAGACACAGTTAGCCGGGCCTTGGAATATGAGCCAGGCCGAATTTCTGTTGCATTACCCACACCCAACAACCAAACTAGCATCGCCAGAAAAGTGCTGCAATGGTACAAAAAACAAGCGCTCACCGACTTCTCAAGGCGCATCGCATTATTAGCCGCCAAGCTTAGTGTAGAAACACCACCACTATTTTTAAGTAGCGCACGTTCACGCTGGGGAAGTTGTAACAGTCGCGGAGAAGTAAGGCTTAATTGGCGCTTGTTGCAAGCGCCGCCACACATCGTCAATTACGTGGTGGCGCATGAGTTGGCACATCTAAAAGAAATGAACCACTCAGCTAAATTTTGGGCAACTGTGGAGCGGATTTACCCAGAGTACAAAACTGCAGAAAAAGAGCTCAAAGCTTGGTCGGCCAAACTTCACCGTATCTGAGCATAGGCTATCACTGAGAAACTCAGACTCAATTAACTAATCAAGTTAATGAAAATCATGAGTGCTTATTCATGAACACTGATAGGGTAACTTTTGATGTGTAGCGTAATATTTAATTCACGTAATGCAAAAACTGCAAAGCGAATTAAATAAAACTTGGAGAATTATTATGTGGACAAAACCAGCAGCTACAGAAATGCGTTTCGGCTTTGAAGTAACAATGTACGTAATGAACAAATAATTCTTTTTAAGAATTGTTGTTTAAAAAAGACAGTCTAGGCTGTCTTTTTTGTTGGGCGAGACTCACTTTAATCGAAGCGCATTGAGCACCACAATCAGCGAACTCACTGACATCCCAATAGCCGCCATCCAAGGACTCAGCAAACCAGCTGCCGCAAAGGGCAATGCAACTAAGTTATATGCAATCGCCCAAATAAAGTTTTGCCAGATGACGCTGATGCCAAAACGGCTGGTCACCAGCGCATGTTCAATTTCCAGTAAATGTTCGGTGAGCAAGACCACATCACCCGTTGCGCGTGCCATTTGGGTGCCACTTCCCATCGCCATAGAAACTTGCGCCGCTGCCAGCACAGGCGCATCGTTAATGCCATCTCCCACCATCGCCACTACTGCACCTTCAGATTGAAGGGCATGAATATGCACTAATTTATCTTCTGGCGAGCAAGCGGCTTTCCAGTCAACTACGCCAACAAGCTGAGCGAAATGTGAAACCGACGCTACTGAATCGCCACTCAAAATTGAAACATGCAGGCCTTGCTGTTTTAATTTTTGGATCAGCGCTTGAACCTTTGGACGCGCTTGGTCTGCCAATACAAAAGTTGCAAGCAGGCGCGTTTCATCACTGAGCCAAACAACAGTGGCACCTGGCAAATACGCTTGTGCTAAATCAGCCGAAAAAGTCTGATTCAACTTGGCATTGCCCAAACGCAATTTAAGCCCCGCTACGATACCTTCAACTCCCTGGCCTGGGATATTCTCAACTTTCGCCGCCAGTTGCACTGGGCGATTACCCTGTGCGTTTAAGAAGGCTTTTGCAAGCGCATGCTCTGAATTTTTTTCTAAACTTGCCGCCAATTGCAAACAGGCCTCGGCATCAAGGTCCGTATGGGTGATGGTATTCACTAAACTTAACTGCCCTAGCGTGAGCGTGCCGGTTTTATCAAATACAAAATGCGTGACCTTGGCCAAGGTTTCTAAAGCATGGCCACGTGTTAACAATATGCCACGCGCAACCAAGTGTGATCCAGCCGCCGCAAAGGCTGCTGGTGCCGCAAGTGACAAGGCACAAGGACAGCTCACTACTAATACCGTCAGCACAATTTCCAAAATACGGTCTGGCTGAATTTGCCACCAAACTAAAGCTACCAAGGCAACCGTCACTAGCAAAGCAGTCGTAAAGTAAGCGGCAACACGGTCAGCCGTTTCTGCAAGTTTTGGTTTCTCGGCCTGCGCCCTATCTAGCAAACGAGAAATACCTGCCAACATGGTGTTTTCAGCAATCGCAGTCACTTGGATAGTCAGCGGGCTTTCGTAATTAATACTACCAGCAAAGACTTGGGCGCCTAAAGATTTGGGTAATGGGCGACTTTCGCCGGTAAGCAGGGACTCGTCCACACTACTTTCACCCGTCACCACCAGGCCATCGGCCGCAATGGTTTCGCCTGGCTTTGCTAGAATGACGTCACCTAATTTTAATTCCATCGCAGGCATTAAAATCTGTATTTCGCCATCGACTTTTGTCGCCATCACAGGCGCGAGTCGCAATAGATTCTCTGAGGACTCGATAGACTTTTCGCGGGCATTACGTTCGAGATAGCGCGTGCCTAGCAAGAAGAACACCAACATGGTGAGTGTGTCAAAATACACCACGCCTTGACCGTGGATGGTGGCCCAGACACTCCCCACAAAACCTGTTATCAAGCCTAAGGTAATTGGCACATCCATGCCAATTCGACGATGACGAATATTTCGCCAAGCAGCCTCATAAAACGGCCACGCGGCATAAGTAATTGAAGGGATCGTTAAAACAAAACTAAACCATCTTAACAATTGTGCTGTTGCAAATTCTAAGCCCTGGGCAGGGCCTGCATACAAAGCCACGGCAATCATCATCACCTGACCAGCACTCAAGCCTGCGACAGCAAGCCTTCTAAAATCAGACTTTCGTTGTTGCTGACGAAGAGCATCTTGTTGCTGGGCACTAAAAGGATGGGCATGATAGCCGATTTTATTGATCTCAGCCAAAATCTGACTGAGCTTGATTTGATTGTCGTTCCAGCGAACACGCGCACGTTGTGAACCGTAATTCACATTCACACTTTGTACGCCAGCCAACTGACTTAAATGGCGTTCATTCAGCCAAACACAAGCAGCACAGGTAATGCCTTCAAGAATCAGTGAGGCCTCTTTGTAGTCGCCCTCGCCATCGAGCACAAAGCTTTTTTGAACTTCAGGATGGTCGTAAAGCGCAAGCTGAAGTAGCACATCTGGCACGAGATCTTCAGCGGTTTTAGGAAGCTCAGTACGGTGTTTGTAATAGTCCTCTAGACCATTTTCAACAATTGATGTTGCAACCGCTTGGCAACCCCGACAGCACATGGGCTGGGCTTGCGCAAAAATACTGGCTGAAAAATTGATACCTGCGGGGACAGTTAAGCCACAGTGAAAGCAGAGGGCTTTGTCTGGGATTGGATTGGATTGCGTTTGCGCTTGCCCAACGGTGTGCATAAAGCTAAAACTACTGCCCCACAGTAATTGACTGCTTAAGCGTGTAGTGCGCTTCACCTTTTAGAATTTCTAAATCACTCAGCCACAAGCCTTCATCAGACAAACGAAGCATCGCATGATATTCACCCGGCTTGGTTTCAGAAAATCGTATTGTTTGATCATCAGCACTGTTGGCCATACGCCAGAACTCGACAGTAATTGTCGCCGCGACAATCGGCTGATGCTGTTTGTCAGTCAATTTAATCACGATATTGGATGCAAGATTATTTTTGAGAAGATCTAATCCTTGCACTTCCACATTCCAACCCAAATTTTTTTGTTGCTCTACATCTTGCACATGAGCCTCATAAAGTTTATTTCTATCATGCGGAATGACACCTGGAAAACCTGTGTGAACTTGACGGTTTTCTGGGTTAGGTAAAAAAGAACGGGTTAGTAGATCAGGTAGACCACGTGTAGCTACTGATAAGAATATGGCGTTAAGCAACAACAGCCCCATGAAAAACCCAATAATCACCCTGGGGGCCCAGTGCATATTTTCTTTTTTCTTTTGCATGCCGCCAAATACGATGAGTAAGCCTGCATTAGCAATATAAACAGCAAAGTGAATGGTAAGAACATCGCCACCAGGCCAGTGGCTAGTGCTGTAAGCGAGATAAGCAATGAACGGCAGAAGCCCACTTAAAATGCCCGCCCAAAAATTGGATAGCCCAGCTTTGCGGACCCCAAAGAATATAACGGCTCCAACAACCAACCCTCCAAATAAGGTTTCTGTCATGCTTAATTCATTTGCAAATATTGGCATTAATCGTGCTCTCTTGGACTATTAAAATTGGTTTCTACTTTAATTACTTCGCCCGTGGATGCGCGAGTAATCAAAAAGTTAAACTTATTAATCTTGGATGCTTCTTCGGCAGATAGATTCACTGTAGCGTTCATATTTAAGCCTTTACCCGCTTTAATCGAGACCTGTTTGAAAAAGTGCATATCCAGCGATCTTGGCGAAATCCCCTCTACATCAATCGCATAAATTTCATCCGCTTCTGTTTTGTTGACGATATGAATCACATAGCGATTTCTAAAACTACCATCTGACAACATGACATAAAGAGGCTGACGAACTTTCTGAATACTCACTTCGGTAGTGGTTCGAGTGCCAATGTTATAAAACAACAAAGCCGTCATTGATAAAATTGCTAAAGCATATCCGAGTACTTTAAAGCGCTTCCACATCATTTTAGGCTGGCTCGGAACCTCACTCTTCAGATTAGTTTCGGAGTCATAACGAATCAAGCCACGTGGATAACCAACTGAATCCATAATGCTGTCGCAAGCATCGATGCAAAGTCCACAAGAAATACATTGGTATTGCAGACCATTGCGAATATCGATGCCAGTTGGACAGACTTGAACACAGAAGCCACAGTCAATACAGTCGCCATGACCAGCTTTAGTTCGATCCTCATGTGTTTTTAAACCTTGAATAGGAATAGTGCGGCCTTTTAATCCCTCACCACGCTTAGCATCGTAAGTAACGGCCAAAGTATCAGCCTCATACATTACCCCCTGAAAGCGGGCATATGGACAGGCAAACAAACAAATTTGCTCACGCGCGATTCCAGCTGCTACGTAGGTAGAAATTGTGAGCACCAACACGGCAAAGTAGCCGCCTGACGCTGCAGTACCACTAAAAAAGTCTTGGACAAATAAAGGTGCATAGCTGAAATAACAAACAAATGTCACTGCCGTCCAGAATGAAACCAATATCATCAAGGCATGTGAGAGCCCTATTTTAAAAACCTTCTCAAGATTCCATGCTTGGTTTTTGAGACGCAATCTTGCAGGACGCTCGCCTTGAATCAAATGCTCAATTTGAATGAACAAGTCAGACCAAAGGGTTTGGAAACAGAAGTAGCCACACCAAGCACGCCCTACAAGCCCAGTCACAAAAAATAATAATGCAGCAGCAATAAAAAGCAACATTGCCAACCAAAAAATATCCTGCGGATAAACGATTAGATCGAAAATGAAAAAACGTCGTGATGTCAGGTCAAACAAAATTGCCTGACTTGCAGCGCTGACCCGGTGCCACGGCATCCATGGCAATAAAAAATACACAGAGTAAGCAAGCACCATGACCGCAGTTTTAAATCTACGAAATTGACCTTTCACCGAACGCGTCACAATCGGGATCTGTTTTTGATAGCTTGATTTTCCTGCTTGCTCTGGCATTATTTTCTTTCAAACAATAAAGGCTCGCAATTGCTTGCAAGCCTTTATATATTAACTACAACTTAGTGTGGGCTTATTTATGCTGTTTTCTTTAAACAAATACTCTAGAACACGCGCCTATATTTCAAGCGGTGAACTACTTACCACCACCTAAACTATCATGCACGTAAACAGTTAAAAGTTTGATTTGTTCTGGTTGCAAACGAGTGCTCCATAGTGGCATTACCCCTTTGTTCATTCCATCGTAAATCAAGGTTTTCACTTCCGTTAATTTTGCTTCCGGTGTTTTAGCACCTAACACATCCGGCCATAACCAGATCTTGTCTGTTAAATTTGCAGAGCCAATCGCTGGATTTCCTTTCGCATCTACTCCATGACACGCATAACAACCCGCTTTGTCACCGTGAAAAATTGCATCGCCTAGTTTAGCAGCATCAGCATTATGTGGCTCACCAGATAAACTCAACACATAATTACTCACTTGTGTAAGTTCTTCATCATTAAGAATCGCTTTAAAAGATGGCATCATGCCATTACGTCCAGCAATAATGGTTGTTTGAATATTTTCATAGGCACCACCATACTGCCAATGATCGTCTGTTAAGTTAGGTGAAAACTTTACTTTACCTTGACCACCAGCTTGATGGCAAGGCGCGCAGTTAGTAGCAAACAGTGTTTTACCTGCTGAGTTTACAAACTGCATGAGCTCTGGATCTTTTGCAACCTCCTCAAAAGATTTAGAGGCTACTTTATCAAAATACTGCTTTTGCTCAGCCTTTAATTGGTTCATTTCAACCATTAACTTAGAACGCATATTCCAGTGCGTCGTTTTGGTTTCTTGTGAACCATCCACCTTAGTGGCGACATAAGTCACGTTATTTAAACCTGCAACACCTTTAGTATATGTGCTGCCCACAGGCCATGCAGGGTAAAATAACCAATATACAATTGCAAAGGCAAAAGTGATGTAAAAGCCCCAAATCCACCACCTAGGTAATGGATTATCAAGCTCTTCTAAGTCATCGTCCCAAACGTGACCAGTTGTCTGAGGTGTTACTTTTTTGTTGTCCTGACTCATGATTTTCCCTACTTAAATATCGTCATCTTGCAAAGGTATGTTTTTGAAACTCTCTAATTGCTGACCGCGTTGCTTGCTTCCATAAAGATAAACCAACACTCCACAGAACAAGCCGAAGAAAATAACCAGTGATACAGGCTTGGTATTTTCAAACTTAGTAAACCACATTAGCCATTCCATCTTAATTTCCTTTAACCAAAATACTCACTTTGAAAAATACTGACAAAATCCATCTCTAGCGGAATTTACCAAAGTAGTCATCGTCATATTTTTTAAAATCAACCATCGTGCCAAGTAATTGCAAATAGGCGACCAATGCGTCTGTTTCAGTCAATTTATCCGGATTAGTATCGTAATTACCTGCTTGTGCTTGCGCGAGTAGATTTTTCTCAGCATCAGGAATATGCAAGTTTTTAGCGACATCCGCACCAAACTCTTTAACGTTCTTGTCGAACTCAGCCTGACTAATAGAATACGGAACACCAGTCGCACGGAGCGCTTTCATTCGTCCTTGAATATCAGAATAGTCCAAATCTGTTTTCACTAGCCAAGGGTAGTTTGGCATAACTGATTGCGGTACTAATGAACGTGGTGCAGTTAAGTGCTGCGTATGCCAGTCATTAGAATATTTGCCGCCCACCCGAGCCAAATCAGGACCTGTCCGTTTTGAACCCCATTGGAACGGATGATCGTATTTAGACTCAGCCGCTAGTGAATAGTGGCCATAACGAAGGGCTTCATCACGGAATGGGCGAATCATTTGTGAGTGACACAAATAACAACCCTCACGAATGTAAATATCACGACCACGAATTTCAAGTGGGCTGTATGGGTGAACACCCTCAACCTTTTCAACAGTTTCTTTGATAAAAAATAGTGGGACGATTTCAACTAAACCACCCGCACTAATCGCGAGCATCGTTAAAATTATCAATATACCCACATTGCGTTCAATATTGTCGTGCTTCATGGTAACTCCAGCTTTTATAATCGTTGAGGCTTAAAGCTTAAGCCTGCTCAGTTGTGCCACTCTTAATAGTTTTGTACATGTTGTAACTCATCAAGACAATGCCGCTTAAGAAGAAGAGTCCGCCAACAGCACGCATAACGTAAAGATTATGGGCCGCTGCTACTGCCTCAATAAATGCATATTGCAAGTTGCCGAAATCATCAAAAGCGCGCCACATTAACCCAGCCATAATGCCTGAAATCCACATCGCAGTGATGTAGAGTAGGATACCGATTGTCGCCAACCAAAAGTGGATATTAATGAGACGGTTACTATACATTTGTGTGTTCCAAAGTTTTGGAACCATATGATAAAAACTACCAAAAGTAACCATTGCGACCCAACCAAGGGCACCAGAATGAACGTGGCCAATTGTCCAGTCTGTGTAATGTGAAAGCGCGTTCACGTCTTTTAATGACATGATTGGACCTTCAAATGTTGACATACCATAGAAAGACAAAGACACAATCAAGAATCGGATTATCGGGTCAGTGCGCATCTTGTCCCAAGCACCAGACAATGTAAGGATGCCGTTCACCATACCGCCCCATGAAGGAAGCAATAACATGATAGAAAATGTCGCAGCTAGGGTAGATGTCCAGTCAGGAATTGCTGTCCAGTGCAAATGATGCGCACCCGCCCACATGTACAAGAAAACCAATGCCCAGAAATGCAACACCGATAAACGATATGAATAGATGGGACGGCCTGCTTGTTTAGGCACAAAGTAATACATCATTCCTAAAAACGCTGCTGTTAGGAAGAAACCTACCGCATTGTGGCCATACCACCACTGCGTCATCGCATCTTGTGCGCCTGAGAATAAGCTGTATGACTTCATTGAAAACAAGCTCACTGGCACTGCAAGGTTATTAAAGGTATGCAGTAAAGCAGTTGCTAAAATAAAGGCTAGATAAAACCA
This sequence comes from Candidatus Methylopumilus universalis, assembly GCA_945883335.1. GTDB lineage: Bacteria > Pseudomonadota > Gammaproteobacteria > Burkholderiales > Methylophilaceae > Methylopumilus_A > Methylopumilus_A universalis_A. Next base: position 18,400 of record CAMCXI010000004.1, on the reverse strand, counting down.
GTTCGCAACATAAATATGCGGTTGTTTACGTTTCATGAGAGTTGCAACAAACAATACTAGATACGCAATCCAAACCACCTCGATCAATAAATCAATCGGCCATTCCATCTCAGCGTACTCGCGGCCTTGTGAATAACCCATCACATTTCCAAGGGCGGCTAGCACAATAATGGCTTGCCATCCCCAAAAGGTAAAGGAGGCTAAGCCATTGCTAAACAGGCGCGCTTGGCAAGTTCTTTGCACTATATAGTATGAGGTAGCGAAGAGTGCACTCCCTCCGAAACCAAAAATTACTGTACCTGTGTGAACTGGGCGTAAACGACCAAAAGTAATGTAGGGGTTATCGAAATTCAAAACTGGAAACGCAAGCTCAGAGGCGATATACACCCCCGCCAACATCCCCACCACGCCCCAAACCAAGGTCATGATCGCGAACTTTCGTATCACGTCATAATTATATTGTTCAGTATTTTTGATACTCGCAGTCGTCATAACTACGTCTCCTAAAACTAAAAATGATTAACTTCAACTTCGATATTTAACTACTTTTGTTTACATAAAAGCAAGCTTGCATGAGTTACAAAATTTGCTTTAAGTCACTGACAATTTCAGGCGGCTTTTGGCCATACTTTAAATAAATTCTTACTTTTCCTTTTTTATCAAAAACGTAGCTACCGGCACTGTGGTCAATTGAATAACTAACGTTGCCTACTTCAGGCTGTTTTTCATAAAAAACTTTATAATTTTTTGCTACTTTTTTTATTTGCTCTTGGCTACCACGCAATGCCACAAAGCGTTTGTCAAAGCTATTAACGTAATTTAGCAGGATCGCTTGGGTATCTCTTTCAGGGTCAAGTGTGACAAATACTATCTGCACCTCAACAGATCGATCACCCAGCATCTTCATCACTTTTGCCAAATCTGCCATCGTGGTCGGACAAACCTCCGGGCAATGACTGTACCCAAAAAAAACGATAACGACTTTTCCTAAGAAATCATCTAAATTACGTTCATGTCCTTGATGATCAGTCAGACTCCAATGACGGTCAAATTGAGTCTCAGAAATATCAGTGCCAAAAAAATTCGTATCAGCATGTTGACTCTCACTGCATCCAATCATCATGGAAAATAACATTAATAAAAGAAATCTTTGCATCGTTGGCCCCTAATCATGACATTGATAACTTAAGAAAATTCAATGCTTCTAAAAGCTTTTTATTGTGATGCGTTTTATTACAAAATTCTGGTTAGTTTGGTTTTTTCACAAAACTTCAGAAAAAACAATCTTCATATCCTTTCAAATGTGAACTATTAACGCTTAGTAGTCACCATGAAAATCATGATTTAATTTCTGGCGAAATACGAAATTACATTTAGCGACTTATTCAATCAACTTAATATTATAGATTTATTTTTTGATTTTTTTAGGTCTATTTACGATGAAAAATAAACTTCGTTTTAAAAGTTAATCCTATTGCGTCTATTCAGCGCGATGGCGAGCGTTTACAATTGAGTTTTTTTGCACGCTGGAGAATTAACATGGCAGTTGCCACATCGATGGCTGACCGCGACGGTCTTATTTGGTATGACGGCAAGATGGTGGACTGGCGTAGCGCCACAACCCACGTTCTCAGCCACACATTGCATTATGGCATGGGTGTGTTTGAGGGTGTTCGCGCCTACAAGACTGACAAGGGCCCAGCAATTTTCCGCTTGAAAGAACATACAGACCGCCTTTTCCGTTCAGCACACATCCTAGGCATGAAGATGCCTTTTGATAAAGCGACGCTGATGGAAGCGCAAAAAACTGCCGTGCGTGAAAACAATCTTGAGTCAGCTTACATGCGCCCTATGGCGTTTTATGGCCCGGAAGCAATGGGCATCTCAGCTAAAACACTATCAACCCACGTGATTGTTGCCGCTTGGACTTGGGGCGCTTACATGGGGGATGAAGCAATTACAAATGGTATCCGCGTGAAAACATCTTCTTTCTCACGCCATCATGTGAACATCACCATGTGTAAAGCCAAAGCAAACGGCAACTACATGAACTCAATCTTGGCACACCAAGAAGCAGCGCAAGATGGTTACGATGAGGCTTTGTTATTGGATGTTGACGGCTTTGTGGCTGAAGGCTCTGGCGAGAACGTATTTATTGTTCGCAACGGCAAATTAATCACACCTGACTTAACAAGCGCACTTGAAGGCATTACACGCGATACCATTGTGCAATTAGCCGGCGAAATTGGCCTGCAAGTCATTGAGAAACGCATCACTCGCGATGAAGTGTATTCAGCAGATGAAGCCTTCTTTACTGGCACTGCGGCTGAAGTGACACCTATCCGTGAACTTGATAATCGCGCGATTGGTGATGGCAAACGTGGTCCGATTACCGAAAAACTTCAATCGATGTACTTCGATATAGTCAAAGGTAAATCAGCAAAACACGCTGACTGGTTAACATTAGTTTAATTTTTAAAACATCGCAATTGAAGGAAGCTCCACATGGCAAACGACACAAAAATCATCCAAGTCAGCGCAAAAGACTTACCACTGCACTGCCCAACGGATGAGGTTGCTTTGTGGTGCTCCCACCCACGCGTATTTTTGGACTTATCTGAAACGGGCAAGGTAAGTTGCCCTTATTGCGGCACAAAATATCAACTGAAAGCTGGCGAAAAAGCTGGGCATCATTAATCTTTAAAAATCAACAAAGACTCAAATCAAGCGAGCAACACTCACTGGGGAACCCCACAATGCGCTCATGACTTTTTCAGTGTCATCAGCTTCATTGTTTGACCAAAAACTAACACTCCCCAATTCATCTAAAGCACACATCAACTGATTATCTTGCAGCCGATTCTTTAAGTGCTTAGCTACAGCATCGCCCGTATCAATTAAAACCACATCCCCACCAACTATGTCTTCGATGAGCGCGCGCACAAATGGATAATGCGTACAGCCCAAGACGATAGTATCGGCTTTAGCCGATAGCAAGGATTGCAAATACTGCTTTAATAGTGCTGTCGTTGAGAGGCTCGTTAACTCACCCTTTTCCACACACTCAACCAAACCAATACAAGCTTGTGTCACGACCTCAACGCCTTGGGCATAGTGCTCAAGCAAAGCGGCAAACTGAGCACTTTTCAATGTGCCGCTTGTCGCCAACACACCAACCACACCTGTTTTTGTAGCAGCCACAGCAGGCTTGAGTGCTGGCTCCATGCCTATAATCAGCAGATCAGGATATCTTTCACGCAAACTAGAAATTGCCGCCGCAGTGGCGGTATTGCAAGCCACAACCAATGCTTTAACACCTTGACTCAGTAAAAATTCAGCGAGATGAAAACTACGGGCTTGAATAAACTCATGCGTTTGATTGCCATAAGGCGCATGTTTTGAATCAGCCGCATAGATAAGACTCTCCTGCGGCATCAGCGCCCGAATATGCTTGAGCACAGAGATGCCACCAACGCCGGAATCAAAGACGCCGATAGGCGCAGATGGAGAACTAAACTGTTTTTGCATGCACAAGAGTTTAGCTGAACTTGCATGAGAATGTCATTTTCTATCAGCTGCATCAGTTACAATGTTAACTAGATTAGCGGCTTCAAGGACTTTGGCATGGCAAACAGACTAAGCAAAATTTATACTAAAACAGGAGACACCGGCACTACAGGTCTCGGTGATGGCTCACGCGTAAACAAAGACAGCTTGCGAATTGACGCGATGGGGGATGTCGATGAGCTCAATGCTGTGATTGGCATTTTACTTACAGAACCCTTGCCTGAAATTATTCGCAGCACCCTTAATGATGTTCAACATGATCTATTCGATGTGGGTGGTGAAATCTGCATCCCTGGCTACAGCATGCTCAAAGTAGATCGTGTCACAGCACTAGAAAATGTGCTCGATGAGCTTAATGAGCCATTGCCATCTCTCAAAGAGTTTATTTTGCCAGGTGGCTCACGCGCCTCTGCTTATTGCCATTTAGCCCGCACGGTTTGTCGTCGCGCTGAACGCTCGATGATTAAGCTTAACCGCGATGAAACCGTCACTGTGATTTCATTGCAATACATCAATCGACTTTCTGACTTGCTGTTTGTGATGTGTCGCAGCATTAATCATGCTTCTAACTTGCCAGATGTCTTGTGGCATAATAAGTCTTAAATTAAGTACAACTGAACCTTAGACTGAATGATTAAAAAACTACTGCAGCGCGTATTTTCAAAAAAAAATAAAACCATCACGCATGACATTAGTCACCAACATGGACGGGGCAGAAGCCCATCGAGTCCTAGTAAAAACATAGCCCACAACGCCAAACGCATCTCTAGCAAAACACACTGCATTGATCGTCGCTTGCTCAGCAATGCCGCCGTTAAAACAACGGAAGGCTTGCAAAAAGCCGGCTTCGAAGCTTACATCGTAGGCGGCGCAGTGCGTGACTTACTCCTTAAAAAACGCCCCAAAGATTTTGACATCGCCACAGATGCCACACCAGAACAAGTCAACAGAGTTTTCCGCCGTTCACGCATTATTGGTCGCCGCTTCAGACTTGTGCACGTGATGTTTGGTGATGAAACCATTGAGGTTTCGACTTTCCGTGGCAGTCATCTAGGCGAGAGCGATGACAATCAAGTGGCTGACTCTGGGCGAATTCTGCGTGATAACGTGTTTGGCAACCAAGAAGAGGATGCTGTTCGCCGCGACTTTACAGCCAACGCCCTTTATTACGACCCTGCAACCGAAGATGTGCTCGATTTTCATAATGGCGTTGCTGATATTCAAGCCGGCGTATTAAAAATGATCGGCGACCCAGTCACTCGCTATCGTGAAGATCCCGTTCGTATGCTCAGAGCAGTGCGCCTTTCAGCAAAACTCGGCTTAAAAATTGATAGCGCTACAGAATCCCCTATTCCGAAGTTAGCCGAGCTTTTAAACGACGTACCGCCATCACGTTTATTTGACGAAATGCTCAAATTATTCTTGTCAGGTCACGCCATTGAGAGCGCTGTGCAACTGCGTAAACATGGCTTGCATCATGGATTATTGCCACTCTTAGACGTGGTACTTGAACAGCCAATCGGTGCCAAATTTGTTAACTTAGCGCTTAAAAATACTGATACGCGCGTGCTCGCCGAGAAACCAGTTTCGCCTGGATTTTTATTCGCCACATTACTTTGGCATGAAGTACTCGTGGCATGGCAACGCTATCAAAAACAAGGCAATCGCCCAATCCCAGCCCTTCACATGGCGATGACAGAAGTAAGTGATATTCAAGCGGAGAAGCTTGCCATTCACAAACGCTACAGCACGACGATGAAAGAGATTTGGGGCTTGCAACCACGCTTTGAAATGCGCGTGGGCAAACGTCCTTTTGGCTTACTGGAACATCCACGTTACCGTGCAGCTTATGACTTTCTATTACTTCGCTGTGAATCTGGCGAAGTGCCAATGGAGCTTGGCGAATGGTGGACGAAGTTTGCGGATGAAAATCCAGAACAGCGCTTAAATCTTTTGAAAACCTTACCGGCTAGCAATACGCCTGAACACAAGCCACGTCGCCGTCGCAGAAGAAAACCTGTCGCACAATAATGCATCAAGCTTTTATCGCTCTAGGAAGTAACCTGCAAGACCCGCAAGCACAAGTTGAGCGGGCTTTGCAAACCATCGCAAACACACCCAGAATTAAACTTATCAAAGCATCATCGCTCTTCAAAACAGCGCCTATTGGTTATGACAATCAGCCAGACTTCATCAACGCTGTGGCGGAAATTGAAACGGATTTAAGCCCATTAGCATTGTTGCATACGCTTTTAGCGATCGAGGCTCAACACGGCCGAGAAAGGCCATTCCCTAATGCGCCAAGAGTCTTGGATTTAGATGTGTTGCTTTATGGAAATATTGAAATCAACACAGCAGAGCTGACCCTGCCCCATCCAAGAATGCATACACGTGGCTTTGTGATGTTGCCGCTCGCCGAAATTGCACCAAAAATTAACATCGGCAAAGATGGATACGCTGACGAGCTTGCTTCAAAATGCGATAATCAAGGTGTAAGCAAACTTTAATCTTCTAAAGAAGATGGGCCAACAGGCAAATACGAAAAAATGAATATCACAGAAAAATTTCCATACATCGTGATTGAAGGCCCCATCGGCAGTGGCAAGACAACGCTTGCCCGTAAACTTGCTGACCGCTTTCCCGTGAATTTATTGCTTGAAAAAGCTGAAGCCAATCCTTTTTTAGCGCGCTTCTACCAAGATCCTGAGCGCTATGCTTTGCCTACACAACTGTTCTTTTTGCATCAGCGCAGCAATCAAATTCGTGATCTGAATCAGCGCGATATTTTTGGTGATGCAACAATTGCTGACTTCTTCTTAGAAAAAGACCCGCTATTTGCGCGCCTTAATTTAAACGACGAAGAGTTTTCGCTTTATCGCCAGATTTATCAGACCATGCAAGTGCAAGCAGCCAAGCCTGACTTGGTCATCTACCTGCAAACGCCAGTAGAAACCTTGCTTGAGCGCGTTGAGCAACGCAATATCAGCTATGAGCAAGATATCCCTCGCGATTATTTAACGCGCCTTTCTGACGCGTATAGTGAATTTTTCCACGTTTACGATACCTCCCCATTGCTCATTGTTAACAACGAAAAAATTAACATCACCACCAGCGAAGAAGCCCTCGACTTGCTAGTAGAGCGCATCATGCAAGTGCAAAGCCGCCGCGAATTCTTCAATCCCATTTGGGACTAAAAAGTCATGTCGTTAGCAAAAATAAATGCTCTGATTGGCCGTGGTGAAAAAGTCGCCATGCTGACCTGTTACGACGCAACTTTTGCCAAGCTTAGCGAGGCGGCAGGGGTCGATATGCTGCTAGTTGGTGACTCGCTAGGCATGGTATTACAAGGCGCTGAAAATACTTTGAACGTATCCATGCAAGACATGGAATACCATACAAAATCAGTCAAAGCGGGGACTAAAGATTGTGGCATCATGGCTGACATGCCAGCAGGCAGCTATGAACACAACAAAGAAACTGCATTGCTCAATGCAAAAAAACTCATCTCTTCTGGCGCGGATATTGTCAAAATTGAAGGCGGTGGCGAAATGGTCAACACCGCACAATATCTCATCGAGCACGGTATACCAGTTTGCGCGCATTTAGGATTCACGCCGCAATCCGTCAATCAATTAGGCGGGTACCGCATTCAGGGAAAAACTGAAGAAACTGCTCACCAAATTCTACAAGATGCGACTGCAATGGATCAGGTCGGCGTCCATTTTGTTCTGCTTGAAATGGTACCAGCTATACTCGCAAAAACCATCACTGAATCAATTAACACCCCCACAATCGGCATCGGTGCTGGCGCGGATTGCGATGGGCAAGTACTAGTGATTCAAGACTTACTTGGCATTTACACAGGCCCCGCATCAAAAAAACCTGAAGAATTTAAATCTCCTCGCTTTGCTAAAAACTTTTTAGCAGAAAGCTCCTTGAGAAACAGTAGTATTCAAAGTTCCGTTCAGGCTTATGTAAAAGCCGTTAAGGACAAAGCCTTCCCTGGCGCTGAACATTGTTATTAATTGGCTAACTGTTAATTTATGCAAATCGTCAAAACCGCACAGGCTCTATCACAAGCATTAGCATCCCAGAATGCAATTGCGTTCGTACCCACCATGGGCAACTTGCACGCAGGGCATATTCAACTCGTTGAGCTTGCCAAGACTAAAGACGCTTGTGTGGTGGTCAGCATCTTTATAAACCCCCTACAGTTTGGCGCAAACGAAGACTTGAGCAATTACCCTCGCACCCTAGACGCCGATTTAGAAAAATTAAAAGCTGCAGGCGTAGATATTGTTTTTACGCCTAGCGAGCAAGAGATTTACCCGGACTTTGATGCTTCAACTAATAACACGCATCAAAGCATCAAGATCAACTTGCCAAGTATCGCCAATGAGCTCTGTGGCGCTGCTCGCCCTGGGCATTTCTCAGGCATGGCAACGGTCGTGCTCAAATTATTCAATCTCGTATTTTTTAATGGCGCGAAAACCAAAATCGCTATTTTCGGAAAAAAAGACTTCCAACAGCTTTTCATCATCCGCGACATGGTGAAGCAATTTAATTTGCCGATTGAAATTATTGCCAGTGAAACAAAGCGAGAAGCTGATGGATTGGCGATGAGCTCGCGCAATGGCTATCTAACACCTGCGCAAAAATTAGAAGCCCCGAGTTTATACCGCGCACTAGGCTTGCTGGTTGATACGGTCAAAAAAGGGAATGCTGATTTCGCTAGCTTAGAAGCGCAAACCACGCAATTTCTCACCCAGCTTGGCTGGATAGTGGATTACATCTCCATTCGTTCAGCCGAAACACTGCTGCCTGCGACAAGCGCAGACCTCAAATTAGTTGTTCTGGGTGCTGCACGCCAGGGCACAACCCGATTAATTGATAATATTGAGTTCACCCTCAGGTCTCACTAGCCTCTCAGCTGTAAGGAAAGCCCAAGTTTTTGTAATTTTGCGCGGCCGCTAGTAAGCGACTATAATGTGAATGCTTTTCAACTAAACACATAGGGAAACCATGCAAAGAACCATGCTCAAATCCAAATTGCATCGAGTGCGCTGTACGCATTCTGAATTGGACTACGAGGGTTCATGTGCGATTGATGAAGATTTACTTGATGCAGCTGACATTAATGAGTATCAACAAATCGACATCTACAATATCAGCAACGGTGAACGTTTCACTACCTATGCTATTCGTGCACAACGCGGCTCTGGCATTATCTCTGTGAACGGTGCTGCTGCTCGCAAGGCTGAACCAGGTAACTTATTGATTATTGCCAGCTATGCAAGCTATACCGAATTAGAACTCGAAAAATTCAAACCCCAACTCGTTTACGTTGATCAAGATAATCGTATCATCGACCAACGTCGTGACATCCCTGTGCAAGCGGCATAAGCCCTGCACGCTAAGCTTACCCGCAGATTTATTTGCCAACAGATTCAATACAAGAAAGTAGCCCTATGGAATTAGAAGCAATGAAACAAGCCGTTGTCGACGCGCTTGAGGACATCAAAGGCTATGACATCACCGTAATGGATGTGCGTAAATTGACCTCAATGGCAAGCTATATGATTGTGGCAAACGCGACTTCATCACGCCAGACAAAAGCGATGGCCAATAACGTCATTGTGAAATTAAAAGAACTTGGCGTTGAAGCGCGTGGTACTGAAGGTGAGCGTGAAGGGGAATGGGTGTTGGTTGATTTGGGCGATATTATTGTTCACATCATGCTGCCTGCGACCCGTGCTTACTATAACTTAGAGCAACTTTGGGGTGCGGCGGAAGGTAATCGCCACATCACGAACGACACCAAAGCGCCTTAAACCTCTATCGCTTGGACAGCAAGCACAAGCCGTCACCATGAAAATACGCATCATCAGTGTTGGTCATAAAATGCCAACTTGGGTGGAGCAAGCTTGTGCTGAATACATCAAACGCATGCCGCGTGAAGCCAGCGTTGAAATCCTCGAAATCAAACCTGATAAACGTGCTGCCGGCAAAAACTCAAACGTTGTTCAAGAAGCCGAAGCCAAACGTATTTTAGAAGCTTGTGGTAAAGACTACATTGTCGCGCTTGATGAGCGTGGCGCAGAAGTCACAACCCTTCAATTGGCTGAACGCATGAGTGCCTGGCTAGGCAATGGACGTGATGTTTGCCTTATTATTGGCGGCGCAGATGGTCTGCATCCAGATATCAAGAAAAATGCCGATTGGCTTTGGAGCTTATCTAAGTTAACTTTGCCGCATGGCATGGTGCGAGTTGTGCTCGCCGAGCAACTTTATCGCGCTTGGTCTGTCATTAATCATCATCCCTACCATCGAGAGTAATCGCGTTTTTCGCGAACTACAGTACATTGCAAAAATACAATAAATCTTTAGTTTGGTTTCGCCGAGATCTTCGTGATTACGACCACGCCGCGCTTTATCATGCGCTTAAAAATTCTGAGCAAGTATTTTGCCTCTTCATTTTTGATACTGAAATTCTTGATCAGCTTAAAGACAAAGCTGACAGGCGCGTTGAGTTTATTTGGGAAAGCCTAAAAGAACTTAAAGCAGCATTTCAAAAACATGGCGGCGACCTGATTGTTGAATATGGCATCGCCAAAGAACTTGTCGTTAAACAAGCTCAAAAATTAGGCATTGAAGCACTTTTCAGCAACCGCGATTACGAACCAAAAGCAGTGGCCCGGGATGTCGATGTCGCTGAAAAACTTGCAAAACTTAACATTGAGTTTCATCAATTTAAAGACCAAGTCTTATTTGAGAAAGACGAAGTACTCACCCAGCAGGGCAAGCCTTACGGCGTGTTTACGCCCTATAAAAACGCACATCTCAAAAAGCTTGATGACTACTTTTTACAAGCTTACCAGGTCGATCGGTACGCAAAGCATCTAGCAAAGCATCAAGCTGACGCGATGCCAAGCCTTGACGAAATGGGCTTCAAAATAACGAATCTCACTCAAATGAAACTACCTATTGGCATGTCAGGTGCTCTACAACTGTTTGAAGATTTCAAAGAACGGATTACTCACTATCACGATGCGCGAAACTTCCCAGCAGTCAAAGGCCCCTCTTATCTTTCAGTGCATTTACGTTTTGGTACGATCTCCATTCGTCATCTTGCAAGAACAGCAAAAAATACTGTCGGGGCCGGCGCTGAAACCTGGCTCAATGAGCTGATTTGGCGAGACTTTTATTTTCAGATTTTGTATCACCACCCTAAAGTAGCGCAAGGCAAAGCTTACAAAGCCGAATTTGATGCACTGCCATTCCCCAACAACCAAGCGATTTTCCAGGCTTGGTGCGAAGGGACAACCGGCTACCCGCTGATTGATGCGGCAATGCGACAACTGAACCAAACTGGCTATATGCACAATCGATTACGTATGGTGGTCGCTAGCTTCTTGGTGAAGGATTTATTAATCGACTGGCGCTGGGGCGAACGTTACTTTGCTGAAAAACTGATCGACTTTGATCTAAGTGCTAACAACGGAGGATGGCAGTGGGCGGCCTCCACTGGCTGTGATTCACAACCTTGGTTTAGGATTTTTAACCCCATTACCCAATCTGAAAAATTCGATAGCGCAGGCAAATTTATCCGTAAATACGTCCCTGAGTTAGCGAATTGTTCAGACAAAGAAATTCATGCGCCATGGCTGATACCATCTCTCAAACAAGAAATGCTTAACCTGCAAATCGGCAGAACTTACCCTCAACCGGTTGTTGGCCATGCAACGCAGAGAAACTTGGCACTCGCTTTATACAAAAGTGCTGGGTAACATGCCGGTAAAAACTGATAAATAAATTTAATTTTATGGACACAGATGTGTCACTAAGTTAAAGTTAAGGGGAGTTGCATTAAAGTTTTTTATGCAAATTAATATTCAAATCGGAAATACAATGAGAACTAAATTTCTAATCATTTTAATGACATGCCTGATCACATTGATGACAGGCTGTGCTTCTGTTGACAATCGAGATCCTCTTGAAGGCCTCAATCGTGGTGTTTACAAATTTAATGATGTCTCTGACAAAGCAGTGTTCAAACCTATCGCAGGTGCATACAAGGCTATACTGCCGCCACCTCTCAGAGGTGGCGTGAATAATTTCTTTTCAAATTTAAATACATTTATCACGGCAATCAACCAAGTGCTTCAATTAAAATTTAACAAAGCAGCAGAAAGTGCGGGGCGTTTTGTTATTAACAGCACCTTGGGCGTTGCTGGTTTATTCGATGTCGCTTCCAAACAAGGCATACCACAATATAAGGAAGATCTTGGTCAAACCCTTGGTTTTTGGGGTGTAGGCAATGGCGCATACTTAGTTCTTCCATTCTTCGGCCCATCAAGTTTGCGTGATGGGGCTGGCTTAATTACTGAAAGCTTGACCATCGATCCAATAGGGTATGTTGATGACCCAAGAATGCGCAACATCCTTCTTGGCACTAAATTCATTGACAGGCGCGCATCGTTCCTTCCTGGCAGTGATCTATTGGATGAAGCAGCGCTTGACCCTTACTCATTCATGCGTGACGCCTATCTTCAAAGACGCGCTAATCAAGTCGCTGATGGCGAAGTTGTAGTGAATTATGAAGGTTTCGAACCGGACAACTCTAAACCTGCTAAGTAAATATTGAGTAAAAAAATAAAAAAAGCCATGTTCAATAGAACATGGCTTTTTGTTTGTCTATACTATTTTTATATCAATCTAGATTGCTAGTCACCGCCGACAGTCATCCCCTCAATCAGAACTGATCCAATCTGCTTAGAGCCTTGCACTAAAGTATCATTACCAATCGCCACGATTTGTTTGAACATGTCAGCTAAATTACCCGCAATGGTAATTTCCTCTACCGCATGCACAATCACTCCTTTTTCGACCCAAAATCCAGCAGCGCCGCGCGAATAATCACCGGTCACCATGTTAATGCCGTGTCCAAGCAACTCCGTTATTAACAATCCTGTGTCCATTGTTTTGAGCATCGCATTAAAATCCAAATCACTATGGCTCACAATTAGGTTGTGATTGCCACTGGCATTGCCAGTGCTCTGCATACCCAATTTACGTGCTGAATAACTAGACAATACATAGCCTTGAAGCACACCATCTTTCACCAATGTACGGGATTGGGTTGCCACCCCTTCATTATCAAAAGGGCTACTTCCCAAGCCTCTCAATAAGTGCGGATTCTCTTCAATGGTTACTAGCGGTGACATGACTTGCTTACCCAAGCTATCCAATAAAAAGGAGGATTTACGATACAAGCTTCCACCCGAAATAGCAGAAATTAAATGTGAAATTAAACCCGAAGACAATGAGGCATCAAACATTACAGGCACTTGCGCTGTTTTTATACGCTGGCTGCCTAGCCTCCTCACTGTGCGCTCACCCGCTAATTGGCCAACGTGCTGCGCACTTTCTAAGTTGTCTGCACATCGTGCTGTACTGTACCAATAGTCCCTCTGCATATTGTCTTGGCCGTCATCAGCAATTACCGAACAGCTCAAGCCATGGCGCGAACTTGCATAGCCGCCATTAAAACCATGGGAATTGGCATATGCAAACATGCCCTCATAAGTAGAAACGGAAGCCCCTTCAGAATTACTAATACGCACATCAACGCTACGCGCTTCAGCTTCACATACCTTAGCTAATTCAATCGCATCATCTACCGAGATATCCCAAGGGTGATGCAAATCTAAATCAGGGAAATTTTTGGCCATTAAGGCAGCATCCGCTAAACCACAGAACTCATCTTTGGCGGTATAGCGGGCAATATTACATGCGGCGGCCACAGTATCTTTCAACGCTTGAGGCGAGAGGTCAGAGGTGCTGGCGTGGCCTTTCTGCTTTCCAAAGTAAACACTAACTGAAACGCCTTTATCACGGTTATATTCGATCGTTTCAGTTTCGTTCATGCGCACTGAAACATTTTGACCAAAGCCCAAGCTTACTTCTGACTCCGCAGCACTTGCCCCCGCCTCTTTTGCAAGACGTAAAACGGCTTCACTCATTTCTTGCAATTGTGCTAATGAATAACTAAATCGCGGCTCACTCATGGGATTTGTACCGTTCTCATTCAAATGAATTTATAAAAACTGCTATCATATCGCACTATGAGACCTAAAAAGATAGATCCCAACGCTGAGGAAGTCGATTTAATCGAACCGATCAGCAAAACAAAACTTAAAGCGGAGGCTGATGCTCAACAAGAGCTTGGCGTAAAGCTTGTGGCTTTGCCTAGCAGTAAGCTTGCGCTTTTGGATTTACCTGAGCGATTATTAGATGCAATCAACGAATCTAAACGAATTACTGCAAATGGCGCCACTCGTCGCCAAAAGCAATACATCGGTAGCTTAATGCGGGAGATTGATATCGGGCCAATTGTTGAGCAAATGGAAAAATGGGAAGGTAAAAACACGGCTGAAAATGCTTACTTCCATAATCTAGAACGTTGGCGCGCACGACTGATTGAAGAAGAAGGTGCATTCTCTGAGTTCATCAATCAACATCCAAACATTGATAGCCAGCAAGTCAGAACATTAATTCGAAATGCACGCCGTGAGGCATCCTTAGCTAAGCCCCCTAAAAGCAGCAGGGAGCTTTTTAAATTGCTAAGAGAAATTACATCAGGCAGCCAGGATGCCACAAATGACGACTTTGTTTCTGAAGAAAACCAAAATGACTAGTGTTAGTGCTTGGCTTAATTCAAAGTCATTTTGCTTTCGAGTCGCATTCTATTCCTAACATAAACCACATCGACTGTTTGACCTGTGTATTGCGTAACTGCTTTTGTCAGATCAGTTACCTTTATTAGTGCCACATCACCAATACTGACTAAAAAGTCATCTTTTGCTATTCCAGCTTTTTCAGCAGCAGATCCATCAATCACCACCATCACCAGCAAGCCATCAGCAGCATCGTCGTCTTTTTCAGGAACCTTCACATGAACGCCCATCGATGGCTTGGCGATTTTAGCCCAATAAGAGGCGAAATAAGCATAACTTGCCCCAGCTTCAACGGGCGCCTGACCAGTCTTTTTTGCCTCACGTAATTGCTGAATTTTTGCGGTTGCAGAAGGTTTATCAGAGCGCTCGCTATAAACCAACACAACTTCTGCATGCACTTTTTTGGCCTGAGGCATCGCCATCTCTGGTGCTACATTTCCTGCTTTGAAGTCGGAATAACCAATCAACTCAAACCCACGCTCTTCCATCCTTTGCTTATCAGCTATTTTGTCTGTGCCTGAATAAATTTTTGGGTCGGCATTTGGGATAATTCGTTTTGCATTGGTTGTTTTAGTCTCAACATACGCATTACTAAAAAAGTTCTGATTTGCAATGACTTCTTCTAAAGTCTGAGCATCCTCAGCGACTGCGACGTTCGCCAGCATAAGAAAACTCAATAATGTGTACTCCAGTAAACGCATGACGCTTCCTTTATTAAACAGAAAATTTAAATCAATCAACACAAAGACAATAACAGCTTAACCTAATAATATGGGATGATTTCACATTAATATGAATAACTTTATCTAGACCAACCTATACTCGAAATAATTCAAATGTCAGTACAAACAATTAAAATTGGTCTCGTATCTATCAGTGATCGCGCTTCAACAGGCGCTTACCAAGATCTTGGTTTACCGCACCTTCAAGACTGGTTAGAAAAAACGCTTATAACACCATGGCATGCTGAAAACCGTCTTATCCCCGACGAAAAATCAGAAATTGAATTTACCCTTAAACAGCTTGTAGATGACGCAGGCTGTAGCTTAATTTTAACCACTGGCGGCACAGGGCCCGCCATTCGAGATGTGACCCCGGAAGCAACATTAGCAGTTGCTGATAGAGAAATGCCAGGATTCGGCGAGCAGATGCGTCAAATCAGCTTAAACTTTGTGCCAACGGCGATTCTGTCTCGCCAAGTGGCCGTTATTCGCAAGCAATGTTTAATTATCAATTTGCCTGGCCAACCAAAAGCCATCGCCCAAACGCTAGAGGGCTTAAAAGATGAAGCTGGAAAACAAACCGTGCATGGCATTTTTGCCGCAGTACCTTATTGCTTGGACTTAATTGGCGCGCCTTACATTGAAACCCATGCTGAGATTGTTCAAGCATTTAGACCAAAATCAGCTGTAAAAAATAAGGGTTAGAAAATATTATGCATCTAAACATTACCCCATACTATGCCGCGGTATTGGCTTTACTGTTTATTATTCTTTCCGTGAGAACCATCAAATCAAGGCGCGAACACAAAGTGGCGATTGGTGATGGCGGTGAAAAAAGCATATTAAGAGCATCCCGCGTGCATGCTAATTTTTCAGAGTACGTACCATTAACGCTCTTACTTATTGCGATGTTGGAGATACAGTCGTACTCGCACTGGATCATCCATGGCTTATGCATTGGGTTTCTTGCAGCCAGGATTGCTCATGCTTACGGCGTAAGCCAAACCAATGAAAACTTCAAGTTTAGGATTTTCGGCACAGCAACCACGATTAACATCATTGCCATTTGTGCGTTTTTACTGCTCGCAAAACCTTTTCTAATCGGTGCTTAAGACCATCATCACTTATGCCAACCGAATTCAACATCATCGAAAAATACTTCACCCGCGCGAGCCAGAATGCAGACTTAGGGGTTGGTGATGATGCAGCACTTATTCAAATCAGCGCAGGCCATCAATTAGCAGTTTCCGCTGATATGTCGGTGGCTGGGACGCATTTCCTTGCTGACTGTCCCGCTTACTTTGTTGGCTGGAAATCCCTCGCAGTGAATGTTTCGGACATGGCAGCGATGGGTGCAACCCCAAAATGGGCAACGCTTGCCATTGCTTTGCCAAATATTGACGAAGCTTGGTTAGCTGAATTCTCACGCGGATTTTTTGCTTGTGCCGATGAATTTAGCATCAGCCTTATTGGAGGCGACACCACACGCGGTCCGCTCAATATTAGCGTGCAAATCATGGGGGAACTGCCGATTGACAAAGCGCTCCGCCGAGACGGCGCTAAACTTGGTGATGAAATTTGGGTGTCTGGCACATTGGGTGAAGCTGCACTTGGCTTGGCGCAACTGCAAAAAAAACTGCCTGAAAACACTTTATCTGCCACAGAGAGACAAGTTTGTATTGATGCCCTGCAAGCACCACAACCTCGAGTGGCTTTGGGTTTAGCTTTGCAATATATTGCGAATAGCGCCATCGACATTTCAGATGGATTACTAGCCGACTTAGGGCACATTTTAGAGCGCTCATCATTAGGCGCAAATCTAGTTTGGGAAAAAGTTCCACACGTTCATATTAGCAATGAAATCGATACTACAAAGCTTCAAAGCCTAGTTTTAAATGGCGGTGATGATTATGAGTTATGCTTTACAGCGCCTGCATCCCAACATGATGCAATTTTAGCGATTGGTAAAAAGCTAAATTTAAAACTTTCCGCCATAGGCGAAACCACGCCAGCGCCCCCACATAAAAATAGGCTGAATGTTTACGATAAAAACCATCAAGCAATTGAATTGAAAAGTGTAGGTTATGACCACTTCGGCTAAAACCATCACACCAAGTTTGCAGTTTTTACTGCGCCACCCTAGCCACTTCATTGCCTTAGGATTTGGCACAGGACTGTCACCCAAAGGCCCAGGCACTGTCGGCACGCTTGTGGGTTTACCTCTATTCTGGTTGCTTACATTCACGCCAGAATCTACCCATTTCATTAGCCTCGCCGCTTTATTTCTAGTTGGCATTCCGCTTTGCTCCAAAACTGGCAATGCTTTAGGCGTGTCAGATCACGGCAGTATCGTTTGGGATGAAATTGTCGCGATGATGCTGGTGCTTGAATTTACGCCAGCAAGTCCGCTTTGGTGGGGTGTCGCCTTTGTACTTTTTCGTCTCTTTGATATTTGGAAGCCAACGCCTATCCGTCAATGCGATGCAAAACTCAAAGGCGGCTTTGGCGTGATGTTTGATGACCTGCTCGCCGCCATTTACGCCATCATTTGCCTGCAAGTAATATGTTTAGCCCTGAACTAAAAGCTTTGTCACAAGAGGTCGGCGAGTTACTGCTGGCTAAAAAACACGTGCTTAGCTTAGCAGAGTCGTGCACTGGCGGACTCATTTCTGCGCTTATCACCAATACGGCGGGAAGCTCGGCTTGGTTTGATAGCGGTTTGGTCACCTATAGCAATCAAGCAAAACAAGACTTACTCAAAGTAAAAGAGACTACACTCACCCAATACGGTGCAGTCAGCGAGCAAGTCGCCATGGAAATGGCGATTGGCGCCCTACAGCAAGGCAGAGCAACTATTGCAGCCAGCGTAACTGGGATCGCAGGACCAGATGGCGGCACCATCGCGAAACCTGTCGGTACAGTTTGCTTTGCTTGGGCCAGCGAGACTTTTCCATCAAAAACGAAAACCTACTTATTCCAAGGCAATCGAGAACAAATTAGAGAACAATCCATCATCGCTTTGCTCACTGGGCTACAAGACCTAATCAATTAATTACTTTCACTGCAACCACTTAATGATTATTTTTAATTATTACTGTACGTTCGTACAATCGTTTGCTAAAATCAAAAAAACTAACGCTAAAAAACGCTTCAAAAAAATACTGATCAACTTGAATTAGTCCATGGCTTAGCCTTACTTTTGGCCCCGAATTGTGGAATAATCACATTCTTGATTTGAAGACTTTTTTAGCACTTTGATGGCGTAAAAAAGCCTAAACTAATCAAGATAAAACCAGAGGATATTATGGACGACAATAAAAGCAAAGCACTGGCAGCAGCACTTTCGCAAATTGAGAAGCAATTCGGTAAAGGCTC
>CAMCXI010000003.1 GCA_945883335.1 Candidatus Methylopumilus universalis | reverse complement strand
AGGTACAGAAATGGTGATGCCAGGTGATAACGTATCAATCACAGTAACATTGATTGCTCCAATTGCGATGGAAGATGGTTTACGCTTCGCGATTCGTGAAGGCGGTCGTACTGTTGGTGCGGGTGTTGTTGCTAAGATTATTGAATAATCTGTAATTTCATTTGTAATTAAATCAAATGGCGGGACTTGTCCCGCCGTTTCGCTCTTTAGAAAGGCAGTAAAAATGCAAAGTCAAAAAATCCGTATTCGCTTGAAAGCTTTTGATTATCGTTTGATTGATCAATCTGCTCAAGAAATCGTAGAAACAGCAAAACGAACTGGCGCTGTTGTTAAAGGTCCAGTTCCATTGCCAACTCGTATTGAGCGTTTTGATATTTTGCGTTCACCACACGTGAACAAAACATCGCGCGATCAGTTCGAAATCCGTACACACCAACGTTTAATGGATATTGTTGACCCAACTGATAAAACAGTTGATGCATTAATGAAGTTAGATTTGCCAGCTGGTGTTGATGTAGAGATCAAGCTGTAAAAATTTGACAGTAGATTTAAAGTTGTAATGTAAGCGAGAGTTCGGTATAATCCGCGCTCTTTCAGAGAAGTCGGTCAATTGTAATCGGCTTTTTAACTAAATATAAGGAATCGATCATGAGCTTAGGGCTTATTGGTCGCAAGGTAGGTATGACCCGCCTGTTTACTGAGGATGGCGCAAGCGTCCCTGTAACAGTATTGGAAGTTGTGCCTAACCGTGTGACACAGATTAAGACGATTGCTACTGATGGCTATACAGGCCTTCAAGTTGCATTCGGCGAACGTCGCGCTAGCCGTATCAACAAAGCTTTGACTGGGCATTATGCTAAGTCAGGCTCTGCTGCAGGTGCTGGTATCCAAGAATTTTCAGTTTCTGGTGATGTGTTAGCAAATTACACTGCTGGCGCAACAATCTCAGTTGATATTTTCCAAGAAGGTCAAATGGTCGATGTGACTGGCACTTCTCTTGGTAAGGGTTTTGCTGGCGCAATTAAGCGTCACCACTTCTCATCAAACCGTGCATCTCACGGTAACTCAAGATCACACAATGTTCCAGGTTCTATTGGTATGGCGCAGGATCCGGGTCGAGTATTCCCTGGTAAGCGTATGCCTGGTCATTTGGGCGCTGTTCAAGTAACGACACAAAACCTACAAGTAGTGCGTGTTGATGTTGAACGCAATCTATTGTTGATTAAAGGTGCTATTCCAGGCTCTAAAGGTGGTGATGTAGTTGTACGTCCTGCTGTTAAAGCCAAGTCTTCTAATAAGGCGGCCAAATAATGGAAATCAAATTAATCGACAAAAGCGGTAAGGTTACAAAGTCAGCTGTTGAGCTTTCAGATGTAACGTTTGCTCGTGAATTTAATGAAGCTTTGGTGCATCAAGTTGTTGTTGCTTACCAAGCAAACGCGCGTACTGCGACTCGTGCACAATTAGGTCGTGGTAACGTAAGTCACACTACACACAAACCATGGAACCAAAAAGGTACTGGTCGTGCACGTTCAGGCATGAGCTCAAGCCCTATCTGGCGTGGAGGTGGTCGTGCATTCCCTAATAGTCCTGATGAAAACTTCAGCCATAAAGTAAACCGTAAGGCTTACCGTGCTGGTATGTGTGCAATTCTTTCAGAGCTTGTACGCCAAACACGTTTGTCAGTGATTGAAGAGTTTACTGTTGACACTCCGAAAACTAAAAACCTGGTTGAGAAAATCAAGGGTTTAGGGTTTGCTGAAGGTGTTTTGTTGTTGGTGGATGGTTTTGATGAAAACTTGTATCTATCAGCACGTAACATTCCTAACGTGTTAGTTGTTGAAGCTCAATACGTTGATCCTGTCAGTTTGGTTCGCTTCCCGAATGTGGTTGCGACTAAAGCTGCAGTGAAGAAGCTTGAGGAGATGCTAGCATGAGTGCGAATCTAAACTTAGTAAAAAACCAAGATCGTTTACTGCAAGTTATTTTGGCTCCGCAAATTACTGAAAAGGCAACTCGTATTGCTGATCAAAATCAGCAAATTGCTTTCAAAGTGCGTACAGATGCAACTAAACCAGAAATCATGGCTGCGGTTGAGCTTGTATTCAAAGTTGAAGTGCAATCCGTAACGGTAGTGAACGTTAAGGGTAAAGAGAAACGTGCTGGCCGTATTATGGGTCGCCGTAAAGACTGGAAGAAAGCTTATGTAAGCTTGAAGCCAGGCCAAGAAATTAATTTTGCAGCGGGCGAATAGGAGAAAACATGGCACTGATTAAAGTCAAGCCAACTTCACCAGGTCGGCGCGCCGTAGTAAAGGTGGTAACACCTGATCTATATAAGGGCAAGCCTTATGCGCCGCTGCTGGAGAAGCAAAGCAAAAATGCAGGTCGTAATAACAACGGCCATATTACAATCCGTCACCAAGGTGGCGGTCATAAGCAACATTACCGTTTGGTAGATTTCCGCCGCAATAAAGACGGAATTCCAGCAAAGGTTGAGCATATTGAATACGATCCAAATCGTAGCGCGCACATTGCGTTGTTATGTTATGCCGACGGTGAACGTCGTTATATCATCGCTCCGCGTGGTGTAGCTGCTGGGGCTCAATTGATTAGTGGTTCAGATGCACCTATTAAAGTAGGTAACGCATTGCCATTGCGCAATATCCCAGTAGGTAGCACGATTCATTGTATCGAATTGCAACCTGGTAAAGGTGCGCAGTTAGCTCGTTCAGCTGGCACATCAGTGCAATTGTTAGCACGTGAAGGTAGCTACGCTCAATTGCGTTTACGTTCAGGCGAAGTTCGTCGTGTACACGTTGATTGCAAAGCAACGCTTGGCGAAGTGGGTAATGAAGAGCATTCATTACGCTCTATCGGTAAAGCTGGTGCGATGCGCTGGCGCGGTGTGCGTCCTACAGTTCGCGGTGTTGTAATGAACCCGGTAGATCACCCACATGGTGGTGGTGAGGGTAAGACAGCTGCTGGTATGAATCCAGTGAGCCCATGGGGTACTCCGACCAAGGGTTATCGCACTCGTAGCAACAAGCGCACTGACAATATGCGTGTTTCACGCCGTCCTGCGAATAAGAGGTAATCAATATGGCACGTTCAATTAAAAAAGGTCCATTCATCGATGGACACTTGGCTAAAAAAGTAGAGAAAGCGGCTGAGACGCGAGATCGTAAACCAATTAAAACTTGGTCACGCCGTTCTACAATTTTGCCTGACTTCATTGGTTTGACCATTGCGGTTCATAACGGCAAGCAACACGTACCTGTGTTGATTTCAGAAAACATGGTTGGCCACAAGCTCGGTGAATTTGCGTTAACCCGCACTTTCAAAGG
Source organism: Candidatus Methylopumilus universalis (assembly GCA_945883335.1). Taxonomy (GTDB): domain Bacteria; phylum Pseudomonadota; class Gammaproteobacteria; order Burkholderiales; family Methylophilaceae; genus Methylopumilus_A; species Methylopumilus_A universalis_A. Next base: position 221,365 of record CAMCXI010000003.1, on the reverse strand, counting down.
TCATGCAGCCGATAAGAAAGCTAAGAAGTAGGAGATGATGATGCAAGTATCTGCAGTATTAAAAGGTGTACATCTTTCTCCACAGAAAGCTCGCTTAGTAGCGGATTTAGTACGCGGTAAGAAAGTTGACAATGCGCTTAACATCTTGCAGTTCTCACCTAAGAAAGGTGCAGAAATTATCAAGAAAGTGCTTGAGTCAGCAATTGCTAACGCTGAACACAATAATGGTGCTGATATTGATGAGTTGAAGGTGACTTCAATCTACGTTGATAAAGGTATCGTGCTTAAGCGTATCCGTGCTCGTGCTAAAGGTCGCGCTGGTCGCATTACCAAACCAACCTGTCACATTAACGTGACAGTGGGTAACTAAAGGAATCGTTATGGGTCAGAAAATTCATCCAATTGGTTTCCGTCTGAGCGTCCAAAAGAACTGGACATCACGTTGGTATGCCAACAGCAAAAATTTCCCAGCAATGTTGAATAGCGACATTAAGGTTCGCGAGTTCCTTAACAAGAAGCTAGCCCACGCTGCTGTAAGCAAGATTATTATTGAGCGTCCTGCAAAGAACGCGAAAATCACAATCTACAGTGCACGTCCAGGTATCGTGATTGGTAAGAAGGGTGAAGATATTGAAACTTTACGCTCTAGCATTCAAGGTTTAATGGGTGTTCCTGTCCATTTGAATATCGAAGAAGTGCGTAAGCCAGAAATCGACGCTACATTGATTGCACAGAGCATTGCTCAGCAATTAGAAAAGCGTGTGATGTTCCGTCGTGCGATGAAACGTGCGATGCAAAATGCCATGCGTTTGGGCGCTCAAGGTATCAAGATTATGAGTTCAGGCCGTTTAAACGGTATTGAAATTGCTCGTACTGAATGGTATCGCGAAGGTCGTGTGCCACTTCATACTTTACGTGCTGATATTGATTACGGTGTTGCAGAAGCATTAACAACATACGGCATTATCGGTATCAAAGTTTGGGTATTCAAAGGCGAAGTGTTCGACAACAAGGGTGAACAACCAGTTGTTGCGCCAGTCGCAGAACCAGAAAAGAAAGTAAGAAAGTCGGGGGCAAAAAATGCTACAGCCAGCTAGACAAAAATTCCGTAAGATGCAAAAAGGCCGTAATAAAGGCATTGCAACTACGGGTAATAAAGTAAGTTTTGGCGAATTCGGTTTGAAAGCAGTTGGTCGTGGTCGTCTTACTGCACGTCAAATTGAAGCGGCTCGTCGCGTGATGACACGTCATATTAAACGTGGTGGTCGCGTTTGGATTCGTATTTTTCCTGATCAGCCAATTTCTAAGAAACCAGCTGAAGTTCGTATGGGTAATGGTAAAGGTAGTACAGAGTACTACGTTGCACAGATTCAGCCTGGAAAAATGCTTTATGAAATGGACGGAGTAAGTGAAGAGTTGGCGCGTGAAGCGTTCAAATTGGCAGCTGCAAAATTGCCAATTGAAACAACATTTGCTACACGTCATCTCGGGGGTTAATGATGAAAGCAACTGAATTAAGAGCGAAGTCTGTTGATGAGTTGAATGCTGAGTTGATCGAATTGCGCCGCGCACAGTTTTCTATGCGTATGCAATTAGCAACACAGCAACTCAACAAAGTTGACCAAATTCGTAAAGTACGCAGAGATGTAGCACGTGTTCGCACAGTGCTTGCGGAAAAATCAAAGTCATCTGCTAAGGCAGCTTAAACGGAGTCATTATGAGTAACGATTTAGCAACAAATAAAGTCGTCCGTACATTAAGCGGTCGAGTAGTAAGTGACAAGATGGATAAAACAGTCACTGTTTTAGTTGAGCGCAAAGTGAAGCATCCTTTGATCGGTAAAGTTATTCGCCGTTCAAACAAGTTTCACGCGCATGACGAAACAAATGAATGTAAAGAAGGTGATTTGGTTGTGATTGAAGAAACACGCCCACTTTCAAAAACAAAAACCTGGAAAGTTAGTAAAGTAGTTACTAAATCTACAGGTGTATAAATAATATTGCATCCGTCATGGATGCAATATATAATGTTGGACTTTTCGGCACTCATGGCTTAGGCCTTAGCTAGTGCCCCAATACTGACCGTAGTTCTGTCGGCCGTGAATGACGAGCGGCTGGTGTTGGTTTAACGGATTAAGTTGGAGATTATTCTCATGATTCAAATGCAATCTCGGCTAGATGTTGCCGACAATACTGGCGCACGTTCTGTAATGTGTATTAAGGTATTGGGCGGATCAAAGCGTCGTTACGCAAGTATTGGCGATGTTATCAAGGTCAGCATTAAAGATGCTGCTCCACGTGGTCGCGTCAAGAAAGGCGAAGTTTATAGCGCTGTTGTTGTTCGTACAGCTAAGGGTGTTCGTCGTGCAGATGGCTCTTTAGTTAAGTTTGATAGCAATGCTGCTGTTTTATTAAACAACAAGCTAGAGCCAATTGGTACTCGTATCTTTGGACCGGTTACACGTGAACTACGTGGTGAGCGTTTCATGAAGATCGTTTCTTTAGCGCCAGAAGTTTTGTAAGGATTTGCTAAATGAATAAAATTCGTAAAGGTGACGAAGTTATCCTGAATACTGGTAAGGATAGTGGTAAGCGTGGCACTGTATTAAGTATTCTTGATACGGGTCATGTTGTAGTTGAAGGCGCAAACATGGTGAAGAAACATGCTAAGCCAAACCCGATGAAGGGTGTGGCTGGCGGTATCATCAATAAAGAGATGCCAATTGATATCTCTAATGTTGCTTTGTTTAATCCTGCCACCCAAAAGGGTGATCGTGTTGGCTTCAAAACACTAGATGATGGACGCAAAGTGCGTGTATTCAAATCTAGTGGTGAAGTTGTTGACGCGTAAGCGCGAGAGGCATAAGAAAACAAATGGCTCGTTTAAAAGATTTCTATAAAGATACAGTGGTTAAGTCCATGACCGAACAGTTCGGTTATAAGTCTCCAATGCAAGTTCCACGCATCGAAAAAATCACACTCAATATGGGTGTTGGTGAAGCGGTTGCCGATAAAAAGGTAATGGAAAATGCGGTTGGTGATATGGAGAAAATCGCTGGTCAAAAGGCAATTGTAACCAAAGCAAAGAAATCAGTTGCTGCGTTTAAGATTCGCGATGATTATCCTGTAGGTTGTAAGGTGACATTGCGCCGTGAGCGCATGTATGAATTCTTGGATCGCTTAGTAACTGTTGCTATCCCACGTATTCGTGACTTCCGTGGTATTTCTGCTAAATCATTTGATGGTCGTGGCAATTACAACATGGGTGTTAAAGAACAGATCATTTTCCCTGAAATTGAATATGACAAAATTGATGCGTTGCGTGGTATGAATATCACCATCACAACGACAGCAAAAACTGATGAAGAAGCGCGTGCACTTTTAACTGCATTCAGCTTCCCGTTTAGAAACTGAGGATCTCATGGCTAAGACATGTATGATTGAGCGCGAACAAAAACGTCGCGAAACGGTTGAAAAATACGCTGCTAAGCGTACTGAAATTATGGCGGTGCTTAACGATGTTAATGCAACTCCAGAAGATCGCCGTGCAGCACGTTTGAAGTTGCAAAGTTTGCCACGTAATGCAAGCCCAGTAAGACTGCGTAACCGCTGTGCTTTAACTGGTCGCCCACGTGGTGTGTTTAGTAAATTTGGCATTGCGCGTAGTAAATTGCGCGAGTTAATGATGCGTGGCGAAGTGCCAGGTGTCACTAAAGCTAGCTGGTAACGGAGGAATTTAACGATGAGCATGAGTGATCCGATTGCCGATATGCTAACCCGCATTCGTAATGCGCAAAGCACAAATAAGCCAACAGTATCTATGCCTTCATCTAAATTGAAGTGCGCTATAGCTAGCGTATTAAAAGACGAAGGTTATATCGATGAATTTGGCGTACAAACTGTTGATGGCAAACCAACATTAAACATTGGCCTTAAGTATTACGCTGGTCAACCAGTTATCGAGAAGATTGACCGCGTAAGCCGTCCAGGTCTTCGCGTATATCGTGGTAGCCAAGATATTCCTAAGGTAATGAACGGCCTCGGCGTGACCATCGTGTCTACGTCCAAGGGTGTAATGACTGATCGTAAAGCATCAGCTGCCGGTATCGGTGGTGAAGTGCTGTGCGTAGTAGCTTAAGGAGCGAAAATGTCTCGTGTAGCTAAGAACCCGGTCGCTATCCCAGCTAAAGTTGAGATAGTTTTGAACCCAGATAGTATTAATGTAAGTGGTCCATTAGGTAAGCTAACTCACCCACTTACAGGTGCCGTAACGTTAACGCGTGAAGGTGAAACAATTACCTTTGCTGCTGCCAACGATAGTCAGCATTCTCGTGCAATGTCAGGTACATTGCGTGCGTTAGTTGCAAATATGGTGAAAGGTGTATCCGAAGGATTCACGCGTAAGTTATCTTTAGTTGGCGTTGGTTACAAGGCGCAAGCACAGGGTGCAACGTTGAATCTTGAATTGGGTTACTCACATCCTATCAATCACAAAATGCCAGCTGGTGTTACTGTTGAAACTCCTACCCTTACAGAAGTTATTCTTAAGGGTGTTGATAAACAAGTAGTTGGTCAGGTTGCTGCTCAAATTCGTGGTTACAGAGCACCAGAGCCCTATAAAGGCAAGGGTGTTCGTTACTCTGATGAAGTAGTGATTATTAAAGAAACCAAGAAGAAGTAAGGTTTAAACAATGAACAATGTAAATTCACGCTTGCGTCGCGCACGTAAAACCCGTGCCAAAATCGCCGAATTGAAAGTAACCCGTCTTAGTGTTCACCGTAGTAATGGCCACATATACGCACAAATTATTGCTGAGTCTGGTGATAAGGTCCTAGCAAGTGCATCAACGCTAGAAACTGAAGTTCGTAAGAGTTTGGCAAATGGCGGCAACGTTGCTGCGGCAGCAATTATTGGTAAACGTATCGCTGAAAAAGCGAAAAAAGCTGGTGTTACTACAGTCGCGTTTGACCGTTCTGGTTATAAATACCATGGTCGTATTAAAGCGTTGGCAGAAGCCGCTCGCGAAAACGGCTTGTCCTTCTAATAGACGGGGTTGATGATGGCAAAAGAAATGGAACAACAGCAAACCGATGGTTTGCGTGAAAAAATGATCACAGTCAACCGCGTGACCAAAGTGGTCAAGGGCGGTCGTATTATGAGTTTTGCTGCACTCACTGTTGTTGGTGATGGTGATGGTGCAGTTGGTATGGGTAAAGGTAAAGCGCGTGAAGTGCCAGTTGCTGTACAAAAAGCAATGGACGAGGCGCGTCGCGAGATGGTTAAAGTGAGTCTGAATAACGGCACATTGCATCACGCGGTAACTGGCGTTCATGGCGCAGCTAAAGTGTTCATCCAGCCTGCATCTGAAGGTACTGGTATTATTGCTGGTGGTGCAATGCGTGCTATTTTTGAAGTGATGGGTATTACTAACGTATTAGCAAAATGCATTGGTTCTACAAATCCTTACAACGTTGTTCGTGCAACGCTTAATGGCTTGCAGTCAATGAATACGCCTGCTGAAATTGCTGCTAAGCGTGGTAAATCTGTAGAAGAAATTAGAGGCTAATATGGCTAAGGCAAATAAAGAAACAGTTGGTACTGTTAAAGTAACTTTGGTTAAAAGTACCATCGGAAGAATTGCTTCACACAAGGCTTGTGTTGCTGGTCTAGGAATTCGTCGCATGCATCACACAGTGGAAGTGTTAGACACTCCTGCTAACCGTGGGATGATTAACGCCGTTCACTATCTTTTAAAGGTAGAAGCATAATGAAATTAAATACTATTAGTCCTGCAGAAGGCAGTAAACACGCTAAGCGCCGCGTAGGTCGTGGTATCGGTTCTGGTCTAGGTAAAACTGCTGGTCGTGGTCATAAGGGTCAAAAATCACGTACTGGTGGTTTTCATAAAGTTGGTTTTGAAGGCGGTCAAATGCCTTTGCAACGCCGTTTACCAAAACGTGGCTTTAGATCTTTGACAAAGAAAGATACTGCGCGTGTACGCACAAGCGAATTGCTTTTGATTGATGCACCAGTAATCGATATCTTGACTTTGAAGGCTGCGAACATAGTTCCGGGTACAGTTAAGTCTGTGAAGGTTTACTTATCTGGCGATTTAAGCCGTGCTATTTCAGTTCAAGGTTTGTTGTTGACTAAAGGTGCTCGCGCTGCTGTTGAAGCTGCTGGCGGCAAGATCGTAGAGTAATCAGTTGGCAAACGATAGTATTTTAGGTGCGGTAAGTAAGACGGGTGAGCTTAAAAGCCGCTTGTTGTTTGTTTTGGGTGCGCTTGTTGTATATCGTTTAGGTGCTCATATACCAGTTCCGGGCATTAATGCCGATGTGTTAGCTAAGTTGTTTGAATCGCAAAGTGGTGGCATCTTGGGAATGTTTAATATGTTCTCAGGTGGTGCACTTTCTAGATTTACAGTATTTGCACTTGGCATAATGCCCTATATTTCTGCATCAATTATTATGCAGCTTTTGACGGTTGTTTCTCCACAAATGGAACAGCTTAAAAAAGAAGGTGAGGCTGGTAGAAGGCAAATTACTAAATATACTCGTTATGGAACTGTGCTTTTAGCAACATTCCAAGCACTTGGTATTGCCATTGCTTTAGAGTCACAAGCAAACTTAGTATTAGATCCAGGAATCATGTTTAGGCTTACTGCTGTTGTTACATTGGTGAGTGGTACGATGTTTTTGATGTGGTTGGGTGAACAAATCACTGAACGCGGCATTGGTAATGGTATTTCCATCATTATTTTTGCTGGTATCGTGGCTGGTTTACCTAGCGCAGTTTTTAAAACTTTAGAACTTGCTAGCAGTGGTGAATTTAACCCGGTATTCGTAATTTTCTTATTTGCTGCAACCATTTTGGTGACAGCATTTGTGGTCTTCGTAGAACGCGGTCAGAGAAAAATTACTGTGAATTATGCAAAGAGACAAGTTGGTCGCCAAGTCATGGGTGGTCAAACAAGTCATTTGCCGTTGAAGCTAAATATGGCTGGTGTGATTCCCCCTATTTTTGCTTCAAGTATTATTTTGTTTCCTGCCACAATGGCAGGCTGGTTTGGTAGTAATGAGAACTTCTCGTGGCTAAAAGACATTGGTACTAAATTGTCTCCTGGACAACCTTTGTACATTTTGTTCTTTGTCAGCGCCATTGTTTTTTTCTGTTTTTTTTATACAGCCTTAGTTTTTAATCCTAAGGAAACAGCAGACAATTTAAAGAAGAGCGGTGCCTTTGTTCCTGGTATTCGACCTGGTGAGCAAACTGCTAACTACATCGACCGTATTATGGGTCGTTTGACATTGATTGGTGCAATTTACATTACGCTCGTTTGTTTGTTGCCTGAGTTTTTGATTTTGAAATTTAATGTGCCGTTTTATTTTGGTGGTACTTCGCTATTGATTATTGTTGTGGTGACTATGGATTTCATGACCCAAGTGCAAGCGCATTTGATGTCGCATCAATATGAAGGTTTGCTTAAAAAGGCAAATTTCAAAAACGGTGCAGCAAGTTCACGCTAAATTAATCAGAGAGCGAGATCACTAAGTCATGGCAAAAGAAGACAGAATTGAGATGCAAGGTGAGATTTTAGAAAATCTCCCAAATGCAACTTTTAGAGTTAAGTTAGAAAACGGACATATTGTTTTGGGTTATATCTCAGGAAAAATGCGTATGCACTACATTCGCATTCTTCCAGGTGACAAAGTCACAGTTGAAATGACCCCGTATGATCTTTCGCGAGCACGGATTATTTTCCGCGCTAAATAGTATTAGCCATAATTATTTGGATTTTGTGAGGCAAAAATGAGAGTTCGTGCATCAGTAAAGGCTTTATGCCGTCATTGTAAAGTTGTTCGTCGTCGTGGTGTTGTGCGTGTTATTTGTACAGACCCAAGACATAAACAACGCCAAGGGTAATTGGTGGTTGTAGGGTAGTAGAGAATAATCCTATGCTAATTGTTATAAGTTGGCTTAGGTGTTAAAATTTAGGGCTTTTTTGGCGAAATTGAAAATTCAACGCCATAATTTTGGAGTAGATACATGGCTCGGATAGCAGGGGTAAACATCCCAAATCATAAGCACACTGAAATCGCATTAACTTCGATTTACGGTGTAGGACGCAATACTGCAAAGCAAATTTGTGCCGCAGCTGGCGTTTTGACGACTGCAAAAGTTAAGGATCTTAACGATGCAGAAGTTGAAAAGTTGCGCGACGAAGTAGCTAAGCTTCAAGTTGAAGGCGACTTGCGTCGTGAAGTTTCAATGAATATTAAGCGATTAATGGACTTAGGTTGCTATCGTGGTGTTCGTCACCGCCGTGGTTTGCCTGTTCGTGGTCAGCGCACAAAAACAAATGCGCGAACACGTAAAGGTCCAGTGAAGCCTATTAAGCAATCCAAGTAAGGAATAATTAGACATGGCTAAAGCTAACGTACGTGTACGCAAGAAAGTTAAAAAGAATATTGCCGAGGGCATCGCCCACGTGCATGCCTCTTTTAACAATACAATTATTACGATCACAGATCGCCAAGGTAATGCGCTTTCATGGGCAACATCTGGTGGTGCTGGTTTCAAAGGTTCTCGTAAAAGTACACCATTTGCTGCTCAAGTTGCAGCAGAAGCAGCTGGTAAAGCTGCTCAAGAGTGTGGTGTTAAGAATCTTGAAGTTCGTATCAAAGGACCTGGTCCAGGCCGTGAATCAGCAGTTCGTGCATTAAACGCTGTTGGTTTTAAAATTACTAGCATTTCAGATGTGACGCCAGTTCCGCATAACGGTTGCCGTCCACCTAAAAAGCGCCGTATTTAATACGCCGCAATTAAGCAGCAAGATTTAATAGGAGAAATACCTTGGCTAGAAATCTCGATCCTAAGTGCCGTCAGTGTCGCCGTGAAGGCGAAAAACTTTTCCTTAAAGGCGAAAAGTGTTTCACAGACAAATGCGCTATCGAAAAACGTAATTTCCCACCTGGTCAACATGGTCAACGTCGTAATCAACGTTTATCTGACTACGGTGTTCAATTGCGTGAAAAACAAAAATTACGTCGTATTTATGGTGTACTTGAGAAACAATTCCGTAAATATTATGCAGAAGCAGATCGTCTAAAAGGCATTACAGGTGAGAACTTGTTGCAGTTATTAGAGTGCCGCTTAGATAATGTTACTTATCGTATGGGTATTGGTGCATCACGTACTGAGGCTCGTCAGATTGTTCGCCATAACAGTATTTTAGTTAATGGTAAGCGGGTGAACATTCCTTCATATCAAGTAAAGCCTGGTGATACTGTTCAAGTTGCTCCAGCATCAATCAATCAATTGCGCATTAAAGGCGCTTTGGCTGCAGCTGAACTTCGTGGTTTCCCACAGTGGATTGAAGTTGATGTGAAGGCGCTTAAGGGTACCTTTAAAGCCAAGCCTCAACGTGATGAGTTACCTGCAACAATTAATGAATCACTCGTTGTTGAGCTTTACTCTAAGTAATTTAATTTAGGACCGTAAGGAAAGTTTATGCAAAACAGTCCGACTGAATATTTGAAGCCACGTGTTGTGGATGTTGAAGTAATTTCACCATTGCGCGCACGTGTAACTTTAGAGCCTATGGAACGTGGTTTTGGCTATACATTAGGTAACGCATTGCGCCGTGTATTGCTATCTTCCATTCCAGGCTTCGCAATTACAGAAGTGAAAATTGATGGTGTTGTTCATGAGTATTCAACCATTGACGGCCTTCAAGAAGACGTTGTTGATATTTTGTTGAATCTTAAAGGTGTTGCTTTGAAGCTCAATAATAAGAGCGAAACAGTGCTGACTTTGAACAAGTCTTCTGAAGGCGTCGTAACTGCTGCAGATTTTGAAACAGGCCACGATGCTGAGATCTTCAATCCAAATCATGTTATTGCTCACCTGACCAAAGGTGGCAAGTTGAATTTGGAAGTTAAAGTTGAAATGGGTCGTGGTTATCAACCAGTGCCTGTTCGTCAAAAAACAGATGAAAATCGCATATTAGGCTTCATTATGGTTGACGCTTCATTTAGCCCAATTAACAAGGTAAGTTACCATGTTGAGAGTGCTCGTGTAGAACAAAGAACTGACTTGGACAAACTTATCATGGACGTTGAAACAAACGGTGTGATGGAGCCAGAACAAGCTATTCGTGACGCTGCTCGTATTCTTATTGGTCAATTGTCAGTGTTTGCTGACCTTGAAGGTGCACCAACGGAAGTTGAAGTTAAGCAAGTACCACAAGTTGATCCAATCTTATTACGTCCGGTAGATGATTTAGAGTTAACAGTTCGTTCTGCGAACTGCTTAAAAGCTGAAAATATTTATTACATTGGTGATTTGATTCAACGTGGTGAAAATGAGTTATTGAAGGCTCCTAATTTGGGTCGTAAATCACTCAATGAGATTAAAGATATTTTAGCGTCTAAAGGTCTAACTTTAGGCATGAAACTAGAGAACTGGCCGCCAGTTGGCCTGGAAAAAGTATAATAGCAAAGGTGTGAGGATATCACTATGCGTCATCGCAACAGTAATCGTAAACTAAATCGTACCAGCAGCCATCGTCAGGCAATGTTGCGTAACATGGCAACTTCATTGTTGCGCCATGAAATCATTAAAACAACTTTGCCTAAAGCAAAAGAGCTTCGCCGTATCGCTGAGCCTTTAATTACTTTAGGTAAAGATGCAACTTTGGCAAATCGTCGTTTGGCATTCAGCCGTTTACGCGACAGAGATATTGTTGGTAAATTGTTTAATGAACTTGGCCCACGATATTCAACACGCCCAGGTGGTTACCTACGTATTTTGAAATGCGGTTTCCGTAATGGTGACAATGCGCCTATGGCATTAGTTGAACTTGTAGATCGTCCAGATACCTCAGCAGAAGTAGTTGTCGCTGACTAAGTATGATGATTTAGATAAAAAAGCCGGTTAATAGCCGGCTTTTTTATTGTCTAATAAAGGCCTGAATCACTTCTTTCGTAAATGGCCAGCATAGCTCTTCTTTTGTTGCTAGGCTCTTAAATACAGGGATCGTTAAAGCGTATTGATGAAGTAGATGATCATCATTGATAATGTCCTGTTTTATGAAGATAATACTTTGGTTTATTATTGCTGCGCTGACGATGCTTTCGGCCTCGTCACATAAATGACAACCACTGGTTCCATATAAAATGTATTCTTTTGGCATATGATTAAGCGCTTGTAATCGAGTTTTTTTAAATCTTATTGTGAGATATGTTATAACATCAAAAGCTGCTGTAACGCTTGTCGTTTATGCATTTATCAAAGCATTGCTAATTCTCTGCGAGTAAACGAAATGGCAGAAATCCAAGAAATCAAAGAAAGCTTACAAGAAAGTTTACAGCAAGTGATCCACTTGCTAGATAAGCATAAGCTTATTGAAGATCTTGTTCACAAGCAAGAGTTAGACATGCCTAAGCAATCACTAGTTGAGTCGATTGTACACAAACAAAATCTTAACCTTCTTCAGAAAAAGTTAGACCAGCTTCACCCAGCTGACGTTGCCCATATTCTTGAAGCATTGCCATTAGCGCAACGTTTAGATGTTTGGGAATTGGTCAAAGCTGAACGCGATGGTGAGATTCTTCTTGAGGTTTCAGATGCGGTTCGTCAAACTCTTATCGCAGATATGGATAGTGAAGAGCTTCTTGCCGCCGCGGAACAGCTTGATACTGATGAACTTGCAGATTTAGCACCTGACTTACCAACAGACGTTCTTCATGAGCTCTTAGATAGCTTAGACTTTCAAAATCGTGAACGATTAAAGTCTGCATTAGCCTATCCAGATGACGCTGTTGGTGCATTAATGGACTTTGATATTGTCACTATTCGCGAAGATATTACACTTGAAGTAGCGCTACGATATCTACGCCGCATCGGTACCTTGCCAGACCATACCGATAAGCTTTTTGTTGTAGATAGACATGACATTCTTCGTGGTGTATTGCCATTAAAGCGACTAGTCGTCAAAGATTTGGATCTTGGCGTGGCTGAAATCATGGCTGATGATCCCGTTGTATTCCACCCAGAAGATCTGGCCGATGATGCTTCCAAGGCATTTGAGCGTTATGACTTGGTAACAGCGCCGGTTGTTGATGAGAATAACAAGCTGGTTGGCCGTCTTACCGTTGATACGGTCATGGATTACATTCGCGAAGAAGCTGAAAGCGACATGCTCTCTATGGCAGGTTTACGGGAAGAAGAAGACCTCTTCTCCTCCGTGTGGAAGTCTGTGCAAAACCGTTGGACATGGTTGGCGGTAAATTTAGTGACTGCGCTGATTGCATCCCGTGTGATTGGTTTGTTTGAAGGCTCTATTGAAAAGACAGTCGCTTTGGCAGCCCTCATGCCTATTGTTGCTGGCATAGGAGGTAACTCTGGAAATCAAACTACCACAATGATTGTACGTGGCTTGGCATTAGGCCAAATTGCTTCACATAATATGCATTCTTTACTCAAAAAAGAACTTGGCGTTAGTTTATTAAATGGACTGATTTGGGGTAGCGTACTCGGTGGAATTGCTTATGCAATCTATCAAAATACAACATTGAGTGTGTTGATGACTGCGGCGATGACGCTCAATCTGCTTCTTGCCGCTATCATGGGCGTGATGATTCCTCTAGTCATGACTAAGTTTGGTCGAGACCCTGCGGTTGGTTCTAGCGTGCTTATTACCGCAATGACTGATAGTGGTGGTTTCTTTATTTTTCTTGGTTTAGCGGCGATATTTTTACGATGAATACAGAGATGCATTTAATTTGGTCAGAGTTGCTTGAGGATTTACCGAAAGCATCCATGCTTTGGCAGTTTGCGGTAATAGGTGCCAGCCTTGCAACAGCATGGATATTGAGCGGGATGGCTCGTTCTTATGTGATGACTCATTCGCCTGGTAGCTGGAAAGTGGGCATCGGTGGCTTCAATCGCGTGCTGTTTCCATTATCTTCACTTGTGCTGGTTTACATCGGCAGCTATGTGCTGAGCCAATGGCAACACGTTAGCTTGTTGGTGGTGACGATTAATTTGTTGTGGGCCATGGTTGCGATTCGGTTGTGTATCTATGGTATGCGCTACATTTTCACTGAGGGCAGTTGGATGCGCACAATGGAGAATGTGATCTCCAGAGTTGTTTGGATTGTTTTAGCGCTCCATTTGAGCGGCTTTTGGATACAGATTCTTAATTTTCTGGAATACATCACATTTAAAGTTGGCAAATCCCATCTCAATGCCTTAATCATTATTCAAGCAATTCTCACTATTTTATTTACGCTGTTTGTGTCACTTTCATTAAGTCGCCTCATCGAAAATAGAATGATGCTCGCCGAGCGAGTTGATGTGAATGTTCGTGTTGTGCTATCTAAGCTTATTCGTATTGCGCTTTCAATCATGGCGATATTAATTGCCATGTCGGCGGTAGGTATTGATATCACATTGCTTTCAGTTTTTGGTGGTGCACTTGGTGTTGGCTTGGGTTTTGGCTTACAAAAGATTGCAAGCAATTATGTAAGCGGTTTTGCGATTTTGCTTGATGATTCAGTGCATATTGGCGATGTGGTGACTGTGGATGGCCATTACGGCGTTGTAAGTGAATTGCGATTCCGTTATATGATCCTTCGTAAGCTTGATGGTACTGAAGTGGTGATCCCCCATGAAATTTTAATGGCAACAGCGGTCATTAACCACTCATACACCGATCGCAAAGGGAGTATCACGCTGCCAATACAGGTAAGCTATGAAAGCGATTTGGATGCAGCGATGGCTGTTGTGAAGGATGCTGCAAATGGTCAGGGAAGGATCTTGAAAATGCCTGCTGCTGAAGTTCAAATTAAAGGCTTTGGCGAGAGTGGTATTGATTTGAATCTCTCTTTCTGGATTGCTGATCCAGAAGCAGGGCACGCGAATTTACAATCAGACTTGTATTTGGAGATTTGGCGTCAGTTTAAGAGGCATGGCATCGTTGTGCCTTATCCTCAAAGAGAGGTCCGCTTGCTGACTGCTCCCGCATTACAAGAGGTTGCAAATGTTGAGCCTGTTGTTGAAGAGCCTAAGTCATCAGTTAGAAATTGGGATGATGTGATTTAGGTTGCTCATGTTAGACGATTTAGATAAAAACGCAGACAATAAAAAAACCCGCTAATAGCGGGTTTTTTTATTGGGTAAATAACTCGAAGAACGTTCGAATTATTTTAATTTCGTTTCTTTGTAAATCACATGCTTACGAACAACAGGATCAAATTTCTTGATTTCCATTTTTTCTGGCATGGTACGTTTGTTTTTAGTCGTGGTATAAAAATGACCTGTACCAGCACTTGATTCTAGTTTGATTTTTTCACGCATGATGAGTCCTTAAATCTTTTCGCCAGCAGCGCGCATACCAGCTAAAACAGCATCAATGCCGTTTTTGTCGATAGTACGAAGTGCAGCGTTAGTAATACGCATACTGATCCAACGATTTTCGCTTTCGACCCAAAACTTGCGATTTTGCAAGTTAGGTAAAAAACGACGCTTTGTTTTGTTATTTGCGTGAGAAACGTTATTTCCCACCATCGGCTTTTTGCCGGTTACTTGACATACGCGCGCCATACTACTCTCCTGATACTGCATACCGAAATTCGAAAGACCACATTTATACCATGAAAACTCGTTCGCTTTCAAGTTAATTCGAATATTTTTCAATATGCTGAACGTTTAATTAATGTTTGCCTGTGCTGCCAAAACCACCTTCACCGCGCTCGCTCGCGTTAAATTCAGCAACTACGCTAAAGTTTGCCTGAACAACAGGCACAATGACTAATTGCGCCATGCGTTCCATCGGGTGCATCACAAACGCTTCTTGGCTACGATTCCAGCAAGAAACAAATAATTGCCCTTGATAATCTGAATCAATCAACCCGACTAAATTACCCAGCACGATGCCATGTTTATGACCTAAGCCTGAACGAGGCAGGACCATCGCTGCATAAGCAGGATTAGCAAGGTGAATAGCCATGCCTGTTGGAATAAGCGTAGTTTCACCGGGTTTGATGGTAATCGCTTCGTTAATACAAGCGCGTAAATCTAAGCCTGCTGAGCCGCTAGTGGCATAAGCTGGCATGTTCTCATTTAAGCGACTATCTAAAATTTTAAGTTCGACTTGTAAACTCATTAACGTGACTTTCTATATAAAAGTTTCTAAAGCATTTTTGCGATATGGTTTAACAGCGTCCACGCAGATTTGGCTTTGCTCGATTTTGGCAAAGGATGTGCACCTTGGCTGTCTAAAAGCGTTAGCATGCTTTCATCTGTCCCTAAAGCTTCGGATATAAGATTTGCAACGATCAAAGGAATGTTTTTTCTTTTTCGCTTTTCTTCGGCGTAAGCCAATAAGTTTTCACTCTCCGCGGCAAATCCTACGCAAAACGGGGCATTTGGTAATGCTGCTACTGCTGCCAAAATATCTTCGTTAGGCACCAACTGAATATTAAGAGCGGCACGACTTTTTTTAATTTTTTCAGCGCTAGGGCTTGCCACACGATAATCAGCCACAGCGGCTACACTGATGAAAATATCTTGAGGGCTAATATTTGCCATGACAGCATTAAACATTTCAGCACCACTTTCGACCGCGATGACTGCTGCTAAGCTTGGTGCAGTTAAATGGGTAGGGCCACTAACCAACGTCACTTCAGCGCCCATTTCAATCGCTGCTTCAGCGATGCTGTAGCCCATTTTTCCTGAGCTTAAATTGGTAATCGCGCGGACAGGGTCTATTTTTTCAACTGTTGGGCCTGCGGTAATTAAGACGCGCTTACCAGCAAGCGGCCTTGCAGATAATTCGGCATTTAAGTTTGAGAGTAACTCAGCGAATAAAGTTTCTGGTTCTAGCATGCGGCCTAAGCCTGTTTCACCACAAGCTTGCACGCCGCTATCAGGGCCCAAAATCCTCACACCATCTTTTAATAACTGAGTAACGTTACGTTGGGTTGCTGGGTTTTCCCACATTTGCTTGTTCATTGCTGGGGCAACTAATAATGGACAGTCCCGAGCTAAACAAAGCGTCGAAAGTAAATCATCTGCATTGCCGTGCACTAATTTCGCCATAAAGTCTGCACTGGCGGGGGCTACTAAGATCGTATCTGCCTCGCGGCTCAGCTCAATATGTGGCATGCCATTGGCAATGCTCGCATCCCACATTTTGGTATGCACAGCTCGGCCGGAAAGCGCTTGCATGGTAATTGGCGTAATAAACTGACACGCAGCGTCAGTCATCACCACTTGCACCGTAATGCCCTGCTTAACTAATAGGCGCGCCAATTCCGCCGCTTTATAAGCTGCAATTCCACCGGTAATGCCTAATACTAAGTGTCTGATTTTCTGCACGGGTTTTTGAAACTATGTAATACTTTCATTTTAATATGAATTTGCGTTCCACGACACATAAAAGGGAGTAATGATGGCAATTGCCGACTAGTCTGCAGACCAACGTCCATGTGAAAAACGCATGCAAAAAGGCGCGAGTGTGCTCTCAGATGCTGAACTGCAGGCTATCTTTTTGCGCACAATCATCCATCTGGGATCATTGGGTCTAGTCGCGCCGATGAGCCCTTAACCCAAACCCTCAAAAGCGCCTCGGACTTAGTTGGCATGCGGGAGCTCGCTCATTTTATCATTTCATGACTTACGCCATGAGGCAGCGAGTCGGTGGGCATTGCATCTGGAAGCACACGAACTTTGCAAAATGTTCGGATGGAAAACCATGCAGATGGCTCTTAGGTATTACCACCCTACCGCGACAAGCCTGGCTGATAAGCTGGCGAGGGCTTCGGCTAAATCACCCTTGTTTTCATTTGCCCAGATAAAGTCGGTGGGCTGCATTAACACTTAGAACATTCTGCTCAGGAACACCATACTTCCTAGCTAAGTCTGGCCAACGAGAAAATGCTCCAACTGTTTCATCGATGATAGCCCCTGGGTTCTTTATATCAAAATCTTGCCCGACCTCAATGAGTAAATTCCGATCAAAATTATCTGCTTTACCTTTAATGGTCATTTGATGCTGCAAGGTAAATCCGCTGCCATTGGCATATGTTAGGTCATACGCTGGGGAAAGCTTCCAGGTTTTATCTTTTTCATTCATGATGAAAGATATATTCTTCACATGGTCGTCTTGATTTCGGCCAACAATATTAAAAATCATTCTCCGGTAAGCTTGCTCAAGCGTTTGATAGCCGAGGCCTAGCTGAAGAATTAGTCTAAACCAGCTTTCATAGCTGTAGGATTGAGGTCGATTGTAGTCTACATGCGTCATGCCGCCTAAGCTGTGCATATGTATTTTCTCTGCACCCTCGCGATCGAAGCGCTTGAACATGACATGAAATAAGCCGTTTCCTTCTTCAATAAAATCCGCCTGTGCCATATCAATGTCTAATTCAGCCGTAATTAGTGCGTAGGTGTACTCAATCCGATTGTAAGGACGGATATTCAAGTCTGTATGATTTGCACTATCAACCCCATCAAACTTGATTAGCCAGTGCTCATCATTTTTTTGTGGGATGGCAAAACCTGACTTCACGTGATTTAGCTCTTGATTCCTGAGGATTAATGCTTTTGCACGCGCGCCGCCAGCTGAGCCTCCTACTCTCATAATTTCATTAATAGCCTCTGATGTATCACCTTCGATTAGCCTCCGAGCTGAAGTCACTAATGCGCTAATTTCTAAAGCAAGTTCATCATCTGGCGTTTTTCTTTGTAAGTGAGGCGCATACTCTAGGCCTCCCATTGCTCTGTTGCCTACGTATAAAAGCTTTTGAACGGGGCTAAGTGCCTTATCGGGCTCACCTTTTGCATCAAAATAATTTTTGATGATTAGATTGCCAAATTTATCTGGAAGGGAGTCAGCTATTACACCAGGCAACCCCATAAAAGCCTCAAAGCCAACCAACCCCGAAAACTCAAATGTTCTCGAATCAAGAGGCAAATGAATAGGCGACAGCGCAACTCCATCTTTCAGGTAGTCTGTTGCATAAGAGAAACCAATACGACCATTTGTGTATTGAGTAACATCACCAACATGCCTACCCCACAGAGACACTTTCGCTCTTGAGGAAACGCTTAACGCATTTGTTTGTTGTTTGGCCATTGCTAGCCCTTCCTTGACTGGGTTTTATATGCTCGCATACGTAATGTTCCTCGGCTAGAAAAAGCTTCATTGCCAGGAAGCGTATCCGGGAGCAATGCCTCGAACGAGCCCACCATACCCAATGCACGAGTTACTTTAATGATGGATGAGAATTTAACATCAGCGCCAGATTCAACCCCGATAATTGTTTTAAAATTTAGCCCTGTTTTTTCCGCCAGGGCATTAATGGATAGGTTGCGATCAAGGCGCCGCGCACGAAATCGAGCACCTAGAATTAACATAACCTCTTTATCAGTCAAATACTCCCCTATAGAGGACATAAAATACTCCAATCTATTCAATTAATCCATCTTAATGGATATTTATACAATTGTATTTAAAAAACACTAATTTATCCATTAAGAAGGATTTATTCGGCATATTTATTACAATATATCCATTATATAGGTATAAATTATAAAAATAATCCACTTTGCATATTAGGCATGACGATTGGCGCAATAGCCATCGTCATTAACGTAATTCCTCTTTATCAATTTGCGCGCAATACCAGCCGCACTTGTCCGTGTTGCAAATACATCACCAAAGAAAACAGACTTACCCAAGCTAAGTTTGAGTGTGTGTTGTGTGGCTATAGCGATAATGTAGACTTGGTTGATGCCATCAATATATTAGCGGCAGGACATGCCGTGTTAGCCTGTGGAGAATCGGTGCAGTTAGGCCGTTCCGTGAGGCAGGAACCCGCTGAGGAGACTACGCATGAATACGCTTAGCTCGATAGGAATCCACGTCGTTCACGGCGGGGAGGATGTCAATGTGACCGTTAACGAGACAATGTCTTTCGCTGAGCGAGGCTTGTTGTAAACTCTTATTTAATGCGTATGTTTAAGGTTGCAAAAAGTGGCAATTGAAATGATAGATAGTGGTGTATTACTTAATTTGGGCGTGGCCCTTGGCATTGGTTTACTCGTGGGCGCTGAGCGCGAGCGCAGTAAAAGTAAGATTCAGAATGCGGATGGACAAGCAGATAATACATTGGCAGGCATTCGGACATTTACCATTGCATCAATGTTAGGCGCGATTACCTCTTGGATGAATTTTTGGCTTCTGTTTGCGGCTTTGCTTTGTGTGGCGATGTTTGCGGCAGTAGCGTTTAATGTTCGCCGTGATGAGCGCTTGGGTTTAACGACTGAAATTTCTCTTTTATTTACGGTGATATTAGGAGCATTAGCGATGACCACGCCAATATTGTCTGCTAGCCTTGCGGTGACAGCGGCGATTTTGCTGGCAGCCAAAGAGCCGATACATGGCTTTGTGCTTGGCATCATGACCAAAGAGGAACTGAATGATTTTTTGATTTTAGCTGGTGCAACACTCATTATTTTGCCATTGATGCCAAACGCAACCATGGGGCCATTTAATGCAATCAACCCACGCAACTTATGGTTAGTGGTGATTTTGGTCATGGCGATTGGCGCATTTGGTCACTTGGCTTTGCGTATGGTTGGCGGGCGTATTGGTTTGCCTTTGGTTGGTATGGCTTCCGGCTTTATTTCTAGCATTGCCACCATTAGTGCAATGGGTCATCGTTCTCGCGAGACGCCCTCTTTGCTTGGTTCTGCTGTAGCCGGTGGGGTGCTTTCAAGTTTTTCGACGATTTTACAAATCACCTTAATATTGTTCACCGTCAGTCAGCCCACTTTAAAGGCTTTGGCGATGCCTCTGATTTTTGGTGGTCTAGCAATATTGCTATGTGGCGGGGCACTTACCTTAAATGCAATGCATCGACCTGTGACCGATGCTGGAAAGGTAAGTCAGTCGTTTGGGATTAAGACGGCATTCTCTATGGCAGGTATTATTGCAATTGTGCTGATGGTTTCAGCAGAGCTTAATCAGTGGTTTGGGCAAGCGGGCTTGGTGATAGGCTCTGCATTTGTGGGATTGATTGACGCCCATGCGCCCACTGTTTCCGTTGCTTCTTTTGTGGCCAACCACCAACTTGCAGCAGCCGATGCTGCGCTACCTATATTGGCAGCGTTTTCTTTTAATGCAATGGCCAAAGTGATTGCTGCGATCGTCAGCGGTGGTAAAGTGTTTGCTTGGCAGATAGTGCCGAGCTTAGTAATACAGGTAGCTGCTGTATGGCTGGGTTGGCTGGCGTTTTGACGATGTCGCTTGAATGAAGTGAATAATAATGCAAAATAATTTAATGAAAAATCTCGTTTGGATCTTGGTGGCGCTAATTGGCGCTGGTGCGGTTGGCGGTATAGCCCTCAATCGTGGAGAGAGCATTAATGGACTCTGGTTTATTACTGCGGCGCTTTGCGTGTATGCGATTGCTTATCGCTTTTATGCGGCTTGGTTGGCGACTAAAGTGCTGTTGGTGGATGAAACTCGTGCAACACCTGCTGAGCGTTTAGATAATGGGCGAGATTTTATCCCGACCAATAAATGGATAGTGTTTGGGCACCACTTTGCAGCAATTGCTGGCCCAGGCCCTTTGGTTGGCCCAACCCTTGCGGCGCAATTTGGCTACTTGCCGGGTACACTTTGGATTTTGTTTGGTGCGGTGCTTGGTGGTTGTGTGCAAGATATGGTCACGCTATTTTTCTCAGTGCGCCGCAACGGTCGCAGTTTGGGGCAGATGGCGCGCGATGAAATCGGCCCGATTGGCGGCGCGGCGGCGCTAGTGGGTACATTCGTTATTATGATTATTTTAATTGCTGTGCTTGGGCTGGTTGTGGTCAACGCCATGAAGCATAGTCCTTGGGCAACTTCTACCGTTGCGGCGACGATACCAATTGCGATGATTGTAGGGCTTTATATGCGCCACATTCGTGTGGGGCAAGTATTAGAAGCTTCTATGCTCGGGGTGGCTTTGCTGCTCTTGGCTGTGGTAAGTGGTGGCTGGATAGACCACGATCCTGAACTTCGAGTCTTTTTTGATCATGAAGGTTTAACGTTAGCTTGGTGGGTGATGGCTTATGGCTTTGCAGCGGCGATCATGCCTGTTTGGTTGTTGCTAGCGCCGCGTGATTATCTTTCTACATTCATGAAGCTTGGTACCATTATTTTACTTACGGTCGCGATATTGATGCTCAACCCGCAAATTAAGATGCCAGCTTTGACGCAGTTTATTGATGGTACAGGCCCAATCTTTGGAGGCACATTATTCCCATTTGTGTTTATAACCATAGCTTGTGGCGCTATTTCCGGCTTCCACGCGCTCATTTCATCAGGTACGACGCCTAAGTTGCTCACTAATGAACGTGATATTCGCATGATCGGCTATGGTGGCATGTTACTTGAATCTTTCGTGGCAATTATGGCCATGATCGCGGCAACAGTGCTTGATCCAGGGGTTTTCTTTGCAATTAATAGTCCAGCTGGGGTTGTGGGTAAGGAAGCTGCTGATGCGGTTGCCATGATTTCATCTTGGGGCTTTCATGTGACCGTTGAGCAAATGAACACCTTAGCTAGCGACATGGGGGAAGCTTCTTTATTTGCCCGCACTGGTGGCGCGCCTAGCTTAGCAGTTGGCATGGCGAGTATTTTTGGTAGTTTATTCGGTAAAGGTTTGTTGGCGATGTGGTACCACTTCGCGATTATGTTTGAGGCGATTTTTATTCTGACGACTTTAGATGCCGGAACGCGCGTGGGCCGTTTTATGCTGCAAGATATGCTGGGTAATATTTGGCCAAAAATGGCGCAAACTTCTTGGTGGCCTTCAGTGCTCATTAGCAGTGCGCTGGTGGTCGCTGGTTGGGGATATTTCTTGTATATCGGCGTGATTGATCCAAACGGTGGTGTAAATATTTTATGGCCGCTATTTGGCATTGCTAACCAAATGCTGGCTGCCATTGCTTTGTGCGTTGGTACTGGGATTTTAGTGAAGTCTGGCAAGCTAAAATTTGCATGGGTAACAGGTTTGCCATTGCTATGGCTGATAGTAATTACTAGCGCTGCAGCATGGGAAAAAATCACTAGCACGGATATTCGCGTGGGATTTTTTGCCGCAGCCAATGACTTGGCAGCAAAATTAGCCGCTGGCACATTGCCACCTGAAAAGGCCGCTGTTGCTCCGCAACTCATTTTCAATCAGCACTTAGATGCATGGCTCACCATGTTTTTTGTGGTCCTGCTTTGGGTGGTTGTTTTGGACATGTTGCGTGTGGTGGTGCAATCCTATTTTGGAAAAGCGACCTTGCCTTCATCAGAGGTTGCTTATCAAAAATCATGTATTAAGTAAGGTTTAAATTTTTAAGTAGAGGATTGTTTATATGGCAACAGGTGTGATTATTCAAAACCCAAAAAATGGCTTAACGCGTATGGGTTATTTTGGTTTTAGTTGGACGTATTTATTGTTTGGCTGGTAGGTACCGCTAATTCGCGGTGAGCTTGGTGTGGCAGCGCTTCATTTGATTTTTACTTTGATCACATTTGGTCTTTGGCAATTTATTGTTGCGTTTTTATATAACAAACAATATATGATCAGAATGCTTGAGAAAGGTTATATTTTAAAAGATGAGCCAGCAGTCATGGCTCGCGCAAGAGCTGAGTTGGGTATCGCGGAAATTTAAGCTTTGTTTAAATCACTAAAAATTTTTTGGTCAAGCGTTCGTCAGTTGTCTGGTGACGATGCTTATGAGCGCTATTTGCAACATTACGCAGAGCATCATCAAAATGATTTAGAGGCTGAGCCTCCTTATACCAAAGAGGTTTTCTTCAAAGAGTGGCAGGATAAAAAATGGACGGGCGTTAAACGATGTTGTTAAGAGTATTGGATGAATCTGAGATTTCTCGGGTGGTGGAAATGGCCTGGGAGGATAGAACGCCATTCGAGGCCATTGAGTTGCAGTTCGGCTTGAATCAAGATGGTGTGGTTAAGCTGATGCGCCGCGAGTTAAAACTAAGCTCATTCAAGCTTTGGCGGGAGCGTACCCATGGCCAAACGACTAAACATGCGAAGTTGCGCAGCCCTGAAGTCTCGAGGCATAAAGCTAACCATCGAGTAAAACAGTTTTAGCCTACAAAAGCTTTAACGGTTGCCCTTTTCGCTGGTGATAAAAATACATCACTAAGCCCACCAATACCATAGGTAAGCTTAGCCATTGCCCCATACTCAAGCCAAAACTCAATAGTCCTAAAAATGCATCAGGCTCACGTGAGTATTCGGCGATAAATCTAAAGCTGCCGTAACCGATTAAAAAGATCGCTGAAATCGTCCCAGTTTCGCGTGGTTTACTTGAGTAAATCCATAAGATAAAAAACAGCAAAACGCCTTCTAGACCAAACTCGTAAAGCTGTGAAGGATGGCGTGGTGTGTTGTCAACGCGCGGGAAAATCATCCCCCAATCAGCATTTGTAGCTCGACCCCAAAGCTCGCCATTGATAAAGTTGCCCATGCGGCCAGCACCTAAGCCAATCGGAACAAGTGGTGCGACAAAATCCATAATGCCTAACCAAGACTTTTGATATTTTCGACCAAAAAACATCATGGCAACCAACACGCCTAAAAATCCTCCATGAAAGCTCATGCCACCTTGCCATACGTAAAAGATCTCGAGCGGGTGCTCGATAAAGTAGCTCGCTTGGTAAAACACAACATAGCCTAAACGACCACCTAAAATGACACCTAAAGCACCGAAAAACAATGCATCATCGACCATTTCGACAGACCAACCGCGCCAAGTTTGATGCGCCGCGCGCCACTTGCCTAGCGTTAAAAATGCCATGAAGCCTGTGAGATACATTAAGCCATACCAATGGATGCCAAAATTGCCGATGTGGATAGCGATGGGGTCGAATTGCGGGTGTGTAAACATGAAAATAAAGAGACTCTCAATAAAAGACTATGGCTATTTTATATCTAAGGCAGAGATGCGTGGCTGTAATTTCATATCCCTATGTCTTTTAAGGCCATATAACTGATGCCCTTTGGGGCTGGGTAGTTTAAAATTACATTTTTGAATTTTGTTGGATCTTATCATGCCTGTATATCGTTCACGCACCACCACTCATGGCCGCAATATGGCGGGCGCTCGCGCACTGTGGCGCGCCACTGGTATGAAAGATGGAGATTTCGATAAGCCTATTATCGCGGTTGCCAACTCTTTTACTCAGTTTGTACCAGGTCATGTGCACTTAAAAGATATGGGGCAGTTGGTTGCGCGCGAGATTGAAAAAGCAGGTGGTGTTGCAAAAGAGTTTAATACCATTGCTGTGGATGACGGCATTGCCATGGGTCATGGCGGTATGCTTTATAGCTTGCCTAGCCGTGATTTAATTGCAGATAGCGTTGAGTATATGGTGAATGCTCACTGTGCGGATGCGCTGGTTTGTATTTCTAACTGCGATAAAATCACCCCAGGTATGTTGATGGCGGCTTTACGCTTAAACATTCCAGTCGTTTTTGTATCTGGTGGCCCAATGGAAGCTGGCAAGGTTAACTGGCAAGGCAATACCCACAAGCTAGACTTGGTTGATGCGATGGTGGCGGCCGCAGATAATAATGTATCTGATGAAGAATCTGATGCGATTGAGCGCTCAGCTTGCCCAACTTGTGGTTCATGCTCAGGGATGTTTACTGCCAACTCAATGAATTGCTTAACCGAGGCACTTGGTTTGAGTTTGCCTGGCAATGGATCCACGCTTGCTACCCATGCAGCACGTAAACAGCTCTTCTTGGGGGCTGGTCGTCTAATTGTTGATTTGGCCAAGCGCTATTATGAACAAGATGACGAAAGTGTGCTGCCACGTTCAATTGCAAATTTCAAAGCCTTTGAAAATGCTGTGAGTTTGGATGTTGCAATGGGCGGTTCAACGAATACTGTGTTGCATTTGCTCGCAGCTGCGCACGAGGCGGGGGTCGATTTTACGATGAAAGAAATCGACCGAATTTCGCGTCATGTTCCATGTGTGTGTAAAGTGGCTCCGGCAACGGCTAAATATCACATGGAAGATGTTCATCGCGCAGGAGGTGTAATGGGTATTTTAGGCGAGTTAGATAGAGCAGGCTTGATCCATAGAGATACGCCAGTAGTGCATGCACTAACAATGGGTGATGCTCTAGATCAATGGGATGTGATGAACTCTGGCAACGAAGAGGCCAAGAAGCTTTATTTAGCTGCACCGGGTGGAATCGCAACGACCATCGCATTTAGCCAATCTATGCTTTGGCCTGCGCTAGATACCGATAGAGCTGAAGGTTGTATCCGTGATAAAGCGCATGCTTATTCGCAAGACGGTGGCTTAGCAGTGCTTTACGGCAACATTGCATTAGATGGTTGCATCGTTAAAACCGCAGGCGTTGATGACAGTATTTTGAAATTCACAGGACGTGCCCGCATTTTTGAATCGCAAGATGACTCAGTTGCGGCGATTTTGAATGATGAAATCGTGGCAGGTGATGTGGTGGTGATTCGTTACGAAGGACCACGTGGCGGACCTGGTATGCAAGAAATGTTGTATCCAACTTCTTACCTCAAGTCTAAAGGCTTAGGTAAAGAATGCGCCTTGCTGACCGATGGTCGATTCTCTGGCGGCACATCAGGCTTGAGTATTGGACATGCTTCGCCTGAAGCCGCTGAAGGCGGTGCTATCGGCTTAGTAGAGGAGGGCGATACCATTGAAATCGATATCCCAAATCGCACGATTAATCTCAAAGTAGATGATGCAACTTTAGCTGCACGTCGCGCTACGATGGAAGCCAAAGGCGCTAAAGCTTGGAAGCCGATGAGTCGTGAGCGTGTTGTTTCACCAGCACTTCGAGCATATGCAGCCATGACTACCTCTGCCGCTAAGGGTGCGGTGCGTGATGTATCGCAAATCGAGAACAAATAAGGGTAGTGATGATTCATACAGCATTAGCTAAAAATAAAATTGGGGTAGGTGTCGGTATTGTTCAGTACGAGGATGAACATGGCTTGCATTTTTTATCGATAGAAAATAACCATGCAACCGCTACGATTGCCATGCAAGGTGGTCACGTGATGCATTGGCAACCCCAATCGGCAAATGAGCCTGTGCTATGGCTGTCAAGTAATGCACGTTATACCGAAGGTCGCTCTGTTCGGGGTGGTATTCCTATTTGTTGGCCATGGTTTGGCGCACATCCAACCGATAGTAGTTATTGCCCGCATGGTTTTGCAAGGGTTATCCCCTGGAAAGTATTGCAAACGAGCACGCTTTCAAATGGTGCGACCCGACTATTGCTTGAAATGACGCATACGGATGTCACCAGAAAACAATTGTCTTATGACTATCGCTTTGTGATGGCCATTAATATTGGCGAAACTCTGCGCTTAGAGATGATGACGACTAATCTAGCGAGTCATCCTTTTATGATAGGCGAGGCATTTCACACTTACTTTAATGTGAGTGATGTTGAAAATATTCAAGTCACAGGTTTAGAGAATTTAGTTTTTTCTGACAAAGTGGCCGGGTATGAACGAAATGTTCAACATGGTCCTGTAAAGTTCAATAGCGAGTTTGATCGTGTGTATATCAATAGTCGTCGTGACATTGTGGTCCATGACGCAGATTTTTCACGCAAAATTCGTGTTACTAAGTCTTGCAGTCACACGACAATTATTTGGACACCTTGGGAAGAAAAAGCCGATCAAATGGCAGATATGGGCGCAAAGAATGAGTGGCGTAAGATGATTTGCGTAGAATCAGCCAATGCCATGGAAAATAGCGTGACCATTTACCCCAATGAAACCCATACGATGGTGACCGAATACAGTTTGGAAGCCTTAAGCGGAAGCTAAATTTTTATGTCAGCGCGAATGTCAACTTAAGTGAAAGTAGAGGCGTTAAATAATTACCTGCCTTCAACTTTGATGGTGAGGTGTTAAAAAGCTTAAATTTTTTTCAAAGTCGCATCAATATTAAGTATTATTACTCGCGGTTAGAAGCTTTTAAAAGTTATTTGAAATTAGGAGATAGCATGAAAACATTATTATTATCAGTGGCAGCAGCAGGTTCACTAATGCTAGCAGGTCAAGCGAGTGCAGATGATGCTGCTAAAGCATTGGCGCAAAAAAGCGGTTGTTTAACTTGTCACTCCGTTGAAGTAAAAGTAGTTGGCCCAGCATACAAAGATGTTGCAGCGAAGTACAAAGGCAAAGACATGGAAGCTAAGTTAGTTGCTAAAGTGAAAGCCGGTGGTAGCGGTGTTTGGGGTCCAATTCCAATGCCAGCTCACCCACAAGTAAAAGAAGAAGACATCAAGACTATCGTTCATTGGGTATTGTCACTGTAATCTGTTAAGCACAGATGATGAATAAAAAAGCCAGTTCACATGACTGGCTTTTTTGTTGTCTGAATTTCGGTTTTAAAACTTACTGAGCTTGCTATGTCTGATTGAGTAAACGAAGTAAATCACAAGGCCTAAGCCTAACCAC
Source organism: Candidatus Methylopumilus universalis (assembly GCA_945883335.1). Classification (GTDB taxonomy): domain Bacteria; phylum Pseudomonadota; class Gammaproteobacteria; order Burkholderiales; family Methylophilaceae; genus Methylopumilus_A; species Methylopumilus_A universalis_A. Next base: position 193,813 of record CAMCXI010000003.1, on the reverse strand, counting down.
AGCAAGAAGCGCGTCCATGTTTGTTGTGGCAAGAAAGCCATCAATGCCCCACATGAAAGCATCCCTAAGACTGGCAAGAGTGGTGTGAAAGGATTCTTAAATGGCCTTGGTAGGTCAGGGTGCGTTCTTCTCAATACAATCACCCCTAAGCAAACCAAGACAAATGCCGCCAAGGTACCGATGTTGACCAACTCGGCTAATGAACCAAGTGGAACAAGTCCTGCGGCGATCGACATAATCAAGCCAGTAATGATGATGACACGAACAGGCGTTTGCGTGTTTGGGCTTACATGGCATAAATAAGGCGTGATTAAACCATCTCGGCTCATCGCTAAAATGATGCGTGTTAGTCCGTAATAGAGAACGAGCATCACCGTAGTGAGCCCAGCAATCACGCCTGTTGAAACGAGAGCAGAGGCCCAGTTGTAGCCGATGGACTCCAATGCAAAAGCCACAGGATGATCTACGCCAAGCGTGCTGTAAGGTACGATACCTGTGAGCAAGCCTGCCACAATCACGTAAATAATGGTGCAGAAAGCAAGTGATGAAATGATGCCAATCGGCACGTCACGTTGCGGGTCTTTCGCTTCCTCAACAGCGGTTGAAACCGCATCAAAGCCAACATAAGCAAAGAATACTAAAGATGCGCCAGCAAGCACGCCCACTGTTTTACCATCTGGTAAGGTGATGAACCAGCCATAAGGCATGAATGGATGCCAGTTTTCAGGGTGCACGTTAAACACAGCGACGCTGATAAAGATGATGATGGCGAGGATTTTGACGAACACCATGGCAGTGTTGAGTTGCGCGCTTTGTTTTGCGCCTTTAATTAGCATGCCCATTAAAATTAAAATAATTAAACTGGCTGGCAGATTAATGATGCCGCCTAACTCGGGTGATTTGGTCAGCGCATCAGGTAAGCCTAAGCCAATCGCATGAAGCGCGTTGTTAAAATAGCCTGACCAGCCATTAGCAACCGCTGCAACGGACACGCTATATTCAAGCAGTAAAATCCAGCCAATAATCCAAGCAACAATCTCACCGAATGCGACATAGCTGTAGCCATATGCGCTTCCACACCCACCGACTGATGCCGCAAGCTCAGCATAGGCAAGCGCGGCAAAAGCGCAGGCCGTGCCAGAAACAATGAAAGACAATATCACTGCAGGGCCAGCTTGATTGGCTGCCGCAATGCCAGTCAGCACAAAAATACCTGTACCAATAATGGCACCTACCCCCAATAGAGTAAGATCAAAAGCACTGAGGCATCGTTTCAGTTCGCCTTGGTGTTTTGATGACACAGCTTTGGTGCGGAAGACTTGCTTAAATAGATTGGCTAACACGAGCATTCCCCTTTTTATTAAAGGCTCATTTTTAAGAGTAGTAAGTTGTTAACACTTTAATCATATAAGCATGATCCAAAACCCCAGCGCTTTCACGAAGGCTATGCATCGCCCACATGGGTGAACCAACATCAACAGTTTGCACGCCGAGACGTGAAGCAACAATTGGCCCTATGGTGCTGCCGCACCCTAAGTCGGTGCGGTGCGCATATTGTTGGTATGGCACGCCTGCTTGTTCACACAGCCTAATAAACTTTGCTGCACTATCTGCGTTAGTGGCATAGCGTTGATTCGCATTGGTCTTAATCACAGGGCCTTTGTTGATGTGTGCATGGTGGCAGGGTTCATAACTAGCCGCATGATTCGGGTGAAAAGCGTGTGCCATATCTGCACTAATGAAAAAACTATTGGCTAATGCTCTTAGCCTATCTTCCTCTTTTAATGATTGGCTAATTGCAATACGCTCAATCACATCGGCTAAAAAGCTACCACTTGCGCCGGTAGCGCTTTCGCTCCCGGCCTCCTCGTGATCGAAAAGAGCGCAAACTGCTGTTGTATTAGGTTTGTGATTGGCTAATAAAGCAGTAAGTGCGGCATGACATGAAGCCAAGTTATCGAGCTGACTGTTGGCAATAAATTCTTGATTTGCGCCCCAGATAACACCCTTTTGTGTATCAAAAACATTCAGCTCAAAGTTGATCATGTCTTTTACTTCAACCTTAAGTAAGGCTGCAATTTTTTCTAAAAATTGGGCATCAGCTTCTAGGCCGTCAGCGCTCTCACCAAATAACAAAGGCAATTCAGTTTGTTTGTTGAACTTAAGTCCTTTTTCATTCACTTCTCGGTTCATATGAATCGCCAAGTTGGGCAGCCTTAAAATTGGCTGGTCAAATTTGACTAAGTGCGACTCAAAGCCCTTTGCTATCCTCACATTAATGCGCCCGGCCATACTCAAGTCTCGATCTGCAAAAGTCGCTAATATCGGGCCACCATATACCTCAACCCCGATACGAATTAAGCCATCGCTGATATGCGCTGGATTTGGTTTGAGTCGGAGGCCTGGAGAGTCTGTATGGGCGCCCACCATATTGAAGCCTGAGCTCGGCAAGGAATTTTTGCCAAGGGTAAAAGCGATGACTGAGCTACCACCACGGGTCACAAAATAGCGACCACCAGTTTCAAGTTGCCATGCTTCTGATTCATTTAAGGCGATAAAGCCAGACTTGATGAGTCTCTTAGCTGACGTTGCCACCACATGCCAAGGACTTGGGCTGGCATCAATAAAATCAAGTAAGTCTTGAATGATGGTGTCCGCAATCGTTGTCATAGACCCAACCAGTTTTTATCAATTAAAAAGTCAGTATAGAGTTTCGCTTCAGCGCTTCCTGCTTCAGGCTTCCAATCATAACGCCATTTCACGATAGGCGGCATGGATAGCAGAATGGACTCTGTACGACCGTTGGATTGCAAGCCGAACAATGTACCGCGGTCGAATACCAAATTAAACTCAACATAACGGCCGCGACGATAAGCTTGGAAGTCACGTTCTTGCTCACCAAACTCCAAGTCTTTACGGCGTTGAACGATAGGTAAGTACGCGCTAACAAAAGCATCACCTACTGCTTTTTGCATCGCAAAGCTTTGCTCAAATCCCAGTTTGTTAAAGTCATCAAAGAAAATTCCGCCAATCCCTCGTGGCTCGTTGCGGTGCTTGAGATGAAAGTATTCATCGCAATGCTTTTTGAAGCTTGGGTATAAGTCTTGCCCATAAGGTGCTAAAGCATCACGGCAACTGCGGTGGAAATGCACTGCGTCTTCTTCAAAGCCGTAATAAGGGGTTAAGTCCATGCCGCCACCGAACCACCAAATGTCTTGCTCGTCTTTATCTGCTTGCGCTTTTGCCACAAAGAAACGCACGTTCATATGAACTGTAGGAATATATGGGTTACGCGGGTGAAAAACTAAAGATACACCCATGGCTTCCCATGTTCTTCCTGCCGCCTCAGGGTGCGCTGTAGTTGCCGCAGGTGGAAGTTTGTTGCCTTTTACATGTGAAAATCCAACACCAGCTCTTTCAAACACGTTGCCTTCCTCAAGCATACAAGAGGTGCCACCGCCACCTTCGGGGCGTTGCCAACTATCATTCAAAAAGTTTTTGCCGTCAATCAGTTCGACGGCCTCAACGATACGATTTTGTAAGCCTTGAAGATACTGATAAACCGCATTTAAATTAGTTTGTTGTTCTGCCATGACTTACTTCCTAAGGATTTTTCCAGTCAACAAATCTTGTATGGTGGATGGTTTTTTTGCGCCAGCTGTTTTGCCAGTCATTATTTGGATTTGATGTCCAAAAACATGGCGACATTGCTTAGCTGTTTTCGCAGCTTGATGCCCGCTGTGGTTTGCGCTGGTGGATACTAAGGCCATGCCAATATCTTTACATAGTTTTGAAGTTAATGGGTGACTGCTAACGCGAATTGCAATGCTGGAGTGTCTGCCGGTGAGCCATTTAGGACAATGCTTAGCAGCGGGGACTATCCAAGTATGGGGTTTTTTTGGATTGCCCCACGATTCCTGCATGCCTTGAATTTGAGATGGGCCAAGGGGCGCGACAAATCGTTCAAGACGATTAAAGCAATCGGCCACCAATATCAGGCCTTTGTGTTGCGGCCTGCCTTTCAATCTCAAAATTTTTTGTACTGCTTTTCGATTAGAGGGGTCACAACCCAGTCCAAATACCGCTTCGGTTGGATAGGCGAACACACCGCCAGTTTTTAGATAATGCCTAAGGTCACGGGCATTCAATTGGGTTAACCTTTAACTGCGCGATAGCCAATGTCTTTGCGATACTGCGCGCCATCAAATTTAATTTTCTCAAGTGCTTGGTAAGCCTGCGTTTGTGCGTATTTGACTGTTTCGCCCAGTGCGGTGACACATAAAACACGACCGCTACTTGTGACGACTTGATCGCCATTCATAGCAGTGCCGGCGTGGAAGACTTGCATGTCTTCTGAGCCAGTAGGTAAGCCTGTAATTGCATCGCCAGTGCGAGGCGTGTCGGGGTAATTGGCAGAAGCCATGACAACACCAAGCGCGGTGCGTCTATCCCATTCCGCTTCAACTTGATCTAAAGTGCCGTCAACCGCATGTTGAGCCAATTTAACCAAATCGCTTTTGAGGCGCATCAGAATTGGTTGGGTTTCAGGGTCGCCCATTCGGCAATTAAATTCTAAGGTTTTAACATCGCCATTTGGACTAATCATGAGACCAGCATATAAAAAGCCTGTGTACGGAATACCATCAGTCGCCATGCCTTCAACCGTTGGCTTGATGATTTCGCGCATCGCTTTTGCATGAATGGTTGGCGTGACTACTGGTGCTGGTGAGTAAGCCCCCATGCCGCCGGTATTAGGTCCTTGGTCACTATCAAGTAGACGTTTGTGGTCTTGGCTGGTCGCAAGTGGCAAGATGTTTTTGCCATCCACCATCACGATAAAGCTGGCTTCTTCGCCAGTTAAAAACTCTTCAATCACCACGCGTGCGCCAGCACTGCCAAGTTTGTTGTCTGAAAGCATAGAGTCAATTGCAGAATGCGCTTCATCAAGCGACATCGCTACGACGACACCTTTGCCAGCAGCTAAGCCATCGGCTTTAATCACAATCGGAGCCCCTTGTGCATTCACGTAATCTTGAGCAGCTTTTGCATCCGTAAAAGTGGCGTAAGCAGCAGTAGGAATATTGTGACGAATCATGAAAGCTTTTGCAAAGTCCTTAGAGCTTTCAAGTTGCGCAGCTGCTTTGGTTGGACCAAATATCTTCAGATCAGCAGCACGGAAAGCATCTACTACCCCTTGAGAAAGTGTCGCCTCTGGGCCAACAATGGTCATGCCAATTTGTTCGTTTTGCGCAAAGGCAACTAATTCAGGCACGCTGGTAATTGGCACGTTGACCATGTCTGGATTGAGGGCTGTGCCTGCATTGCCGGGTGCAACATAAACACGGCTAACCGATTTATTTTGTGCAACTTTCCAAGCTAACGCATGCTCACGTCCGCCACCACCAATAATCATGACTTTCATTGTTTAATCCTAATGCTTAACTGATATTGCTTAATTAATGACGGAAGTGACGGAAACCAGTCAAGACCATTGCTAAACCATGTTCGTCTGCTGCTGCAATGACTTCTTCATCGCGCATACTGCCACCTGGTTGAATGACACATGACGCGCCCGCTTCAGCTAGCACATCTACACCATCACGGAATGGGAAGAAGGCATCAGAAGCAACAGCAGCACCCTGCAATGAAAAGTGCGCGTTTTGTGCTTTGATGGCGGCAACTTTAGTGCTGTCTACACGGCTCATTTGGCCAGCGCCAACGCCTAGCGTCATGCCGTTCCCACAGAAAACAATCGCGTTAGATTTAACAAACTTAGCCACGCGCCAAGCAAAGAGCAAATCTTCTAATTGTTTTGGCGTAGGTTGTTTTTTAGTCACAATTTTGAACTGTGCTGGGGTCACGTTTAATGCGTCTGGTGTTTGCACCAATAGACCACCACCGACACGCTTATATTCAAGGGCATTGAGTTCGCTGCCAAGTGCGACGGTTAATACGCGCACGTTTTTTTTCGCAGCAAAAATTTCTTTTGCGACAGATGAAACAGCAGGCGCAATAACCACCTCAACAAATTGCTTAACTAAGGCTTCAGCCGTTGCTGCATCGATTTCACGGTTAAAGGCGATGATGCCGCCAAATGCAGAGGTTGGGTCTGTGCTAAATGCTTTTTGATACGTCTCAAGCAAGGTTGCGCCAATCGCCACGCCGCATGGGTTGGCATGTTTCACAATCACACAAGCTGGCACATCGAATGTTTTAACGCATTCCCAAGCCGCATCAGCATCGCCAATGTTGTTGTATGAAAGCTCTTTGCCTTGTAATTGTGTGAAGCTAGCAAGTGCACCAGCAGGCACGGTTGCATCTCTATAGAAAGCAGCTTCTTGGTGTGGATTTTCGCCATAGCGTAAGTCCATTACTTTAGTGAGCTGAGTTGAATATTTATCTGGGAATGCCTGCTTCTCGCCAGTCACAGTGAGGCTGGTGAGATAGTTGCTAATTGCACCATCGTATTCAGCAGTATGTGAAAAGGCTTTTTTCGCCAACATAATGCGGGTTTCAGCGCCTACGGCACCTTTACTTGAAGTCATTTCACGCGCAATCACAGCATAGTCTGCTGGGTCAGTCACAATCGCAACATGATGATAATTTTTGGCTGCTGCGCGCACCATGGTTGGGCCGCCAATATCAATATTTTCAATCGCGTCTTCTAAACTGCAATTTGGTTTAGCAATCGTTTCGCGGAATGGGTAAAGATTGACTACAACCATGTCGATGTTAGGAATATTCGCTTCGTGCATAGCCGACACATGTTCAGGGAGGTCACGGCGACCTAAGATGCCGCCGTGGACTTTAGGGTGTAAGGTTTTAACACGGCCATCCAACATTTCTGGAAAGCCTGTGTAGTCGCTGACTTCAATCACTGAAATGTTATTTTCACGGAATAGTTTTGCGGTACCGCCAGTTGATAAAATTTCTACGCCAAAGCTTTGTAAGTTTTTTGCAAACTCAAGAATACCTTGTTTGTTTGAAACGCTGATAAGTGCTCTTTTAATGACTGCCATGATGATAGATTTCGATAAAAGTGATTGGAATTAAAAAAGGATTGAATAAGCGCTATGCGCTTATTCGATGTTGTATTGCTGTAATTTTTTTCTGAGGGTATTGCGGTTTAGACCTAAGATTTCAGCAGCTTTACTTTGGTTGCCGCCCGTACGTTTCATGATGTGCTCAATCATTGGTTTCTCAATGCAACCAAGTACCATATCGTAAACCGCATGCGGGGGTTGGCCGTCTAAGTCTTTAAAGTATTCATTGAGCGCACGCTCAACGCTCATTGCTAGTTCACATTTTGAACTCATGCTGCAAGCACCTCACCAGTAGCATCCGCTTCGTCAGTAGCATATTGGATGCGTGTATCTTGGGTGTGCAGATGGTTAAAAAAATCGTTAATGGCGTTCAATTGTTCATCAATGGTTTGCAATTGATTCATCGCATGACGGAAATTGGCTGAGTCTTTTAAACCTTTGGTATACCAAGAGATATGCTTGCGAGCTACGCGCATGCCAGTTAAATCACCATAAAATTCATACAAATCGTGCAGATGTCCGAGCATCACGCTACGAATTTCCTCAACCTCTGGCGCAGGCATGTGCTCGCCAGTGGCTAGGTAATATTCAATTTCGCGGAAAATCCAAGGGCGACCTTGAGCCGCGCGACCAATCATCACGCCGTCAGCACCAGTGTACTCAAGCACGAATTTCGCTTTTTCAGGGGTGGTGATGTCGCCATTAGCAATCAATGGAATGTTAATAGCCTGTTTTACTTCGGCAATGGTGTCGTATTCCGCATCGCCCATGTAAGCGCAAGCGCGGGTGCGGCCGTGCATTGCTAGGGCCTGTATGCCAATATCTTCCGCCATTCTTGCGACCGCAACGGCATTGCGATTTTGTTTATCCCAGCCTGTGCGGATTTTAAGCGTGACGGGCACATCAACCGCAGCAACCACGGCTTTGAGAATTTGGGAAACGAGTGGTTCGTCCTTTAATAGCGCTGAACCAGCCATCACGTTACAGATTTTCTTTGCAGGGCAACCCATGTTGATATCAATGACTTGCGCGCCATGGTCTACATTATATCGAGCAGCATCAGCCAGCATTTTTGGGTCAGCACCTGCAATTTGCACTGAGATCGGCGCCACTTCACCTTCATGATTGGCGCGACGCAAGGTCTTTTCACTGCCGTAAAGGAGTGAGTTTGAAGTCACCATTTCAGAAACGGCATACCCTGCACCTAGCTTTTTACAAAGCATGCGAAAAGGCCTGTCGGTTACACCTGCCATAGGGGCGACGACTAGGTTGTTACGCAGTTTGTATGGACCGATTTGCACGAGTGATTTTAAACCTTGCGAGAAAGCTGCCTATTTTATATGCAAATCGTGCTTCTTAAAACCAAAATTTGCTTATTTTTTGAACAGCTTAGCAATTTTTTCTGTGCGGTATTTTTTCTTGTGGCGTTTCGACTTTATTTTGGCAACGCTGACCAGGCATAACCTAATACAGTAATTTTTTCTTTTATTTCTGACATGGCGGTGTCAATAGATGCTAAATCGCCCTTCATCCCGAGTTCAATCGTACGCCTTGTATCTAAGCGAGGAAGGCTAAAAAGCTTGAGCTGATGATATTTACTGGTCATTTCATTCATTAAATCTAATAAATTACTTTCCCCTGCGTCCATGACTAAAATAGAAGATTCGCTAATGATGACTTGATGGAAAAGATGCTGATAATGGGTATCAAGCACCCACTCCATCATTGGGTGAGCCATTTGTGGAAAGCCCGGCATAAAGTAATGCGCCTTGATGCTAAACCCTGCAATTCGATTGACTGGGTTGGGAATTAAATCAGCCCCTTCTGGAAAGTCTGCCATCAATACTCTTTTAGGGTAAGCGGCTTCGCCAAATTGTCTTTCCATTTCAGCGACCGCGCCAACATGGCGTTCTATCGGAACATTCAGCGCTTCAGCCGCTGCTTGGCGGGTAAAGTCGTCAGGGGTGGCGCCAATGCCGCCGAATGAAAACACGATATCGTTGGTGGCTAAACTACGTTTGAAGGAAGCCACTAAACGCGCTGGATCGTCACCCAAGTACTCAGCCCAGCTCAACTGTAAGCCACGCGCTTTTAAAATTTCAATGGCTCTGCTCAAGTGGGCATCTTGCCGTTTGCCAGAGAGAATCTCATCGCCAATCACATAAATGCCAATGTTTGGAATGTCTTTAGTCATGATTAATGCGCTGCCTCCCAATTGCTACCCACGCCAACTTCAGCTAATAATGGCACGTCAAGTTTGGCTACATTTTGCATGAGTTGCGGCAACATTGTTTTCACTAAATCTAGCTCTGTTTCTGGCACTTCCAACACTAATTCATCGTGTACTTGCATGATGAGTTTTGTGTTGAGTTGTTGAGCGGAAATCCAATTTTGCACGGCAATCATGGCAAGTTTAATGAGGTCAGCCGCCGTGCCTTGCATAGGAGCATTAATGGCGGCGCGTTCAGCACCTGCGCGTCGCATGCCGTTGCTGCTGTTGATTTCTGGCACCCATAAGCGTCTGCCAAAGTAGGTCTCTACATAGCCTTTTTGTTTGGCGACTTCGCGGGTGTCTTGCATGTAAGCTCTTACGCCAGAATAGCGTGCAAAATATCGCTCGATATAGCTTTGAGCGGCACTACGCTCAATGTTGAGATTTTGTGCCAAACCAAATGCACTCATGCCATAAATCAAACCAAAATTAATGACTTTGGCATAGCGGCGTTGTTCGTTAGTCACGGCTTCACGCTCACATCCGAAAATCTCAGCGGCTGTCGCTCTGTGAATATCTTCATTGTTAGCAAACGCGCCGAGCATGCCTTCATCTTGTGAAAGATGGGCCATGATGCGTAGCTCAATCTGTGAATAGTCGGCAGAAACAATCACGCTGCCAGCAGGTGCGATAAATGCTTCGCGAATACGGCGACCTTCCACCGTGCGAACGGGAATATTTTGTAAATTAGGATCTGAGCTCGCAAGACGGCCAGTAATTGCAACCGCTTGGTTATAGCTGGTATGCACACGACCTGTTTGCGTGTTAATCATTTTTGGTAATTTATCGGTGTAAGTCGATTTTAATTTTGCCAAGCCACGATACTCCAGCAATACCTTCGGCAATGGGTAATCTAAAGCGAGTTCTTGCAATACATCTTCATCAGTTGAAGGGGCGCCTGAAGGTGTTTTTTTGGTTGGTTTAATGCCCAATTTTCCGAACAAAATCTCTTGTAGTTGTTTTGGTGAGCCTAAATTAAAAGGCTGGCCCGCAAGCTCGAAGGCTTGTTTTTCTAAGTCCATTAACTTCATGCCAATTTCGTTGCTTTGGCGGTTGAGAATGCCTTGGTCAATCAGCACGCCATTGCGCTCTATGGTAAAAAGCACTTCGCGTGATGGCATTTCAATTTCGCTGTAAATGAAGTTGAGTTTTTCGTCGGCTTGCACAACTGGATACATGGCTTGGTGCAGTTGCAACGTAATATCCGCATCCTCAGCCGCGTATTCGCTCGCGACCTCTAAGGTCACTTGATTAAACCCAACTTGCTTTGCGCCTTTGCCAGCCACCTCATCGAAACTGATAGTTTTGATGCCAAGATGACGCATGGCAAGGTCATCCATGTTGTGCGTTTTATGTGACTCAAACACATAGGATTGCAACAATGTGTCGTGTGCAATGCCTTTTAAAGCAACGCCATGATTGGCTAAAACATGTTGGTCATATTTTAGGTTTTGCCCAACTTTTTTGATGCTTGGGTCTTCTAAAATAGGCTTTACTTTTGCTAATGTCGCTGCAAAATTAAGCTGTTCTGGCGCGTCAAAATAATCGTGCGTCAACGGCAAATAATCACCTGTTCCAGCTTCAACACTAAATGACATACCAACGATTTTTGCGGTCATCGGGTCTAGTGAGGTTGTTTCGGTATCAAAGCAAACTAGTTTAGCTTGGTTAATTTTTTCGAGCCAAACATCTAAATCAGCTTCACTCAAAATGGTTGCATAATTGCGGGTGGTGATTGGGGTGTAATCAACAGTCGTTTCTGTTGGGGGTGTATTAATAGTTTCGCTGGTGGGTGCGAACAAATCATCGCTGCTGGTCGGCATGATGAGCGGTGCGGTTCTAATCGGTTCGCCGCCCATGGCATCTAACTCACGGCGCCAAGATTTGAAATCAAAGTGTTCAAACAACTCTGCGAGCTTATTTTTATCCACTGCCCTTGGAGCGAGGTCGCTTAATGATTCTTGAATGCCAACATCGCATCGAATAGTAATCAGCTTACGCGCAGTAGGAAGCCAAGGAAGGGCTTTGCGTAAATTCTCGCCAACCACACCCGAAATGTTGTCCGCATTCGCAACAATATTTTCTAGCGTGCCGTATTGGGTAAGCCATTTAACAGCAGTTTTAGGGCCTACTTTTTCAACGCCGGGCACGTTGTCCGAAGTGTCGCCTATTAAAATCAGGTAATCTACAATGCGCTCTGGCGGCAGGCCAAATTTATTAGTGACGCCTGCAATATCGAGCACTTCATTGCTCATGGTGTTCACAATGGTGACGTGTTCATTCACAAGTTGGGCGATATCTTTATCACCGGTTGAAATAATCACACGAATTCCTTCGCGTTCAGCCTGTTTGGCAAGTGCGCCGATGACGTCATCCGCCTCAACGCCTTCTTCCATTATTAATGGCCACCCCATGGCTTTGATTGCTTCATGTAGTGGCGCAACTTGAGCGCGCAAATCATCGGGCATAGAAGCGCGATTGGCTTTGTATTCTGGATAAATATCGTCTCGAAAAGTTTTGCCTTTTGCATCAAAAATACACGCGCTATAATCTGCTGGGTATTCTTTATGTAAGCGTCTTAACATATTGAGGACGCCCTGAATCGCGCCCGTCGGCTCGTTTTGCCGATTGCGTAAATCTGGCATGGCGTGAAACGCGCGATAAAGGTAGGATGAACCATCCACTAACAACAATGTTTTCATATTTGGGTCTACATTATGTCTGTTACAAAAAAAGTACCAAAAATCGCTGATCCTGATTTTCAGGGCGACCATCAAACAGCAAACGAATCCTGGCACGCATTTGAGATTATGGCAGAATTCGTCGGTGCAACGGAAAGCCTGAAAGAAATCACACCAGCCGTTTCTATTTTTGGCAGTGCTCGCACGAAACCAAAGCACGCTGATTATTTACTAGCTGAAAAAATAGCACGGCTACTTTCCGATGCAGGTTTTACAGTCATATCGGGGGGTGGTCCAGGCATCATGGAAGCGGCTAATAAAGGCGCGCATCCCGGTATATCTCCAAGTGTTGGGCTCAATATTAATTTGCCACATGAGCAAACCAGCAATCCTTATCAAGACATCAGTCTGGATTTTAAGCATTTCTTTATGCGCAAAGTTATGTTTGTGAAATACGCATCTGCCTATGTGGTGATGCCTGGGGGTTTTGGTACGCTGGATGAGCTACTAGAAGCGATGACTTTGGTACAAACAGGAAAATCACGCCGAATTCCAATTATTTTGGTGGGCTCAAAATTTTGGGGCGGTTTAGTTGATTGGTTTTGTAAAACGCTGATCCCAGAAGTCATGATTGAGGCCGATGATATGGACTTAATCCAAGTCATTGATGATCCGCATGAAGTCGTCGCCGCGATATTTAAGCATTACGAAACACGAGGCTTTGAGCTTTCTGCGGCTGAACGGAAGACCCAGCTTTATTTGTAGGATGAAAACGCTTTACCGACAAGCATGGCTTTTTGATAGAATGAAATTTGTTTAAATTTTTGCGTACTAAGCGCGGGAATAATATGCGTATTCACCATGTGTTTTTGCTTTTAGCGTTCGTTTTACCAATCTCTCACTTAACTGCACAAGCGGCAGATAAAAAGCCTGTGCCCTCAGATTTGGAGCCACTGCCAGAAGCTATGCCGCCGCCGGCGGTGACTGAATCAAGTCCCACCGATACGCCAGAAATTACAATTGTAAAAAAAGGTGAAACCACATTCGAGGAATACCGCATGAATGGTGAACTTTATATGCAAAAAGTGACGCCAGCGCATGGCAAGCCATATTACTTAATGAAGCAGGACCAAGAGGGTGGATGGTCAAAATATGACGGCCCTGCGGCACCTTTAGTGATTCCTAAATGGGTGATTTTTAGATTTTAAATGTATGCCACATGGCGCGTTTGTATTATTTCAATTGAACACGCCTGTTTAATTTGAAACATTTAACCAAAAGCATTTAACGCAAAGCTGTTATGTCCGTATTTACCACCGTCTCTGAAGACGAACTCATTCCTTGGCTCAGCGCATATCCATTAGGGGATTTGCTAGAGCTACAAGGTATTTCATCAGGCATCTCCAATACCAATTATTTTGTGACGACTACCCAAGGCCGCTATGTGCTGACGCTGTTTGAAGAGCACAGTGCTGAAGAGTTGCCTTACTTCTTAAGCTTGATGACCCATTTGGCTGAGCGTGGCGTGCCGTGTCCTCATCCTGTCATGCGTTTAGATGGTGTTCAGCTGTATGAGTTAAATGGCAAACCAGCCGCTTTGGTGACTTGCTTGCGTGGTCGAGATCTTAGCGAGCCATCAGTTGCTCAGTGCGCTGAGCTTGGGCGTGTCCTCGCCAATATGCATGTGGCTGGCGCAAGCTTTACTGGTAACAATCACGATTCTCGCGATGTGGTTTGGCGTGAAGCAACCGCTAAAAAGGTGTTCGATTTATTGAACGCGGATGATCAAGCGATGATGACCCAGACCATGCGTCGACAAGCTGACTTAGATATAAACGCTTTGCCTCAAGGCGTTATTCACGCCGACTTGTTCCGAGATAATGTGTTGTTTGATGGGGATGAAATTGGCGGTGTGATTGATTTTTACTATGCTTGTCGTGGTGCTTACCTTTACGATGTGGCAATTTCAGTCAATGACTGGTGCGTGAATGCGGCTGGCTCTTTGGATGCCAATCGCGTTGTTGCATTACTAAAGGCTTATCATACTATCAGGCCTTTCACACAGGCAGAGCATTCTGCTTGGCCAAGTATGTTGCCGATTGCTGCTTTGCGTTTTTGGTTATCGCGCTTAAAGGACAAGCACTTTCCTCAAGCGGGTGAGTTGACGCATGCGAAAGACCCGCAGCACTTCCAGAAAATATTACAATGGGGCATCAAACATTCAGCTGAAATTTCAGCGATGTGGATTTAATAGATTGAAATTGGAAAAAATATGACGTTTAGATCAAAAGTGAAACTAGGTTTTAGCTGGGTGACAAATAGTTTGGCGCTCTTCAAACAACATCCTGCTAAATGGATGGGCTTGTCTTCCCTCTATCTTGTATTTTTTCAGTTCTTACCCATTCTAGTGCTCGGGATTATTGAGCAAATTAACCAAGCACATGGCTCAATCATTATCTTGTTTTTTGTTGGTTTTTTGGGTTTGGCGTTAACTTTTAGCTGGCCAATTTTCACTTCGGTCGTGATTGGTGTTTGTCGCGAAACGCATGCCGAAAGAATGACCGCAGTCACAGAAATTTTTCATCGAGTGAAGCCACACGCTAAACAGTTAATTTTCTTGGGGGTGGTTTTCTTTGTCTATCGTTTAATCATGATTGCACTTACAGAAGCCGACATTCAATCGATGGATATCCAGCAGATGGATAAAGAGGTGATGCCTATTGGTTTTTGGTGGTTAATGCTTAAGTTGTTGATCTTGCAAGTGCCACTTTTATTAGCCACTTGGTACTCTCCGCTGTTGATTTCTTATCATCAATATTCAGTATTTAAGTCTATTGGGCATAGTGTTTGGGCCGCCTTACACAATATCACAGCATTAATTACTGCTTGGGTCACCCTAACCTTGGCGGTTGTGGGCGTCATGTTAGTGCTTGGTCTTTTGATTGGTGTGATCGCTATTTTCGCGAAAGGGATTGCTGCGTTTTTAGGCATGATGCTGATTATGTTTGTATCACTGATGGCAACAGCCTTCTTGTTCTCCATCCAATATTTCAGCTTCTTATCTATGTATTACAAAAAAGGCGAAGATTTCGTTAGCTAAGCGTTAATTTTCAAAGCTTTCTTGCGAAACTAGGGCCTAGCTTGGTTTTGTTTAGGTTTCTTTTAGACTTTCTCTAGTTTCGCATACTCCATTGCCAGCCATTTAAGCCCTTCGCGTCCAAAGTTAATTTGGATGCGCATATCGCTGGCATTTCCCTCATAGCTCACCACCACGCCTTGCCCAAATTTAGCATGGGAAACGGCTTGGCCTATCTTCCAAGGCATTGCATCGCTAATGCTCGCTGTTGGCGCGCTTTGATAGCTGTTGTCATAATGACTGGATATGCTTGGTTTTGGTGCTGGTTTGCTGTTTAAGCGTTTCAATAAAGCAACAGGAATCTCATCTAAAAAGCGTGACGCAATACCGTAACGAATTTGTCCATGCAACATGCGGCTTTGTGCGTGGCTTAAGTAAAGTCGTTGTCTTGCGCGGGTTACTGCCACATACATTAATCTGCGTTCTTCTTCTAAGCCGTTATTTTCGTACAAGCTATTTTCATGTGGGCATAAGCCTTCCTCCAAGCCGCTAATAAATACGGCTTTAAACTCTAAGCCCTTAGCTGCATGGACAGTCATCATTTGAAGTGCATCAGCGCCTACATCGGCCTGGTGTTCACCTGCCTCAAGGCTGGCGTGAGTTAAAAACTCCGTGAGGCCGTTGCTGTTGTCTTCTAAGGCACCACTATTATTATTCATAAAACTTACGGCAGCATTAATCAGCTCATCCAAGTTGGCAATACGGTCTTCGCCTTCTTTTTCTAGCTGATAGAAGTTTTTGAGGCCAGACATCGTGGTCGCAATCTCAGTCATTTCTTTGAGCGTTAAGCCTTTTGCATCGTCTTGCATTTGCTTAATAAGCGCTACAAAACCTTCCAGGCCTTTACCTGGGCGACCATTTCCGACTTTGTTAATGGCAGCTTGCCACAGGCTACAATCTTGCGCACGGGCGCTTTCTTGAA
Source organism: Candidatus Methylopumilus universalis (assembly GCA_945883335.1). Classification (GTDB taxonomy): domain Bacteria; phylum Pseudomonadota; class Gammaproteobacteria; order Burkholderiales; family Methylophilaceae; genus Methylopumilus_A; species Methylopumilus_A universalis_A. The sequence continues at coordinate 177,759 of CAMCXI010000003.1, read as the reverse complement.
GTTGTTCCAAGCTTCGCGCACCAATACCTCGAGTTGGGAAATTAATCACCCGTAATAAAGCGACATCGTCTTCTGGATTATTAATCAGGCGTAAATACGCCATCGCATGTTTGATTTCGGCGCGTTCAAAAAAGCGTAAACCGCCGTACACGCGATATGGAATGTTGTTTGAGAAAAGCGCATGTTCAATCACACGAGATTGGGCGTTTGAGCGATAAAGCAGTGCGATGTCATTGAGCCTCCATCCATCGTTGTGTAGCATTTTCACTTCATCAACAATAAAGCTCGCTTCGTCTATATCGTTATACGCCTGGTATACGCGAACTGGTTCGCCAGCGCCAGCCGACGTCCATAAGTTCTTACCTAAACGGTTTTTATTATTTGAAATAATGGCATTGGCTGCATCCAAAATATTGCTGTGAGAGCGATAGTTTTCTTCAAGTTTGACGATGTTTTGTACTTTAAAGTCCACTTCAAAATCACGCATATTCCCCACCCGCGCCCCGCGAAAAGCGTAAATCGATTGGTCATCATCACCCACAGCAAAAATACAGTTGTTGGGCTCTTCTTTGCCAATGCAAGCAAATAACTTGAGCCACATATATTGCAGTTTGTTGGTGTCCTGAAACTCATCCACTAAGATGTATTTAAAACGCGCTTGGTAATGCTGACGAATGTTTGTGTCACTGCTAAGTAGCTCATAGCAACGCAACAATAACTCCGCAAAATCCACCACGCCTTCGCGTTGACATTGCTTATCGTATTCTTCAAAAATCTCACGCATACGCTGTGAATGTGGATCGTAAGCATCTACGCTGTGGGCACGCAGCCCTTCTTCTTTACAGCTATTGATATATCCCATCACCTGTTTTGGTGGGAATTTTTCATCGTCAACATTCATGACCTTCATCAGACGCTTAATCGCGGAAAGCTGATCGGCAGAATCTAGAATCTGGAAAGTAGCAGGTAACAAAGCTTCACGGTGGTGGGCTCTTAATAGACGATTGCATAGCCCGTGAAAAGTACCAACCCACATGCCGCGCGTATTAATCGGCAACATAGTGGTGAGCCTTGTGAGCATTTCTTTGGCTGCTTTATTAGTAAATGTTACCGCTAATAAACCAGTGGGTGAAACCTGCCCGGTTTGAATAAGCCATGCGATACGCGTAGTGAGCACGCGTGTTTTACCACTGCCAGCACCTGCTAAAATCAGCGCAGACTGATGCGGCAAAGTCACAGCTTCTAATTGCTTATCGTTGAGCCCGCTAAGGAGTGAGTCTTGAGATGCGTTTGATGTGGTCATGGTGAGATTATCGCAGGTCGGCGCTGCTTCGAGAACAACTTAAAAGAGATTAAATAGTCTTGAACTTTGCTCAGGTATCGTGGGTCTTTACAAGTGTGATGGTGATGTTGAGCGTTCTATGATTTTTTAAGTCACCGAACTATCAACTCACAGTCCCACGCTTCCCTCCCTGAGCGTGGCGCCTTTAAAGGCATTTCGCCCCGACTGATCCCCTTAGTTGGGGCTTTTTTTTGGCGCAAAACAAATCGCTTTAGCTATTAACTGGCTTTTCAGAATCTAGACAATAGTTCACATAGTTAACATAAAAAAACCCGCCGAAGCGGGTTTTTTATTTCGATGCTTAAGCAAGCAAGGATTACATCATACCGCCCATACCACCCATACCGCCCATATCACCACCACCCATTGCTGGTGCGTCATCTTTCGGTAGTTCAGCAATCATGCAGTCTGTTGTGAGCATTAAGCCAGCCACTGAAGCAGCGTTTTGCAATGCAGAACGCGTTACTTTAGTTGGATCTAGCACGCCCATTTCAACCATATCACCGTATGTTTCGTTAGCAGCGTTGTAGCCATAGTTGCCTTTACCAGCCGCTACGTTGTTAACTACTACTGATGGTTCACAGCCAGCGTTTTGAACGATTTGACGTAGTGGCTCTTCAACAGCGCGCAATACAATCTTCACACCTGCGTCTTGGTCGTGGTTTTCGCCTTTAACTTTAGCAATTGCGTCACGAGCGCGAATCAACGCTACCCCACCGCCAGCAACAATGCCTTCTTCAACCGCTGCGCGTGTTGCGTGTAATGCATCTTCCACACGTGCTTTTTTCTCTTTCATTTCGATTTCAGTAGTCGCGCCAACTTTAATCACAGCAACGCCGCCAGCTAGTTTTGCAACACGTTCTTGCAATTTTTCACGGTCGTAATCGCTTGTTGCATCTTCAGCTTGTTTCTTCACTTGGTCGATACGCGCTTTAATGTTGTCTTCAACGCCAGCACCGTCGATGATGATGGTATTTTCTTTACCTACTTCGATACGTTTAGCTTGGCCTAGGTCTTCTAGCTTGATGTTTTCAAGTTTCAAACCTAATTCTTCAGCAATCACAGTACCGCCAGTCAAGATAGCGATATCTTCTAACATGGCTTTACGACGGTCACCGAAACCAGGCGCCTTAACAGCACAAGTTTTCAAGATGCCACGGATGTTGTTCACCACCAATGTTGCTAATGCTTCGCCGTCGATATCTTCAGCAATAATCAACAATGGACGACCTGCTTTAGCCACTTGTTCAAGTGCTGGTAGCAAATCACGGATGTTTGAGATTTTCTTGTCGTATAAAAGCACGAATGGATTGTCCATCAATGCGATTTGACGTTCTTGGTTGTTGATGAAGTATGGTGATAAGTAACCACGGTCGAATTGCATACCCTCAACCACGTCTAGTTCATTTTGTAAGCCTGAACCGTCTTCAACCGTAATCACGCCTTCTTTGCCCACTTTGTCCATTGCATCAGCAATAATTTGGCCAACTGAAGCATCTGAGTTAGCTGAGATAGAACCAACTTGTGCGATTTGTGCGCTAGTTGTACATGCAACAGATTGTTTTTTAAGGTCAGCAACAGCAGCTTCAACTGCTTTGTCGATACCACGTTTCAAATCCATTGGGTTCATACCAGCAGCAACAGACTTCATGCCTTCGCGGATGATCGCTTGTGCTAAAACTGTTGCAGTTGTTGTGCCATCACCAGCGATGTCATTCGTTTTGCTTGCAACTTCTTTAACCAGTTGCGCACCCATGTTTTCGAACTTGTCTTTCAATTCGATTTCTTTAGCAACAGACACACCATCTTTAGTGATGGTTGGAGAGCCATATGAACGCTCTAAAACTACGTTACGGCCTTTAGGGCCCAAAGTTACGCGCACTGCATTAGCTAAAATATTTACACCATTCACCATTTTTTGGCGAACGTCATCACCAAATCTTACGTCTTTAGCAGCCATCTTAAATCTCCTAAATTACTTAATTAATTACTAAAAATTCTTTAATGCTTAAATTCAAAGCTTTGCTTCGATTTGAAGTTTAAGGGGGTCGGGCAATTAAGCCTCTACAACACCCATCAAGTCTTCTTCACGCATCACTAACAATTCATCGCCGCCAACTTTTACAGTCTGGCCAGCGTATTTGCCGAATAACACTTTGTCACCAACTTTAACGTCAAGTGCAATCACTTTGCCGTTGTCATCTTTCTTACCTGGGCCTACAGCAACAACTTCGCCTTGGTCTGGTTTTTCAGTAGCGGTGTCTGGGATTACGATACCAGATGCAGTAGTACGCACTTCTTCTAAACGCTTAACGATCACGCGATCGTGTAAAGGACGAATTTTCATAAACGAACTCCTTAATAATTGAATAAATAACGAATAACAAAAATCTTGGAATGCATTTTAGCACTCCTGTCCATCGACTGCTAATACTTTGGGGCGGGGATTTTTATTTCAAGAGCGAGGATGAAATTTTTGTAATAAAAATTTGGGTAAATAAAATCTATAAGTAAATTCAACACAATCAGCGATAATAACAATATTGATCGTTTGAGTTTTAAGGACACTTATTGTGAGTGAAATCGTTGGTCAAGCTGGTTCACCACCAGCAGTCATAGAGCAATTGATTTTAGCATTTGATGCTGAGCAAGACCGTTTATTATTTAAGGTTGGCTTGTCTGACAATACCGAGCTTGCGATTTGGATTACCCGTCGCATCGCTAAGTCCATTTCTGCTTGGTTGCAGGGCAGTCAGGAGGAAGTTGGTTCTTATATGCATGCTGTGGTGATGAATGCGCAAGGTGGCTTGGATGCAGTTAGTGGAAAGCTGATGTCTGCCTCTTCAATTACTTCCGAAGCGTTAATGAAAACTTCCACGCAAAATTTAGATTTCAGTACGCAATATCAATCTAATCGAAGCGCTCGCTTAGTGGCGCCCATGCTGGCGATTGCTTGCAAAGTATTGACCGATAACGTCAAACAATTCGTGCTTGAGTTTAGCGCTAAAGATGGCATTAACGCGCAAATTGCTTTTAATGCCGAACTCAAGACTGCCTTCGGCAACATGTTGCAATTGGCCAGTAAAGAGGCCGCTTGGGATATTGGTGTGCAAAGTAGTCACTTTATTACGCCACCAGTGACTTCATCACAGGTTTTACATTAGTGAAAAATAAAGATTTACTCAACCGTAGTTTAAAGTCTGTGTGGCATCCGTGCACACAAATGAAAGCACACGAAACCCTGCCGCTTTTACCCATTGCTAGCGGCGATGGCGTTTGGCTCAAAGATTTTGAGGGTAAGCCTTATTTAGATGGCGTGAGCTCTTGGTGGGTGAATTTGTTTGGGCATAACGAGCCGCGCATTAAAGCCGCAATTACTGAACAGTTAAATACACTAGAGCACGTTATGTTGGCCGGCTTCACGCATGAGCCTGTCGTGCAGTTGTCTGAAAAGCTAGCTGCCTTAACGGAATTGGGGCATTGCTTCTATGCTTCAGATGGTGCGTCTGCCACTGAAATAGCGCTCAAAATGAGCTTTCATTATTGGCGCAATATTGGTCAGCCACAAAAGAGTCAGTTTTTAAGTCTGCAAAATAGTTATCACGGTGAAACTATTGGTGCTTTATCGGTGACCGATGTCGCGATTTTTAAAGATACTTATGCGTCATTGTTGCGCCAGAGTGCGCAAATGCCATCACCAGATGCGCGTTTGGCTGAGGCTGGTGAGAGTGCGGAGGCTTATGCGAGTCGCTGTGCTGATTTTTTAGATGCATATCTAAAACAACATCATGCTGAAATTGCCGCTTTTATTATCGAGCCAATGATTCAGTGTGCGTCTGGCATGGGGATGTATCACCCTGCTTATCTAAAACGTGCACGAGAAATTTGCACGCAATATCAAGTCCATTTAATTGCCGATGAAATTGCCGTGGGTTTTGGTCGCACAGGGACGATGTTTGCCTGCGAACATGCCAATATCAAGCCAGATTTTATTTGTCTTTCAAAAGGCATTACGGGCGGCTATTTGCCATTGTCAGTGACGCTGACAAGCGATGAGATTTATCAGGCCTTTTATGATGATAGTGTCGCACGCGGCTTTTTACATTCGCACAGTTATACAGGCAATGCCTTGGCATGTAGTGCGGCCTTAGCCACGTTAGCAATTTTTGAGCAAGATGATGTGCTGAGTAAAAACCAAGCAAAAACGGCTTACATTAGCGGTCAAATAAGCACATGGAATGACTTGCCAATGACAAATGTTCGTAATCAAGGCATGGTCTGGGCATTTGATGTGCAAACAAAGAATAAGCAATTCCAACAGCACTTTTATCAGCAGGCATTGGCTGAGGGCTTGTTGCTTAGACCAATTGGCAATACCGTTTATTGGATGCCGCCATATGTGATCAGCCAAGATGAAATCGATTTTATGCTGAAGACGACTAAGCAAGTGGTGCTGGCATGCGCTTAATGCTTGCTGTTTCATTGGCGTTTTTTTGTGAGCTTGCTTTTGCACAAAATGTGCAATTACCTGCGCCTGTTGTTCAAGCACTTCAGGCGGAAAATGTGCCGCTAGAAAATGTCAGTATTTATGTTCAGCGGGTAGATGCCCCGCAAGCATTATTGGCTTACCAATCTGATTTGCCGCGCAATCCAGCATCCGTAATGAAGTTAGTGACTAGCTATGCGGCGCTCGATTTACTTGGCCCATCTTATCGTTGGAAAACACAATTTTATAGCTTAAGTCAGCCACAAGAAGGCAAGTTGCAAGGCGGGATTTGGATTAAGGGTTCAGGTGACCCCGCCTTAAATACTGCCCATTTAATTGAAGCGGCCAGTGAGCTAAAACAAAAGTATGCCTTGGATGAAATCTGTTGCGAGATTCATTTGGATAACAGCGCTTATGCGCCACAAAATTTTGATGCGGCAGCGTTTGATGGTAAACCCACTCGTGCCTACAACGCGCCAGCAGAAGCCTTAATGGTGAATCAGCAGGCCATTAGATTGCAACTCATTCCAGGTAGCGAAAAAATCACAGTGGTGGCTTACCCAAGTTGGCAGTGGCTGGTTAAACGTGCAGATATTAAGCCAGTGTTAGGCGAGTGTGGGGATTGGAAGAGTAGCCTGCAAATTAAGCGTGAAGGACGAGTGCTGAATCTTCGAGGTGATTATACTGTGAGTTGTGGTGAAAAGTATCTAGATGTGAATTGGCAGGGCACTGAATACGTTGGTGAGCTTTTTCATAGTGCTTGGGAGCAGGTTGGTGGACGTTGGGCTCTGGCAGATAAAACGCAAGCCCGAATTGTGAGTGTGCCAGATAGTGCAATTTTACTCATGGAACACACCTCGCCAACGCTAGCAGAAATGTTGCGAGATATGAACAAAGTCAGTAACAACGTGATGGCACGCGCTTTATATTTAAACTTAAGTCGTTTGAATGATTCATCACAAGTTGCTTCTATCGCAAAGAGTGAAGTTGTGCTGAAGACTTGGTTACAAAATAAAGGGTTTAACTTTGCTGAGTTAGTGCTTGAAAACGGTGCCGGGCTCTCAAGGGTTGAGCGTATCAGTGCAAGCCATTTGGGCGCTTTACTGAGCGATGCTTTCCGAAGCCCAGTGATGGCTGAACTTACTGCTTCTTTACCTATCTACGGAGTGGATGGTTCGTTAAGCAAACGAAAAGATGGTGGGGTGTTCGGACGCGCCCACTTAAAAACAGGCTCCCTTGAAAATGTAAGAAGTCTCGCAGGATATGTGCTCGATGCAAAGGGCCGCTATTGGTCGGTGGTATTTGTTGCAAATGGGTCAAGGTCTGAAGCCACTCGGCCCGCTCAAGACGCGCTGTTAAACTGGGTATATCAACAGGAGTAAATCCTTGTATCCCCCGTGAATCAAGTCAGTTTGATTGAATCTGATCTTGTAAGTCGGGTATGATAATTAAGATTTTTATTTTGGAGCACAATATGAAAAAAAGTACTTTAATGGCAAGCGCTTTAATGATTGCCATGCTCGCTATCACAGGCTGTAAAGCTGATTCAAAAACAACAAATAAGGAAACTGCAATGACACAAAACATCACAGAACTCGTCAAAAATGACACGGTCGTTGGTGAAGGCCGTGAAGCGGAAGCTGGCTTCAACGTTACCGTGCATTACACAGGCTGGCTTTACGACCCAAGCAAAGCTGATGGTAAAGGCACTAAATTTGATAGTTCACTTGATCGTCATGAGCCATTTGTATTTTTCTTAGGTGGCGGCCAAGTGATTCAAGGTTGGGATGAAGGCTTTGCTGGCATGAAAGTGGGCGGTAAACGTACCTTAATCATCCCGCCAAACATGGGCTATGGCGTTCACGGTGCAGGTAGTGTGATTCCGCCAAATGCAACATTGATTTTTGATGTTGAGTTACTTGGAATTAAATAATTGCTCTGCATCAAGTAAAAGCAAAGGCAGTCATTAAATTTTGACAAAGGCAGCGCAATGAAAGTAAGAATTAAGTGGGTGGAAGACGTCTGTTTTATGGGCGAAACAGAAAGTAGTCATGCAGTCATCATGGATGGTTCGCCAGAGATTGGCGGACGCAATCTTGGCATGCGCCCAATGGAAATGTTGCTTGTTGCCATGGGTGGATGTTCTTCGATTGATGTGGTGACGATTCTGCAAAAATCACGTCAGCCAATTACCAATTGCGTTGCTGAAATTACGGCTGAGCGTGCGGATGAAATTCCAAAGGTATTTACTAAAATTCACGCGCACTTTGTGGTCACAGGGAAAAATCTTAATTCTGTTCAAGTAGAGCGCGCGGTGAATTTGTCTGCTGAGAAGTATTGCTCAGCCTCTATTATGCTCGGCAAGGCTGCGGAAATGACCCACAGCTTTGAGATTAAAGAGACTGAATAGGTCTTAGTTTTTTGCTTCGATGATTGAAACAGTCAGCACATCGCCTGTTTCAATCACTTCAAATAGTCGATCTATATTTGGGTGCTTACCTGGATTTTCTTCCGCATCTTGCGTGTGTTCTGCATAAATTTTCAAGCCATCTTTTGCAGCATCTTTATTGATGTTGCCCCATTTTTTGAATAAGTGATGGTAAACTTTCACCGAGCCTTGGCTGCCGGGTTTGTTTTCAATCAAGCCTGCATTTGAACCATCAGCTTTAGCTAATTCAATTTTTTGAATGTGATCGCTGTTTTCTAAACTGGCTAAAATTTCGCTAAATTTCTTCATGGGTCTTTGCTTGCGCTTTCTTTTTTAGATTGGTTTATAGATGGTACGTAGTTGAAGTCATGACTTTTGACATGCCTTGCATCGCCGCTTTAATGGGGCTTGGTAATTCTGCCCCACCTAAGTGTATCGCAGTGGCTGCATGCTCGGCTTCGTCTATTTTCATTTGTTCCAGAATGGCGCGGCTTTTGTCGTCGTTAGCAGGTAACGCATCTAAATGTTGATTGAGATGCACCCCGACTTGGCGCTCTGTTTCTGCCAAGAAACCTAAATTCCATTTGTCACCCAGTGCCCCAGCAATAGCGCCTAGGGTGAAGGAACTCACATACCAAATTGGATTTAGCAAGCTGGTGCGTCCTCCAAGTTCCTGGATGCGTCTCTCACACCAGGCTAAATGCTCAGTTTCTTCTTTTGATGCTTGCTCCAAAGCGCGCACAGTCTGAGGATTTTTAGTTGTCAGTGCTTGACCGTTATAAAGTGCCTGAGCACATACCTCACCACAGTGATTTATCCGCATTAGTGCAGCTGCGTGGCGCTTCTCTGTTGAGTTTAATTCTGTTGATAGTGAGAAATTTTGATCTGGATACGGGCGAACGCTGTGAGCAGTTGCCGCTAAAGTTTTTAAGCCTTTATCGAATTCGATAATAAATCGGTCTAGCATCGCTTTTCACCAGTTGAAATCTTGATAAATCAATCATAAGGGTAAGCAAGGCTTACCCTTATGAAGCATGTTTACTTCTTGCTCGGTGCTAAAATATCTATACCCTTGAGCAAGTTAACTGCTTGCATAAATTGGTAGTCAGTTTTAGTGCCAGCTTCCATTGGTGCTTTATCAGCAGACTGTTTGTCGTCTTTTTTCACTGTAGGCGGTTTTGGTGTTTCTTTTGCTGGTGCTTCCGCGTCTTTAGGATTCGACAAGTGATTGCTTAAATCTGCTTCACGTAGGTTCATTCCTTGATCAGCTGTACTCACTGTTGCATCTTCTACAATGATGTCTGGCACGATGCCTTTAGCTTGAATGGAACGGCCGTTTGGCGTGAAGTAGCGAGCAGTTGTCAGCTTGATCGCTGTGCCGTTATTCATTGGCAGGATGGTTTGTACCGAGCCTTTACCAAAACTTTGTGTGCCCATGATCACTGCACGTTTGTGGTCTTGCAATGCGCCAGACACAATTTCTGAGGCTGAAGCTGATCCGCCATTAATCAACACTACCATTGCTACAGTTTTGATATCCGCAGGCAAGTCCTTCAAGAAGTCACCAGCTTCGCCGCCACGAGAGTAGTTTGCGGCATTGGCAGTTAAACGCATTTTCGCGTCTTCTGTTCGTCCTTCCGTATAAACAACAAGCGCATCTTTCGGCACAAATGCAGAAGTAATGCCTACTGCCGCTGTAATTAAGCCACCTGGGTTGTTACGCAAATCAAGCACTAAGCCTTTTAATGGCGCTTTGTTTTGTTCACGTAGGGTTTTAATTGCTTTCGCTAAATCTTCAGCTGAGTGTTCTTGGAATTGCGTTACACGAAGGTATGCATAGCCAGGCTCAGGCAATTTGTACTTAACACTTTGTGTTTTGATGATTGCACGCGTTAGTGTGATGTAAAGTGGTTTGATTTCACCTTTACGTAAAATAGTCAATTTGATTAGGGTATTTGGTTTGCCACGCATGAGCTTAACAGCATCATTTAGGGTCATTCCTTTCACTAATTTATCATCGAGTTGCATGATGAGATCGCCAGATTTCACACCCGCTTTGAAAGCAGGAGAGTCTTCGATTGGAGACACTACTTTGACTAGACCATCTTCCATGCCAACTTCAAGACCCAAGCCACCAAATTCGCCTTGTGTCCCTGCTTGCAAATCCTTGTAGCCATCAACGTCTAAGAATGATGAGTGAGGATCTAACCCTGTCAGCATGCCGTTAATCGCTTCATTGATTAATTTTTTATCGGGCACTGTTTCGACATAGTCGCTTTTAATTTTTCCGTAAATTTCAGCGAAGGTGCGAAGCTCGTCAAGCGGTAATTGAGGTTTAGTTTCTTTTTCGGCGACTGCTGGATAATTCAGGCTTAAGCTGACACCTAAAACTGCACCTATGACCACTAAGCTAATTTTTTCTAATTTTGTACGCATGAAATAAAAATTCCTTCACTAAATAGTAAATTACAAACCCTCAGTAAAGAGAGCTCGAAAATGATGATTGAGATAATATCGTGTTGCGCTATTTAAACCAATTGAAATAACATGTGTTTAAGTACTTTTATACACAAAGGTCACATGGAAAACGCAGTTAAGAAAATCGAAATCGAATACTGTACGCAATGTCATTGGTTACTAAGAGCCGGTTGGATGGCACAAGAACTTCTGACGACTTTTAACACAGACATTTCAAGTGTTGCGCTAGTTCCTGGAACTGGTGGTATTTTTGAGGTGAGATTAAATGGCGCGGTGATTTACTCGCGCAAAGAAACGGGTCGCTTCCCAGAATCCAAAGAGTTGAAGCAATTAGTGCGCGATGTCATTGACCCAGAAAGACACTTAGGGCATAGCGACCGTAAAGCCGAATAAATTATTTGGCGGGTGGCTTGTTTAGTTGGTTTACTAGCTGTGTGCTCGCCAGTTCTTTTGCATCTACGCGACGAGCGCCAGTGAAGCGTTTTGACCAATAGCTGTCATTCATGTCTGCTACGCTAATGCTACTCCCCGCACTTGGGGAATGAATAAAACGATTGTTGCCAACGTAAATGCCAACATGGGAATAAACGGATTTCATGGTGTTAAAAAACACCAAGTCGCCAGGCTTTAATTCTTTTTCGGTTACATTTTGACCAACTTGGCTCATCGCACGAGCGCCATGGGGCAACGTTAAGTTAGCCGCTTCTTTAAAGACATATCGGACAAAGCCACTGCAATCAAAACCAGCATCCGGGCTGATGCCGCCATATTTGTACTTCACGCCGGTTTGGCTAAGCGCGTGTAAGATAATTTCCTGTGCGGTGCTTGTCCAAGAGTTGTTTGATTCGGTTTCTTGTGCTGTATTTGATGCGGCATTGGTGTCATCGTTGCTTGACGATAAAAATGGAAAATCAAATGCAAAGGCGAAATTAGACGCCCCTAGCAAAAGGCTAAACGCAACAGCACATGATGTTTTTTTCAAATTTATCATTAAGATATTATAAAACGAAGCTGTGATTTTTCCTAATCGTCCCGTGTTTGGGCTAGACATGGCAAGGGTGAAGCCTGTGCCGATAAATGCTATAGTGCCCACATCTTTTTTACAGCACTACTCATGAAAACTTCGCGCCGTCATCTCGAACTTCTTTCACCAGCTAAAAATGCCGAATTTGGTATTGAGGCGATTAACCATGGCGCAGATGCAGTTTATATTGGTGGTCCAGCTTATGGTGCGCGCGCTAAAGCACTAAATACAGTTGAAGATATTGCTAGGTTAGTGACACACGCTCATCGTTTTAATGCTGAAGTATTTGTAGCGCTTAATACTATTTTTCATGACAATGAATTAGAAGGTGCGCGCGAGATTGTTTATCAGCTTTACGATGCGGGCGTCGATTCGCTGATTGTTCAAGACATGGGCCTGTTGGAAATGGATTTGCCGCCTATTCAGCTTCACGCAAGTACGCAAACCGATATTCGCACCGTTGAAAAAGCCAAGTTTTTAGATCAAGTTGGCTTCTCACAAATTGTGTTGGCGCGTGAGCTGGATTTAAAAACTATTCAGCAAATTGCTGATGCAACAACCTGTCATTTAGAATTTTTTGTCCACGGTGCTTTATGTGTGGCGTTTAGTGGGCAATGCTTTATTAGCCATGCCCACACTGGCCGAAGCGCTAATCGTGGCGAGTGTTCACAAGAGTGCCGTTTGCCTTATCGTTTAGAAGATTCCCAAGGCCGTGTGATAGGTAACGACAAGCATTATTTATCCATGAAAGATAATGACCAAAGTGCAAATTTGCGGGCTTTAATTGGGGCGGGGATTAGCTCTTTCAAAATTGAAGGGCGCTATAAAGATTTACCCTACGTAAAGAATGCCACCGCCCATTATCGTCAGTTGTTGGATGAGATTTTGCTCGATATGCCAGAATACGCAAAAACTTCATCTGGTCTTACCACTTTTAGCTTTACGCCCCAGCCTGAGAAAACCTTTAACCGCAGTGCCACAGATTATTTTGTCAATGGTCGTCAAGATGATATTGGCGCGTTTGATACCCCTAAGTTCTCGGGTGAAGAAGTAGGCAGAGTCACTAAAGTGGCTAAAGATTCTTTTGAAGTAGATAGCCAAATCGAGCTTCATAACGGCGACGGCTTGTGTTTCTTTGATGTGCACAAAGAGCTGGTCGGTATGCGCATTAACACCGTTGAAGGTAAGCGATTAACGCCGAATGAAATGCCTGAAGATATGCGCCGTGGCATGACGCTTTATCGTAATCGTGACCACGCTTTTATGCGTTTACTGGAAAAAGATTCGGCCACCCGTAAAATTCCTGTAGAAATGCATTTTTATGAAACGCCGGATGGTTTTGCATTAACCGTGACCGATAGCGATAGACTTAGCGCAACGGCGCTTTGCCAAGTAGAGAAGCAGCCTGCACAACAAGCAGAAAAATCCGAAGCCAGTTTGCGTGAGAATTTAGCAAAATTGGGCAGTACCGATTTTGTGGTGAATGCAATTTTATTGGATTTATCGCAAGCTTGGTTTGTGCCAGCATCAAGCATTAATGCGCTTAGACGTGATGCGATTGAACAGTTAGCGCAAGTTCGGGTGGCGAGTTATCAGCGCCCAGAAAAAGGCCTGCCAGCTAATCCCTCAGCTGTTTATCCTGAAGATACTTTGAGCTATCTTGCCAATGTTTATAACAAAAAAGCGCGTGCTTTTTATGAGAAACATGGCGTCAAAATGATTGCGGCGGCGTATGAAGCAAACCAAGAGCTAGATGAAGTGCCGCTCATGATTACCAAACACTGTTTACGCTTTAGTCATGGCATGTGCCCTAAAGAGGCTAAGGGTGTGATTGGTGTGCAAGGCACGGTCACCGCGGAGCCGATGACTTTGATTAACGGCAACGATAAATTCACGTTGAAATTCGACTGCAAGCCTTGCGAAATGCACGTGATGGGTAAGATTCGTAAGCCCATCCTGCAAATGCCACCACCTCAGCCTTTGCAGTTTATTCCAAGAACTAAGGCTTAAAAGTTATAAGTCAAGGTCGCACGCGCTGTTATGGGCGCCCCAGGAGTAAGATTGTTATTCGTGTGTGCACTCGTCACATAATCTTTATCCGTTAAATTTTCTACATTCAACTGCATCTGTATTTTTGATGTGGGCTTCCAAAAAATAGCTGCGTCTACACGGGCATAGCCAGGAAGCACTGTACTTGCTGCGGTGGTTGGCGTAAGTGCGTACATTTGAGATCTGCTGACTACGCCTATTGCCGCTCCCCAGCTCTCATTGAAGTCATAGCGGTTCCATAACGAAAATGTATGGCTCGGTGTTTGCCCTAATGTTGTGCCAGCTAAGTATGTTGAGTTGCTTGTTAAGGTTCCTATCGTCATTGTCTTGCTGAATTCTGCATCTTGATAGCTATAGCCACCAAACATGCTCCAGCGGTCTGTCATTTTCCCTGCAACGCCAAATTCAGCGCCTTTTGTTTCTTGGCCATCGATCACGATATTTTGAGTGGGGCTCAACGGATCCATAATCGCAACATTTTTTCGTTCTAATTTATATACGGCCGCTGTGAGCGATAAATTAGGCGAGATGTCGTATTTAGCGCCAAGCTCTTTGTTGATGAATTTTTCAGGCTGCAATGACTTGGTAGTCGCCGTTAAGCTCAATAGTTGGTCGCCAGCGCGAGGTACATAAGAAAGGCTATATGAACCATAAATAGACAGGTTTTCGATTGGTTTGAAAATTAATCCAGCACGAGGGGATAAGAGACTGTCTGAAACGTCGATGGTATTATTACCTTTTATGTCGACATAATGCGTTTTCAATTGATCGTGACGCAGGCCAACAATCGCCTGCCACTGATCACTAATTTTAATTTGATCTTGCACATACACTGCGAATATATCGATATCGCTGGTTTGGTTTCGTGATGGTGTGTTTAGATTAATCGGCTGCGAATAAGTTGGATTAAGTGCTGAAACGCCGTTGGCAATATTTTCATTTCCAGAACCGGTACCTCCAGCATCACGCAGTCTTAAATTGCTGGTTTTTTGGGTGCCAATTTCCATGCCGACCAAAAGTTGATGCTCTAGGACGCCAGTAGTCACTTTGTAAATCAAATCAGTTTGATTGATCAAGTTTTGTCTATCGGTTGCGTCCCGATATGCCCCTACAGAAAACGTATCGTTGGTCACTTTGCTGTTTGCATAAACATTTTGATAAAACTTATCGTAACTGGCATAGCGCGTGCGATTTCGAATGCTGAAATTATCGTTAAAAGCATGTTCAATCATTGCATTTAATGCTTTTGTTTCAGTCTCGTTTGGGCTTAAAGACGCGTTGCCATAAAACGTTTGGTAGTCTTCCAAGCGATAGGGGCGATTGTTTAATCCAGTCCCAATCGATGGAATACCGCGGTCACCAATATGTTGGTCTTTAAAGTACTCTGCACCAATCGTGATTTTTGTGTTGTCAGATGGCGTGATCGTGAACGTCGGGTTGACGCCATAGCGCTTTAGGTTGACACCACTTCGATAGCTATCCGATTCTTCATACACAGCATTGAGTCTGAAAGCCGCTACATCATTGATGCCATTTCCTATATCGATACTAGTACGTTTTTGGTTGTAAGCACCGTAAGTGACTTTAATCTCTCTAACAGGATCCCAGCCAGCTTCCTTTGAGACGCGATTGATCGCGCCACCAGATGCCCCACGTCCAAAGACCATCCCATTAGGCCCCTTGAGGACCTCTATTCGATCTGTATTGTAAAAATCTCGATAGGTTTGCACATCATCACGCATCCCATCTAAATAAAAGTCGCCGGTTGTGACACCACTTCCTCGAAAGTTAAGTGCATCGCGGTTGCCTTCGCCTTGTGATGCTGTGACACCAGGCACGTATCGAACAGCATCAGACATACTTTGAACGGATTGGTCACTCATTTGCTCTTGGGTAACTACAGAAACGGATTGAGGCACATCAATCAGCGGCGTGTCTGTTTTTGTGGCAGTTGAAGATCTTTTTGCTTGGTAACCTTTGACTGGTTTTGTATCGCTGATACGCTTGGCGGCTACCTCAACCTTATCGATATTGAGTGCAGCGACTTTCAATGGCTCAGCATCAGCTTGTCCAATTGATGCGCTTAGTACTGCAAAAGTTATGAATCCAAAAGGTGTTGAGTGACGTTTTTTCATTGTGCGGCTTTAATTTGTAAATGATAATGATTCTCATCTTACAGTAAATGAGAATCATTATCAACTAAAACTGCGCAATAAATATTAAGGCGCTGGATTCATCATCCGCAAATGCAGGCCTTCAATTTCCAGCATTAATTCTGGCGATAGCTGCGTATTCCACGCCGCGATATTTTCTTTAAGTTGAGTCATGTTGGTTGCGCCAATAATTGTGCTGGTGACAAACCATCGGTGATACACAAACGATAAAGCGAGTTGTGTTGGTGTTAAAACATGCGCACGGGCTAATTCAGCATAGGATTTGCTCGCGGGCGTAACATTTGGCTTTTTGTATCGCTGTGAATAACCTAGGAACTCAGTAATACGACCAGTTGCGGCAGGGTCATCAATATATTTGCCAGTTAAATGTCCAAATGCCAAAGGTGAATAAGCAAGTAAGCCAACATTTTCGCGGAACAGCACTTCGGACATGCCAAATTCCATGCCACGATTGAGTAAGTTGTAGCAGTTTTGAACCGTGGTTACGCGAGGCAAATCATATTCTTTGGCGATCCGTAAAAACTCCATCAAGCCCCATGGCTGTTCGTTGGATAGACCGATGTAGCGAACTTTTCCTTCTTTAATTAGCTCGGCTAAGGTTTCTAATTGGTTTCGAATCGTCACCCATTGTTTGCGCTCGCCTTCGCCCAATTTTTCTGACACATATTCATTTGCTGGGTCGAATAGATATTGGCCAAACATTGGCACGTTGCGCTCAGGCCAATGCAACTGGTAGATGTCGATGTAATCCGTTTGCATGCGTTTGAGTGAGCCTTCAATCGCTTCACGAATATTAGTGCGGTCTAGGCATGGCGGACCGCCACGAATCCAATCCATACCGCGTCTTGGGCCAGCGACTTTTCCGCCTAAAATAATCTTGTCGCGCTGCTGATTTTTGAGCCAATGGCCAATGATGGTTTCGGTCTTGGTGAAGGTATCTGCCTTTGGCGGCACAGGGTACATTTCCGCAGTGTCGATAAAGTTAATGCCTTGCGCCATCGCATAATCGAGCTGCTCGAAAGCTTCGGCTTGGGTGTTTTGGTCGCCGTAGGTCATCGTACCTAAGCAGATCGCGGAAACGTTCAAGTCGGTATTGGCTAATTTTCTATATTCCATATTTTGCCTATTAATTAATCTTTACCAACATTGTACCTGTAAGGCCGCATCATAAAAGCATTACAATAGCGACTTTGCACTCCTCACCCTAAGAGCCAGTTTTGTCCGCGTCAGATTCCAAATTAAATTTTATCTTTTCCGAAAAAGGGCCGCTCGCTGAGGTCATCCCAGGATATCGCACGCGCCAACAACAGCTCGAAATGGCTTTGGCGATTGAAACTGCCATTCTAGAAAACAAACAGTTGGTGGCTGAAGCGGGTACCGGTACAGGCAAGACCTTTGCTTATTTAGTGCCAGCCTTACTTTCTGGCGGTAAGGTCATCGTTTCAACTGGCACCAAAACCCTGCAAGACCAATTGTTTCACCGTGATTTGCCTGCCGTGCGCGATGCGCTAAAAGTGCCAGTCACGGTTGAAATGCTCAAAGGACGGGCTAATTATGTGTGCCATTTTCACTTAGAGCGCTCAGCCAACGAAGGCCGTTTTGTTTCACGTGAGGATGCTAATTACGTTCACGTGATTCGCAACTTTGTTGAAAACAGTAAAACAGGCGACAAAGCGGAGTTGATCGAAGTGCCAGAGAACGCCACCATTTGGCCTAGCGTCACCTCGACCCGTGATAATTGCATGGGGCAAGAATGTAATTTTTACAAAGATTGTTTTGTTATGGATGCCCGCAAACGTGCTTTAGCGGCTGATGTGGTGGTGGTGAATCATCATCTATTTTTTGCAGATGTGATGTTGCGCGATGAAGGTGTGTCGGAGTTATTGCCTTCAGCTAATACTGTGATTTTTGACGAAGCCCATCAATTACCCGAAGTAGCCGGGCTATTCTTTGGTGAGGATGTTTCGACTAGTCAGCTTTTGGAGTTGGCGCGAGATGCTGAGGCTGAGTACATAACCACGGCGAAAGATTGCCCTGCCTTGCAAGAAGCGGCCAATGCTTTAGAAAAATCAGTCCGAGATTTTAGGCTAGTGTTTGCGTATGAAGGCTCCCGTATGCCGGTGCAAAAAGCCCTCGCTTTAAAGAGCTTTGATTCTGCTTATGTCGAGATGCAAGCCAAGCTTCAAGCCTTGACCAATGTATTGGAAACTCAGGCGCCACGCGATCCTGCACTTGAAAATTGTTGGCAACGTGGTGCTGGCTTAATCGTTCAGTTACAACGCTGGCTTGCCGCCGAAAATGCCAATTTAGTTCGCTGGGTGGAGGTGTTTACGCAAAGTGTTCAGTTGCACGCCACGCCTTTATCGGTTGCTGAAGGTTTTGGTAAGCAGCTGAATGCTTCGCCACGTGCTTGGATTTTTACATCAGCAACGCTCGCGGTGAAAAGTGATTTTAGTCATTACATCGGCCAGATGGGCTTGAGTAATGCCAATACAGGCTATTGGGAAAGCCCGTTTGATTATGGCAAGCAAGCTTTGTTTTATGTGCCAGAAAATATGCCTGAGCCGAATAGCCCAGGCTATTCGGCTGCAGTTGCGGCAGTGGCGTTGCCTGTCATTCAAGCCAGTAGCGGCCGCGCTTTTGTGCTGTGTACATCGTTAAGAGCTATGCGCGAAACTCACGCTTTATTCAAAGAAGCATTTGAGCAAAATGGCATTGAATATCCATTGATGATGCAGGGCGAAAGTTCACGTAGCGAATTGCTAGAACGATTCCGCAAACGGGGAAATGCTGTGCTGGTCGGAAGCCAAAGCTTTTGGGAGGGTGTGGACGTTCGCGGCGAAGCGCTTTCCTGCGTGATTATCGACAAACTCCCTTTTGCTCCGCCAGATGATCCTGTGCTGGCTGCGCGTATCGACAAGATGAACGAAGAAGGTAAAAATGCCTTTATGGAATATCAATTGCCTTATGCGGTCATTACGCTCAAGCAGGGTGCGGGCCGATTAATTCGAGATGAGGACGATAGTGGCGTACTCATGATTTGCGACCCGCGTTTGATTTCTAAGCCTTATGGTCGACGGATTTGGCAGAGCTTACCGCCATTTAAACGCACACGCTTTTTGGCAGATGTGCAGGCCTTCTTCGAAAATATTAAGAATTAAAAGCTAGCGCTGACGTAGTGGCTTAAGCAAGTCTGATAAGCCGTTATGGTCGATCTCCTGCATGAGTTGCAATAATCGGCCAATCTCTCCTGGTGGAAATCCCTCACGCGCAAACCAATTCAGATAGTTGCCAGGTAAGTCGGCAATGATACGGCCTTTGTGTTTGCCGAACGGCATTTCCATGCTGACAAGTTTTTTAAGGTCTTCGGGGTGCATTTTAAAATCCGATTAAAGCCAACCTGCTTTCCAACGCGCTTCGTCCGATAAATCGCGCCAAGGTAAAGTTTGCTGACGTTTGCTTAGCACTGCTTCTAATGTCACCTCGGTCACAATTTGCGGATCAGTTTCATCTTGTGTCACGCGCACCACGATAAAATGCATTTCGCGGTTTTGCGGTGTCGATGCCGTCCATTTTGAATGCAGTAATTTTTTCGGGCTAAGGGCCATATTTGTCATTCATTAAAGTAGTGATTAGTTTATCAGTCGGTTTTGGTTTTAGCTAAAAGGTTTGCGCTAAAATAGCTTCATGAAACCAAGCCCCATTCTCATCCCAGAAAGTGAATGCGTGCTCAGCGCGATGCGCTCTCAGGGTGCGGGTGGGCAAAATGTGAATAAGGTTTCAAGCGCAATTCATTTACGCTTCGATATTCGTGCTTCATCTCTCTCCTTGCCACATCAATTGCGCCTCATGGCGCTACGCGATTCACGCATCACATCTGAAGGTGTCATCATCATTAAAGCGCAACAGCATCGCAGCCAAGAGATGAATAAACAAGATGCGATTGAGCGACTCCATGCGCTGGTGAATAGTGTGGCAAAAGCGCCTGAAATAAGAAGGCCAACGCGCCCAACATTGGGTTCGCAAAAAAGACGCTTAGCGAGCAAAAGCCAGCGCGGTGAAATCAAAGCCAATCGAACAAGGCTAGGTTATGGCAAAATAGAGGCTGATTAACCTTTCAATTCTGTATGCAAAAGCTTTATGCAAATTCTCGCCATCGACACCTCCACTGAATTTCTGTCATTAGCCTTGTGGCTAAATGGCCGTGTATTGTCACGTGATATTCATGCGGGGCAAACGCATTCACAGCAGATTTTGCCTACCCTGCGTACCTTGCTCGACGAAGCAAAAATTGAGCTAACAGCCCTTGATGGCATCGCTTTTGGGGCTGGTCCTGGCTCATTTACTGGTTTGCGTATTGCTTGTGGTGTGGCGCAAGGGTTGGCTTTTGGTGCTAATTTGCCAGTAGTCGCGGTGAGTACTTTGCAGGCATTGTCTCAGCAAAGTGGTGCAGAAAAAGTAATTGCCTGCCTGGATGCACGGATGGGGGAAATCTACCATGCGGCTTATGAGAAGCAAAATGGCGAATGGCTAGAAGTTAGCGCACCAGCGCTATTCAAACCTGAAGATGCACCCAAAGTGAACGGTGACGATTGGGTAGGTGTTGGTTCAGGATGGCTGGTATATCCCGATGTATTGCAAGCCGTTTATGGCGAGCAATTGCGTGAAATGCCAGCGCCAGACCACCACTCACACCCAACTGCCACATCGATCGCTGAGCTTGCTTTGCCAACTTTTGAGGCGGGCTTAGCAAGACCAGCACAGGAAGCTGCGCCAATTTATATCCGTAACAAAGTCGCACTAAAAATGAGCGAACGGGTAAACCGCTAACATGAACACGCAACTCAATCAGCCGAATATTAGTTTTCGAGAGATGCACGCATCTGATCTAGATGCGGTGATGCAAATTGAAATCGTTAATTTTCCATTCCCTTGGACGGCAGGTAATTTCAAAGACTCTATCAATTCAGGGCACATTTGCTTGTTGTTGGAGATTGATGAAGCGGTGATTGGCTACGCCATTCTCATGATGGTGCTTGATGAAGCGCATCTGCTCAATATTAGTGTTTCATCTGCTTGGAAAGGCAAAGGCTGGGGCCGTCATTTGCTTAACCAAATGATGCAAATCGGTCGTGAAAAAGGCTGCCTCAATATGTTTTTAGAAGTGCGTCCGTCTAATGTTTCCGCCATCACGCTTTATGAAAGCATCGGCTTTAACGAAATGGGGATGCGTCCTGGTTACTACCCAGCATACAATGGCCGCGAAAATGCCGTATTAATGGGAGTGGCGCTATGAGTTTGACGCGTGAAGATATGCTGCGTGAATTAGAGCTGTTGCCTGTGTGGCGCTTAAACTCGCCTTTGGAAGCACCTGTTGATGCGCCGCTAGAAGCCAAGCAGCAAATGGCTCCTGGCGATGCTCCAATTGAAACTGTTATTGAGGCTAAGGTTGAAGCAGAAGTCGTTGTGGAATACAAAGAAATAGCACCTCAAGCATTGGAATCGCAAGCACCTGCTTTGCTTGATGTTGCCAATATGGATTGGGCAGAGCTCAAACAGCACGTAGCTGGCTCGGGCGACCAAAATGCTGATTGGGTGTTTTTGGGGGATGCTCTTGTCGATGGTGAAGCAGGCGCTTTGCTTGATAAAATGCTCATCGCCATTCAGCTACAGCGCGGCAAAAATGTGTATCTCACACAGCTATCTGAACCAGAATATTTCAACCGCCAAATATCTCTCATTCAGCCGAAATTGATTGTGGCTTTTGGAGAAAAAGCCGCCCAAACTTTGCTTGGCTCAAGTGAGCCGCTAGATGCCTTGCGCGGCAACGTTCATCAATATCAAGGCGTTTCAGTGGTGGCCAGTTACGCACCATCTCAATTACTACATCACCCCCAGGACAAAGCAAAGGCTTGGGCGGATTTGTGTTTGGCGCGAAGCACGATGGAAACCTTTAAATAGGCTGACGTTAAGTTGATTTCGCTATAAAATTCCACCCCTTGTCACTTGATAATTAAAAAGAAGTCTTTATGCGCGCCTCACAGTTTTTTATTGCCACCCAAAAAGAAGCCCCACAAGAAGCCGAGCTTGCTAGTCATCGTTTAATGTTGCGTGCTGGGTTTATCAAGCGTTTAGGCTCTGGCCTTTACACTTGGATGCCGCTTGGTTTGCGTGTACTGCGCAAGGTGGAAGCAGTGGTGCGCGATGAGATGAATAAAGCAGGTGCGCTTGAGCTTTTGATGCCAGCGGTGCAACCAAAAGAGCTTTGGGAAGAAACAGGTCGATGGGCGGTGTTTGGCCCACAAATGTTGAAGATTGAAGACCGCCATGAGCGTGAGTTTTGCTTTGGTCCAACGCACGAAGAGGTGATTACCGATATTGCCCGCCGTGAGATTAAGAGCTACAAGCAATTGCCGCTTAATTTTTACCAAGTACAAACCAAGTTCCGTGATGAGATTCGCCCACGTTTTGGGGTGATGCGCGCGCGCGAATTTATGATGAAAGATGCCTATTCTTTTCATACCAATTTAGCTTCGCTTGAGCAAACTTATGCGCGGATGTTCCAAGCTTATTCAAACGTGTTTACCCGCTTGGGCTTAGAGTTCCGCGCGGTGCGTGCTGATACTGGTGCAATTGGCGGTGATGGTTCGCATGAGTTCCATGTATTGGCTGATTCAGGTGAGGATGGTTTGGCGTATTGCCCAAATTCAGATTATGCGGCAAACGTTGAATTAGCTGAAGCCCTAGCACCGAGCACACCACGTGCGGCGGTTAGTGAAGAAATGAAGCTAGTAGAAACGCCAAAACAAACGACCTGCGAAGCAGTGTCTGAGTTGCTTGGTGTGAGCTTGCAACGCACGGTGAAATCTATCGCCTTAATGGCGAACGATCAGTTTTACTTACTCTTGCTTCGTGGTGACCACAGCTTAAATGAAATTAAAGTGGGCAAGTTAGATGGCTTGGCGGATTTCCGTTTTGCAACGCCTGAAGAAGTGCGTGCAAATTTGAATGATTGCCCACCTGGCTTTATCGGCCCTGTAAAAGTGGGCGCGAATGTGACAGTGATTGCTGACCGCACCGTGGCGGCAATGAACGATTTTATTTGCGGCGCGAACCAACCAAAACTGCATTTATCAGGCGTAAATTTTGGGCGTGATTTGCCAGAGCCTAGCGTGGTAGCTGATATTCGTAATGTGATTGATGGTGATGCGAGCCCAGATGGTAAGGGTGTTTTAGCACTATGTCGTGGGATTGAAGTGGGTCATATTTTCCAATTGCGGACTAAATATGCACAAGCGATGAATGCTACTTACCTTGATGAGCAAGGCCAAACCCAGGTAATGGAAATGGGCTGTTACGGCATTGGCGTGTCACGTATTGTGGGTGCGGCGATCGAGCAAGGTAACGATGAACGCGGTATCGTGTTCCCAACCAGTCTTGCGCCTTTCCAAGTGGCGATTGCGCCAATTGGCATGGATAAGAGCGATGTGGTGAAAGAAGCGGCAACCAAACTTTATGAAGATTTGCTGACGGCGGGTGTGGATGTGTTGATTGATGACCGCGGCGAACGTCCAGGTGTGATGTTTGCGGAGATGGACTTGATTGGGATACCGCATCGTATTGTGATTGGTGACCGTGGCTTGAAAGAAAACCAAGTGGAATACCAAGCACGTACTTCAACTGATGCGCAATCTATCCCATTGAATGAAGTGCTCGGATTCATGGCCAAAACATTGAGCTAAGTGGGTTGGGCAACCATGCAAAAGCACTTTTGTATATTTGCCCCAGTTTTTTTATTGCAAATGGTTTGCATCGCACTCTTATTGGTACTAGTATCTCTTCAGCGGTTTTGATGGTGCAATAGCACTTCAACGAAATAAACGCTTTTGCACCTGTCGCTATAGCTGTTCTATTTTTTATATGTTAACTAGAAGTAAAAATAGAAGTAAAACTAGAGGAGATAAGCATGTCTAAAGTAACTGCACTATCTGTAAGTATCGCTTTACTTGGTGGCCTATGGGCGTATCTAGCTTTAGGTCCATTATCTGGATCCGTTTTAGTTTGGGCTGGTTTTATTGCATGGGGTAGTTTCTTCCATAGTGGTGGTGACGCAGCTGCATTACAAAAAACTATTGTAGGGATGATTTATGGGGCTGTTATCGCTGGTGTTGCTTTGTATTTGGTTGGTTTAAACCCTTTAGGTTTGGCCGCTCCAGTTGGTCCAGCAGTCTATATCGCCGTCACTGTCTTTTTCCTAGTTATCGTTGCAAATATTGAGGCACTTTCGTGTGTGCCAGCAAATGTTTACGGCTATGCGGCAACAGCTGCTTATGCGCTTCAAACAGCAAACGCTGGGAGCGTGACAGCGACTGATTTGACTAACCCAGTGTTGTTGGTAGCTGTTTCAGCTGTTTTAGGCGCTGTGTTTGGTTTGGTGTCAGGCAAGCTAGCCGGTGCACTAGGTAAGTAACTAAGTAGTATTACTTGAATAATAAAACCGCCCTAGGGCGGTTTTATATGACTTAAAGTTATGCGGTTTTAATTGGCTAAGTCTGAAACCTTAAAGCCGTAAAATGTACCAAATTCTCCTTCAGGTTCGTGGTAGACAAAGAACAATCCATTGGTATAACCTAAACCGGCAATATGGTTTTGTGCGCGTAATTTTAATGTACTTGGAAGCGTACTTTTACCAACAAATTTGCCTTTGATATCGAATACCAAAACAGCTTTGTGGTCCACATCTAGCAGTGCAAGCTCTTCCCCTTTGATACCTGTATAAGCACAATAGTAGTCAGTGATGTCATGAAACTGAACGCCTGCTGTATTGAGGTCGAGTTTAATTTCCTCTACTTTTTCATCTTTGTTTAAATCAATCACCCATACTAAATTACTCCGGCCTTGTTTGGCATAATAAAGGTTGGTTTCAGAGTTGTGTGTTGGAATGGTCGAGGCATCGCCAAATGCTGCATTAAAACCCGAAATATCTTTGGAGTTTCCCGTGAGGTTGCCTTTATCATCTAACTCTAATGAGAAAAGACCGGTATTGGGTGAGAAGCCAGCGTTACTGGAGATGTTGTAAGTAACGGTCTCAAGTTGTTTGGTGTTTTGATTAAAGTAAATAGAGCGGTTGTCATAACCAGGTTTTGCGGATTGAATGTACTGACCTCCATCGCCGTATACATGCACTTGTGATTTTGAAATTGGCGCTTCTGTCTCTGAGCCGACTGCTCCTAAACCACCATCCGCAATGTAGTAGCGTTGATGTATTGGCACGTAAGCGATGGACATTGGTTTAGAACTTGGCGCTTTAGCTAGCGTGATTTTAGTCACCACTTCTGCTGCGGGCAAAATAGCTGCTTGCGTTTGATGCCCCAATAACGTCAACAAGGTAAGGCCCAGGCCAGGTAGTGATTTTATTATTTTCATAAACGCTTTCTTAATTGCTGTTAAAAAATTTCGCCTTAAATAGGCACAATTTCTTCGTAAGAGTTCCCAGTTTCATTGTTTTCAACTACTGTTTGGCATCCCTGCGCTCGATTAACATCGCATCCCCATAACTAAAAAAACGATACTTTTGATCAATGGCATTTTGATAGGCTTTTTGGATGTTCTCTAGACCAGCAAACGCCGATACCAGCATCAGCAAAGTGCTTTTTGGCAAATGAAAGTTAGTGAGTATCCTCTCAACCACTTTAAATGCGTAACCAGGTGTAATGAAAATGTCAGTATCACCTGACCCTGCCACAAGCTCGCCAGAACGAGCAGCGCTCTCTAAAGCACGCATAGAGGTTGTGCCAATCGCCGTTACTTTGTTGCCCTGTGCCCTTGTGGCTTGAATTAGCGCTATGGTTTCTTCGGGCACCGAATAACGCTCACTATGCATTTTGTGTTCTGCAATATTATCTACACGTACAGGTTGAAATGTACCTGCTCCCACATGAAGTGTCACATAAGCAATCTTAACGCCGTTAGCCTTTAAGCGGTCCAACATAGATTCATCAAAATGTAAGCCTGCTGTTGGCGCGGCGACTGCACCTGGGTGTTCAGCGTAAACAGTTTGGTAACGCTCGTCATCATGCGCATCTGCATCATGCTCAATATAAGGCGGCAATGGTAAACTGCCATATTCTTCAAGTAAATCTAGCCAGTCTGCTTCATGATTGATTTTGAGTAAAAACAGATCATCTTGTCGCTCAATTACTTCTGCTTCAAATGACTTTGCAAATAAAAGCTTACTGCCCGGCTTGGGAGAGCGTGATGATTTAATATGTGCCAGTGCATGATGCGTATCAATCACTCGTTCAATTAACGCTTCAATTTCTCCACCAGTAGATTTACTGCCAGCTAAGCGAGCTTTAATCACTTTTGTGTTGTTAAAAACCAGCAGATCGCCTGATGAGATAAAGTCAGGTAAATCAATAAACTGCGCATCAATAAGCGCACCTGTTTTACCATTTAGCCGTAAAAGTCTACTCGCTGTTCTTTCTTTGGCTGGAAATTGAGCAATCAAGGCATCAGGCAAGTAAAAATCAAAATCAGTAGTTCGCATAATCTTCAGTGTTTGTTATAATATTTGACTTCGCTGCCGGGGTGGCGGAATTGGTAGACGCACTGGACTCAAAATCCAGCGAGGGCAACTTCATGGGGGTTCGATTCCCCCCCCCGGCACCAAAGTCTAATCACAAAATTTATATCATTCAGTATGTTAGCCTAGCTTTAAGCCCTGTGGTTTCTCCACAATTTCTCCACAAGGGTGTACTATGGCAAGGTTTAAGTATTATGACAGGTATTTTGTGATTCGCTACCTCAAGTATGACAAGGGCCTACCTTACTATCGCAGGCGCGTCCCAGGCGATCTCGTCAACATCATCGATGAAAAAGAGCTCAATATTAGGCTGTATGAAAAGAACGGTAGCCTTGAGGGGCAATGCCGCAGGCTTGGGGATGAACACACGACTCTATTCAAGCAGCTAAGGCTTGATCCAAACCATTATGGGACAAACAAGGCGCGAATCAATGCGTTGCTATCAAAGTATGGTGCCTGGGCGGGGATGGGGATTAATCCCTTACCTGACCACCAAAATCCCGGCGGTGAGTTCAGCCGGACTCCTCACCTAGATGATTTTTTTATGTATTACCTCCACAGGAAAGAAGCTGGCCAGGTAACAAAGTTGGACGAGGACGCTTTAAATGCCCTCAGGGATGGATATCCTGCCCTTCTGAGCGACGCAAAGCGAATTTACCTAGATGACCCTAGACAGGGAAAGTGGCGCTCCACTAGCACCGCCTATTGGAACAAGTTGATCGCGTTCAAGGGCGACATGTTACTAACGGCATTTTCACCGCAGCTAGCCAAAGAGTTCCTAGAGTTGCGTCAGAAAGAGGGCGCCAAAACTCAGACGGTTCAGAAGGAGCTCAACATATTTCGGTCAGGGTTTAATAAGGCCATGCTAGAGCTGGGCATCACCACGGGGAATAACCCATTTAAAAACTTGAGCCCGCCAAGACTTGGCAAGGATGCAACAAAGAAACTATCCCTAACGCAAGACCAAATGAGGCTAATACTTGCGGCGCCAGCCTGCGAGCATAAAAACTTTGCGCTCATTCAGATGGCCTCGGGTGCACGCGTCAGTGAAATCTCCGGGGCAAGGGTTCAGGATTTCGATAAAAAGAATGGCGCCTTAACAATCATAGACTACGAAGACCAGACACTGAAGACCGAGAACTCAAGGCGAACAACCCCGCTATTAGACTTTGCACTTAAGGCTATTAATGAGGTTCTGTCGGACAGTGTTGTTCTTTTTCCAAGGTACTCAGATGGGAAGAGTAAAACAAAGGGAGGTAACGCCTCGGCTAACATTAACAGTTGGTTGAGATCCTTACTGGGACCAAATGTAAGCTCTCATTGTTTCAGGCACACACTTACTACTTTACTAAAAAATGCAGACATTCCCCAGGATCTAAGGGAGGAAATTACAGGGCATCGCCAGCAAGGCACATCAGCAAATTATGGTGAGGTTTCATCGCTAGAGAGGAAGCGTAAGGCCTTAGAGAGGGCGTTTTCGTTCTTGAAAGACTAGCCAAATATTCTATACCGGTTAAGTGATTAACTCACCTGATATGGTCTTTCTTATTTCACTTCTTGGATATTTTTTGCCTAATTTTCCAAGAGGATTTCACAAAGTTTTTCCGTTTAATTTTGGTATTGCATGACCATGTAAACCTGCTTGCAGCTCCCGCTCAAGGCTTCTAACAATGACATTGCTATCCTCCGACTGAACCACTGCGTACCGATAGCTTAGCCTATTTTGAATAAACGCCTTGGTTAGTCTATCAAGGTGCCCTTTTACTGGTATGTAAGGCTGACCAAGTAATGTGGGCAGTACATAAAAGTCCTGAATGTAGATACAAAACTGGTCTCCACTTCTTGTACCCTGAGTGTGCTGTCGAATTCGGCTCTGTGGGTTTCTGTCTAGAACAGATTTGCCCGATAACCCCCCTATCCCAACGTAGATGAACTCTGAATTATCCAGAAACACGGTGTAGATAATTGACCCATGAGCCGGAATGTCTTTGATGTTTGAATTAGTAAACCGGCGTAACTCTGATGATGAATCAAATAAAGTCTTTAAGATATCGTCGTTTGATGTGTGAGCCATAAATTTTTCCCCTGCCTATACAGGGGTGTTTTATTAAATTCTCAAAAACTCTTGCTTTAATCGATCAGGCAACTCATTTTCCAACTCAAATTCAACTTGTATTGGATTATTGCCAGTCATATTTAGAATGCTTTTAAGAACCCCACAATACGAAAATGGTGCGGCGACCCTAGCGTTTCCCAGGAACATATTGTCGGTTTTACGAACAAATAAATGAGTAATTTTCTCTGGGGTCTTTAAACTTATTGCGCCTTTGCTATTTTGATTTGTACTTCTTTTAGATTGCCAATGGAAGGTCTTGTTATTAACAAAGTAATCGTGATAGCGATGCTCGATTTGAAAGCCCGATTTAACTAGAGTAATAAATATTGCCTGATTTTTATTATTTTCAGGATGCCAAAAGCCAGTCATCTGGTCAAACTTATCCCAACCAAAAAGTTGAGGAGTATCTTTTTTATCGAATGCTTTATGGACCTGTAATGAGGCTTCTATAGCAGGATCGCCTCTTTCAATATAGGAGTTATCAGACCTAACTACATAGCTTAGAAGTCTATAGTTAATAAGCTCATCTGCTAATTTCAAAAATGACTCTTCAAACTTAGCATCAACGCTGAATTTAAGTGAAAATGTTTCACCCTCTAATTTAAAAACAGGTTTTGTTTCTATAAGCGCTTTAATTGGGTTAGATCGCCAATAAGCTGACCATTTATTGAAATTGTTAGCATGATCAAGGTCTTTAAATTTCAATTCGGATTTCACCTCATTCCAAAGTCCTATAGAGCCTTTTAAATATTGGAATGACCTTCGTGATAATTCATTTAATGTAATCGGTTTGAATTTATTCTCTAACATAACTTTCAAGGTGACCATCTTGAAAGACAACGTCATGCTAGTTTTTTCTAAGAACTCCCTAAAAAAAGCTTTGTGCATAACAAAACAAGCATTGTCATCCTCGCTGAGGTCGCCCATATTATTTACAAACTCAAACCATGAGCCATGCCTTAGCCTAACATCTGTCAATTTCCCTATAAATTGATAGAAGTCACTAGCGCTTGGTCTTGAACCATTAGAAGTCTTATATTCTTCATAAAATTGGTCATAATCTACCTTTATCTCGCTTAATTGATCCATAAACTGAATAGCTTCAGTATCGTAAAGAATCCGAGATTTCTGAGGCAGATCCAACTTACCCAATTTATATTTATCTAGGAAATCCTTGATGTTTTTGTTTGTTGGCTCAAAACCAAATAAAGCCGCAGGCTTATCTAAAAAGCTTTTATGGTTACCAATAAAATCGACAACTCTAACTACATTTTTGTTTGAGTGCAGACGGAGGCCACGACCCAACTGTTGAATAAATATGATCTTTGATTCGGTAGGTCTTGCCATTAAAAGCGTATCGATTTCAGGGATATCAACACCCTCATTAAAAAGGTCCACAGTAAAAAGAACGTCTATTTCACCGTTCTTTAACTTATTGATTGCGCCTTCCCTATTAATCGATGACTGACTATGTACAGACAATGTCTTGTACCCTTGATTATTAAAGAACGAACTCATACGTTCACAGTGTTTTATAGATGAGCAGAACCCAAGTGTTCTCGATTGTTTTAAACTTTTCCATTTTTCAAAAATATAAGAAGTGCGACTGTCAGAATTCAAACTCTTATCTAATTCATCCAGGTCAAATTTTTTGTTTCGCCAAGTGATTTTGGTGTAATCCACATATTTATCGTTAATGCCATGGTATTCAAAATTACAAAGCAACTCTAAATCAATGCCATCTATCAAATCTTTTCTATAGATTTCGTTATTACCGCAGTACTGCAATATGTCTACATTGTCTGATCTATTGGGTGTTGCTGTCAGCCCAAGAAAAAACTTAGGCTTAAAGTAATCAACTAAGTTTTTATAACTTTTAGCGCCTACATGATGAAATTCATCAACGACGATATAATCAAAATGCGTCGGATCAAATTGAGATAAATTTTCGGTTTTTCCAAGCGTTTGAATACTCGCAAAAATAAAATCACTAGTGGTATCTTTGTTTCCTGCTTGATATAAGCCTGAAGTTTTATTGGGCATTACTCGTTTATATGAGTTTAAAGATTGCTTCAGAATTTCTTCTCGATGAGCAACAAAGAGCAGCTTGTTAGCCTTAAATTGTTTTGCATCCAACGCTGAAAGAAAAGTTTTACCTAGGCCTGTGGCAAGAACTACAAGCCCTTTTGTTAATCCTAACTCGCGCTCAGTTTTGAGAATCTCAAGTGCGTCTGACTGCACAATATTAGGCGCAATAAGGCTACCACCCATGACTTCATTAAAGGGATTAGTATTATCGTCATAGATCAATCGATAATGATCAATTAGTTCTTTACTGAGAGGTTGAGTATTTGGGTCCGAGATGATGGCCTGAATTACACTTCTAAATTCTCTACACACCAATCCATCTTCGGATGAAAGGTTTAACTCATGCCCTTTCTGAAAAGCAGTCAAGGAAAGGTTGCTGGAACCAACTATCAATATTTCAGAATTATCACGTGAAAAAAGGTAGCTTTTCATGTGAAAACTTTGATTGGCCAAAATAGAATCGTAGAAATAAACATTGGCGCCTAATTCCTTTAGCTCTAGTAACTTATCAAGCGCGGCAGGTTCGGTACTCTTTAAATAATTACTTGTAATAATGGTGAGTTTTGATTGATTGCCAAATTCTCTGAGGCTTTTAATAAGAAGATTTAGTCCGCTTAGGAAAATAAATGAAACTGAAATGATCACTTCATCTGCATACTTAATCTTTTCATTAACTACGCTATCAAACGATCCATTCGGAATGTAATAGAGTTTAGAGGCCATGATCAATTATGAATTGATTGATTGGTATATCAGCGGGAGCAAATTCAAAATTTTGCAACTCTTCAGAAGTGACCCAACTTATCGCATCATGATCTCTTAAAACAAAATCGCCACTTAAATGCTTCACCAAATAAGCTTTTAGATTTACATTTATTTTTTCATAACGAAAGAAAGATGTAGTTAGGTATTGCTTCACTTCTACTTGAATACCAAACTCTTCATTTAGCTCTCTATGGAGCGTAAGCTGATCAGACTCACCTTCTTCAACTTTCCCACCAGCGTATTCCCAATATCCGCCTAAATGCTTATCTTTTGATCTTCGTGCAATTAAAAATTTACCGTCTTTTTTAATTACACCGGCTACGACGTCAATTGTTTTATTCAAATACCCAGAGTTGTCCGGCAACATATTACGCACTCCACCTCTAGGGTCCTTAACGTCATTTTTATATCTAGGGATGATGTGAATGTGAGCGTGGGCTATTGTTTGACCTGCATTTATTCCGTTATTGATACCTATATTGAATGCTGTTGTATTGAATGTAGTAGCCAGAAATTCCGAAAGACTCTTAACTAAATCCATACATCCATGATATTCATTTACATCTAAATCAAATATAGAGATCACTTGTTTTTTGGGGATAACGAGAGAGTGCCCTTCGCTTACAGCAAACCCATCATAAATAGCAAATGCATACTCATTCTCCAGGATCCTTGTGCGATCATAAAATGGACTATCCTCTATCAATTTATTCATGGGAATTTTGTATACAATCTTTATCAAAACAATAATCTTTTGATGCTTGAATAAAAGCCAAACTTGTTAATAACACAAGCAAGACTGTCAAAGTTAGATAACCTAGAGTGCTCCAATAGAATGAAATTAAAAAAGGTTTATCAAAGTCTATGGACAATATCATTTCTTTTCCAGACCATAGCACTCCAAAAAAAAATACACCCCCCCAAAATACGGCTCGCACATTTTCTACCATGTCGAAATAAATTGTTAATATCAATGCAGCAATTAATAATGATGAAAATAACCAACTATATTGTTTTTGCGTAAAGGCACCATATGCCATCATTATTATTAAAAGTAAAATTCCTATAGATTTAAAAAAAAGGTTCATTAAAAAAACCTTTAAAATTCATTTATCAACATTATCAAATGATTACCAGGCTTTTATAGGGACTTCAATATTTCTTGTTTTTTTACTGCATATTCACTGTTATTAATCACTCCATTCTTATGAAGTGTGTTCAACTCATTAAGTCTTTCTGTAGCCTTTGCGTTAACATTTTTTGACTCATTAATAATGTTTGCCGCAGATTCAGGAGGGCAAGCTTTTACGCAGGCCTCAACTTCAGGATTGCAATTTGCCGCCAACAAAAGTGGAAAGAAGGTATATCTAGTTGCACATGCTTGGTCATTCATTTGACATTTAAGACCGCATGCTCGATCTACCTTTGAGTAATCCATAGTTGGCCGTGTTACGCAAGCGGACAAAAGTAAAGTGGATAATGCTAAAACTAAAGTCATAAATTTCATAATAGTTTGCCTTTCTAGGTTTTCAATATAAATGATTTTTAGAGAGATTTTACTTTGACCTGAAATTTTAAACTAACTATTGGCAGTTTCTGGTCGTGGTGCAGTTTACTTGAGGTGTGGTTTGGAGCGAGGGCGCTTTGGTCATATCAAGATAATATTGACGTCTTGCTTCTGATCTTGCTGTTTCTTGCGTATCTAATGTCATCATACATTGTGCAAATTCATTAGTACCTCTTTGATATCCAAAATTGTCACACTTGTTCTTAAAAGCCTCAATTCTTAATTCATCCTGACGATCATAATTTGATTTCAAATTACATCCAAATCGCGCTAGAGCGTTGCTTCGATTATCGCAGTCGTTGTCAGCAAAGGAATTTTGCGAAAACCAAGATAAGGTTGCAACTAGAACTAGTTTAACTAAGTCATTCATTATGCTTTTAGCCTTTTTGCCATGGGGGGTAAAATTGTAAGTATCGGCTGTTACTGAGTTAGCAGCAAAAGTAATCACTATTATAAGTCTGTAAAATTTTTTAGTTATCATAATTATTGCTTTTTTTGACGGTATTTTTTAACTTTTAGGGCGGATACCACGGGATGTTTGCATTAGTAAGTTTGGATAGCAAATTGGCTATCGATACATTACAGGCAAATTATGGAACACCAATTTACAACATTAAGTAGTATCAATCCTAAGATAGTATCTAAAATATTTTCGTTGGATGCTAATCAAAATCTAAAAAAAGAAGTATCAGCTAGCGTTATAGAAGCAGGCTGTTTAATAGGAAGGGTTTCAAATCTTAAAGAGTTTAGTGCTCACCTTCAAAAACTGAGTCCTAATCAGTGCTTGCTTTATGGTATTCCTTCTGGCGATGCCAAAAAGATTGTGACAAAAACAGCCTGGGAAAAGAACGGACAGCCTGAAGGTCAAATTCCCAGAGCAGCAGCTTATTTCAATTGGCCATCAACCGGCGCTGTTTTAATGTTGGACTACGACGCACCTAAAAATACGACAGGCAAACGATTAGGTGTGAATGAAATATTAGATCATCTATATAAAGCGGTTCCCGAGCTATCAAACACCCAAATTTTAAGTATCCCCAGCACATCTAGTTGCCTTTATTTGAATGATGAAGAGCTTGAAGGCGTAAAGGGGATTCGTTTTTATGTGTTACTTAATAACGGTAGAGACATAGAGCGTATTGGCGAGATTATCAATACAAGACTATGGGCAAATAACGTTGGCAGTTATGAGGTTAGCAAAAGTGGATCGCTGTTGGAAAGGTCTTTGTTTGATAAGTCTGTATGGCAAACGAACCACATTGATTTTTGTGCAGGGGCAGATTGTCATGATGGCATTGAGCAACTCCGAGGTGAGCCAACACTTCATAATCCAAGCGCAAACGACTCGCTTGATACCTCGGCCATTTTAGACTTAACACCAGTTGAAAAGACCAAGGCTGAGGAAAATAAGCGCCGTGTTAAGGTGTTATGGTTTGATTTTGCAAGCCAGCAAAGGGAGCTTTGGACCAAAGAACAACTTGCCAAATATAGCGGGCTGGATGACATCAAGATCACAACGATGTTGCATACCGCTCTTGAATATCATGAGTTATCTGGTGATTGGATACTGACAATCCAAAACCAAAACAATAGGGAGGAAAAAGTCACAGTTGCTCACGTACTTCAAAACAAAGAGAACTACGATAGATGCTTGGCTTTAGACCCTTTAGAGCCCGATTATGATGGCCGTAGGTTTGTCGCAAAGCTATATTTAGATGGCCCAAGCCCTAACATTCACTCCTTTGCCCATGGGAGATCTGGTTTTAAGCTCACCAATCGCTCCTTAGCCAAGATTGAGATTATAGAAGGCAAGAACTCAGACGTCATTGATGAAACTTTGAACGTCATGCGTTTATGCCCCACCTTATTTGACTATGGAGATGTGTTAGTTGAGATTGGTGATGATGCAAAAATTAAGACCATCAAAGAACAGAACCTCAACTACCTTCTTGGCAAACTCATTCAATTTCACGTACACGGTAAAAACAAGAACCCACCAGCTTCTGTATGTAAACCCATCCTGGAAATTAATAGGCGTTTAAAAAAGCTAGAGGCGGTTGTATCCGCGCCAACGTTAAGACCTGACGGTTCCGTTCTTGATGTGAAGGGTTACGATGAGAGGACAGGTTTCTATCTTGAGACGCAAGATGAGCTGGTCCCAGTTCCATTACATCCAACAAAGGAAGAAGCGTTAAGAGCACTAAGGCACTTAACAGAGCCATTTAAAGACTTCCCATTTTGTGATGAACTCGCTCGATCAGTTCACCTTGCCGCGTTATTGACTGTTGTCATTAGACCCTCAATTCCTACTAGCCCAGCTGTTGCTTATGACGCACCTATTCAAGGGTCTGGTAAAAGCTTACTTGCTAGCTGCGTTGAGGTTTTAGGGTCAGGTAAGGAGCCCACTATTTGGCCTGATATTGACGTTAGAAATCCTGACGAAGTACGTAAGAGGGCGTTCACAGCAATCCGCACGGGTGATCGAACTGTGATCTGGGACAACATTGTTGGAGAGTTTGATTCAAGTGCTCTTGCCGGTATTATTACATCGCCTCGCATTAAAGACCGCCAACTTCAAACACAGAATCTTATTGAAGTGCCTAACAACACCTTCATGGTCTTTACCGGTAATAACTTTACTCCGCTAGGTGACATGTCGCGTCGTGTGCTTGTTTGCCGGATTGATCCTGAGAGTGACGCCCCGCAGAAGCGACAGTTCGATATCAATCCAAAAGAGCTGTGCCAACTTGATCGCCAAAGATTAGTGTCTGCCGCACTCACGCTGATACGTTTTTATCTAAGCAGTGGTGCGCCAAAGGTTGGTGATACCGGATCTTTTAGTGAGTGGGATAGATTTGTTCGTCAAACCATCATGTATATCAGCAGAACCATATCACCTGGAGAGTATGTTGATGTGGGGAAGTCTATCGAAATTAATCAAGCAGAGGACCCGGAAAAGGAAATGCTCTTGAATCTCTTTAGGACCTGGAGTGATCTGTTTAAAGACCAATGGGTGACGTCAACCCAATTATTGGATTCAAACCAGGAATGGGATCCAAATCAATATGGGTTAAGTCATGCTATTACGGACTTTTTGGGACGTAGTCTAAGAAATGCTAAGTCCCTTGGGATGAAGTTAAAGAACAAAAAGGGGCGGGTTGTTGCTGGGATGAAACTCGAAGATCGTGAGGGGGACAAGAATGGAAAGTTATGGCGTATAAGGAACGTAAATTGAACAACCCAATATACCAACTATCAGAGCATCAAACAGCTGAGCTAAAGACACTTTGGGGAAGTATTAAACAGAGCGTTGAGAACAAAAAACACAACTTTGTCTGGGTCAAGCTATCAGCTGCTAGAGCAAGACTTAGCCGAAAGCAGCTTTGGATGATCTCATCAGAATTAGCAAATTTCTCATTCCAACCAATTCCAATGTTCGTTTACGAGTATTTGGAAGGTTTGGAGAGTTTAGAGGGAGTAAATACTAATGATCCATAAATAATAAAAATATTAAATGATTAGAAAATAAACCCGCTAAACCCTCTAAACCCGGAAAGCAAAAAATCAAACTACGCGCACGCGAGAGGGTTAAGTGGTCGAGCGCCCTCAAAAAAGAGGCTTAGCTAAAAAGCCGTGGTAATACATCTAAGAAATGTATTAAAAAAATAATAAAACCGTGACAAATTAACAACAAGGAGAACGTATGTTTACAAATGACCCAAGCTATAAGCCAAAAAATGGTCCAAAAAGACTCAAAAATAGGAATAAATACACTACAAATACTCAGATTGCCGACATGGCACTATCACTTTGGGAGAGTGAAGACTACATCCGCAGGATAATGCTTAAGACGAACATGAACTCTTATTTCCGCGACCGAATAGTAAGGCTTCTTACAAGGTTATCTCATGAAGCAAAAAAACTAGGCGAGGATTTAGATAAGCCGGATGATAAGGCATTTGATAGCTTTGTGTCGGCTAAGGAGACAGCTAAAAGACTTGGCTTAAGTTAGAGGGGCTTGTTTGCTATTGGAGCCTCAGCCCGGGGGCTTGCATAGGACCCAAATTGTGGGTGTCGATAAAACAGAAAGCCCCTACAGCATTCTCCACTTTTTCTCCACATTGCCTAAAAACCCTGATAAAATGATATTAAATACAGGGCGTTAGGCGCGACTAGATAAGGCTTAGGTTCCCCCCCCCCGGCACCAAGTAAATTAACTGCTTACCAATTGGTAGGCTTTTTTTACGTCTAAAATTCCAACTTCAAAAATCAAGTGACACATCACTCAGCACCAAGAAAGACATTTTACCTCAAGGTTTTTAGGTAAGCCGTCAAAAGTTTATAAGGGTCTTGCGAGGCGAACTTAAGTGCCTATTCCCATTAAGATCCAGGAAGCTCTACCAAGCAATTAATTTACCTTGATAGTCAATAAATTGGCCAGTATTGGCAAGCGATAAATTGTTAATCACAAGCCTTAAACCATTCACACTGGTTGGTATGTCAATTAAACCATCTGGGCCACCCATATCCGTTTGCACCCAACCAGGATGTAAAGTCGCAACGCTAATTTCAAGCGGCTTTAAATCAATACTTGCGGTTTTAATTGCCATATTAACAGCAGCTTTGCTACTGCGATAAAGGTAACTTCCACCCTTTGAGTTGTCCTCAATACTTCCCATCTTGCTACTCAAAGTGACAGCCTTTTTAAGCTCACTATTTGCTAGATGATTTTTAAATGCATTCAATAATATGACTGGCGCAATACTATTCACTTTGAAAGTTTGCACCCAGTCATCCACATTAATTCGATCAGTGGTTCGGTCAAGATAGATGCCTGCATTATTAATAAGAAGGTCGATCGTGACATTCCTAAGAGACTCTGCAACCTGATGAATTTCATCAAAATTAGCGACATCTAATTTTATGATAGAAATATTAGCGTAATTTTTTTTCAGGGATTGTAAGGCTTTGGCTTCTAAAGGATCCCTGCAACTTGCTATTACTTGCCAGCCATCAATCGCATATTGCCTTACAAATTCCAAACCCAAACCTCGGTTGGCGCCTGTTATAAATAATGTGTGTGCCACTAGTAAAACCTTTTAATGATTGAAAAAATATTAAGTAAAAAATCACCATTTCGTTAGCACGTTTTTGTAACAGCATCTAGCCCCTCATTTGCATGATGCCGCCACTTATTTAACTAAAGGCCTGATGGCTGAAAAGCCTCCATCAATTGACCAAATTTGACCTGTGACTCTTAGCGCTTTTTCAGACAACAACCAAGCCATTAAATCAGCAACATCATCTGCATTTCCAATCCCCTTAATAGGATATTGTTTTGCAGCTATTTCTCTCATGAGCTCACTACTCAATAAATTTGCGGATGCAGGCGTATTCAATAATCCAGGAGAAACCGCGTTAATACGAATATTTGATGCGGCATAAGTTGCAGCGGCGCTTCTTACAAGTGCCTCCAGACCTCCCTTTGCAGCGGATATTAGCTCGTGATTAGGTATTCCTATGATAGCAGCAGCCGATGAAACAAATACTGCCGCACCATCACTAGAGGATTTTTTTAAGTGCGCGACAAAAGATGACAGGGTGAAGATCGCACTATATAAATTTGTTGAAAGACAATCTAACAAGTCAGCTTCAGATGTTCTATGAAGCGCACCAAGCCGGATATTGCCAACACAATGTGCCATGCTATTCAGGGTGATATTTCTTTTTTCAATTTTATCAAAGATGTGTTTTACACCTTCAGCTGTTGAGCAGTCTGCAGCAATTTGAGTGTGTTGATCGCCGTAAATCTCTTCAAGTTTTTTTGAGTCTCTGCTCACCAATACCAGTTGATGGTGATCTATGATTAATCGTTTAACCAATGATTGCGCTAAACCACCTGTTGCCCCAGTAATTAATACTGTTTTTTTCATATCAATATCCATCATTTTGAATTAAGTTTTCTTACTGCCCTCTGCGAAGGTTCATTTACCTAGGCGGCCTTACTTTGCTTGACTTACTTTAATCAGGTACGTTCTCTGGAGTTCCTACAATAGCCGCAGGAAGATCTCCTAAGGCTGCTAAGGCTGCCGCATTGAGCACCGAGGCAGGAATAACCTCGCCAGTAACTTTGTAAGGCAGCGCTCTAGTGGCGGTAGCAGAAGCCACCACCGTTGGATTTAACCCTAGGCTAAAGGCACCTCTGGCAGTTGAGTTCACACACATGTGCGACATAAACCCAACGAGAATAAGATTCTTAGTTTCAGCTTTTTTAACCAATGTCTCTAATTCCGTTCCCGCGAAAGAATTTGGATAGTTTTTGGTAATGACTGGCTCACCTTGCGCTGGCGTAAGGAGATCAACAATCTTTCCGATTGGGCTGGTGACATCGTAAGGTGAGCCAGGACCTGCATCGTGACGAATATGAAACACTGGACGACAAGCTTTTCTGAAGCGATCAAGCAATACACGACATTCTTGTAATGCTTTTTCCATCCCTTCGAGCTTCATTACCCCTTCACAATAGGTGTTTTGCGCATCAATAATAACTAAGGCAGAATCGGATATTGCAGTGGATGCATCACCCAAGCCTGCAATGTCTCTAATTGTTTGTAATTGACTCATATAAACCCCTTATTAAATTTTAGTAACGCTTACGATGTGCTTGAAAATTTGACTGCTTTAAAACCCAGGCGTGAGGAACAGTGAGCGCTGCAAGGCCAACAAAAATAATGCGGATCATGTCGACTTCGAGTGGTTTCTTTGGTCCTAGCCACCAAATAATGAGCCCCATTAAGATTACTGCAATGGTTGGAAAAATTAATGCATTTAGAAATGCTTGTCGCGTAAATTGACGCAAAAAAAACCGGCTTCTGATGAGGTGCCGTGCGCTATGCATCACACAGAAATAAACCCCAAATGCCAATATTGGGTTGAGTAGTAAAAATAGGGCACAGGTGCAAAGTAGCTCAAGTTTAGTCCGCACATCCATTTTTTGGTTCAAGAGATAAAAAGCCATGACTATCCCAGCAGGCATGCTGATGAATTGAGAGGCTTTAACGATGCTGGTGGCGGTGTCAATCTGAATAATCATTGCGTATAAATTAATCAATTCATGGCTAAAGAGTAGGCTTGGGAAGCTAATAATAGCTGTGCCATAACTCAATTTTAGGACTGCAAAATCTGACAGATTGAGATCGTCTGAAAAGTGCAAGGCTGACAATATTAAGAAGACAATAAAGAAAGTATTCGGCACAAGCCACCACACTAAAATCACAGCGAGTGCGGCAGCCATATAATAAGCGATGAATTTCAGCCAGTGACTCATGTTTTTAAGCTCATAGGTTTGGCTCGCAAATAATACATCGAGCGACCCATGCGGAACGCCAAGCAGAACTACAAAGACCAGGACCATCATTAATCCATAGAGATTTGCATTCAGGTCGAACGCTAATCCCAAAGCCAAAGTGAGGCTAGTCAGTATGATAAATACATTGCTTTGAAACCCCATCAGCTTCTTCATTATTTCCATCCTAGACGATGACAAGCCTTTGCAATCATAAAGCCCGGTAGCGCCTTTATGAAAGGGCTAGGTGGCAGTGATTTTATGATTCGCAAATAATCACGAAGTGTTGCCATGTCTGACATGAATTTAATGACCGTGTTTAAATCACATCGATTAAATAAATCCTCAAATAGTGATGCCGCGCTTGTCGGATTACTTTTAATGACAGTTAAGAAAAGCCCATCCATGAAAGACTGCACTCGGTTTTCTTTTGGGGCTGCGTAAAGCGTGTGATCGGTCACAATAGATTGCGCACATTTTTTGGCCCAGGATTGTATGCGTTGAAACGCATACCCAGAACTTGGCCTCGCAGCACCTGCAAACAGGCCTGCATATAAAAAAGTGGCAGCTCTGTTTTGTGGGGCTGCTTGATAACCCATGGGGAGCGTGCCATGTTCAAATCTTAAAATTTCGTATGGTTGGCTATCAATCCTTAGCGCAATGGATTTTTTTAGGTGTGTAATCAATTGTTGCTTGGAAATAATGTTCTCAGAAAAAACGGTGTACTCAATTAATGCTTTTTTCCCACTTGTCGGCAAAATGTAAAGAAATGCTAAGCCATTTTTAAAAGCAGGATCAAAGTCCATCAGCACCATTTTTTCAGGTGAAAAACAATCTGATTGTGTTTTAATCTCATAACCTACAAAGCATTGCCACAGCACTGAGTCTTCGCGATTGATTTTTTTTGGAGGGCGAGTGTCGATTACTTGGTCAGCTGTGAGCTCGGAATGCGTAGTTTTAATATGCCAGCCTTGATCTGTGTTGATCGGTGTTGATAGCACTTCTTGGCCAAGCATTAATTGAATCTTAGGATTAGCGCTAATCTGTTTGATCGCCGCTTCGTAAAAGTAATGGCTTTCCAACATCAGGTATTGATGTTGGCTGCAATCAAAGTGATGAATGCGCTCTTGATTAGCCAGTTCAAATTTAGACCATGATTGGCTGACGAGCGATTGATATTCAGGATGATCGATATCCCAAAAACACCAGGTCCGATCATTGGGATAGTTTGTTCGTTGTTCGATGATCAGCACTTTAGGCGCTTTTTCGCCATACTCAGATAGCTTGCTTGCTAGGCTCAGTCCAGCACAGCCACCACCTAAAATGACTAAATCATAATGCGTATCCTTAGCCATTGAGATGTGCTACTTCGTTAATGGCATCATGCAAGCGCTGATTGTGGGCCTTGGTGTAAAAATAGAAAGATTTGTCGAATAGGCTTTGTATTAATATTTTGACGGTTAGCCAAGCTTTTAAAGGCTTACTCACTACTGATCTAAATGCCCAACAAGCATAGTTATTCTTGGCAAGATGCGTGCCAATCTGACGGTACAAGCCTGATGCGATGACAATGCCAAAACGCGCACGGATAGGTAAAAAGCATAGCCCATCATGCCCGCTTTGGTAATACGCATCTGCATTACTCAACATTCTAACTAAAGTGTTTTTTATTTTATGTTGTGTTTGTTCATCAGGATGCATAAGCGCTGCGGGGTCAATATCCCCAATGAGTGATGCGGGCAGGTATCTTCTTTTCATCAAGGCATCTTCAGCAACATCTCGACAGATGTTGGTTAATTGCATCGCCATGCCCAAATCGATAGCGTGCGCGAAGGCCCGCTGATCTTTGACGTCTAAAATCTTACTCATCATCAAGCCAACTGTGCCCGCGACTTGGTAGCAATAAACCATCAGCGCGGCTTCATCTTTGATTCTCACAAGATTCAAGTCCGACATTACGCCTTGAACCAGCGCAATAGGAATGTTGATATTAATTTGTGACTCATGAAATAGTGCAATTGCATCGCTGATAATGGGATGGTTTGAACGCCCAGCATTTAAGTCCTCGATTATCTGTAACAGCATATGACGAGCTACAGACTTATCCGCGGTATCGTCACCCACATCATCTATATGCCGGCAAAATCGATATAGCCTGACCGCTTGCGTGGCATGTTTTTGATTAAGTAAAAACTTAGCCCAAAAAAAGGTCTTACCTTTTTGAGCCAACACCAAATTTGACTCTTTAATATATTCAGTTTGATTAAGCTTGGCTTGAGTCATTTAAAATTAGCGGCGGGTGGGATCAGCTGATCAATCACTTTTGCTGAACATAATACGCCCGGCAAGCCTGCGCCTGGATGGGTGCCAGCCCCTGTGATGTATAAATTCTTAATATCTTCAGCCTTATTGTGAAACCTAAACCATGCTGACTGTCTGAATAAGGGAGCAATAGAAAACCCCGCACCATGCATGCTTAGATAGTCTGTTTTAAAATCACTAGGTGACATAAAAAAGTCATCAGTTATATGCTTTTTTAGATCAGTTAAGATCGTTTGGTCGAGTGCCTCGATGATCTTATCCTTCAAGATCTCTCCCTCAATAGACCAGTCGATATTCGCTTTTAAATTAGGCACGGGACAAAGCACATAAAAGCTATCACAACCTACTGGCGCAAAACTCGCGTCGGTTGCTGTGGGTCGATGAATGTAAAGTGAGAAGTCATCCGATAATATTTTTTTATCAAAAATGTTTGAAAGAAGCGCTTTGTAGGTTTTACCTAGCCAGATAGTATGGTGAACAACATCTGGATATTGCTTGGTGGTGCCAAAATAAACCACAAATAAGCCCATTGAATAATGCGCTACTTTTATTTTTAGTTTTGAGGATAGCGCAACCTGATGAGGGTCAATCATATTCTGATAAAGGTAGGCGGCATCGGCATTAGAAACAATAACATCTGCATTCAGCTTTGTTCCGTCCTCAAGCATTAGCCCAGTTGCTTTGCCATCATCGATGAGGATATTTTTCACTGTCGTGTTCAGATAAATTTCAATCCCATGTCTTTCCATGAGATTCTTAAGCGCATTCACAATGGCCCCAGTGCCCCCCATTGCAAAAAACACACCATACGCACGCTCAAGATAGT
The DNA here is from genome assembly GCA_945883335.1 of Candidatus Methylopumilus universalis. GTDB lineage: Bacteria > Pseudomonadota > Gammaproteobacteria > Burkholderiales > Methylophilaceae > Methylopumilus_A > Methylopumilus_A universalis_A. The sequence continues at coordinate 134,164 of CAMCXI010000003.1, read as the reverse complement.
GTATCAAGCCATAAATGCTGGTTGTCGAGAATGGGTTGCCGCCAACGAGCAAGGGCTGGATAGAAAATGCTTGGCGCAATTTTGGGCTGATGAGGTGCCGTGATACCGTTCCCCATACCGTCTCATAACTTCTTAAGATAATGAGCTTAGGGATTAACGAAAGCATTAAAAAAAATCGATGAAAAGGGATTGCGGAAAGCTGGGTAAAAGCAACGTCAAAAATATTTTTTGAATGATTGAGTAGTTTTAAATAGCCCGCTTTATCTTTTGGTTCAATCTTTTCAATTTCTGATAGCGTTTGCTCGAGTGTCCCGCCGTAATCAAACGTGGTTTTATCCGAAAAGTAGAATCGGTACCAAGGCGTTAAGGGCACTAGTTTGATGTGATCTTCAAGTTTTTCTTGGTAAAGCGAGAAGAGTTCTTCGAGAAGAAAGGGTGCTGTGATAACCGTTGGGCCCGCATCATGTTTGTAACCATTTCTGGTAAATACCTGCGCTCGGCCACCCAGCATTGGGGCTCTATCAATGACTTTGACTGCATAGCCTTTAGCCCTGAGTCTTAATGCTGAAGCGATTCCTCCGAAACCAGATCCAATAACGATCGCTTGTTTAACATCCAATGTCATGTTTTATTTGTCCTTGAAGCTGTTGTGCCAGTGAGATTAGCAAAGTTCCTAAAGAGTGCGGAAGTTGTTTTGCTAGTTCGACTGCTTCGGACAAAGATTGTTCAGCGAGGAGCATGGCATCTGCTATCGGATTCATTGAATGTGCATCTGCTAATACAAAGACGATATTTAGGGATTTCGAACGTCCGTTTTGAGGGGCATCTTTTGTAACGTCATTGAGGTCATCTACTACTTGATAACCCACCGCGAAAGCGCCGGTTGCTTTTTGTGCTAAATGTAAATATTCGCTTTCGCCTGATACCGTTAACGCTAACTCAATGGGGAGCCCAAGTAATGTGCCAGATTTGGCTTTGGCAATGTTTTTGTAATTCTCAATAGAATTGATTGGTTTGTTTTTGTATTCAATATCATCACACTGCCCTTTAATCACAGATGAGGTGCGTTTAGATATGAGCTTAATGAGTGATGGTAATAATTTGGGGTCGCTGATTTCTGCTAATACCCCGTAAGCGCTAGACAACAATAAATCGCCCGCGCATATCGCAACGCTGCTTCCGAATTTTTTCCATACAGTTTCTACACCGCGGCGGGTCTCATCCATATCTTGGATGTCGTCATGAATAAGGGAAGCGTTGTGAAGTAATTCTGAGACTGCTGAAATAATCAGCATATCATTATATTTAATTTGAAGATCAAGGCAGGCTGCGAGACAAAGCCTTGCTCTTACTTTATGTCCTGGAGTTGCCAAATGATACTTGGCTGCATACTCGGCTGCATTAGTGTTCGATTGGTTTGAATCTGAGCTCGATGCTAGGTGTTTAATAACAAAAGCGTCAACTTGAGATAAGAGGTCATCAAGCGATGTTTTAGAAGTTAGTAATTCGTTTGGTAAGTTAACTAATGCTTGAGCTGACATCTTTTAACCTCAATAAATACGGACACATTTTTAAAGGACTGCTTTTACTTTCAATAAAAATGTGTCCGCTTGGTTAATATTTAATTAACTAATGATTACTTCTTTTCGCTTTCTGATACTGCTACAGACCAGATGATTACACCGAAAGCAATTTTGTTTAGAACGTCAGCAAGGTTATAAACAATGTTGAGTGCTTTCATGCTGTCAGCAGGATCTGAACCTGTTAGGTAGCCGAAATAGTAACCAACTGGGTAAATTGCCCAGCCAATTGTTACAATCCAACGCATTAAACTAAATGCAGATTGAACATTTTTTGGTGCTTGGCCAGCATTGATCTTGCTTGCTTCGCCAGCGAAAATTTCCCAAAGAATGTAGAACCAACCCAACATACCGATAATGAATGCTGGCATTACTGAAAGGTAACCTGCTTCACCTGCATAGCCACCAACCAACATGACTAATGTACCAATCATTAGGCGCCAAAATACTCCAACTGGCACTTTTGCAATTGCAGCAAGGATCAAGTAAAACTCAATCATGAGCAATGGTACTGTAATGAGCCAATCGATATAGCGATAAACAGTTGGTGTTGAACCTGTTGCTACCCATACATCACGCATGTAGAAGTAATGAACAGCTGCAACAAGCGTTACAAGGCCAGAAACAGTTAATGACGTTTTCCATTTACCTGCAACGCGGTCGCGCTCAAGAAAGAAAAAGGCGGTTGAAGCAATTAATGCCATTGAAATTAACCAGAATGAAATACCTACAAAGTCACTAGATTGAAGCACAGAACTATGTTCAGCAAAAGCTGGTGCTGAAAAACCTAGCAACGCTACTACGCCTAACCACATACTCTTACTAGAAATTTTTAAATCTTTAATCATTTAATTCTCCTAAAGGATAATTTAGTGTAGTTACAACTTTTAACACTTTTTTACAGCATTAATACAATATGCCTAAAATTTGGTATTAGCAACCTTAAATTTAATAGGGGTATATTGCGTTTATTTTGGACGCACTAAAGTGCTGACGCAAGCCTTGCTGAGCTTGATTGGGGATGTTTTAAATAGCGGATAACAATCAGACTATTGTTGTTTGGGAGGCTAGTGCTAAAGGTGGAAACTGAGCAGTTTCTCAAGCTGAAGTGACAGAAACAGCTATAGAAGTTCGATAGCAATTGAAGTCATCAAGGGTTGAAATCGGACTGATTTATCTTCACTAATCGCTGTTACTTTACTTCACTGCCGTCAATGTAAATGGTTTTATATTTCAGGCTGCCATCCTTATTCCAAGCAGTTTCTTCACCTTCTTTTTTGCCATTAACGAGTGTGCTTTGAACGCGCTTCTGGCCATTTTCATACCACAGGGTAAAAGAGCCATGTTCTAGACCGCCTTTGTAGTTGGCTTCTAATTTGACCTGGCCATTTTCGTACCACTGCTTCCAAACCCCGTCCTCTTTGTCATCGACGTAATTGGTTTGAATATAAAGGCCGCCGCTTGGGTACCAAAAGGTTTCTAATCCTTGCTTTTTACCTTTGATCACATTCACTTCATATTTTGGTGTGCCATCTGCATATTGTTCTTTTTGAACACCAGTGAAGTGTTTGTCAAAAATTGTTTGAGCAAAGCCAGTGCTGATATAAAAGGCAAAAAATAAGGTGGATAGAGACTTGATGAGTGTTTTCATAACTTCGTTTCTGGATGATTAATTTATTAAGATATTCTATTCATATATTTGTTCCCAGTGTTTTGGTTATAAAAAAGTATTTTGGCTATAAAAAATATTTAGCCATATTAAGTATAAACAGGTATCCCAATCAAGATATTAAGGGGAAAGGTAATGCCAAGGGACATCCCCATATAAAGTGCCGGTTTAACTTCTGGAAGTGCGTGTCTCAGAACTGCAGGCACGGCAATGTAAGAGGCACTCGCTGCTAACACCATCAGTAAGATCGTCTCGCCTAAGCCAAACCCCAATAGCTTGGAAATAACTAGCGCGATTGAGGCATGAACGAAAGGTGCAACGAGGCCGTAAACCAATGTTAGCTTAGGTGTTTTCTTTAAATAACCGAAACTTTTTGCGGCTTGTAAGCCCATATCCAGCAAAAAGAAAGACAACATGCCTTTAAATAAATCAATTGAGAATGGTGCCATCACTTTATGACCTGCATCACCACTTAAGTAGCCTACCAGCATAGATCCAAGTAATAAGATTTGTCCGCCATCCGTAAATGATTCATGTAGTATTTCAGAGATACTTTTTCCTTGGCTTGCTTCACCTGAGTTCGATAGTCTGGCTTTGTTTGCAAGAATAATCGCAAGAATAATCGCGGGTGACTCCATTAACGCCATCGCTGCTGCCATGTATCCACCAATTGAATGCTCGCCATATCAAGCGTTTGGGTCGCTGTGATAAATGTGACAGCACTAATAGAGCCATAAGTCGCGGCAATTGCTGCAGCGTCTAATTTGTTTAAGCGATGACTGAGTAGAAAGTAGGCAATCAGAGGCACCAGCACGGCTAAAAATATTGCACTGCCAAGTACCATTGTAATTTCTGAAGTAATGCCTGATTGGTGCAGCGCAAATCCGCCTTTTAGTCCAAGCGCCATCAACAAATAGAGAGACAAGAACCTGGTAACTGGTTGTGGAATTTCTAAGTTTGATCTAAGTAAACCAGCGCTCACGCCAAAGATAAAAAAGAGGATTGCTGGGTCTAAAAAATTATTCATATTTTGCTTCTATGTAAAATTAATGATTGAATTTTAATTGTGAATTAAAATAGGATAAAATCGATAATTAAATAATTATGTATAGATAAAAATCTATGAATATTAGTTTTAGGCAATTAAGACTCTTTAAAGCCTTAGCTGAAACTGGCAGTGTGACAGCCGCGGCAAGATTAATGCATGTGACACAGCCCACAGCGTCCATGCAGCTGAAGGAGTTAAGCAATTCTGTCGGTCTTCCATTGTTTGAAATAGTTGGTAAAAAAATTTACTTAACAGAGGCGGGAAAAAGTTTAGCTTTAACAGCGCAATCTATTTCTAAAGAATGGGAAAACTTTGATCAAACCATTGCATCCATCAAGGGAATTGAAACAGGGGCGCTCAAAATTTCGGTAGTGAGTACCGCAAAATATTTCATTCCAAGATTAGTCGGGAATTTTTGTGCAGATCATCCTGGTGTTGATATTGCTTTAGAAGTGCTGAATAGAGATGCTGTGATTTCTAGACTTGAGAGTAACTTAGATGACATGGCCATCATGACTCAGCCGCCTGCGCACCTTGAAATTCAAGATGAAATATTTTTAGAGAATCCTTTGGTATGTATCGCGAAGAAATCCCACCCACTGGTTGGTAAAAAAATAAATCTAAACGATCTTGCCAATGAGTTTTTTGTGATGCGAGAAGTTGGATCCGGGACTAGGATATCTTGCGATTTGTTTTTTAAAGACCACAAATTCAGCCCTAAGGTCAGACTGACCCTTGGCAGTAATGAGGCGATCAAGCATGCAGTTGGCAGCGGCTTAGGGCTATCGATTGTCTCAATGCACTCATTAACAGAATATGATTTAAAATCATTGGTTTCAATATTAACGATCAATGATTTTCCAATCAAATCACAATGGCATATTGTAACTTTAAAGGGTAAGAAATTTAGTCCAATTGCTCAGATATTTCATGATCATTTGCTTGAAAAGGTGAGCGAAATTAATAAGAGCTTATTGCATATTTATTAAAGTTTCTCTACTTTAAGTATTCAGCTTTGGGCTCAGCTTAGTGACTCTTAATCCATGTTATTTTTTCAACTTTTAGCTGTCGAGTAATCGTCCTAACTTCTAATTTTTGGTTCTTTTTTACATAGTAAAACCAGCAACCATCCAATTCCATCGAAACACAATCCCCAACTTCCAACATCCCCTGCGCATAAAGTTCTTGCGCATATAAACTACTGTTTGAAATTTTTAGATTATTAACGGGCTTCCAGTCTTGCGCGATTAAGCGCTTTTTTGCTTCCTCATAAGGCATGCCTTTATCGTAATGCGGAAGCGTTGCTTCCGCATGTGCGACATTCGCTAAGAAAAAACTCAAAAACAATATGCGTGCGTTGATCATTTTTACCCACCAATTTTATCTGCCTGTCTTAACTACTTACAGAATGCTTATTTTTTCTTTGGTAATTTTGCAACCAGTTCATCAATACTTTGACCTTGTTCTTGCGTTTTGATGATGAGGTCAGCAACTAATGCTGCCGTTGCGGCATCTTTTGTGGCTTGTTCAACTTCATGCGTTTTAATGGAGTTGATTGATGCGTTAATTTTCTCAACTGCATCAGATGATTCTAATAGACGACTATCAAGTTGCTCTTTGGTATCGTAGGTGTTGATTGCGAGGGCTACAACAGCGAGTGTTAAAACAATATTGATCACCGTACTAATTTTAGTGTGCATGCTTATTCCTGGATTTCTTGAATTTTGTTGAGTGCTACAGGACAGAGTTGCCTGAACGCTTATTTTACTTGATACGAGCTTAAAGAAGTAATGCTTTACAATAAATTGATCGCGCCACCTTACGATTAACAATACCCCTCTAAAATAGTAAACTATAAGTATATGAACCCCTCAAGCAATCTTACGCCAGATAAATATGGCTTTTGTTTCGATCACTCTTACTCGAAGCTACCTGAAGTCTTATTTTCTCGTGCAAATCCCAAGCAGTTTAACAATCCAAGCTTAGTGATTTTTAATGCACCGCTCGCAAAAACACTTGGCTTAAACACCCCTGCCATTAAAGCATCAGGCTGGGCTTGCTTTTCAGGCCAAGAAATTCCTGCAGCGGCTTATCCTATTGCACAAGCTTATGCAGGGCATCAATTTGGCGGCTTCAACAATTTGGGAGACGGGCGGGCAATTTTGTTGGGTGAACATATTTCGCCTAATGCGACCCGTGTTGATGTGCAGCTAAAGGGATCCGGCCCAACACCCTATTCACGATCCGGCGATGGTTTGGCTGGCTTAGGCCCAATGTTGCGTGAATATTTAATGAGCGAAGCCATGCAAGCGCTAGGTGTGCCAACGACACGAAGTCTTGCCGTGATGTTGACCGGAGAGGTCGTTTATAGAGCCCAGCCACAAAGCGGCGCGTTGCTCACTCGGGTGGCGGCCAGTCATATTCGTGTGGGGACCTTTCAGTATGCGTCAGCTATCAATCAGGTTGATGTATTAAAAGCGCTGGCTGAGTACACAATCAGTCGCCATTATTCAAACATCAAAAACAATCCTAGTCCTTATGTGGCTTTGCTTGATGCAGTGATTGATTCTCAAGCCTCATTGATTGCTAAGTGGATGCAGTTTGGCTTCATTCATGGTGTGATGAATACAGATAATATGAGTATCGTTGGAGAGACAATTGATTATGGTCCGTGCGCTTTTTTAAATGCATATTCGCCCAATACCGTATTTAGTTCGATAGACCAAAACGGCCGCTACGCTTTTGGCAATCAGCCCAAGATGGGTGAGTGGAATTTAACTCGATTTGCGGAAAGCTTGTTGCCTTTGCTTGCTGAAAATCGCGAGGATGCTATTCGTATCGCAACGGATAGTCTGAACGCATATCAGACCAAATACAGAGATTATTGGCTTGATGCGATGCGAAAGAAATTGGGTCTTGTTAATGCGGAACCTAGCGACTTAACCTTGGCTGAAGATTTGTTGATGCTGATGGTTAAACATCAAGCGGATTTCACGAATACATTCCGCCAGCTCAATACAACAAGCCAATTAGAAAAAAGCCTTGTCAGTGATGTCAGCTTTCAGCATTGGCAAAAGCTCTGGAAAGAGCGTCTGTCGAGGCAGCCCTTATCCATGGAGCAGAGCGTCGCATTAATGCATGCAAACAATCCTCAAGTGATTCCAAGAAACCATTTGGTAGAGGAAGTGTTGGAGTTTGCGGCACAAGGCAATATGGCCTCATTTCATGCGTTTATAGAAGTGCTGCAAACGCCATACAGCAAGCCAATCAATGAAAAATATCTTTCTGGCGCAGGTGCTGGTTTCGATGAAAGCTATCAAACCTTCTGTGGCACCTAATGACATTCAAATGGCCCAACAAAGTTTACATTTAGTTCGAACAGATCCCTTTGAATTGATCAACACTCAATTATTAGCCCCTAAAATTTCACCTGATGAAATGATGTTCTGCAAAACTAGTCCCCGCTTATTTGAGCTTGGGCGAGTGTATTAATCTCAAAGAATAAGTTTTATACTTCAAATGTTTTAGCCAGCATTTGTGGTCGCAAATTCACCCAAGACGATAGTCTTATTAATATTGAAAAAGTTTTTCACAGAGGATAAAAGATGAAATTTATTGAGCATGTATTAGAAGTCATTATGTTTCGCAGTCGTTGGTTTTTGGCCCCCATGTATATTGGATTGGTTGGAGGCTTGCTTCTGATGCTCGTGAAATTTGTTCAAGAGTTCATCCACATTTTTGCCCATATTGTGGATACCCCTGAGAAAGAAGTGGTGTTGTCTATTTTGGGCTTGGTGGATATTACTTTGGTCGCCAATTTGCTCATCATGGTGATTTTTAGCGGCTACGAAAACTTTGTTTCTAAAATTGATGTAGCGACTCATGAAGACAGACCAAGCTGGATGGGCCATGTGGATTACTCTGGCCTTAAATTAAAGCTGATTGGCTCTATCGTTGCGATTTCTGCGATTGATTTATTGAAAGCATTTATGCATCAATCTCAAGTCGGTATCGAGCATCAGAGCAACACTCAAATGTCATGGATGGTCGGCATCCACTTCACATTGATCTTGTCAGGCGTTTTATTCGCAGTCATGGATAAAATTTCTGAATCCAGCCATCATTAAACGACGCAAAATTTAGCTAATGTTTATCGATATAAAGACGGCATATTTTTATTTAAAAAACTATCGCTCGAACATAGTTTAGATGAAGAAATCGAGTTAAAAGTGGACGGAATAAAGAAGCCGTGTGTCAATTAGACCACGATTTTTTTATTTTTTTGATGGATGGTGCGCCCGGCGGGAGTCGAACCCACGACCTTTGGCTTCGGAAACCAACACTCTATCCAACTGAGCTACGGGCGCATGTATTTTGAAGCGGATGGATTATAGCAAATGGACCTTCGATTGTCCGATTGCAAGATAATGCCCTTTTAACAGCTCCACCTTATCAGTATAATTCAGGCATCAATATTACCTTTGATCAAATTTTTTGGATTGGAATACATAGTCATGAGCGAACACGAGTTTCCCCCTACCTCAGTCAAGCAGATCGTTTTGGCTTTGCTTGGTGGCATTATTGCCCCAGCCTTGGTCCTTTTTTTGATTGCTAAGTTAGTGTTGGGCGTTGATGCGACGCATATACCTGAAGATATAAAATTGGCTGCGACACAAACTGAAGAGCGTATTAAACCGGTTGCACAGCTTGCGGTAGCCGTTGTTGAAACAGGCCCTCATGTTGATAAAGGTGGTGAGGAAGTAGTGAAGGGCGTTTGTTCAGCCTGTCACGCCGTGGGTGCTTTGGGATCGCCCAAGATTGGAGATAAAGCTGCTTGGGGCCCACGTATTGCGCAAGGCTATGATACCCTAGTTAAACATGCGATCGCGGGTATCCGTTCGATGCCTGCACGTGGCGGTAATGCTGAGTTGACCGACGGTGAAGTGGCGAATGCCGTTGCTTATATGGCGAATCAAGCTGGTGCTGGCTTTAAGGCTGGCAAGTAAATTGCAGGTGAAATAATGGTCATTGTGAGCATTGCTCATGATGGCTATTGACACAAAATATGGCTACCTACGCGATTGGTGACATTCAAGGTTGTTTCCATTCCTTTCAGTCTCTACTGAAAAAAATCCAATTCAATCCCGCTTTAGACAACTTGTGGTTAGTAGGTGATTTAATTAACCGCGGTTCGGGCTCGTTAGAAGTTTTGCGCTGGGTGTTTGATCATCAATTTTCAATTGTCACTGTGCTTGGCAATCATGATTTACATACTCTAGTAGTGGCTGAGGGCTTTGTAAATGTGCACCGTAGTGATACGATTCAACCCCTCTTAGATGCTCCTGATGCTGATACATTACTGAGCTGGTTACGTCATCAGCCTTTATTGCACTTTGCGAATGATCACCTAATGGTGCATGCAGGTCTGTTGCCAGCGTGGACGGCAAGCCAAGCGCAACTATTGGCGCAAGAGGTGCATCAAGCATTGTGTGCTGAGAACTATCGTGAGTTTTTAAAGCATATGTATGGCAATCAGCCCGTTCAATGGGATGAGGCTTTAACTGGTTGGGATAGATTGCGCGTGATTACCAACGCAATGACGCGTTTACGGATTTGCTCCCAAGCTGGTGAGATGGAGTTTAAATTTAAGGGCGAGTTATCCAATCGTCCTGCTGGCTATGCGCCTTGGTTTGAAATTACAGGCAGAGCTTCAGCCGATACGCCGGTTATTTTCGGGCATTGGTCCGCACTTGGCTTGCATATGGCAAACAACGTCTACGCTTTAGATACGGGGTGCTTGTGGGGCGGCGCTTTAACTGCGCTGCGCGTGGATGATAAAGCGGTCTTCCAAGTGCCATGCCATGTGGATGATGCGCCTATCAGCATCCACTTTGCTGATTAATCTTCGTGATGTCCGAAGCCAAGTTGGTTGGCAATGGCATGACGTGCAGCAATGGTTAAACCTCTTCGCTCGTGACCATGCGGTGATATTTTAGGTAAAAACGTCAGGACGACTTTGGGATTGTTAAGTGAAACAATCTGCCAGATGGACTCGATTAATGTTGTTTCTCCAGCAAATGCCATTTCGGTATTCGCACTTCCGTGGACATTTGGGTAATAAATGGCAAAAGGCCAAATACTTGCATCAGCATTAATAGGCGCTTGCATTAGGCTGCCTTTGAATGGCAATAGTACTGTGCCATCCGTCGTTGTCCCTTCTGGAAAATAACACAAGCAATCGCCACGCTTTAAGCTGGCAGTTGCTTCTTCAATCACACGAACAGCATCTCTCTTTTGCTCGCGTTCAATAAACAAGGTATTGCACTTCTTGGCGAGCCAGCCAAAGATAGGCCAGCTTTTAAGGTCAGACTTGGCAATAAAGCGCACTGCTCGGACACTATTGAGGGCGTGAATATCAATCCATGAAATATGATTGCCAATGAACATGGTGTTGGTAACATCATGGTCAGGCAGATTGCCTTGCCTAGTCATTTCAATATTTAGGATGTTGAGTAGCGTTCTAGACCAGTGACTAACGATCCAATTACGTTGTCTAGCGGTGGCTGAAGGCATAATCACTATGCCTAAAAAGCCACCGTAAACAGTATGAATGATAATCCTAAGAACTCGGACTAGTCGAACGACAAGAGAAGAGTGATGGTGATTACTTAAAAAAATGGGCAGCATAACGCCTGTTTATACGTGAAAGAGGCAGCATGATAAGCATGTCTGCGCTATTGAAATCAGGATCCCAGGCAGGTTCACCGCAAATATATGCCCCTAGACGTAAGTAGCCTTTAATAAGCGCAGGGCAGTCTACAGCTAAGTCTTTTTGTAATGCTTCCATTGGTAAAGAACAATGAGGGAATGTGCGATATTCAGGTGGCGATAAATACTTTTCTTGAAGACTGTTATAAAGACTAGCGGCCATATGTCCACCGTCCGCCATGGGCACACTTGCACAACCAATCATGTACTCATAGTTGTTGGTCTGCATGTATTTGGCAAGACCAGCCCAAAGCATCGTAATTGTTCCGCCATTACGATAATCCCTGTGTACGCAAGCACGACCAACCTCAACCATGCGTGGAAATAAGTGTTGCAAGCGGCTGATGTCAAATTCGCCTGCCGAGTAATATCCACCAGCCTCGTTCGCCATGGTTGGATTAAGGATGCGGTAAGTACCAACCACCCGGTGATTAACATTCTCACGAATTAAAAGGTGGTCACAAAAGGCATCAAATCCATCTTGGTCTAGGCCTTCATCACTTTGAATATTTGCGCCCATTTCTTCCGCAAATACTTTGTAACGCAAGCGTTGTGCCTCAGCAATTTCGCTGGGGTTGCGAGCAAAGCTGATATATAAATCATGCGGCACAACTTGTTGTTGTTCGCTCGTACTTGGGATTTGGGTGTCTTGAAGATCTGTTGAGCTTTGCTGTTTGAGCATCTCAAACTCCTGTTGGATGGATTTTTAACATTAACAACTTTACGAACTATTTATGACAAAACGGTGACTATAATTTGACAATTCGATGAAACTGTAATGAATGCAGCTTCATCGAAAATGAACAGATTAATGACTGACGCGGGTGATACCGCCATTTTCAATTAAACGAACGTTATCGCCAGGCGCGAATTTTTCAGTCGCTTCTTGCACAATCGCAACCAAACTACCATTTTCTAGTTTTACAGTTATCTCAAATGCATCTTTTCTCGTCAGGCCTTCCTCGGCGGCTGAGCCAAGTAAGCCGCCAGCAACGGCGCCAATGATAGCGGCGATTGCAGAGCCTTTGCCATCCCCAACAGTGCTGCCAGCAACACCGCCAATAACAGCGCCGGTGGCAGTGCCAACAGGCGATCTAGTTCCTTCTAGTTTGACAGTACGAACAGATTCAACCACGCCTTTACGTATGGTTTGAATTTTACGTGCCTCTTCACGACTGTAAACATCCCCAGAGTTAGAGCTTGCGCAAGCATTCAGTAGGCTGGCAATAATTAAGATAAAAGCGGTTTTAAGTAAAGATTGATGTTTCATGATTAAGCCTCTTTTAAAGTTTAAGTGTTTTCATCTAGCTTTGTGTTATCGACCAAAGCTTGGGTATAAATGACTTCAATCTCTTCTTTGCTAGGTTTGTGGTTCTGACCACCACGGCTCCCGATTTTGATTGCGCCCATGACTGAAGCTAGCCGGCCACAAGTTGGCCAATCCCAACCGCGTGAAATGCCATACAACAATCCAGCACGGTAAGCGTCACCGCAACCGGTTGGATCAACCACTTCATCAGCTTTAACGGGCGGGATTTCAAAGCGTTGACCGTCAGCATAAATATGAGAACCATTTGCGCCTAGGGTTACAATCAGGGCTTTGACTTTTGAAGCCAGCGCTTCCAAGTTTAAGCCTGTTTTTTCTTGCAACATTTCTGCTTCGTAATCGTTTAAAGCCAAGTAATCAGCCATTTCAATAAAGCCCAATAACTCTTCACCATTAAACATTGGTAAGCCTTGGCCTGGATCAAATAAGAAGGGAATACCTGCATCAAAACATTCTTTTGCATGCTTAAACATGCCATCTCTGCCGTCTGGTGCGATGATGGCAAGCGATACTTCTTTAGTATCACTGACGCTATTTTGGTAAGACTCGTTCATTGCGCCCGGGTGAAATGCCGTGATTTGGTTGTCATCCAGATCGGTCGTAATAAAAGCCTGAGCAGTAAAGCTATTGGGTATTTTTTTAATATGCGCACTGCTGATGTTATTACTATCAAGCCAAGCGGCATAAGCGCCAAAGTCATCACCGACCGTCGCCATAATCAGCGGATTATCTTCAAGTAATCTGAGGTTGTAAGCAATATTGCCTGCGGTGCCGCCAAACTCTTTACGCATTTCTGGTACTAAAAAAGCCACATTCAGCATATGAATTTTTTCTGGCAGGATGTGATGTTTGAATTTGTCAGGGAACACCATGATAGTGTCAAAAGCCAGTGAGCCGCAGATAAGAGTTTGCATGAGGTAAAAGCTTCAATGAGATAAAAATGCCATTATCCTGATACGACCTAATAAGGGCAAGGCGTGGATTTTTTTGAGAGCATGCTTTGCGCTTTTTAGGCGCTACATTATTAGCCGCTGGGATTTATTGAGCTTAAAAAGGCTTTACTTCAACCAAAATGATGATTGCAATGAGGGCTAAGACCGGCGCCTCATTAAACCATCGGTAGTAAATATGACTGCGCTGATTTCTGTCATGTTTAAAATCGAGCAATAATTTCCAACAGTAAATATGATAAGCCACCAAGCCTGCAACGATTGCCAGCTTGATGTGCAGCCATCCTCCTGTAATACCATATCCAAGCCACAGCCAAAAGCCAAAAGCGATGGTCAGAATGGCCCCAGGAGACATGATGCCGTAAAACAACTTGCGCTCCATAATTTTGAAGCGTTCATGACTGATTTTGTCGTCAGACATTGCGTGGTAAACAAAAAGTCTGGGTAAGTAAAACATGCCTGCAAACCAGGTCACCATAAAAATAATGTGCCAAGCTTTTATCCACAACATTATTTTGATTCCTTGCTGATGATTGATTTGGTTTTGAGAGATTGTTCAAGTAGTTTGTTGAGGCTTATAAAATCAAGTTTGCCTATGGTCTTGCCTATGACACGGCCTTGCTGATCGATAATAAATGAAGTGGGCGTCAGGCTGACCTGATCAAAAGCCTGGCTAATTGCAGCATCGCTGTCATGTACCACAGGAAAAGGCAGTGCATTTTTTTTCACAAAATTCACTACTTGGTTGAGCGGGTCATCAGCAATTGAGACAGCAATAATTTCCAAGCCTTGGTCATGATATTGTTTATAGGTACGAACTAAGTCAGGCATTTCCTCAATACAGCCAGGACAGTAGGTTGCCCAAAAATTGACCACGACTACTTTACCTTTCAGAGAAGCGATGTTCATGGCTTTGCCATCGATGGTCGTGAAAGTAAGGTCGGGGGCTTGTTTTTTGTCATTCAAATTTAAAAACAGAAAGGCAAGTAGCACAGCCACGATGAGCGGCACTAAAATTTTGGCGGGTGAATTAAATGCTGAATTAAATAAGGACTTCATGTAAAAAATCTTCATCCTGTTGAACGTTTTTGAAAACTAAATACTCTATACATTGTGCGGTTTTTTTTATGGATTGTCATTAGTTTGAAGCCAGCATTAAGTTTATAACCACAATCCTGCAACCGTTTAATGCCATGCACTCGCATGATATAATTGTTTCTTTAATTTGACGTGAACACTCATGGCCAGCCGCTTACGCGAAATTCCATATAATTACACCTCATTCTCTGACCGAGAAATCGTCATTCGATTTTTGGGCGAAGACATCTGGAATGTTTTAAACGAGCTACGCGGAGAGCGTAAAACAGGTCGCTCAGCGCGGATGCTGTTTGAAGTGCTTGGTGATTTGTGGGTGGTGACACGTAATCCTTATCTGCAGGACGACTTGCTTGCCAGCAAAAAGCGCAGACAAGAGCTCATTAGCGCACTGAATCACCGTATTCATGCCATTCATGAGCGCTCACAAGATAATCCTTTGGTATTAAAACTGATTGTGGCTGCGCGTGAGGCGGTTGCCGCGTTTGAGGAAGACTTTAAACAAACTGAAGCTTTACGTAAAAAAGCTTTAGCTAAGCTAGGCAAGATCACGCGTAAAGACAATGTCCAATTTGATGGCTTGGCGCGTGTTTCCCATGTAACCGATGCGACCGACTGGCGCGTTGAGTATCCATTTGTGGTGGTGAATCCAGACACCGAAATTGAAGTGGCTGCGATTGTGAAAGCTTGTATTGAGCTTGGTTTAACCATTATCCCACGTGGAGGTGGTACTGGTTATACAGGTGGCGCGATACCCCTCACTAAGCTTTCTGCGGTGATTAATACTGAAAAACTAGACACTATTAGTCGCGTTGAAATGCGTACTCTTCCAGGTGTTGCGCGTCAAGTGCCAACTTTACATTGCGGCGCTGGCGTAGTGACACGTCGTGCCATGGAAGCTGCAACTGATGCAGGGCTTGAGTTTGCTTGCGATCCAACCTCGGCGGATGCGTGTTGTATTGGCGGTAACGTTGCGGTCAATGCGGGTGGTAAAAAAGCGGTGCTTTGGGGCACAGCACTAGATATTTTAGCTTCATGGCGCATGGTGACCCCAGATGCAAATTGGCTTGAGGTTGAGCGCTTAGATCACAATCTTGGCAAAATTCATGATATTGATGTAGCAAGATTCCGCGTTAGCCGCTTTGATATTGATGGCAAGACCCTGATAGGCGAACCTGAGATTTTAGAAATTGCGGGCCCTAGCTTCCGTAAGGTTGGTTTGGGTAAAGACGTGACGGATAAATTCTTATCTGGCTTGCCGGGCATTCAAAAAGAAGGTTGTGATGGCTTAATTACCTCAGCTACATTCATTCTGCATCGCATGCCCAAGCATGTTCGTACTGTCTGCTTGGAGTTTTTTGGTCACGTGGCGCTTGCTGTGCCAGCGATTGTGGAAATTAAAGATCATTTAGACGCAACAGAGTCAACCTTGCTTGCAGGTTTGGAGCACATGGATGAGCGCTACATTAAGGCGGTAGGTTACGCGACTAAAGCGAATCGTTCAGAGCGCCCAAAAATGGTGTTGATTGCCGACATTGCGAGTGATGATGAATATGCAGTAGGCGAAGCGGCATCGCATATTGTTCGCCTTGCCAATGCACGTGGGGGTGAAGGCTTTATTGCTGTTTCACCTGAAGCGCGTAAAAAATTCTGGTTAGATCGTGCGCGAACTGCAGCGATTGCTAAACATACCAATGCCTTTAAAATTAACGAAGATGTGGTGATCCCATTGCATCGTTTGGGTGATTACTCTGACGGCATTGAGCGCATCAATATCGAGCTTTCTATTAATAATAAATTGAAGTTAGTGGATGCGCTTGAATCATTCTTACAAGGCGATTTGCCTTTGTATGAAGATGACGACACGCAAGTGGATCAAGAGTTGTTGTTGGCAAAAAAAGCCCAATCTCTCAAACTAGTTCAAGATGTCAAATCGCATTGGCTGAAAGTGCTCAATAGCCTTGATTTGCCAACCAGCAGTTTGGGTCAGGATTTCGCAAATCTTGCGGTAGAGAATGTATTCCGCGCTGTACAAGAGCACCAAGTGCGTATCTCTTGGAAACGTGAGTTGAAAAAGCCGCTAGCGCTTATTTTCTCAGGACGTGAATACCAAAGTATTTTGGCGCGTTGCGATGAAATTCATCAGAAGGTGCTGAAAGGCCGTGTTTTTGTGGCTTTGCACATGCATGCGGGTGACGGCAATGTGCATACCAACATCCCTGTAAATTCAGATGACTATGAAATGATGCATACCGCGCATACCGCGGTTGCACGCATTATGAAATTGGCAGGTGATTTGAATGGTGTGATTTCTGGTGAGCACGGAATTGGCATTACCAAAATGGCATTCTTGGATGAGAAAACTATTTCCACCTTTGCCGCTTACAAGCAAAAAGTTGACCCGCAAGGTCACTTTAATAAAGGTAAGCTCCTTGCGGGATCAGGCTTGGAGAGAGCTTATACCCCTAGCTTTGGCTTACTTGAGCAAGAGTCCATCATCATGGAGCAATCTGCGATTGGGGAAATTGCTGATTCAATCAGCGATTGTTTGCGTTGTGGTAAATGTAAGCCAGTATGTACAACGCATGTGCCACGCGCTAACTTGCTCTATAGCCCACGCAATAAGATCTTGGGCACCTCATTACTGATCGAGGCCTTCCTCTACGAAGAGCAAACCCGTCGCGGTATTTCACTCAAGCATTTTGATGAGTTCAACGATGTGGCTGACCATTGTACGGTTTGTCATAAGTGTTATAACCCATGTCCTGTGGATATCGACTTTGGTGATGTATCGATTGCGATGCGTAATTTCTTGCGTGAGCAAGGTAAGAAGCATTTTAATCCAGGTACTTCGCTAGCGATGACCTTCCTCAATATTAAAGACCCTGCAACGATTAAATTGATGCGTGGTTTGATGGTTGGTGTTGGTTACAAAGCGCAGCGACTTGGTCACACGGTACTCAATAAGCTGGGCCTATTAACAGGCTTTAAGAAACGCCCACCATCAACCTTAGGCAAGCCAGACATCAAAGCCCAGGTGGTGCACTTCTTAAATCGCCCAATGCCAAAAGCAATGCCAACGAAGACCTCGCGTGCCTTGTTAGGGATTGAAGATGACAAGATGGTGCCGGTGATTCGCGATCCTAAAAAAATGGGTGAAGAGGGTGATGCAGTCTTCTACTTCCCGGGGTGTGGTTCAGAGCGTTTATTCTCAACGGTAGGTTTGGCAACGCAAGCGATGCTTTATGAAGTAGGCGCCACGACTGTCTTGCCGCCAGGTTATCTATGTTGCGGTTATCCGCAAACGGCGAGTGGTAATCATGACAAAGGACAGCAAATTACCGCTGAAAACCGAGTACAGTTCCACCGTATTGCCAATACCTTAAACTATCTTGATATTAAGACTGTAATTGTGTCTTGCGGTACTTGTATGGATCAATTGCAAAAGTATGAGTTTGAGAAGATTTTCCCAGGTTGCCGTTTATTAGATATTCACGAATATCTGATGGAAAAAGGCATGAAGCTTGAAGGCGTGATGGGTACGCGTTATATGTATCACGATCCTTGCCATAGCCCGATGAAGACTTATGCGCCACTTAAAGTGACTAACGCATTGATGGGTCAAGATGTCGCCTTGAATGAGCGTTGCTGCGGTGAGTCAGGGTCGTTTGCGGTGAGCCGTCCAGATATTGCAACGCAAGTAAAAATGCGCAAGCAAGAGGAACTGGAAAAAGGCATGGCTAAGCTTGGTTTAACACCGGGCGCACCCGAGCAAGATGTGAAGATTTTGACTTCATGCCCCAGCTGCTTGCAAGGCTTATCACGCTATGGTGAAGATACAGGTGTAACGTCTGACTACATAGTGGTGGAAATGGCCAAGCACATTCTTGGTGAAAACTGGATGCAAGAGTATGTGGAAAAAGCGAATAACGGTGGGATTGAAAAAGTCTTGTTGTAAATTGTTTTAGCATCAAATAAAAAAGCGCGGCTCTGAAAAGATCCGCGCTTTTTTATTGGCTAAAATTATGACTTATTCTAAAGCGCTCTCTACTTACGCACAATTCTAGACCTAGGAAACACCGCTTTAAACGTACTACCTTTGCCGAATTCGCTGGTGATTTCTAAGCGCGCTTGATGACGGCTAAGGATGTGCTTCACGATAGAAAGACCTAAGCCTGTGCCGCCCGTTTCTCGGCTACGACTGCGGTCAACACGGTAAAAGCGTTCGGTCAGCCTATCAATATGTTGTTGCTCAATCCCTAGGCCTGTGTCAGTCACGCTAAACACCGCTTGTTGGTTATTTTCTTCCCAGTGCATGGTAATGCTTCCACCGTCTGGTGTATATCGAATAGCGTTGCTCACTAAATTGCCAAAGGCACTATGTAACTCTTGGTTGGAGCCAACTAATCCAAGCGTTTTATCTACTTCTAGTGTGATTGTATGGCGCCCATTACTGAGACTTTTAGATTCATTCAATATTGTGTTAAGTTGCACAGGCACATCGAGCTCAGCTTCATCAGGGGAGGTGGCGCCACTTTCCAATTGAGACAATGCGAGCAAGTCTTCAATCAACAAACGCATTCGGCTGGTTTGCTCTTGCATCATGCCGAAGTAATTTTTAAGGCTGTCTGGAACCGCGCCATCCATATCGCTCAATGTTTCTAAAAAGCCACCCACTACAGTAAGTGGGGTCCGGAGTTCATGCGAAACATTAGCAATGAAATCTCGGCGCATGTGCTCCAGTTTTTCAACTTGGCTAATGTCTCGGCTGACGATTAATTTTTGATTGCTACCAAAGGCGACGAGTTGGATTTCTAAAGTAACGTCAGATTTAATCCAAGATTTCATCTTAATTGGGTCAATATCAACGTGATGTTTTAGATATTGAATGAAGTCGGTATTACGAACTAAGTAAACAATTGGCTGGTTAATATCCTGTTTGAGCGACAAACCCAATTGTAGCTCAGCAGGTTTATTACACCATTCAATTTTGTTGTCGTCATCTAAGAGCACAACGCCATCAGGCAGCGCACTGGCGGCGTGTCTAAAACGGTCTAACGCTGAGCTGAGCTGTATTTTACTGCGGTTGTGGCGACGTTGTTCGTGATAGATAGTGGCAAATACATCCTCCCAAACACCACTGCCAAGCGGCATGGAGTTGAGGTCAGGCTTTTTATACCAAGCGAGAAGTTTGCTCAGCCAAAATAAATGATGGAAAAGGTATAGCGCGATACCAGCAGAAAAAGTAATAAGTGCTGTCTCAGTGTCAATTCCTGCCCATAGAATTAGGCAGATGAAGCTGAGGCTGAGAATCAGCCAAAATGCTTTCCAGCGGATATCTTGCAAGGCTATTCAATCATAAAAAAGAAGGCCAAGTATTATGAGCTATTGCGATGAAAAACGGTAGCCAACACCACGCACGGTTTGAATTAAATCTTCATGGCCAGTTTGTTCAAGCGCAAGCCGTAAACGTCTGATGTGCACATCCACGGTGCGGTCTTCAACAAATACGCGGTCACCCCACACGCGGTCTAATACTTGGCTGCGAGAGTGAACGCGCTCTGGGTTAGACATTAAGTAATGCAATAACTTGAATTCTGTTGGACCTAGTTCGATTGTTTTTTTGTTACCAGTTACGCGGTGCGTAGTTGGGTCTAAACGTAAGCCATGTGATTCAATTGGGTCATCAGTCATTTGTGGGGAGCGACGACGGAGCACAGCTTTAATACGAGCATTGAGTTCACGTGGACTGAAAGGCTTGGTGACGTAATCATCTGCGCCTACTTCTAGGCCGCGGATTTTGTCCACTTCCTCGCCACGCGCTGTGAGCATAATGATAGGAATGGTTTTTGAAAGTTCGTCTGATTTAAGCTTGCGGGCAAACTCTATGCCACTCATGCCCGGCAACATCCAATCCAGGATAATCAGATCTGGCAAAGCGTCACGCATTAGTAGTTGCGCTTGCTCAACTGACAGGGCCCGAATTGGGTTATGGCCTGCTTGCGTAAGGTTAAGGGCAAGTAGCTCTTGAATTGCGGGTTCGTCTTCAACGATTAAAATATTCGCAGCCATAATTTTTTCTCTCACTTATATCTTGTTTTATTACAACTTAAGATACTATATGAATTTATTGTGACATTTTAATGACAACAAGGACGCTTATTTTACTTCGCCAAACTGATGCGCTTTTAGCGAGCCTGTTGCTTAGTGGTATCATGACGAATTATTTTAAGCATGAAAGTTAAAAGGAGTTGTTCTTGAATATCATCGCAAAAAATCTCGATGGCACCGGTCTTAAAGTCGGTATCGTGCTTTCTCGCTTTAATAGTGAAGTAGGTGAGGGCTTATTAAAAGCTTGTGAAGCTAAATTGTTGGTGTTGGGTGTTGCGGCTGATGATATTACTTTGGCCACTGTGCCAGGTGCGCTTGAAACGCCAGTGGTTTTGCAAGAAATGGCTAGTAGCGAAAAGTTTGATGCTTTGATTGCTTTAGGCGCGATTATTCGCGGCGAGACTTATCATTTTGAAGTAGTGTCAAATGAGTCTGCACGTGGTGTTTCAGAGGTGCAATTGCAATATGGCTTGCCAGTTGCCAATGCGATTCTAACCACAGAAAATGACGAGCAAGCGCTTGCGCGGATTGATGTGAAAGGCGCTGAAGCGGCTGAAGTTGCCATTGAAATGGTTAATTTACTGAGAGCAATATAATTAAGGCAATATGAGCGACAATCAAAAACAAAATGCTGGTAAATCAGCCAAGCCAGCAGGCAATCGCCGTAAATCGCGCGAGCTTGCATTAAAAGGTTTGTATCAATATTTATTGAGTCCAAAAGAGTTACGTTTAATTGTGCGTGAAATGGCTGATGAGGCTGATTTTGCAAGGGCAGATGAAACTTATTTTAGAAGCTTACTCGAAGGGGTGTACGACCAGATAGCGGAACTCGACCATCGTGTTGCCCAGTTCCTTGATCGTCCCATTGGTGAACTGAGTCCAATTGAACATGCAATTTTATTGATTTCGGCTTATGAGTTAATCTTTGATGTGAGCATCCCTTACCGTGTCGCGATTAACGAAGGTGTTGAGCTTGCTAAGCTTTATGGTGGAACTGATGGTCATAAATATGTGAATGGCGTATTGGATAAGTTGGCGGCAGAAGCAAGACCATCTGAAGTAAGTCGATAAGCTCTTATTATTGAAAACTAAAAAGCCAAGCAATGCTTGGCTTTTTTTATGGCCTTAATTTTTACTCGTTCGGCCTGCGCAATTCGTTGGATTAAATATTCACGTCTTTTTAAGAAAAGCCATTTGCATCTAATCGTAAACAAGAGCTTTGTTCATACCAATCTCCAAGCACGATGCGCTTGCATTGATGCCCATCAACTTCAATATGGTGTGTATTGGGTCTGTGGGTATGGCCGTGGATGAAGATCGCTGGATATTCATGTTGGCGCAACAATGCTTTCACTGCACCGCTATTCACATCCATAATCTCTGCGGTCTTATGAGACTTTTCTTGCTCGCTTTGTAAGCGTAACGCTTCAATTTGGGCCTTTCTAGCTGAAAGTGGATGTGCTAAAAATTCAGCCTGCCAAGCACTTGAACGCACTTGCGCTCTAAAGCTTTGGTAACGGATATCTTCAGTGCAGAGCTCATCGCCATGACTAATCAATATCCGCCTCCCATAGAGATTAATTTCACTTGGATCTGGCAATAGGGTGATGTTGGTTGCTTTTGAAAATTGCGTACCAATTAAGAAGTCTCGATTTCCATGCATAAAGAATACTTGAGTGCCGGCATCAGTCAGGTTTTTTATCGCTTCGATAATGTCTGTATGCGTTTCATGGGACAAATCATCGTCGCCAGCCCAATATTCAAAAAGGTCACCAAGGATGAATAGATTTTCAGCCTTAATGGCCGTGTTTTGCAGAAAATGGATGAAGGCTTTGTTAATCGTTGGGCGCGAGACGCACAAATGCAAATCGGAAATGAATAAGCTGTGGCTTGACTCATTTCCGATGTTGTTCATTTAAATAGCTTAAAGAAACGTAGGGTCTAATTAGCAAACTTCAGCGCGTTCAATCATCACGCTTTCAGTTGGCACATCTTGATGACCGCTTTTGCTTCCCGTTTTAACTTTTGCGATTTTATCAATAACTTCAGTGCCTGCAGTTACTTTGCCAAATACACAATAGCCCCAACCTTGTGAGGTTGGTGAAGTGAAGTTTAAGAAGTCATTATCCGCGATGTTGATAAAGAATTGGCTGCTCGCTGAATCTGGTGCTGGTGTTCTAGCCATCGCGATTGTGTAAGTTTTGTTTTTCAAGCCATTATCAGCTTCGTTTTTAATGGTTGGGTTGGTATTTTTTTGTGACATTTCAGGGGTGAAGCCACCACCTTGAATCATGAAGCCGTCAATCACGCGATGAAAAATTGTGCCATTGTAGAAATCACTTTCTACGTAAGCCAAAAAGTTAGCGACCGTAATCGGTGCCTTTTCTGCATCTAATTCAATCGTAATTTCGCCGAAGTTTGTATGTAATTTAACCATGATAGTTTCCTTTTTAAGTTCGAGTGAGTTTTTTAAAAAGAGTGCTTAAGCAGCACCCTCGTAAATAATTTTCCATTGTTGATTTTCTTGAATCCAATATTGTCTTTTTCGCATTTTGCTATCAAGCAAATTGCTTCGAAAGCTTTGGTCAAATGTCACAATCGCCATTGGCAATTCGCTGTTCGGGTAACGCAGTAAGCTTAAGTTTGATATTTTGATATCAACATTTGGCTTGCTTGCTTGAATGCGACGCTTCTCTTCCGACCAATGATTAAGATCCAAACTTCCGTTTGAAAATGCGCTGGCATAGTGTCTTAAATAATCTTCGGTTTCTTGTGATTCCCAATCTTTGCGCCAAGTCTCAATGCTATCCAATAGTATTTGTTTGTCTTTTGAAGTTTGATTTGGTTTAAGCCACTCAAGTCCTTTGCTTACAATAACTGGAATGTTGCCTTGTTGCAAAATTGGCGCAAGCGTACTTAAGTCTTGATTAGAGAGTACAACACAGCCATCACTGGATTGCGGTGCACGGCTGTAGGTGTCGTGAGGTGTGCCATGCAGCCATATGCCGCTTCCAGTTTTCCCTTCCCGCCTGTCTATTTCATTGGGGTAGCTTAATGGATAAGCAGCATCACCATAAGTGTCCGCCAGTTTTTGAGTCAGTTTAGGAGAGGTAAAATAAACGCCTAATGGCGTTCTTTTATCGCCTGCATATTTTTTTTCGCTACCATTTTTGCCTATCGTCACGTAAAAATCTGCATTGTATTGTGGGATGCCATTTTCGTTGCGGTAAACAAATAAGCGAGATTTGTCCGCATCAACCACAAAAATGTAAGGTTGCGAGCGATCGAGTTGCCAAATAGGTTCTGGAATCAGTCGATCTGAATCTTTATCTAAGTAACGCTCAATTCTTTTTCGCGCTTCATCTCTATAGCCAGTTACATCATCTGAACTAGGATTAGGGCTGCCGAACGCTTGAAATTTTTGAGCGCGGGCCATTAACAAGTCACCTTTGACTAAATGCGCAAGTTTGAAATTTGGAGTTGCTGCAATCACTTGATCTAGTGTGTTTAAGGCAGAGTCTGTATTGCCCGATGAGATTTCCATTAGACTTTTAACAATTAAATCCTCTGTTTTTGTTGATGCATTAAGGCTCTCTTTTGTCATCAAATTAAGCTCAGGGCGATTCAATGCAGTTGCACTCCAAGAGCACACTGCAACTATAACTAAAGTAATAGCGGTATAGACCTTAAATTTCAATTTGGGGTGGTGGCTAAACAGGTTCACGTATGGACTAAACTCAGTATTAACGATCGGCTTTTTCTTGCACGATGAGCCACTTGCCGTTAGTGAAGACTAAAACCAACACTTTAGAAGTTCTCTGCGACAAGCTGCCAGAGTGGTAGCTTTGTTTAAAGCGGGCATTAGCATGTGTACTATCGTCTAAATGAACATTGATATTGGATACCGAAACTTCAATTTTTCCTGGTTTATTGATGCGTTCTCTACGCATATTTTC
Source organism: Candidatus Methylopumilus universalis (assembly GCA_945883335.1). GTDB lineage: Bacteria > Pseudomonadota > Gammaproteobacteria > Burkholderiales > Methylophilaceae > Methylopumilus_A > Methylopumilus_A universalis_A. The sequence continues at coordinate 109,660 of CAMCXI010000003.1, read as the reverse complement.
CCAAGCATTCCGACTGAGTCCGTCGGGTGTTTTGAAAGCGTTAGAATAAGCATTCAAATAAGCATCAATATTTTTGGTTGACCATGCGTTGGCCCATTTATTGACTGCGTTCACAACACTTTGTGTGTCAGCACGTGCAATGTCATTGTTGTCTTCGGTTTTTGAATTTATTTTAGCTGACTCAGTCGTTTTAATAGAGTCGGCGACTTTGTTGCCATAAGCTGAGTCTGTTGAAGGTGGAAGTGTTGTGGTATTTGGGTGTGTTGGTTTTGCGTTAACTGCTAAAGCTGTTTTGCCACTTGTACTGAGTAAATCTTTAATCAAAAGTAATTTGTTTTGAGCCCGCGCGTTGGCTGTATCTAACTGAAGGGCTTTGCCATAAGCCTCGGAAGCCATTTTGGAATAGATATCCCCAAGATTTTCATGGGCAGTTGCGTAACTTGGGTGTGTTTTAATGGCACTCTCAAGGGCTTGTTTGGCTTTGTCAAACTGCCCTTGGTCAGCATAAAGTACGGCCAGGTTATTGTATGGCTCAGGTAAGGCGGGGAATCGTTGTGTAATGTCACTAAACGCTTTAATTGCTTCGTCTTTTTTACCTTGTTCTGCCAGCATGACGCCACGCATAAAAAGGGCCTGGACGTCATTTGGATTGGCGTTGATATGGTTGTTAACTCTCTCCATCGCTAAAGACTGCTGCCCTTGACTCGCTTGTTTAGCGATCTCCTTTAGATCGTCCGCGTTTGCCAAGCTTGAGAGGCTCAATGTAAGCAGAAGCAGTAAACGAACAGATAAGATGCGTGAGATAACCATTGTGATATACTTCTTCCTATTTTGATGAGGTACTGATTCTATCAAAAACCCCGTCTTAGCTCTACTAACGCAACACAATAAACCATATTTATTTAGTCATTTAATTGATATAACTTTAGGGCGTATTATTTCGGCCATAAAAGTACTTGTTTCTACTCAAAATTACATGCTCAAAATCTACAACACGCTTGCTCGAGAAAAACAAACCTTTGTCCCTATAGTGGCCGGAAAAGTCAGTATGTACGTCTGCGGAATGACTGTGTACGATTTTTGTCATCTGGGCCATGCACGTGTAATGGTAGTCTTTGATATGGTAAGTCGCTGGCTAAGGTCTTCGGGCTTGGACGTGACATATGTCCGCAATATTACAGATATTGACGATAAGATTATCAAACGTGCCAATGAAAACGGCGAAGATATTAGTGTGCTAACACAGCGCTTTATTGATGCGATGGATGAAGACTCAGCTTTGCTTGGCGTGTTGCGCCCCGATATCGAGCCACGCGCCACGTCGCATGTGGAAGGCATGATCGCAATGATTTCTGCTTTGATTACCAAAGGTCACGCTTATCATGCAGATAACGGCGATGTATTTTACTCAGTTGATAGTTTTGCTAGCTATGGCAAGCTTTCAGGGAAATCTGTAGAGGATTTGCGTGCAGGCGAGCGTGTTGAGGTGGATACATTTAAGCGCGACCCGATGGATTTTGTGCTTTGGAAATCTGTTAAACCTAACGAACCAAGTTGGGATTCACCTTGGGGCAAGGGCCGTCCAGGCTGGCATATTGAGTGCTCGGTGATGGGTGCTTGCCATCTAGGTAAACATTTTGATATTCACGGTGGCGGTCAAGATTTGCAATTTCCGCATCATGAAAATGAAATTGCGCAGTCTGAAGCGGCTAATGATTGCACTTTCGTGAATTATTGGATGCATAACGGTTTTGTGCGCGTGGACGACGAAAAGATGTCTAAATCTTTGGGCAATTTTTTCACTATTCGTGATGTGTTGAAGAAATATAATGCTGAAGTTGTACGCTTCTTTATTTTACGGGCACATTACCGCAGCCCGCTCAATTATTCAGATAAGCATTTAGATGATGCTAAGCAAGCACTAGTACGTCTTTACACCGCATTGCGCGGTGTTGATGTGGTGGCTAAAGTGGACGAAAGTGCGGCATCTTATCAAGCTTTTAAAGTGGCGATGGATGACGATTTTAATACGCCAGAAGCAGTCGCTGTGCTATTTGATTTAGCCAGTATATTTAATAAGACAGGTGACCTTGCTATTGCATCGCAACTCAAAGGATTGGCAAATATTCTTGGTTTGCTTGAGCGTAGCCCAGAAGAGTTTATGCAAGGAGGCTCATCGACTGCCTTTGATGCGTCAGTCATTGAAGCTCAAATCATAGCGCGTGCTGAAGCCAAACAAGCTAAAAACTTTGCCGAGGCTGATCGCATTCGCCAAGAACTATTGGCGCAAGGAATTGTCTTGGAAGATAGTCCGCAAGGTACCACTTGGCGAAATAACTAATATTTGCTATTTGCACCTAATTTAGGTAATTGATTACAATAGAACCATGACTCTTCAGTACTTCACTACAATTATCATCGGAATATTTTTTTGCTTCTGTTTGCTTGGCAAACAAGCCAATCAGTTTTCGTCTGAGTTTGTTGATGGTCCATCTATTCATGAAGTCGTGCCGGAATCGTCAAGCCATGACAATGCATTAGATGCTAATGATGATGTGATCTTGACATTGCTTGTCTCGTTTTTTTCTTTATCTTTGGCTATCTTGCCAATTGCTATTGTTCGGCTCTATTCTCAGGCTTTAGTCTGCGCCCCCCAAGCGGCCTCCATCGTTCTAATTGATCTAGCGCACCAGTTTAGCGCATCCTGATATTGTGAGCAGTTACACACATTTTAGGCTGCGCTGAAAAATGCTGGTGCGTTTTGCATTTGCCAGCACAGCGTGGTTGGTAAAAATCTTAAAGCATGTTTTTGTTTATGGAATTAAAAATCAAATGAATGTAGAAAAAAGCATTAATCCATTAAATTTTACACAGCAGGCTATCTTTGTTTTTCTCTCAATACTGCTATCACAGCCTCTATTAGTTGTTGCGGATCCAGTCTTCTCACTTCAGAAAGTCATTGATATTGCTTTGGTTGAGAACCCAAGTGTTCGGGTTGTGAAAGCACAACAAGATGGTGCTGTCGCAACCGTCACCACTGCTAAGTCCTTCGCAAATCCTGAAGTTGAAATGACAGCTGGTCCTAGTCGATATAGAACTGGACCAGGGGACACTAAAAGCAACTGGATAGTAGGGTTGTCTCAGCCACTTGAGTTTTCTGATGTGAGAACAGCAAGAAGAGAGATTGCTGAATCCAATGTGGCATTTTATGGCGTCAGTGCTGAAATCAATCAGATTGAATTGCGTGCTCGTGTCAAAAAAGCCTTTTATGATGTTTTACAGAGGCAGGCTGCATTACGTTTAGTCGAAGATGATCGTAATTTATTGCAACAAATACGTGAGCGTGTGAAGTTGCGTGTAGATGTAGGAGAATCTCCACGCTATGAATTAATTAAGGCAGATACTGAAGTGCTTGCTGCAGATCGAGATTATCAAGCTGCCATTGTGCGTGTTGTAGAATCAAAAGCCTTTTTGCAGGGCTTAGTGGGTCCTTCTATGCCAGTCAGCTATGAGGTGACAGGGGAGTTGCCCATGCGGCAATCTTTGCCAGGTATTAGTTCTTTGAAAGATCAAATTTCACAAAGTCCACAACTCAAGCAGGTACGAGCTGCTTCTCAAATAGCTGATGCAAAGTTAAGGCTTGAGCAAAACTTGCGTAACCCAGGGTTGACGCTCAAGGCGGGCATTGAGCAAGACCCGGATTTGACAAGTTATCGTTTGGGTTTAGCTCTTCCGTTGCCGCTATGGAATCAGCGTCAAGGTCAGATCGCTGAAGCAGCTGCTAATGTAAATCAAGTCCAAGCGGTCCTGAGTGATCGTGAGCTTGCATTAACGCGTGATTTGGATTCTTCATATCAGCGCTACATCATTGCACAAAATCAAGTCGCCTCTTTTGAAAGTGGTTTACTAGCTCAGTCAGAGTCCGTACTTAAGGTCGCAGAGGCAGCTTATCGATATGGGGAGCGCGGAATTTTGGAGTACTTGGATGCTCAGCGTGTCTATCGCATCGTGAAGAAAGATTATTTGGCAGCAAAGTTTGACTACGTTAGCGCAATGCTAGAGATAGAGCGCTTATTGGGCTTTGAGTTACTTCAAACAAATTAAAAAATTAAAATTAGGAATATTCGAGATGACAACAATTTATAAAGGCAATAAAACACGTTCGTCCAGAATGAGAGATGTGTTTGTGTTGAGCTTGATGCTTGCATTGACTGCTTGTAAAGGAGGTGATGATTCACCACAAGCCAAAAAACCAGAGATTGACCCATATTTGGTTGAATTAAGTGCTGACTTGCAAAATAAAGTGACTTTAATGAAGGTGGGACAGGCAGACATCCGGGAAGTATTGCGAATTCCTGGAAGTATCCAAGTCGATGAGCAACGCATGGCAAAAATAGGTGCCCCTGTCACTGGACGGATCACCGATATTGACGCGGTACTTGGACAGCACGTTAAACAAGGACAAGCGTTAGCGACTCTTAATAGTACTGAGTTAGCTCAAAACCAATTAGTTTATATCAAAGCCTTGCAACAGATCGATCTGCAAAGTAAAGCGGTAGAACGTGCAAGGGTCTTACTTGAAGCTGATGTTATCAGCAAGGCTGAAGTACAACGCCGAGAGTCAGAATTGAGTGCGGCAAAGGCTGATTTGAATGCCGCTAGTGACCAGTTGCAAGTGCTTGGAATGACATCACAAGGCGTTGCTAAGCTATCAAAAACCTCCCAAATGCATTCCTTTAGTACAGTCACAGCAAGAATCTCAGGTACTGTGATCTCTAGAAAGATAAACTTGGGCCAAGTCGTACAGCCTGCAGACGAGCTATTTATAGTTGCTGACTTATCAAAAGTATATGCCGTAGCTGAGGTGCCGGAGCGTCAGATTGACTTGATTGAAAAAGGACAAGAAGTCGATATTTTAATTCCATCCATTAACGAAAAGCCGATTAAAGGCAAACTAGTCTATGTGTCAGATATCGTGAACCCAGAGACCCGCACGGTCATGGTGCGGAGTGAATTGAGCAATTTAAATCGTGAGATCAAACCAGATATGTTGGTGTCCATGCTGGTACAATCAAAACCAATTGCAAAACTTTCTGTGCCTGTTAAGTCCATTGTTCGTCAGAACGATAAAAACTATGTTTTCGTTCAAATCTCCTCAAATAAATATCGCTTGAGAGAGGTTGATGTTGGCGATGACTTTAATGGCATGCTGGCAATTATCAGTGGTGTTGAAGAGGGTGAAACTATCGTTACTGACGGTGCGTTCCATTTAAATAACGAACGTAAACGTAAAGAGTTGGAGTAAGCCATGATTGAATCCGTCATTCGAGGCGCGCTCAAGCAGCGCCTAGTTGTTGTTGTGCTTGCTTTGGCATTGGTCGTAGCGGGTGGTTTTGCTGTCAAAAAACTATCGGTCGATGCTTTTCCTGATGTGACCAATATTCAAGTGTTAATAGCGACACAAGCGATGGGTAAGTCGCCTGAAGAAGTCGAGCGATTTATTACTGTTCCTTTAGAAATTTCGATGACCGGATTGCCTGGTCTAGTCGAAATGCGTTCGCTTAACAAAAATGGCTTGTCACTGATTACCTTAGTCTTTACCGAGCGCACAGATGTTTACTTCGCCCGCCAATTGGTGATGGAAAGACTCATGGAAGCGAGTCAGAAAATGCCAGAGGGTGTTATCCCAATTCTAGGCCCCGTTTCTACGGGCTTGGGTGAAGTCTATCAATACACGCTGGACAAAAAAACTGATGGTCAAAAAAACTTAACTAAAGACGATTTAACCGAGCGTCGCGCGATTCAAGATTGGGTGGTTCGTCCTTTGTTAAGAAGTATCCCAGGTGTTGCAGAAATTAACTCCATGGGCGGTTATGTTAAACAGTATCAAGCTCTAGTGAATCCAGATCGGATGAATTATTACGGCCTAAAGCTTAATGATGTTTACACGGCACTCGCAAGAAACAATGCAAATAGTGGTGGGGGGATTTTGCCCCATTATTCTGAGCAATATTTGATTCGTGGTGTTGGCCTCATTCAAAACCTGGATGATATTGGCAATATTGTCTTAAAAGAACAAGGTGGCGTTCCTGTATACATGCGTGATGTTGCTGAAGTAAAGCTGGGCAATGAAGTGCGCGTTGGCGCTTTACTCAAAAACGGTGAAACCGAGTCTGTTGGTGGCATCGTCATGATGATTAAAGGAGGTAACGCCAAAGAGGTGGTTGGTCGAATTAAAGCTAAAGTTAAAGAAGTGAATGAAAAAGGACTTCTTCCTGGTAGTTTACAAATCACGCCTTTTTATGATCGTAGCGAGCTGGTCGATGCTGCCTTGAACACTGTTGTGAAGGTGTTGATTGAGGGCGTCATCTTGGTTGTGATTATTCTGTTTCTCTTTTTAGGCGATGTCCGCTCTAGCTTAATTGTGGTTGGAACATTAACTCTAACACCATTGATGACGTTTATGGCCATGAACTACTTGGGCATTTCAGCTAATCTGATGTCCTTGGGTGGCTTGGCAATTGCCATTGGTTTAATGGTAGATGGGTCGGTAGTTGTGGTTGAGAACGCTTTCCATCAGTTGGGACACCGCCAAGGAGAGAGCAAAATCCGTGTGGTGCTGGAAGCTGCAACAGAGGTTGGCACCCCTGTGCTTTTTGGTGTCGGCATTATTATCTTGGTGTTTCTGCCATTGATGACCTTGGAAGGCATGGAAGGTAAGATGTTTGGTCCTTTAGCCATGACCATTGCAATTGCTTTGTTTGTGTCATTGGTGCTTTCTCTTACGCTTTCGCCTGTGATGTGCTCTTATATGTTAAAAGGCGGTAGTGGCGAAGATACGCGCTTTATTCAAGCCATCAAAAGACCCTACCTTCGATTGCTTAATTTTGCCATTTCTAATGAGAAGAAAACAATTGGTGTTGCAGTCGCATCATTTGTCGTTGCGCTGCTTATCATTCCTTTACTAGGCACTTCCTTTATCCCTGAAATGCGTGAGGGCTCGATTGTGCCTAACATTATTCGTGCGCCTAATATTTCTTTAGATGAGTCATTGGTGATGGAAAAAGAAGCTTTGCAAGTAATCGCTAAGCTTCCTGGAGTGAAGTCTGTGGTTTCGGCTGTAGGTCGTGGTGAGAGCCCTGCAGATCCACTGAGTCAGAACGAGTCTCAGCCTATCGTCAGTTTATTGCCTCGAGATCAGTGGCCTGAGGGTTGGACACAAGATAACATTGCTGCCTCTATTCAGAAAAGTCTCAAAATCTTGCCTGGCGTTCAGGTCGTAATGGCTCAGCCGATTGCTGCTCGGGTTGCTGAGCTACTAAGTGGTGTTCGTTCAGATGTGGCGGTGAAACTGTTCGGTGACGATATGTTGGTGTTGAAAGCCCAAGCTGACGAGATCGCAAAAATTGCGGGGGGCGTTCCTGGTGCAGTAGATATGCGAGTGGAAAAAGTCTCTGGTCAGCAATATTTGAACATCACCATTGATCGTCATGAAATTTCAAGGCACGGTATTAATGCTGCTGATGTTCATGACGTGATTGAAACTGCTATTGGGGGCAAAGTTGCAACGGAAGTATTTGAAGGGCAACGTCGATTTAGCGCAGTAGTTCGATATCCTGAAAACTTCAGAAGTAGCGCTGAAGAGATTGGCGATATCTTACTGACGTCGCCAAATGGTAGTAGGGTTAAATTACGTGACTTGGCTAGAGTTGAAGTAAAAGACGGACCAGTTCAAATTAGTCGTGAGTTGGCGAAACGAAGGATCGTTGTGGGTGTCAATGTAAAGGATAGAGATCTGGGCGGCTTTGTTGCTGAGCTTCAAGAGAGTTTAGATAAAGAATTAAAACTGCCAGATGGGTATTATTTAGAGTTTGGCGGTCAGTTCCAGAATATGCAGCGCGCATTGAGTCATTTGGCTTTAATTGTACCGGTAACGATTGGTGCAATTTTCTTCCTGTTATTTTTACTGTTTAACTCAGTGCGTTATGCAGCACTCATTATCTCGGTGCTTCCATTCGCTTCGATTGGCGGCATCGTTGCGTTGTTTGTAACGGGAGAGTACCTCTCTGTACCTGCATCGGTGGGGTTTATTGCCTTGTGGGGAATTGCAGTGCTGAATGGGGTCGTATTGGTTTCTTACATTCGGCATCTTCGTGATGAAGGTAAGAGCCAGTTTGAGGCAATTACTCAGGGCTGTCAGCAACGGTTTAGGCCAGTGATGATGACTGCGACAGTGGCGATGCTTGGTTTAGTCCCTTTCTTGTTTGCTACTGGGCCAGGTTCAGAAATTCAGCGGCCATTAGCGATTGTAGTCATTGGAGGCTTGATCACCTCCACTTTGCTAACCTTGGTTGTATTGCCAGCACTCTACAGAATGTTTGAAGAGAAAAGAGCTGAATCATAAAGCATGCTGAGCATTGATATTTATAGATGGAGTTGGAATGAAAAAAGAGATTAAGGCGATTATCCCGCCACAAAGATTAGCCAAAATCCGATCGGCATTTCGGAATATTAAAGAATTTCCGGGAATGACTATCACCAAAGTTGAGGGTTGTGGGCACTTCTTAGCCAAGCCAGGTAAGGGGCTTAAAGATGATTTAAATGAATATACGCCTAAAGTCAGAATCGATATTGTGGCCCCAGACGAATTAGTGGAGGGGATTTTGCAGATTTTGGTGGAGGTCGGTCAAATGGGTCAGGTTGGCGACGGCATTGTCTGGGTAACTCCAGTTGAAAGGATGATCAGGCTTTCAGAGCAGATTATTGTGTTTGATTGCTAGTGACTCTTTTTCAGATTTTTAGAAAACTACGGCTTTTCGAGTAAAATAAAAGTATGAACCTATACGCACTCGCAAAGCCGTTTTTATTTCAGTTTGACGCTGAAAACGCACATGACCTCACGTTAAAAAGCCTTAAGCTTGCTGAAAAATCTGGTTTGCTAGGATTGCTACCTAAGCCAGTTCAATGTCAGTCTGAGCAGGTGATGGGGTTGAGCTTTCCTAACCCTGTAGGCCTAGCCGCAGGCCTAGATAAAAATGGCGCTGTGATTGATGGTATGGCGGCATTAGGTTTTGGCTTTATTGAGGTAGGTACGATTACCCCGCGCGCTCAGCCCGGCAACCCTAAGCCAAGAATGTTTAGAGTCAACGAAGCGGAAGGCATTGTTAACCGCTTTGGCTTTAATAACTTGGGCGTCGATAATTTAATTCAAAATGTTCAAGCAGCGAAATATCACGGCATTTTAGGCATCAATATTGGTAAAAACTTTGATACGCCAAATGAACGTGCCGTGGAAGATTACCTCATATGCATGCGTAAAGTTTATACGCATGCCAGCTATATCACGGTGAATATTTCATCACCGAATACTAAGAACTTACGTCAATTGCAGGAAAAAGATGCTTTGGATGCATTGCTAGCAATTTTGAAAGCCGAGCAAAAAGTATTGGCAGATAAGCATGGAAAATATGTGCCAATTGCTTTAAAAATCGCCCCCGATTTGGATGAAACACAAATCATAGAAATTGCAGATTTACTCAAAGTTCATAAGTTTGATGGGGTCATTGCGACTAATACCACTTTGGCGAGAGACATGGTGCTTGGTTTACCCAACGCATCTGAAACAGGGGGTTTGTCTGGTGCGCCGGTGCGAGAAAAATCGACACTGGTCATTTCACAGCTTTCAAAACAGCTTGCTGGGGAATTGCCGATCATTGGAGTTGGTGGTATTTTGAGTGGCGCTGATGCCGCAGAGAAAATCTCTGCGGGTGCAAGTTTAGTACAGATTTACAGTGGCCTTATTTATCGAGGTCCAAGTTTGGTGCGCGATATTTGTAAAACCTTAGCTTAGGCATTGAAGCCTATTTAATGGGGCGGAGCAAATCCTAACGCAATACGCTCCAGCTCATCGGGTCAAATGGTTTGCTTCGGCTTCGTAGTTCGTAATATAACCCTGAAGTGTCATTGCCCCCGCTGTTGCCAACGCTGGCAATCGTATCTCCACCTTTTACCGTCTCACCCATCTTGCGCAAAAGCGCTTGGTTATTGCCGTATAAGCTCATATAGCCGCCGCCATGGTCAACGATAATTAGATTGCCAAATCCGCGCATCCAGTCTGCGAAAACGATCCGACCACTTGCAACAGATTTGACGTCGTTGCCTTCATTTGATTTGATAAACAAGCCTTTCCAAGTCAACCCTGTGTCTTGGCGGCTGTTGCCGAATTTATTGGTGACTTCACCGCGTACAGGCAAATTCAGCTTTCCTCTCAATGACTCAAAGCTTCCACCGTCAAAGGCATTGCTAGGAAGTGACTCATTGCTGGCTAAAGCTTGTTGTGGTCGATTTTCAATTTCAGGTTTATGAGCAGTTGTTTCACGCGATATGTTTTTTGGTTTGTTTTCTTCTGTGGGCTTTTGTGGTTTTGATTGTGGCGCTCTTGCTAGTCGCTCAACTAATTGAGATAGATTTTTTTCGTCACGTTTTAGTTTTTCAATTTCATTACGTTGCGCACTAATCTGTGATGAGAGTTTTTCAACAACTTGTCGATGAGATTGCTTTTGCGACTCAAGCGTTTTCCGCTCCGACTGTTGTTTGTTTTTGAGGGTAACAACTTCTTGAAGCGCATCTACTGTTTGCTCGTTTAGTTTGGTGACTTTGCTTAAGTTAGATTGCATGCCATTAATGAGATTTTCACGGGCTTTAGTAATGTACGAAAAGTATTGTAGTTGGCGGGATGCAGCGCTTGGGTCTTGTTCTTCCAATATCACTTGTAAGTAATTTTGCTGACCATGCAGATATTGCTGATACATCTGTTTGCTGAGCTGATTCTTTTGGCCTTCGATCGTATTCTCTAGACCTGATTTTTGGACTTGTAAGGCTTGGAGTGTTTCGCTATGTTTTTTTTGTGCTTGTTGGAGCTCGAAAAGTTTTCGATTGGTTTCGCTGATCGCTTTTTCACTGTCCTTTAGAGCATCCGCAGCATCCGCATGCGCCTCTTTGGTTTTGCCTAACTCTTTGGTGAGTGATTCAATGCGCTGGTGAATGTTGTTGAGTTTTTCTTTCGGCTTTTCGCTTTTGTTGGCAGCTAAAGCAATAGACGAATTGAGGGTAAGGCCAAACAAAAAAGCAGTAAGCGTTAAACGGCCAGCAAGTTTCAACATATTTACTTGATACTCACTAATGAATGACCAGTCATTTCAGCCGGTTGAGGTAAGCCCATCATTTGAAGCAAGCTAGGTGCGATGTCTGAAAGCGCCCCGGTTTTTGCCATGTCAGCATCACGGCCGATGTAAAGCAATGGTACAAGGTTGGTCGTATGTTGTGTGTGAGGTTGGTTGTTCTCTAAGTCTTGCATCATTTCAACGTTGCCGTGGTCTGCTGTAATGATGATTTCTGCGCCTACACTTTGTGCGGCTTTAACTAAGCGACCAATGCAAGTGTCTAGTGTTTCAACGGCTTTAATCGCGGCTGACAGAATACCTGTGTGACCGACCATGTCGCAGTTTGCGTAATTGCAAATGATGGCGGCATATTCTTGGCTCAAAATGGCGGCTTCTAATTTATCTGTCAGCTCAAAAGCGCTCATTTCAGGCTGTAAATCATAGGTTGCGACTTTCGGTGAAGGAACAAGAATGCGACTTTCGCCTTCGAAAACTTTTTCTTCGCCACCGTTAAAGAAGAAGGTCACATGCGGATATTTTTCAGTCTCCGCGATCCGCAGTTGTTTGAGACCTTGTTTGGCAATGTACTCGCCAAACGTGTTGTGAATGTCATTAGGCGGGAACGCGGCTTTCGCATTCACTTCATTTTTGTCGTACATCGTCATTGTGTAATAGCCGCCTAGATTAGGCAATTTGTTGCGTTTAAAGCCTTCAAATCCAGCGTCCAAAAAGCATGTCGTCATTTGGCGTGCTCGGTCTGATCGGAAATTCATAAACACAATTACATCGCCGTCATCAACAAATATAGGCGTTTCACCTGGCTTGCTAATCGCTGTGGCTTTTACAAACTCATCATTTTCGCCGCGGGCATAAGCCGCTTCTAAACCTTCTAGTGCGCTACTTGCCGTGAACTCTCCTTTGCCATAGGTGAGCAAGGTGTAAGCAGGCGCTACACGCTCCCAACGTTTATCTCTATCCATCGCATAGTAGCGACCACAAATAGAGGCGATCTTGCCTGCGCCTATTTTTTGGATTTGAGCCTCCAATGCTTGCAAGTAATGCTTTGCGCTAACGGGCGGTGTATCACGACCATCTAAAAACGCATGGACGTAGATTTTGCTTAAGCCTTGTTTCGCAGCCAAATTGATCATGGCGTAAATATGGTCTTGATGGCTGTGCACGCCGCCGTCAGAAATTAAGCCAAAAATATGCAACGCTTTATCCGCGTTTTTAGCTTTATTGACGGCTTCTAAAAGCACTGAGTTTTGGTTGAACTCGCCAGTTTCGATTGAGATGTTGATGCGTTCAAATTCTTGAAAAACAATACGCCCAGCACCGATATTCAAATGGCCAACTTCTGAATTGCCCATTTGACCAGCAGGCAAGCCCACAAAGCTTTCTGATGCGTTAATCAGTGTGTGCGGATAGTGTTGCCAGAGTTTGTCCCAGTGAGGTTTCTTTGCTTGGGCAATGGCGTTATCTGCGATGTCTTCGCGATATCCAAAGCCATCTAAAATCAACAATACGACGGGCGTAATTTTCATGCGGGTGATTTCTCAACGAGTATTCAAGTAATGCCCTCTATTTTAGTGATTTTTGCTTAATAAATCTGCATTATTTGCCGAAATCCTCTAGGTGGGTTTCTTTTTCTAGGCTGTCTTTAGGTACAATTTAGGTTGTTAGTAAATCATTGCGCGATGCGCTTAATCTTTTAAAAGGCATTTATGGCTAAAGTTTTGATGTACACCAGTGCGTATTGTCCTTATTGCACAAACGCAGAACGCTTGCTGCATAGCAAAGGCGTGACGGAGATTGAAAAAGTCCAAATTGATACCGCCCCTGAATTAAAAATCGCCATGATGGAAAAAACGGGGCGCCGCACGGTGCCGCAGATTTATATCGGTGAGCGTCACGTTGGCGGTTTTGATGATCTACGTGCGCTGGATTTGGCTGGTGAGCTTGATCCGCTATTAACAGCGTAAATAATCAAGCAACACAAGCAATTAGTATGCGCATCAGTTAAAATATCGCCTTTGTTCGTTATCGTTTAGCATTAATTGATGTAATTTTTTAAAAATTTTTAGGGAATATCATGGCAACTAAAGACACAGCTGCAAAGCAAACAACAGAGAACCAAGCGCTAGAGCAAAATCAAGCGCCAGGTTTTGGTATTGAAAAATTGTACGTAAAAGATTTGTCATTAGAATTGCCTAATGCGCCTCAAATTTTTACAGAACGTGATGCGCCGCAAATCGGCATCGAAATTAGCAATGCAGCAAGTATGCTTGAAGATGGCATTTATGAAGTGGTATTGACTATCACTGTGACATCAAAAATTGGCGACAAAACTGCATTCCTCATCGAAGTTTCTCAAGCGGGCATTTTCCAAGTGCGCAATGTGCCTGAAGAAAATCTAGAAATAATTTTCAGCATCACATGTCCAAACATCTTGTTCCCATACGCGCGTGAAGTGGTTTCAGACGCTTCAGTTCGTGCTGGCTTCCCGCCTGTTGTGCTTAGCCCGATTAATTTTGAAGCCTTGTATGCGCAACAAAAGCAACAACAAGCACAAGATGAAGCTGCAAAAACTACACATTAAGCTTTTAATAGCATTCGTTTTATTCATGCTCTTGCCAAGCATGGCAGCGGCTGAATTTCGTTCAGTGATTGTTCCCAAGGCGGTCGTTTACGACACGCCGTCTGCGCAAGGCAAGAAAGTTTACCTGCTTGGCCAAGGCTATCCTGTTGAAGTGATTGTCAATCTGGCTGAGTGGGTAAAAGTCCGTGATCAGAAAGGCGGTTTGAGCTGGATTGACGTCAAACAACTCAGTCCTAATCGCACTTTATTGGTCGTTGTGCTCGCCGATATTAAGCCGTCGCCGGATATGGGCGTTGCTTCGATTGGTCGTCTGGAAAAAGATGTGGTGATTGATTTGCTTGAGCCTGCCAAGAACGGTTGGGTAAAAGTGAAGCACAGAGACGGATTGACTGGGTTTATTCAAACCTCAGCGGTTTGGGGCTTGTAAGGGGTGGCAATGAAAATAGCCGTATTGGGAGCAGGTGCATGGGGAACAGCGTTGGCGATGCACATCAGTCAGCAGCATCAAGTTTGCTTGTGGGCGCGTAAAGCTGCTCATGTTGATGGTATGCGTAAAGTACGTGCCAATCCTATGTATCTTGGTGATTTCAAATTTAACGATCATCTCAGAGTAGATTCTGATTTGGGCTTGGCATTAGATGGTGTCGATTTCATTGTTTCTGTTGTCCCTACTTGCGGTTTCCGCGACATGTTGCAATCTATCAAAGCACTTGGCGTTAAGGTGCCAGTCATTTGGGCGAATAAAGGTTTAGAGCCTGTCACCGCAAAACTACCCCACGAAGTCGCGCTTGAAGAGCTTGGCCCCAATCAAGCGTGGGGTGCACTTTCTGGACCTAGTTTCGCGGCCGAATTAGTACGCGGTTTACCAACGGCTGTTTCTTTGGCTGTGAATGATGCTGACTTTGCAAAAAAAGCAGGCGCAGCCCTTCATGGTGGTTCGCTACGTGTTTATACCAGCACCGATGTTGCTGGCGTTGCTGTTGGTGGTGCGCTTAAAAACGTCATGGCGATTGCCGCTGGCATATCTGATGGCATGCAGTTTGGTAATAATGCACGTGCCGCGATGATTACGCGTGGGCTAGCTGAAATGACGCGATTTGGCATGGCGATGGGTGCGCAAAAAGACACCTTTATGGGCTTGGCTGGTGCAGGGGATTTAATTCTGACCTGTACTGGACAATACTCACGTAACCGTGAAGTTGGCCTGCAATTAGCAAGTGGCAAACCTTTGGCTGAAATTCTAGCGACTTTGGGCCATGTGGCTGAGGGCGTTTATACCGCACGAGAAGTGGTCAAACGTGCGCAAGACTTGGGTGTTGATATGCCGATTACCCATGAAGTAGACAAAGTGCTTTCTCATGGAAAGTCACCACGTGATGCGGTGATGGACTTGCTCAGTCGCGAGCAAAAAGAAGAGGCTTTTAGCTAACTCTTTTCAGCACTTGCTTTAAACGCCGCCCTCAAAATCAATTTGTCTCCAAGCTTCATAGAGCAACACTGCCGCTGAGTTTGATAAATTCAAGCTTCTGCTCTCTGGCAGCATCGGTAATCTAACACGATGTTCCGGGTTAAATTCATGGCGTATTTCCTCTGGTAGGCCCCGTGTTTCAGGGCCAAACACAAACACATCATCTTTCATAAATTTGATATTGCCGTGCGAGGTGCTGCCTTTAGTGGTGATGGCGAACATCCGCTTGCCAATTAAAGCTGTTTTGCAAGCTTCCCAATTTTCGTGGATTTGTAAGTTAGCGTATTCGTGATAATCCAAGCCAGCGCGTTTGAGTTGTTTATCCTCTAGTGAAAATCCGAGCGGTTTCACCAAGTGCAACTGCGCGCCAGTATTGGCACACAGGCGAATGATATTGCCAGTGTTTGGCGGAATTTCTGGTTCAAATAAGACGATATTAAACATTTAATTTGCGAGTGTTCGTGCGATAAGCCAGCATTCTACATGAGCCGCGCCCTTCGCCTTCACTGCTTTTGCAAGGGCATTGAGACTGGCCCCTGTAGTCATGACGTCATCAATCAGTGCGATACGCATGCCACTCAAGTCCTCATTGCAGATAAAAGCGCCTTTCATATTGCGTACATGTTCTTTAAGTGGAAGGCTGGCTTGCGGTGGTGATAGTTTAATTCGCAAAACGGCTTGGCCGTTTACCCTGATATTCAAATGTTTGCCGATAATGCGTGAGACTTCTAAAGATTGATTAAATCCGCGTTCTTGCAGTCTGTTTGGGTGTAATGGCATGGGAATGATGAGATCAATATTTTACGCCTGAATTTTTTGCAGCATCAACTCGGCAAAGGTCTCTGCTAAGAACAGCTGCTGGTTGTATTTGTATTGTTGCAATACTTGGCTGATGGGGTATTCGTAAGTAAAAGCCGCTTTGGTTGCGTCGAAATCAGGGGGTGATGCGATGCATGCGCCGCAAAGTTGACCCTCAAAGCTCAATAATCCGCATTTCGGGCAGCATGAAGTGTGATGTGGCAAATCATCAAGGCAGTTTTTGCAAATACCAAAACCCTCACCCTTGCTGGCTGAGCAGAGTAAGCAGGTTTGCGGAAAAAAGCTAGATTTTAACAGATGCTTAAATTTTAACCATTTGTCATTCAATTGATGGCTTTCTGCTTAACAATGTATAATTAACTTTAATATTACTAGATGAAAGCGTGTCATTGATGGAGTTAGCGACAGAAACACATCACATTATTACTGCAAAACAGCAAATGCGATCTGCACAAGGATTTACCTTTTTTTCTTGTTTAGCTGTTTTACTGCTTCCTTTAGTGATTCCTCTGTTTATATGGGTGGCTGCTTCTATCTTTATGTACGCGGCAGCGGCCAATCATCCCAATCACAAAATCTGTGAGTACATGACAAAGTCTGCTTACCGATTTTATTCTACTTTTGCTTTGCTTGTGGTGATGGCGTTTTTTGGTTTTATGTTAGGTGAAAAGATAGGCGTATTAAACGTCTTATTTTTAGTGTGGGGCATCAGTATTTTATTGGTTGTGCCTTTAGGTATTAGAGATATGTTGCGCGCTTCAAAAGAAGATTGGCAAGACATGAAGATGGAGATTGAAGTATGAGCGAGTTAAATATGGATTCAAATGTGAGCATGGTTGATGCATCGACTATTAAGCGCAATGTTGTGCTTGCAGAAACCGAGAAGCGTTGGAGTGTGGCGCAAATTGTTGAGTTATACGAACTGCCATTTAGCGATTTAATCCATCGTGCGCAAACTGTACATCGTGAAAACTTTGATCCTAATGCTGTGCAAGTCAGCACATTGCTTTCAATTAAAACAGGCGGCTGTTCAGAGGATTGCGGTTACTGTCCGCAAGCAGCGCGTTACCACACGGATGTGGAAAATGAGCCACTCATGCCTATTGATGAAGTGCTAGCAGCGGCGCGTGCCGCAAAAGAGAGTGGTGCAAGCCGCTTCTGTATGGGCGCCGCGTGGCGCAGCCCTAAGCAAAAAGATTTAGAGCCTGTGCTTAAAATGATTTCAGAAGTGAAAGCGATGGGCTTACAAACCTGCGCGACTTTGGGGATGTTAAAAGAAGGGCAAGCCGCACAATTGAAGGATGCAGGTCTTGATTACTACAACCACAACTTAGATACAGCACCAGAATTCTATGGTGATGTAATTACTACACGTACCTATCAAGATCGATTGGATACATTGGACAGTGTGCGTGAAGCAGACATTAACGTATGTTGTGGCGGCATTATTGGCATGGGCGAAAGTCGCAACCAACGCGCTGGGCTGATTGCGCAACTTGCTAACATGGAACGTCCACCAGAAAGCGTGCCTATTAACTTGCTCACGCAGGTCAAGGGTACGCCATTGCACGGCATTGAGGACTTAGATCAGTTTGAATTTATCCGTACGATTGCCGCTGCGCGAATCACCATGCCTAAGAGCTTCGTTCGTCTTTCAGCAGGCCGTCAAAGCATGCACGAAGGTATTCAAGCATTGTGTTTTATTGCTGGCGCTAATTCAATTTTCTACGGTGAGAAATTGCTGACCACAGGTAACCCTGAAGCGGAAACAGATAAACAACTGTTTGCCAAATTGGGTCTGCATCCAATTTAATCATTCGGCCTGGCGTGTAAGTGCCATGGAACTTTAAAGAATGATAGAACAACTCAAAGTAGAACTCGCGGAACGTGCGCAAGCAGGGTTAAAGCGTAAGCGCCGCTTGTTACAAAGTCCTCAATCGGCCTATTTGGTCGCAGATGGACAGCGCCTACTCTCATTTGCAAGTAATGACTATCTAGGCTTGGCGAATCACCCCGAGTTAATTTCAGCCCTACAGATTGCCGCTAAAGAGGCGGGCGTTGGAGGCGGTGCTTCGCACCTTATTACCGGACATCATCAATTTCACCATGATGCAGAACAAGCTTTGGCATGCTTTGTCGGCTTGCCAGCAGGATTGCTATTCAGCACAGGCTATATGGCGAACATGGGTGTAGTTGCAGCATTGCTTGGGCGTAACGATGCAATTTTTGCAGATAAGCTCAATCATGCTTCTTTGAATGATGCGGCTATTTTGGCGCGTGCAGAGTTAAATCGCTATGCACATCAAGATTTAGCGCAATTAGAAAAAATGTTAGCGATGAGCTCCGCATCAAGAAAGCTGGTGATTGTTGATGCTGTATTTAGCATGGATGGCGATATAGCCCCAGTGCCTGAATTGCTCTCGCTTTGCGAAAAATACGATGCCTATTTGTTACTCGATGATGCGCATGGTTTTGGCGTATTAGGTGAACAAGGTCGCGGCATTTTGAGCCATTTTAAGGTAGCTTCCCCCCGTATTATCTACATGGCAACCTTAGGTAAAGCCGCAGGCGTCGCTGGCGCTTTTGTCGCTGGCGAAGCAACGATGATTGAGTATTTAATTCAGTCAGCGAAAACTTATATTTACACGACGGCTAGTCCCCCAGCATTGGCAGCGGCTCTAGTTGCGTCTGTTAATGTGATGCAAAAAGATGAGGCGCGTCATCAGCATTTGCGAGAATTAATCGCTTATTTCAAAGAGCATTTAAGCTTGAAAAAATGGCAGTTAATGCCATCAGATACTGCGATACAACCTATCGTGGTTGGCAGCAATGAAGCGGCGCTCGGACTGAGCGACTATCTCCTAGCGCGGGGTGTTTTGGTGCCAGCGATCCGACCACCGACTGTGCCAAAAAATACAGCTCGCCTGAGGATTTCATTATCTGCAGTGCACAGCTTAGATGATGTGAAATTGCTGATTCAGCATTTACATGAAGCAGAGCAGGCTTTGTTCGTATGAGCTTGCATATTGAAAAAATAGGGCAGGGCGAGGCACTGGTGATGATTCATGGCTGGGGCATGCATAGCGGCATGTGGATGCAAGCGCGTGATTTGCTCAGTCAGCATTTTGAATTGCACTTGGTTGATTTGCCCGGCATGGGCTACAGCAAAAACTTGGATATTTACAACTTGCATAGTGTGGCGGAAGAAATCGCTGAGGCAATCCCAAATAATGCATATGTTTTAGGTTGGTCTTTAGGGGGCTTAATTGCCACTAAAGTCGCCTTAATCACTCCCATTAAAAAGCTAATTTTGGTGGGCAGTACGCCATGTTTTGTGGCGCGTGATGATTGGCAACAAGGCATGCCTAGCGATGTGTTTGAAAGTTTTTTTGCGGGTGCGCTGCAAGATTACCAAGGCACGATGAATAAGTTATTGGCGCTCATTGCGATGGGAAGCGGCAACGCGCGGGCAACCACCAAAATGTTGCGTGAAGCACTTAGCTTTAGACCTGAGCCTAATCAGCAAGGATTGCTTGGTGCTTTGGATATTTTGCGCACAGGAGATTTGCGTGCCGACTTACCAAGCATAGAAACGCCAAGCTTGTTGATTCATGGCGTACTCGACAAACTGGCCTCATTGAGTGCGGCCGAGTGGACTGCAAAAGCGCTACCGAATGCAGAATTAATCGCGCTACCCAATGCGGCGCACGAGCCATTTATTTCACATCCTGAATTATTCACTCAAAAAGTGACTGAGTTTTTACGAGCATGAGCCAAACCCCTATACATCAAGATATTTACCACCTCGACAAAGCGCGCATCCGTGCTTCGTTTGACCGTGCTGCCAATACTTATGATGCAGCGGCTGTGATGCAAAAGTTGGTACGTGAAGAAATGCTCAGCCGTTTAGACTTAGTGAGCATGCAACCAGCGCGCATATTAGACGCGGGCTGTGGCACAGGCCATGCCAGCCTAGCTTTGATGCAAAAGTACCCCAAAGCACAGCTTGTTTCGATGGATTTAGCGATGGGCATGTTGCAGAAAACGCAGGCCATGAAAACTTCTCTCACTCAGCGCATCAAGCAAACATTAGGCTTTAATCAGCAGCATTTACTTTGTGCGGATATTGAACAACTTCCTTTGGCGGATGCGAGTTTGGAGTTGGTGTGGTCTAACCTTGCCATTCAATGGTGTAACGATTTAGATGCTGCTTTCACGGACATGCATCGCGTGCTTAATGCTGATGGACTGCTGATGTTTAGCACGCTTGGCCCCGACACGCTTAAAGAGCTACGTGCGGCTTCAAGTGTAGATGGCGAGCATGTGCACGTTAGCCGTTTTATTGATATGCACGACATTGGCGATGCGTTAGTGCGCGCGGGCTTTGCAGCGCCAGTATTGGATGTGGAACGCATTACGCTTACTTACGATGATGTGATAGCCGTAATGCGGGATTTGAAGTCTATCGGTGCCCATAACGCTACTGAAGGACGAAGTCGTGGCTTGCAGGGTCGAGGCTTTTTAAAGCAACTCACTGAAAATTACGAGCGCTTTAGACAAGATGGCAAATTACCTGCCACGTTTGAGGTCATTTATGGCCACGCATGGAAGCCCGCGGCGAGACCTAAAACGAAAATCGACTTAGAGGCAGGTTTTGCACCTGTGACTTTTCATGCAAAAAAATAAGACCGCTTACTTCATTACCGGCACGGATACCGATGTTGGCAAAACCTATATTGCTAGTGCGCTGATTAAGCATTTTTGTAAGCAGGGATTGCTAACAGTTGGCATGAAGCCAGTTGCCGCTGGTGCCGAATTAGTGAATGGCCGTTTGCTGAATAGTGATGTGACTGAACTCATTAAAGCGGGGAACGTGGACGCAGATTTGGCTTTGATTAACTCTTATGTGTTTCTCCCAGCAATAGCACCGCACATTGCTGCCGAGCAGGCTGGCGTTTCGGTTTCATTAGATAATATTCAGCAAGCTTTTGATGTCTTAAAGGCAAAAGCCGATGTGGTGGTGGTTGAAGGGGCGGGTGGTTTTCGTGTGCCGATTAATCGCCAAGAAACCATGGCGGATTTAGCTGTAAAACTTAATCTACCCATTATTTTGGTGGTTGGTGTGCGTTTGGGCTGTATTAATCATGCCTTAATGACGGCGGGTTCAATTAGAGCGACTGGACTTAATTTAGTGGGGTGGGTGGCTAATCGGATTGATCCTAATATGCCAGCCATAGAAGAAAATATCGCGACCTTAAAAGCAATGCTTAAAGCGCCCTGTATTGCCGATGTGGCTTGGGGTGAAGAGCCGCAATTTATTGATTTTTAACTTTACGTTTTTGCCTAAATCGATACGTCAGCAAAATAATCAAGCCCGCGACATTGGGGTACCAAATATACCAATGCGACCAAGGGATGCCATCAATACTAAAATCTGAGAATGGCCAAAATAGCGGTGTCGCGAAGTAGGATTTATCGTGAAATGGAAAATCCATTAGAATGTGAAGTGGCCAAGCCAACATGGCGAACGCAATGTCTTTGCGACACAACCACACTAAACCAATCACAGAAAAGCAAATAATGACGCTATGCCCAAAAGCGTAGTTGGTAAATAGCCAAGGCGGCAGGGTTTCTAGTGGCGGTTTGCCGAAATGCCAAGTGCCACTCAGCATGTTGAACAACATAAGCGCGCCAAATGAGATCAAATCAGGTGCGGCACCAAACAGAATGGCAATCAAAGCATGGCGCTTGTGACCGAATAGTCCATATCCCCAAAGTGCGTGGCTAAAGGTATCCATTTGTCTATTGGTAGAGCTGGTGTTGTTGAATGTATTTCATCACACTGCGGGGCATGAAATTGCTGACATCAGTTTTTGATGCAATGTGCTGGCGAATTTGTGTAGATGAAATATCCAAAGCCGCAATCTCTTGAATCAGTACTTTTCCACTGGCAGAGTTTTTAAGGCTGTTTGCATCCTTGGTTTGATGCGCTTCAAGCAGCAACTCAACTTCAGTATTCCAGTTTAATTTTTCAGAATGCGGCCGTTTGACTACAACAAAATGGCAGTGGTTGAGCAGATCTTTCCAGCGATTCCAGGTGTTCAGTCTAGCAAAAGCATCTGAACCTATCAGCCAGCAAATGCTCACCTTATCACCAAGTTCTTTACGTAATGCAATAAGACTGTCGATGGTGTAAGAAGGGCCTTCACGCTCAAGTTCGCGGATATCAATCTCAAATGTTGGATGGTTAACAATTGCGAGTTTTACCATGTCGGCGCGATGTTCAGCGCTGACGGTTGGCATACCTTTTAATGCTGGAATGGCGGCAGGCATGAAGCGTATTGCCTCAAAAGCGAGGGTTTGGTTTAAGCGCTCTGCAAGGTGCAAGTGACCGTTATGGATGGGATTAAACGTACCGCCTAGAATACCTATCATGAATGATATTTAGGCGCGAACGTGCCCATCACCCAATACAATATATTTGAGTGAGGTTAAGCCATCAAGACCAACAGGGCCGCGGGCGTGGAGCTTGTCGGTTGAGATGCCAATCTCTGCGCCCAAACCATACTCAAAGCCATCTGCAAAGCGTGTAGATGCATTCACCATCACGCTGCTTGAGTCCACCTCACGCAAGAAACGGCGAGCTTTGGTATAGTTTTCAGTCACGATGGCTTCAGTATGTTGTGATGAATGTTGGTTGATATGCGTAATTGCTTCATCTAAATCAGCGACGATTTTGCAGGAAATAATCGCATCCAGATATTCAGTATAAAAATCTTCTTCAGTAGCTTTTTTAGCGGCTGGCACCAGGGCACATGTTTCTGCGCAGCCGCGAATTTCAATGCCTTTGCTAATTAACATCTCAGCAATTTTTGGCAACATGCTTTTGGCGACGCTACGTGCAATCAAAAGCGATTCTGTTGTGTTGCATGTGCCAAGACGCTGTGTTTTGGAGTTCTCAATAATTCGAATGGCTTTATCAAAATCCGCTTCATCGTCCACATACACGTGACAATTACCGTCTAAATGCTTAATCACGGGAATGCGTGCATTGTTTGAAATGCGCTCAATCAGGCCTTTACCCCCTCGTGGCACAATCACATCTACAAATTCCTTCATGGTGATGAGTTCGCCAACCGCAGCGCGGTCTGTGGTTTCTATGACTTGCACAGCAGCTTTTGGTAAGCCAGCGGCTGCTAAGCCTTCATGGACTAATTTCGCCAATGCTTGGTTGCAATGAATGGCCTCTGAGCCACCACGCAGAATAGTGGCGTTGCCTGATTTAATACATAAGCCAGCCGCATCCACTGTTACATTTGGACGTGCTTCGTAAATTATGCCAATCACGCCAAGCGGCACGCGCATTTTTCCAATCTGGATGCCAGAAGGGCGATATTTCATATCGCTAATTTCACCAATTGGATCAGCAAGGCTGGCAATTTGTTGCAAGCCTTCAGCCATGGTGGCGATTGATTTTTCAGTGATGGTGAGGCGGTCTAACATCGCCGCTTCCATGCCTGCAGCTTTTGCCGCAGCTAGGTCTTGTTGGTTGGCGGCAAGTAGGGCATCTTTTTCACGCAAAATCGATTTAGCGATGGTGGTGAGCGCTAAGTTTTTAGTATTGGTTTCAGCTTTTGCCATGGCGCGTGAAGCGTTGCGCGCTTCTACCCCAACATTGTGCATATACGATTTAATGTCCATCTGTTCCCAATCTTCCTTTAGCGGCTTCTGGCTCTTGTGCCAATTCTTGCCAAACCAAAACATAATCTCGAAATCTCTAGCCAAGCATCGCCTTGCATCATGCCTTTTGCTGTTTTATCAATATCAGCAAGCTTCAATAATGCCGCTTGTAATTGTTTTAAGCTTAATCGCGCGACCGCTTGCTTGGCAAGCGCTTGTTTTGGACCAAACACTTTGGCCTGAACCATGGCGCTATTTAAGTTTTCTCCGCGCGCTTCGGCCTGTTTAATTTTCACTAATGGCGTAATCGCCCAAATCAGTGGGTTCATCACAGCAACAGGCTGTGCGCCTTCATCTTTCAGGCCATCTAAAATCCGCACGGTGCGATCTACATCTCCAGATAACACAGCCTCCCCAAGTTGCACTGCGTCAAAGCGCGAAACATTGAGCACTGCTGCACGGACATCATCCCCAGCAATTGCGCCAGCAGGGTAGAGCAAGCCTAGTTTTTGTATCTCTTGATGCGCGGCAAGTAAATTGCCCTCTACTTGGTTCGCCATGAAAATTAAAGTTTCCGCATCGGTACTTTGCTTTTGCAATGCCAAACGGTTAGCAATCCATTGTGGCAATTGTGCAGGCCCAACTTCACGCAGTTCAATAAATACGCTATTTTGTTGTAGCGCTGTGTACCAAGCGCTTTTTGCATCGCGCCAATCAATGGCTGGCAGAATAACCACGGTGACAGTATCAGGTAAAGCTTCTGCCGCTATGGCTTGAAGCGCTTTGCTACCCTCAAGGCCAGGTTTGCCTGTGGGGATATGAATTTCAAGTAAACGTTGGCTCGCGAACAATGACATGGCCTGGCCATACTCAGCGATTTGTGCCCAATTAAAATAACGGTCAGAAGTTAAACTGGTGCGTTCATCAAACCCTAGTTCACGGGCTTTGGCACGAATGGCATCTAAACATTCACGTTGAGATAAAGGCTCATCTCCTGTGAGCACATAGAGCGGCTTAAGGCCGTTGCTGAGGTGTTGGGATAGTTGTTGTGGCGCCAAATTCATATTGGAACGATGCAGGCAGTTTGCCTATTTCACAGCCTTGGATTTAGGTTTTTGGGCAACTAAGCGACGCATGAGTTCTCTTGTAGCATCGCGGCGCATATCTTCATAAAGCATGGCTTCTTCGTATGATTTCGCCAGCAACTCTGTATCTAAATATGAAAAATCACGACGACTTTCTATCATTTGCTCTTGGCCCCAAAGTTCTTCTGACGCGTCACGCACGCGAAATTTTACTCGGTAGAACAATTCAAACTCACGCACAGAACCGGTGCCGCCCAATGACAGAATGCGTTTTTCGATACCGTCGCTCATTAAATCCAACATTATTTCAGCCTCTTCAGGCTCTTTGACGATAGTCACACCATTGGTTTTAAGTGAGCTAATTAAGTCTTTAGAAATGCTAACTGAGCCTTTCATATAGAGCTTGCTGAACGCTAAATCAGCTACGCCGCGTAAATGAAAACCGCATGCGGCAACAACAAAGGCCAGCATTAGGATGGTTAAATAGCGAGCAACGTAGCGATTCATCATTACCCCACAACAATATTGACGAGTTTATTTGGCACTACAATGATTTTACGCACAGTCGAACCATCCTCTAGGAATTTTTGCACAAAAGGCTGAGAAACTGCATGCTGTTCAATAGCCTCTTTTGCCATGGTTTTAGCAACGATAATACTTCCGCGCAATTTGCCATTCACTTGCACTACTAGCTCAACTTCATCTTGTACCATTGCAGATTGGTCAGCACTCGGCCATGTGGCATCCTCAATCACTATGTCTTGACGCAACTCAGTCCACAAGGCTTGGCAAATATGCGGCACGATAGGTGAGAGGAGTAAAGTGACATTCTCTAGCACTTCTTGGCGTACGCTGCGTGTAACCACATCATCGCCATCTACTTTGCCATAAGAATTCATCAGCTCCATCACTGCGGCGATAGCGGTATTGAAAGTTTGGCGTCGGCCGTAGTCGTCAGTAATTTTCTCAATGGTTTGATGTAATTGGCGGCGCAGAGTTTTGAGTTCAGCACTCAACTCGCCAGCCTTGTAAGTTTCAACTGCGCCAGTTTCTAAATGCGTTGCCACAAACGTCCACAAGCGACGCAAGAAACGATGTGCGCCTTCTACCCCACTATCTGCCCACTCTAAGCTTTGCTCAGGTGGGGCAGCAAACATCATAAATAAACGTGCAGTATCTGCGCCGTAAGTGTCGATAAGTGCTTGAGGGTCAACAGTGTTGCCTTTAGATTTGCTCATCTTAGTGCCTTCTTTTAGCACCATGCCTTGCGTGAGCAAGTTTGTGAATGGCTCGTCATTTTTGAGTAAGCCAACATCACGCATTAATTTATTAAAGAAGCGGGCATAAAGTAAATGCAAAATCGCGTGTTCAATGCCGCCAATGTATTGGTCAACAGGCAACCAATAGTTTGCGCGTTCATCCACCATGCCGGTGTGGCAATCAAAACTTGCGTAGCGTGCGAAATACCACGAAGACTCAAAAAAAGTATCCATGGTGTCAGTTTCGCGTGTGGCTTTGCCACCGCAAGTTGGGCAAGTGGTTTCGTAGAAGTTAGGGTCTTTTTTAATAGGTGAGCCTACGCCATCCATCACCACGTCTTCTGGCAAGCGAACAGGGAGTTGATCGGCAGGCACAGGCACTTCGCCACAGCTAGCGCAATGCACAATAGGGATAGGACAGCCCCAATAGCGTTGGCGTGAAACACCCCAGTCGCGTAAACGGTATTGCGTGCGACGTTTGCCTAAGTTCTTTGCGCTGAGTGCTTCGGCGATTTTGCTGGAAGCACTATCAAAATCTAGGCCATCAAATGCACCAGAGTTAAATATTACGCCATGCTCTGTGAAGGCTTCAGTCATATGCAAATCAAGCTCGGCATTTTGTGGCTTAATTACAGCTTTCATTGGCAAGCTGTATTTGTTCGCAAACTCAAAATCGCGCTCATCATGGGCTGGAACAGCCATCACCGCGCCTTCGCCATAGCTAATGAGCACATAATTAGCCACCCAAACTGGCAATTGTTCGCCAGTCAGTGGGTGTTGAACAAATAAGCCTGTTGCCATGCCTTTTTTCTCGGCAGTCGCCATATCAGCTTCAGCCACGCTTCCCATTTTGCACTCTTGAGTAAAGGCTTGGAGTGTAGGGTTGTTTTCTGCCGCTTGTGTCGCTAAAGCATGCTCTGCGGCAACGGCTACATAAGTTGCCCCCATGAGTGTGTCTGGACGGGTTGTATAGACCTTCAGATTGCCTTCACCGCCAACAATAGGAAACTCGACTTCACAGCCGTAGCTTTTACCTATCCAATTGCGTTGCATGGTTTTAACTTGTTCAGGCCAGCCCTCAAGTTTGTCGAGGTCAGCTAACAACTCATCGGCATACGCCGTGATTTTCATAAAGTATTGAGGAATGTCGCGTTTTTCAACCACTGCGCCAGAGCGCCAGCCTTTGCCATCAATCACTTGCTCATTCGCAAGCACGGTTTGGTCAACAGGATCCCAGTTGACCGTAGCTGTTTTTTTGTAGATGAGACCTTTTTTGAAAAGCTCAGTAAATAGCCATTGTTCCCAGCGGTAATACTCAGGCGTACAAGTGGCAATTTCTCTATCCCATGAAATGCCAAGGCCTAAAGACTTGAGTTGCTCTTTCATGTGCTCGATATTGCTATATGTCCAACCAGCAGGCGCCACATTGTTTTTGATTGCTGCATTCTCAGCAGGCAAGCCAAATGCATCCCAGCCCATTGGTTGCATCACATTAAAGCCACGCATGCGGTGGAAGCGGCTCAGCACATCACCAATCGTGTAGTTGCGCACATGACCCATGTGCAAGCGACCACTTGGATAAGGGAACATCGACAAGCAATAATACTTAGGCTTATCGCTCTTTTCAGTCGCCTTAAAAGTTTGATTGGTTTCCCAATATTGCTGGGCGCGTTCTTCGATTTCTTTAAATGGATACTGCTGTTGCATGGCAAATATTTTTGTGTGGATAAATAAGCTTGAATTATACCTTGAAGCCAAAGGGATGTGCGGAAGCTTCAGTGAATTGCTATGATGTTACAGGCAATAAAAAAGCCATCGCGAAGATGGCTTTTTGCGGTGCAATTTTGCTGACATCTAAATTGCTACACGTTGAATCTAAAGTGCATCACATCGCCATCTTGCACGATATATTCTTTACCCTCTAAGCGCATTTTTCCGGCTTCTTTTGCGCCTTGTTCACCTTTGTGGGCAACGTATTCGTTAAAGGCAATCACTTCGGCGCGGATAAAGCCACGCTCAAAGTCGGTATGAATCACGCCTGCTGCTTGTGGTGCGGTTGAGCCTTTGCGAACTGTCCAAGCACGTACTTCTTTAACGCCTGCGGTGAAGTAGGTTTCTAAGCCGAGTAGAGCATATGCTGCACGTACTACCCGGTCTAAGCCTGGCTCTGTTAAGCCTAGCTCTTCTAAAAACAAAGCTTTGTCTTCGTCTTCTAGGTCTGAAATTTCTGCTTCAATCTTTGCGCAAATGCTCACCACTGGGGAGCCTTCTTTTTTGCCTAATTCAACGATTGAATCAAGGAGTGGGTTGTTTCTAAAGCTTTTTTCATCAACGTTAGCGATGTACATCACTGGTTTAACCGTAATGAGGCAAAGTGGCTTGAGTAGGTGCAACTCATCAGCACCTAAGCCTAGAGTGCGCACAGCTTTGCCTTCATCCAAGCCTTTTTGTACTTTGACTAACACGGCGCAGAGCGCAATCGCTTCTTTGTCACCTGATTTTGCTTTTTTGCTTTCGCGTTGAACCGTTTTATCAACTGTTTCCATGTCGGCAAGTGCTAGCTCGGTGTTGATGGTTTCAACATCTGAAAGGGGGTCAACTTTGTTGGCAACGTGCACCACGTTAGCATCGTTAAAACAACGCACGACGTGAGCAATCGCATCGGTTTCGCGGATATTGGCTAAGAACTTGTTACCTAGGCCTTCACCTTTTGAAGCGCCGGCTACCAAGCCTGCAATGTCAACAAACTCAACAATCGCAGGTTGTACTTTTTGCGGATTGACGATATCAATCAATGGCTTCATCCGTGGATCAGGCACTTCAACGATACCGACGTTAGGCTCAATCGTGCAGAAAGGGTAGTTTTCTGCCGCGATCCCTGCTTTGGTGATTGCATTGAAGAGCGTTGATTTACCCACGTTTGGTAGGCCGACAATTCCGCATTTCATAATTTTTCCTGTTAAGTAAATTCGTAACTAATTTTTAGTGTGCAATTTTAACATTGCTGATTCAAATTCGCCTTTTAATAGCAAAGGAACCAGCGAGGTACTTTGATCTATATTCTCTTCTATCGCGCGCATTTCATCGCGGCTAGGGTCGTGCAATACAAAATTTGCCACAGCATTTTTATCGCCCGGATGACCAATGCCTAAACGTAAGCGCCAAAAATCAGGGGTGCCTAGCTGTGCAGCAATATCTTTCAGGCCGTTATGACCGCCATGCCCGCCACCTTTTTTGAGTTTAACTGTGCCTGGAGGTAGATCTAATTCGTCATGCACTACTAAAACAGAGTCGGGCGCAATCTTGTAAAACTTAGCCAGCGCAGCTACCGCGCGTCCACTAGCATTCATAAAAGTGGTTGGCTTGAGTAACCATGCTTCATCATTGCTGGATTTTAAGTTGCCAGCATGACCAAAAAACTTGGCCTCAAGGTTGAGCTTGCTTCCTGTTTCGGCGCAGATTTGATCGACCCACCAAAAGCCAGCATTGTGGCGAGTAGATTCATATTGGGCGCCCGGATTGCCTAGTCCAACGATTAGTTTGATTTGACTCATAGTCTATTGTCGCTTATTCAGCCTAAAATAATTTTAAAGCCTGAAAATAATAACGCGCGTTCCGGAAAACCGAAACGCGCGTTTTAGAGGGCAATAACATCAGCGATTAAGCTGCTGAAGTTGCTTCCGCTGTATTATCAGCCGCCGCAGCCGCACCACCGCGAGTTTTCGCGATACTTGCAACAGCCACGTCTGCGCCGTGTGCTAATTGAACGAACTCAACACCCTTAGGCAATTTGATTTCTGACAAGTGAACTGAATGACCCATCGCCAAGTTTGCCAAATCAACTTCAATAAACTCTGGCAAGTCTTTTGCTAGGCAGCTTACGTCAGCTTCTGTCGCGATGTGAGCAACGATGCCACCGCCCACTTTTACGCCTGGAGCGATTTCACCGTTGATAAAGTGCAATGGCACTTTAACGTGGATTTTTTCTGTTGCACTAACACGTTGAAAGTCGATGTGTTGAATTGTGTTGCGTACCGGATGCATTTGGTAGTCACGTAAGAATACAGACTCTTTTTTACCATCTAAGTTAAGCGTCAAGATAGAAGCGTGGAATGCTTCATGGCGGAATTCCATGAACAATGCTTTCGTATCAAATTCAATGCTTACTGCGTCTTTGCCCGCACCATAAACCACACCTGGTACTTTAGCTGAACGGCGAAGACGGCGGCTCGCACCCGTACCTTTCGCTTCACGTGTTACTGCTGAAATTTCAATAGCCATTTTACTACTCCTAAATTTAACCAAAATAAGCTTCTGGTTTTTCAAAAACTGTTGTCCGCGACCAGACAACAGGGGGTGATGCACTTGTTACCAAGTGCATCGAAACTCTAATTAATCTTCAAATAATGAGCTGACAGAGTCTTCATTGCTAATACGGCGAATGGTTTCAGCCATTAATTCGCCTACGCTTAATTGGCGTACTTTCTTACATGAAGCCGCTTCTTCGCGCAGAGGAATTGTATCTGTGACGACCAATTCATCAAGCTCTGAGGCCTTGATTCGCTCAATTGCCGTGCCTGAAAGAACAGGATGAGTGCAATAAGCAACAACTTTAATTGCGCCCTTTTTCTTGAGCGCTGATGCAGCTTCGCATAACGTATTTGCTGTGTCGACCATGTCATCCATAATCACACATGTGCGACCTGCAACATCACCAATGATATTCATCACTTTAGCCACATTTGCTTTGGGACGACGTTTGTCAATAATAGCCAAATCGGAGCCCATTTGCTTAGCAAGGGCACGTGCACGAACCACGCCGCCAACGTCTGGTGATACGACGACTAAATTCGTATGGTGTTGCTTGGTAAGGTCGTCAAGCAACACAGGTGAAGCATAGATATTATCAACCGGAATCTCAAAAAAGCCTTGGATTTGATCTGAGTGCAAATCCATGGTCAATAAACGGTTAACGCCAACGCTGGTTAGCATATTGGCCACCACTTTTGCAGTAATCGCAACGCGGGCTGAACGTGGACGGCGATCTTGACGTGAATAGGCAAAGTACGGAATTGCGGCAGTGATGCGACCTGCAGATGCGCGGCGAAGTGCGTCTACCATGACCATCACTTCCATTAGGGTATCATTGGTCGGGGCGCAAGTTGATTGCAATACGAATACGTCTTTGCCTCGGACGTTATCTTGCAATTCAACCATGACTTCGCCATCGCTGAAACGGTCAACGGTTGCACGACCTAACTCCATGCCCAAGTGTTTCGCCACTTTTTTGGCAAGTTTAGGGTTGGCCGTGCCTGTAAACACCATCATGTCGCCTCTGGCCACAGTGGATTCCTTTTAAGCTATTAAAACAAAAAAAGCGTGTAATGCTACACGCTCCATATTGCAATACTGGCTGGGGAAGAAGGATTCGAACCTTCGCATGCCGGAATCAAAATCCGGTGCCTTAACCAGCTTGGCGACTCCCCATTTGATCTTTATCTACTATTTTACCTAAAGCGCACGAACCAAATTATACAGCGGATGCTGTGATAATCCGAGTGCTGCTACACAAAATATTTCAGTATTCGCAATCTCTTTTGGTTGGGTTTTTACGATGTTGTTTGCATCAGCTGAATTTTCAACTTTTACAAAAACGGACGCGCCAGATCCACTCATTCGCGCCTGTGAAAATTGATTTAACCAATTAAGACAAGCATTTACGGCTGGGTATTTCTGACAGACCACAGCTTCGAGATCGTTGTGAAAATTTTGGTCTTCACGTTCAAACACTAGGCTTTCTTTCTCCTGACCAATTTGCTTTAAATTCAGCATCTCGGAAAAGGCCGCTATTGTCGTGGGAAACGTGTTTCTTGTCAATTCCTCAGTGCTAAAAATTTCAGGCGTAGAAACGTGGACTTTAGGGGTGACGATCACAAAACTCGCCTCTGGCAAGTGAATTGCCTGCATTTGTTCACCGATGCCCTCAACCCAAGCGTTTTCTCCAAAAATAAAGAAAGGCACATCGGCGCCAAGTCTAAGGCCTAAAGCCATCAAAGCTTTTCTGGTTAAGCCTAAGCCCCAAAGGTGGTTGAGTGCGATTAAAACAGTCGCAGCATCTGAGCTGCCGCCGCCCAATCCAGCACCCATGGGAATGTTTTTAATTAGACCAATATCGACGCCTAAACTGCATCGGCTATGTGTCTGTAAGAGTTTAGCCGCTCTCACGCATAAGTCTTGATCGGCAGTAACACTGGCATGTTCGGTAACGCGAGCAATCTTGCCATCTTCGCGCACTTTTAGAAAAACGGTGTCATATAAATCGACAAGTTGAAATACGCTTTGTAACAAGTGGTATCCATCATCGCGGCGGCCAATAATATGCAAAAATAAATTGATTTTTGCTGGTGCCAAAAATGCTTGATAGCCAAGTCTCAATAATTGTTTGCGTAGGTTTGCCATGATTGAATTAATGTATTGGCGCTGTATTGTTATCTTGTGTTGAAAGTAATTGTGAGGACGTATCCCAGCTTTCAATAATAATTCGCACGTTCATTTTTGGATTGCGAAGATTAATTTTGCTCGGTAAGGCTGGCTGACTTTCGCTTTGATATTGTATATAACTAATTTCCCAGCCATCCTGATTGAATTTGCTTGCCTGGCCTTTTTCATCAAAAGTAAACGCTGAAACGAGGCCTTGGGCGGGCCTGCCAACAATCCAGTCGGAAAGCTTGGATAACGGTAGGCGCCATCCTAAGGTCAGCTCAGTTAGGGTTTCTGTGTCTTGGGCTTTGATCGTTGTGCCATCTTGTGAAGTTAAGCTCGCGCCGTCCGCATTTTTGACAATAGCTACCATTTTGTTGCCTAACGGTGAATATAAATCGATTGCGTCCTTTTCTTTTGAGTGCATCCAATGAATATTGCCAGAAACCCCATAGCCTTGAGTTTGAACACCCATTCTTCCATTGATTTTGAAGTCGACAATATGCGCCAAATTTGCTTGATGTTGTTGCGCTTCGGTTGGGACGATCTGAAGGTCTGATGGGGTTGAATAATTAGGCCGGGAGTCTGGACTGGGTGGTGCTGAGGGCGTCGTTGCACAGCCAGACATTAACGCGCCAGAGATCAACAAAAAAAAACTGGCGCTTGAAAGCTTGTAAAAATGCATGGATTAAAATGCTAAGGGTTAAATTTCTTAATCGTTTTGAGAATGGTTTCATTCTGTGGATTGGCTTTTAAGCCTTCATCCCAAATTTTACTCGCCTCATCGTGTTTGCCTTGCTTCCAAAGCACTTCACCCAAATGCGCTGCAATTTCACTGTCGTTCTGTAAGTTGTAGGCTTTGTTTAAGTACTCATAGGCTTTATCAAGATTGCCCAGTCGATATTGTACCCAGCCCATACTATCCATAATGTAATGGTCGCCGGGGCTGAGTTCTAGGGCTTTGGCAATGAGCCTATTTGCCTCTTCAAGTTTGACGTTACGGTCTGCAAACGAGTAGCCAAGCGCGTTGTAGGCTTGAGCAAAAGTCGGCTTAATTTTAATCAGTAAACGTAATTGCGTTTCTAGAACCGTATATTGTTGAACGCGCTCTGCAGACATCGCATATTCATAAATCAATTCACTGGTATTAGGCATGTTTGCAACTGCTTTGCCTAGTAACTCGAAAGATTCCTGATGGCGTTTTGATTGGGCCAATATGTTCGCTTGTGCAGTAATGACTTGTGCTAATTGAATATCACTCAAATTCTCGAGGTCATCCAACATCTTAATCGCAATATCAGCCCCTTGGCTACGATTGATCAAATTGGCCGCACTTAATTTAGCATCCAAATAATGATCGTTCTGCTGAATGCTTTTGTTTGTAGCTAGCTGTTGAACCTTGTTATACCAATTAATCGCTTCAGTATCGTTTTTGTTTTTTTCAGCAATTTGGCCTAGGTAAAGATAAATCGGATCTTTATTTTTGATTTCGCTATCAAGCGCCTGTAAAAAGTACTTTTCAGCATCGTTGAATTGATTGCTTTGAACAAACAACAAGCCCACCACGACTAAAATCTCAGGGTTGCTATTAGCGAGTTTGGATAATTTAACCAATTCAGGCTTAGCTTCATTGAAACGAGATTGCTTAATCAGCATGCGAGCCAAATTTAGGCGCGCATCGTTCGCATCAGCATTGTCACCTAGAAAGTTACGATAGAAGCTGATTGCTTGATCTGGTGAGGTGCTGTAAAGGATATCTGCTTGTTGAATTGCAGCTATTTCCCAATGTGGTTTTAATTCGTTGGCTAGCGTAGATTCTTTAAGCGCAAGAGAAAGGTTGTTTGCTTGAAAAGCCGCCTGCGCAACACTAAAATGCGCTTCAGCAAGCTGTTTATAAGGCGCGGCCAGCTCCTGCACTAATTGTAAAACAGTGTTTCTGTTGGCTTGATGTGAAAACAAAGTATTGAGATACAAAAATCCGTTGCTCTGAGTTTCTGTGTTCGCCAGCAACTTTTGTAACAGTGGTTTTGCAGCATTAAAATCACCGTTAATCACATAAATTTGTACTGCCGCCTGCTGCGCCTCTGTAGAGTTTGCATCCAGTTCAACCCAAAGTTTGGCGGTTTCCAAAGCGGCTTGGGCGTTTTTACTGTACATCGCTACTTTTGCTGCACGCTCAGCTAAGCGAACATCTCGACTGGATTTAGCAAGGTCATAAAAAAGTTGCGTAGAAATGCCTAATTCACCTTTTTGTCCAGCAACCTCAGCAGCCAAATATTTAAATACAAATTCAGCATTGGCTTCGGTTTGCACTTGCTTGACCGCAACTTCTTCAGCAAATACGCTGGGCGCTAACGTTAACGAAAAGAGTCCAACTGAAATCGCTGTGAGCAGTGATTTTGTTTTGAAATTAAGCAATAAAGTAGGGTTTTTTAACATGATCTGGGGTCTGTTTCTTCGCTGATATTGAATGAACTGGATATTGCTTTGTCAGTGACACCTTATGCAAGTTCATCCATAATGATAGATGACTATAGCTTTTTAATTGAAACTTTCCAATAGGAGTTGTTTCAAAAACGGACAAGAATTACAAAAGCATTCTCTTTATTGCACAGCGCTTGACAATTGTCAGGCGTTTTTTTAGTTTAGCAAGCCTGATAAAACGGCTTATAATTTGGGATTGGCCCTGCCAAATAATTTGGAGTCTTTAATTTTTTATGACTACTTTAACTGTTGAAGCAAATAACCTAACCCGCATTTATGGCGGTCGCGAGGCAGTCAGTGACGTGAGTTTCACCTTAAGTAAAGGTGAAGTGCTTGGTTTCCTTGGCCCAAATGGCGCCGGCAAATCTACGACCATGAAAATGCTGACAGGCAATTTAGCCCCTAGTAAAGGCAGCGTTAAAATTTGCGACGTGGATATGATCGAGAATCCGAAAGAAGCGAAAGCTTTGATTGGTTATTTACCTGAAACGCCACCGCTTTATCGTGAGTTTACAGTCGATGAGTTTTTGGCCATTGCGGCACGTTTGCATGGCGTAAGCGCTAAGCACATTAAAATAGCCGTTCAGCGCGCTAAAGAGCGTTGTGGCTTAACTGAGATGAGCAAGCGTTTGATTGAAAACTTGTCCAAAGGTTATCAACAGCGTGTTGGTATTGCACAAGCGATTATTCACAATCCAATGGTAGTCATTTTAGATGAGCCAACGGTTGGTCTAGACCCAATACAGATTCGCGATATTCGTGCGCTCATTAAAGAGCTTGGCGGCGAACATAGTGTCATTCTTTCAACTCACATTCTTCCTGAAGTTGAGATGGTCTGTGATCATGTGCAAATTATTGACAAGGGAAAGTTAGTCTTTAATGGTTCAATTGATATTCTCAAACAACAACGACATGGCAATAAATTAGTCATTGGTTTAAACAATGCCCCATCACATGACGAGTTACTCAAGGTGGCTGGTGTGGAGTCAGTTGAGCCCTTATCAAACGGCTTGTTGCGTGTTCGCTATGTTGCAGGTCAAGCGCCTGCTGAAGCCTTGGTCAAGGCGGCCGTTTCTAAAGGCTGGGGTTTGCATCAGATTAATCCAGATCAAACTAGCCTTGAGGATGTATTCGTACAATTGACATACCAAGACGCGGCAGCTTAACCGCTTCGAATCGAATTTAGAGAGAAAAACTTATGATTTTAAAAGTCGCAAGAAAAGAGCTTAAAAGCGTATTTGCTTCCCCGATGGGATGGGTAATTTTGGCGCTGCTACAGTTTGGGTTTGGTACTTATTTTCTCAATGGTGTGAATGAGTACTTTGAGGTGATGTCTGGCGCGATTCGACCAGCAGAGCGCACAGGGGTGACCATGTTTATTGGTCAGAGTGTGTTTGGTTTAGCATCATTTGTGATGCTTTTCTCTGTGCCTTTACTTTCAATGCGGCTCATTAGTGAAGAGCGCCGTAGCAACACTTTAACCTTTTTGTTTAGTGCGCCATTATCACTCACTGAAATTGTGCTGGGTAAGTTTATTGGTCTTGTTTCGTTCTTAAGTATTTTGGTGTTGATGATTGGTGTCATGCTTTGCACGCTTAACGCTTGGGCAGATGTGGACTTTGGTTATTTATTTGCAAATGTACTTGGTCTTTGGCTATTAGTAGCCAGCTTTTCTGCAATGGGCCTCTACTTTTCTAGCCTGACTGCTCAGCCAGTGGTTGCTGCGATTATCACGTTTATCGCTCTGTTTGGACTGCTGATCGTTGATCGTTTCTTGACGGGCGATGAAACTAGCGTTGTGAACTATTTATCACTGATGCATCACTTCCAGCCATTTGCACGTGGCTTGATCGATACGGCTGATATTACCTATTTCTTATTATTTATCATTACATTCTTAACACTTACGGTGCGTCGTCTTGATGCTGACCGTCTTCGTGGCTAATCGGGTATTACATTATGAAAATTAATCACAAGCTACGTTTGCAACTGCTCATGCAAAACAGTTTTTTTGTTATTTTGTTTTTGGTCTTGGTGTCTTTAATCGGCTATTTGAGTCGTGAGTATCATGTGGCACGAGACATCACGCAAAGTAACCGCAACATATTGACGCAGGGCAGTATCAATGTGCTCAAGCAAATGAAGGGTGATGTGAATGTCACCGTATTTGCATCCGAAGATAACACGGCACATGGTGAAAATTATCGTAAAGGGGTACGTGACTTTATTTCACGTTTTCAACGAACCAAACCTAATATCCACGTCGCATTTGTCAGCCCAGCTGAAAAACCAAAACTTGCGCAAGAGGCTGGCATCAAAGCTGAAGGTGAATTAGTGGTTGAATATCAAAAGCGAAGTGAGCATTTATTGCCGCCATATGCAGAGCAGGAAATGACGAACTTGTTAGTGCGTTTATCTCGCACTCATGAAAAGCCAGTGATGTATTTGGATGGGCATAGCGAGCGTAATTTGATTGGTGTCAAAAACAATGACCTTGGTGCTTTCGGCGAACAGTTACAGAAGAAAGGATTTAAACTATTTAATCCTGATTTAACAATTGCTCAGGACGTTCCGATGAATGGCTCTATGCTGATCATCGCAAGCCCACAGGTGAATGTCGGTGCAGTTGAAGTTCAAAAAATTAAACGATATTTGGACAATGGCGGCAATTTGCTTTGGTTGTTGGATGATAACAATTTGCATGGCTTGGACGAGATTGGAAAATACATCGGCTTAGATGTCTCAAAAGGCATGGTGATTGACGGCTCCGCTACACAATTCGGTGTTGATTCTAAATTCGCTTTTGCTAGCCAATACGGCGACCACGCTATTACCAAAAACTTCATGCTCCGCACAATGTTCCCAGAGGCCAGAAAAATCAGTGCGCAAGGTACCGATGATAACGGTTGGAAAGTAAGTAATATTATCGATGTTGCACCCAATGGTTGGTTGGAAAACAACCAGAAGGAGTTAGAAGCAAAAGCAACTAAACCCGTTTTTGATGAAAAAGATGATGTTAAAGGCCCAATCAATATTGCTGTCGCCTTAGAGCGTATTTATGGGAAAAAAGGTCAGCGCGTTGTCGTTGTAGGTAACGCCAATTTTCTTTCCAATACCCACATTACCAGTGAGTCGAATCTGGACTTGGGTTTGAATATGGTGAACTGGTTGGCGGGTGATGATAGTTTAATCACGATTCAACCCAAACCACTTAAAGATATGAACGTCACTATCCCTCAATCAGGTTGGGGCCATTTCTGGGCGCTGATTGTTTTTATGCCGATTTTCGGGGTTTCGTTCGGTTTATTCCAGGTCATTATTCCGTTGGCCCTATTAGTTACGGGAGTGTTATTGTGGTGGAAACGTCGCAAAGCCTAATGCTTAAAGATGCAGATTAAAGGATAGAGGAATGAAGACCCGTTGGTTAGTTAATATTTTGCTTTTGTTGGTCGTTTTGGGTGTAGGCGCTTTTATTAAATTTCGCCCACAGCAAGAAACGATCAAAGCGACGAGTTATGAAGTGTCTTCTTTAAAACTAAATGCTTTTGAGCATATTGACGTTGAATTTCCGGCTAAAGCACCTGTTGCTTTTGAAAAGGTTGATGGTTATTGGTACATCGTTAAGCCCTACAAAGCTCGTGCTGACCAAATGTTGGTGATGCGGATTCTGTCCTTGGTGGCAGCTAAAAGCTTACAAAAGTTTCCGGCTATCGATCTCACCCAGTTTGGCCTTGACCAACCTAAATTAAAACTCAAGTTTGATGAAGCTGAGTTTGTCTTCGGGACTTTCAATCCGGTGACTTCTGAGCAGTATGTTGCCTTTAATAACCACGTGTATTTGTTGCCTATAAGTTATGCTGAAAGTGCACAGTCACCGCTAGAAGAGTATTTGGATAAGACACCTTTTAAACCAACTGAACAGAAGAAAATTGTTGGTTTTGATTTCTCTCGGCTAGAGCAATGGGAGGAAGCGCGTTTAAATGTTGATTTGAAAGATGGTAAATGGACGGCTTCTCCTGCCAAAGCTAAGCCAACTCAAAACGATATGAATGAATGGTTCGATTCTTTTTGGCGCAACATCAGTGTTCAGCGTGTTGAGCCTTATACGCCAGAACGTAAAATGACTTATCCATCGTTTGAAGTAAAGTTAAGTGATGGTCGTAAAGTGCATTTTGACAAAATACAAGAATCACCTGAGTTGTTATTAGGCCGCCCAGATGAGGGGATGATTTACCATGTGCCGCCTGATATTGGTTTCACTTTGTTAAACCCACCCATTAACCTCGGTAAGTAATTTTTGCCAGAATTACCAGAAGTAGAAACGACCATGCGGGGCATTGCTCCGCTGGTTGGTCAAGTGGTAAGCCAGGTCATTATTCGCTATCCAACTCTGCGATGGCCCATTCCTAGTCAGCTTTTAGAAACCCTTCCACACACCAGATTAAGTCGTTTAACGCGGCGTGCGAAATACATTTTGGCTGAGTTTAATAATGCTAAGGGCGTGCACATTGGTACTTTGATTTTGCATCTTGGTATGTCGGGGCGTATTTGCTTATTGGCGCAAGATGAGGTCGCCGCCAAGCATGACCATTTCGACATTCATTTTGCTGATGGCCATGTACTTCGCTTGCGTGACCCTCGTCGATTTGGCGCTGTTTTGTGGGTGGATGGTCATGAAAGCGTGGCAGAGCATCCCTTAATTAAAACGCTAGGCCCGGAGCCGCTGAAAACAAGCTTTACGGGCGATTATTTGTATTGCCAGTTAAGGAATAAAACTGCGGCAATTAAAATCGCGATTATGGATAGTCATCTAGTTGTAGGCGTTGGTAATATCTATGCGAGTGAATCTTTGTTTCGCGCCAGAGTGAATCCTAAAACGCCAGCCAATAAAGTCAGCAAAGCTAAATGTGAGCGTTTAGTCTCGGAAATTAAAGCGACACTTGCCTCAGCGATTGATGCCGGCGGCAGTAGCTTGCGTGATTTCTTTGGGGCGGATGGTAACCCTGGCTACTTTCAGCAGACCTACTTTGTTTATGGACGCACTGATCAGCCTTGCCGAGAGTGCAGTGCGCCGATTAGTCAAATTAAACAAGGGCAGCGATCGACATTTTACTGTGCGGAGTGCCAACACTAATCATTCAGTGTTTAATGCTGATGGACTTGTGCAGCATGTTCGTGCAAGTAGTCGTGAGGATGTTCAGTTTGAGGGTCTTGGATATATTTTGGCAGCAAGGAGCCAACTAACATTCCCATCCCGCTCGCGATAAGTCCTGCCAATTGTGCTGGAATAAATGGATCATTTGGACCAAAAGTTAATAATGTTAACCAAGTGACGACCCCTAAAAAGATGGAAAGTAGGGCGCCTTGATTATTCGCTCTCTTCCAATATACGCCGCAAGCAAGTGGAATAAATGCCATGACCAATGTCACTTGGTAGGCTTGCTCCACCATGCTAAAAATACTTGCTTCCGAATTGACAGCATACAATGTGACGAGTAGCGTAAAACTCAATGTCACCAAGCGCATATAGTTGAGTACCACATGATCGGCCAGTCTGGCGCCTTTTAAGCGCTTAATTAGGATGGGCTTGATGATGTTTTCGGTAAAGGTCACTGAAGGGGCAAGAAGAGTGGCAGAAGCACAACTCTTAATGGCAGATAATAATGCCCCAAAAAATAGCACTTGCGCAACGAGAGGCGCATGTTGCAGTACAAGTGTGGGTAAGATCATTTGTGGGTCTTTATCAATATGCTCACTCACCATTTTAGGGTCGATAAGCGTGGCTGAGTAAGCTAAGAACATTGGCACAAAGGCGAATAAAAAATAAAGAGCGCCACCTATTACTGAGCCCCATATTGCGATGTTGACCGTTTTTGAAGACTGGACCCGTTGAAACACATCCTGTTGTGGTATTGAACCCAGCATAATGGTGATCCCCGCTGCAAAGAATCCAATCATTTCCTTGGGGTTCGCATGGGGCCAAAACTCAAACATTTCCGCATGTCTTGCATGGTCGATCACTACAGACACCCCGCCAATTTGTCCACTGACTACGTGACCAATAAATAGCATGCCGATGACAATCACGATCATTTGAATAAAGTCAGTAATCGCAACTGCCCACATCCCACCAAAAAGCGTGTAAATGAGTATGGTGCTAGAGCCTATCCACATGCCAGTTACTTTGCTGATTTCTCCTGCTGATACTATATTAAATACTAAGCCTAACGCCGTAATTTGCGCCCCAACCCAGCCGAGATAGGAAGCGACAATTGCGATTGAAGTGAGTGTTTCAGCGACGTGACCGTATCGTTTTCGATAGAAATCACCAATAGTGATGAGGTTCATGCGATAAAGCGGCGCAGCAAATAACAAGCCTACTAAAATTAAACACAGGGACGATCCAAAAGGATCAGCAACAACTCCATTTAAGCCATCTTTTAAGAATACGGCTGGAATACCGAGAACAGTTTCTGCGCCAAACCAAGTCGCAAATACTGTGGCGATAACAATATGCATAGGGAGGTGTCGGCCTGCGATCGCAAAGTCTTTTGATGTATGCACTTTAGTACCAGCATAAAGGCCGATGCCAACAGAGAGCACCCAGTAACTAATGACCAACCAAA
Source organism: Candidatus Methylopumilus universalis (assembly GCA_945883335.1). GTDB lineage: Bacteria > Pseudomonadota > Gammaproteobacteria > Burkholderiales > Methylophilaceae > Methylopumilus_A > Methylopumilus_A universalis_A. Next base: position 67,998 of record CAMCXI010000003.1, on the reverse strand, counting down.
GTAGCAAGGTGAGTTACCTATCGTTAGAAAAATATTGAATATGGCCAGATTAAACAATGGCAGCTCTTTTGAAACAACTTTGATTTTATCAAAAACTAGCTTGCTGGAATAGCGAGGTAGGACTGTTGCTAAGTTTTTAGGCGAGTATGATGCGTTTCAAGGGTAAAATACGGGTATGGAATCTTTACCTATATTTATAAGAATTAAAGGCGCTCGCTGCGTGGTCATTGGCGGAGGTGAGGTTGCCACACGCAAAGTGAGTATGTTGCTTAAGGCTGAAGCTGCTGTGGAGGTGATTTCGCCTGAGCTTTGTGATGCCCTCAAAGAACAAGTGATCTCCAATGCTATCCATTATCAGCAGGCCTCATTTGATGCCGCTCAATTGTCAGGCGCCATGTTGGTTATTGCGGCGACAGATGACGAGGATGTGAACACGGCCGTTTCGAATGCCGCGAAATTGCAAAATATTCCAGTCAATGTCGTTGATTCACCAGCGCTTTGTACTTTTACGATGCCATCAATTGTTGATCGCTCCCCAGTGGTCATTGCGATTTCTAGTAACGGTGCCGCACCGGTGCTGGCTAGGCTCATTCGCGGAAAACTCGAGACCATGATTCCGGCTTCGTATGGGCGTCTTGCCTATTTGGCAAGAGATTTCCGTGATGCAGTGAAAGCGAAGTTTGCGGATACGCAATCTCGGCGCATTTTTTGGGAAAAAACCTTTCAAGGCCCAATTGCTGAACTGATGTTTTCTGGCCAAGAGCGCGCCGCTAAGATTGCCTTAACCGATGCAATTAAAGCAGAGGATTCGAGCGCTCAACATGGTGAAGTTTATTTGGTGGGCGGTGGTCCAGGCGATCCTGATTTGCTGACTTTTCGCGCGCTAAGATTGATGCAGCAATGTGATGTTTGTGTATACGATAAGCTGGTGAGTAAAGAAGTAATGGATCTGGTTAGACGTGATGCTGAACTCATCAATGTTGGCAAAGCCCGCGATCAACATACGCTTCCGCAAGAAGAAATTAATTTACTCTTAGTGACGTTGGCGAAAGAAGGGAAGCGAGTGCTGCGTCTTAAAGGTGGGGACCCGTTTATTTTTGGAAGAGGTGGGGAAGAGATTGAAACGCTGATGGAAAATGGTGTGCCATTCCAAGTGGTGCCTGGGATTACTGCTGCGAATGGTGTTTCTAGTTATGCGGGCATTCCATTGACCCATCGCGATTATGCGCAGTCCTGTGTGTTTACTACGGGGCATCTTAAAGCAAAAGAAGGGCAGCAGCATACTGTTGAATTGGATTGGCCTGCGCTGGCCAGGCCTAATCAAACGGTGGTCATCTATATGGGCTTGATTGGCTTAGAGCAGATTTGCATCCAACTCATCAACCATGGACTTGATGCAACAACGCCGGCTGCAGTTGTTCAGCAAGGTACAACACCGAAACAAAAAGTGGTAGTAGGGGATTTAAGTGATTTAGCCAAAAAAGTGGCGGCGGCAGAGTTAAAACCGCCATGTTTGATTATTGTGGGACATGTCGTGAAATTGCGCGAAAAGCTTGCATGGTTTGAGCCTCGTTTAGATTAAAACAAGCCTCAATTAAGTGGCAAGGATAATCTCACTTCCAAACCACCTTCCGGGCGGTTAATTAAATCGAGTTTTCCCCGATGCAACTTAGTGATCCTGTCACAAATTGCTAAACCCAAACCGCTTCCTTTTGTGTTTCCCCGTGCGGTATCAAGTCGCTCAAATGGACGCAATAGCCTTGATTTTTGTGCGTCTGGGATGCCTGGGCCATTATCCAACACGCTCACTAGCATATTTTCTGCTTCAATTTTAGTGCTAATAATGACCTCGCCTTTTCCATAATTAAAGGCATTGTCAATTAAATTGCCCAAAAGTCTTTGCATGGCCAAAGGTCTGAGCGCGATCATATGGGTTAGTGCAAGATGAAGGCTCAGTTTTCGGCCTGAGCGGACATGTCTTTCATAAAGCGAGGTGAGTAATACATTTAAGTCCATCATTTGTGTGGGTTCACCTTCTACCCCCCTCACAAAATCAAGGAACTGATTGATGATGCCATCCATGTCAGTAATATCTTGAATCATGCCCTCTTTGTATGCCACTCCTTGCGTGTCTGGCAACATTTCAATTGCAAGGCGCAAACGTGCCAATGGCGTACGTAAATCATGTGAAACGCCAGCCAGTAAAAGTGTTCTTTCTGAATCAAGTAAAGCGAGCGACTCCGTCATTTGGTTGAAGGTGTGACTGACAGCCCTTAGCTCATCAACGCCTTCTTCTGGCAATAAGATGGGTGTTTGGCCGTTTCTAATGCGATCGGCTGCGTTGACCAGTAATTTTAAAGGTTTGTTAATTCTAATCGCTGTCATATAGGCGCCGATGAGTGAAAGAAAAATCACCAATGCGCCCCAGTTAAGCCATTGCCATGGGAAATGACGCTCCGCCTGCAAGCGAGGAATAACAACCCAATAGTCATCCTGATCGATATTAAAACTAATCCACAACCCAGGAATACCAAAGTGATTGATGGCAACCATGGTATCGCTGCCTAAAGTGTTACGAATTTTTTTGGCGAGAATTTGAATGAATGGATCTTTAGGTAAAGGCTCAATTTCTTCCAAAATGTCCGCTGCATAGATGCGTACGCCTTCACGACCAGAAAGCTCAGACAGCAATGCAATCCTACGGTTTTCATGCGCAGCCAATAATGATGCTTTGGTATAGTTGACGATAGTAATGGCTTGTAATGCAGCTGCATTCGCCCGAGGTTCACGTTCAAAGTAATCAAATAGTTGCAGGGCGGCAAATTGCCCAATCGTGAGCAAAATGGCGATCAGCAACATTAGTCGTGCGAGGAGGGTGCGTGGTAGAAATTTCAACATTTGAATCGATTAATAATGTTTAGAAATTAATTTTTGCCAGCTTCACCGTCTGGAATAAACACATAACCAAATCCCCACATTGTTTGGAGGTAGCGAGGATGCGCTGGGTCAGACTCGATAAGCCTTCTTAAGCGTGACACTTGCACGTCAATGCTGCGATCAAAGACATCAAGTTCACGGCCGCGAGCTAACTGCATCAGCCTGTCTCGTGAAAGCGGCTGTCTTGGATGGTCAATAAACACTTTTAATAATGCGTATTCGCCGCTGGTAATAGTGATATTTTCACCATTACGTGTGAGGCTGCGCGTTGAGGGGTCGAATAAGAACTCACCAAATGCAAGACTGCCTTGCACCAGCCCCGGAGCGCTTGGCTCTGTCCTCAATTGGCGGCGCATAATAGCATTGATGCGGGCAAGTAACTCGCGTGGGTTAAATGGCTTTGGTAGATAGTCATCACCGCCCATTTCTAGGCCGATAATGCGATCTACTTCATCCCCTCTAGCTGTCAGCATAATAATAGGCATCGCGCTTCCGGCGGCGCGAAGGCGGCGGCAAATCGCTAAACCATCTTCGCCCGGCAACATTAAGTCAAGTATCAGAAGATCGATATGCTCCTCCGCGATCACGACGTCCATCTCTGCAGAGTCTGCAACGGTTTTGATGTTAAAGCCTTGTTCGGTTAAATAACGTTGCAATAACTCACGCATGCGAACATCATCATCAACCATTAATATTTTTTTTGCATTAGGTGTTTGTGATGGGGTACTCATCTTAAGGCTGCTCCATTCGCTTGCGGGTTTTCTAATCATTATTATACGATTTGCTGAGTGCCATTGATTAATTTAAATTGTTACATTTTTTTACAAACACGTTTTTATATGAAACATTAGACTTACATTCCTATAGCATCATGATCGTCTTGGCAAAAACAGTAAAGCAGGTGTAATCTTGCATTTTACAAAAGCCATGAACCGACATTCTTTTATTCAGTCTTACCAGAAGTATTTATTGTTAAAACGGTTAGGAATGCATGATCATTCATCAAAATTTTAATGCTGAAGGCAAGTTATTTTGCCCTTATGTGATAAATAATTGGGCTAGTTTTTCCACATTATGTTTTCTCAAAATCCGTCGTGCATGTCTGACTTTTAGAATTGCATTTGGTCTTTGTATGCTAGCTTCAAGTACTGATGCAATGATGGCTGCACCACGTGACAGCCAAAACAGTGATGATGCAAACAAGCCGCAGCAAGTCGAAAGTACAAGCTCAAAGCCTTCAAGCGAGCCTGCCGGAGTCAATATGGATGAAAATATCCGTTTGCGTCGCACTCTAGATGAATACTCTCGTACCGTTGACCCTGCTCATGTTCAAATTGAAGAGCGCCGCAGAGTCATGCATAAGCGCCTGCAAGAACGTTTTTCACAAACAGATAAAGACAATGACGGCACGATTTCTTTGGAAGAGGCTTACGACTCAATGCCTCAGTTAGCCCGTCATTTTAGTGCTGTCGATTTAAATGGTGATCGCTTAATTACTTTAGATGAGCTTGAGGCGTTGCAGTCAAGAATTATTGAGCGTCAGCGAGTTGTTTCTATCAGGCCTGATACCGTTGAGGTTGAAAATCCCAAGACCAAAAGCAAGCAAACTGTAGTGAATAACCGTAAAAACTCTCTCTAATCTTCATTTGTTCATATCAATCATTTCCTTTACTTTCAAGTTTTCCACTCAGCCATTAGTACTCATCAATAAGAGCCAGTCGCTCAGGGTGGCAAAAATCTAAACTTGTATATATAGTCTCGTTCAAGAAGCGAAAAAGCTTCAGCTCAATTTGATTGATGATCATTGAGTAAAAACTAATAACTAGGGGCTATCACATGGCAAGTTTTTTTTCAAAAGAGCGCATCATTGCGCCTTCTTCTTACAATCGATGGTTAATTCCCCCTGCTGCATTAGCTGTGCATTTATGCATTGGTATGGCTTACGGCTTTTCAGTGTTTTGGAAGCCGCTAGGCAATGCCTTAATAGGCTCGGATGGCAAGCCTTTGGCTACTTGTGCCGCAGGTGCTACTACTTTTGCTGAAAAATTAAGCGGTACGGGACGCGCATTATTTGCCACGGAATGTAATTGGACGCAATTCGATTTAGGTTGGATGTATACATTGTTTTTTGTTTTGCTCGGTTGTTCTGCCGCACTTTGGGGTGGTTGGCTTGAGCGTTCGGGCCCACGTAAAGCTGGCTCTGTTGCCACTTTATGTTGGGCGGGCGGCTTGCTCATTTCAGCCTTCGGCGTTTATACACATCAACTTTGGATGATGTGGTTAGGATCGGGTGTGATTGGGGGAGTTGGTCTTGGCTTGGGCTACATTTCACCTGTTTCTACCTTGATTAAATGGTTCCCAGATCGCCGTGGTATGGCAACAGGCCTTGCGATTATGGGCTTCGGTGGTGGTGCTTTAGTGGGCTCACCGATTGCGACTAAATTAATGACTTATTTTGCATCCCCAACAGAAGTCGGTGTTTGGCAAACATTTGTCGTGTTGGCAGTGGTTTATGCTGTATTCATGCTTTGTGGCTCATTAGGCTACCGCGTGCCACCAACAGGTTGGCAACCAGCAGGCTGGACGCCGCCAGCAGCAAAAGCCAACAATGGCATGATTGCGACACGTCATGTGCATCTTAAAAATGCGCATAAAACACCGCAGTTTTGGTTGATGTGGTTAGTGCTTTGTATGAATGTGTCAGCTAGTATCGGTATTATTGGGGCGGCTGCACCGATGTTGCAGGAAACTTTTGGCGGCATCTTAATTCATCAGCCTGATATTGGTTTTGCGGATATTAAAGCCGATGATGCATTAACCGCAGCAGCGGCTGCAATTGCCGCAGGTTTTGTGGGTTTAATATCACTATTCAATATTTTTGGCCGTATCGCTTGGGCAACTTCATCTGATAAGTTAGGCCGCAAACAAACCTACTTTATCTTCTTTGTTTTTGGTGCCTTGCTTTATGCATTAGCAAGCTATGGTGCGGATGTTAAGTCATTAGCAATCTTTGGTGCGGCTTTGTGTGTCATTGTTTCCATGTACGGCGGCGGTTTTGCAACCATTCCCGCTTATCTTGCGGATATGTTCGGCACGCAGTTTGTGGGTGCGATTCACGGTAGATTACTTACCGCATGGTCAACAGCTGGCATTTTAGGGCCGGTGATTGTTAACTATATGCACGATATTCGAGTTGAAGCGAAAGTACCTTTTGACCAAATCTACGCACCTATTTTCTATGTGTTAGCAGGCATGCTGGCGATTGGTTTTGTAGCGAACTTATTGGTTCGCCCAGTGGCGGATAAATACTTTATGACGGATGCTGAATTAGCTGCAGAAAAGAAATTAGCAAATGAGCAGGCGGCGCCATCTTCTAAAGCAGGTAGTGCACAAATAAGCGGTGGCTCAGCCATTGCGGTGATTGCTTGGATAGCTGTGCTGATTCCAATTACTTATGGTGTTTGGAGTACTTTGCAAAAGGCTTGGGCATTATTTAGCTAATGTTGGCTTACTAGTGATCAAAGGGGCGAATATTTTCGCCCCTTTTTATTTGTGTGCATTTGTATAAATGAAATGCTTGACGCATGTACGTTCGTACAGTATTCTAAAGTTTATGGCTAACGACATTGATTATTTAGGTAAGCTTCAAGACTATTATGCAGATCAAAAGATCTTGCCTTCTTACGCTGCAATTGCCCAATTATTAGGCTTTAAGTCTAAAAACGCGGTGACTGCTTTGGTGGCAAGACTTAAGCTGCAAAACTTCATTGAGTCCGCTTCAGATGGCAGACTTAAGCCGGGTCGTCGATTCTTTGAGCGTGTGCTTGCTGAAAGCACTGTGCAAGCAGGCTTTGCAACCGCTGCATTAAGCGACAGAAGTGATAGCTTGAGTATTGATGATTACTTAATTGAGCGTCCATCCGACACGGTGTTAATTACCGTTAAAGGTGACTCCATGATTGATGCTGGTATTTTTCAAGACGATGTTGTGATTGTCGAGAAAAAGCAAAGTGCAAATATTGGGGATGTTGTCGTGGCGATTGTGGATAACGAATTTACATTAAAAACGTTAGGTCGCGAAGGTAAAGAATTTGTCCTTTATCCTGCTAACAAAGCTTATCCGACCATTCGCCCCCAAGGCCAATTAGAAATTTTTGGCGTGGTGGTCGGACAATTCAGAAAATACTAACGCTGTTCTATCTGATACATCAGTTCCTTTGATGTGTCTTTGTATCCTGCTTGAACTAATAAAGCTGCTTCAATATATCGACTCACTTTGTTTCTCAATGCTGATAATTCATCCAATTGATAAAAATGCTTAGGAAACTTATGCGCTAGCCAAGCGTACAGACTGATGTCTTTGCTTAAGTCTTCGGCTTCTTCTAAGTGCTTTGGGCTCGTTGAATTTAGCCAAGTAACCTCTGCTGGTAGCGCTTTCCTTAGGTTGTTCGCTACACAATCTATACAACTTAAAAAATAATCACGTTCGCGTGGCTTATCCCAGCTAATCGGTGCGCAGGTAAAGATAAACTTGTCTTTTAAGTTGAGCTTAGGCGCATATTCATCAACCAACAAAGCGAGTTGGTTTTGTGTTTGCAAGGGTGCAATTTCAAATAAGTCGCTATTAATACTGATGCGTTCAGCAAAATAAGCCAGCGCCTCGCTGATTTTATGTGTGTGCAGTGTGCCTGCAATTTCAGATAATTGTGGAAAGCTTGGTGAGATGGGTAGCTTATCCAAGTAAGCCAAATCAGAGGTGGTTAGCATATGTTCAAGATGGATTAACTCATCGCTCTCAAACGCGCTCACATAGCCTGTTTCATAAATACCAAAGCGGCCAGCACGGCCAGCAATTTGGCGGACTTCTGTGGCATTAATAGGCCTGCTAGCCAACCCATCAAATTTATCAATACTAGAAAAAATCACACGACGAATTGGTAAATTAAGCCCCATTCCTATGGCATCTGTTGCCACTAAAATATCAGCATCCCCCTCACAAAAACGTTTAGATTCAGTGCGCCGTACTTCAGGGGACAATGCACCATAAATAGAGGCAACGCCGAGCCCCCATTGGCGAAATCTTGCGCTTAAAGTCAGCACGTCCTTTCGCGTAAAAGCAATCACGGCATCGCCTTTTTGTAACTTGCCTTTGAGATTTGCGCGATTGTATTTTTTCCCGCTGAGGCCTTCTTGTTCAAGCAATAAAGGTGTTTTTCGTTCCAAATGCGTGATGTCGTATTGTTCACCTAGCGCTTCAATCGCTCTAACACATGGTGCAGTGACGCTATTTGCACCGCACACAAACACCTCTTTTGCTGGTGCACCTATCAAGGCTGCAGTCCAAGCGTAACCTCGAGCTTCGTCTTGTAGCATTTGAATTTCATCAATAATTGCGACATCTACAGCTTGATTGGCGTTCATCATTTCTAAAGTGCAAGCAGTATGTTTCGCGCCAGAAATTAGTTGTCGCTCTTCACCCGTAATTAAGTTGCAAGGTACGCCTGCTTCCATGAGTCTGTCTCGAATTTCCATTGCCAACAAGCGAAGTGGGGCAAGGTATACGCCGGACTCAGCGGTTTGTAGCTTGAGGAGGGCTTGGTAAGTTTTACCTGAGTTGGTGGGGCCTAAATGAAAATGGATTTGACGGTTTAAACTACGCGCCACTTGGTAGCTATTGGGGAATTCATGCAGAGCTAATGTGCTGGTGAGTTTTTTATGCATTCTCTAGCCAAGCAAGCTCTTGTTCGGTAAAGCCAGCCGCTAGCCTTGCTTGATGATTGAAAGGCTTGCGCGGGGTTGGTGCTTCATATTGTTTTGCCAATGAGGCATAAGCGCTAATCGGTTCTAAGCCGCGTGTTTCACACAGCCAATTAAACCAAAGATTACCAATGGCAACATGGCCGATTTCATCGCGCAGGATAATATCTAAAATTGCCGCGGCTTCCATATCGCCTACTTGTGCCAGTTTTGCACGCAAGGCTGGTGAGGCATCTAGGCCACGAGCCTCCATTGTGCGCGGCACTAAAGCGATACGCGCTAAGATGTCATCTTTGGTTCTGGTCGCCATTTCCCACAAACTATTATGCCCAGGAAAATCACCATAAACATAACCTAGCTTAATGAGGTGCTCGTTGAGCAAAGTAAAATGGTAAGCCTCTTCAGCCGCGACTTTCAGCCAGTCAGCGTAATAGTCTTCAGGCATATCAGCAAATCGCCAAATGGCATCTAAAGCTAAATTAATCGCATTAAACTCAATATGGGCAAGTGCATGAATCATGATTGCACGGCCATCGATTGTCCGCATATTGCGGCGCGCTACATCTTTGGGAGAGACTAGCTCAGGTTTGCTTGGTAGCCCAGGAATGTTGTTTGGGGCATTAAATACGATGTTTGTGTCTATTTCACAGCTTCCAGATGCCCAAGCATAGGAAAGCTCGGCAACAGCTTGGGTTTTATCAAAGAACTCAGTTTTGGCGAGGCAGTTAAGTGCCTGTGCACGCAGTTCCATCTTGCAGAATTCCTAAATTAACTTGGCTAGCAATAGTTCAGATTTGAGGTATGCGTAAAGAATGGGCGCAATTAACAAACCAGTTATGCCAAATAAAGATTCCATCACTAGAAGCGCTAGCAAAAGCTCCCAAGCGGCCGCATTAATTTTAGTGCCTACTATCTTTGCATTGATGAAATACTCAAGCTTATGTATTCCCACTAAAAATACCAAAGATGCAATCGCCACTTTTAACGACATACCAATACTGATAACGGTGATGATGGTATTGGAAATGAGGTTGCCAATGACTGGAAGCAAACCAGCCAAAAATGTGACGATCACTAACGTTTTGTTGTAAGGCAAATTCACACCAAAAAGCGGCAACACAATCAGGAGAAAAATACCTGTAAGCAAGGTGTTAATTGCTGAAATTTTGATTTGCGCAAACACAATATTTTCAAAAGCTTTGCCAAATAACTGGATACGTTCGCGCATGGCTTGAGCAAAAGGTTGCGATTTGGCAAGCGCTGAAAATGAACTCGTCGAAAGTAGGAGCGCCGCAACAACAGCGATTAAAATATGGGCAAAAGTGTGCAAACTTTCTTTGCCTGCTACGCCAAGTTCGCGGGTGTGCTCTTTAATTAAATCACTTACCGAGCTATTTAGTGAAAGCATGCTCTCAGGTAAATAGCTGAGTAATGTTGGGGGCAAGTCATTTTTAATATCATTCACACTTTCTCCAAGCTTTGCTGCTAATCCAGCAAAGTTTTGTTCGTTGCCCAAAGTGTTAGATAAAAAAATCACTGCGCTTACAAAAGTACCAATGATAATCGTGGTAATCAGGACGGCGGCTAAGATGCGCGCTGGTTTTTCTGGCATCTTTAGGCTGAGCTTGTTACCCAATCTTTTGGCGAGCAAGTAAATCAGCATGCCGATCAGAAGGGTGGGTGCCATGTGTAAGACTAGCACCATGACAATGAGCGCTGAGATGGCAATAAAACTACTGAGTTTGATGTTGTTCATAGCGACGTAATAACAAATGGAAATTCATTATACTGAAATTAGCCCTCATGAATTGGGAAGCATGCCGAAAAACATGTTATCCCAATTTGATACTTACTTTTTGTTTTGTCCAAATCGCAAATACAGCATAGGCAATAAAATCAAGGTCAGTAATGTTGCGCTCACCAAGCCGCCAATCACAACAATCGCCAAGGGGCGTTGAACTTCAGAGCCAGGGCCTATTGCGAACAATAGCGGCACCAAGCCAAAGGCGGCGATGCTGGCTGTCATCAGCACAGGTCGTAAACGACGTTTCGCACCTTCGACGACGACTTGCGCTAACGCCATGCCTTCATTGGCGAGTTAGCTCACCATCACCACGCCATTTAGCACAGCAATCCCCAGCAAAGCTACTAGCCAAAATATAAAAAATTGAATGTGTCGTTTTTTAGTCAAAATTATTGTTAATTAAATAGACGTTTCAAAAATAATTAAAATCATTATAGGGCGATATACAGAGTAAAATAAAGAGATTGCTGCATCACTTGAATCGATGATTTTATGAAGTATCTGAGCTGAAATTTATAAAAACTATAATTTTGTCGTAGTTTTTCTTTACGTAATGCGTTTTAAAAGCAAATCCGATTTATAATTTCGGCTCTGCTGATTTGGGCAATCCAAGTCACATCCATTAAACAACTCCAAAAGAGAAGAAAATGACCACCAAAAATGCTGATATTGGCCTCGTTGGCCTTGCTGTGATGGGGCAAAATCTTGCCCTCAATATTGCCGATCATGGCTACACCATTGCGGTTTACAACCGTGACCCGAAAAAAATGGTGAATTTTATTGAAGAGTGTAAGAAGAATGAGCCATCACATGAAAATGTGGTTGGTCATGCGGATTTAGCTTCTTTCGTGTTGAGCATTAAGCGTCCACGTAAGATTGTATTGTTGGTAAAAGCGGGTAGCGCGACTGACGTAACGATCAATGCATTGCTTCCATTCTTAGAGCAAGGCGACATTATTATTGATGGCGGTAACGCTTTATGGACTGACACGATTCGTCGTGAAAAAGAATTAGCTGCTAAGGGTATTGAATTTATCGGCTCTGGCGTTTCTGGTGGTGAAACTGGCGCACGTTTCGGCCCTAGCTTGATGCCTTCAGGCACACGCAAAGCTTGGGCTAGCTTAGAGCCAATTTGGCGGGATATCGCAGCTAAAGTTGATCCAAAAACAGGTGTGCCTTTAGAAGGTGGCGCGCCAGGTAAGCCAGTTGAAGGTGGTTTCTCTTGTGCTGAATACATCGGCCCAGATGGTGCTGGTCATTATGTGAAGATGGTGCATAACGGTATTGAATATATTGATATGCAATTAATTTGCGAAGCTTACTGGCTGATGAAGAATTTGCTAGGTATGACAGCAGGCGAAATTGGTAAGATTTTTGAAGATTGGAACAAAGGCGAATTATCAAGCTTCTTGATTGAAATCACAGGCGATATTCTTCAACAAAAAGATCCAATGGGTAAGGGTTTCTTGGTTGATATGGTGATGGACGCTGCGGGTCAAAAGGGCACAGGCCAATGGACGGCGGCGAATGCGCTTGAACTTGGCGCGCCAGCTAATGCGATTGCTGCTGCTGTTTATGCACGTGCGCTTTCTAGCTTAAAAGAAGAGCGTGTTGAAGCCAGCAAGATTCTTAAAGGCCCAGTGATTAAAACTGAAGCGGACAAGAAAGAAATCATTGAAGCGATTAAGAACGCGCTTTATTGCTCAAAAATCTGTGCTTACGCGCAAGGTTTCCAATTGATTGATAAAGCACAAGTGGCTTACAACTGGAAATTGAACTTCGGTGAAATCGCTCAAATCTGGCGTGGTGGTTGCATTATCCGCGCACGTTTCTTGCAAAAAATCACTGACGCTTACGCACTTGACTCACGCCTGAAAAACTTGATGTTAGATCCATACTTCACGCAAGCAATGAACGAAGGTCAAGCTGGCTGGCGTAAAGTGATTGCCTTGGCAGTGACGAACGGTATTCCTGCACAAGGTTTCTGTGCAGCGCTTTCATATTATGATGGCTACCGTAGTGCAGTGCTTCCAGCAAACTTGTTGCAAGCACAGCGCGATTACTTCGGTGCACATACTTATGAGCGTGTTGATCAACCGCGTGGTCAGTTCTACCACTTGGATTGGCCTGAAGCAGGTCGTCCACAGTATGAAATTTAACCGATTAATTTCTTGTTCTTAGCTTAAAACGAAAAAGGCACAGAATTCTGTGCCTTTTTTATTGCCTGCTCGTTACTACTAATTAAGCTATTCAATTGATTGGGTTATGGACTCACAAAAGCCATCAAGCCAATTGCTCGGATTTTAGTAGCAACGCCCTCTAGCCATTCTGGCAACAAGCGAGTCAGTCGTGGTGCTTCAGCTTGCATAGATGGTCTTGCTAGGCCGTACAAATGCACACCTTGAATGACGTCTTTAACCTCAGAAAGTAGCGCGATGTAAGCATCAACTTCTAGGTCCGTTGGAGGCTTACCATCAATCGCGACCATGCAGGTTTGTACAAAGGTTGGACAAGCCTCTGCGCAAGCTTTGATGCGTTTAATCACACTTGCAATATTGATATTTACATCATTGATTTTTGCTACGCCCTCGGAGGTGCCTGCATCTGCCTTAAACCAGACCTCACCATTGATTTTTGCAAGATGACGCATACTCTCTAAAACATGCGGTTTGTCCATTAAGCTGCCATTAGTGATCAAACGCACTTTGATAGGATGCGCTAATGTAGGACTCAGTAAATCAAATTCATTCAACAGCTTTTCAACAATGCTAAGGACTGCTGGAAATTCTTTTGCACTAGTGGGTTCGCCGTTACCCGCAAATGCAATATCTTGAATTTTACGGTCACCCTCTGCAACGTAGCGCAACATAAAATCGCCATGCACGATGTATTCTAAAAAGTCGCGAAGCTCTTTTTCGAGCAATTCAAGATTAATGGGGGGGGGTGTGCCGCGCGTAAGATTTGGGACTTGGCAATAGACACAGCGCCAATTACATGCATTATTGATATTGAGATTGATGCCAATTGATACGCCGCCTGCGCGACGTGAAACCACAGGGTAAATATAGGTTAAGCCGGTAACATCACGATTATGATCTTCGACGGTAAGGTATTGGTCATCAGACATTTTTAAATCCCATTTCGGAAAAAATTCTGAGTTGAAAAAGGATTTTCAACTAACCTGATTAGGCTTGAAACCGGTTGGTGGTGATGGGGGGACTCGAACCCTCGACCTATGGATTATGAATCCATCGCTCTAACCAGCTGAGCTACATCACCAAACCTAAGCCAAATATTATAGCATTTGGTCCTGCTAGTGAGCAAGAAGGTAACCTGTTTTGTTAAAACCCCATGTCTTCGGTGGATTTCCCCTGATTTCGTATTGCAGATGAAATTAAAAAATCAGTACGGCGCACTTTCACATACATATTGTGTCATTTGCTCTCGATAGGATTTAGGTCCGTATTGAATGTATTCTTCATTGCCTTGAAACTCTTGCGGCGCTTGGTTTTGGTCTTTAAAAACAATCAGCACTTTAATCGTCATGAAATTATTACTATCGCATTGGGTTCTAACTGTTCTGGTGAGCGTCTTCCAAGGGTGGAGGCTGCTATCAACATCAATTCTGTACTTAAATACAACCGCCTTATCTACCCTGTACATTGAGTCCTTCTCTACAAAAGCTTTACTATCTTGAAATGCATAAAAGCCGACGTCGTTGATATTTTCTGATCGGACATCAAAAGAAAGCAGGGTGATAAAGGTGATGAGAATGTATTTCATGATTGATTCATGTTCATAAAGTAGCTGTGCAATTAATACATGCAATTGAGAGATATTAAGTATCTTAACTGAACTTACTTTATAAATCTTAAAAAAACGCGCCCAGAAATGCCTTGGGCTCAACACATGGTATGAAGTATTCATCTGATATTTTGATGGATTGTGGGCACAAAAAAGCCCACGTATAAGGTGGGCAATTAATGACTGAGCTTAGTTGTTAAGTTAGAAATCAATCGTGTAGTTCACATAACCCTTGGCGAAGGAGCAGAAGCTCCTTTTAGGTTCAAACTCATTGAAATTTAATTAAGCTTGTGCGTTTCTACGACGACGAGCAATAAAGCCCATTACGCCAGCACCCATTAAAAGCATCGCTGAGGTGTCGGCTTCTGGAACTGCTGCTGTTAACGAGGTGAGGTTCATATCATTACCATTTGAAGTTCTCATTTGATTCCAATAGGAAGGTGTTGGAGCGGATGAATTGCTTCCCCACAAAACAAAGTTACCGGCTGAATTAGAAATGCCGAATTGATTACCATATTCTAAAGCTTGCCCGACTAATTCGCGACTAAAGTCAAGTGGGCTTATAGAATGGATCCAAATTTTACTAAAATCACTTTTGGTAAAAACACCATTTCCTGAGCCTGAGTTAGTAACAGTCATACCTAAATCAACAATTTGATTAACAGGCAAATCTTTCTGCGGTTCTGAAGTAATGAAGTCGGTGTCCAAAGTAATAAATCCAGTTGCTATTGCGCTGTTACCCCAACTTTGTCCACTATACGTAAAGTTAAAAGTTTTAACTTCCGCTTGCGCCATTGTTGAATTAAGTAAAAATGCTGCTGTAACCGCTAAAAAGATTTTCTTATTCATTTTATTTAACTATCCTGGGTATTTAAAATTTGATTTGTAACTGTTACTAACTATATTTTTAGTTACATCCATAATAATGGTGCGGTGTTAAGCGCCTATTACAACTCACTCAGTTTTTCTGGTGCTTAATTTGTGCTGTAAGCGATTGTTTTATATTTTCTTTTAAATAAACCTTTTATAGTTATGGTTAATTCACTCAGTAAATATCCTATAAAAAATGACAAATTTGTCATAATTTAAATCAAAATAGTCACAAGCAAACACTTTAAAAAAACAAGTATGAAAGCAAGGTTAGGCAGTGGATTATTTTAAGGAATTAAACTTCCGCACCCCAGCGCAAGAGCGGTCAAAAAAGACACTAGAAGATATTGAAGTGGCGTTTTCAGACATTGGTCAATTAGGGGAAATTGAGAATATTAATAGCGAAAATTTATCTGCCAAATCAGGCTATTCGCAAAGCACTTTATTTCATTATTTCAAAAAATTTGATGACATTTATAGCTACGTATTTTTAATAAGAGCAAAAAAAACGACATTGATTGCGTGTGAGATGATTAATCAGCATCCAGCGGATGCGCCATTGTCTGTATTGGTGGGTAATATTGTTAAGTTGTCCATTGAACAATGTAATCGACCACCTCGCAAAGCTTTATTGTTCGTACTGAAAAAGTTTATAAAAAATACCGACAACCCGCAGCTAATCAATACGAGTGCGGACGTTGTTATCCCTTATTGGATGGCGGCGACCGAACGAGACCAGACAAACACCTTTGTAAAATTTACCGAGAGTGAATTGCTGTTGCGTTTTAGGGCATTTCAGGCAGTTATCCGTAGTCCATTTTTTGAAGATAAAGCAATGGCAGGCACTTCAGAACACGCTGAGATTGCCTATGACTTGGCGATGAATATATTTAGTGCGCCTGTGGCAGCGCTTTAACTGTTTAACAATAGTGTCTCAAGTTTTTGCAGTCCACTCGCTTTGTTTGCGACAACTCGCCTCAAATGCTCGAAGGCAACCCCCTTAGTAGATGAGATTGTCCTTAGTCATGTTTTATTTTAACGCTGCAAAAATTTGGTCGCGAATCGCATTCATCTCGCCAAGACCTGGCACAAACACGTGCTTAGGCGCACCAGCTGCACCACTTTTTGCCCAGCTCACATAGTAATCTACCAAAGGCTTGGTTTGGCTATGGTAAACCTCAAGGCGCTTTAATACGGTCGCTTCGTGGTCGTCTTCGCGTTGCACTAAGTCTTCACCTGTCACATCATCTTTGCCAGCCACTTTAGGTGGGTTGAATTTTACGTGATATGTTCGGCCGCTTGCTGGATGTGAGCGACGACCGCTCATGCGCTCTACGATTGCTTCATCAGGCACGTCGATTTCGACCACATAATCAATATCAACGCCAGCCGCTTTCATTGCTTCCGCTTGTGGAATGGTGCGTGGGAAACCATCGAATAAAAAACCGTTAGCACAATCCGCCTCTTTAATGCGCTCTGACACCAAGCCAATAATTACCGCATCTGGCACTAAACCGCCGCTATCCATATAGCTTTTAGCTTCCAAGCCTAATTGCGTGCCTGCTTTAACTGCTGCGCGCAACATATCACCCGTTGAGATTTGTGGGATGTTGAATTTTTCTTTGATGAAAGTGGCTTGAGTGCCTTTGCCTGCGCCAGGTGCGCCTAGCAGAATTACACGCATGTTAATCTCCAGATGGTTTGGTTTGCTTGAATGGTTAAAATTATATCAGGCTAAAAAGTTAGCAATCGACACAAATTGTTCGACCGATAAATTTTCAGCTCTAAGTCTTGAGTCAATGCCAACGGCTGTGAAGCCGGCATCATCTAAATATTCTTTTAGTGTGTTGCGCAAAGTCTTACGACGCTGACCAAAAGCCGCTGTTACTACTTTTCCAAACAATGCTTCGTTCTTTGCTGGATAAGGCAAAGCTTTGTGCGGCACGCACCTTACAAAGGCTGACTCTACTTTAGGTGCCGGGTCGAATGCTTCTGGCGGCACAGTAATGAGATACTCCATTTTTAAGCGATATTGCAACATCACAGAAAGTCTGCCGTATTCTGATGTTGAAGGTGCTGCCACCATGCGCTCGACGACCTCTTTTTGTAGCATAAAGTGCATATCGATAATGCTGTCAATATTACTTAATAGGTGAAACAAAATCGGCGTGGAAATGTTGTAAGGCAGGTTACCTGTGACCCGAATTTGATGGTCAGGGCTAAGCTTTGCAAGCTCAGCGAAATTAAATTTGAGTGCGTCAGAGCTATGGATGGTGAGTTTGTCTTTTGAATAAAAGTTCTCCATCCAGCTAATAATGTCGCGGTCGATTTCAACCACGTGTAGATGATTCAGTTTTTTGAGCAGTGGCTGAGTCAGGGCGCCAACGCCAGGGCCAATCTCCACCAATAAGTCATCAGCTTTTGGCGAGATGGCCTCCACTAAGCTGTAAATAACCCCTTGGTCGGTGAGAAAATTTTGGCCGAAGCGTTTTTTTGCAATATGTTTCATGCGGCTTTATTATTTTTTGTATGAGCCAACTCGATGGCAAGGTTGATGGCGGCCAGCATGCTTCCAATTTGAATGTTGCCTTTGCCAGCCAAATCTAGAGCGGTGCCATGGTCAACCGATGTGCGAATAATCGGCAAGCCTAGCGTTACATTGACCCCCTCGCCAAAGCTTGCGTGTTTAAGTACAGCCAAGCCCTGGTCGTGATACATCGCAAGAAAGGCATCGGTTTGTACCATGTTTTTTTGTGAAAACATGGTGTCAGCAGGAAGAGGGCCAATAAGACTCATGCCTTCTGCGCGTAACTTTTCTAAAACAGGTGTAATCGTTTTGATTTCTTCGTCACCCAAGTAGCCACCTTCACCCGCGTGAGGGTTGAGCCCAGCCACCATGATGCGAGGATTTTTGATGCCAAATTTTTCAATCAGGTCGGCGTGTAAAATGCGGATCGTTTTGCTTAGACTCTTTTCAGTGATTGCAGTGCTGACTTGAGTTAATGGTAAATGCGTTGTGGCCAGTGCGACACGCATTCCGCCCCCAACGAGCATCATGACCACTTTCTCGGTATTGGTTTTTTCAGCTAGAAATTCTGTATGCCCACAAAAGCTGATAGCTGCGTCATTAATTATGCCTTTGTGAACTGGGGCTGTGACCATTGCATCAAATGTATTTTCTTTGCAGCCCTGAAGCGCTTTAGATAGCAGTGTTAAGACATAAGTGCTATTGGATTTATCTAGCTGGCCTGCTAAAACAGGTTGGGCGGTTGCTTGATGTAAGACAGTCATTTTTCCATTGCCGACATGCAATGACGGCGCTTGATCTGCTTGGTAACTTTGAATGTATAGTTGGATGTTGAGTGCTTTGGCGCGAGCACGCAAAGCATCTTGGTCGGCAATCACAACGATGTCGGCTGCAAGTGCTTGATGCGCTAGTATAGCGCATAAGTCCAAGCCTATGCCCGCTGGTTCTCCAGCGGTAATGGCGATACGAGGTAGGATGGTTGCCACGACAGGATTAAGGCTTAATACTTATCTTCGAGTCTAAGCTCAACAAAAGCGCGGTCACGAAGTTCACGTACCCAATCCTGGAAAGCTTCATCGGATTTTCTAGCGCGGATTTCTTGGCGAGCTTTGATCCGAGCAGCCTCTTTAGACATGTCTTGATTGCGGCGCTCAATCACTTGCATCACGTGCAAGCCAAATTGTGTTTTGATGATGTTACTGATTTCACCTGGGGCAAGGGCATTCATGGTTTTTTCGAATTCAGGCACAGTATCGCCAGGATTTACCCAAGATAAATCCCCTCCACTTTTTGCTGAGCCGTCATCAGAATATTGGCGCGCTAAGTCTTCAAATTTTCCACCATTATCTAGGCGTTCCTTGATGTCTAACATTCTCGTCATTGCATCTTTTTCTGAAACAACTTCGCTAAACTTAATCAGAATGTGGCGCACATGCGTTTGTCCAACAACCAATGGGGATGAGCCACCGCGACGATTAGTAACCTTTAAAATATGAAAGCCATTTGGGCTACGAAGGACTTGGCTGGCTTCACCCGTTTTGAGTGGTTTTAACGCTTCAAGAAATAATGCTGGGATTTGAGAGCCGTTTTTCCAACCTAAGCTTCCGCCTTCGAGGGCATTTGGCGCATCAGAAAAGCTAGCAGAGATCTTTGCAAAATCTTTTCCTGCCTGTAGTTGTGATAACGCATCGTCAGCTTTTGCACGCAGTTTTTTCAAATCCTCTGGCGCCGTATCTTCGGCAGCACGAATTAAGATATGAGAAATCTCAAATTCATCAGTGCTATTTGAGGCCGATTGCATCGAAATAAAGCTGTCAATTTCTGATTCAGTAATATTAATGCGGTTATCTACCTCGCGCTCACGCAAGCGAGCCAATGTAATTTCATTGCGAATGTCTTCTCTAAATTTACGATATTGAATGCCATCTTCTTGGAGTGCCTTTTTAAAGGCAGGAATATCCATTTTATTTTGGCCAGCAATTCGCTCGATGGTCTTGTCTAGTTGATTGTCATCCACTCGCAAGCCTGTTTGGCTGGCAAACTGCAGTTGAAGTCTATCTGTAATCATACGCTCAAGAATTTGTTTCTCTAGAATTGCTGGTGGCGGTAACTCTGTGCCTTGCTTTTCTAATTGAGCGCTTACACTTTTGATGCGATCAGCGAGTTCTTTTTCCGTAATCACCACTTGATCCACAATAGCAACGATACGATCCATTTTGACGATTTCAGCTTGTTTAGCTTGGTCAGCAAATACCACTGAACTTGACAAAAACAGACCCATCAGTAATCCAATGATCGGTTTGAAAATAAATTGAAATATAGTTTGGAACATAAATGTGCTTTGCATATTACTCATTATATAGTTGGCGATAATTGTCAGGGAGCAGACCGCTGCTCTTATACCCGGGAATATTTCGGTTGATCAATTGTAGCGGATTTGAGCCTATCGATGCTAATCCGCCAAGTTCTAGTTGGAAAAACATTGCATAGTTGGCATCAGCGGTCGCTGTTTGAACACGTTGAATAACAAAACGCGATTGCCAGCAACCAGCGTCATATTCAATCCCAGCAAGGCCTTCAATGATTGTTCCCTCTCGTAATGAATAGTTGGCTCGTACTAGGCCATAGTAACTGTGGCCCAGAGGCCATTGTGTTGAAGCATTGATTTGTTCTAAATTCTTTTGAGTATATCGGTAGCTTAAATTAAGCACCTTGCCTGGCTCGGGATTGTATCTTGTACCAACGTTTCCTTTAACGGTTTCTCCAGTATCATTGTTGTATTGCCAAGCAGCATCAATATTCCATTTGTTAACTAACCTTGCTGTGACTGCTGTCACAATGTCAGAGCTTGCACCTGAACGTTTAACTTCACTTGGTAAGCTTACTTTTTGATCCTCAAAATAAAAACGCTGGCCAACAGAGGCCGCTAAGCGTTGTTCCCCTGTTTCCGAATCTATCAGGCGTGAACTAACCGACACGCTGAGCTGGTTTGCATTGTTAATTCTGTCGCCACCTGTGTATTGATTTTCAATAAACATTGAGCTCATATTCAAATCAGCGATGCCAGTATCAAACACTGGCAGGCGTGACTGGTCTTGGTAGGGAATGTAGACGTAAAAAAGACGTGGCTCTAAGGTTTGCGTGTATCCCCGGTTCACAATACGAGTGTCACGCTCAAAGAACAGGCCGCTATCTAAGCTGAAAATGGGCAGAGTACGGTCGGCAGATTTCTCATATACGGACGGATCAACGTTTTCTAAGGTGTAACTTGTGTAATTAACCCCAATTTTTGGGGTGACATAACCGTAAGGTCTGGTGATGGGTATGCTGATGCTTGGGTAAGTGCTGAAGCGCGTTCCCGCCTTTACTGCAAGAGTTGAGTTTGGATCAGATTCAAATCTCGTGAGTTGATTTTGAATGCGGCTTGTTCCCCAATCCCAATCTTTACTTCCGTTTAGTGTCAATTGCGGCATGCGTTGATAAGGAAAGGACTTATTGTCTAGTGTTTGATATTTTTGCGCCAGAGCCCCAAATTGCCAGACATTGCCTGAGTAATTGATGTTAGCTTGTTGGAGTAAGTTAACCTTACTGGTAGTGATAATGTGCGTTGATAAGTCAGAAAAGTATTTGTCGTCAGAGACTGTTTGCGCATCGACGCCGCCAGACCAACCTTCTCCGAAATCGTGTTTATGTTTGATTTTTGCAAAATAACGGCTTTTGTTCGTCATGTCGTCTGTTGGCAAATACTCCGCAGCCACAATCCCTGCATAATCGTCTTCTAAGTAACGTAATTCGCCTTGTGCTTGTAAGCCACGCTTACTCAAGTAACGACTTGCTATGGTCGCATCCATGTTTGGTGAGATATTCCAGTAGAAAGGAGTGAGCAATTCAAAGCCGCTCTTGGAAGTGGTGCCCCATATTGGGGCTAATAATCCTGATTTACGTTGGTTGGCATAAGGAAAATTGATCCATGGGGTGTATAAAATAGGCATGCCCTTGAATTCAACTATTGCATTAGTAGCTTCAGCCGTTTTGGTTTCATCGTTAATTTTTAGTTGACCTGATTTAATATACCAATCATCTGAGCCGATTTCACATGTGGTGTAGCGAGATTTAACTAAGCGTTTTTTAGATTGACCTTCAAAAAATAACACTTCCGCATCACCGCGTGAGCTTACTTTTTTGGACTCGGCGCTTTCATTGCTATCTTTAGGTGTCGCTGGCTGGGATTCGCCATTCACGGGGATCATGTTTCTATCGATTACCCCAGATAAAAGATCATTATTAAGTCCAGGATTTTGCCCATAAAGCTTTTCACCTAAGGCGCCTAAAGGCGAAATCTTGATCAGTGGTTTATGCATAAAAAAAGATGCCTTGGGCATTTCACCAGTTCCGTCATCCAAATTGAGATGGAATGCTGGACCCTTTACTAAACTATCTTCACTTTCAATTGAAGCATGCCCTGATGCGTGGGTTATGTGATTCTGCTCATCAAACTCAATCCGGTCACCTAAGATAATGTTGCTGTCAGCTTTGAGCGATGCATTTCCTAATGACGTTATGGTTCGGTCTAGCTGAACCTCAAGTCGATCGCCCTCAATGATTACCGCACCATCGGCAATCATCGCGGCTTCAGCATCGGCGACTTTTTTGAAGGTGAGAGGGTCTATTTCCGACGTTTCAGCTAGAGTGTTAAGCACATCAAAATTATTGATATTTCTACTCATGCGCAGCTTGACGCGCACCTCAGTTTTTTGAATGGGGGCTTGGACATCATCTCTGTTAGATGATGGGTTGGACAGCAATTGTGGCTCGAGCGTAAGCCCAACGGGATCGTTGTTTTGAAGATTGCTTTCAGGTGTATTGATCACATCTGCACAAGCAACTTGCGTCCTCAATAAAACTAGGAGTGCACTAAAAATGAATAAGGTAAATTTCAATATCAGTATTCGCGAATATTAAAGTGAGCGCGGGTTGCTTTTTGGGTGATAAAATCCCACAAGAAATAGACTTTGGCATATGTTTTTTATCATGCCCATATGATAACTTAAAGAAGTGTTTTTTTAGCTTTTTTTGAACAACATAATGCCTGTTTGAATGTTTATGGCCCAAAATAATCTTGTTGATGGAAGTATAAATTGGAACGATTGCAGCAATTAAACGAATGGTTGGCGCTAGTGTTGAAAAGCACCCCTTATCAAATAGCCCCCGCTTCTGCAGATGCCAGCTTTAGGCGTTACTTCAGAGTGACGGTAGATGATGTGACTTACATTGCAATGGATGCCCCTCCGCCACAAGAAGACTGCACGCCATTTGTGCATGTGGCTAAGGTGTTTGCGGAGGCTGGTTTGAATGTCCCTAAGGTTATTGCGCAAGATATTCCCAATGGATTTTTATTGCTTTCTGATTTGGGTAATACGACTTTTTTAAGCGCGCTACAAGCGCCAAATGGATTGGAAGTGGCGGCAGATTTGTATCGCGATGCAAGCAATGAGTTGGTGACCATGCAGCTTGCCAGCAAGCCAAATATCTTTCCAGAGTATGACGAAGCTTTGCTGACCCGCGAAATGGAGCTTTTCCCAGATTGGTATGTGGCTAAGCATTTAAAGGTCACATTGAATGATGCTCAGCAACAAACCATGAAGAAAACTTTTGATTTACTTAATGCCAACATTTTGGCGCAATCCAAAGTTTACGTGCATCGTGATTATCATTCTCGTAATTTAATGGTACAAGCGGGGTCTAAACATTTAGGAGTTTTAGACTTTCAAGATGCGGTTTATGGCCCCATTACTTACGACTTGGTGTCTTTACTTAAAGATGCTTACATCAGTTGGGAAGAGGATCAGGTCTTGGATTGGGTCGTGCGCTACTGGCAAGCGGCAAGAAAAGCAGGCTTGCCAGTCCCAGAAGATGTTGCTGATTTTTACCGAGACTTTGAATGGATGGGGGCGCAGCGCCATATTAAGGTGTTAGGAATTTTTGCAAGGCTTTACCACCGTGATGGCAAAGATGGCTACTTAAAAGATATGCAATTGGTCATGGATTATCTCCGCCGTGTTTGCGATCGCTATATTGAATTAAAACCGATGCTACGTTTGCTAGATCACTTAGCCGGCGTTGAGCTAAAAGCTGGCTACACGTTCTAATGAAAGCCATGATTTTAGCGGCAGGGCGGGGCGAGCGCATGCGTCCTCTCACTGACCATACTCCTAAGCCTCTTTTACAAGTCGGCGGAAAACCCCTGATTGTTTGGCATTTGGAACGTTTGGCAAAGGCGGGGTTCAAAGAAGTAGTCATTAATCACGCACATTTGGGTAAGCAAATTGAACAAGCTTTAGGGAGTGGAAGCGCTTGGGGATTGAGCATTGAATATAGCGCAGAAATTAAGGCCTTAGAGACTGCTGGCGGCATTGCCAATGCATTGCCTTTGTTGGGCGACTCACCGTTTTTAGTGGTCAATGGTGATGTGTTTACCGAGATTAATTTTGGTGTTTTGCAATTAGTTTCGCCTAACTTGGCGCATTTGGTGATGGTGGATAATCCGCCGCAAGATCCTGATGGTGATTTTGCTTTGGATTCAGGAAAGATAACTGCCAGGGGCAGTCATAAGTTGACGTTTTCTGGTGTTGGGATATATCACCCAGCGTTATTTGTTGATGTTGATCGAAGTCAAGCTGCAAAGCTAGCGCCGTTGTTAAGGTCTGCAATGGCTGAAGGCTTGGTGACTGGGGATCATTATCAAGGGGTTTGGCACGACATTGGCACCCCAGAACGTTTGACGTTTTTAGATCAGCAATTAAGACATTGATAAGAAAATTTTATGGCAATCAACTTAGATGAGTTCAGCTTAAGACGGCTTCGTTTAATGAGCGCAATGGGCGAGGGCATAGCGATTATTCCTACATCCCCTGAGCTTATTCGCAATCGTGATAGTCATTACCCCTTCCGTTTTGATAGTTACTTTTATTATCTCACTGCCTTCAAAGAGCCTGAGTCTGTCTTATTTATCATCGCTGGCGCCGAGCCAAAAACAGTATTATTTTGCCGTGATAAAGACATGGAACGCGAGATTTGGGATGGCTTTCGCTATGGGCCTGCGGCCGCAGTTGCTGAGTTTGGTATTGATGAAGCCTATTCTATTAATCAATTAGATGAAATTGCCCCTAAATTAATGGCGAACCAAGCCAAGTTGTTTTACAGCTTAGGTGCAGATGCCGCTTGGGATGGGCGTATCACAGCTTGGCTCAATCAATTACGCTCGCAAGCTAGAACGGGCGTGAGCGCTCCTGATGAAGTGGTGGAGGTTCGTAAGTATTTAGATGAGATGCGTTTGTATAAGTCTGCTTACGAAATTGAAACCATGCGCCAATCAGCCAATATCGCATCGGCAGCACATCAACGTGCCATGCAATTTACTAAGCCTGGCATGATGGAATATGAAGTAGAGGCAGAATTTCTGCATGAGTTTTACCGTCACGGCGCGCAAGCGCCAGCATATACCAGCATCGTTGCAGGTGGTGCCAATGCTTGCACCTTGCATTACAACGCTAACAATGCCCCGTTGCGTGATGGTGATTTGCTTCTGATTGATGCCGGTTGCGAACTTGATGGTTATGCATCTGACATTACTCGTACTTTTCCAACCAACGGCAAATTCAGCGCGGCCCAAAAAGATTTGTATGAGTTGGTGTTGGCCTCGCAAGCTGCTGCAATCGCTAAGGTCTCACCAAGTAATCACTGGAATGCGCCACATGAAGCGGCTTTGGACATGCTTATTCGCGGATTTATTGATTTCGGATTGTGCAAAGGTAGCGCTGAAGAAGTGCTAGAAACTGGCAGCTATCGCCAATTTTATATGCATCGTACAGGGCATTGGCTTGGTTTGGATGTGCATGATGCAGGCGAATATAAAGACAAGCAGGGGAGCTGGAAGATGTTGGCGCCAGGCATGGCATTAACGGTAGAGCCAGGCTGTTATGTTCGGCCAGCAGAAGATGTTCCAGAGCATTTTTGGAACATCGGCATCCGCATTGAAGATGATGTTGTCGTGACTGAGCGTGGTGGTGAGGTGATTACGCACGCTGCCCCTAAAACAGTGGATGAGATCGAGGCATTGATGCGTAATGGCTGACCCAGTCATTATCGTCGGAGGAGGTCCAGTAGGTGCAACCCTCGCATTGACTTTACAGCACAATGGTATCGCTGTGACCATGCTTGAGGCCCGCACCGAGGGTGCTGCTTATCAAGACCAACGGGCTTTGGCACTTTCTTATGGCAGTCGTGCCATTTTGAAAAATTTAGGCGTTTGGAAAAAATTAGAGTCCCAAGCAACGGCGATTAATACTATTCATATTTCACAGCGCGGTAGTTTTGGGCGCAGCTTACTCCGAGCGCAGGATCATGATTTTCCTTCGTTGGGTTATGTGCTTTCCTATGGGGTTCTCGCG
The DNA here is from genome assembly GCA_945883335.1 of Candidatus Methylopumilus universalis. GTDB lineage: Bacteria > Pseudomonadota > Gammaproteobacteria > Burkholderiales > Methylophilaceae > Methylopumilus_A > Methylopumilus_A universalis_A. The sequence goes on along the minus strand of CAMCXI010000003.1, from coordinate 41,849 downwards.
CAAGCCCTAGATGAGGCGCTGGCTGACTTTAAGGGCCTAAAGGTCATTTACGAAGCTGAGGCGACGCATATTGAGCCATCTTCTGAAAATGCGACGGTGACGTTTAATCATGCTTCAGTCTCAAAACAGTTAAGCAGCGCACTTCTTGTATTGGCGGATGGCGGCCGTAGCTTGGGCGATATTTCTGGCATACGGCGTGAAACCAAAATTTATGGCCATGATGCGCTGGTGACCAAAGTGCAATGCGAATTGCCTCATGACAATATCGCTTATGAGCGATTTACCCCGATGGGGCCAGTGGCGCTTCTTCCGAATGGCGAAGATTTTTCATTGGTGTGGACCGGCAAGCAAGCGGAAGTCGCTGAGGTGATGGCGCTGAACGATGCTGAGTTTCTAAGTCAATTGCATCAACATTTTGGCGATCGTGTTGGACGTTTTTTAAGTGTCGGTAAACGCCTTACTTTCCCCCTCAAACTTTCATATCTCAATCCAGTCACAGCACCGCATTTGGTGGTGATTGGTAATGCCGCACAAACCATGCACCCTGTTGCTGGGCAAGGTTTTAATGTTGGCTTGCGAGATGCTTGTGAGTTGGCACAACAAATTGCAGCAACCAAGCCAGAAGCATGGGGGAAAGAGGCTATGATGCGCGCTTACCAACAAGGCCGTAAAATCGACACTAAGCGTGGTTTGGTGTTTACCGACTTTTTAGTCAATTTATTTTCTAACGATATTGTCGGCGTTTCAGGTTTGCGCGGCATGAGTTTGGGTATGCTTGATTTACTTAAGCCCGTGAAATCGCGATTAGTCAGCAAAATGAGTTTTGGGAGTCGGGGCTAAGTGAGCACAACGACAAAACATTATGACATAGTGATTGTAGGTGCCGCTTTGGTGGGCGCTTCTGCGGCGGTAGCTTTAGCTAAGCAAGGATTTACAGTCGCTTTGGTTGATAGAAAATTCCCAATAGTTGAATTGACGAATGACGATTGGGATAGCCGTATTTACGCAATTAGCCCAGGCAATACAGACTGGTTAAAAAGTTTAGGGGTTTGGCAGCGTATGAATACCGAAAGAATTACGCCAATTGCAGAAATGCAAATTTGGGGTGATGCAAATGCTGAGGCCTTAAATTTTAATGCGGAAGATGTTTTTGCCGACAACCTCGGATACATCCTTGAAAGTAGGGCGCTGCAACAAGCGCTTTGGGATGAGCTGCAAACCCTAGATGTTGATGTGATGATAGGCGCTGAAGGTGCTTCAGTTGCATTGCATGAGCAAGAAGCCACTTTGCAACTGGCTGATGACATGCAGTTAAAAGCAAAGCTCATGATTGCTGCAGATGGGGGTAACTCATGGGTAAGAGCGCGAGCGGGTTTGAGCCAACAAAAAATCATCTATGAGCATGTGGGTGTGGTTGCCAATTTTGAAGTGGAATTACCGCATCAACATATCGCACGACAATGGTTTTTGGATGAGGGCATATTGGCTTGGTTGCCTTTGGCAGGGAACAGAATTTCGATGGTGTTTTCTACCAAGCATTCCCAAAATTTAATGGCTTTAAGTCCATCCGAATTGGCTGATCATGTAGCGCAAGCTGGAGGTAATGCTTTGGGTAAAATGCATCGCATTACGCCAGCAGTTGCTTTCCCGCTGGTGAAGCAAAATGCCAGTGCAATGATTGCCAATAGACTCGCGCTGTTGGGTGATTCAGCGCATCAAGTCCATCCGATGGCGGGACAAGGCGTGAATCTTGGCTTCCGCGATGTAGTGGGGTTGGCTCAGGTGCTTGCTGAGCGAAATCCATTAGCCGATATTGGCGATAGATTTGTACTTCGTCGCTATGAACGTGCCAGAAAAGCCGATGTGTTAGCAATGCAAGCTTTAACGCATGGCCTGTATGGTGCTTTCGATAGCAAGCAGGCCTTGGTGAGATCGCTACGCAATTGGGGCTTGGGCTTGCCTAATCAGCATCCAATACTCAAACGCGCTTTGATGAAGCAAGCGCTGATTTAAAACTCTTACAAAAAAAGATAAAAAAGCTAATAGGAAAAACATGTTAAAAAAATCACTCATTGCAGCAATTCTCTCAACTTATGCTGCAAGCATTTGGGCCGATGAGGCCTCATTAAAAAAAGCAGTTGAAGCTGCTTATCCAAAGATGTCAGTGGAAAGCGTTGTAAAGACGCCTTATGCAGGCCTTTATGAGGTGTATATGAACGGTCAAATCGTTTACACCGATGAGAAGTTTAGCTTCTTGATTGCCGAAGGCCATTTAGTTGATTCCAGAACTAAAAAAGACGTGACTGGTGACCGTTTAGCCGATTTATCGAGGATTGATTTCTCAGCTTTGCCTTTTGACCAAGCCATTAAACTGGTTAAAGGGAATGGCAGTCGCAAAATGGCAGTCTTTTCAGACCCTGATTGTCCATTTTGTAAGCGTTTAGAACAAAACGAATTGAGCAATATTACGGATGTGACGATTTACACATTCTTAATGCCCTTAGAGCAGTTGCATCCTGATGCGGCCAATAAGTCCAAAGCGATTTGGTGTGCGCCTGACAGAAGTAAAGCTTGGCAAGATTGGGCACTAAATAATCAGTTGCCTAAGAAAACAGCTAATTGCGAAGCGCCAATTGAAAAAGCGGCAAATTTAGCAAAACGTTTGGGAGTAACAAGCACGCCAACCATTTTCTTTGCGGATGGCAAGCGTATGTTAGGTGCTTATCCTGCGGCAGAAATTGAGAAGGCTTTGGTCGCCTCGCCAAAGAAGTAGAGGTCTAATGAACCTTGCTCTAGAAAACAAGGGGAAATAGAGACGCAAGATTGAAAAAAGGCTTGAAGTGATTAGCTTCAAGCCTTTTTATTTTGCTGTGCCTAAAAAGCAAATTACATCTGGCTGATAATTTCCTCGCCAAATTGTGCGCTCCCCACTTGCGTGGCGCCTTCCATTTGAGAGGAGAAGTCATGCGTGACACGTTTAGCACTGATCGCTTTGCCCACCCCTTTCAGCACTAAATCAGCGGCTTCTATCCAGCCTAAATGACGAAGCATCATCTCAGCAGAAAGGATAATTGAGCTTGGGTTAGCAATGTCTTTGCCAGCAATCTTAGGCGCTGTGCCATGTGTCGCTTCAAACATTGCCACTGTGTTAGATAAGTTTGCACCTGGTGCAATACCAATGCCGCCTACTTGCGCTGCAAGGGCGTCAGACATGTAGTCGCCATTTAGGTTAAGCGCAGCAACCACATCGTAATCACTTGGGTGCAACAAGATTTCTTGTAAGAATGCATCCGCGATACAGTCTTTGATGACGATTCCGTTAGGTAGTTTGCACCATGGACCGCCATCAATCTCAACCGCGCCAAACTCTTGCTTAGCTAACTCATAACCCCAGTCTCTGAATCCACCTTCGGTGAACTTCATGATGTTGCCTTTGTGGGTGATGGTCACAGACTTGCGGTTGTTATCAATCGCATATTGAATTGCTTTGCGGATTAAGCGTTTGCTGCCATCAATTGAAACCGGTTTGATGCCGATGGCAGAAGATTCTGGGAAGCGAATTTTTTTACGCATGCCCATGTCGCCCAAGAAAGTGATGACTTTCTCCGCTTCTGGTGTGCCAGCCGCCCATTCAATGCCTGCATAAATATCTTCCGTGTTTTCACGGAAAATCACAATGTCGGTTTTTTCAGGGTGTTTAACAGGGCTAGGAACGCCAGTGAAATATTGAATAGGGCGTAAGCAAACGTATAAATCAAGCTCCTGGCGCAATGTCACATTAAGTGAACGAATGCCCCCACCTACTGGGGTCGTCAGAGGGCCTTTGATGGAGATGACATAGTCACGAATGGCCTTCATGGTTTCATCTGGTAACCAGGTGTCTTTGTCGAAGAGCTTCGTTGCTTTCTCGCCAGCAAACACTTCCATCCATGCGATTTTCTTCTCACCGCCGTAAGCTTTCTCTACCGCTGCATCCACTACTTTTTGCATAGGCGGTGTAATATCGACACCAATCCCATCTCCCTCAATAAATGGGATAATGGGTTGATTCGGGACATTCAAAGAGTTGTCTGCATTAACGGTGATTTTTTCACCAAAGGTTGGAACTGTGATTTTGGATGACATGCTCAATAAATCCTATGTATTAAAACTTTAAAAATAAAAAACGAATATTTATGTTAATTCTGTTTAATAAGCCCTTCGGTGTGGTGTGTCAATTTAGTGCACACGAAAATCACGAAACATTGGCTGATTATATTGCTATCCCAAATGTCTATGCCGCCGGCAGACTTGATACGGATAGTGAAGGTCTGCTTATTTTAACCGATGATGGGGCACTTCAACACCGTGTTTCGCACCCAAAGTACAAAGAAATCAAAACTTATTGGGCACAAGTCGAGGGTGCTCCTACCCAGGATGATTTAATGCCACTTATAAAAGGCGTGGATTTGGGTGATTTTGTGACCGCGCCAGCGCAAGTGAGCATTATTCCAGAACCAGCTAATTTATGGCCTCGCAACCCGCCGATTAGAGAGCGTAAGGCCATTCCTACCACATGGCTGGAGATTAAAATTTCTGAAGGTAAAAATCGCCAGGTTCGCCGCATGACCGCTAAAGTCGGTTTTCCAACTTTACGATTGATTCGATATGCGATTGGGCAGCGCACCTTGGATGATTTACCATTGGGCACTTGGAGGCAAGTCTAGCCTGTAGGTAAATCGCTTATGGTAAACTTATGTTTATTTATTGCGCTCATTAAAGAGAAACTTCATGTCTGGTAATACCATTGGAACTTTATTCACGCTTACGTCATTTGGTGAATCTCACGGCGCTGCAATTGGCGGTGTAGTGGATGGCTGCCCTCCTGGTTTGGAGTTGTCTGCTGAAGATTTACAGCTGGATTTGGATAGACGTAAACCAGGCACTTCTCGCCATGTGACGCAACGTAGTGAAGCGGATAGCGTGGAGATTCTTTCAGGTGTGTTTGAAGGTAAAACTACAGGTGCGCCTATTGGATTGCTCATTCGCAACACTGACCAACGTAGCCAAGATTACAGCAAGATTATGGACACCTTCCGTCCAGGCCATGCCGATTACACTTACGCGCAAAAATACGGCATTCGTGACTATCGTGGCGGTGGTCGTTCAAGTGCACGTGAAACCGCAGTGCGGGTTGCCGCAGGCGCCATTGCTAAAAAATGGTTGAAGCAACGTTATGGTGTGACCATTCGCGCTTACTTAAGCCAGCTTGGTGAGATCAATATTCCTTTCGCAAGTTGGGATGATTTGCAGCATCCAGATAATAAAATTTTCACACCCAATATGGCAATGATGCCTGAAATTGAGGCATACCTGGATAATGTGCGTTCTGAGCGTGATTCTGTGGGTGCAAAAATCACTGTGATCGCCGAAGGTGTGCCAGTAGGCTGGGGCGAACCTATCTTTGATCGTTTAGATGCAGAAATTGCGTATGCCATGATGGGAATCAATGCAGTGAAAGGCATTGAAATCGGTGCGGGCTTTGATTCGATTGCGCAGCGTGGCAGCGTGCATAGTGATGAACTCACGCCGAATGGCTTTGCCACAAACCATGCAGGCGGTATTTTGGGCGGCATTTCTAGCGGCCAAGAAATTCACGTGAATGTGGCTTTTAAGCCAACTTCAAGTATTCCACAAGAGCGCAACTCCATTGATAAAACTGGCCAGCCTGTAATGATGCAAACTACGGGTCGTCATGATCCATGCGTTGGTATCCGCGCTACGCCTATCGTTGAAGCGATGTTGGCTTTGGTATTAATTGACCATGCGCTTCGCAATCGGGCTCAAAATGCTGATGTAAACTCAGGCCTTAAAACGATCTAATTTATTTTTATAGGCCTGATATGCAACTCCCTTATTGGCGCCTTTCTGCTTTTTATTTCGCTTACTTCGCATTTGTAGGCTCCTTTTCGCCATATTGGAGCCTATATCTAAAATCACTTGCTTTTGCTCCATTCCAAATTGCAGTGCTGATGTCACTGTTTCAAGTGGCACGTATTTTTGCGCCTAGCTTGTGGGGATGGTTGGCAGATCATCTTGGTCAACGCGTTGCTATTATTCAGTGGCTATCTGCGCTGAGTTTACTCTCATATATTGGTGTATTTATGAGTACAAGTTACGCATGGCTATTTGCCGTGATGCTTTTGCTCAGCTTCTTTTGGAGCGCATCTCTGCCCTTAATTGAAACGGTTACGCTAGGTCATCTTGGCGACCGTTTCGATAAGTACGGACATATTCGCATGTGGGGCTCTATCGGCTTTATCGTTGCTGTGATTGGTCTTGGTTATTTATTGGATATCTTCAATATTCGCTTGTTGCTATGGGCTGTGCTGGGAATGATGGTCGCGGTCTTGGTATTCTCCCGCAATATTCCAGAGCCAATAATAGAGCCTCATCATACTGATGACCGCTCCATTTGGGCGATTATGCGTCAGCGCGAAGTACTGGCATTGTTGGCGGCTTGTTTCATGATGGCTGCTGCGCATGGAGTTTATTACACGTTTTACTCAATTTACTTGGTTGATCATGGCTACAGTAAAGCGCATGTAGGCTTGTTGTGGGCGTTGGGTGTCATCGCTGAAATTCTGATTTTCTTGTGGATGCCAAAGCTCACTAAACAATTCGGGTTAAAAAATATTCTATTAGTGAGTTTGTTGGTTGCTTTTATACGTTTTAATTTAATTGGCTGGGCGGTTGATTGGTGGTGGATAGTGTTGTTTGCACAAGTCTTACATGCCGCTACTTTCGGTTCTTATCATGCCGCCGCAGTGGCGATGACGCATCAGCACTTCAAAGGCCGTCATCAATCAAAAGGGCAGGGGCTTTATACCAGCGTTTCTTATGGCATGGGCGGTACTTTTGGCGGTTTGGTGAGTGGTTATGCTTGGGAGGCGCTGGGATCTAGTTGGACGTTCACCATTTCAGGCATGTTTGGCTTGCTTGGCTGTTTGTTCTTTATTTGGGTGATGCCAAAAAAAGCGAAGCTCTAAAGTAAAAAAGCCAGTTCAAAAATGAACTGGCTTTTTTACTGTTGAAACTTAATTAAACGCGCTTATCTTTTTCAATTAATGCATAAGCTGAGTGGTTGTGAATTGACTCGAAGTTCTCTGACTCAACAACAAACTTATCAATGCGTTTTTCATTATTTAATTGCGCGGCAACATCGCGCACCATGTCTTCTACAAACTTAGGATTGTCATAAGCACGCTCAGTAACAAATTTTTCATCAGGGCGTTTGAGTAAGCCATAAAGCTCGCAAGAGGCTTGCTCTTCGACCATGCGAATAATATCTTCAACCCAAATAAAATCGTTAATCAGCGCAGTGACGGTCACATGTGAGCGTTGGTTGTGTGCGCCGTAGTCTGAAATCTTTTTAGAGCATGGGCAAAGGCTGGTCACTGGCACCAATACTTTCACTGTGATGTCGAATTTACCTTGTTTAATTTCACCGATAAATGTCACCTCGTAATCGAGCAAACTTTGCACGCCAGATACAGGTGCCGCTTTGTTCACAAAGTATGGGAATGTCATTTGTACGTAGCCTGATTCTGCTTCTAAACGCTTCACCATTTCCTGCAAGATCGATTCAAACGATTCCACTGAAATTTCACGTTCGTTCATGTTGAGAATCTCAACAAAGCGAGACATGTGTGTGCCCTTGAAGTTGTGGGGTAAGTGCACGTACATATCAAACATGGCAACAGTGTGTTGAACACCGCCTGTTTTGTCTTTCACTTTCACGGGGTGGCGGATAGATTTAATGCCTACCTTATCAATTGCTAAATGACGAACGTCTGGCGTGTTTTGTACATCTTCGATAGGTAAGTTGTTGTCTTGGCTCATTGGTTTCCTGAATTTATCAATATCTAGCGCTAATACTTGAGTATATCACTCGGTTAATTTTTTCTCAATTGAGGTCACAATCCCCTCACTATCAAGACCGCATTCCGCCAACATGGTTTCATGCACGCCATGCTCAATAAAGTTATCTGGCAAACCTAAGCATAGCATTGGTGTGACAATGTTTAATGCCTGCATGGCCTCCATCACTGCGGCACCTGCGCCGCCCATAATTGCGTTTTCTTCTATTGTTACAATCAGGTCGTGGCTGTTGGCTAAGGTTTGCACAAGTTCAACATCTAATGGCTTCACAAAGCGCATATTGGCAACCGTCGCATTGAGTTTTTCTGCTGCTGTAAGGGCTGGTGCGAGCATGCTACCAAAAGCCAAAATCGCAATCTTTTTGCCTTGGCGACGCACTTCACCTTTACCAATTGGAAGTGTGCTGAGTTCTCTTTCAATCGTCGCACCTGGACCGCCGCCGCGAGGGTAGCGGACCGCGCTTGGTCCATCAAGATGGAATGCGGTTGTCAGCATTTGGCGACATTCATTTTCGTCAGATGGCGCCATCACCACCATATTGGGAATGCAACGTAAAAAGCTTAAATCAAAGCTACCCGCATGAGTCGGGCCGTCCGCACCAACTAGGCCAGCACGGTCAATTGCAAAAACGACAGGTAGATTTTGTAATGCAACATCGTGGATTAATTGGTCGTAAGCGCGTTGTAAAAATGTTGAGTAAATTGCGACAACTGGTTTGATTCCATCGCAAGCCATGCCTGCCGCAAAGGTTAGTGCATGTTGCTCGGCAATGCCCACATCGTAAAAACGTTTTGGATAAGCTGCCGCAAAGTCATTCATGCCAGAGCCATCACACATCGCTGGCGTAATGCCGATCAAGCGTTCATCTTTTGCGGCCATGTCTACAAGCCAATCGCTAAACACTTGGGTGTAAGTTTTTTTGCTTGAAGTGCTAATCGCACAACCATCTTCTGGGTTGAATTTCCCCACGCCATGAAACTTGCCCGGCTCGTTTTCAGCAGGCCCGTAGCCGCGGCCTTTTTCGGTCACAATGTGTAAGAACTGCGGGCCTTGTAGATGTTTTATATTGCTGAGCGTGCTGACCAGAGTGTCGAGATTATGACCATCAATTGGCCCAATATAATTAAAGCCAAACTCTTCAAACAGCGTGCTTGGCGTTACCATGCCTTTGACGTGTTCTTCTGCACGTTTGGCAAACTCTAAAACTGGCGGCATCACGCCAAGAACGCGCTCGCCAGACTTACGAACTTTTGTATAAAGGCTTCCTGAAAGGAGTTTGGCTAAGTAGTTTTGCAACGCGCCAACATTGGGTGAAATCGACATGTCATTGTCATTCAAAATCACCAGTAAATTTGCATCCATCGCACCTGCATTGTTGAGCGCCTCAAAAGCCATACCAGCTGTCATTGCGCCATCGCCAATAATCGCGACTGCGCGGCGATCTGAGGCTGTTTGTTGTGCAGCAATCGCCATGCCAAGTGCAGCAGAAATAGAGGTGCTAGAGTGGCCTGTGCCGAAAGTATCAAATACGCTTTCGTCTCGACGTGGAAATCCTGCGATGCCGCCAGGTTTGCGTAAGCCACTCATCGTATCGCGGCGACCTGTGAGAATTTTGTGCGGATAGGTTTGATGGCCCACATCCCACACTAGCCTATCTTCTGGCGTATTGAATACATAGTGCAAAGCAATCGTTAGCTCTACAACGCCTAGGTTTGAAGATAGATGGCCACCCGTTTGCGAAACGCTTTCTACCAAAAATTCACGCAACTCTTTGGCAAGCTCAGGTAACTGCTTGCGAGACAAATGGCGCAATTGCTCTGGCATTTGGACGGTATCGAGTAAAGGGTAATCAGCCGCCATTAAAAGCCTCGTTGGGTAATCAATTGTGCGAGCTGAACAAGTCTTTTCGCATCAGCGCCATCAGCTTTCAATGGCTCAATCGCACTGTCGTAAAGTTCTTGCGCAAGTTCTTTTGCACGGACCAAGCCCAGTATCGTTACATAAGTTGGCTTGTTGCTATCTGCATCTTTGCCAGCTGTTTTACCAAGCGTTGCGGTGTCAGCTTCTGTGTCTAAAATGTCATCCACGACTTGAAACGCCAAGCCAATCGATTGCGCATAATGGTCAATTGCTGTAATGCGTTTACCATCTAAATCACTTGCGCAATAAGCGCCAAGCAATGCTGCCGAGCGAATAAGTGCGCCAGTTTTATGGATATGCATCAATTCAAGTTCTGTTTGGGATAGCGACTTGCCAACACTGGCTAAATCAATTGCTTGTCCGCCAGCCATGCCACGTGAGCCGCTGGCAACAGCCAATAGATGAATCATGTTGATTTGATGTTCAGCATCTGCATGTAAATTAGGCGCTGAGAGCACTTGAAAAGCTAAGCTCTGCAAAGCATCGCCCACAAGCAATGCGGTTGCATCATCAAATTGTTTGTGGCACGAAGGTTTGCCGCGGCGTAAATCATCATCATCCATACATGGCATATCGTCATGCACTAATGAATAAGCGTGAATCATCTCAACTGCAATTGCGGCTTGGTCGATTTTATTGGCTTCCGCTCCGCAAAACTCGCCAGCGGCGTGGGCTAATAAAGCACGCACACGCTTGCCACCACCAAGCGTTGCGTAGCGCATGGCTTCGTGCAGTTTTTTTGGGGTAATGTTGGCGGCGGGCAGGGCTTTATCTAGCGCCTGCTCGGTGCGCTTTTGTATACCACTTACCCAAGTTTGAAAATCGTTACTTAAATCCATCTTAATCTTGGTCTTGGTATGCCTGTAGCACTTGAGTTTTGCCGTCGTCGCTCAAAATACGCACTTGCTGCTCAACTTCGGCTAAGGTTTTTTGGCAATGTTGCAGCAAGGCTGTGCCGCGTTTAAAAGCGGCAAGCGTGTCTTGCAATGGCAATTGTTTGGATTCCATTTTGCTCACGATGGTTTCAAGCTCGCTTACTGCGGCTTCAAAAGTAACGTCATGCAATTCGGACGTGGATTCTTTGAGATGTTTAGTCATACAACATTTTAACCTATTCGGCCTTAAAAACCTTGCTTAGAAAGCGCGAAATATCATCAATTTCTTCAGCGCAAACCGAATGTGCCATTGGGTATTCATGCCATTCGAGTTTGTAATTTAAGCTTTCCAGTAAATGGCGCGAAACCAAACAAGTATCCAGCGTAATGACGCCATCAAAACTGCCGTGTGCCATTAAAATTGGCAAATCTTGATTGGCTGGGTTGGCTTCTTCGCCCAATTTTTTTTTCAGGCAAACGTAGGTTGAAAGCGCCAATACTCCCGCTAATCTTTTTGGATGACGAAGCGCAGTAAATAAAGCCATTGCGCCGCCTTGGGAAAATCCAGCCAACACGATATTGCTTTCAGAGATACCTTTTGAGATTTCATCGGCAATCAAGGCCTCTATGTTTTTTTGCATCTCACGCATGCCAGCTTCATCTTGCTGATGTTGCATTGATAGGCCAAATAAATCATACCAAGCGCGCATCTCATAGCCATTATTCATGGTGATAGCCTTGTGTGGCGCATGCGGAAAAATAAACCGTGTGTTGGGCATCTTGAGCTCTGGTACGATGGGGGCAAAATCATGGCCATCAGCGCCTAATCCATGCAGCCAAATGACACTGTGCTTGATGGGCAAGGAAGTTTCGATGATCAATGTTTCAAGTGATGACATATAAATGATAGAACTAAAAGATGAATACCTATTTTTACATTTATAAGCACAATGCGCACGTAAAAAAGCCCCGATAAATCGGGGCTTTTTAAGCGCTTGAATGCTTATCTAATAATTATTTAGATTCAGCTAGCGCTTTAAGTGCTGGCAATCCAGCTTCAAAGACTCCAGTTACTGCTTTAACCGCAGATTCATCATCTTGGCCTGCAGGAATTGGTGGATTAAGTTTGTAAACGCGGTAGAAGCGAGCCATCCAAACTACCGTAGTTTCGCCAGCGCCTGGACCAGCTTTCACTGTCATTTTTGCGTTGTAATCTGCGACTGGCAATACACCAGAAACGATTTCATATTTCAGTTGCATGTCTTTGTCGTCAGAACTACGTAGTTTTTCATAGATTGCGCCGCCAGCTTTTAATGTTAATGTGCGGTAAGTTTGTATGTCGCCATTTTCATCTTTTTTGGTTTCTAGCTTAGTGCTAGCGACTGCCGGATGCCATTTTTGCAAGTTACCGAAATCCTTTACCAAAGCCCAAACTTTTGCTGGATCGGCTTTAATAACAATTTCTTTTTCTACTTTTTGTGGGCTTGGGCCATGCGCTGCGGCGGTAAGCGGCAACAAAGCCATAGCGATAAGGGCGATTACGTTTTTCATGCGAATTTCTCCAAAAATAAATGATATTGCTTAATCCAACTTACTACTTCTAACGCTAAAACAACCAAAATACTGCAAAAAACTTAACTTAGCACTCTACCTAAATTTAGCCTTTTTTACGATGTTTTTTGATGAAAAAATGGTTATTTCATGATCGAAGGCAGGATGAACTGACCGAAAGCACGGCTTTTATCGCCGGTTTTTATTTGGGTGATGAGCTTGTGCGATTGTCCATCAATCACACTCACTTGGTTGCTAGCCCAATTGGCCACGTAAATATGGCCGGATTGCTCGTCAACACTGATGCCCTCAGGCACTTCCCCAACCTTAATTGCGGCAATGTTTTGTTTCTTAGCCAATTCAATGACGGAAACATTGTCGTCTTGGGTGTTTGTGACCAGTAAAAATAAGCCATCCTTACTTGGGGTGACGCAGTAAGGGTACTCACCTACACGAATGCTTTCGCTTTTGAAGTTGGTGGTATTGATAATTGAGACGGAGTTGCTAAAAACGTTAACGACATAAAGCTCAGCACCATTTCTGCTCAGTGCCAAACCAAACGGGTGTCTACCAACGGGGATGCGTTGGCTAATTTGACGGGTGACGGTGTTGATGACGGCAATATCATTGCTATCACGATTGGCAATGTAGAGACTCTTTCCATCGGGGCTCATTACCATGCCGGCAGGCGCTTTGCCGCTTTTGATTTCTGCTTGCGCTTTCATGCTAATGGCATCAAATAGATAAATGCGATCTTCGGTCCAATCGGCTACATACAAGGTCTTGTTGTCGGGTGAAACTAACAGACCTACCGGAGAGCCTTTAATTGGATAGGTATTAATCAGTTTATTTTTTTGAGTGTCGATCACTGAAACGCTTTGACCATCAACATTTGAAATATAAGCACGATGATTGACGGCTGAAACAGCCACGCCAACTGGCTTTAATCCTACTTTAATAGTGCTGACGACTTGGTGAGTGGTGGTATCAATCACCGACACCGTGTTATCACCTTGGTTGGTAATATATGCCATGCCAGCAAAAGATAGGCTGACATGACTGGATATCAATAAGGTGAATAAGGCTGTTACTAATATGAGTTTATGGGATTTCAATGAGATTGCTTAATTAGGTTGAATAGTTTTCATTTTAACTCTTATTTAGTTTATTTAACGTGCTTGTTTTGATCAGGGTGACTCAAAACAAGGGAAGTGAAAATTAAAGTGGGGTTTATCCATCCCTTAATAGGCTTATTCATATTTTATCAAGCTGATATTGAAACCATGCCTTTCAATATTTGGCGAAGTATGAAAAAATTACATTAAATTATTTAGGTTGTTTGTGATGATAGATCGCGATGGATATCGCCCGAACGTTGGCATTATTATCAGTAATGCCAACAATCAGGTTTTTTGGGGTAAACGCATCCGCGAACACTCTTGGCAGTTTCCGCAAGGTGGCATTAAGCAAGGCGAAAGCCCTGAAGAGGCCATGTACCGAGAGCTGATGGAAGAGGTCGGCTTACGTCCCGAGCATGTAAAAATTCTTGGTCGCACACGCGACTGGTTGCGTTACGACGTTCCGACGAGCTGGATTAAGCGTGAGTGGCGAGGCAGCTATAAAGGCCAAAAGCAAATTTGGTTTTTATTGCGCTTAGTCGCTCGCGATACGGATGTGTCGCTTCGTGCAACACCGCATCCAGAATTTGATGCTTGGCGTTGGAGTGAGTATTGGGTGCCCATGGAAAGTGTGATTGATTTCAAACGGGATGTGTATCGTCTAGCACTCAATGAATTAGCAGTTTATTTGGGAGGTAGTGAGCGCACAAAGCAGCGTACACAAAATGATCACTCAATGACAGAGTAGATCCGATTATTTAAATAAAAAGCCGCTTGATAGCGGCTTTTTTGTTGCTTGGAGATTAATGAGCAACGGCTTGTTCTTAACTGATCGTGCCACTCGCCATTTTTTCACCAAGTTGAATTGACTTGGCTGCTTTCCAGGCGCTGTTGAAAGTGAGCGTGTTTTTTGGGAACAGCATCACCACGGTTGAGCCTAGTAAAAAGCGGCCCATTTCTTCGCCCTGCTTCAGATTGATGCTGTGTTTATCATAAGTCCATGTGGTGATCCGTCCCACTCGCGGTGGGTTAATGATCCCATGCCAAACAGTCGCCATGCTGCCCACGATGGTGGCGCCCACTAAAATCAGAACAAACACCCCACGCGCCGAATCAAACTCACAAATGACACGTTCGTTTCTTGCAAATAAACCTGGTACGCCTTGAGCCGTAGTTGGATTGACTGAAAACAAATCACCTGGCACGTAAGTCATGCTTTTAAGGTTGCCATCACATGGCATGTGAATGCGGTGATAGTCTTTAGGGCTTAAATACAACGTGGCGAACTGACCATCTTGAAAGTGAGTAGCAAGCTCTTTATTGCCTGCAAGCATGGCAAGTGTTGAGTAATGATGGCCTTTGGCTTGGAAGATTTGATCCGCTTCAATGTTTCCAAACTGACTAATTGCACCATCAACTGGGCTAATGAAGTCCGCTTTTGTGATGCGTCTTGCGCCTTTTTTTAATGGGCGTGTAAAAAACTCGTTAAAGCTTTCGTAAGCTTCAATATTGGGTTCTGCCGCTTCGGCCATATTGACTTGGTAGCGCTTTACAAACCATTTAATTACAGCGGTCGTGAGCTTGCCTGTCTTAGCAGAGGCAAGCTTTCCTGCAAGCGCAGTGATGGCTTGTTTGGGTATTAGGTATTGCGGTAAAACTTTTAATTGGGTGCGCACAAAAATCTCAGCTGTATCAAAGTAAAAAGGGCAGGGTGTTGCCACCTTGCCCTTCTATTTTAAGCGATTAACGCTTGGTAAGTGCCTAAATTAGTTTTTAGATTGATCAACTAATTTGTTTTTAGCAATCCAAGGCATCATAGAACGTAATTGGCCGCCCACTTTTTCGATTGGGTGCATTGCGTTCAAACGACGACGTGCCGTCATCTCTGGATAGTTGGTACGGCCTTCCAAGATGAATTTCTTAGCGTACTCGCCGTTTTGGATGTTTTCCAACGCTTCTTTCATTGCCCAACGTGATTCATCGTTAATCACTTTAGGACCAGTCACATATTCGCCGTATTCAGCGTTGTTTGAGATTGAATAATTCATGTTCGCAATACCACCTTCGTACATTAAATCTACAATCAATTTCAATTCGTGCAAGCATTCAAAGTATGCCATTTCGGGTGCGTAACCAGCTTCAACCAACGTTTCGAAACCCGCTTTAACCAATTCAACAGCGCCACCACAAAGTACCGCTTGCTCACCGAACAAGTCTGTTTCTGTTTCTTCGCGGAAGTCAGTTTCAATCACGCCGCCTTTAGTGCCGCCGTTAGCTGCCGCGTATGACAAGGCGATATCTTTCGCTTTACCAGATGCATCTTGGTAAACAGCGATCAATGAAGGAACGCCGCCGCCTTTAAGGTACTCAGAACGAACTGTGTGGCCTGGGCCTTTTGGTGCAATCATGATCACATCCATGTCTTGGCGCGGCACGATTTGGTTGTAATGAATGTTAAAGCCGTGAGCAAATGCTAATGCTGCGCCTTTTTTCAAGTTCGCTGCCACTTCTGCTTCGTAAATTTGCGCCATGTTTTCATCTGGCAATAAAAGCATCACAACATCAGCTGTTTTGACTGCATCAGCGATTTCAGCGACGTTATGGCCTGCTGCTTGCGCTTTAGCCCATGAGCTGCCTTCTTTGCGGATACCAACAGTGACGTTCACACCAGAGTCTTTTAGGTTTTGTGCGTGTGCATGACCTTGTGAACCGTAACCAACGATGGTTACTTTAAGGTTCTTAATGATTGAGAGGTCAGCGTCTTTATCGTAATAAACTTTCATTTTTTGCCTTTCGGTGCTTTTTGCTTAGGTGATATTAAATAATTAAACTTTTAGAATCCTGTCGCCACGACCAATGCCTGAAGCGCCTGTGCGCACAGTTTCTAGAATCACTGTTTTATCCAATGCTTCTATGAAGGCATCTAATTTTGAGCCAGAACCTGTGAGTTCGATGGTGTAACTGCCATCTGCTACGTCAATAATACGGCCACGGAAAATGTCGCTAATACGCTTCATCTCTTCGCGCAAGGCGCCAGTGGCTTTGACCTTGACCAGCATTAGCTCGCGTTCGATATAGCGGCCATCATTCAGGTCTAGGACTTTTACAACATCGACCAGCTTGTTGAGCTGTTTGATGATTTGCTCGATTACCTCATCCGATCCGGATGTGACAATCGTCATACGTGACAAAGTAGCGTCTTCAGTTGGCGCTACTGTCAGGGATTCAATATTATATGCGCGTGCTGAAAATAAGCCTGCAACGCGTGAAAGTGCGCCTGCTTCGTTTTCCATGAGTAGAGAAATAATATGTTTCATCTTAACCCTCCATCTCATCGGCAGCGTCATTTGCATTTGTGTCTGAACCTAAGATCATCTCAGAAATGCCTTTGCCGTTAGGCACCATTGGGAAGACGTTTTCTTTTTGATCCGTCATGAAATTCATAAATACAAATTTATCTTTCATGGCAAATGCATCTTGCAATGCACCTTCAACGTCGCCTGGTTTATCAATATTCATGCCAATTAGGCCATAAGACTCAGCAAGCTTAACAAAGTCAGGCAAGCTGTCCATGTATGATTCTGAATAACGGTTCTCGTAGAAGAACTCTTGCCATTGGCGAACCATGCCCAAGTAACGATTGTTGAGAAGAATTACCTTGATCGGCAAATGGAATTGTTTGCAAGTTGAAAGCTCTTGAATGTTCATTTGAATACTGCCTTCGCCTGTCACACAAGCGACTTGCGCGTCAGGAAAAGCTAATTGACAGCCCATCGCATAAGGCAAACCAACACCCATGGTACCCAGGCCGCCAGAGTTAATCCAACGACGTGGTTTGTCGAACTTGTAGTATTGCGCTGCCCACATTTGATGTTGGCCAACGTCTGATGTCACAAAAGCATCGCCTTTCGTCACTTCACAGAGTTTTTCAATCACGTATTGTGGCTTAATAATAGTACTGCTTGATCCGTCATAACTTGCAGACTTTTTGGCGCGCCAAACGTCAATTTTAGCCCACCAAGTTTTTAATGCAGCAGCATCTGGTTTTATAGTTTCCGCAGCTAAAACCTCGTTCATTTCAGCAAGCACTGATTGCACGTGCCCCACGATAGGCACATCCACTTTTACCCGTTTGGAAATAGACGAAGGATCAACGTCGATATGGATGATCGTGCGTGGAACGCTCAAGAAATGGTCAGGATTGCCAATCACGCGATCATCAAAACGTGCGCCAACAGCAAGTAATACATCACAGTCTTGCATGGCATTGTTGGCCTCGTAAGTGCCGTGCATGCCAAGCATACCAAGGTATTGCTTATCAGTTGCTGGATAGCCACCCAAGCCCATAAGAGTGTTGGTGACTGGATAGCCTAATGCTCTCGCTAATTTAACTAATTCGTTTGAAGCATCGCCCAAAACCAAGCCGCCGCCTGCATAAACCATTGGGCGTTTAGCTTCGAGCAGAATTTTGACTGCTTTTTTGATTTGACCTGAGTGACCTTTCACAACTGGCGTGTATGAGCGCATCTCTATCGTTTTAGGATAATCAAACTCAGCAAACTCAGCGGTGATGTCCTTAGGAATATCAACTACAACAGGGCCTGGACGACCACTTGCTGCAATGTAAAATGCTTTTTTGAGGGTGATAGCGATGTCACGTACATCTTTAATCAAAAAGTTGTGCTTCACGCATGGACGCGTTACGCCCACCATGTCAACTTCTTGGAATGCGTCCATGCCGATGGCGGCAGTTGGCACTTGGCCGCTAATTACCACCATAGGGATCGAGTCCATGTAAGCGGTTGCAATGCCTGTTACCGCATTGGTTGCGCCTGGGCCTGATGTCACAAGCGCTACGCCAACTTCACCCGTTGCACGTGAAAAAGCATCCGCGGCATGAACTGCAGCTTGCTCATGGCGAACGAGAATATGTTTGAAGTGATTTTGCTTAAATAGCGCATCGTAAATGTGCAGCACAGCGCCGCCTGGATAGCCGAAGACGAACTTGACGTTCTCTTCCTGCAAACATCGCATGATGATTTCCGCGCCAGAAATTTGGCTTACTTTTTGCTGATTGCTATCGTCCATAACGTACTTGTATTTGCTAATAATCGGGTAACCCTGCACAGTAACCGTTTGCAGGCTTTTGGTCAAGGCTGGAGGCTTAGAATCTTCAGATTGTTAGTGTCAAATAAACCCTAAAACACATGGGCTTATTGTGTTTTAGGAGTGCATTTTGATTGAATGTTTGAAAAGCGCATCGAAAGGTCGATGGCTTGAATGTTTTTTGTGAGGCTGCCGATGGAAATTCTATCCACGCCCGTAAAAGCAATTTCTCTAACGTTTGCGAGATCAATCCCGCCTGATGCTTCAAGCACGGCTCGGTTAGCATTGATCGTCACAGCTTCTTTGAGCAATGCCATGTCAAAGTTATCTAGTAATATCAATGTTGCGCCTGCCTTTAATGCGCTTTCTAATTCCGCTAAATTTTCCACTTCAATTTGAATGCTTAAGTCATTGCCCTGTTGAGCCGCTATTTTATTGGCCTCCGCGAGCGCGGCCTCAATGCTACCTGCTGCGGCAATGTGATTTTCTTTAATCAGAATGCCATCGTAAAGCCCGATGCGTTGATTCAGCCCCCCACCAATGGTGACGGCATATTTTTGCGCAATACGTAAGCCCGGAATGGTTTTGCGCGTATCTAAAATTCGTGCTTTAGTGCCCTTGATCGCTTCAACATATTTTTGGGTTGCCGTTGCCGTTGCAGAGAGTGTTTGTAAGAAGTTTAAAGCACAGCGCTCAGCACTCAGTATTTCATGGGCTTTGCCTTTTAGCGTACAAAGTGTTTGATTGGCTTTAACTGATTCGCCTTCTTTGACTTGCCAATTGATAGCCACGCTAGGCGCAATTTGCTTAAAGCATTCTTCCACCCAAGGGATGCCGCAAATTACTGCGTACTCGCGAGAGATAATGCTGGCTTGGGCAAGTTGATTGGGCGCAATGAGTTTTGCAGTGAAGTCCTTGATATCGTTGTCTGTGCCGCTTAAATCCTCAATGATAGCCGCATGGACATTGGCCTTGATCGACTCCGCCAACGCTGTCAATATTTGCTTGCTAATTAATTCGTTCATAAATTCCATTATAATGACAATCTGCTAGAGTTGTCTCAATAGCGCTTTTAGAAAAGTGAAACAGATTACATGAAGCTTTTATACTCACTCACCAGCCCTTATGCCCGTAAAGTTCGTATCGTCGCTGCTGAGAAACGCATTGCGATTGATTTGCAGGTTGTTGTGTTGGCCGATCCAGATTGCCCTGTGTTTTTGCATAATCCATTAGGAAAAATTCCAGTGTTGATTATGGATGACGGTGAGAGTTTGTATGATTCTAGCGTGATTGTGGATTACTTAGATCAGCGCACGCCTGTATCACATTTGATACCGCAAGATTCTAAATCTAAGTTCCAAGTAAAACGCTGGGAGTCTTTGGCTGACGGTGTTTGTGATGCTGGTGTTGCCGTAATGGTAGAGCAACGTCGCCCAGAAAATTTACAAGACCCTAATTGGATTAAAAAACAATGGAATAAAGTTGATCTTGGTTTAAAAGCGCTCGATGAGGATCTAGGCTCAAATAAATTCTGTGTAGGTGAAACCTTTAGCTTGGCCGATATCGCTTTGGTTTGTGTGTTGGGCTATTTGGATTTACGCTTTGACTACAAAGTAGATTTGGAAAATCGTTACCCAAATTTAGCACGACTCAATGCATCGCTTGCTTCACGCCCTTCAATTGCAGAAACTTTACCGCCTAAGGCTTAGTCTTCAATTTAAATCGCGCCAGTAATAATGCCGCCGCCTAAACAGACGTTGCTTTCATACACAACAGCTGACTGGCCTGGAGTAATTGCCCATTGTTTTTGCCCGAATTTAATCTCGACAAAATCTTCACCTAAACGCTCAATTTCGCATGGCGCATCTGGTTGGCGATAACGTGTTTTTGCGGCATAAACCCAATTGGTTTTGGGTTGCTTGCCACTATTCCAATGAACTTGACCCGCTTGCAAACCATCGTTGAGCAGAAGAGGATGCTCATGTCCTTGCACCACAATCAACACATTATTATTCATGTCTTTTTGCGCTACAAACCAAGGCTCACCATTGCTCTCTTTTGAGCCGCCAATTTTCAAGCCTTGGCGCTGACCTAGTGTGTAATACATTAAGCCATCATGTTTTCCGACCACCTTGCCATCAGGCGTTTTCATCTCGCCAGGTTCGCGTGGTAAATAGCGGCTTAAAAACTCTTGGAAGGGACGTTCGCCAATAAAGCAAATGCCTGTGGAGTCTTTCTTTTCGCTTGTTGCAAGGCCTGCTTGACGGGCAATTTCACGTACTTCACGTTTAAGTAAATGGCCTAGCGGAAATAATGTTTTAGAAAGCTGCGCTTGATTTAGGCGGTGTAAAAAATAGCTCTGGTCTTTACTGCCGTCTTCTGCTTTGAGTAATTGATACTCACCCGCTTCGAATGGATTTTCGCGCACTTGCGCATAATGCCCTGTGGCGATTAAGTCAGCCCCTAAGCCCATCGCATGGTCTAGAAACGCTTTAAATTTAATCTCTGCGTTGCACAAAATATCTGGGTTGGGTGTGCGGCCTGCTTGGTATTCATCTAGAAAGTTTTGGAATACGCGCTCTTTGTATTCTTTGCTGAAATTGACCACCTCAATTTCAATGCCGATTTTGTCTGCGACTGAAACGGCATCAATCAAATCTTGCTTGGATGAGCAGTATTCGTCTGTGTCGTCGTCTTCCCAGTTTTTCATAAATAGACCAACCACATCATAACCTTGTTGCTTGAGCAACAAAGCAGTGACTGAGGAATCTACGCCACCAGAAAGCCCAACGACAATTCTTTTGTTTTTCATAAATTCTTTTGCTTTATAAATGAGACAGCACGGCTAAAGGAAAGCGCTGACCTGCTAAATAATCTTCTACACATTTTAATACTTGCGGACTGCGATGGATTGTTTGATTTGCGCGCAGTTCATCAAGGGTCATCCAAACTGCACGAATAATACCATCGTCTAAGGCGCGTTCAGGGTGATGTGTGCCTAGTTTGCCAACAAAGGCAAAGCGCAAATAAGTAACGTCCTTAGCTGGACGTTGCCAGTGGTAAACACCCAATAATTCTGTGGGCGTAAAGTCGTAAGCTGTTTCTTCCAAGGTCTCACGTATTATGCCTTGCAGAATTGTTTCGCCTTCATCTAAATGACCTGCAGGCTGATTAATCCGAACGCCTTCGGTCGTGTTTTCTTCCACCATTAAAAAGCGACCGTCTTGTTCGATGATGGCAGCAACGGTGGTATTGGGTTTCCAAATCATCGTGATACTTTAAAGCTTAAAAAGACATTTTACCGCTAGACGGCAGAGTAAACCAGCAAGGCTTGTGATTAACCTAGTTGAGGAAATAGGCCCGTCAGTCCATGCGCAATAAATTCAATCGACATGGCCGCTAAAATCAAACCCATTAAACGCGTGACGATATTCATACCGATCGTACCAAGCTTATTGGCGATATTGGCAGAGAGTCTCAAGGTAATCCATACCAAAGCTACGACAACCGCAACAGGAATGGTTAAGCTGGCATGATTAGCCACGCTTGTACTTTTTTCTGCCGCGATAATCATGCTACTAATCGCGCCTGGCCCAGCTAGCAGGGGAATGCTGAGAGGGACAATCGCGATTGCTTCACGATCAGCTAAGTTTTGGGCTTCTTCAGGCGTTTGGCTTGAATGACTATGTTTTCCGTGCATCATGTTGATAGACATCAGCAAGATTAAAATTCCCCCACCCACTTGAAATGAGGGGATGGTGATGCTGAAAAAATTTAAAACATCATTGCCGATAAATGTTGCGATAGTCAAGACGGTAAACACTGTAATAGCCACTACATTAGCGGTATGCGCTCTGGCTTTGTTATCCCAGCTGCTGGTAGCGCTGATAAATATCGGAATGCTTCCAATCGGATTGACGATAGCGAACAGTGCAACTCCAGTTTTGAATAAATAGGCCCACTCGGTCATGTTGGCAGTCTTCTTTTCTTGTTTTCTTAGTTGGTGCTTATTAAGGCTTCGGTTAGTATTGTGGCACATCAGCTTATTACAAAATTAAATATTAACTCCAAGCATCATCACATGTTAAAAAATAGCGTTTACCAAAAAATGATTTATTTAGCATCACGTTCACCAAGACGCGCCGAGTTGCTTCAGCAGATGGGGCTTGAGTTTATTGTGTTGCCTTCAGATATCGATGAAACACCGCTTCAGAGTGAGCAATCAGATGCTTATGTATTGCGACTGGCGGCACAAAAAGCAAAGACTTGTTATGAAGACTTAATCTCCAAATCTAAGCCTCTCTATCCTGTATTAGCGGCGGATACAACGGTGAGTCTTGATGGAAAAATATTAGGCAAGCCACAGGATAATGACGATGCCTTTCAGATGCTCTCAAGCATGTCTGGGCGATGGCATGAAGTCCATACAGGAATAGCTGTCGCGACTGCTGATGGTGTGAATGTTGCTATTTCCACCACTAAAGTTGAAATGGCACCATTGTCTGATCAAACGATTTTGGCCTACATCGCCACAGGAGAGCCGCTCGATAAAGCGGGTGCTTATGGCATACAAGGCTTCGCTGGCACACTCATTAAGCGTATTGAAGGTAGCTATTCTGGCGTGATGGGATTGCCAGTCTTTGAAACTGCCCAGTTGCTGAGCCAAGTCGGCATCCGAGTTTTGTGAAATCAAAATCATATAAAATTGATAACAAATAACGAATTAAAAAATAGCTAAAGTGAGTTGATATGAGTGAAGAGATTTTAATTAACGTTACCCCCCAAGAGACGCGGGTAGCCATTGTTGAGCAAGGGATTGTTCAAGAGCTTCACATTGAGCGCAGCTCCTCATTGGGCTTGGTGGGTAACATTTATCGAGGCTCTGTGTGCCGCGTATTGCCGGGCATGCAGTCAGCGTTTGTGGAAATTGGTTTGCAACGCGCCGCCTTTTTGCATGTGGCAGATGTGCTGGAATGTACCAGCGCCAATCAAGAAAAAACGATTCAAGAAGTATTGCACGAAGGCCAGCCTTTGATGGTGCAAGTGGTCAAAGAGCCTATTGGTACCAAAGGTGCTCGGCTCACTACGCAAATTAGTATTGCTGGTCGTTTTCTTGTTTATCTTCCACAACAAGATCATATTGGTGTTTCGCAGCGTATCGAGGATGAGGCGGAACGGGAATTGTTGCGTGACCGTTTGATCAGGCTTTTACCGGAAAAGCACGCGGGTGGTTATATCATTCGTACGATGTCTGAAGCAGCGAGCGATGAGGAGTTACTAGCCGATATTGCTTACTTAAACAAGGTTTGGGGTAACATTCAAGCCGCAAGTCATGGCGCATCTGAGCGCTCTTTGGTATTCCAAGATTTGAACTTGCCGATGCGTATATTGCGCGATGTGGTGAATGAAAAAACCGATCGTATTGTGATCGACTCTCGTGAAACTTTCCAAAAGCTATCTGAGTTTGCAGAACTCTATGCAGTAGGTGCTGTAAAAAGGCTTGAGCACTATCAAGGTGAGCGGCCTTTGTTCGACATGTATAACGTGGAAGTCGAAATTGAAAAAGCCATGTCACGCAAAGTTGAGCTTAAATCGGGTGGCTATTTGATTTTTGATCA
Source organism: Candidatus Methylopumilus universalis (assembly GCA_945883335.1). Classification (GTDB taxonomy): domain Bacteria; phylum Pseudomonadota; class Gammaproteobacteria; order Burkholderiales; family Methylophilaceae; genus Methylopumilus_A; species Methylopumilus_A universalis_A. The sequence goes on along the minus strand of CAMCXI010000003.1, from coordinate 17,741 downwards.
AACCGAAGCGCTGACTACGGTGGATGTGAATACAGGCGGCTTTGTGAGCGGTAAGAGTTTGTCTGATACTATTTTTAAGACTAATTTAGAGGCTTCACAATGCATTGCTCGACAACTCAGACTCCGTAATCTCGGCGGTATTATTATTGTCGACTTTATCGATATGGACGAAGATAGCCAGCGTGAAGATGTCATGCAGGAACTTAAGCGTGCTGTCGATAAAGATCGTGCACGAATGAGTGTGAGTGGGTTCTCAGCTTTGGGCTTGGTGGAAATGACGCGTAAACGGACGCGTGAAAGCCTGGCGCATATTCTTTGTGAGCCATGCCCAAGTTGCCGCGGGCGTGGTGAGCTCAAAACTGCACAAACCGTTTGCTATGAAATTTTACGTGAGCTATTGCGCCATGCAAGACAGTTTAGCGCACGAGAATTCCGTGTACTGGCCTCGCAAAAAGTCATTGGTTTGTTGATGGATGAAGAATCACAAAGCTTGGCGAATCTATCGGACTTTATCGGCAAGCCAGTGTCGTTGCAGGTGGAAAATCAATACTCACAAGAAGCATTTGATATTGTATTGATGTAAGTTGGCCTGACTGCTAAAACAGCTTTGTAATTGCCATTTCCAAAGGCGCAAACACCAACATTTGAAGCAATTGTGCCGCGAGAATGGCGATCAAAGGTGAAAAATCCAGTCCATTTGGCGTTGGAATGATTTGACGAATAGGATTAAGGATTGGTCTTGTTAATGCGTCCAATGCTGGTGCAATTGGGGTATATGGATTTACCCAGCTGAGCAAGGCTTGCGCAACGATCGCATACAAAAATAAATCCACACTCAAGCTTACCACATGCAGGGCTGACAAGCCTGCAAGGCCCAGCCAAATAGAGTTTCCTGTCAAAGCAAATGGAAAACCACCCAAGTACCTCAGTGCGAATTGCAAGATTAGTTGTGTTGCAAATGCAAGCAGTAGTGTGGAGGTATCTAGCTTGAACATGCTTGGCACGAAGCGCCTCAAAGGAATTACTGCAAAGTCGGTAATAGTAAGCACGGCATGTGAAAATGGGTTGCGGAAGGGCGCATTGGTTGCCTGTAAATAAAAGCGGAGTAAAAAAGCTAGGCTCAGCAGTCCCAGGAGCGTATTCAATAAAAACACCAGTGCATTAGTCAGCATGATTTATCCTTACCCAAAATATCACCAAGCTCTTCTGAGCGTGCCGCTGCCGCTTTGGCCGCTTTAATAATAGAAGATTTTACGGTTGCGCTTTCCATCGTCAAAATCGCTTGCTCAGTGGTGCCGCCTTTTGAGGTCACTTGGCTTCGTAATGTCGCTGGTGATTCGTGGCTCTGTTGGGCTAATTTGCTGGCACCAATAAAGGTTTGTAGGCTGAGTATTTTTGCTTGATCTTGATTTAGGCCCAATTCCAAAGCCGCCTGTTGCATGGCTTCAATAAAATAAAATACATACGCTGGGCCACTGGCTGAAATTGCAGTCACAGCATCCATTTTAGCTTCTTCGTCTAGCCACAAAATCTCGCCGACGGCTTTTAAGATTGTTTCCGCTTGCACATGCTGGGCTTGTGTCACTTCAGGCATGGCATAAAGTGCTGACACGCCTAATTGAATTTGCGCTGGTGTGTTCGGCATGACGCGAATAATCGATTGATAGCCACCAAGCCAGCGGGCAATATCTTTCGCACGAATACCAGCCGCGATAGAAATCAACAATTGTTTTTGCAATAGGCTGCCCAAGAAAATGGATAGATCGCGAAGTTGCTGAGGCTTAACAGCCAACACCACAATGTCCGCCATTGCAACGCTAGGCAATTGCTCAGTCACCAATACGCCAAAATCCCCATGGAGCTGTGTGCGTTTTTCAGCATCAGGCTCAATTACGTTAATGTCGCTCATGAGGTAGCCATTGGTTTGCAAGCCGCCGATAAGGGCGCGTGCCATATTGCCGCCGCCAATAAAACAAATTTTTCCCAGCGTGTGTTCAGTCATTTTTGGCTTTCATTTTTTCTTTTAGTATTTTCTTGGATGGTGCGAAATTTAGTTTGAGTCTTCAAGTATCACTTTTGCGGGGCGTGCGCCAAAAATCGCTGATCCAATCCTCACGATGGTCGCACCTTCTTCAATCGCAATTTTATAGTCGCTCGACATGCCCATCGAAAGCGTATCAAGCATAAAACCTTGTTTGTTTAAATCATTGAGCAAGTCGCGCATTTGCTTAAATTGTTGTCGTTGCAAAGCCTCATCATCTGTAGGCTCTGGGATCGTCATCAGGCCACGTAATGTAAGGTTTGGTAGTGCGCGAATCGCTTGAACCAAATCCAAAAGCTCCTGAGGCGCAACGCCACTCTTGGATGCTTCACCGCTGATATTCACTTGCAAACAGATTTGCAAAGGAGGCAAATCTAGCGGTCTGGCATCGCTCAGGCGCTGGGCAATTTTAAGCCTATCCACGCCATGCACCCAGCTAAAATGCTGGGCGATAGGCTGTGTTTTATTACTTTGTATTGGGCCAATAAAATGCCATTCGATCTTCAAGTCTGCCAATTCAACTTGTTTATTTAACGCCTCTTGAAGGTAGTTTTCTCCAAAGGCGTGTTGACCTGCTTGGTAAGCTTCACGCACTTTTTCCGACGATTGAGTTTTGCTCACCGCAACTAAGCATACCTGGCCATCTTGATTCACGATGTGCCGGGTGTCACGTTTGGTAACTGCTTCTTTAATATCGGCTTGCATGGCTTGCAAGCGTTCAGGGCTTATGACCATAATCAGTTCGTTTGTTCGCTTATTTAAACTACGACAGCTTTTCATGCGCTGCGTACATTGTTTTGATTATATTGGTTTGATTATATAGGAGCGCTGTGTGGATATTTCCGATTTGTTGGCATTTTCAGTGAAAAATAAAGCATCCGACTTGCATTTGTCATCTGGATTGCCGCCGATGATTCGCGTGCATGGTGATTTGCGTATGATTAATCTGCCGGCTTTTGATCACGTACAAGTGCATGCCATGCTGTATGACATCATGAATGATGGGCAGCGCAAGACTTTTGAAGAAACGCTTGAGTGTGATTTTTCATTTGAGATTCAAAATTTAGCCCGTTTTCGTGTCAATGCGTTTAATCAACACCGTTGCGCTGGAGCGGTTTTCAGAACCATCCCTTCCATCACTATTATGGTTGCACTACCGCTCTCTATTTTTGGTGCTTGTTTAGCACTTTGGGTGTTTGGCGAATCACTTTCGTTACCCTCAATCATCGGCATTCTCATGCTCTCAGGCATTGTTGGGAAAAACGGCATCTTGCTGTTGGACTGTATTATCGAAACCATTGCATCTGGTAAATCTCGCCATGAGGCCATTTTAGAAGCTGCCCAACAGCGTGCTAAACCGATTGTGATGACTTCCGTGGCGATGATTGCAGGCATGTTGCCGCTATTGCTTGGTTTTGGCGCGGGTAACGCATTTCGTGAGCCTATGGCTGTCGGGTGATAGGTGGCTTGTTGGCATCTACCGCACTAAGTTTGTTGTTTGTGCCGGTAGTTTATGTACTGATTGATGATTTTGAGCAGTCGATTACACCAAAATTGAGAGGATTTTTGACGCTGGAGAAGTAAAGCCGTTCGTGCTCTGTTTATCGAAGCATTGGGATTCAATAAATAAGGCGTATTGCACGCAAATAAGCTCTAAGCTGATATTAGTTGACATAATATTTTAGGGTCAGTGCCGTTTTTCAGATTTCCAAGTACCACCGAAGCGATAATCAGTATTTCCTTCGACTTTGACTCGACACTCATTACAGATCAAGACCCATGCAGCGGTTTGATCGTAAATTACACGATAAAGCGTTGCGCTAACTACTTTGCAGTGCTCGCAAGCTTTAATGCGAGTTCGGACGGGTTTAGGCACTTAGGTTCTTATTGGGCGGACTCGCTTGCCGTCCGCCGTATTTCCTTTTTTAACTCTCAATAATCCGCTCTTCCTGAGCGTTTAGAAAGCTCCTAGCTGTTTGCTTCGACAAGCTCAGCACGAACGGGTGTTGCGCTAGGCCTTCAAACTATCCATGCACCACATACCCATTCACTAGGGTATATTTCACTTTTCCAGCGAGTTCTAAGCCTAAGAAAGGCGTATTCTTACCTTGGCTGAGGAGCGCTTTGGGCTCTATCTTCCAGTATTGTTTCGGGTCAAACACGCAAATATCAGCGCTGGCATTCAAACTTAAATCGCCTGCTTTAACGCCCAAGATATTGGCTGGCACTTGGGTGATGTGTTTTATCGCATCGCTTAACTTGAGCTTGTTATCTTCTGCCCATTTAAGCGTTAGCGGTAGTAGCAATTCTAAGCCTGTGGCCCCCGCCTCAGCTTCCGCAAATGGAAAGAGTTTTGCATCATCATCCACTGGCGTGTGGTCTGAACAAATGGCGTCAATCGTGCCGTCGGCTAGGCCATTGCTAAGTGCAGTTTTGTCACGTTGGCTCCGCGCAGGTGGTTTGAGGTGGGTGTTGGCATCGAAATAGCCAATATCAAAATCGGTGAGGTGTAGGTGATTTGCGCTGACATCACAGGTGACTTGTTGCCCTGCTTTTTTTGCAGCGCGCACCATCTCCACACCTTCAGAAGTAGAGAGGCGGCATAGATGTACTTTTGCCCCTGTTTCTTTTGCGATGCGCAATATGCTGGCAATGGCTAATGTTTCAGCGGCGGCAGGGATACCTTTTAAACCCAATCTGGCCGCAACTTCGCCATCATGTGCTACCCCGTCCTTAGCAAGGTAGGGCTCTTCTGGACGAAGCCATACGGTGAAGCCAAATGTTGCAGCATATTGCATCGCGCGCCACAATACTTGCGTATCTTTGATGGCAACGTCAGCTTGTGAAAAGCCCACGCAGCCAGCTTCACTCAGCTCGCACATTTCGGTAATTTCTTTGCCCGCTAATTGATGGGTAAGAGCGCCCAGCGGATAAACATGCGCTTGGTTAAGTTGTTTGGCGCGGTGTTTGAGCATTTCTACCAAGCCCGGCTCATCAAGCACTGGGTCGGTATCTGGAGGACAAGCAAGGCTGGTCACGCCGGCTGCTGCTGCCGCATTCATCTCGCTCTCTAGCGTGGCTTTGTGCTCATAGCCAGGTTCCCGTAAGCGTGCAGACAAATCCACTAAGCCAGGGATGACGACCAAGTTGCTTGCATCAATCACTTGATTCGCAACAAAGCCCTCTGGCGCTTTGCCTATGCCTGCGATTTTGCCTGCGGCGATGTAAAGGTCCTGTTTGGCATCAATACCATTTTTAGGATCGATTAAGTGGCCGTTTTTAATTTGTATTTTCATGATTAATTTCCCGCCAAAATGCTCATTACAGCCATGCGCACCGCAATTCCGTAAGTGACTTGCGGCAAGATGACGGACTGTGTGCCATCCGCTACCGCGCTATCGATTTCTACACCTCGGTTCATCGGGCCAGGGTGCATCACAATGGCATCGTGCTTAGCTTCTGCAAGTTTTTCTGCGGTAAGGCCGTAGGTTTTAAAATACTCCTGCGCGCTAGGCAACATTGCGCTAGTCATGCGTTCGTTTTGTAGGCGGAGCATCATCACCACATCTACATCTTTTAGGCCTTCATTCATATCGTGGTAGACATGCACACCTAGCTTTTCAACGTCTTGCGGCAGTAGTGTTTTAGGGGCAATGACTCGCACTTCTGGCACGCCTAGGGTGGTGAGTGCATGAATTTCAGATCTCGCCACTCTAGAGTGCAAAACATCCCCGACAATGGCGACACGTAAGTTGTGCATGTCAGGTTTGTATTTACGGATGGTGAAGACATCTAACAAGCCTTGCGTTGGGTGAGCATGACTGCCATCCCCTGCATTGATCACGCTGATATGCGGAGCAACGTGCTTGGCAATCATATGTGCCGCGCCAGACTGCGCGTGGCGGACCACAAACATATCAGCGTGCATGGCGGTGAGGTTGTCGATGGTGTCGAGTATGGTTTCGCCTTTGGATTGTGACGAGGTGCTCACGTTTAGCGTAATCACGTCGGCAGAAAGGCGCTTGGCGGCAATCTCAAAAGTGGTACGGGTGCGGGTGCTGTTTTCAAAGAATAGGTTACATACCGTTTTGCCCCGCAGTAGTGGTACTTTTTTCACTTCGCGTTCAGCGACACCCACAAACGATTCTGCCGTGTCTAAGATTTGGTTCAATATCCTTTTGGGCAAGCCCTCAATGGACAGAAGGTGTTTAAGTTCGCCGTCATCGGTGAGTTGAGGATTTTGCATTACGTGTTCTCTTCTAGCGTAAAGTAAAAAGTGCCATTCTCATGGCGGAGTAGTTGTAGGTTTTGGGTATCTGGAAGCTCCGTATCAAAAGCGCTAATTTGCGGCGCAATTGGTAATTCACGTCCACCGCGGTTCACTAAAACTGCAAGCGTAATGCTTGCAGGGCGGCCGTAATCAAACAACTCGTTCATTGCGGCACGAATGGTGCGGCCCGTATAAAAGACATCATCAATTAAGAGGATGTGTTTGTCTTGCACATCAAATGGGATGTGTGATGGCTTGGTTTCGCTGTGCAATCCGCGCTCGTTGAAGTCATCACGATAAAATGACACGTCTAAGATGCCGTGAGCCAGGTCTTCACCCCCTTGATCTTTACCTAATATAGGCAACAAACGCTCAGCCAACCAAGCGCCGCCACTATGGATGCCTACAACAGCGGTATTTGCCTTGATGAGTGGCTTGATGCGTTCAGCGAGCGTTTCAAAAAGAGTTTCTGCGTTAGGTAGATTCATGCTGCTGCCGTTTGCTCATTTCATGGGTAATCATGTCGAAGTAGGATTGTAATATGACTTGCGCCGCAATTTGGTCCAACATTGGTTTTTGTCTGCGCCCTTTGATGCCACTTTCACTTAACGACTGGCTAGCTTCTGCGGAGCTAAGTCGCTCGTCTATCATCAGAATTGGGAGATTAAAGCGTCCATCCATGCGGCGCGCAAACTTTTTGCAAAGCAGGGTGACTTCGTGTTCTTCGCCGTCAAGGCTGAGTGGTAAACCAACCACCAAAGTGCTCGGCTTCCATTCTTTTATTAAGTCGGCAATTAAGTTAAATCGGTCGTCGTTGGATTCTGCATTGAGTGTAGTGAGCGGATGCGCGATGCCGAGCATGTGTTCACCTGATGCTACGCCGATGCGCTTGAGGCCAAAATCAAAGGCTAGCACTGTGCCTTCAAATGAGGCTTTTATAGTTTTGTTATTATTGATGGCCTGCAAAGATTTAAGCATGACCAGCCACCTTGGAAAGGTTTGCAAAATCCAAGCCTAATAAGCCCATTGCGGCATTGAGTTTGTCTGTATTAGGCGTATCGAAAATCACGGAGTCCGTGGCTTCAACAGTCAGCCAAGCATTTTTGCTGATTTCGTCTTCTAGTTGGCCGGGCGACCAGCCTGCAAAGACTAAAGTCACCAATATTTTCTCTGGGCCATTGCCATTAGCAACCGCCTCTAGAATGTCTTTTGAGCTGGTGAGCGCAGTGTTGCCAAGCATGGCGATGGTGCAATCCCAGTCGCCTGGCGGATGATGCAATACAAAGCCGCGTTCAATTTGCACAGGCCCGCCAAATTGGGCAGTTTGCTGTGCGATGGGGAGTTCAGAAATGTTGAGATTGATTTGTTTGAACAGTGCATCTAATTTCATCTCGATAGGATGGTTAATCACCACTCCCATCGCGCCTGTTTCATTGTGTTCGCAAATGTAAGTAACAGATTTTGCAAAATGTGGATCCCTCATTGCGGGCATTGCAATGAGAAAGTGTCCAGTAAGATTGACGTTTTCCACTTTGCTGATTATATCTTTTCTATTGAATTAAGTCGACTCTAAGTATCCCGTGACTTCTAGCCCAAAACCCGCCATGCTTGGCATCTTTCGGGGTGTTGCAAGAAGTTTCATTTTTCTCACGCCTAAATCTAGCAAAATTTGAGAGCCTATGCCGTAATTTCGTAAGTCTTGCTTGATTCGGATAGGTTCATCTGCGTTCATAATTCGATTCAGTAGTTCCTCACCGTTTTCGTTCCGATTGAGCATCACAATGACACCGCATGCTGAATTACTAATCGCTTTCATAGCTTCTAACATATTCCATGAATGGCTTCGGCTACTGTTATCTAATAAATCAAACACAGATAATGGTTCGTGCACGCGGACGAGCACATCTTGATCTGGACTTGGGGTCCCTTTCACTAATGCTAAATGCGTTTCTTCCGCCATACGGTCGGTGTAAGCCATTAAACGCATTTTGCCGTAAGGGGTTTCAATGTGACGCTCTGTTTTACGCTCGACCAAACATTCGTTTTCACTACGGTAGTGAATTAAATCTGCAATCGTACCGATTTTGAGTTCATGCGCTTGGGCGAATTCAATGAGGTCTGGCAGGCGCGCCATGCTGCCGTCATCTTTTAGAATTTCACAAATCACAGAAGCTGGCTCCAAGCCTGCAAGTGAGGCTAAATCACAACCCGCTTCTGTGTGGCCAGCACGCACTAATACGCCGCCGTTTTCTGCGGCAAGTGGGAATACATGGCCTGGACTCACGATGTCTTTCGCTGTGGCTTGTTTGCCAACTGCGGCTTGTATGGTGCGTGAACGATCAGCGGCTGAAATGCCTGTGGTAACGCCCTCTGCAGCTTCGATCGACACCGTAAAGTTGGTGTGCATGCTTGAACCGTTTTTATCCACCATCGAGGTAAGATTAAGTTGTCGACAACGTGCTTCAGTCAGCGTTAAGCAAATCAGGCCGCGGCCGTGTTTGGCCATAAAATTAATGTGTTCTGGTGAAGCAAATTGTGCTGCGAGGACTAAGTCACCTTCGTTTTCACGGTCTTCTTCATCGACCAAAATTACCATGCGACCATTGCGTATCTCGCCAATGATTTCTTCAGTGCTGCTAATTTTAAAATGGCTAATATTTGATGCGATCATGCTGGTTCGCTTTCATTGCCCCATTGCGTCATGCGTTCAACATATCGGGCAATGAGGTCAACTTCTAAATTTACACGGCTGCCAACACCCAAATGTTTGAGCGCAGTGTTTTCTAGTGTATGAGGGATGAGGTTCATGCTGAAGTTGTCTTTATCGACAGTGTTGACAGTGAGACTGACGCCATCAATCGCAATAGAGCCTTTGATGGCAACATAGCGAGATAATTTGTGCGGCGCACGAATGACTAATATCCAGCAGTCTCCTACAGATTCAAATTTAAGCACTTGGCCTACGCTATCGACATGGCCGCTTACTAAGTGCCCGCCTAATCTATCTGAAAGACGTAATGCTTTTTCAAGGTTCACCTCACGTGGGGAATCTAAGCCCACTGTGCAGTTCAGCGTTTCTTTTGAAACATGCGCTTCAAAGTGCTTATCGCTAAAAGTCACCGCGGTCAGGCATACGCCATTGACGGCAATGCTGTCGCCAATCTGGACATCTGACATATCGAGTGGACCGATGTTGATATGCAATTTTACGTCATCGCCCGCAGGGGTGATAGTTTCTATTTTGCCTGTGGCTTGGATTATTCCTGTAAACATAATGTAATTTTAACAGAATGATGGCTTAACCCTGCTAAAATTCTTGAACCATAATTGTTTAACAGTCTTCCATTAAAGGGTTACAAAGCATTTATCGATCGAAGCTGGTGTTAATGAATAAACAAATAAATAAAGAGAAACTGGTCATGTCCATGTATAGTTGTTTCCAAAAAATTAACAAATCATTGCCGTTCGAGCTTTTTGTAGGCATGCGCTACACTCGCGCCAAAAGACAAAATCACTTTATTTCGTTTATCTCACTCACCAGTATGGTCGGCATTGGGCTTGGTGTTGCAGCACTCATCGTTGTGCTTTCAGTGATGAATGGCTTTCAAGAAGAATTGCGCTCACGTATTTTGGGGGTTGCTTCGCACTTACAAATCACCGGTGCGAATAATGTGCTTGCGGATTGGCAGGACGTTTCCGCTAAAGTACAAACTGCCAAGCATGTGACTGGCACAGCACCTTATATCGTAGCTCAGGGCATGCTTTCTAATGGTCAAGCGGTTCAAGGTGCAATTGTGCGTGGGGTGTTGCCGAATGAGGAAGGTAAAGTTTCTGACTTGGCTGGCCATATGCGCGCTGGGCAATTGACTGATTTGAAAGCGGGTGGGTTTGGCATTGTGCTTGGTGCTGAACTTGCGCAATCTCTGGGAGTTATTTTAGGTGACAAAGTAGTGCTGATGGCGCCACAAGGGCAATTCACTCCGACTGGGGTTGTGCCTAGGATTAAGCAATTCACGGTGGTCGGTTTGTTTCAAATTGGTATGTATGAATACGATGCGGGCTTGGCGCTGATTAATATTGACGATGCCGCTAAGCTTTACCGCATGGGCGATAACGTTTCTGGTGTGCGTTTAAAATTGGATGATTTGTTTTTAGCACCAAAAATATCGCGTGATTTGGCGGTGGTGTTGAGCGATGAAACACAGGCTTTATTTTTAACGGACTGGACGCATGAACACGCCAATTTCTTCCGTGCCATTCAAATGGAAAAACGTGTGATGTTCATTATCTTGGCTCTTATTGTTGCGGTGGCGGCATTTAATATTGTTTCCACCTTGGTCATGGCAGTGACGGATAAACGCGCTGATATTGCAATTATGCGCACCTTCGGTGCAAGCCCGCCCAGCATTATGGCCATATTCATTGTGCAAGGAGCGCTGATTGGTGTGATTGGCACAGTCTTCGGAGCATTTTTTGGGGTATTGATTGCGCTCAATATCAGCACAATTGTGCCGTTTATTGAGCATTTATTTAATGTGCAGTTTTTGGCCAAAGACATTTATTACATTAGCGAATTGCCATCCCATTTATTGTGGGGTGATGTAATGACTATCGTGATTTTGTCGTTCTTCTTGAGTTTGATTGCAACGCTTTATCCGAGCTGGAAAGCTTCCAAAATGAATCCAGCGGAGGCTTTGCGCTATGACTAACCTTATTCTTCAATCAACAGGTTTGCAAAAAACCTACGCAGGCCTAGATGTAGCAGTGCTTAATGGGATTGATTTAGATGTGCAAGTAGGTGAGCAAGTCGCGATTGTTGGTACTTCGGGTTCTGGCAAAAGTACGCTTTTGCACTTACTAGGGGGCTTGGATGCGCCAAGTGCTGGCGAAGTCAGCATTTTGGGTAAGCCGCTTGCTGGCATGAATGAAACCAAACGCGGCGAATTACGTAATCAATCGTTAGGTTTTGTGTATCAGTTTCATCATTTGTTGCCAGAATTTACCGCGTTGGAAAATGTGGCCATGCCTTTGTTAATTCGGCGCACGCCACGTGAAGAGGCGATTACAAGCGCTGCTGAAATATTGAAAAAAGTTGGCTTATCGCATCGGATGGAGCATATGCCAGGTGAGCTTTCCGGCGGCGAGCGTCAGCGCGCGGCGGTAGCTAGGGCCTTGGTCACCAAGCCTCAAAGCGTTTTAGCGGATGAGCCAACAGGTAATTTGGACAGACATACAGCGCATGCAGTATTTGATTTGTTGCTGGAGATGAATCAAAGCCAGGGTGTCGCTTTGGTGGTGGTGACCCACGATTTAGAGTTATCTGTAAAATTAAAACGCCAATATAAATTGGTGGATGGCAAGTTGTTGGCGATTTAATGTTTTAGTCTTTCATGGCGATTTAGGCACTCATCTTTGTTTTAGGTGTTTGGTTGTTTCAGCAAATGTCTTTTATACCCAGCAGCTTTTGGCTGCTGGCGTTTATTCCCTTAATTTTTGTTTTATATCGTTTCATTTCCTTTAGGCAGCCGCTCGTTTATTTTTTAGCGCTTATGTTGGGTTTTGCTTGGGCGGGCTTATTTGGCAGTTGGAGGCTTGCCGATGCTTTGCCGCTTGAATGGGAAACGAAAAAAATTGAACTGGTTGGCGTGGTCGCTACGCTTCCGCAAGCCCTAGAAAACGGCACACGCTTTGCCTTCAATGTTGAGCGTGCGTTGACGCCCAATGCCAAGGTACCCAGCCACATTTCTCTGTATTAATCGCACCACATCACGCTAGTCGAACTTCTTCGAGCGAAACCTTGCTAGATGCAGTCAGCCCGCAAATAGCGATTTTTACCGTTGGCTATCGCAATCGTTTTGGGCATCCCAAAGCGGATATTGTTGATCGGTATAGTCGTCGTGGCATTCGGACTTATTGCTCTAATGAGGATGGTGCCGTTTTATTGAGATTTAATGAGAAAGAAGACTTGATTGCGTAAAGTTGGCGCAAAGCACAGAGCCGATATTGGTATGACAAATAGCGGTTGATTTGATTAAGTGTACTTGCTGAAAAAGCACTGACGCGCTAAAGTAACTGCACTTTAATATGACTTAGTATCGTTGTGGTGCTAAGCAAGACAATTCAAGAACTTTTAGGAGTATTGTGTGTTAGAAATCATTATCGCTGCTGGCTGGCCAATTTATCCACTTATCCTTGCTTCAATTATTGCGATAGCCATTATTGTTGAGCGCGCTTGGACCTTACGCAGCGAGTTGATTGCGCCTTCTAACTTACTACCTGAGGTTAAAAAATGGTTAGTGCAGGGTGGTGTGACTAAAGAGACTTGCGATAAACTTCAAGCGCATTCAATGCTAGGTGAAATTTTTGCAAGTGCTTTAAGTAATGTCACTTCATCAAGAGAAATTGTTAAAGAGTCGATTGAGGAGTCTGGCCGTGCTGTAGCTCATAAGCTAGAAAAAAACTTGTCGACGCTTGGTACCATTGCCACAGTCAGTCCATTGCTTGGTTTGTTAGGTACCGTGATTGGTATGGTGGAGTTGTTTGGTGCGTTTAATGCGGCTGGCTCTGGTCACGACGTTGCACAGTTTGCTAAAGGTATTTCCGTGGCACTTTATAATACTGCTGGCGGTATTGTTGTTGCTGTACCAGCGATGATTTCTTATCGCTATTTCCGTGCAAAGATTGATAGTTTGATTTTAGAGATGGAACAACAAGCTAACAAACTAGTTGAAATCATTCACGGCGAGCGTAAGTAATCATGAATTTTCAGCGTGGAAAAAAATACGAGGATTTAGAAATGAACCTTGTGCCATTAATCGATGTGTTATTGGTCATTATTATTTTCTTGGTCGTGAGTTCAACGTTTGCCCGCATGAGCGAATTGCAAATCAACCTGCCGACTGCTCAAGCTAATTCTCCTGAGCAAAAGCCTTTAGTTATTGATGTAGGTGTAGATGCGAAAGGTCATTATGTGATTGGCAAAAGTGCTTTGGCTGATGGGTCGGTCAGCGCGATTGGTTCTGCACTTCAGCAAGCAGCTGGCAATGGTAAAGAACCTACCATTATTATTAATGCGGATGCAAACACCACGCATCAGTCAGTCATTAATGTGATGGAAGCCGCCCGTCAAGTCGGTTATACCCACATTACCTTCGCAACACAAACTGGTGGTAATCACTAAATCTTTTTATTGATGGATATTTATCCGTTAATGTCATCTTTTAAATCTCCCAAGCCAACTAATTTCATTAAATCGCTTGGGACAGGTGAATTAAGCAGTCAAATTCATGACCAAATTTAGTCGTTCAAAATCACAATTCCACCAATACTCAGCCAAGACGCTTTATTTGCGCATGCTGAAATATGCACTCCATTACTGGCAAATGTTTGCCTTTAGTATTCTCGCGCTCGTTGCTTTTTCAGCCACTAACACCGGTTTTCTTGCCACGATTAAGCTAGTGACGGACGCTGGTTTTGTTAAGCACGATCAGGCTCTGTTGAACTTGCTGCCTTTTATGTTGTTTGGTCTGTTGGCTTTGCGAGCATTTGCCGGCTTTGCTTCAACATTTGCCATGAGGTGGGTGGAACGTCGCGTGGTAGAAGATTTACGGGTTGAAGCCTTCGCAAAACTCATGACGTTGCCAGTAAGTTTTTTTGATTCCGTTTCGGCTGGTGTTGTGACATCCAAGCTCACCTATGATACGGAGCAAATGTCGAGCGCCGCTACCAATGCGGCTGTTAGCTCTGTTCGTGACAGTTTGACGATCGTGGGAATGGTTGCTTACATGTTGTATTTGGATTGGCGCCTCACATTGATTTTTGTCGTCACAGCACCACTCATGGTTTTATACCTCAAAAAGATGACACCTAAGCTCAGAGAGGCTGGTAAAGCCACACAAGGTACGATGGGTGAAATGACCCAAGTGGCGGAAGAGGCCAGCGCTGGTCAGCGCATGATTAAGATTTTTGCTGGGGCGGAGTACGAGCAAAAAAGATTTGCTTCTGTTGTGGCTAAGAATCGCCATATGCAAATTCGTTTAACCCGTATTTCGGGCATCAATAGCATGGTGATTGAAATGCTTGCGGCATTTTCTTTGGGCGCGGTTGTTTATTATTCAGTAGGTAAATTTACGGCGGGTGAGTTTGCTGCCTTTATTGGTGCGCTTCTTATGCTGATTCCACCGATTAAAAGCTTGACCAAGATGAATGAGACGGTGCAAGTGGGCGTTGCTGCCGCTCAGAGTGTTTTTGGTTTGATTGATACTCAGCCCGAGTTAGATGAGGGAGCGCACGAGATTGGTCATGCCAAAGGCGAGATTGAGTTTAAGAGCGTTGGCTTGCGATATGAAAGCGCCAAAAGCAATGCACTTAATCAACTAAGCTTCGTCATTAAACCAGGCGAAAAGTTAGCCTTGGTAGGTCGTTCTGGCGGTGGCAAAACAACGATGGTGAATTTACTTCCTCGGTTTTATGAGCATCAAGAAGGCCTAGTCTTATTGGATGGTATGGATATTCGTGCTTTAAAGCTCAGTAATTTGCGTGAGCAATTTGCGCTAGTGAGTCAAGATGTTGTGTTGTTTAACGATACGGTTTTCAACAATATTGCCTATGGGGCATTACGCGGCACAAGTGAAGAAAGCGTGATTGCGGCCGCTAAAGCTGCGCATGCATGGGAATTTATTCAGCAGCTCCCTAATGGCTTGCAAAGTGAGATTGGTGATAGGGGTGTTCGCCTTTCTGGGGGGCAGCGTCAGCGTTTAGCTATTGCGCGAGCGATTCTGAAAGATGCGCCTATATTGCTGTTGGATGAAGCAACCTCGGCTTTGGATACCGAATCAGAGCAACATGTTCAGGCGGCGCTAGATACTTTGATGAAAAATCGCACCAGTATTGTGATTGCACATCGCTTATCGACCATTGAAAACGCTGACCGTATTTTTGTGATGGAGCATGGTGAGATCGTCGAGAGCGGCACACATGCCGAGTTATTAAAAGCGGGCGGTCATTACGCCAAGCTGTATCAGAAGCAGTTCCATTAAGACTGGCGCGAGTGAATGGCTGATTGGCTCCAAAAACAATGGAAAGGCTATTCAATCTGGCATCTAGTTTTATTGCCCACGTCTCTTGTTTTCTTTTGCCTTAGTACTGCCAGAAAATATCTATTTCGTCTTGGCATTTTAAGAAGTTATCAACTACCAGTTCCCGTTATTGTGGTTGGTAATATTAGTGTCGGTGGCACAGGGAAAACCCCGCTTGTTATTTGGCTGGCGGAGCAATTAAAGATTGCGGGATTCAAGCCGGGCATTATTAGTCGCGGCTACGGTGGTTCCGTAAATGATGTGACCGAAGTTTCAACCAATAGCTCACCAAGCAAAGTGGGTGATGAGCCCTTGCTTATTGCTAAGCGTGTAGCTTGTCCAGTTTTTGTAGGTGCAAATCGTGTGGATGCGGGGATGGCTTTATTGCAAGCGCATCGTGATGTGAATGTCATTGTCAGTGATGACGGCCTTCAGCATTATCGATTGAAGCGTGATATTGAAATTGCCGTTGTAGATGCCGAGCGTGCTTTTGGAAATGAATTATTATTACCTGCGGGCCCTCTGCGAGAAGCTAAATCTCGACTGAATGAGGTTGATGCAATTGTCATAACGCAAGCTAATCAGCAGACTTTAATTAATACGGAATTTCTATTGCCAGTGTTTCAGATGGGATTTTCTGGGGATGTGTTTGTTTCCTTATTTGATGGCAAAACTCAGCAAAAGTCTAATGACTTTAACAATAAACATTTGGTCGCCATTGCGGGTATTGGTAATCCTAAGCGTTTCTTTGATGGCTTAACAAAAATGGGTTTGGTTTTTGAGCAGAAAGTTTTTGCTGATCATTATGCTTTTAAGCCGCAAGATTTATTGCCGTTTGCGGGTAAGACGATTTTGATGACGGAAAAAGATGCGGTGAAGTGTGCCCAATTTGTCAAAGGTAATGCGCAATACGATATTTGGATGCTTCCAGTCAGTGCTAATATAGAAAATGGATTAAATGAATTGGTGTTGCAAAAACTGGCAACATTAAGCAAAGGAAAATAGTATGGATATTAAATTACTCGATATTTTGGTGTGCCCGGTTTGCAAAAGCGCTTTGCACTATCGCAAAGCTGAGCAAGAGTTAGTTTGCAAGCCTTGCCGATTGGGTTTCCAAATTAAAGACGATATTCCAGTGATGCTTGAGGAAGAGGCAAGAAAATTGCCCGATGCGGAAGAAGTCTAATTTTCTACTTTGCTCAATATTCAACAGATGAAATTTAAAGTCGTTATTCCTGCCCGTTATGCAAGTAGCCGTTTGCCAGCCAAGCCATTGTTGGATATTGGCGGCAAGCCTATGGTAGTCCGAGTTGCAGAGCAAGCAGTTGCGAGCGGTGCAGAAGATGTCATTGTTGCAACAGACCATGTCGACATCTTGGCCGCTGTGGAGCGTTATGGATTTAAAGCGGTCATGACGCGTGAAGATCATGTTTCTGGCACGGACAGGCTGGCTGAAGTGGCTGCGCATTTTGAGTGGGACTATGATGTTTTAGTGGTGAATGTTCAAGGGGATGAACCTTTGATTGACCCTAAGCTTATTCAACAAGTGGCTTGTGACTTGAATTCACATGCGCAAGCATCTATCGCTACAGTTTGTCATACCATTCATCATAAAGACACGATGATCAATCCAAATGTGGTGAAGGTTGTGATGAACGCAGAAGGTTATGCAATGTATTTTAGTCGCGCCCCAATTCCTTATCCGCGCGATGTATTTGCGCAGTCTCAAGAGCTACCTCGCGACATGTCTATTTATCGCCACGTGGGCATTTATGCTTACCGTGCAAGCTTTTTACATGCCTATGCAAATTTAACCCCTGCACCGATTGAACAATATGAGGTGCTAGAGCAATTAAGAGCTATCTGGCATGGATATAAGATTAGTGTATCAGTGGTTAATGATGCGCCAGCAACGGGCGTTGATACCCATGATGATCTGGAATTGGTACGCAAGATCATTTCAAGCCAATCCAAGTAGTCAGAAACCCCACCCCTTAGATTCTTAAGATAATCCCGTTTTAGCCTTGACAGGCGAGCGCTAAGCTTGCTATAGTCTCGTCTCTCGACGGCACCAATGTCGAATCGGACGCGGGGTGGAGCAGTCTGGCAGCTCGTCGGGCTCATAACCCGAAGGTCGTAGGTTCAAATCCTGCCCCCGCAACCAAATCTAATGCAGAATTTAGTAGTTGACGAGATTTTTTGGCTCTGTATAATGCGCCCTCTCGTTGCTAACGCGGAACAAGTTTCTGGGTTGGTGAAGTAGAAAAGAATTGAGTAATACCTGCTCTTTAAAAATTTGAACAATCGATAGGTGTGAGTGTTTGTAGCTGGCAAGTTCACTGGTTCTTCGGAA
>CAMCXI010000002.1 GCA_945883335.1 Candidatus Methylopumilus universalis | reverse complement strand
CAAGCAAGCACTGGCTGAAATTGAGGCTCGTGCATCCTTTGTTAAGGTATTGGGCTCATACCCCGTCGCTGTAGTTTAGATAAGCCTTATGGGCTGTTAATTTCGAGGTTATTTCCGTGTCTGACATTACCAATTTAGCTCCTGCTTATATACGATCTAT
The DNA here is from genome assembly GCA_945883335.1 of Candidatus Methylopumilus universalis. Classification (GTDB taxonomy): domain Bacteria; phylum Pseudomonadota; class Gammaproteobacteria; order Burkholderiales; family Methylophilaceae; genus Methylopumilus_A; species Methylopumilus_A universalis_A. The sequence goes on along the minus strand of CAMCXI010000002.1, from coordinate 293,610 downwards.
CGCGCCTTATCAGCCCGGCAAACCAATCAGTGATTTGGCTCGCGATAAAGGCTTGGATCCAAGCCAAATCGTTAAACTCGCTTCAAACGAAAATCCCCTCGGTGTGAGCCCTAATGCGCACATGGCGATGATGGATGCTTTGGATGAGATTGCACGCTATCCGGATGGGAATAGCGTTGCACTCCGAGATGCTGTTTGTGACAAATTTAAAGTCACGTCGAATCAGTTGGTCTTTGGTAATGGATCAAATGACATCCTTGAGCTTTCTGCACGTGCTTTTTTGGCACCAGGCGATGAGGCTGTTTATTCTCAGCATGCTTTCGCTGTTTATAGCCTTGTGACACAGGCGGTTGGAGCAACGGGTGTCGTCGTGCCAGCAAAAGAATTTGGCCATGATCTAGAGGCGATGTTGCTCGCCATTACGCCGAAAACGCGTATGGTGTTTGTCGCAAATCCTAACAACCCAACTGGGACGCTGATTGGTAAAGTTGAGTTAAAGAAATTTTTATCTTTAGTACCAAAGCACACCTTAATAATTTTAGACGAAGCCTATGATGAATATCTCACTGATGAACTTAAGGCTGAATCCATTGGTTGGTTAGCTGAGTTCAATAATCTAGTGATCTCACGCACGTTTTCAAAAGCTTATGGCCTTGCTGGCTTACGTGTTGGTTTTGGTGTGACATCAACAGCAATTGCGGATTTGATGAATCGCGTACGACAGCCATTTAACGTCAATAGCATTGCGCAAGCTGCTGCTGTTGCATCACTAGGCGACGATGAGTTTGTAGAGCGAACACGCGCTTTAAATCAGGCGGGTATGGTACAAATTACCCAAGGACTAGAAAAATTAGGCTTAACATTTATTCCATCATTTGCTAATTTTGTCAGCTTTAAAGTGGCTGATGCTCGAAGTGTTTATGAACGTTTGCTTGATCAAGGTGTGATTGTGAGGCCAATTGCAAACTATGAAATGCCAGATTATTTGCGAGTGAGTATTGGATTGTTCTCAGAAAATGCACGCTTTTTAGAAGCGTTAGCCCAGGCGATTAAGGTTTAACTGTCGAATTCGCTACTTAAGTTAAGTCGCGAATTAAATAAGTCTATGCTATGAGCATTTTTTAGCTCTCTTAAGTCATTTATTCATAACTTTGTTGGCTGTCGTCATGAAAATCATGAGCAATGTTTCCGTGTTTTCGCACTGTTACTTAAGAAGGTGCAGGCGCATCATCTATAAACGTTATATGCAGATGAACTATATAAATGCGATGACGTTTTTTTAAACTATAATTAGGAGATACACCATGTGGACTAAACCAGCTGCTACTGAAATGCGTTTCGGTTTTGAAGTAACAATGTACGTTTGCAATCGCTAAGATTGTTAAATAGTACAAGCAGTCTTTAAGACTGCGGTAACTGGGCTGCTGAAAAGCAGCCCAGTTTCATATCCAACCTGTATTCATAACAATAACTAAAGAGAGATTTATGCACATTCATGTATTAGGCGCTGCAGCCGGTGGTGGTTTTCCACAGTGGAATTGTAATTGTCAAAATTGCGATGGACTGCGTAAAGGTACTATCAAAGCAACAAAAAGAACGCAATCATCAATCTGCGTCAGTAGTGATGGGATTAATTGGGTGCTTTTTAATGCCTCACCAGATGTGCTTCAACAAATTCAAGATTTCAAACCTCTCCAGCCTGGTCGTGCAATTCGCGACAGCGGCATCGTTGGAATTGTATTAATTGATGCACAGATTGATCACACCACTGGCTTGTTGATGTTGCGTGAAGGTCAAGTAAAGCGTGAAATTTACTGTACCGATATGGTTTATCAAGACTTAACAACTGGTAATCCACTGCTCAATATCTTAGGTCACTACTGTGGCATTAATCACCATGAAGTAGCGACTGACGGTACTTCATCATTTGAAGTAGCTGGCGCAAATAACCTTCGTTTCACAGCTGTTGCGCTCAAGAGCGCAGCGCCTCCATATTCCCCGCATCGCAACGATCCGCACCCAGGCGATACCATTGGTGTACTAATCGAAGAAATCAGTACAGGCAAAAAATGCTGGTATTCACCTGGTCTTGGCGAAATCGAACCACACTTACCGGCACTCATGAGTCAAGCGGACTGCATTATGGTGGATGGTACTTTCTGGACAAATACAGAAATGATTGATATGGGTTTGATGACAAAAACTGCGCGTAGCATTGGTCATAATCCGCAATCAGGTGAAGGTGGCATGATTGAAAAGCTGAACGAATTTGATGCTTCAAGAAAAGTGCTGATTCATATTAACAACACTAATCCTATTTTAAGAGAAGATTCTGCCGAACGTGCAGAACTCACTAAACATGGTATTGAAGTCGCTTATGACGGCATGGACATTATTCTTTAGGAGAGCAATATGAACGTAGCCGCTGATAACAACCAACCTTGGACTCGTGAAGAATTTGAAGAAAGACTTCGCACAAAGGGTCAGGGATATCATATTTATCATCCTATCCATGTAGCGATGTATGAAGGTAAATTAAGTAAAGAACAGCTTCAAGCTTGGGTTGCTAACCGTTTTTATTATCAAATTGGTATTCCACTTAAAGATGCTGCGATTCTTTCTAATTGCCCAAACAAGGAAGTCCGCAAAGAGTGGATTGTTCGTATTACTGATCATGATGGTGTCGATGGACAAGTTGGCGGTATTGAGGCTTGGATTCAATTAGGTGAGGCGGTGGGGCTCACGCGTGAACAGGTCACCTCACTTAAAATGGTGAGCCCTGGAGTTAAGTTTGCGGTTGATGCTTACATTAACTTTGCACGACAACGCCCATGGCAAGAATCTGTGTGCTCATCACTCACTGAGTTATTTGCACCGCATATCCATCAACAGCGCATTAGCTCATGGCCAACCATGTATCCTTGGATTAAAGAGGATGGTCTAAGTTATTTTAAAAAGCGTTTGACAGAAGCACGCCGTGACGTTGAACAAGGCTTATCAGTTACGCTCGATTACTTCGGTAAGAGCCGTGAAATGCAAGAGCGCGCATTAGAAATTTTGCAATTTAAGCTCAATGTACTTTGGGTGATTGCGGACTCTATTATGTTGGCTTCAGCAGATGTCACCACTGATGGTGTCCCTTATTTACGCCAACCTGTTTATTAATTGAGACCATGATGAGTATCCAACAAACAGATTTATATGCAATCGCCTTGCACCACAGGTTTCAGTGGGAGGAAGCGCAAAACTGCTATGTGATTTTATTTCCAGAAGGCATGGTAAAGCTTAATGGTGGTGCGGGTGAAGTGCTAAATATGGTGGATGGTAAACGCACCGTCACTGACATCATGACCGAACTTAAAGCTAAATTTCCTGATGCGCTTGACTTAGAACAAGACATTATCGGCATGTTGGAATTAGCTATCGAAAAAGCTTGGTTACGCCAAATTAATTAAGAGTTGTCAGTTCAGGAGTCACAAAATGACACAAGCATCACTAGGTCAATCAGTTGTACAAAAAGAGATTCAATCTCAAAATAATGGTGTTGCAGCGAACGTGACCCATACTCAGCCGCTTTGGTTGTTGGCTGAAGTGACTTATCGCTGTCCGCTACATTGTGCGTTTTGCTACAACCCAACCGATTACGACAAACACACCCAAAATGAGCTAACGACTGAGCAATGGATACAAGCTCTCCGAGATGCACGCCGTCTAGGCGCCTTGCAGTTAGGCATTTCTGGCGGTGAACCTTTGCTCCGTGATGATATTGAAGATATTGTCATCGAAGCTAAAAAGCTTGGTTATTACAGTAATTTGATTACTTCTGGCGTAGGCTTAACTGAAAAACGTATTCAAGCTTTTAAGGATGGCGGCTTAGATCATATTCAATTGTCGATGCATGACATCACTGAAGAAATTAATAACTTCATTACCAATACCAAGACGTTTGAGCTTAAGAAAAAAGTCGCCGCGATGATTAAAAATCACGGCTACCCAATGGTGCTTAATGTGGTGATTCATCGCTACAACATCGGCCATATGCGCGAAATTTTGGAGATGGCTGAAGCGCTTGGTGCTGATTACATTGAGCTTGCTAACACGCAGTATTACGGCTGGTCATTAGTAAACCGTAGTCAGCTCATGCCAACCAAAGAGCAAATTGATGAAGCCGAGCGCATCACCAATGAATTCCGTGAGAAGCAGGGCAGTAAGATGAAGGTCTTCTTCGTGGTGCCAGACTATTTCTCAGATCGTCCTAAGAAGTGCATGAACGGTTGGGGCGAAGTGTTTATGATCGTTACAGCGAATGGTGATGTATTGCCTTGCCATTCAGCGCGTGTATTACCAAATATCGAATTCCCAAATGTGAAAGATAAAGGTTTGGATTGGGTATGGAACGATTCGCCAGCATTTAATAAGTATCGCGGCGATAGATGGATGAAAGAGCCTTGCAGAAGCTGCTCTGAAAAGGAAAACGATTTGGCGGGCTGTCGTTGCCAAGCGTTTATGCTGACAGGTGATGCAGAAGGTGCAGATCCAGTATGTAGCCTGTCGCCTAATCATCATGTGATTACGAAAGCGATTGAAGACTCCCGCAACCCAGTGATTGCTTCTCAGCCGATTATTTTCCGTAATGATAAAAACTCAAAAGCGATTATCGCTGGCGAGTTAAATGATCGAGTGAAAGAGTTCCACGCATTGCCTTAGCCAACAAACTAGCATTTGTGGTTAAATGAACGCGCCTTTGAAAACTCACTGGCGCGTTTTTATTGAAAGCCTTTTAAAAAGATAACTAGCCGAACGCAATGACAAAACTTTCCCCACTATTTTTAGCGTTCTTGCTTGCAAGTCTCGCCGCGCTTGCACCATTTGCCATTGATACTTATTTACCAGCTTTCCCAACAATGGGCGCGGATTTGTTGGCTGAGCCAGTTGCTTTACAACAAAGCCTCACGTTTTACTTACTGCCATATGCCCTAATGACCTTGTGGCATGGCGCGATCTCAGATTCCATTGGGCGAATTCCCACTATTAAAATTGGTTTAGGCATTTTTTTACTCGCTTCTATTGGATGTGCCTTTGCTCAGAATGTCGAAACACTCTGGTTTTTTAGAGCCTTACAAGGTATATCGGGCGGAGCGGGCAATGTGGTGGCACGCGCCATGGTGCGTGATCTATTTGAAGGCCCACAAGCTCAACGTGTAATGGCCACCGTACAAATGCTGTTTGGCATTGCCCCAGCCATTGCGCCTGTTATTGGCGGCTTGCTGCTTGGCATTCATTGGCAGGCGATTTTCATCTTTTTAGCACTTTACTCAGGCTTTGCCTTTTTTGCTGTGGTGAAATATTTGCCCGAAACCATGCCACCGGAAAAGCGCATGCCGCTTTCTGCCAAACAAGTGATTAAAGACTACCGCATTATATTTTCAGATAGAGAATACTTTCGTTTAGTGTTTTCTATCAGCGCAAACTTTGCAGGCTTCTTTTTATACGTGATCGCCAGCCCCATGTTTTTGGTTAAACATTTAGGCTTAAACGCGCAGCAATTTGGCTATATGTTCATTCCAACTGTGTGCGGCATGATGATAGGCTCATACCTCGCCAAACGTGCTGCTGGCATCTATAGCCGTCAACAAGTCGTGCAGTGGGCATATGCCTGGATGTCGGTCACTGTGGTAGGTAATGTCATCGCTTGTTACTTTTTATCTCACACTGTCTGGCTGATATTGCCGATTGCGATATTCAACGTTGGAATGGCGCTAGCGATGCCAGTGCTATCCATTGCCGCGCTTGATCGACACCCAAAAATCCGTGGCACCGCTGCATCCGGCCAAGCCTTTATGCAAATGTTCTTATCCAGTGTTTCATCAGGCCTGGTGGCTTCATTAGTGTGGGAGAGTACTTTTGCGCTAGCTTGCGCGATGGCAGCATATTGCTTGGTTGGCTGGCTCGTGATAAAGCGAAGCCATTTGTGGTTAAAAATGTAAGAGTAGCTTGGACTAAGAAGTTTATACAATTAAAAAGGAGGCAATTGCCTCCTTTTTAATTGGTTCAAAATTTAGCTACTCCACCAATAATTCACGTTTACCTGGTGCGCCGTTCATGGCGTCTGCATCTGGCATGGGTTCTTTGCGAGCGGAAATCACAGGCCAAACTTCTGCAAGGCGTGCATTTAGCGCGATGTATTCTTGTTGGTCTGCTGGGACATCATCTTCTGCAAAAATTGCTTCAGCAGGGCACTCAGCAACACACAATGTGCAGTCGATACATTCATCAGGGTTAATCGCTAAGAAGTTGGGGCCTTCTACAAAGCAATCCACTGGGCAGACATCAACGCAGTCTGTGTATTTGCATTGAATACAATTTTCGGTAACGACATAAGTCATGTTGGTTTTCCTTCTAAAATCTGTCTAAATTCTTTAATAAAGCTATTTTAATGTATTTTTGTCTGATTCGTTTAATCAAGATTAAATAATCATGCCTGCACCAACGGTGTTGTTGGTCGATTCATCAATCATGATAAATGCGCCAGTTGCACGATTTTTGCTGTAGCTATCCACCATGAGCGGTTGCGCGAGTTTGAAATTGATTTTAGCAATGTCGTTCATGACAAGGCCTTGCGCTTCTGATTGCTCAAGCGTATTGACATCCACTTTGTATTCAATCGCGCCCACTTTGGCTTTAGATTCGCGCGTGGTGTTGCGGATGATATAAGTGCGGGCTGTTGAAAGCGGTGTTTCAGATAGCCAGCACACCATGCCTGAAATTTGCTTCACAGGCTCTGGCGCTTGGTCTGATTTTACAATCATGTCGCCACGAGAAGTGTCGATTTCATCTTCAAGCAAGAGCGTGACAGATTGCTCGGTAATAGCGTTTTGTAGTTGCTCTTCACCCAACTGAATGGCTTTTACTTTTGAGGTGTAGCCATTTGGTAAAACGGTGACAGCATCACCTACGGCGATTTCGCCTGATTCAACACGCCCCATAAAGCCACGGAAGTCGTGCAGGTCTTTATCGTCTGACGCGTGTGGGCGGCAAACGAATTGCACAGGGAAGCGGAATGGCTCGTTTTGCTCTGAGTGGGCAGCTGGGGCTGATTCTAAAAGCTCCAACATGGTTGGACCTTGATACCAATTCATGGCATCGCCACGGTCAACGAGCATATCGCCAGTGAGCGCTGAAAGAGGCACCACTTGAATGTCACGCCCTGCGCGTTGCAAGCCGATTTGTTCTGCAAAACTTAAGTAGTCAGCCTTAATCTTCTCAAAGGTTGCTTGGTCAAAATCCACCAAGTCCATTTTGTTAATCGCGACCACGATATGTGGAATGCCTACCAATTGAGCCAAGAATGAATGACGACGTGTTTGAGTAAGGACGCCTTTACGAGCATCAATTAAAATAATCGCAAGGTTCGCAGTTGAAGCCGCGGTCACCATGTTGCGGGTGTATTGTTCATGGCCAGGCGCATCGGCAATGATGTATTTGCGTGTACCTGTACTGAAGTAGCGGTAAGCTACGTCAATGGTGATACCTTGTTCACGTTCAGCTTGCAAGCCGTCTGTGAGTAGCGATAAATCGACTACCTCTAGACCGCGCTTTTTAGAAGTGCGATCCATTTGCGTGAGGGTGTCAGCTAAGATGCTCTTGGTATCAAAAAGCAAACGGCCGATGAGGGTGCTTTTACCATCATCTACGCTACCGCAAGTCATAAAGCGGAGTAGGCTATCGTTGTGTTGTGTTGTCATTAGAAATAGCCTTCTTTTTTGCGTTGTTCCATAGATGCATCTGATGTTTGGTCATCAAGCCTTGTTGCGCCACGCTCTGTAATCGTAGTGGTTGCAGTCTCAAGTACGATTTTAGAAATGGTATCTGCATCGCTAATCACTGGAGCTGTACAAGTAATATCGCCAACAGTACGGAAACGAACCTCCATATTGATGATTTCTTCACCTGCTTTAGGTTGGTTAATTAATTCACTAGAAGCAAGCGGTACGTTCACCGGCACTATAGAGCCAGCACGCATAACTACATCGCGTTGATGCGCGAAATAGATGCTTGGAAGGCCTAAGTTTTCACGTTCGATATATTGCCAAACGTCCATTTCAGTCCAGTTTGAAATCGGGAATGCCCGAATGTTCTCACCTTTATGTGAACGCGCGTTATATAGATTCCACAACTCAGGGCGTTGGTTTTTTGGATCCCATTGACCGAACTCATCACGGAAACTCATGATGCGTTCTTTAGCCCGGGCTTTTTCTTCATCGCGGCGTGCGCCACCAATACAACAATCAAAGCCGAACTCTTCAATCGCTTCTAGCAATGTGACAGATTGGTGCTTGTTGCGTGATTCATCTTCTGATTTAAGCACAACAGTGCCACGCTTCATTGAGTCCTCAACAGAGCGAACGATTAAGCGCTCGCCAAGCTCTGCTGCACGTTGGTCGCGGAACTCAATTACTTCTTTGTAATTATGACCAGTATCAATATGCATCAGCGGAAAAGGGAAGCGGCCTGGACGGAAGGCTTTTTCTGCAAGGCGCAAGATACACAATGAGTCTTTACCGCCAGAGAAGAGCAGCACAGGGTTTGAGCATTGACCTGCGACTTCACGCAAAATGTGAATCGCTTCCGCTTCTAGCCAATCAAGATGGCTAAGGGTTGTTTTGTTTGCTGTTGTCATAGTTTCAACTAGTTAATTTCAATAGGATTATTTGTTACTTCGTTTTTTTAACATGCAGGCCACATTCTTTGCTGGTTGGGTCTTCCCACCACCAGCGGCCGGCACGCACATCTTCACCAATGGCGACTGCGCGCGTGCAAGGTGCACAGCCAATGCTAGGATAGAAGGCGTCATGCAATTTGTTATAAGGTACTTCGTGCAGACGAATATAGGCCCACACTTCTTGTTCGGTCCAATCGCTCAGCGGATTGAACTTCTCTAAGTTGTTACCTGTATCAAACTCCTGCACAGGCAAATTAGCGCGTGTTGTGGCTTGCTCCGCACGCATGCCGGTAATCCAAGCTTGTTTGCCATTGAGCGCACGTTGAAGTGGTTCTACTTTACGCATGTGGCAACATGCCTTTCGTAAATCAATGCTCTCGTAAAAAGCGTTGATGCCTTTGGTTTGCACGTATTGCTCTACAACCTCATGCTTAGGGAAATATACTTTAAGCTTGGTGTTATAAGTACTTTCCGCTTCAGCCATCAAGGTGTAAGTTTCAGCAGGTAAGCGGCCTGTATCGAGAGAGAAAATCTCAATCGCGAGTTTTTCGCGCATGATGATGTCAGTCAGGACCATGTCTTCAGCTCCAAAGCTATTGGCAAAGGTAATTGCCGGAAACTGGGTCGCCGCTTCTTTAAGTATACTCAATACTTGCGAGCGCTTAAAAGATGCAGAGGCTTTTAGTGCTTCTGTGAGATCTGGGTTAGTCGCTGGGTTTTTGGTCGCTGAACGAATCATGGATACGTCACCAAACATTAGCGGTTTGTCCTGCGCCATGCTGGTTGCGCAATATCAACAGCGCCTTGGTAAGGCTCACTAAAATCAGTCAAGCTACGCAGAGCTTCTTGGGCGTTTCGGTCTGCACGGATTAAGTAGCTATTAAAGCCTGAGCGCTTTAAGAAGAACAATTGGTCGCGGAGTACATCACCAACAGCGCGCAATTCGTTCTTAAAGCCGAAGCGTGTGCGGAGTAGGTTACCGATGGTGAAAATACGGCCATCCGCAAACCGCTCAACATACACAGCGACCAAAGCAAAAACGTTAATGTCTTTTACTTCGGCAATCACATCTTCGATAGCTTCATGTGTGGCAATTAACAGGCCAACTTCACCTTGGCTTACACGGTTAGCAAGCGCGTCTTTATTGGCACGCCAAACCGTGAAAGGCACTAATACTTTGCCCGCTGGAATTAGCGTTGCTGCAATTTGCTCATCAGAAAAAGTTTCTTCGCCTGTGAGCTTAAAAAGCACCACCTTACCGGCTTGTTTGCGAACAGTTTCTTCACCTAAATTTGGTGGGATGACGCGTGTCCATTCATCTGCAACGATGGCGTTGTCCTTAATTAAATTAGACATTCGCAGCCTCCTTGCTCGCATAAACGTGCGCTTTAAATGGCGGCACACCAATACGGCGCACGGTATCAATAAAGCGCTCTTCTGGCGTCCGCTCTTGGATATACACTTCAATCAAGCGCTGAACCACGCCTGGCATTTCGTCTGCTGAGAATGAAGGGCCAATCACTGAGCCGATGCTTGCGTCATTACCTTGTTTGCCGCCAATGGTGACTTGGTACCATTCTGAGCCGTCCTTATCCACGCCCAAAATACCGATATGGCCAACGTGATGATGGCCGCAGGCGTTCATACAGCCTGAGATATTGAGCTCTAGGTCACCAATATCATGCAAGTAGTCGAGGTTGTCGAATTGCATTTGGATAGCTTCAGCGATAGGAATACTCTTCGCGTTAGCGAGTGAGCAAAAGTCGCCGCCTGGGCAGCAGATAATGTCAGTAAGCAAGCCAATGTTTGGGGTTGCTAAACCAGCAGCCCGGGCTTTTTCCCAAAGAGGTAAAAGGTCGCTTAGTTTTACATCCGCCAAAATCAAGTTTTGTTCGTGCGATGCACGTAGCTCGCCAAAGCTATAAGCATCAGCTAAATCAGCCACTACTGCCATTTGCTCGGAAGTAATATCGCCAGGTGCATGGCCGTGAGGCTTCAGTGATAAAGTGACTGCGCGGTAGCCTGATTGTTTATGGGTGTGTACGCAGCGTTTTACCCAAGCGGCAAATGCTGGGTTGCTAGCAATAGCACTATCAAAGCTTGAATCATGCGCTGGCAAAGTTTCGTAAGGCATGGATTCAAAGTGTTGACCAACGCGCGCTAACTCAGCTTCGGTAATGGTGTTTGGATTGTCTTTAAGGTGCAGCCATTCAGCCTCAACTTGTTGCTTGAAGTCTTCAATGCCTAGGGCTTTCACCAAAATCTTAATGCGTGCTTTGTAAGCGTTATCGCGACGACCGTGAATGTTGTAAACGCGGATAATCGCTTCGCAATAGGTGAGGGCATGTTGCCACTCAAGATGTTCACGGATCACTGTGCCTAAAATAGGCGTGCGACCTAGACCACCGCCTACCCATACTTTAATGGCCGTTTGCCCTTTAGCATCCACGTAGAACTCCATGCCAATGTCGTGCGCTTGGACGATGGCGCGGTCTTGCTCGGTGCCAGATACCGCGATTTTGAATTTACGTGGCAATAATGCGAACTCAGGATGGAAAGTGCTCCATTGACGCATGACTTCAGCCATGGTGCGTGGGTCAATCACTTCATCAGGTGCTACGCCAGCAAATTGGTCTGTCGTGATATTACGGATGCAATTGCCAGAAGTTTGAATTGCGTGCATTTCTACTGTGGCAAGCTCAGCCAAAATCTCAGGTACATCTTCTAGCTTAGGCCAGTTGAGTTGTAAGTTTTGACGTGTGCTGAAATGACCGTAGGCTTTGTCGTATTTTTTAGCGATTTCGCCAAGTTTACGTAGTTGTTTGGATGACAGCATGCCGTAAGGCACCGCGATGCGAAGCATCGGTGCTTGGCGTTGAATATAAAGACCGTTTTGTAAACGTAAGGGACGAAACTCTTCTTCACTGAGCTCGCCAGCAAGATAGCGATTAGTTTGGTCGCGATATTGGGCGACACGTTCGTTTACGAGTTGTTGGTCAATGGCGTCGTATTTATACATAGTTATTCAATTTTTCAAAGAGGCAACATTTTAATGCAAAACCCGCTTGGTTTCACGCTTTATCTTGGCATTCAAAATTGGCATTAAGCCTTGTTTATAATAGACTTAATGCAGTACCAATTTAATGCCTACATAAATCAAAATGGCTGCAAGTGCGATACGTATCCAATGTTCGGCTACTTTCGCGCTCAAATGACTGCCAATATAGATGCCAGGAATCGAGCCAATGAGCAAGGTGCCAAGCAAATTGTAATCAACCGTACCAAGACTGGCATGCCCGAGGCCAGCCACTAGGGTTAAGGGCACGGCATGCGCAATGTCAGTGCCGACAATAGTGGTAATCTTTTTGTGAGGGTAGAGCACAATCAGGGCGGTGACACCCAGCGCGCCAGCGCCTACAGAAGTCAGTGTCACAAGGCCGCCAAGCACAATACCAAGAATTACGGTGCATGATGCAACGTACTTTTCGGGAATGAGGCTATCTTTTGAAAGCAGGCTCATGAGTTTTGTCCTCAGGAGAACCGCGACTGAAGTAATAATTAAGGCGACCCCTAAGCTGAATTTGATGGTAGAAATTGCTTCGTTAGAATCAACATCAATAGAGCGAAGAAATAAAATCGTAGCGAATGAGGCTGGTACGCTACCTGCAGCAAGAAGTTTGACGACACGCCAATCAATGTTACCTAGTTTGCCATGGGCAAAAATACCGACAGATTTAGTGACTGATGCATAAAGCAAATCAGTACCAACGGCTAGCGCTGGCTTGATGTGGAAAAAAATCATCAGAATGGGGGTCATCAGCGAGCCGCCGCCTACACCAGTTAGGCCGACTAAAAAGCCAACGATAAAGCCTGCAACAATGAAGCCGAAATCCATGAGAATCCTTAATACAATTGATTTTTCGTGATATTAAACTGACAATATTATAAATTATTAAATATGTTGTTTTTATAACTGTTTATTCTTAATATATATTCATTGGTTATATGGAGTGATATTGGGATGAAACTGCATCAATTGCGTTATATAAGTGAGGTTGTGAAGCAGGGCTTGAACATTTCTTTGGCTGCCGATTCGCTCCATACATCTCAGCCTGGGGTGAGTAAGCAAATTCAGTTGCTTGAACAAGAGCTTAATTTACAGATTTTTGAACGGCATGGCAAACGCTTAACGGGTGTGACTGAGCCTGGTCGAAATATCGTTGAGCTGGCTGAGCGCGTCATGCGCGATATGGAAAACATCAAGCGCGTGGGTGATGAGTTTAGTCATGAAGATATAGGCATGCTCACCATCGCCACTACCCATACGCAAGCCAGGTATCGCTTACCTGCAGCTGTAAAAGCTTTTATGGAAAAATATCCCGAGGTTAAACTCAATATCCATCAAGGCAACCCAACACAAGTGGCGGAACAGGTAGAAAGCGGCGAAGCTGATATTGGCATTGCAACCGAAGCGATTAGCCACTTTGAAAAGATTTTATGTTTGCCAGCCTATCAGTGGAATCGTTGCGTGGTGGTGCCGCCTGGTCACCCATTAATTAGTGATGTGCCATTAACCCTAAAAAAATTAACGCAATATCCACTCATTACTTATGACTTTGCTTTTACTGGTGGTTCATTGGTGAGTAGTGTCTTTGAGAAAGAAGGCTTAAAGCCTAACGTGGTATTAACAGCGATTGATGCGGACGTGATTAAAACTTACGTCAGTCTTGGCTTGGGCGTAGGATTGCTTGCTGGCATGGCTTATGATGCTGAGCGAGATACCAATTTGGTTGCTTTGGATGCAAAGCATCTATTCCCTGATAGTGTGACTTACGTGGGTATTAGGCGTGATGCTTATTTAAGGAAGTTTGCTTATGAGTTTATACAGCTATTGGCCCCGCATTTTGACCGAAAAGCAGTGACTGACGCATTGAAATAACAAAACAATTTGTTACGTTTGTAGGCTGTGGTTTACTTATTTTTTCGGGTATAATCTGTCCTCGAAATTATGGTTAGTTCGTCATTTTATTAAGCAATTATTCGGAGAGCAGTATGGCTAATTTATTAGAACAATTAAAGTCTATGACCACGATCGTGGCTGACACTGGTGATGTTGAAGCGATTAAAAGTGTAAAACCTATCGATGCTACAACAAACCCATCTTTAGTATTGAAAGCTAGCCAATTGCCACAATATGCATCGTTGATTGATGAAGCGATTGCTTATGCAAAAGCACAAGGCGGCTCTAAAGCAGAGCAAATCGACAATGCAGCTGACAAATTAGCTGTGTTGATTGGTACAGAAATCACTAAGGTGGTACCTGGCCGTATTTCAACTGAAGTGGACGCACGTTTGTCATTCAACGTTGAAAAAATGGTGGCTAAAGGCCGTAAGTTGATCAAGTTATATCAAGACTCTGGAGTAAGCAAAGAGCGCGTGTTGATTAAATTGGCTTCAACATGGGAAGGCATTAAAGCGGGTGAAATTCTTGAAAAAGAAGGCATCCAATGTAACCTCACATTGTTGTTCGGTTTCGGACAAGCGCGTGCTTGTGCAGAAGCTGGTGTGTTCTTGATTTCACCATTCGTTGGCCGTATCTTAGACTGGTATAAAGCTAAGAATCCAAGCACAGAATACACACAGGAAACTGACCCAGGTGTGGTTTCAGTACGTGCTATTTATCAGTATTACAAAGAACACGGTTACAAAACTGTTGTAATGGGCGCTTCATTCCGTAACACAGGTGAGTTAATCGCTTTGGCTGGTTGTGATCGTTTAACTGTTTCACCAAACTTATTGCAAGACTTGGCTGCAACAGAAGGTACATTGACGCAAGTATTGAAAGATGGCGGCGCAAACAAACCTGCTCCAGCACGCTTGACTGAAGAAGAGTTCCGCTTTGCATTGAATGAAGATCCAATGGCGACAGAGAAGCTTGCTGAAGGTATTCGCGGTTTCGTTGTTGACCAAAACAAACTTGAAGCAGCGCTTGCTGAAAAACTGTAAGTAATCAATCAGCAGAACGCTAGTCGTGGTTTTCATGTCTAGCGTTTCGAGTTTTATAGCGTTGACACATTGATTGTTTACGCTATAAGATATTGATGGAACTCTAAGTTGGTGCTGAAAAGCACTAAATATTAAGTAGTAAAACCTGTAATTAATCGGAGAAAAGTAACATGGCACAAACACAAATGGCATTAGATTCATTAGACTTTGACGCAACAGTTGCACTTGCTACAGCAACTGCACCACACGTTGACATTCTTGAAATTGGTACACCATGCATCAAGCACAACGGTATCAAATTGCTTGAAACTCTTCGTGCTAAATTCCCAAACAACAAAATCTTAGTTGATTTGAAAACAGCTGATGCTGGTTTCTACGAAGCTGAGCCATTCTTCAAAGCTGGCGCTGATATCGTTACAGTATTGGGTGTTTCAGACATCGGTACTGTTAAAGGTGTAATCGACGTTGCTAACAAGTACGGTAAAAAAGCTCAAGTTGACTTGATCAACGTTGCTGATAAAGTTGCTAAAACTAAAGAAGTAGCTAAATTAGGTGCACACATCATCGGTATTCACACTGGTCTTGACCAACAAGCTGCTGGCCAAACACCATTTGCTGACTTAGCTGCTATCGCTGCTTTGAACCTAGGTGTTGAGATCTCTGTTGCTGGTGGCGTTAAAGCTGCTACAACTGCACAAGTACGTGATGCTGGTGCGACAATCATTGTTGCTGGCGCTGCTATCTACGGTGCTGCTGATCCTGCTGCAGCTGCGGCAGAAATCACTGCTATCGCTCACGCTTAATTAGCAATAAATTCTGAGCTGATTTAATTGGCTAAGAGTTTATAGAGGATAAAAATCCCGACACAGAAATGCGTCGGGATTTTTTTTGGTAATATCTGAATTTGTAGGTAATACAATTAATTAAGGAAATATCATGGATCATCAAAAACTTATTTTAGATAAATTAACAGGCATTTTGGCTGTGACTGATAACAAATCAGCGCAACTTTTAGATTTAGTTGAAAAAGCAGGCCGTACATTCATTGGCGGTGCTGGCCGTTCATTATTAGTTTCACGTTTCTTTGCGATGCGCTTAGTGCACGCAGGTTACAACGTTAATATGATTGGCGAAGTGGTGACACCAGCGATCAAGTCAGGTGACTTATTGATTTTGGTTTCAGGTTCTGGTGGTACAGAAACATTGTTGCCGTTCGTTAAAAAAGCTAAATCAGTGGGTGCTAAATTGGTTGTGATTTCTATGAAGAAATCTTCACCAATGGCTGATGTGGCTGATTTAGTGATTCAAATTGGTCAAGATGACAGCTTCCCATTAACATTGGGTATGCCGATGGGTTCGCAATTCGAACTTTCAACATTGATTTTCTTGGAAGCTGCAATTTCTGAGTTGATTCATGCTAAAGGTTTGACTGAAGAAGGCATGCGCGCGCTTCACGCTAACTTAGAATAAGTTTTTGTAGCTTAAGTAATGCAAAAAAAGCCCGCTTAATTGCGGGCTTTTTTACGGTTTAAACATTACTCAAGAATTCACTTAAGTTGATGGCGCTAAGGCTTCCGTTATGCAGTGCACTCGCAATTAGAGCACCATCAATCCCTAGTGTTTTGAGTGCTTCTAAATCAGCAGTGCCTCGAATGCCACCAGCCGCATAGATGTTCGATTGTTTGGATTGTTGTTTGATAGATGCCAGCTTCGTCAAGTCTGGCCCTGTATTGCTGCCAACTTTGTTAAGTGTCATTACAATAAGTCTTCTAGGCCATAAGCTTACGTCATTTAAGAATTCTTGCGCGCCGTGAAACTTATTACCTCTATAATCCAAAGAAAGTATGGCAAAGCTCGAAGATGCTGATGATAAAGCTCGATATTGTTGGATGCTACTCAAGCTCTCAGAACCTAATACTGGTGAAATATTGCTAGATGGAAAAGACTTCATCGAGACTTCGTTATCAAAACCAGCATCAAGCCAAATCTCTAATTGCGGAAATTGATTTGCTATTTCGAAAATGATCTTTTGATGACCGCCAGTTTTCTCAATAGCGTTGATGTCGGCGATATAGAGTTGTTTGAATGAGTATAATGTAAGCAGAGCGTGAATAACAGCCAACGGTTCACTTGAATCAGTTAATACCGATTTGATTGGTGAATATTCGTGCCGATTTCCATGCTTGGCATGGACCACTTGGCCATTCATTAAATCAAGCACGGGAATGATGTTCATTTGAAAATTTTTATCTGCGAATTTATCACGGGTGGTGGATTATACCGTGAGCTTTTGCCCCCGTCCTTATTGGTGGAGGGGGCGATGATGCGTGATGCCGCCTTGCGTGATTTCGCTCAAATTCGTGATATTGAAATATTAATGACCTGTGACCAAAGGCTGGCTGCACCAGCTGAAGCGCATGAAGTGCTCATGGTCGATACCCAGCAAGACGTTTGGCCACTCTGGGAGCGTTGTATTAGTGCTTCTGATGCTATTTTGCTCATTGCACCTGAAACAGGGGGTGTGCTTGAAAGACTGACACAGCTTGCCGATCGCTTGAATAAGATGGTATTCGGGAGCAAGGCCTCTGCCATAAAGTTGGCAGGGGATAAATGGCTTACTTACCAATCTTTTATCTCTCATAACATTCCTACGCCAGACACTTACTTGGCTAATGACTTGCCGAACAGCATGCAAGGCCCTTATATCTCTAAATCTAGAGATGGTGCTGGTTGTAATGATATGGCTTATTTTGACGATATTCAGTTATTACAAGCTTGGTTAAAAGGCCGTGAACATACCCATATCATTCAGCCTTTTCAAACAGGCGATGCGGCCAGCTTTTCTATGCTTTGCAAAAACGGCAAAGCTTATCTGTTGAGCTGTAATCGTCAGCATATTCAGATTAATGGCCAAGAGTTTTCATATCATGGCGGTGTGGTGAATGGCTTGGATGTGCACAGAGAAGCTTTTAATACGCTTGCCCAAAAAATCGTTCAAGCCCTGCCTGGTTTGGCTGGCTACGTTGGTGTGGATTTAATTGTGCATAAGGGCGAGTATTTTGTCTTGGAAATAAATCCTAGATTGACCACTTCTTATGTGGCCTTACGCCAAGCTTGTGGCGGTAATCCAGCACAGATGCTGCTTGACTTGTTCTATAATGAAACGTTCATAATGCCTGGTATTATTCATCACAAGGTTGAAGTTTCACTTAATGTCGCAGTCCTTACAGATTAAATCAGACGCTACCCTAGGTTGGGATGTTGGCGGGGCGCATTTAAAGGCTGCGCTTGTCTCGGCAACGGGTGAAGTGCTTGAAGTGTATCAAGTAGCTTGTCCACTATGGCGTGGCATCGCAGAGCTAGATCAGGCTTTGGCGGAAGTGTTTGGCCAATTGGAAACCATCCCGCAACAACACGCTATTACTATGACGGGTGAATTGGTGGACATTTTCCTTAGTCGCCGTGAAGGCGTTATGCAAATCGCGCAGTTCATGGCTGATCACTTAAATGGTGAGGTTCTTTTTTATTCAGCCAAGCAAGGATTTGTGGATAGCGCAGAGGTGTCTTTTTACGCAGACTCTATTGCCTCCGCTAATTGGCATGCGAGTGCTAGCCTAATTGCTAAATCAATCAACCAAGGAGTGCTGGTTGATATTGGTAGTACAACTTCTGACTTAATTTTAATCAAAGATGGGTTAATTGCTTCGCAAGGTTTTAAAGATGCAGAGCGTATGCGCTTTGATGAATTGATCTATGCTGGTGTGGTGCGAACACCATTGATGGCGCTATGTCATCAAGTTGAATTTGATAGTCATTTGGTGAATGTCGCGGCAGAGCATTTCGCAACAACAGCCGATGTATATCGTTTAACGGGTGAGTTGGCGCTTGAAGATGATATAGCAGATACTGCCGATGGTGCAGGGAAGACTGAGCTGGAGAGCGCGCGACGCCTAGCTAGAATGATAGGCCATGATGTTGAAGATAAAGACATCAGCGCATGGAAAGCATTGGCGTTTGAATTTAGAAAAGTCCAAATCACGCGCTTGCAAGAAGCCTTAAGTCATTTGGATATTAATCAAGATGTGCCCTTGGTTGGCGCTGGAGCAGGGCGATTCTTAGTTCGAGTATTGGCGGAGGAAATGAGTAAACCTTACTTGTATGTAGAGACTTTGATGAATGCGTCAAATAAAGCGTCGCATTGGGCAAGCGTTTGTCTCCCAGCGGTTGCTGTTGCAAGCTTGTCTATAGGTATGCAATGTTAAAACACGAAATTCCATATCAAACTAACAGCGCTGAGCTTTTTGCAAAAATTGCAGACTGGCCTTGGGCGGTGTTTTTAGATAGTGGGCAACCAATGAGTCAGTTTGGTCGTTACGACATCATGGTGGCAAATCCCTTTGTGCGTTTGGTGACAAATGGCGAGCAGACTGTGATTGTCGATGGCATGGGTGAACGCTCAAGTAAAAATGACCCATTTGAACTCTTAAAAGAGACGCTTTCGCCTTACCGCATTGCAAAAACAGAGTTGCCATTTGAGGGCGGTGCGATTGGCTATTTTGCTTATGACTTAGCCCGCCGAGTTGAACATTTGCCATCAGTGTCGCTAGATGCTGAAAATATGCCTCAAATGGTGGTGGGCATTTACGACTGGGCACTGGTGGTTGACCATCAATTGCGGCGTACTTATTTGGTTTCACATGGCATGAATGGTGAAACCGAAGTGGATTGGCCGAGCTTGTGCGCTATATTTGATGGGCCTCTCATGCAAGCAACAAAAGCTGATTTTAAAATCAGCTCGGCATTGCAGTCCAATATGGATTACACCCAATATGGCGCCGCATTTAATCGCGTTAAGCAATACATCCATGAGGGCGATTGTTACCAAGTAAATTTAGCTCAGCGTTTTTCTGCACACGCTTCAGGTGATGCTTGGACAGCCTATCTTGCTTTACGAGACATTAGTCCCGCGCCCTTTATGAGTTATATGAACTTGGGTGATGCACAATCTTCCCTTCAGGTACTTTCTGCATCGCCAGAGCGCTTTTTGCAGGTACATGGCAAGCATGTCGAAACGCGTCCCATTAAAGGCACAAGGCCTCGGTCAGATAATGCGGTCGAGGATGCGAGCAACGCAAATGATTTGCAAAACAGTCCTAAAGACCGCGCTGAAAACTTAATGATTGTAGATTTGCTTCGTAACGACATTAGCAAAGTATGTGAAACCGGCAGTGTGTGCGCTGATAAGCTATTCGCTTTGGAGAGCTTTGCGAACGTGCACCACTTAGTCAGTACGGTGACAGGTAAATTGGCGGAAGATAAAACAGCGATTGATTTGCTGCGCGCCTGTTTTCCTGGCGGTTCGATTACTGGTGCGCCAAAGTTTCGCGCCATGGAAATTATTGAAGAACTAGAGCCTAATCGCCGCGGGCTTTATTGCGGCGCAATTGGCTATGTTGGCTTTGATGGCAATATGGATACCAATATTGCGATTCGAACTGCCGTTTATTCGGATGATGAGATTCGCTTTTATGCGGGTGGCGGGGTTGTAGCTGATTCTGAGCTGGCGAAAGAATATCGCGAAACATTGGATAAAGCATCATCTATGCTCAAGTTAATTGCCCGCTTTGGTGGTGATGTAAATTTGAAAGCAAGCAGATCCTGATGTGGGTTGTGAAGCTAGGTGGCAGTTTGATGGGAACGCCAGCGCTAAAAGGTTGGCTGGATGCGCTAGTTCAATTTGGGGATGGTAAAGTCGTGATTGTGCCCGGTGGTGGTGTGTTTGCCGATGCCGTCCGTGATGCGCAAACTGAAACAGGCATTGATGACGCGACGGCGCATCAAATGGCAGTGGTTGCGATGGATCAATATGCAACCTTGATAACGGGCTTGAATTTGGATTTAGTTATGGCTGCCAGCGAGCTTGAAATTGCGGAGCATGGTTGTCAACGTCGAGCTATTGTTTGGAAGCCTTCGCCCATGGTGTTGGCGGATAAAGATTTGCCTATGAATTGGGATTTAACTTCGGATAGTCTTGCCGCTTGGTTGGCGACCAAGCTTAATGCAAAACATCTCTTGGTCATTAAGTCGATACCAATGAATGGCGCTGAAACAGTCGATATTAAGGATTTGATATTTGAGGGTGCAGTTGATCCCTATTTTGGCGAATACATAGCTAATAAGCCGTTTAAAACTTGGCTGGCAGGTCAAGACGATTTTCTGAAAATGAAATTGCCGATTACCCATCAATCTAGCCCAGTGATCGGTGTGGAAGTTAGATCCTCAAAAGCGCCTTAATTCTTCTCTTAGCGATTGAATTCAAAAGAAGCTAGCACTTTCGCCATGTTTTCTATATAATCGCGACCTTTCCACCTTTCCACCTTGGCTCACTGTTTCGCTGTGCAGGAGCCTTTTAATCCAAAAGGAGTTTACATGCGGCATTATGAAGTAGTATTTATCGTCCATCCGGACCAAAGCGAGCAAGTGCCTGCGATGATCGAACGTTATCGCGCACTCGTGACTTCAAATGGCGGCGCTATGCACCGTCTTGAAGACTGGGGCCGTCGTCAAATGGCTTACCCAATCCAAAAAATCCACAAAGCGCATTACGTGCTCATGAACATTGAATGTAATCAATTCGTTTTAGACGAACTTGAACACGCATTTAAATTTAATGATGCTGTGTTGCGCCACCTAACAATGGCGACTAAAGACGCTGTTGTTGCTCCATCACCAATGATGAAAGAAGAGAAATCTAAATCAGTATTGGGTAAAGATGAAGCTGCACCAGCTGCTGAGGCAGCCGCTGCTTAAGTGAGTCGCACAACGCTGGGGGCTAATTTATTAGTCATTGATGGTGAGGTTGTTCAAATTGAAACGCTTCGCTACACACCAGCAGGAATACCGTTGTTGAGTTTTGTTTTACGGCATCTCTCTGAGCAAGTTGAAGCAGGGATGCAACGTAGGGTTGAATGTGATGTGAATGCGATGGTCATGGGACCTTTGGCAGAAAAGTCACAAAGCATTAAAGTTGGAGCGCTTGTTAAAGCCTCTGGTTTTCTTGCTAAACGCAGCCTAAAAAGCACACAACTGGTCATGCACATTAATACATTAGATGCTATTTGAAATAGCTAAATCAATATTTAAAGGATTACTAACATGGCACGTGATATGTTCAAACGCCGCCGCTACTGCCGTTTTTCAGCAGAGGGCATTAAAGAAGTAGATTACAAAGACGTGGATCTATTAAAAGATTTCATTACAGAAAACGGCAAGATTATTCCTGCACGTATTACTGGCACAAAAGCAAAATACCAACGTCAGTTGACATCAGCTGTGAAACGCGCGCGTTTCCTTGCTTTGATGCCATATACTGACAAGCACTAAGGGGAAAACCATGCAAATTATCTTATTAGAAAAAGTAGTGAACTTGGGCAACCTTGGCGATATAGTTAAAGTTAAAGATGGTTACGGTCGTAACTTCTTAATCCCACAAGGTAAAGCAAAACGTGCAACTGATGCTAACAAAGCTGAATTTGCTGAGCGTCGTGCGATTCTTGAAAAACAACAAGCTGATTTGTTATCTGCAGCGGCTAAACGAGGCGAAAAACTTGCTGGTTACTTGTTACAAGTCACACAAAAAGCAGGTGTTGACGGCCGTCTATTCGGTTCAGTTGGCAATGGCGACATCGCTGAAGCGTTAACTGCAGCTGGTTTTGAAGTGGCTAAATCAGAAGTGCGTTTGCCAGTTGGTCCATTGAAGGCTGTTGGTGATCACGCTGTTAGCATTGCATTGCACCATGACGTAGTGGTTGATATCACTGTTTCAGTATTGGGTGAAGCATAAGCAACAAATTAGGCTAACGCTTAATCTGAAAAGGCTACTTCGGTAGCCTTTTTTATTGCCCGTTTTTTGTTTTGCTAGCCATCTTAAGCATCCATGTTTCAGTTTATAATGTTGGAATGGCTGAAGACTCATTAGAATCGTTAAAACTCCCTCCTAACTCGGTAGAAGCAGAGCAGTCTGTGCTCGGTGGTTTACTGCTTGAGAATGAGGCGCTTGATAAGATTGCAGATGTACTGAATCAATCCGATTTCTATCGTCATGACCACCGTTTAATTTATACCCACATTGCCAAGTTGATTGAGCAAAACCGTCCTGCAGATATTGTAACGGTTGCTGAATCATTAGAAAACTCAGCAGAACTTTCCAGTGTTGGCGGTATTGTTTATCTTGGCGCATTGGCGCAAAACACGCCGACCGCAGCAAATATTCGCCGTTATGCTGAAATCGTGCGTGAACGCTCGATTATGCGTAAGTTGGTGGAGGTGGGTTCAGGCATTGCTGAAAGCGCCTATAGCCCTCAAGGGCGTGATGCTCAACAGTTGCTTGATGAAGCGGAAGCCAAAATTTTCAAAATCGCCGAAAGCGGTAACCGAGGTTCACAAGGCTTTCTGGATATTCAAACCTTGCTTCCGAAAGTAGCTGATCGTATCGATTATCTGTATCAACGTGAAAATCAAGGCAGTGTCACCGGTATTCCTACCGGTTTTGATGATCTTGATGAGCGTACCTCAGGCTTCCAGCCCGGTGATTTGATTATTGTGGCTGGTCGTCCTTCAATGGGTAAAACGGCTTTCTCACTCAATATCGCTGAGAATGTTGCACTAGATACCAAAAAAGTGGTTGCTGTGTTCTCTATGGAAATGGGGGCAACTCAGTTGGCGACTCGTATGATTGGTTCAGTGGGCCGTTTGGATCAACATCGCATGCGTAATGGCAATTTGGAAGATGAAGATTGGGTCAGGCTTACCACGGCGATTGGCAAGCTTAATGACGCGCCTATTTTTATTGATGAGGGTGCAGGTTTAAGTTCCTTCGACGTTCGCGCCCGTGCACGTCGTTTGCATAGACAAACCGGTGGCCTAGGCTTAATCGTCGTCGATTACTTGCAATTGATGTCAGGGACTTCAGGGCGTGCGAGCGAGAACCGCGCTACGGAGATTTCCGAAATTTCACGTTCACTAAAATCGCTTGCTAAAGAACTAGATGTGCCAGTCTTGGCATTGTCTCAGTTGAATCGAAGTGTTGAGCAGCGCCCGGATAAGCGTCCGGTGATGTCGGATTTACGTGAGTCAGGTGCGATTGAGCAGGATGCTGATTTGATTTTATTTATCTACAGAGATGAAGTATATAACCCGGATTCTGAAGATAAAGGCACGGCGGAAATTATTATTGCTAAACAACGTAACGGTCCAATTGGCCGCATTCGTTTGACCTTCTTGGGTCAACATACACGCTTTGAGAATTTCTCATCTGCTAATGCCCATATGGGTGACGATTACTAATCACTGCTATGCGTCCGATACAAGTCACCATTAGCCTTAGTGCTTTAGAACACAACTTAGCCGTTGCAAAATCTAAAGCGCCGCAGTCTAAAATAATGGCGGTAGTCAAAGCTAATGGCTATGGACACGGCTTACTCAATGCAGCTAAAGGCTTAAAAGCTGCAGATGGCTTTGCCATTCTGGGCTTAGACGAAGCGTTAACACTCAGAAACGCTGGATACACTCAAACCATTCTGATGCTTGAAGGTGTGTTTTCTTCAGATGAGTTAATTCATGTGAGCGAAAAAGCGATCAGCATCGTAGTGCATAGCGAGGTACAAATTAACATGCTTGAACAGGTGAAACTGGCCAAGCCGATTTCAGTGCACCTCAAGATTAATACTGGTATGAATCGTTTAGGCTTTAAGCCAAGCGACTTTGAATCAGCAAGGGTTCGTCTAGAGGCTTGTAGTAATGTGGCTGACCTAACTTTAATGACGCATTTTGCAACAGCTGACGAGTTTGTTGGCATCGCAGAGCCATTGGCGGTATTTAACAAAACAACCCAAGATCACCAAGAGCCATGCTCGCTCGCTAATTCGGCTAGTTTACTGCGCTTCCCGGAAGCGCATGGTCAATGGGTGAGGGCAGGTATTATGCTGTATGGTTCATCGCCAGTTGCTGGTGAATCAGCGGCTAGCTTTAATCTCAAACCAGTGATGCAATTCACATCCAAAATCATCGCTGTTCAGTCGCTGGAGACTGACGAAAGCATTGGTTACGGGCAAACCTTTACCGCAGTAAAAAAAACGCGGGTAGGCATTGTTGCATGTGGTTATGCCGATGGTTACCCACGCCATGCACCAAACGGCACGCCTGTAGCGGTTGCTGGCGAGTTGACGCAGATTATCGGGCGTGTTTCGATGGATATGCTTTATGTGGACATTTCGGACATTCCTGAGGCGGAAATTGGTGCTCACGTTGAGTTGTGGGGTAGCCAAGCTTCGGTTGACGACGTTGCACAAGCAGCTGGAACCATTAGTTATGAGTTGCTGTGTGCTGTTGCGCCTCGTGTCTCTATCAAGGTTGTAGGTTAAATGGCAAAAGCGAAAACTGTTTACAGTTGTACGGAGTGTGGTGGGCAGTCACCTAAATGGCAGGGTCAATGCCCAAGTTGCATGGCATGGAATACCCTAGTTGAAGCCATTGCTGAGACTTCCAGTGCAAGTCGATTTGCCCCGCTTGCTGAGGCAAGCACTATTCAAAAACTACAAGAGGTTGAAGCAGCAGAAACACCGCGCCAAGCTACAGGCATGGCTGAGTTTGACCGCGTCTTAGGCGGTGGCCTTGTGCCTGGCGTCGTAGTGCTCATTGGCGGCGATCCTGGTATTGGTAAATCCACCTTATTACTTCAAACGCTTTGCCATTTGGGCAATAAAAGCAAAACCCTTTATATCAGCGGTGAAGAGTCTGCACAACAAATTGCCATGCGCGCTAAACGCTTAGGATTGGATGCCTCGCCTTTGGATTTGCTGGCTGAAATTAATCTCGAGAAAATTGTCGCCACTTTGCAGGCCCATAAACCTAATGTGGCTGTGATTGACTCCATTCAAACAGTTTACTCAGAAGCTTTGCAATCAGCACCGGGTTCGGTAGCGCAAGTGCGCGAATGCTCGGCGCAATTAACGCGTGCTGCCAAGCAGCTTGGCATTAGTGTGATATTGGTAGGGCACGTCACCAAAGAGGGCTCTCTAGCAGGTCCGCGTGTGCTTGAGCATATTGTGGATACAGTACTGTATTTTGAGGGCGATCCTAATTCAAGCTTTAGATTGATTCGGGCATTTAAAAACCGCTTTGGCGCCGTGAATGAGCTTGGTGTTTTTGCGATGACTGAAAAAGGTTTGCGAGAAGTTAGTAATCCATCGGCACTGTTCTTGTCGCATCATGCTGAAGAAGTGGCAGGCTCTTGCATTACCGTTACACAAGAGGGCACGCGTCCTTTATTGGTCGAGGTGCAGGCCTTAGTGGATGAAGCGCATGCGCCTAATCCTAAGCGTTTATGTGTAGGGCTAGAGCAAAATCGTTTGGCCATGTTATTGGCGGTATTGCATAGACATGCAGGCGTGGCTTGCTTTGATCAAGATGTGTTTGTGAATGCTGTGGGTGGAGTAAAAATTAGTGAGCCAGCAGTCGATTTGGCGGTGCTATTATCGATTGTTTCTTCATTAAAAAACAAGGCATTAAATAACAAACTGATTGTTTTTGGTGAGGTTGGCTTGGCTGGAGAAGTACGCCCTGTGCAACGCGGTCAAGAGCGTTTGAAAGAAGCCGCTAAGCTAGGATTTACGCATGCCATCGTGCCAAAAGCGAATGCGCCTAAACAGCCGATTAAAGGCATGCAGGTGTTTGGTGTGGATAGGCTTGAGCAGGCCCTGAATAAGGTGCGTGAGCTTTAAATTAAAATAGCTTGTCTGGCGTGTATCTCACGCCAAATGAAATCCATTTCAGTTCTGAATCACCATTGATTTGTTGACCATAGGTGCTGTCAACTTGAAACAGGTTGGGAATCACTGAATAGCGAAACCCCACTTGTACATATGGATTACTTTTGTCGTCACCATATATCTCTGTGATGCCAAGTAAATTAGGCTTGAGCTTAATTTCACTCCCCAAGCCCCATGTCATATTATTTCGCTTACTTTCTTTGTCATGCAGCAAGCCAATATTGCTATGTAGAATTACTTTGTCATCCCAAAGCGATAAAGAAGCAGGGATATAGCCGTAGGTGTTACCGTACTGATTGGGGCCTGGATTAAGGTCGCTGTGGCTTATTTTGCCAATTGCGATACCAATACCCCAGTCATTCGTTTTTAATTCTCTAAATAAGGTTTTTGCCTGAAATGCGGAATCCAGTGTGCTACTTTGGCCATCTACTTTTGCTAAAGAACCACCAAAAGTTAGTTCGAAGTTTCCCCAAGGGTTGCACGCAGGCAATGCCCAAATCTCATGGCTATGTTGATATGCTCGGGTCCAAGCTTCCACTTGACAGCTACCTGCAGTGGTCAGTCTCGCATCATCTGTGACAAACGGCCTTGCTGCAAAAGCCTCCTGCGCGATAAGTAATAAGAGGATAAGTGGGTTTTTTTCATGGTGCGCATGACATATCTAAAACATGACAAGCATATGACGCTCATGCCTGATGAACCTTGCCTGTAATGCCTTTGCTCTCATCCCCCATAAGGTACAAATAAAGCTGCATAGCGCTTTCCATAATTGGAAGTTCGCTGTGCACTTCACCCGGGTGTGTTTTTTTGCGCTGTGGGCTCTGCAAACCGCCGGGAACAATGCTATTAAAGCGGATATTAGGTCGACTTTCTAATTCTTGAGACCACATTTGCATCATAAAGTCAGCCGCGGCTTTGCTGATGCCGTGGCTTCCCCAGTAAGCTTTTGGGGTTTGGGCAGAGCTATTGGAAGTGAAGATGACAGAAGCGTTTTCTGCGAGTTCTAACAGCGGCAAACAGGCTTTGGTTAATGCAAATGGCGCAATCACATTGACACGAAACATCTCTTCAAATTGTTCGGTTGTCTGGATTTCCAGCGGGCTTAAATTATCAAAGTCGGTTGCGTTGTGCAAAATACCATCTAAACGACCTAACTGCTGGTAGATGCCTTCTGCCATGGCATTAAAATCATCCTCTGTGGCTTTGTTTAAGTCCATAGGGAAAATCAGCGCTTCTGGTAAGCCTTGCGCTTGAATGGTGTCGTAGGTCGCTTCTAATTTGGCTTGAGTTCGTCCAATTAAAATCATCGTAGCACCTTGTTTGGCAAACGCAATCGCGGCAGTTTGGCCAAGTCCTTGGCCAGCGCCAGTAACAATAATCACGCGGTCTTTAAGGTGTTGATGAGGCGCTTGGTAGTTTTTCATGGTGCTTGTTCAATGACTGATATTAAAATTGGCTGAGATTGTCTCATGATTGCATGACTAATTGGGCGGCTGATAGTCCGCTACGAATGGCGCCCTCGATAGTGGCTGGGTAATCGCCTTCTGTATAGTCACCAGCCAGATAGAGATTTTTAATCCGGGTTTGTTGGGCAGGGCGTTTTAAATCCGCTGTACAAGCAAAGGTTGCACGTTTTTCGGCAATGACTTTATGCCACTCAGGGCTTGGTAAATAAGGAAAAGCCGCTTTAAGCTCCTCAATCACAGCATCTGCTAACGCTTGCTGCGAGAGTGTCTGATGAACACCCTCCGCGCTGATAATGACAGAGATTAATCCAACTTGTCCGCACAGCTGACCTCGGTCAAACCCCCATTGGGCAATGCCTTGGGTAAAGCCTGTCATCACGTTGGGTAGTTTTATATGGCTTTGGTATTGAATATAGACGGTATAGATAGGCTGATAATCAAATGCTGTGTTTGTTGCGATATCAAGTTGCGAGGTGATGGCGTGTAGATGGTGTGGCGAAGTGGCAATCACTACGTGGCTAAACTCAGTAGCTTCTTTACCAGCCATATTAAGGATAAAGCCGTTCGTCGTTTTTTCGATGTGAGATACAGCCGAATTCACTGCTATTTTTCCGCCATGTTTTTTTATATGTTCAGCGATTGGCTCAGATAGCAGTGCTGATAAATCCACTTTGGGTAAAAGCAGATCGCTATCGGTTTTATTTTGGTTAAAACTATCCCGCAGCACGTTTAAATAAGTTTGTGCGCTGGCGGTAGCGATTGGCGTATTAAGTGCTGCTAGGCATAGTGGCTCCCAGAGACATTTAATGAGCCTTGCGGGCTGGTTTTTTCGCTTGAGTAAACTGAGTAATGTTTCATCTTTGCTAAGTTTGAAGCGTTTAGTCTTTAGCCATACAAAAAAGCGAATGGCAGCAAAGCGTTCAAGCCAACTTAAGCCTTTGGCAGACAATAAGCCAAATAACAAATGGAGTGGGGCGGGTAAATTCTTAGCTTTTAAGCTAAATGATTCGTGCATGTGGAGTGCCAGTGGCAATCTCAATAATCCATTTTTTTCGAGAACCCCAACTGAAGCCATTAATTGAAGTGTTTGCTGATACGCACCTAATAAAATATGCTGGCCGTTATCAAGGCTTTGGCCTTTCCAAACAACTTTACGGGCTCGGCCGCCAAGCTGAGGCGCCGCTTCAAATAGGATGACATTAATGCCTGCTTCAGCCAACTTGCTGGCGGCGCTCAATCCAGCTAAGCCAGCACCAATAATGGCAACTCTTTTTAGTGGAACATCCATGTCGACCAAGCTAAGTATAGCTTCCTGAGCGGAGTGAGTGAGATTCGAGCATGGAGCACTTGTTGTGAACCACTTGTTTTGATTTCGCGAAGCAGGGTGCGGTAAATCGCTGCCATGATTAAGCCTGTGCGCTGCTGTTTTTTATCTTCAGTGGGTAACGCTTTTAAAGCGCGGTCGTAAAAGCTTTCCGCACGCTCAATTTGAAAATCTAGAAGTTTTTGGAGATTCTCGGATAAATGACCATGAAGGATGTCGGATTCCTTAACGCCAAATTTGGCTAATTCATCCATGGGCAAATAAATGCGGTTGCGTCGTGCATCCTCTCCGACATCACGAATGATGTTGGTGAGCTGAAATGCCATTCCTAAGTCATGCGCATATTTAAGTGTTTTGCGATTCGTAAAGCCGAAAATTTGAACAGATAGCAAGCCGACGACACTAGCAACACGATAGCAATAAAGCTGGAGTTGCTTAAAGTCAGCATAACGGTTTTGATCGAGATCCATTTCCATGCCATCAATAATCTCAATGAAATGCTCTTGATCTAAATCATAGGTATTGATGGCCTCTAAAAGCGCCTTAGTAACAGGATGCTGCGGATTGCCAAGATACAGGCCATGTATCTCATTGCGCCACCAAGCGAGCTTAATACGAGCCACGGAGGCCTCTTTGCACTCGTCTACAACATCATCTACTTCTCGGCAAAACGCATACAGGGCAGTAATGGCTTCGCGCTTAGCTTTTGGTAAAAACATAAAGCTGTAATAAAAACTCGAGCCACTTTTGGCGGCTTTATCTTGGCAGTATTCTTTTGGTGTCATGTCATTATTCCAGAGCTATTTTTTACTGATTGCGCGATAGGTCATATAAAGCCAATCTTTTTTGGTGAGTTTTGGCCTGTAATCAAATACGTTGCCATGTGCCTGATGGAGTTTCTTTAAAATGCGTTCACCGCCAGTGATCATCATACGCATTTCAAGCCCAATTCGACCGGGCAAAACTAATCCTAATGGTGCGCCTGCTTGAAGCAACTTTCTTGCACGATTAATCTGAAATTCCATCATCAGACTCCATGTGCCAGTTGCATCGCCGCGAAGGATTTGTGCTTCGGTGATTTTGTATTTATCCAAGTCAGTTTGTGGTAAATAAATGCGGTCTTTTTGAATATCAATCGCAATGTCTTGTAGAAAGTTGATGAGCTGTAAAGCGCTACAAATTGCATCTGCCATGCCAATATTATGAGGGGTATCTGCTTGATACAAGCTAAGCATTAGCCTGCCCACAGGGTTGGCTGAGCGTCTGCAATAGTTCATCACCTCACCAAAGTCTTGATAGCGTGTTTTTGTCACATCTTGGATAAAGGCATCCAGCAAGTCGTAAAAAGCTTGAATAGGCAAGTGATGTTGATTAATTGTTGCTTGCAAGGCAACAAACAGCTCGGTGTTTGGTTTTGTATTCTGCTGAATGCGGTCAAGCTCTTGTTTAAAGCCCTCTAGCAGGGCGAGTCTTTGTTCTGGTAATAAATCGCCTTCATCAGCAAAGTCATCTGCTTGACGTGCAAATGCATAAATTAATGCAACGGGTTCACGTAGTTTTTTAGGAAGCAGAATCGAAGCGACAGGGAAGTTTTCATAATGGGTGCGAGCAAGCTTGATGCTGGCTTGAATAGAGGCTTGTGTCTTCATGATTGCTTCGAAGTATGCCACAAAAAGAGGGTCTATAAAATTGCTAAGTGGACATAGGGTTTGCGCTACAATTAAAGCTATTCGTTTATTAAGTCAGGTTGTGTATGTTAGGAATTATTGGTGGCACAGGCTTAGCGGCTTTGACTGATCTTCAAATAGGACGTCGCCAGATTGTTCGTACGCCTTATGGTGAGGCTTCTGGACCATTGACCTTTGGGGAGATTGCCGGCAAGCCCGTAGTATTCTTACCTAGGCACGGTAATGGCCATACTATTGCGCCGCATATGATTAATTACCGCGCCAATATTTGGGCGCTGCATGAGCAAGGCGTGAAAGACATCGTTGCAATTGCCACCGTTGGTGGAATTGCGGACAAGCTTGGCCCGGGTACCATTGCTTTACCCAATCAACTCATTGATTACACGCATAGCCGCAAAAGTACTTACTTTGATGGCTTAAGTGAAAATGGCTTTCAACAAGTCAAGCACATTGATTTTACGTTGCCTTATGACGATGGCTTGCGTGCGCTATGTCTAAAAGCAGCTGGCTTGGTCGGCGAAACGCTGGTCGATGGCGGTGTTTATGCAACGTCACAAGGCCCAAGGCTGGAAACGGCGGCAGAAATTAATCGTTTTGATCGCGATGGCGCAACAATGGTGGGGATGACAGGCATGCCAGAGGCGGCCTTGGCGCGTGAGCTAGAGATACGTTATGCGGCTATATGTCCGGTGGCAAATCATGCGGCGGGTCGCGGCGATAGTTTGCACGAGATTAAATATGAAGAAATGAGTGATATTCTCCATCTCACCATGGCGCGTGTGCGCGGCATTATTCAACAAGTTGTGGCCTTGTATGGCAATTAAGCCTGTCTTGCGTATGGGAGAGCCTCTTTTGTTTGCACAGGCAGAGCCAGTTACAGCCTTTGATACGCCTGAATTGCACGCTTTAATCCAAGATATGCAAGACACGATGGAAAGCATGAACGGCGCAGGGATTGCTGCTCCACAAATTGACGTAAGTTTGCGGGTAGTCATATTTGGTGTTGGAAGTAATCCGCGCTATCCCGATGCTGAGCAAGTGCCTTACACCGTCCTTATTAACCCAGTGTTAACTCCTGTGGGTGAAGAAATGGAGGATGGTTGGGAAGGGTGTTTGTCTGTGCCCGGCATGCGCGGCGTGGTGCCACGTTTTACGAGATTACATTACACTGGCTTTGATCAGTTTGGGCAAACAATCGACAGGCTAGTGAGCGGCTTTCATGCGCGTGTTGTGCAGCATGAATGTGACCATTTAGATGGCATTTTATATCCTATGAGAATTCAAGATCTTACTAATTTTGGATACACGGATGTACTTTTTCCTGATTCAGATATAGCCGACGACTAAAAACTGGTGTTATAATACACGCCTTGGCTGCTTCTTAGCGACTGATAAAGACGGAAGAGTGGCAGAGCGGTTTAATGCTACAGTCTTGAAAACTGTCGTGGGTTCACGCCCACCGTGAGTTCGAATCTCACCTCTTCCGCCAAGAATTTTCTAAGGCTGCAAATGTAATGTTTGCGGCTTTATTTTTGTAACGTTTTATATTTAGGATCACAAATGAGCCAAATTATTATTGACCACAATCCTTCTCAAGAAAAATTGCAAGAGTTGGGCGTTTCATCATGGAGCATCTGGGATTGTGCACCATCTAAATTCCCACTTGATTTCGGTATGACTGAAAAAGCATATGTATTGGAAGGCGAATTCACAGTGACACCACAAGGTGGCGAAACTGTCACAATTAAAGCTGGTGACTATGTTGAGTTCCCTAAAGGCTTGAAAACGCAATGGGAAGTGATCAAGCAATTGAAAAAGCATTACAAACACTTCTAAGCAGTATTTGCTGGTAGCGTTTATAAAAAAACCCGACACTCTCGGGCTTTTCTATTTTCTATTACTCTTACAAAACGTTTCGTCGTTCCATCATCGCTTGCGCTAATGTGCCCGCATCAACATGTTCAATCTCACCGCCCATCGGCATGCCACGAGCAATTCGGGTAATTTTTACCCCATGCTTATTGAGTAGTTCACTGATGTAATGCGCTGTGGCTTCGCCTTCAACGGTATAGTTGGTTGCAAGAATCACTTCTTTTACTAAACCATCTTGTGCCCGTTTAAGTAGTTTTTCCAAATGGATTTCTTTAGGGCCAATGCCATCTAATGGCGATAGACGGCCCATCAATACAAAGTACATGCCTTGATAGGCTTGCGTTTGTTCCATCATCATCATGTCGGTGGGCATTTCAACAACGCAAAGCGTTGTGCTGTCTCGTAAGCCGGAAGCGCACATTAGACAAATAGGTTGTTCGCTAAAGGTATTACACAGCTGGCAATGGCTGACGACTTGCAATGCTGTATCTAACGCAGAGGCAAGGTTATTTGCTCCTTTTCGGTCGCGTTGCAGGAGGTGATATGCCATGCGGGTTGCCGATTTTGGGCCAACGCCGGGTAAGCAGCGTAAAGCCTCAATGAGCTGGTCTAAACTTGCGGGGGTTTGCACGTGGGCTCTAAATATCTAGAAAGGCATTTTCATGCCAGCTGGCATGAGGCCGCTCATACGCGCTTCTGACGTTTTTTCAGCTTTGCTTAACGCATCTTTAATCGCAATCAGCACTAAGTCTTCAAGCGTTTCTTTGTCGTCCATCACACTGTCGTCAATGCTGACGCGTTTTACTTCGTTGCGACAAGTCATGAGCACTTTAACCAAGCCGTTACTTGCAAGGCCTTCAACTTCAACATTTGCAAGCTCGGCTTGAGCGCGCTTCATGTTCTCTTGCATCATTTGGGCCTGTTTCATTAAATTGCCCATGCCACCTTTGTTAAACATCTTTATTTCCTTATTAAATTAATAGGTTAAGTCTGTATTTTATTGAATTGGTTTAATGCTAGATGGGATGATGTTGGCCCCAAAATCTTTCATTAAAGCCTGCACAAAATCATCTTGTTGAATCGCTGATTCAGCTTCTGATTGCACGATCGCTTTCTCTTCAAAAATCTGCTTGGCTGGCGTATTGCCAGTGCCGCCGACCCTGAGGCTTAGCTGAATTCTTCTGCCGAAATGCTGATTAATTGCTGAGCTTAATTTGTCTTGGTAATTCGGATCTAAAAGATGTTTCTGTGAATCAGGCACTGTGAGCGTAATGTTGTTGTCATCAAAGCTTTCTAACTCACAGTTTTGGGCTAATGTGCGAGCTAGGCCTAGTTTTAATGCATCAACCAAGCTGCGCCAGTTGCCATTAAATTGAATGGTATGTTGTTCAGCGCTTGCTTCCAATCTTTGTTCTATGGGTTCTTCTTGCATTGAAGCTAATTCATTGAATGCATCATGGTTGTAGTTTTGGGCTTCTGTTTGAGCGTTTGAAGGTTCGCTGGAATAAGCATCGCTTTGTGCTTCAACACGGGGTGGGCTAGCCTCAATTGATGACGAAGCAACTTCTGGCTCAGGAGAGATTGTTGGTGCAGAAGCTGCTGGCTCGTTTACCGTTAACATTGCGATTTGTGGCGCGACTTCAACCGCTTTTAATGCGGCACTCGCTGACGGTCTTGGGGCTTGGCTGGTTAATGAGCTAGATGCTTGTTTTGAAACTGGCCCACTTGTTTTGATTGCAGGCGTTGCCGTTTCGCTTTGATTAAAAGCCAACATGCGAAGCAGTGTCATCGTAAAGCCAGCATATTCGTCAGGTGCTAAGCCAATATCGCGGCGACCGAGTAGGGCGATTTGATAATAAAGTTGAACTTTTTCCGCGCTAAGTTGTTGCGCTAGCTCAAGCAAAGCAGGTCGCTCTGGTAAGTCCAAGGCAATGCTGTTTGGCACTACTTGTGTCATCGCAATTTGTTGTAACAGATTTGCTAAGTCACCCAATGCTGCGTCAAATGCAATGCTGCGTTCAGACATGGCGTTGGCCTGGCTCATTAAAGCTTCACCATCGTTTTGTATTAGTGCTTTTAAGAGTTCGATTAAATAGCTTTGGTCGATTGCACCTAGCATGGCACGCACTTCTTTTTCTTGAACGCTTTGACTGCCATAAGCAATGGCTTGGTCTAGCAATGACAGGGCATCGCGCATACTGCCCGAAGCTGCTTTGGCAATCAGTTGCAAAGCTGGTACTTCATAAGGAATGTTTTCGGTTTTTAAAATTCCTTGGCAATATTCAGTAATGGAAGTGCTGGCCATTTGACGCAAATTAAACTGCAAGCAACGTGAAAGCACTGTGACAGGCATTTTTTGCGGGTCAGTCGTTGCAAGAATAAATTTAACGTGTGCTGGCGGCTCTTCTAGCGTTTTAAGCATCGCGTTAAACGAGCTACGGCTAAGCATGTGCACTTCGTCGATGATGTAAACTTTGAATCGACCGGCAGTTGGTGCGTATTGGGCGTTATCTAGCAGGTCGCGCATGTTATCAACTTGTGTATTTGATGCAGCATCCACCTCGATTAAATCAATGAATCGGCCTTTGTCGATGTCCATACAAGTTGAACAAACGCCACAAGGATGCGCGGTAATGCCAGTTTCGCAATTAAGTGATTTAGCTAAGATACGTGCGATGGTGGTTTTGCCAACACCGCGAGTGCCTGTGAGGAGGTAAGCATGATGCAAACGTTGTTGCTCAAGCGCATTGGTTAAGGCGCGAACGACGTGCTCTTGGCCGATTAATGTTTCAAATGACTTGGGGCGCCATTTGCGCGCGAGAACTTGATAACTCATATAACTTGGTAACTCATCGAATGGCTAGCTTAGTAAATAAGGCCTTAACTTTAGCTTAATTTGTCACAAAATGGCTAAAAAATTGCGCTTGAAAAGGCAAATAAAAGTAGCTATTTGATCTGCAGGGATTTTTGTAAAACGGGAGGAGGCGAGCCAAACCCCCGGCACTTGCTCAATAGTTGTGGCTGCTTCCTTCCGGACCTGACCAGGTTGGCTATCTTACAATGCGGGGAGGCCCGCCAAATGCTATTTTACATCAAGACGACATTCTGGGGCGAGCTGAAAATGAATTTATAAGTGGCTATAGTTGCGCTATAATCCGCCACCTCGGAGAGATGGATGAGTGGTTTAAGTCACCACCCTGGAAAGGTGGCACAGGGTTATCCCTGTCGCGAGTTCGAATCTCGCTCTCTCCGCCAGTTTTTATTGACTACACAAATCTACGCATAGATCCTGTTACAACACCAATAATCGCAATTCTCTCAGCGTCCGCAAAGTTTATAGCTTTGCACTTAGTATTAGCCGGAAGTAGCTCTTCTTTCCCAAGGTATTTCACTGTAAATTCACCGTCTACCTCAGCAAGTACAATATGACCGATGCTTGGTTCTAAGCACCGATCAACCACAACGACATCACCATTAGTAATGCCAGCATTAAGCATTGAATCACCCTTGACGCGTACAAAGTAGGTTGCCATTGGATTTTTTACCATCATGTCATCGGCGCTGAGCCTTGCTTCGATATGCATAGGCTTTGCAACGCCAGCTGAAGCAACCTGATTATAAAGCGGAATATAGGCGCTTTTATTAGATGTGCGCGTATAGATATCTTCAACATTGTTGGTATGTTTGCGGTTGTAGCTGCTAATAAAATTCAATGGATTCATGTTTTCACCCTTTATTGTCTTTGTTGTACGTTCGTACACTTGAGTGAATATTACGTATTTGAATTAGTTTTGTCTATTACTTTTGTAATATAAATTTAAATGAATTGCGAGAACATATGCAGGATGGCTTGCTTTATTGGGTTTTGGCTCCATATAGCATTGTAGAAAAAAGATGGGTTGATATGTCGAGCTGACAGGTTTTTTTCAAAAGGGTAGTTAAACCTCCTCCCTCTAAGGCACATGTATCTGAACCATGCGCGTCTACCAATTCTGCCATTTGGGCTATACTACAAAGTGTAAATTTAAACGTAACAGAATCAAGTATTAAATTAAGCAGTAATCTAATAGGAATAATAAGCTTTGGCTCATAAAAAAACACCGCGAAACTCAAAAAGACAAGCGGATCCGCATGCTCAACGAGAGTCTGCAAACTACGAAAACCCATTGCCCAGTCGCGAGTTCATTTTGCAAATGATGACAGATCAAGGTGTGCCTTTGCACGTTGAAGATTTGTACGATCTGCTTGAGATTGGTGAAGATGAAAAAGAGATCTTTAACCGTCGTCTAAATGCGATGGAGCGGGAAGGGCAGATTATGCGTAACCGCAAAAATGTCCT
Organism: Candidatus Methylopumilus universalis; assembly: GCA_945883335.1. GTDB lineage: Bacteria > Pseudomonadota > Gammaproteobacteria > Burkholderiales > Methylophilaceae > Methylopumilus_A > Methylopumilus_A universalis_A. The sequence goes on along the minus strand of CAMCXI010000002.1, from coordinate 256,365 downwards.
TTGTATTGCAGAGAAGCTGCATTTAATCGCAGGCAAGATTCAAGGTCATGCGGATGGCTTTGGATTTTTAATTCCCGATAACGGCGGAGATGATTTATTTTTATCCCCCCGCGAAATGTCCCAAGTGATGCACGGCGATCGCGCCATGGTGCGGCAGTGCGGTTTCGACCGTAAAGGTCGTCCAGAGGGCAAGATTGTTGAAGTGCTTGAACGCGCGACTAAGAAATTGGTGGGCCGTTTAATTCGTGAGCAAGGCGTTACTTTGGTTGCAGCCGAAGACAAACGTATTAGCCAAGATATTTTGGTGCCGCCAGGCCAGGATTTGCAGGCAAAAGCTGGGCAAGTAGTGGTGGTGGAGCTCATGGAACAGCCATCAGCTTATGCCAAGCCGATTGGTAAGGTGGTTGAGATTTTGGGCAACTATGCCGACTCTGGTATGGAGATTGAGATTGCGCTGCGCAAGCATCAATTGCCACACGAGTTTAATCCTGCCTCGGTAAAGCAAGCGGAGGATTATCCTCGCTTGGTTCAACCACAAGATTACAAAGGTCGTATTGATTTGCGTGAGATGGCGCTGATTACCATTGATGGTGAAACCGCACGTGATTTCGATGATGCAGTATTTTGCGAGCCACAAGGCAAAGGTTGGCGCGTTGTGGTGGCGATTGCCGATGTGAGTTTTTATGTAAGACCAGGCGATGCGCTTGATAAAGATGCGTACGATAGAGGCAACTCAGTATATTTCCCGCGCCGCGTGATTCCAATGTTGCCAGAGGCATTATCTAACGGTCTTTGCTCGCTTAATCCAGATGTTGAGCGTTTGTGTATGGTCTGCGATATGCAGGTGGATGGCACTGGTGTCGTAAAACGTTATCAATTCTATCCTTCAGTCATGCGCTCAAAAGCCCGCATGACCTATACCAAAGTACATGAAATTTTGACGCAACCAGATGGTGAGTTGGCAAAAGAATACGCATGGTTAGTGCCCCATTTAGAGAACTTAAATAGCTTCTACAAACTGTCATTGGCTGTGCGTGAAAAGCGAGGCGCCATTGAGTTTGACAGCCAAGAAACACTGATGGTATTCAACGAAAATGGAAAAATTGATCGTATTGAGCCAACGATGCGTAATGATGCGCATCGTTTAATTGAAGAGTGTATGTTAGCGGCGAATGTTTGTGCGGCTGATTTCTTAAAGACACATGAGCATCCTGCACTTTACCGTATTCACGAAGGCCCAACCCCTGAAAAGCTAGAAGCTTTGCGCACCTTTATGGGCGAGTTTGGCTTTGGTGTGGGTGGCGGCGATACACCACACGCAAAAGACTACGGTAAGCTCTTGGCGCGTATTAAAGGCCGTCCGGATGAGCAGTTGTTACAAACCGTTTTGCTACGCTCAATGCAGCAAGCTGTTTATAGCCCAGATAACGTTGGTCACTTCGGCTTGGCCTATGAGGCTTATGCACACTTCACGTCACCAATTCGTCGTTACCCAGATTTGATTATTCATCGTGCGATTAAAGCAGTGCTTAAAGGTGAGCGTTATCAAGGTGGAGACTTCCATCAACTAGGTCAGCATTGCTCAATGACTGAGCGTCGTGCCGATGATGCCACACGAGACGTGCAAGCTTGGCTCAAATGCTTCTACATGCAAGATAAGATTGGCGAAGAGTACGATGGTACTGTGGCTGGCGTGACGAGCTTTGGCTTATTTGTGGCGCTGGATGGTGTGTATGTGGAAGGCTTGCTGCATGTGACTGAGCTAGGCAACGATTACTTTAACTTTGATAAAGCGCGCCATGAGATGGCGGGCGAGCGTACTGGGATGAAGTATCGCTTGGGGGACAGATTGCGCGTTAAAGTGAGTCGCGTTGACTTAGAAACATCGCGTATTGACTTTGTATTGGCGGATACTAATAAACTCACGCCGATTAGCGAGGAAGACTCAATCTTGCCTGAACGTTACCGTAATAAAGTTGGCGATAAAAAAGCCACGACAAAGGTTGAAGTTAATCAGCAGGAAAGAAAAACCTTAAAAGTATCTGCGCCTTGGGATAAAAACAGCGCGCCAAAGTCTAGTCGTGCTAAAAAGGCAAATGCTAATAAAAGTCGCAGTCACAATGCTGGTAGCGCTTCATCCAAGCCTAATGCAGGCTCAAAATCACGTCCAGCAAAGTCAGCGCCAAGAAAAAAGTAATAGGCTAAGTTAAGAATAATATTAAAAGTAAAGGTTTTAAGTAATGACTGATGCAAGAATTTTATTTGGTTTCCATGCCGTTTTAAGCCGTCTTCGTCAGCATGGCGCGAGCGTGCAAGAGATCTTGATTGACCGCGACCGCATTGATGCGCGCATGAAGGATTTGTTGAGTCTTGCTGAGCAAGCCAATGTTCGTACGATGGAGGTGGATAGGGCACGTTTAGACGGTCTTGCGGGCATGAATGGTCGTCACCAGGGGGTGATTGCGCGTGTAGTGGATACGCCAATTCCATACAAGGATATATACGACATTTTGGAGTCTGGTCTCAAAGAGCCGCCATTCTTTTTAATCCTAGATGGTGTCGAAGATCCTCATAACCTAGGGGCGTGTTTGCGTGTGGCAGATGCGATGGGCGTTCATGCGGTGATTGCCCCTAAAGACAGGGCGGTGGGCCTGAACGCCACTGTCCGTAAGGTGGCTTGTGGTGCGGCTGAAACAGTGCCATTTTTGGCAGTCACTAATTTAGCTCGCACAATTCGGGAGCTTCAGGAGGCTGGCGTGTTTGTGATTGGTGCTTCAGCAGAAGCAGAGCATGATTTGCTCGCTACGAAATTCGATGGACCTGTGGCATTGGTGTTAGGTGCCGAAGGCACAGGTTTGCGCCGTTTAACTGAAGAAACGTGTGATGCTTTGGTTAGTATTCCTATGTTTGGCAGTGTGGAAAGTTTGAATGTTTCTGTGGCGAGTGGAATTTGTCTTTATGAGGTGCGCCGTCAAAGAAGCTTGAAGTAGCTTAATCTTGTTGTTTTAGCTTTATTAAAGACCGTTAAAATGTTATTTTAGCGGTCTTTATGTTTTATAGATTTGCAACCCATTTTTCTTTCTAAATCGCAATTGGATTTGGAGTTTTTTTGTTGTTTTTGTAATGTTAATTTTTTGGAGTAATTATGGCTTTAGAACGTACTTTATCTATCATCAAACCTGACGCAGTTGCTAAAAATGTGATTGGTCAAATCTACTCACGTTTTGAAAACGCTGGTTTGAAAATCGTTGCAGCTAAAATGGCACAATTGTCTCAAGCTGAAGCTGAAGGCTTCTACGCTGTTCACAAAGAGCGTCCATTCTTTGCTGACTTGGTTAAATTCATGATTTCAGGTCCAGTAATGATTCAAGCGCTTGAAGGCGAAGGCGCTGTATTGAAAAATCGTGATTTGATGGGCGCAACTAACCCTAAAGACGCTGCTGCTGGAACTATTCGTGCTGACTTTGCTGAAAGCATTGATGCTAACGCTGTTCACGGTTCTGACTCTGCTGAAAATGCAGCAATCGAAATCGCTTACTTCTTCGGTAAGTAATCGTAGTTGATGATTAATCTGCTCGATTTTAACCAAGCGCAACTCGCCGAATACTTTGTAGCATTAGGCGAGAAGCCTTTTCGCGCTAAACAGTTGATGCGCTGGATGCATCACTTTGGGGTGAATGATTTTGAGCAGATGACCGATATTGCTAAATCTCTACGTGAGAAATTAGCCGCCACGACTACCATCACCCCTCCCAACGTTCAGCTTGAGCAGGTTTCCAATGATGGAACGCGCAAGTGGTTGGTGGGTGCTGGTACTGGCAACGGTGTAGAAACCGTGTTTATCCCAGAAGACGATAGAGGTACTTTGTGTATTTCATCACAAGTCGGTTGTGCTCTTGAGTGTACGTTTTGTTCAACAGGCCGCCAAGGTTTTAACCGTAATCTCAGCGTATCTGAGATTATTGGTCAGTTGTGGTTAGCTAACCATTCGCTTAGACAAGATCCCGATTACGGCATGCTCCCAATGAGCGAGCGTATTATTAGCAATGTCGTGATGATGGGCATGGGTGAGCCGCTCACTAATTACGATAATGTCGTCACTGCCATGCAAATTATGTTGGATGACTCTGCATATTGTTTGAGTCGACGTCGCGTGACACTTTCAACCAGTGGCGTAGTGCCAGCCATGGATAGATTGAAAGAAGATTGTCCTGTGGCCTTAGCGGTTTCATTGCACGCGCCAAACGATGCGCTGCGAAATGTGATTGTGCCTATCAATAAAAAATATCCGCTCAAAGAGTTGATGGCTGCTTGTCAGCGCTATTTAGTCAAAGCGCCACGAGATTTTGTAACTTTCGAGTATGTGATGCTTGATGGCGTTAATGACAGCTTTGATCATGCCAAAGAGCTATTGAATTTGGTGAAAGATGTGCCTTGTAAATTCAATTTAATCCCGTTTAATCCATTCCCACACAGCGGTTACGAAACGTCACGACCAGATAATATTCGCAGGTTTAGAGATATTTTGATGCAGGCTGGCCATATCGTCACCACCCGCAAAACGCGCGGTGATGATATTGATGCTGCTTGTGGTCAATTGGCAGGGCAAGTCCAAGACAAAACAAAACGATCTACGCGCCCAATTGTTTTGGAGAGAATGTGATGCGCAAGTGCTTTGTATTGATAGTGCTGGTGCTCAGCGCATGTGTGAATCAATCTGGCGCGGGATTGATCTCGAGCGATAACAATAATCAAGGAGCTGCACGTATACATGCTGATCGTGGCTCTAGTTATTATCAGCAAGGTCAAATGACCATTGCGCTTAATGAGTTTATGAAATCAATAGAGCTGGATAAAAATTACTCACCTGGATACAACGGGTTGGCGATGACTTATGCGGCTATTAATGAAGATACCAAGGCCGAACTAAATTTCCAAAAATCTATTACTTTAGATGCCAAAAATTCTGAAGCGCATAACAATTATGGTTCGTTCCTTTGTTCACGCAATCGCGTTGATGAGTCTATCGTGCAGTTTCAGGATGCCGCCAAGAACCCACTTTATGTAACTCCTTTTATTGCATATACAAATGCTGGTTATTGTTCCCTTAAAAAGTCTGATGTGAATGGTGCTGAACATTTTTTCAGCTTGGCACTTCAAAATCAGCCACTTCTGCATAATACGGCCTACCAGTTAGCTAAAATTTACTTCGATAAAAAGCAGTATGAACTTGCTCAGAATGCAATGAGAAATGCCCTAGCGAACAACCCTACGCCTGAAATGTTATGGCTGGGAATTAGAGTAGAGCGCCAATTAGGCAATAAAGATGCGGAATCAAGCTTTGCGCTTGTGCTAAAGAGAAACTATCCAGATGCGCCGCAAACACAGTCCTTATTATCAGGGAGTTGATGATGGATCAAGAACTAGGTAGCAGGGTATTAATCGGAGTAACGTTACGCGACGCAAGAGAAGCACAAAAGTTAAGTGTTGAAGAGGTTGCTTTACGCTTACGATTGAGTAAGAAGCAAATCAATGCTTTAGAGGCCGATGATTTTAGTATCTTTGGTAGTACGATCTTCGTTCGGGGTTTTATCAAGAGTTATGCGAGATTTTTAACAATAGACCCTCAGCCTTTGCTTGATGTCCACCTTGGGATGTACCCGCAGGAACAATCTCAATCCATTACTTACAAGAATGTTGGCGTCGATAAATTAGTTGACGGTGGTGTGAGTAAGTTAACTACTTTAATTTTTGGTGTTTTATTAATTGCAGCTCTTTTTGTTTGGGTGGCTTACAAGATATGGGCTTACCAAAGCAATTCCAATACGCCTGATCGTCCATTGCCCACGGTTAGCATGGAGCAGAATGTAACGCCAGAACCTTTGCCGGAGGCTGCTTCGCCTGAAGCTTCAGCGAAAACTGAAACGACAATGACTGAAATTGCATTACCAAAAGTGACAGAAACGGTTGGCCTTGTGACAAAACCTGAGTTAAAAGCAACTTTAGACAAGCCTACAGAGCAAACCATTTCTGCTGCTGCAGTAAAACCTGAGCCAGTAAAATCCGAACCTGCTAAAACATCAGCAGTTACAAATGGATTTGTCAGAGTGAAGCTGCTACTAACTGGTTCATCATGGATTGGTGTGCAGGATAAAAATGGTAAAACTGTGTTTAGTAAATTAGCTAAAGCAGGCACCGAGGAGTATGTAGACGGGCTGCCACCGCTTAAATTCCATATAGGTAATGCAAGTGCTACCCAAGTGATTTTCAATGGCGAAACGATCGATTTGACTCCAAGCACCTATAACAATATGGCGCGTATCACGGTGGGTGATCATTAATGAGCGCTTCTAAGACATCTATTGCAAGGCGCCTATGTCAGCAAGTGCTGATAGGTAATGTTGCGCTTGGTGGTAATTCGCCTGTTGTCGTTCAGTCCATGACCAATACCGATACGGCTGATGCGGCATCAACGGTTAAGCAGATCATCGAGCTTTGGCAGGCGGGTTCTGAAATTGTACGTATTACAGTGAATTCACCAGAAGCCGCGGCGCAAGTGGCGAATATTCGTCAGCAATTAGATGCGCAAGGATGTCCAGTGCCGCTGGTTGGGGATTTCCATTACAACGGCCATAAATTGCTCAGCACTTACCCTGACTGTGCCGAAGCTTTAGCAAAGTATCGTATTAACCCAGGCAATGTTGGTAAAGGCTCTAAGCGTGATGAGCAATTCTCAGCCATGATTGAAACAGCAATTCAATACGATAAACCTGTGCGTATCGGTGTGAATTGGGGTAGTTTGGATCAAGAAAAAATGGCAAAGATGATGGATGAAAATGCAATTTCTGCCCATCCATTATCATCAGATGCTTTAATGCGCGAAGCATTAATCCAATCAGCCCTTGAAAGCGCTAAACAGGCTGAAGATATTGGCCTCGCGCACAATAAAATTACCATTTCATGCAAGGTGAGTGATGTACAAGATTTGGTGCTCGTTTATCGTGATTTAGCAAAGCGATGCGATTATCCTTTACATTTAGGCCTTACTGAGGCGGGAATGGGTTCTAAAGGCATAGTCGCTTCAACGGCTGCTCTTTCTTTGCTGCTACAAGAAGGCATTGGAGATACCATACGTGTAAGTTTGACGCCTGAACCAGGTGAGTCTCGCACTAAAGAGGTCGTTGTTGCTCAAGAGATTTTACAAACCATGGGCATACGCTCATTCACCCCGTTAGTGACAGCTTGCCCGGGTTGCGGACGTACGACATCAACTTATTTTCAAGAGTTAGCACAAAATATTCAGCGCTATTTACGTGAGCAAATGCCGGTATGGCGTAAGCAATATCCCGGTGTTGAGTCCATGAGTGTGGCTGTGATGGGATGTGTGGTTAATGGTCCAGGTGAGTCTAAATTAGCTAACATTGGTATTAGCTTGCCAGGGACTGGTGAAGTGCCAGTTGCGCCTGTTTTTGTGGATGGCGAAAAGACCGTGACGCTTAAAGGCGATGCTATTGCAGAAGAGTTTCAAGCGATTGTGGAAAAGTATGTAGAGCATAACTATGCTGAAGGCGGCAAACTTCGCAGTCAAACTAAAATAATTTCAATTAAATCTATTTAATGATCATCCTAAGTATTTATGACGCAACAAACTAAACACACAAAATTTCAGAGCATTAAAGGTTTTTACGACATCCTGCCCGAAATGACGCCGCTATGGCAAAAGCTGGAAGATACTGCTCGTCTAGTACTTAGCCAATATGGTTATCGTAATATTCGCTTGCCGATTATTGAGCCTACGGATTTGTTTACTCGTAGCGTGGGTGAGCATACGGATATTGTCGAAAAAGAAATGTACTCATGGGAGGATGGGCTTAATGGCGACAAGCTGACCTTACGACCAGAAGGAACGGCGGGCTGTGTAAGGGCGGTGGTTGAACATAACCTTACCTACAATGGGCCACAGCGCTTATGGTATACCGGTCCAATGTTTAGACACGAAAATGTGCAAAAAGGCCGCCAACGTCAATTCCATCAAATTGGTGTTGAGGCCTTTGGTTTTGATGGCCCCGATGTCGATGCCGAACAAATAATTTTATTAGCGCGATTATGGAAAGCGCTTGGCATTGATGATGTTGAGCTCCAGCTAAATAGCATAGGCGATGCTGAAGAGCGTGCTGAGTTCAGAAAGTCACTGATTGCTTATTTTGAGCAACATACTGATTTACTGGATGAAGACGCGAGACGCCGCTTGCATAGCAATCCGCTTCGTATTTTGGATAGTAAAAATCCACGCATGCAAGACATGATAGAAGATGCGCCGAAACTTATCGATTATTTAGGTGACGAAACTCGTGCCCACTTTACAGGTCTGTGTAATAAGTTGGACGAGGTAGGCGTTGCCTACAAATTAAATTCAAGATTAGTGCGCGGTTTAGATTACTATAATCGCACGGTTTTTGAGTGGGTGACGACTAAACTTGGAAGCCAAGGTACGATCGCTGGTGGTGGTCGTTACAACAGTTTAGTATCCAGATTGGGTGGTGATGCAACACCCGCTTGCGGTTTTGGTATTGGCTTGGAGCGTGTATTTTTGCTAATGCAAGAGTATGGCGTTACTGCTGAATCCAACCCAGATGTATATTTAGTCAATGTTGGTGAGCTAGCAGAATCTGTATCAGCTAAGCTGGCTGAAGAATTGCGTGATGCTGGTTTGTCTGTCGTCACTCATGCTGGCGGCGGTAGCTTTAAATCACAAATGAAAAAAGCTGATAGAAGCGGCGCTCGATTTGCACTTATCTTGGGCGACGATGAAGTGCAAGCCAATCAAGTTGCAGTAAAGCCGATGCTGTGGGCTGGCGAACAAGTTAAACTTGACTTGGCGCAAGCAATTACATTAATAAAAGCGAATTAAATAGGTGTTATGGCCGAACTTCTCAAAATTGAAGCACTGACAATCTGTCCTGCGAATGCACCAAATCGCGAATTGGTGAGTAATGTATCACTTTCGATTGAACCAGGAAAAACCACATGTGTGGTAGGTGAGTCGGGCAGTGGCAAAAGCTTAACGGCGCTTTCGGTGATGGGATTGTTATCAAAGCAATTATTGCAAACAAGCGGACGTGTTTTATTCAAAGGCCAAGATTTAGCAGACTTTAGTGCTGAGGAAATGCGAAAAATTCGTGGTCGTCAAATCGGCATGATTTTTCAAGAGCCAATGACATCACTAAATCCTGTGTTAACAATAGGCTATCAAATAGGAGAGCCATTGACTGTTCATCTTGGGCTTAAAGGTGATCTATTAAAAGAGAAGGTTACTGCCCTGCTTGAGCAGGTAGGCATTCCAGCACATCGTGCTAATAGCTATCCTGATGAGCTTTCTGGCGGGCAAAGACAGCGCGTAATGATTGCAATGAGTATTGCCTGCGCACCATTAATGTTGATTGCTGATGAGCCTACAACAGCTTTGGATGTTACTGTTCAAGCCCAAATCTTGACCTTATTAGACAGCCTTAAAACAAGTATGAATATGGGCATGTTGCTGATTACACACGATTTTGGTGTGGTAGCTGATGTTGCTGATGATGTGGTTGTAATGTTCCGCGGTGAAGTGGTGGAGGCGGGCACAGTTGCTCAGGTGTTAAATAACCCTGCGCATCCTTACACAAAAGCCTTGTTGGCTTGCGTGCCAGACGCTGAAGGGAAAAAGCCACTTAAACCTATAGATTATGCATGGCTTAAAAATGAACAGGTGCCAACATGAGTGAGTTTATTTTAAAAGCACGTGATCTTAATAAATTTTACACTCAGCGTTCTGGTCGCTTTGGTTTTGGGACGACACAAGTTAAAGCGCTTGATAATGTTAGCTTGGAATTACGTCACTCAAGCACCTTGGCGGTGGTTGGAGAATCTGGCAGTGGCAAATCCACGTTAGCGAGATGTCTGTTACAATTGCAACCCTTAGATGGTGGCTCGGTATTTTTTCTAGGCCGTGATTTGGCAGACTTGCCTGCAAAAGAGTTAAGATACCAACGTCGATATTTGCAAATGATTTTCCAGGATCCTTTTGCTTCACTTAACCCTAGAATGAAGGTGGGTGAAATTGTAGAGGAAGGCTTGTTAATTCATGGGCTTGGCAACAAGGATGAGCGTTTTGAAAAAGCATTAAATATGCTTAAGCGTGTCGGACTTGCAGAAGTGGATATGCAGAAATACCCGCATGAGTTTTCAGGTGGGCAACGTCAGCGTATTGGTATCGCAAGAGCACTAGTGCTCTCACCAAAAGTGGTTGTGTGTGACGAACCTGTTTCGGCGCTAGATGTTTCAATTCAAGCTCAGATCATTTTGCTGTTAAAGGAATTGCAACAAGAGATGTCCTTAAGTTATATCTTTATTAGCCACGATCTGCGTGTCGTTCGCCATATTGCCGATGAAATAGCAGTCATGTATCAAGGGAAAATCGTTGAAAGAGGGAGTGTTCATGAAGTTTATGAGTCTCCTAAGCAACAATATACTCAGAATCTGCTTAAAGCTATTCCAGGACAAAAAAGCCATCGTGGATAACATGCGCTAAATTAAAGTAAAAATTTTGATAAACGGGATTAAGTAAGGAAATTAGCATGGCATACGATTTAGAAGAACAAGAGCAGTTAGACGAGTTTAAAGCTTGGTGGAAACTGCACGGTAAAAAAGCACTGACATTGGTAACTGTTTTGGTTGTTGGTTATTTAGGATATCAAGGCTGGCAATATTATCAAGATCAACAATCTTTAAAAGCGTCAGCCCAATACGAAAATCTACTGAAGCTAGATATTACGGATGCTAAAAACCTTAAAGCAATTCAATTGGTTTCTGCTGATCTAATGGATAAATTTCCAAGCACACCTTATGCTGGACGTGCTGCATTAACCGCTGCTAAAGCAAATTTTCAAGCGCATGAAATCAAAAGCGCTAAGTCACAATTAGAGTGGTCTACTAAGCATGCAAAAGAAGATGCAATTCAAGCGATGGCATTGATAGAGCTAGCTTCATTGCAGTTTGAAGAAAAAGATTACGCTGGCGCACTCAAAACACTTAATGAAAAACATACCGATGGATTCGACGGTCTATTTGCTGATTTAAAGGGAGATGTTTTAGTCGCTCTTGGCAAGCCTGCTGATGCAAAAGTCGCATATAAAGAAGCATTGGAAAAACTAGACTCACAAGGACGGCTTGTGAAATTCACTCAGCATAAATTAGAAGTTTTGGGGAACTAGTGTTGAGATTTTTTAATATAGTTGTTTTATTCAGTCTAATCTCGCTAAGTGCTTGTACATCGATCACCGATTTAAAGGATGACATGTCAGAGCGCTTATTCGGTCGTGAGATCAATGAGACACCATCTGAGCTCAATGAGATTAAAACCACAGCACAAGTGAAACTATTATGGAGTGCCCAATTAGGGGATAGCTTAGATGCAGACTTCACAACGCAATCTGACAATGGTTTCTTGTACGCTGCAAGTGCAAACGGGGAAATCACCAAGCTCAGCGTAGCTGATGGAAAACAAATATGGAGAATAAACTCAGGTGAGCCGCTAACCGGTGGCGTTGGGCTGGGTGGCAATTTATTGTTGCTAGGGACGGCCAAAGGTTACGTCTTGGCTTACGATCTTTCAGGCAAGCTTCTTTGGAAATCTAAAGTAAGTAGTCAAGTGCTGAGTTCGCCAAAGGCGGATTATGGTGTGGTCGTTGTGCGTTGTGGCGATAGCCGTATTTACGGCCTAAATGCTGTGGATGGATCTAGAAAATGGGTTTATGAACGTGCAACACCCGCATTGTCCTTGAGAAGTAGTGCTGGTGTAGCGCTTGAAGGCGGCGCAGCTTACGCAGGCTTTGCTGGCGGTAAATTAATCGCATTGCGTGTGGAAGATGGTAAAGTTATTTGGGAAGTTTCTGTGGCGCAACCTAAAGGAACGACAGAGATTGAGCGGATTGCAGATATTACCAGCATGCCAGTTGTTGATGGCAGTCTAGTGTATGCAGTTGCGTACCAAGGTAAAGTAGCAGCAGTAGACCGCGCCTCAGGGCGTTTGGCCTGGTCTAGAGACATTTCTAGTTATACAGGTTTAAATGCTGAAGATGCGAAAGTTTACGTCACGCACGCCAACAGTGCTATTTATGCCCTTGATTTCAGTACAGGCAAAACATTCTGGCGCCAGGGAGATCTAAAACAACGCCGTATATCAGCACCATTACCGATGGGAAATCTAATTGCACTCGGAGACGTTGAGGGCTATGTTCACTTCCTAAATCGTGAAGATGGATCTTTTGCTGCAAGACTACAATTAGAAAACTCAGCAATCATGCCTCAAATGCTTGCAGTTGGTTCAAGTATCATCATTACACAAACCAGAAAAGGTGGCATTTTCGCCATCTCAATTAAGTAATACATGCTACCTACCATTGTTTTAGTTGGTCGACCAAATGTCGGCAAATCCACTCTTTTTAACCGACTCACTAAAAGCCGTGACGCGCTTGTAGCAGACCTTCCTGGTTTGACACGTGACCGTCATTACGGCAGAGGTGTGGGCGGGGATAAGCCATTTTTAGTGGTTGATACAGGTGGGTTTGAACCCACAGCTGAAAGCGGCATTATGAAAGAAATGGCGCGTCAAACGTTACTCGCCATTGATGAAGCTGATGTGATTGTTTTTGTAGTAGATGGCCGTCAAGGGGTAAGCCCGCAAGATAAGGTAATTGCAAATCGCTTACGCAAAAGTCAGCGACCAGTTTTACTGGCCGTAAATAAAACAGAGGGCATGCAGCGCGCTGTTGTCAGCGCAGAATTTCACGAATTAGGTTTGGGTGATCCACTGTCTATTTCATCAGCACATGGTGAAGGGGTGCGTGATTTGGTTGAGTTGGCGCTCGAGCCATTTGCCGAGCCTGAAGAAGCATCGCCATTTAATGAAGAGGATGCACCTAAAGTAGCGATTGTTGGTCGTCCTAACGTAGGAAAGTCAACGTTGGTCAATGCTTTACTCGGCGAGGAACGTGTAATCGCGTTTGACCAACCAGGGACAACGCGTGATTCAATTTATATTGATTTAGAAAAGAACGGTAAACATTACACGATTATCGACACTGCTGGTGTGCGTAAGCGCGGCAAAGTGTTCGAAGCGATTGAGAAATTCTCAGTCATTAAAACCATTCAGGCGATTGAAGAGGCAAACGTCGCTATCTTGGTGGTAGACGCCCAAGAAGGTATTACAGAACAAGATGCACACGTTGCTGCGTATATTCTTGAAACGGGCCGTGCTTTGGTGGTTGCCATTAATAAATGGGATGGCTTGAAAGAAGATCAGCGCGACTGGATTAAGCGTGAGATTGATCGCAAGCTTCAATTTTTGGATTTTGCAAAATTTCATTACATTTCAGCATTGCGCAAAAAAGGCTTACCAGAGCTATTTACATCAGTAGATGGTGCTTACAAAGCTGCAATGGCTAAGCTATCCACTCCGCAGTTAACGCGTGTATTGATTGATGCTATTGCGCAACATCAGCCGCCAATTAGTAAAGGCATTCGTCCAAAACTGCGCTATGCCCACCAAGGCGGTAGCAATCCACCGATTGTGGTCATTCACGGCAATCACGTTGATGGTGTTAAAGATACCTACAAACGCTTTTTAGAGGGCGTTTTTCGTAAGACATTTCAACTCACAGGCACGCCTTTGAGAGTGCAGTTTAATCAAGGTGATAATCCATTTGCTGAGCCAGATAAACGCGTGCAAGGTGAGGGCATTGTGAGTATGCGTCGTCGTAAGACGGCCCAGCGTGCTGAATTAAATGCGCGCAAGAACGATGAAGAGAAGCAAGGTAAGCATAAAGCTTCTGGGCTTGAGATTGCGAAAAAAGCGCCTAAGAAAAAGAGACCGTAAATAAAGATAAGGGCAATAAAAAAGCACCGCCTACATCGCGGTGCTTAATTTTTTGTTTTTATAGGAGTTTTATGAGGTTAGTTTATAAACTATCCCAAAATTTCCACCATACGCGCTCATCATCAGGTACGCCTTTGCCGAGCATTTTGCTGTTTGGGTAATTGACCTTGAGAACGCGCATTGTGTCTTCTTTTAGATCTTGCATTTGAAGGAAGTCATAGGCGCTCACCATAATGACTAATGCTTCTTCTAGGCTTGTTGATTGAGGGTAATTCTCAAGCACGTATTTGCAACGGTTAACAGAAGCTAAGTAAGCTTGTCGTTTCATGTAGTAACGAGCCACATGAAGTTCGTGGGCTGCTAAAGCGTTTACAAGATAGGTCATACGTAATGCGCTGTCTTTTGCATAACGGCTATCAGGGTAGCGAGTAATGAGTTCCTTGAATGCCAGGAATGAGGCATTCATTGCTTTAGGGTCGCGGTCGTTAATTTCCTGGCTAGTTAATTTATCTACAACACCCCGCTCTGTGAAGCTTGCAAGGCCTCGCATATAGTATGCATAGTCAACATTAGGGTGGTTGGGATGTAGCTTGATAAAACGCTCAGCAGCAGCAGTACAGGAGGCCGGGTCTGATTTTTTGTAATACGCATAAGCCGTTTCTAATTGAGCTTGTGCTGCATATTTGCCGTGGGGATAACGAGACTCCAGTATTTTGAAATACTTAATACCTTTTTCGTAGTCGCGGTCACGCATCTTAGTGGCAGCTTCTTGATAGAGGCGCTCAGCAGGCCAAGATTTTGTTTCATCGAGCTCAGTAGGTGCGCCGAAAATACTACAACCTGTGAGCCAAATTGCTACAAAAAACGCTAAACTGTATTTCATTGATTGAATACCTAAAAAATTGATTGATTTAATTTAAAACTGATTATAACTGATGACACAAAACACACCTATTGCTCTTATTATCCCACAAGATTTGGGAGGATTGCGACTAGACCAAGCTTTACAGCGCATGTTGCCAGAGCATTCTCGTTCACGTCTTCAATCTTGGATTAAAGACGGCTTAGTTACCTTAAATGGTGAAGCTAGTTCCGCAAAGAACAAAGTTTGGGGTGGGGAAAAAGTTTTAGTGCATGCACAAGAAAAACCGGAAGTAAGCGCCTTTCTCGCACAAGATATTCCCCTGAATATTGTTTATGAAGATGATCATATACTTGTGGTTAATAAACCAGCGGGTATGGTGGTGCATCCAGCAGCTGGTAATTGGGATGGTACCTTGCTTAATGCCATTCTTCATCATGTGCCTCAATCTAAAGATCTGCCGCGAGCTGGGATTGTGCATCGTTTAGACAAAGATACCAGCGGCTTGTTGGTGATTGCTAAAACATTGACCGCGCAAACCAATCTTGTAAGACAGTTACAGGCTCGCACCGTTAAACGCGAATATCGCACCATTGTTTGGGGGCAGGTGTGGCGCAACGGCAAGATAGACCAACCAATTGGTCGCCATTCACACTCGCGCACTAAAATGGCGATTAATAAGATGGGTAAGCCAGCGGTGACGCGCTATGAAGTGTTAGAACGTTTTGCAGTCCATACCTATATGCGTTGTAACCTAGAGACAGGACGAACTCATCAAATTCGTGTGCACATGCAATTTTTAAAAGCGCCAATTGTTGGTGATACTGTTTATGGGTATAAAGGCATCATTCCATTAAAGGCGATGACACAAACACTCAGAGACTTTGTTCAGGGCTTTGATAGACAAGCTTTGCATGCGATCAAGTTAGGCTTAATCCATCCTGCCACTAATGAGCCAATTGAATGGCAGATAGAATTGGCTGATGACATGAAAGCTTTACTAGAGGCCATGCGTCATGAGGATGCACCGCTTGAAGAACCATTTGAGTTTAGTGAAGATCCTTATTTGTCTGATGAGGATTACGAAGATGATGAATTCGATGACGAATGTGAATTGGACGCCGATCTAGAACCACTTGAAGAGGGTGAAGAGGATATTGAGTAAGGTTGACTTCATCATTCCAGATTGGCCATCACCAGTCAATGTGAAAGCGATACAAACGACTCGGCTAGGGGGCTATAGTGTTGCGCCATATGGCAGCCTAAATCTTGGTTTGCATGTGCAAGATGATGGTTTGGCGGTTGCAAAAAATCGCCAATTACTAAGTGACTATTTGCCTTCCGAGCCTGTATGGCTTAATCAAGTACATGGTGTTGAAGTGATTGATGCAACTAAAAGCATGTGTGTTCAAGATGCGGATGCATCGTTTAGTAAAAATAAAAATGTGGTTTGTGTGACCATGACGGCCGATTGCTTGCCAGTATTGCTATGTAATCAGCAAGGCACTGCAGTTGCTTCTATCCATGCGGGTTGGCGTAGCTTATGTGATGGCGTGATTGAGGCTACTATTAAAATGATGGGCGTTGAACCAGAAGAGTTAATGGCATGGTTAGGTCCTGCGATAGGCCCCGATGCTTTTGAAGTAGGCAGTGAGGTGCGTGAAGCGTTTATTGCGCAAGATGCTCAAGCTGATCAGGCTTTCAAAGCCTATGGCGATAAATGGCTAGGAGATTTATGTGGGATTGCAAAACAGCGTTTGAATAAACAGGGGCTTAATAAAATCTATGGCGGCGGAGAATGTACATACAGCGACCCATCCCGGTATTTTTCATTTAGACGCGATGGTCTTACAGGTCGCATGGCAACAATGATCTGGTTTGAATGAGCAAGGCTTGACACCTCGTTTATAATATCGGCCTGGCAATAAGATTTAAAATAAAGACATATCCAATAAAGAAACTAAAAAATAAATGTTTAACGCACACATACCTACCTTAACTTGGATTATTTCAGCAAGCTTGCTTGGCGGGGCGCTTAGTGTCATGTGTGCTGGCTTGGTAGCACTCAATGCTCGTACCCAATGGATTCCAATGCTGATTAGCTATGCGATTGGCGCGATGTTGGGGGCAGTATTCCTTGAGATATTGCCGCATGCTTTCCACGAGGCGAGTAGTGTTGAAAGCATGGCAGCGACAGTGCTGTTTGGCATTTTGTTATTCTTTGTGCTGGAAAAGTTGGTGTTGTGGCGTCACTGCCACGGCGAGCACTGTGAAGTCCACGCTATGCATACAGAGGATGATTGTCCTGCACATGAAGTTCAGCATCATGCAGACAATCAAACCGCAAAATTCAAAGCGGTTACTCACAAATCGCCCTCTATTGTAAAGCCACATTCACATGGACATCACCATGACTCAGGCCGAAGCGGTATGATGATTATGGTGGGTGATACTTTTCATAATTTTGTAGATGGTATTTTAATTGCCGCAGCCTTTATGATTGATATTAGGCTAGGCGCGGTAACCGCCATGGCGATTATTGCCCATGAAATTCCGCAGGAAGTTGGCGATTTCTTAATTCTTCTGCACTCAGGTTACAGCAAAAAACAAGCGTTGATGTTTAACTTATTTTCAAGCTTAGCGACGGTAGTAGGTGGAGTATTAGCTTATTTTGCTTTGCAAACGGTACAAAATTGGATTGCAACAATCTTAGGTCTAGCGGCGGCGAGCATGCTCTATGTTGCGGTTGCAGATTTAATCCCAGGCTTGCATAAACGCACTGAGCTGAAAGAAACATTTGCACAAGTTGGTTTAATCGGCTTGGGAATCGGATCTATTTGGCTGACGAAGTTCTTCCTCGAGTAGCGCTTTTTTACGTTTACGTTGTGGCGTACCTAATATCCACATGAGCAATCCACAAGGCATTAAGCCGTAAAAGAAAAAAGTAAGAATGCCCGCAGTAATGCTAGTTTCAGTAGCAGCCATTAAAAAGGTCACGTAAAGCCAAGCGATTGCAATGATGTACATTTTTAATATTTAAGTAGGTTAATTTCCATGAGTTCAAACAATACACCAAAAGTTGGCTTCGTTTCACTTGGTTGCCCTAAAGCCGGCTCAGATGCAGAGCGTATTCTCACCCAATTGCGTGCAGAAGGCTATGAAATATCTGGCTCATATGAAGACGCTGATTTGGTCGTGGTGAACACTTGCGGCTTCATTGATAGCGCGGTTGAGGAATCACTGGATGCTATTGGTGAAGCCATTAATAAAAATGGCAAAGTGATTGTAACTGGTTGCTTGGGTGCTAAGAGCGGTGTTGTGCAAACGGCGCATCCTAGTGTGCTTGCCGTGACTGGGCCACATGCGCTTGAAGAAGTAATGACAGCCGTTCATGCTAATTTACCTAAACCGCATGACCCTTACGTTGATTTAGTGCCACCACAAGGCGTACGTTTGACGCCAAGCCATTATGCTTATTTAAAGATCTCCGAAGGCTGTAACCACCGTTGTAGCTTCTGTATTATTCCAAGCATGCGTGGCGACTTGGTGAGTCGTCCTGTTGGCGAAGTCTTGAATGAAGCTGAAAACCTTGTGAATGCTGGCGTTTCTGAAATCTTGGTGATCTCTCAAGACACTTCGGCATATGGTGTGGATGTGAAGTACCGAAGCGGCTTTTGGAATGGTCGACCAGTTAAAACGCGTATGACAGAGTTAACAAAATCACTCAGTGATTTAGGCGTCTGGGTGCGTTTGCACTATGTTTATCCATACCCACATGTTGATGAAGTGATTCCATTAATGGCAGATGGCTTGATATTGCCTTACTTGGACGTTCCATTCCAACATGCTAGCCCGCGTATTTTAAAAGCCATGAAGCGTCCAGCAAGTAGTGAAAATAACTTAGCGCGCATCAAGGCCTGGCGCGATATATGCCCAGATATTACTGTGCGCAGTACCTTCATTGCTGGTTTTCCAGGTGAAACGGAAGATGACTTCCAAATGTTGCTCGATTTTTTAGAAGAAGCGCAATTGGATCGCGTAGGTTGCTTTACCTATTCTGCAGTCGATGGCGCTTCAGCCAATGCACTTCCTGACCAAGTACCTGAAGAAGTAAAAAAAGAGCGTCTAGCGCGTTTTATGGAGGTTCAAGAGCGGATTAGCGCTGCAAAGTTGCAATCTAAAATCGGCACCATGCAAACCGTGCTTGTAGATGAGATTGTAGAAGACGAAGAAGGCAATATCGAAGCGATTGGACGCACTAAAGCTGATGCGCCAGAAATTGATGGAGTTGTGTATTTGGCCGATGCTGAAGGCATAACGCCTGGTGATTTTGTGGAAGTGCAAATTTACGATGCTGATGGACACGATCTTTGGGGTGGTCCGCCTCAGGATTAAGCGGTAAACAAGTCCGGCATAATTGGGGAAGGGCGCTCGCTGTCAGATCTATCCTCTAAAAAATCAAAAGTCAGTGGACAACGGGATGGTTTCTTTGCTGCCTTGCGACGCTTAGGCGTTGAGGCGTCTAAATCAATATAAGGTGTTTGGCTGATACGGATATAACCTGCTCCGCTTAGTTTGTCTGCGGTTGTTTCAAACAAGCTCAATGGATTGTCAATATTTTGAAGGGTAATGACGCTCTTGCTCACCTTGAGCACGTTGTACATTACAAACTTGCCCGTGGTCTGTTTGCCGTATATCTCGCCAACATGAATTTCCACAACGCACCTCTTTTTAATTGATGGCTGAATATTAGCGCCTAGCCTGTTTATCTACAAGCCTTGTCCATGCTTTTTTGATGAACCATTCAAGTTTACCTTAGTCATATTAATTATGTTTTGATGGTATTAATATTGAGGAAAAAATATGTTGAAGATTTGTTTGGGAGTTTTAATGATGGCTTTATCTACTGCTAGTTTTGCCGCTTGTCCTGATTTATATAATCACCAATTTACGACATTGCAGGGCGGGAAGATTAACTTATGCGATTACCAAGACAAGCCTATCCTGGTTGTTAACACTGCAAGTAAATGTGGTTTTACGCCTCAATTTGAAACCTTAGAGAGTCTGTATAAGCGCTACCAATCAAAAGGGCTAATGGTCGTAGGATTTCCATCTAATGACTTCAGACAGGAACTTGCTAGCGATAAAGAGGTTGGTGATTTCTGTATTAATACTTATTCAGTTAAGTTTCCGATGATTTCTAAAACCTCAGTATCAGGGCCTAACGCCAATCCCTTCTATAAACAATTAATTGCCATCACTAAGCAAGTGCCAATGTGGAATTTCTATAAGTACGTCATCCTGCCTGGCGGCAAGCAGGTATATGCTTTTACTAGCGATGTTGATCCTGCATCTGATGAAATAATGGGGAAAATCAAACCATTCCTAAAGTAAGCTGCAATACGTTGTAAAATACGGGATGGCTCAAACTACCATCCCGTTTTCAAATCTTTCCCCAGATCTTATCCTTGATGCGGTTGATAGTGTTGGTATTGCTACAGACGGCCGCTTGCTTGCGCTAAATAGCTATGAGAACCGCGTTTATCAAGTAGGCGTTGTAGATGATTCACCTGTCGTGGCGAAGTTTTACCGCCCACACCGGTGGGATGATGCCGCAATTCTTGAAGAGCATGCATTTGTTCAAAGTTTGGCGGATGCGGAAATTCCAGCAGTTGCCCCAACTTCAATTGACGATAATACATTGTTTGTTTATCAAGACTTTCGTTTCTCTATTTTCCCTAAGCATGGTGGAAGAGCGCCTGAGCTAGACCAAGAGGGCGTCCTCGAATGGATAGGGCGTTTTATTGGGCGGATTCATAGCGTGGGTGCGCTGAGTCATTTTAAACATCGCCCTACCTTAAACATCGAAACTTTTGGCGAAGAACTCAGTGCGTATTTACTCAATGAAGGCATGATGCCTAAAGAGCTTGAGGTCGTTTATCGCGGCGTTGTTGCGCAGGCTTTAGATGGCGTGAGGCGATGTTACGACAGAGCTGGAGATGTTGCTTTGCTTAGGTTGCACGGTGATTGTCACATGGGCAATTTACTATGGACGGAGGCAGGGCCGCACTTTGTAGATTTTGATGATAGTCGCATGGGGCCAGCCATCCAGGACTTATGGATGATGCTCTCTGGCGAACAAAATGAAATGCAGAAGCAATTGAATGAAATTCTTTTGGGTTATGAAGACTTTTACGATTTCAATCCCCGTGAGCTTCACTTAATTGAAGCATTAAGAACCTTACGTCTTATTCATTACTCTGCATGGCTCGCAAGGCGTTGGGATGACCCTGCGTTTAAAGTTGCGTTTACTTGGTTTAATACCCAGCAGTATTGGCAAGATAGGATATTGGAGCTGCGTGAACAGATTGCTTTGATGGATGAGCCGCCATTAATTTCAGGCATTTCAGGGAATATCTAGAGGTTAAGGATGGTTTGGCTTTATTTTTGCTGAATACCTAGTCGTTGCAAGATGATTGCAGATAACTCCTCAATAGAGCGGCTGGTTGAGTCAGCCCAAGTAATGCCAGCATTACGCATGAGGCCCTCAGCTGTAGCAATTTCTTGTTTGCAGTTTTCTAGTGATGCATATTTGCTATCTGGCCTTCTTTCGCTGCGCACTGAGTGAAGTCGCTCAGGCTTAATTGTTAAGCCAAATATCTTGTGGATGTGATTTCTCAAGGCTGCTGGCAAGCTACCTCGTTCAAAGTCTTCAGGAATCAGTGGATAGTTAGCCGCTTTAATACCAAATTGCATTGCTAAATAAATGCTGGTTGGGGTTTTTCCGCAGCGAGAAACGCCCACTAAAATGACTTGGGCTTCTTCTAATCCACTATTGGTCATACCGTCGTCATGGTTAAGCGTAAAGTTAATTGCTTCCATGCGGTCAGAATAGTTGCTTCCCATTGCTCCGTGAGCAATACCAGAGCCTGTTAATGGTTGTTCACCTAGCTCTATACCGAGTGGATCAATAAATGTACTGAATAGATCGATGTAATAAGCATCCACCTGTTTAAGTGATGTCCGAAGCTCTGAGTTGCCAAGCGACATAATGACCACTGGGCGAATACCATCTTGCTCAGTTGCTTTTGCAATCGCAGTCTTAGCAATTTGAATTTTTTCTGGCGTGTCAGTAAAAGGTAAGCGAATTTGGGTAAATTCAGTATGCGGAAAATGCTCAAGCAATTTCCCCAATGCACTGGCTGTCATGCCAGTGCTGTCAGAAATAAATAAAGCTGAGCGTTTCACGAAATTTAACGCTTACTTTTGTGTCAATTTTTGCCAAGTGGCAACAACAGTATCAGGGTTAAGTGATACCGATTGGATGCCTTCGTCGACTAACCATTGCGCAAAGTCTGGGTGGTCTGATGGGCCTTGGCCGCAAATGCCGACGTACTTGCCTAAACGGTTTGCAGTGCTGATCGCCATGCGCAGTAATACTTTTACTGCCTCGTTACGTTCATCAAATCCATCTGCAAGGATGCCAGAGTCACGGTCCATGCCTAGCGTTAGTTGCGTTAAATCGTTAGAGCCAATAGAGAAGCCATCGAAATAAGCCAAGAATTGCTCAGCAAGAAGCGCATTGGAAGGGATTTCGCACATCATGATAAGGCGTAAGCTATTTTCGCCACGTTTTAAGCCGTTAGCCGCTAAGATTTCAGTCACAGCTTTCGCTTCATCCAAGGTGCGTACAAATGGAATCATGATTTCAACGTTCACTAAGCCCATTTCGTCACGGACTTTTTTCATTGCCTTACATTCCATTGCAAAACACTCTTTAAAGTCTTCTGCCATGTAACGTGCGGCGCCGCGGAAGCCAATCATTGGATTTTCTTCATCGGGCTCATAAATATCCCCACCAACCAACTTTTTGTACTCATTAGACTTGAAGTCAGATGTGCGCACAATCACTGGTTTTGGATAAAACGCTGCCGCAATGGTTGCAACGCCTTCAGCAACTTTATCAATGTAAAAGTCGGTTGGACTAGCATAACCACGAGCGCGGTTCCTGATGATGGTTTGCATAGGAGCAGGCATTGCATCAACATTCAAAATCGCTTTTGGATGGATACCAACCATGTTGTTGATCACGAACTCTAAACGCGCCAAGCCAACGCCATCATTAGGTGTCTTAGCAAAGCCAAACGCCATGTCTGGGTTACCCACGTTCATCATGATTTTGCATGGTGGTTTGCTGAGTGCTGCGGTTGCTTGCGTATTGACTGAGAATGGAAGGGCGCCGTGATAAACGAAGCCGGACTCACCTTCCGCACATGAAACGGTAACCACTTCACCTTCACGTAACACATCAGTTGCGTTAACAGAGCCAACAATCGCTGGAATGCCTAACTCACGCGCGATAATCGCAGCGTGGCAAGTACGCCCCCCACGGTTAGTGACCAAAGCACTGGCACGCTTCATCACTGGTTCCCAGTTAGGGTCAGTCATGTCAGCAACCAATACGTCGCCTGGTTGCACTAAATGCATGTCAGCTGGGTCAAGCACAATGCGTACAGGACCTGTGCCAATTTTCTGCGTCACAGCGCGGCCAACAACCATTGGTTTAGCAGCGTGTTTTTCTAATGTGAAGGTTTCTGTGACGTTGTTATTCGCTTCTTGTGATTTAACAGTCTCAGGTCGTGCTTGCAAGATGTATAGCTTGTTATCAACGCCATTTTTACCCCATTCGATATCCATAGGGCACCCATAATGAGATTCAATCGTCATCGCATAATTGGCCAACTCTAGAATATCTTCATTTGTCAGCGAATAACGGTCGCTATCAACTGGGTCTACATCGACTGTGTTTGTGCTCTTGCCTGCTTGTGTTGCATCGCTAAAGACCATTTTAATGAGTTTGGAGCCCATGGTGCGTCGAACAATGGCTGGTTTACCTTGTGCTAATAGTGGCTTATGTACATAGAACTCGTCAGGATTTACTGCGCCTTGAACCACGGTTTCGCCCAAGCCGTATGATGATGTGATGAATACAACGTCCTGGAAGCCTGATTCAGTGTCGATAGTAAACATCACGCCAGCACATCCAATATCACTACGAACCATTTGTTGAACGCCAGCAGATAAAGCCACATCTGCATGAACAAAGCCTTTGTGAACGCGGTAAGAAATCGCGCGGTCGTTGTATAAAGAAGCAAATACTTCTTTAATGGCATGAAGGATGTTATCCAAGCCTTGAATGTTTAAGAAAGATTCTTGTTGGCCAGCAAATGAAGCGTCAGGCAAATCTTCAGCTGTTGCAGAAGACCTTACTGCAAAGGTGGCACCGTTGCCTGACTTAGCTGTCAATGTTGCATAGTTCTCTGCAATTGCTTTTTCAAGTGCAGCCGGGAACGGTTCGGCCATAATCCATTCACGAATTTGCTTGCCGCAGCTAGCTAATGCAATGGTGTCATCCACGTTTAGTGATTCGAGTGTTGCCACGATTTTGGCGTCCAAACCATTTTGTGCCAAAAACTCACGGTATGCATCGGCAGTAGTTGCGAAACCGGTAGGTACGCGAACACCTTTTGCAGAAAGCTGCGAAATCATTTCCCCTAGTGATGCATTCTTGCCGCCAACTGAAGGCACATCAACGTTACGCAGGTTTTCGAAAGGAATTACATGGGCTGACATAAAGAATCTCTCCATCTATCCACGCTATATTTGATTTTTATCAACTTATTTAGCGTAAATATTTTTGTTTTCAGAGTGTTATGCTTCGTGCGATTTTTATATTTCAGATCACTTAAAAGCAAAAAAAGTAAAAGTAGTATTTTGCCTAATAAGCGGTCTTCTGTCACGCTGATTAGCGTCTTTGTGAAGAAGAATCCTTTAATAATTCCCGTTCTTTTTGTTAGGTGGAAACTATTTTAATGGCTCAAGCATCCAAAAAAAGTTAAAGTAATTGAGATGACACTTAAAGAAAGATACAAACATGAGTCAAGCACAAGAAAATAGCCAGACATCACTTAGTCACTTAGAGGAAATATTGGCTAAAACTTGTTTTTGCAAGCTTAGAGAGTCTTGCCCAGATAAAACAAGCCATGAATGCTTAAAAGACCGGAATATTTATAAAGAGTTTATGGAGAAGCAGTCTTAGTTAAAGGTTTTTAATACTGCAGGAAGAAGCGTAAAACTTCCTGCATCGTGTGTCACCAGCATTTCATTATCTTGCATCGTGCAGCTGAGGTTCATGTTTCTAGTAGCTGCGCCAGCCAGCTCTTCTGTGTTTGGCAAGTTAATTACAGTTAAGTTGTCTAGCTTGAGAAGGGCTTTGCTATTTTGATCCCACCACATATCTGCGGTGCGGCCACCATATAAAATTAACGCCACTTGGTTAGACCGTCCGCAAGCTTTGCGAAGAACGCGCTCATCAGGTAGGCCAACTTCTATCCAAAGCTCAATTGCGCCAGTTAAATCTTTTTGCCACAGGTCAGGTTCTTCATCATCGCTTAAGCCTTTACCAAAAGCCAGTAACTCGCTTGCAAACAATGCAAAAGCAATCAATCTGACCATTAAACGTTCTTCTGTCTCAGATGGGTGTCTGGCAAGAGTTAAACTATGAGCAGCATAGTAATTGCTATCCATGTTCGATACTTGAAGATCCGCTTTGTAGATGGTGGATTTTAGTGCCATGGTGACTTTTTCTCTACATCCACGCCAGTTTTCTTCGTGCTAGTCTTTTTTATAGATTTTGCACCTGTTGGCTTAACGCCGGCGCCACTACGGCGGTTTGGTTGACCCTTGCCGCGAACTTTAGGGGCCTTCACTTTTGGTGGTTTTATTTCCGCATTAGGGTCTACGCTAATCAATATGCGCTTACCTTCGCATTCAATCACTTGACCAGCTTTTATTTTGGCAGTTTTGCGAAGTTCTAACTCACCATCTACCTTCACTAGGCCTTCGGCAACCATCGCTTTACCGCGACCACCGCTGTCAGCTAAGTCAACCAACTTGAGCAGATTGCACAGCTCAACATATTCAGTATTTATTATAAATTCAATATCTTGCATTATATTTTCTTAGGTAGTAGGTGAGGTTTTATTGCTTTTCTTTATGTGTTTTATGATCGTTTGTTTTATTAATCACTTTGCCAATGTGCGCTTCACCACGTTTTTTGGCTAGCGCTATTTGTTTTTGACGCTCAGTCACACTCGTTCGTTTTTCTTCTGAAAGCTTATCAACACAGTGTGGGCAAGAGATGCCAGGGACATATTGTTCACTTTGCATCTCATCAGGTGAGAGCGGGTGGCGACAAGCATGGCATTGGTCATAATCGCCGATCTCTAAGCCATGTTTGACAGAAACGCGCTGATCAAATACAAAACATTCGCCTTCCCATAGACTTTCTTCTTTCGGCACCTCTTCTAGATACTTGAGGATGCCGCCTTGTAAGTGATAAACCTCTTTAAAGCCTTGTTCCATCATATAGGAGCTAGCTTTTTCACAGCGGATACCGCCTGTGCAAAACATGGCCACTTTTTTATGTTGCTTGGTATCTAGGTTTTTAGTGACGTAATCAGGGAACTCCCGGAAAGTCGTTGTTTTTGGGTCGATTGCGCCTTTAAAAGTGCCTATGTCGTATTCGTAATCATTGCGGGTATCAATTAAGATGACATCAGGGTCAGAAATTAGCGCATTCCAATCTTGAGGCTTTACATAAGTGCCCACCTTGTAGTTTGGATCTATGCCTTTTACGCCTAAAGTCACAATCTCTTTTTTAAGGCGAACTTTCATGCGGTAAAACGGCATTTCATCCGCGTATGATTCTTTGTGTTCTAAATCTGCTAAACGAGCGTCTTGTTTTAGATAGTGAATCAGCGCATCAATATCAGCGCGATTGCCTGCTACCGTGCCGTTAATTCCTTCTTCAGCAAGCAACAGCGTACCTTTAATATTGTGAACAACACAAAAGTCCTGCAAGCTTGGCTGAATGGCCTGGTAATCGGTTAGTTTTGCAAACTTGTAGAGTGCGGCGACTATAAAATTTGGCACAAAATTCTTTCTTGGGGCAGCTACTTAAACAAGATCGCTATAATAAGCCATGCGAGGCTTATTTTCTACGCAAATTGATGTGGTTATTAATTAAGTCTTTGGCTTGATTGCGATAATGTTTGTGATCTAAATCTTTGACCCATAAATGAATGAGTCCACTAAAGAACAAATGCGTGTCCATCGACAGGATGGCAGGGGAGTCAATGGTCTTAAGCTGGCCTTTGGTTTTTGCGCGCTCATACAATTGCTCTATTTTCTTAGTAATACGCTCGCAGTTAGATAATGTTTGCTCTAGCACTACTGAAAGATCGTCTACATATTCGCATTTCACCATCATGATTTCAAAAGTTTGACGGGTGTCAGAAGAATCATTTAATGCGTCGATGGTAGCACTAAGAAATTTGCCGATTTGACCAATGGGATCATCATTGTTTTCAATAAGAAGACTATCATCCATTCGGTCGATTAGTGGGAGTATGACTTGTTCGCGCAGCGCGCCAAAAAGTTCAGTCTTGTTACTGAAATGCCAATACACTGCCCCGCGGGTAACACGAGCCTCTGCGGCGATTTGTTCCATGCTGGTGCGACTTACACCCCGTGATAGGAATACTTTTCGCGCTGCATCAATAATTCGCTGTCTAGTGATTTCTGCATTTTCTTTGGTTTGTCTAACCACGGCTTATCGATCCATTTTTTAATATTAACTCTTTGTAAATCATTAAGTTTTGATTATGCGAAACACATTTACATAAGGGCTTGTTTCTATATAATATACATACAACTTTGTATGTAAACAAGCATTATCTGAACTATTCCCTTAAAAGACATGGAGTTATCAATGCCCGCTTTATTTCTAAAAGACAGCAATAAACCAAGTTTTTCGCATTTTCTGATGATTTGCGCAGTGACAAGCTTAGGATTAGTTGCCTGCGGTAAAAAAGAAAAGGGTGCGCCACAAGGCCCCGGCATGGTAATGCCTGTGAGTGTCATTTCAGTCAAAGCAATCAGTGTACCGATTACGGCTGAAGCGGTCGCGCAAACAGAAGGTGCAAAGGAAGTTGAAATTCGTCCACATGTTGGCGGTATTTTATTAAAGCGAGTCTATGACGAAGGGGCTTCAGTACAAGCCGGTCAAACTATGTTTTTGATTGATCCAGTACCATATCAAATTGCTTTGCAACAAGCTAAAGCGGCTTACTCAGCCCAGCAAGCACGGGTTGAACAGGCTGCACGTGAGGAGTCGCGTTTGCGTGGTTTGTTAGCGAGCCAATCAATTAGTCAGCGCGAATACGATAATTCGACGAGCGACAAAGCCACTTCAGTGGCTAATCTTCAACAAGCGTTAGCCAACGTAAAAGAAGCGGAGCTAAACCTTTCTTACACGAATGTCACTTCGCCACTAACAGGCGTTTCAGGTCGTTTCCAATTTTCAGAAGGCGCGTTAGTGGCGGCTAACACCAGTTTACTCACTACAGTTTCTCAAATCTCCCCAATTTGGGTGCGCTTTAGCTTATCTGATAGCGAAATTAAGACGCTAGGAGGGCATTTAACTGAGAAAAATGTAAAAGAAGTTGCGCTGCTATTACCTGATGGCACTGAATATAAGCAAAAAGGTAAGTTAAATTTTTTAGCCAGCCAAGTTGATCCTAAACTAGGCACCCAACAATTGAGAGCGACCTTTGAAAATGGCGAGCATCAATTATTGCCAGGTCAATTCGTAAGAGCGCGTATTACAACGGGCGTTCGTAATGGCGTATTCCTCATCCCGCAAACCTCTGTTCTAACGGGCGATCAAGGTAGATTTGTATTTGTGGCGGATAAAGACAAAGAAGGCAAAGTGGTTGCCACAGTTCGCCCAATTAAAGAGGGTGGCTGGCTAGGTAATGATTGGGTGGTGCTTGAGGGTCTAAAAGAAGGCGACCAAGTGATTGCGGATAATTTAATTAAAGTACGCCCTGGTGCACCTGTGAATCCTCATCCATTTGGCTCAGCTCCGGCAATGCCTGCTGCTAATCCTGCTAAAGCTAAGTAATCAAATATGAAAAACTTCACACGATTTTTTATTACGCGGCCAATTTTTGCTTCGGTTCTATCAATTATTATTGTGCTAGCTGGCTTGGCGGCTGCATTTAAGCTGCCAATCGCACAATACCCACAAATTGCGCCGCCAACGGTGACCATTACCGCGGTTTATCCTGGTGCAAGCGCCGATACTTTATCAAAAACCGTTGCTGCGCCAATTGAAGAGCAGTTAAGTGGTGTTGATAACTTGCTTTACTTTAACTCTAGCGCTGACTCCAGCGGCACTTTAGTCATCACAGCAACTTTTGAAATTGGTACAAACGTTGACCAAGCAACGTTTAACGTCAGCAATCGGGTTAACATCGCAACACCACGCTTGCCTGACGAAGTGCGTCGTAACGGTTTGATTGTTCAAAAGAAATCGAATGATATTTTGCTTGTGGTAATGCTCACTTCAAAAGATAAAAACCATAACCGTCTATTTCTAAGTAATTACGCCACGCTCAATGTCATGGACGAAATGAAGCGCGTAAAAGGCGTAGGGGACGCAGTTATTTTCGGCGGACAAGATTATTCAATGCGCGTTTGGCTTCGTCCAGATCGCATGGCGCAGCTTGGAGTTAGTACGACAGATATCTCCAGTGCGATTACTTCGCAAAACAATCAATATGCTGCAGGCAAGATAGGCCAGGAGCCAGCGCCATCATCTCAGCAGCTGGTTTATACCGTCACTGCAAAAGGACGTTTGATTGACCCAGAGCAGTTTGGCAATATCATCATTAAAGCTGATGGACCAAATGGCGTTCTATATCTAAAAGATGTCGCACGTATTGAACTCGGTGCTCAAAATTACAACGTGGCTTCAACACTTGATGGCACCCCAGGTGTGGCGATTCCTATCTTCTTGCAAACTGGCGCTAACGCGCTTGATACCGCCAAAAATATTAAGGTAAAGATGGAAGAACTCAAGGCTGAGTTTCCAGCGGGGATGCAATATAGCATTCCTTACGATACAAGTGACTTTGTTAAAGCGACCATTAACGAGGTGTTTCACACCTTTGCAGAAGCTTTGATATTGGTTGTGTTAGTAGTGTTTTTATTCTTGCAAAGCTGGCGCGCTACGCTGATTCCTATCATTGCTGTGCCTATCTCTTTAATCGGTACTTTCGCTGGGCTTTATCTGTTCGGCTTCTCGATTAACTTGCTGACTTTATTCGCTATGATTTTGGCGATTGGTATTGTGGTTGATGATGCCATTGTAGTGCTTGAAAATACCGAGCGCTTGATGACTGAGGAGAATATGGCGCCATTGCCTGCGGCTATCAAGTCGATTAGTCAGGTGTCAGCGGCCGTTGTTGCGATTGTGCTCGTGCTTTGCGCCGTGTTTGTGCCAGTTGCATTCCAAGGCGGTATTGCAGGAGAGTTATATAGACAATTTGCGGTAACAGTAGCGATTGCCGTGGTGATTTCAGGCATTGTTGCGCTGACACTTACACCAGCACTTTGCGCCATGATTTTAAAGAAATCTAATACTAAAAATGCATTCTTTATAAAATTTAATCATGGCTTTGGTCACATGACTAATTTCTATACTGGCACTGTAAGCAAAACGCTCAAACATAAATTGGTTGGTGGATTAGTGTTCGCTTTGATTGTGGCAATCGTCGCTGTGTTGTTTAGAGTAGTGCCGGGTAGCTTTGTGCCTGCTGAAGATCAAGGCTATGTGGTGACTATTGTTATCATGCCTGACGGGGCAACATTGAACCGCACATCCAAAACCACAGAAGCGATTAGGTCTGCGATAGCACACGATCCAGCAGTGGCACATGAGTTTGCGGTGAATGGTTTTGAATTGCTCACAGGTGCAAATAAAACTAACTCTGCCACCATGTTTGTTCGTCTCAAGGATTGGAAAGAGCGCGATACTAGCGCGACTGATATTGTGGGGAAATTGTTCGGAATTGGCATGAGTCAGCCAGATGGCTTGGCGATAGCCGTTAATCCCCCTGCGATACGCGGTTTAGGCTCTGCTGGCGGGTTTGAAGTGTATGTGCAAAGTCAACGAGACACAGACCCAATTAAGCTTGCAGCGGTCATGAACGGCTTTATTGATGCCATGCGTGCTGAGCCAACATTAACAGGCTTAAATTCATTTTTCCGCCCGACAGTGCCACAGCTTTTAATTGAGGTGGATGAGGCAAAAGCACTTTCACAAGGTGTCCGTATAGCAGATATTTATGCGACTTTACAAAGCACGATGGGCGCTTTCTATGTGAACGACTTTAACCGCAATGGCCGTACATACCGTGTGCAATTGCAAGCCGAGCCTGAGTTTCGCATGAACCCAGAGGACTTAGGCAAGGTTTATGTGCGTAGTCAATCAACTGTTACTAATCCTAGCGGCAACATGATTCCACTTTCCGCATTGAGCAAGGTCAGCAACATTGTTGGTGCAGAGCAATTAGAGCGTTACAACGGTTTACTCTCTGCCAAAGTCTTTGGCAGCGGCGCACCAGGCGTGAGCTCTGGCGATGCAATTAAAACAGTTGAACGTATTGCTAAAGAAAACTTACCTGATGGCTACAAAATCGCCTGGACAGGCCAAGCTTACCAAGAGCAGCGCACAGGCTCTGCTGCATTATTTGCTTTCGGCTTCGCTATTATTATGGTGTTTTTGATTTTGGCAGCACAATTTGAAACTTGGGCATTGCCATTGGCTGTGATTATGGCGGTACCATTTGCGCTGGCGGGGGCTTTGTTGGCTGTTCTACTTCGCGGTATGCCAAATGACATTTACTTCCAAATTGGTTTAATTACCTTGATTGGATTGGCTGCAAAAAATGCGATTCTGATTGTGGAATTTGCCGAGCAAAAAATGGAAGAGGGGATGCCAGTTGCCCAAGCTGCGCTTGAAGCAGCCAGATTGCGATTCAGGCCGATTGTAATGACTTCGATGGCTTTTGTGCTAGGCATCTTGCCATTGGTTGTTGCTACTGGTGCTGGTGCGGCAGCAAGACGTTCAATGGGCACGGGAGTATTTGGCGGTATGATATTAGCCACCTTCATCGCCACTATTTTTATTCCGCTCTTCTTTACTTGGTTAAGCGGCAAGCACGTGAGACATCACGGTCAAGTTGAAACCCATGTCGAAAATCATGAATCGCAAGAGAAAGAAGTCAAATGAAATTAAAACAATTGATTAGATTGTCTTTAGTCATGTCAGCATTAAGCTTGGCGGCTTGTCAGATGGTTGGCCCTGATTACTTTAGGCCTAAACAAGCATTGCCGGCGAGTTATCAAGAAACACAAGTGACTGGTGCCGAAGAAGCGATGATTAATCAATGGTGGACGCTTTATAACGATGAAGTGCTCAATGACTTGATTGCAAAAGCCAGCAAAAATAATACTGACCTTAAAATTGCGGTGGCGCGTATTGAAGAGGCTGATGGCTATATGCGTGAAGTGGGTGCAGCCTTATTTCCCCAAGTGAATCTTGATTCAAGCGCAAATCGTTTCAGGGTGACGGAGTTGGGTGCAGTACCTATGTTTAACGGCATGAGTCCTACAAGAAGTAATTATAATGTGAGACTAGGCACGACGTTTGAATTGGATTTTTGGGGGAAATTGCGCCGAGCGCAAGAATCGGCGAAAGCCCAAGCTTTGGCCTCAAGATTTGCTAAAGACACGGTTGATTTATCGCTTAAAAGTTTGGTAACAGGTGATTACTTGTTACTTCGCAGTTTAGAGGCGCAAATTGAGCTCTCTAAAGCGAGTATGACAAGTCATGAAGACAGCCTTGCATTAACTCAGCGTCGCCTTGAAGGGGGTATGTCTTCAGCGCTAGATGTTCATCAGGCTGAAGTGGCTTACAACAACCTAAAAGCACAGCTGGCTGATTTAACTCGTCAACGCGTTATTATTGAGCATCAACTAGCCGTGCTCACAGGTGATTTAGACTTGAAAATTGCGGCAAAGGATATGCAGTCTTTACCTATTCCACCTGTGCCACCTGTTGGCTTGCCATCAACATTATTGGAAGCGCGTCCTGATGTGCGCCAAGCCGAGCAGAACTTAATTGCCGCTAATGCAAAAATCGGCATTGCGAAAGCTGCTTTATTCCCTACAATTTCGCTTACAGCTGGTTTGGGTGGTGAAAGTAAAGATTTAGGCGACGTATTGAAATCTGCCGCTAGAATTTGGAATGGTGGACTGAGTTTAAATCTTCCGGTGTTTGATTCTGGCCGTTTAAGTTCAAAGGTGGATCAAGCTACAGCAGCGCAAAAGCAATTGCTAGCGAGTTATGAGCGCGCTGTGCAAAATGCATTTACTGAAGTGAATGATGCTTTAGTCAATGTGCGCCAAAACACAGAGCGAGAAGCGGCGCTTTATGGAAGCCAAGCATCTGCCAGCAAGGCATTAGAGATTGCAAATAATCGGTATAAATCAGGTTATACGGGTTATTTAGAAGTGCTAGATGCGCAGCGCGTGTTTAATGACTCATCCTTGGCTTACGTGCAAAGTCGCCAAGCAAGGCTGACTTCAACGGTAGAGTTGTTTAAAGCTCTTGGCGGCGGCTGGGTTGCCGTATCAGTCAAATAGTTACTTTTTGAGGACTTGCTGAATTTTTAATGTAAGTACGATGGCTGAAAGCATTAACGTAATAGCGTTGGCCATAATCACAGGCATGCTATGGATCATTAATCCATAAAAGAACCAAAGGGCAACACCTGCGGTGAAAAGGCTATACATCGGCAATGAGATGCCTTCAAGGTTGCGCGTTTTCCAAGATTGGTAAGCTTGAGGGGCAAAAGCAATGGTTGTGAGGAAAGCAGCACTATAACCAAGGATGTTGCTTATGTCTTGAGGCATATTATTCTTAATCTGATTTAAATGAACACAGATTAAATCATGAGTAGTTAAATTCCGGCTAGACTTTTTTGGTCAAACAACCTGTCTTTGCTTCATCCTCCAAGGAGGGCATGATAAAATCTAGAATAAATCTAATCATTGAATTTAAGCAAAGATAATTAAAATAATGACTGTTCGCACACGATTCGCTCCAAGTCCTACCGGTTTTTTACATATTGGCGGCGCACGTACCGCTTTATTCTCTTGGGCTTACGCCCGCAAACACAAAGGTCAGTTCATTCTCCGCATCGAAGATACCGATGTGGCGCGTTCAACGCCTGAGGCAGTAGAAGCGATTCTAGATGGCATGAGCTGGCTTGGCCTTGATTGGGATGAAGGTCCCTTCTATCAAATGCAGCGCATGGATAGGTACAAAGAAATCATCCAAAAAATGTTGGCTGAAGGCCATGCTTACCTTTGTTATTCAAGCAAAGAGGAATTAGATGCTTTGCGTGAATGTCAGATGCAAGAGGGCGCAAAGCCTCGCTATGATGGCCGTTGGAGGCCTGAAGAAGGTAAGGCGCTTCCAGAAGTGCCTGCTGGTGTGCAACCAGTAGTGCGCTTCAAAAATCCAAAAACAGGGCTGGTGGAATGGAGTGATATGGTTAAAGGTCATATTGCTATTTCAAACGAAGAGCTCGATGACTTGATTATTGCTCGGGGTGATGGCACACCAACCTATAACTTCTGTGTGGTGGTTGATGACTGGGAAATGGGCATTACCCAAGTAATTCGTGGTGATGACCACGTGAATAACACACCTCGTCAAATCAATATGCTAAAAGCGCTTGGAGCGACCATTCCTCAGTACGCTCACTTATCTATGATCTTAGGCGATGATGGCCAAAAGCTATCTAAACGTCATGGCGCTGTAAGTGTCATGCAATATGACGAAGATGGCTACTTGCCCGAAGCTGTGTTGAATTATCTTGCTCGTTTGGGCTGGTCTCATGGAGATGATGAAATTTTCATCATGGAACAATTCTGCGAGTGGTTCGATTTGGACCACATTACGCCATCAGCAGCGCAATTTAATACTGAAAAGCTCAATTGGGTTAATGCACATTACATAAAGCAAGCGGATTTGAATGTGTTGGCTGCGGATATTCAAAAGCGTCTTTTAGCTAAAGGCATTAAAACCGATGGCGGGCCTGACTTGAACGGTGTTATTGCGCTTTATCGTGACCGGGCAAATACCCTAAACGACTTAGCGGCAAGTATTGAGTATTTCTATAGCCAGCCTGCGCTCGACGCAGCGGCTGCTGAGAAGCACCTTACCCCTGACATTATGCCGATTATGAAAGCAATGCTTGATGAATTGACTGTTACTGAGTGGACAGTTGAGGCGCTTCATCATGTAATTGAGCAAACAGTCGTTAAGAATGAATTGAAGTTTCCTAATGTGGCGATGCCACTTCGCGTGATGGTGACAGGCGGCGGTCAATCACCAAGTGTTGATGCGGTGATGCAGCTTTTAGGCAAAGAAGAAACACTTAAGCGTATGTCCGTTTTTTGCGCCTAAACATTTTTGAATAAATTGAGAACGAACGGCATATACTTGTAGTCTTAATTTTAGAGTAAAAGACTCAACCGATTGTTTTTAATTTAAACACTACCAAGTAAAGGTGAAAACATGACTCCTAAAGGGCAGTTGTTACAAGACCCATTTTTAAATGCACTACGTAAGGAACATGTGCCGGTCTCTATTTATCTCGTTAATGGGATTAAGTTGCAGGGCCAAGTCGATTCATTTGATCAATACGTGATTTTGCTAAAAAATACTGTGACTCAAATGGTTTATAAACATGCCATCTCTACGATTGTTCCAGGTCGTGCAGTGACTATCCCGAGCGGGGTGGAAGAAGAATAGTGTTGATTGGCTTATGTTTAAGTAATGGAAGAATGTTAATGATGTCGTGTCTAAATGCTTGATCGGCCAGAAAGCAGTAGCGATGCCATTTTGGTCAGTTTGGATTTTGGTGAGTCAGGCTATGAGGAAAGCTTAGAAGAACTTAAGCAGTTATCCATTAGTGCTGGCATTAATATTCGAGGTGTCGTTGAAGGTAAGCGAGATAAGCCAGATGCCAAGCTTTATTTGGGCTCGGGTAAGGCTGAGGAGCTGGCTGATATGGTCCAAGCCACGGAATCTCGCGCGGTTGTATTTAATCATGATCTCAGTCCATCACAGCAACGAAATCTAGAGCGTCTGCTAGAGTGCCGTGTTGCTGATCGTACTGGTTTAATTCTTGATATTTTTGCCCAGCGCGCTAAGAGCCATGAAGGTAAGCTTCAAGTGGAGCTTGCTCAGCTTGAACATCTGTCCACTCGTTTAGTTCGAGGCTGGACGCATTTGGAACGTCAAAAGGGTGGTATTGGTGTTCGTGGCGGCCCGGGTGAAACTCAACTTGAGCTTGATAGACGAATGCTGCGAGTTCGCGTGAAACAGCTTCGTGAAAAATTAGAAAAGTTAAAACAGCAACGTGGTATGCAACGCCGTTCACGTCAACGCTCTCAGATAATGTCGGTTTCATTAGTTGGCTACACCAACGCAGGAAAATCCACCTTATTTAATCGCTTAACTCAATCGAAAGTGTTAGCCGCAAATCAGTTGTTCGCGACACTAGATACCACTTCACGCAAGCTTTATATTCCCGATGCTGGCCCTATGGTCATTTCTGACACTGTTGGCTTTATCAAGCACTTACCACATGCTTTGGTTGAAGCCTTTGGTGCAACGCTTGAAGAATCGGTGCAGGCAGACTTGTTGCTTCATATTGTAGATACCGCAAGTACTAATCGAGATGAGCAGATTGCAGAAGTTAACAAGGTGTTGAGTGAAATTGGGGCCCAAGACGTCCCCCAGATTTTAGTGCTAAATCAAATTGATCGTGCAGGCTTAGAGGCAGGCTTGGAGCGGGATGAATATGGTAGAATTTGCAAAATATTAATTTCAGCTAAATCTGGAGATGGGCTGCAGTATCTAGAGCAGGCATTAACGGAACATCAGCATCGCTTGTACGACTATCGCACGACAGAAGCTGCTTATATTTAATTTATTGATTTTTCGGAGTTTTTAATGGCAAACGATCCTGGTTGGGGTAATCGAAACAATGAAGGCCCTCCTGATTTAGATGAGGTAATGCGTCAGTTCAGCCGTAAATTAAAGTCTTTTTTCGGAAAGTCACCGCAAATCAGCGGTGAGCCTGAAGACAAAACAAGCATCGCCATCGTTCCAGTTTTCGGTTTAATTTTTTTAGTATGGGTTGCTACAGGGTTTTATATCGTTGACCAAGGTTCTCGAGGTGTTGTGTTGAGATTTGGTAAGCATGTTGAAACAACCTTACCTGGTCCACGTTGGCACATGCCATTTCCATTAGAGTCTGTCACGGTTGTAAATATGGAGCAGGTCCGCACCATTGAAATTGGATATCGCTCCGCAGAGGGTAGCTCTGGACGTAGCAAACAACTACATGAGTCTTTAATGTTAACGGATGATGAAAATATTATTGATTTACAGTTTGCGGTTCAGTACAACCTAAAGAATGTTGAAGAAACGCTATTTAATAACAGAAGCGCTGAAGAGGCTGTGCGCGGCATTGCTGAAACCGCGATTCGAGAAGTCGTTGGTAAAAGTAAACTGGACTTCGCTTTGTATGAAGGTAGAGACGAGGTCGCTGTTAATACCAAAAAATTAATGCAAGATGTGCTAGACCGTTACAAGACAGGTATTAACGTTGTTAGTGTCACGATGCAAAACGCTCAACCCCCGGAGCAGGTGCAAGCTGCTTTTGAGGATGCAGTGAAAGCTAAGCAAGATTTAGAGCGTCAAAAAAATGAAGGTCAGGCTTACGCAAACGACGTCATACCGAAGGCACGCGGAACAGCTTCAAGATTATTACAAGAAGCAAATGGTTATAAATTAAGGGTTGAAAACGAGGCACAAGGTAACGCAAGTCGTTTCAATCAAATCTTTGCTCAATATCAACACGCACCAGAAGTCACTCGCTCTCGCATGTATCTCGATGCACAAGAGCAAATTATGTCTAGCGTAAGCAAAGTAATCGTTGACCAAAAAAATGGGAATAGCTTGCTGTATTTGCCGTTAGACAAACTGATTGCTGCCACCGCTGCAGGCGCACCACCAGTAAATTCAGGGCCAACTTTAACGCCTGTCATACCAACTGTGGATGTTAATGCTGACTCAAAAGTGCGCGATTCTTCGCGCAGTCGTGAACGTGATGGCAGATAAAAGTGAGAGTTGATATGAGAAATTTAGGCCTTGTACTTTCCGTTTTTTTGTTTTTAGTGATCTTAATTAGTGCATCAGCATTCACTGTAGATCAACGTGAATATGCATTAGTTAAGCGACTTGGTGAAGTAGTGGCGATTGAGAAGACGCCAGGCTTGTACTTTAAAGTACCTTTTGTTGATAACGTGGTTTATTTTGATAACCGAATTTTGACACTCAACTGGGAAGAGCCTGACCGCTTTATTACTAGCGAGAAAAAAAATGTGCTCGTGGATTCTTTTGTTAAATGGCGCATTATTGATCCACAAAAATACTACGTGTCTGTTAAGAGTGATGAGGTTCAAGCAGAGCGTCGTTTATCTCAAACAGTTAATGATGGACTTCGCGCAGAGTTTGGTAAACGCACCATTCATGATGTGGTTTCAGGCGAACGTAGCCAAATTATGGAAATCCTTCGTCAGCGTGCTGATCGTGATTCCCGTCAAATCGGCATCCAGGTGTTGGATGTTCGTATAAAACGTGTCGACCTTCCTGAAAACGTTAGCAATTCAGTATATGACCGCATGGAAGCTGAACGTAAGGGTGTTGCCAATCAATTGCGGTCAGAAGGTTCAGCTGCAGCTGAAAAAATCCGCGCCGACGCGGACAGGCAGCGTGAAGTCATTGTTGCTGAAGCCTTTAAGGATGCTCAACGTATTAAGGGTGAAGGCGATGCTAAAGCCTCGGCTATTTATTCAGCGGCTTATGGTAAAAGCCCTGAGTTTTATGCGTTTTATCGCAGTCTAGAGGCTTACCGTAACAGCTTTAAGAGTAAGAGTGATGTCATGGTGCTTGAGCCTAGCTCGGACTTTTTGAAATACATGCGCAATTCTGGCGCTAAAAAATAATTGATTTGAGTATTTATGCGTAATTGGTTACTTCCTGAGTATATTGAAGACGTGCTTCCTTCTGAAGCAGCGCAAATTGAGTCTTTGCGTAGATCGTTATTAGATCTATTAGACGTGCATGGCTTTCAATTGGTCATGCCACCTTTGTTAGAATATTTAGAGTCCCTCATTACTGGCGTTGGCCATGATTTAGATTTGGCGACGTTTAAAGTGGTAGATCAGCTTACAGGTCGTTTAATGGGGGTGCGTGCGGATATTACGCCACAAGCAGCCCGTATTGATGCACACATGTTGAATAATCAAGGTGTCACACGTCTTTGTTACGCAGGAAGTGTATTAAGAGCTAGCCCTGATGGATTAGCACAGACGCGTCAGCCGATGCAGCTAGGGGCTGAGCTGTTTGGACATGCTGGTATAGAAGCTGATATTGAGATTCAGCGTTTGATGGTTAAAACGCTCCAAGCTGCTGGTGTTAATGCCTTGCAAATAGATTTTAGTCATGTGGGTATCTTTGATAGCTTAATGAGTAAAGTCCAGGCAATTGATGTACTTAAACAGTCTATTTACCAAGCACTACAAAGCAAAGATCAAACAGAAGTAAAATCGCTTACTCGAGATTTTGATGCGGAAACGCGTCAAGCTTTGTGCCGTTTGACCGAGCTAAACGGCGATGCGAGTATTTTGACTGTTGCCGCTAAGGATTTACCAAAAACACCAGAAATTACGAGTGCTTTAAACGATTTAACGCAAGTCGCTAAAGATTTAGCCGATTTAGGTGTTGGTTTAAGTTTTGATTTGGCCGAGCTCCGTGGCTATCACTATCATAGTGGCATGGTTTTCGCGGCTTATGCACAAGGTTGCTCAGGCCCATTAGCGTTTGGTGGTCGATATGATGAGGTAGGGCAGGCCTTTGGTCGTGCTCGAGCAGCGACCGGCTTTAGCTTAGATTTGCGAGGATTGGTAAAAGCACTGCCAGCATTAAAAGTGAAAAAAGCTATTTTGGCGCCTTACGGGAATGAAGCGTCTTTAATCAATAAAATTAATTCATTAAGAGCATCTGGTGAAAAGGTGGTTCAAGAGTTGCCAGGCCATGATGCGCATATTGCAGAGCTCAATTGCGATAGAAAATTAGTTAACCAAGCAGGGCAATGGCAACTGGTTTCTGCGTAAGCATTAAATAAAAGTAGCAGTATAAAATTATAAAAAGCACTTAAATATTACTAGGTAGATTATGGCTAAAAATGTTGTTGTTATCGGCACGCAATGGGGCGATGAAGGTAAGGGGAAAATCGTCGATTGGTTGACTGACCATGCACAGGGCGTTGTACGCTTTCAAGGTGGTCATAATGCGGGTCATACATTGGTTGTAGGACAGGGCGATGCACAACGTGTTTATAAGCTCAATTTAGTCCCATCAGGCATTGTTCGTACTGGCGTGAATTGCTATATAGGTAACGGCGTTGTATTGGATGCGGGCCATCTACTTAAAGAAATTAAAGAGCTTGAAGATGGCGGATTAGAAGTTAAAAACCGTCTTAAAGTAAGTCCAGGCTGTCCATTAATTTTGGATTATCACGTTCGCCTTGATTTGGCGCGTGAGTTAAAACGTGGCGCGGATAAGAAGATTGGTACAACGGGTAAGGGCATTGGCCCAACTTACGAAGACAAAGTGGCGAGACGTGCTTTACGTCTTTATGATTTGTTCTATCCGGAACAATTTAGTGAAAAGCTCCGTGATGCCTTGGATTATCACAATTTTGTTCTGACAAACTATCTTGGCGCCGAAGCAGTTGATTTTAATCAGCAACTTGATTCTGCATTAGCAAAAGCTGAATATATCAAGCCTATGGTGGCAGATATTTCCGCTGCTTTATACGATGCGAACAAAGCTGGTCAAAACCTCTTGTTCGAAGGTGCACAAGGTACATTGCTAGACGTTGATCATGGCACATACCCATATGTGACTTCAAGCAACTGCGTATCAGGCCAAGCATCAGCGGGTACTGGCGTTGGTCCAAGTATGTTGCATTATGTCTTAGGCATTACCAAAGCTTACACAACGCGCGTTGGTGGTGGCCCTTTCCCAAGCGAATTAGATATTGATTCTGAAGGCGCGCCAGGCACACAAATGTCTGTTAAGGGCCAAGAGATTGGTACAGTGACTAAACGTAAACGTCGTTGCGGTTGGTTTGATGCGGCTGCACTGCGTCGCTCTGCACGCATTAATGGTTTGTCAGGCTTGTGCATCACTAAGCTAGATGTTCTGGATGGAATTTCAGAATTGCGTATTTGTACTGGGTATCAGCTAGATGGTAAAATAGTGGATATGTTGCCAGTCGGTGCAGATGATGTAACGCGTTGCCAACCTATTTACGAAACATTACCTGGCTGGTCTGAAAATACCTTTGGTGTTAATCGCTGGGATGACTTGCCAGCAAATGCACGTAGCTATCTAAAACGCTTAGAAACCCTATGTGAAGTGCCTGTAGATATTGTTTCAACTGGACCTGAACGCGACGAAACTATCGTCTTGCGTCACCCATTTGGGTTTTAATGAAACCTGTTGAAAAACAGCGCATGGCTTGGGCCTTAACTGGCTCAGGTCATTATTTACGTGAATGCATCGAAATTTTCGATAAGCTTGAAGATGTCGACTTATTTCTAAGTAAAGCGGCCGCTGAAATCCTTCAACAATATGGTTACAAGCACAATGTAGGTAAAGTCTATCAAGATAAAACCTCAAGCTCAGTGCCTGTTGAACTGTTTTATCAAGGTGCGTATCACACTGTGGTGATTGCACCGACAACATCCAACACCGTTGCAAAGATGGTTTATGGTATCTCGGATAATTTAGTCACCAATATCTTTGCGCAAGCAGGCAAGTGTCGCGTTCCGAGTATTGTGTTTGCGTGCGACACAGAAGCTGAGCTTGAATCTGAGGCGCCACGTGACAATATGGTGAAGGTTTATCCGCGTCGTATCGATTTGGAAAACACAGCAAAACTCAAAACATTTGAAGAAACAACAGTAGTCGAGAATATGCAGCAGCTCGACACTGCCATTCAGGCAAGATTAGCATGTCTGAAAGCCTCCTCTTTTTAACAGGAAAGTTGGCCGAGAAGAGCTTGCATCAAGTATTAGCAAGCATGCAGCCAGCTCCTTTTAAGTATCGCATTACCCAAATTGGCGTATCCGTTGCCGCTCTGATGACCCCTGAATTTATTGCTAGGCGTTTACCCGATGTGGGCGACGCAAGCAAGGTGATTGTGCCTGGATTGTGTTGTGGCGACTTAACGATACTTGAAGATAAATATGGTGTGCCTGTAGCGCGAGGTCCTGTGGACTTGAAGGATCTACCACAATATTTCGGGCGTGGTGGGAAAGCGCCCGACTTATCCAAATATGATGTCAACATCTTCGCTGAAATCGTCGATGCGCCGCAATTAAGCGTTGAAGCAATATTGGCACGTGCACAACACTTTCAGTCGCAAGGAGCCAATGTCATTGATTTAGGCTGTTTGCCGAACACCCCGTTTCCACATTTAGCCGACGCAATTAAAACGCTCAAAGCTGCTGGCTTTAAAGTGAGTGTTGATTCTTTAAATGCGGACGATCTATTGCTTGCAGGGAAGTCCGGCGCAGATTATCTACTAAGCCTGACCGAAAAAACTTTGTGGATTGCAGAGGAGGTGAGTGCTATTCCTGTGTTGATCCCTGCAAAATCAGGGAGTCTGCCATCCTTGTATCGTGCCATTGAAGGCATGCGGAAAATAGGCAAACCATTTATTGCCGATGCAATTCTTGATCCGATTCCTTTCGGATTTACTGAATCCATCGTTCGTTACCAAAAGCTACGTAAATGTTATCCTGATATTCAAATTATGATTGGTGTGGGTAATATTACAGAGCTTACTGATGCCGACACCACAGGAATTAATGCGATTTTATTTGGCATTATTAGTGAGTTAAAAATCAATGCAGTATTAGCAACTTCTGTAAGCCCACACGCGATTAATGCAGTTGCAGAAGCTGATCTGGCAAGACGTATGATGTTTGCAGCGCGTGAGGAAAGTCGCTTACCGCGTGATTACACCGCAGGTTTGTTAGGTTTGCATGACCGCAGGCCTTTTACTTATTCGCCAGAAGAAATCTTAGAGTTCGCAACCCAAATTAAAGACCCAAGCTTTAGGATTCAAGTCAGCAAAGATGGGATGCACATCTACAATCGTGATGGCTTATTTAGCGACATTGACCCATTTAAGTTATATCCACATTTAAAGGTTGAGGATGACGCGTCTCATGCCTTCTACCTAGGTGTTGAGCTGGCAAGGGCGCAAATTGCATGGCAACTCAAGAAGCGCTATACGCAAGATGAAGAATTGGCCTGGGGTGTGAATACTT
This sequence comes from Candidatus Methylopumilus universalis, assembly GCA_945883335.1. Classification (GTDB taxonomy): domain Bacteria; phylum Pseudomonadota; class Gammaproteobacteria; order Burkholderiales; family Methylophilaceae; genus Methylopumilus_A; species Methylopumilus_A universalis_A. The sequence continues at coordinate 213,127 of CAMCXI010000002.1, read as the reverse complement.
TCGAGAGCAACCAAGAGGGTAAAACGGCTCACCGTGAAGCTTCTATGAAAGAACAGAAGCAAAAGTCATGAGTGCCGTTAATAAAAAGCCAGAAACAATCAACGAAATTATCCTAGTCACAGAGTGTGAAGATGGTTCACCATACATTGCGCCGTTTGGAGTGCGTGAGCGTGATGGCTTAATCTTAATAGCACCATTTAGACCATCTATCAGTTTAGATAATTTGCTGAGCGGTCGACGCGCAACTATCAACAGAACAGACGATGTGCGTGTATTTGCAGGTGCGTTAACTGGTAGGCGCAATTTTCCAATGCAAAATAAAGCGGGGGCTTTGGTGCTCGAATCCGCATTAGCCTATAAAACGCTTAAGCTTGAAAAAGTGGAGGATGATACTCAACGACCTCAGCTTTATTTTAAAGTGCTGAAAGAAGAAACGCTAAAGCCTTTTCAAGGCTACAACCGTGCGCAAGCTGCCGTGGTTGAGTTGTGTGTACTTGTGAGTCGCTTAAATATGTTACCAATAGAAAAAATCAATTCAGAGATTGATTATCTTAGGATTGCGATTGAAAAAACGGCTGGTGATAAGGAGCTAGAAGCTTGGGCATGGCTGGTTGAGGCGGTCGAGAATCATCGTGCGCAATTGTCGGGAGCTAATGTTGCTTAGCTCTCTATCGCCAATCAAGATGTTGGCAAGCGTCACAAGCGTTGAGGAGGCCTTAATTGCACTTGATGCTGGTGTCGATATAGTAGACCTAAAAAATCCCTTAGCAGGTGCTTTGGGTGCCCTTGAATACGACTTGGTCAAAGATATTGTCCTTGCAATTAATCATGACAGTTGCGTAAGTGCAACGATAGGTGACTTAGCAATGGAGCCTAGCTTAATTATTGAAGCAACAAAGGCAATGCTCGAAACAGGCGTTGATATCGTCAAGATTGGTTTCTTTGGTCAGATGCATCATATTGAATGCTTGGAGGCCTTGATGTCTTTAGCTGCAAAAAACAAGCTCATCGCAGTCTTGTTCGCTGATGAACTACCAGATTTTGCTTTATTGCCAATTATTGCTAAAGCTGGATTTTATGGCGTGATGTTAGACACTGCCAATAAAAACGGCTCAAATTTACTTAATCATATGAGTCAGCTTCAATTGGCCCACTTTGTTTCAAAAGCAAAGTCTTTTACTCTTGAGGTTGGTCTAGCAGGGTCTATTCAATCTACCCATGTAGATGTGCTATCTCAAACACAACCATCTTACTTGGGCTTTCGCAGCGCAATATGTAAGGATGAAATAAGAACTTCGAAAATCGACCCACAGAAAATACTATCGATTAAAAAGCAGTTATATTAAAGCAGCTTCATCAACTAAAACCTTATTTTTGGCATTCATTATTTCTGTCTTAGTTTGTAATTAAATCCTATATTAAGTAATATTTTAAAAAAACTCTATAAACTATAAAAATAATTAAAAGGAATAAAATGATTAAAAAATTGCTATTAATAGCTGCAGCGTCAAACATTGCGCTAATTTCCTTAAGTGCAAATGCAGATGATGGGTATAAAGGCTCATGGTACGTTCTTCCTACAGCGAGTTATGTGATGACGGGATCCGACCTTAAGGCTGACAAAGCAATTAGTGCGGCATTAAGAGTTGGTAAACAGATGTCTGAAGACTGAGACATTCAGCTAGGAACCGGTTATACACAGGCCGACACCAAGCTTGATGGATACACTGGAAAATTCAAACAAACGCTTGTTGGGGTTGATGCGCTGTATTTTTTAGACAGGGCAAATTTGAGTCCATTTTTATTGGTTGGCGCAGGCATTACTAACAATGACTCCAAATATTGCCTTAACAACAGCTCAGTTGGTGGCTCAAAAACATCATGGATGATTAATTTTGAAAAGATTGTCATTTCAATTGAGGCCTTATTTGATTTCGATAAATCAGACCTGAAATTATCTGGTCGCAAGATTTTAGAATCTGCTGTTGCTCAGTTACAGAAAAATCAAGATATTGATTTGGTTTTGGTTACAGGACATGCTGATAAAATCGGAAGTGTTCAATACAATCAAATACTCTCTGAACGTCGTGCTGAAGCGGTTAAAGCTTACTTAGTATCTAAGGGTGTTGAAGGCTCTCGTTTAAAAGCAAATGGTAAGGGCAGTTCTGAGCCAATTGCAAAATGTGATGGTGTTAAAGGGCAAGAGTTAATTGTTTGTCTGCAGCCAGATCGTAGAGTGGTTTTAGCAGCTGAAAAACAACGCAAAACAGCTTGTAAATAACTTGTAATATGTTTTAATTAAAGTCCCGAACCATCGGGGCTTTTTTATGCGAAAAATATGACTGAATCTAGCAAAACAATCGTGGGCAAAACAAATGTGGATTTAATAATTGAAGCCAGATGGCTTGCACCAGTGATTCCACGTAATCAGATTTTAGAACATCACGCTGTCGTTATTCATGAAGGCTGTATTGTTGATATTGCTCCAATAGACGCTGCAAGGGAACAGTATTCCGCCATTAAAACCATCTTGCTCAATGAGCAAGTATTAATGCCAGGATTGATTAATCTTCATGCCCACGCTGGGATGACGCTCATGCGCGGCTTGGCTGAAGACATTCCTTTGATGCTTTGGCTAGAAAATCACATTTGGCCGGCTGAACAGCAAATCGTTTCTGAAAAGTTTGTGCGTGACAGTACCTTATTTGGCTGCGCTGAAATGCTGGCTGGCGGCGTGACTTGTTTTAATGATATGTATTTTTATCCGCAAGCCACGGCCGAGGCTGTTTTGCAGGCAGGGATGCGCGCTCAGCTTGGCTTGGTGGTTCTAGAATTTCCAACTAACTATGCCAATAACGCAGATGACTATATAGAAAAGGGTTTGTTGATTCGCGATACTTGGCGCGGCAATACATTATTGTCAGCCACCTTAGCGCCTCATGCGCCTTACACCGTATCGGATACAACCTTTGAAAAAGTCATAACCTACGCAGAGCAGTTGGGTTTGGGTGTTCATACACACCTGCATGAAACAAAAGCAGAAGTTGCTGAGAGTGTTGAAAAGTTTGGTGTTCGCCCCATTAAACGCATGGCGAACTTGGGACTATTAGGTCCTAATCTGACTGCCGCACATTGTGTGCAAATTAATGACGAGGATTTGGATTTATTAAGACTATATGGCTCTCACGTAGCCCATTGTCCTAGCTCTAATGCAAAACTAGCAAGTGGTATTGCGCCGATTAATAAGTTGTTAAACGCAGGCATTAATGTGGGCTTAGGGACAGATGGTGCTGCAAGCAACAATCGCCAAGATATGTTTGCTGAAATGCGCCTAGCTGCTTTGTTGTCTAAAGCAGTTACTGAAGATGCAATCAGCATAACAGCGGCGCAAGCCCTAGAGATGGCAACGATTAATGGCGCAAAGGCATTAGGCTTGGATCATCAAATCGGATCCATCGAGATTGGTAAGTTGGCAGATTTAACTGCCGTGCGCATTGCTGATGTGGAAACTTTACCCTGTTTTGATCCTTTATCTCATCTTATATATGTATGCGGCCGAGAGCATGTGAGTCATGTTTGGGTAGCTGGTGATTTACGTTTTGAGCGCTCAAACCAACAAGCTGGCTTGTATGCCAATATTGAACTTAACGAACTTAAGGAAATTGTATTGCTATGGCAATCAAAATTGAATCAACACAAAGCATAAACGCCGATCCAGCAGAGCTTGAAAAATTTGCAAGCTTAGCGCATCGCTGGTGGGATAAAACCAGTGAATTTAAGCCATTGCATGCCATCAATCCGCTACGCTTAAACTTTATTGATGGCTTGGTCGGCTTGCAAGGTAAGCGTGTTTTAGATGTTGGTTGTGGTGGCGGCATCCTCTCTGAATCTATGGAGGAGAAGGGCGCTGATGTCACAGGAATCGATTTGGGCGATAAGGCGCTCAAAGTGGCTAAGTTGCATCAGTTAGAATCTGGCTCAAAGGTTGATTACCGTTTAATTTCAGTTGAGGATTTAGCCAAGGAACAGCCCGTAAGCTTTGACGTAGTGACTTGTATGGAAATGCTAGAACATGTGCCAGATCCTGAAGCGATTGTTCGTGCTTGCGGACAATTAGTGAAGCCAGGTGGCTCAGTATTTTTTTCAACCATTAATCGCAACCCAAAGGCCTACCTATTTGCCGTGATTGGCGCCGAATATGTGCTTAATATGCTGCCAAAAGGTACGCATGAGTATCAAAAATTCATTAAACCATCAGAGCTATCTTCTTGGGCACGCCATGCTGACTTAAATGTTAGTCAGCTCAAAGGAATGGGATACAACCCATTCACAGACCATTACTCATTGGGCGATGACGTTTCAGTCAACTACCTCATTCACACACTCAAGTCTTAATATGATTCTATTTGATCTCGATGGAACGCTGGTTGATACCGCGCCAGATCTTGGTTATGCGCTCAATTTGCAACGGGAGCGTCATGGTTTAGTGCCTATGCCTATGGAGGCAATTCGTCCTTTCGCATCGCATGGTTCAAAAGGATTGCTAAACATCGGTTTTGGTTTAACTCCTGAAAATGAAAATTTTGAGGCGATGCGAGTTGAGTATTTAGATTTATACGATCAAGTATTTACACGTTCACCAAAGTTGTTTGATGGGGTGGACGAACTGCTAGCAAGCCTTCAAAAACGCGATATCAAATGGGGGGTGGTAACTAACAAACCAAGACGTTTTGCCGCGCCATTAATCGAGTCTATGCAATTAAGTGCGCCTATGGCTTGTTTGTTATGTGGCGATGATGCCTCTCTACCTAAGCCTGCTCCAGACACTCTATTGATGGCCTGCGAGCAATCTTTGATAAAGGCTGAACTGTGTTTTTATGTGGGTGATGCAGAACGCGATATTGAAGCCGGAAATGCTGCTGGGATGAAGACCGTTGTTGCCATGTGGGGGTACATTGATATTTCTGATCAGCCATTAACATGGGGTGCTGATTTCGTCATTAATCAACCAATAGAGCTTGTGACTTTGTTAAATAAACACTTTAATTAAAGCTTAGCGTAAGGGTTTTTTCTAGTGCTTCAATTTCATCATCACTTAATTTAACGCCACTTTTTCCCGAAATTAAAAACACATCTTCCGCTCGCTTGCCCAAAGTGTTGATTTTCGCAGTTTGAATTTGCACTTCATGGGTTAAAAATGCATAAGCAATGTTTGACAGTAGGCCCGGTCGATCTCCAGCAATAATCTCAAGCTTATGATTGTTGCTGCCAGGAAGGCTCTCTAACGTTATATTTGATTTAATCGGCATGTGTTTGACTTGCCTGCTTAACCTGCCTTTTGCGGGGGCGCTTAATAACGTGTTGCTACGTAGACTGGCACCAAGTTCGTACTCAATATAGTTTAATAAATCACGATAGCTTACTGATTTATCACTATGATCTAAAACTAAAAAGCTATCTAAGGCATAAGCGTTTTTAGAGGTGTGAATTTTAGCTTCCAAGATGGTATAGCTGATACGCTCAAAGAAACTGCAAATGCACGCAAACAAATCATCACGGTCTGGTGTGTAAATCATTACCTGAATCCCATCACCTGCAGGACTTAAGCGCGCCCTAACAATTGGTTCTTTTGTGTCCACGTGCCTCAATAAAAGCCTGCTATGCCATGCAATTTCTTGGCTGGTGTGTCTAAGAAAGTACTGTTCGCCTAAGTTGTTCCATAGCGGAAGATAAGAGCGCTCCAAGATGCTGTAATGTCTAAGTGTGGCCTGAGCATCAGCCTTTCTTGTCGCAATTTCATCGCTCAATCCACCAGCATCACCAGTTAAGAGACGTTGTGCGCTTAAAAACAAGGTTTCTAGCAACTTTGCTTTCCAAGCATTCCAAACCTTTGGGCTTGTTCCACGAATATCAGCCACAGTCAGTAGGTAAAGTGCAGTTAAATGGCGCTCATCTATCATTTTTAATGAAAACCCCTCAATCACTTGAGGGTCCGACATATCAGACTTTTGCGCTGTGCTTGACATGGTGAGGTGCAATTCAACCATCCAAGCGACTAGCTGACTATCTTTTTTGCTGAGGCCGTGCCGTTTACAAAAGCTTTTGGCATCCGATGTGCCGAGTTTAGAATGATCACCACCGCGCCCCTTGGCAATATCGTGAAATAGCGCACCCAAATAAAGCAAATGAGGCGCATCAAAAGCCGCAAAAAGTTTGCTACATAATGGAAATTCATGGCTAAGCGCTTTGATTGAAAAGCGCTCTAAGTTGCCAAGCACATGCACGATGTGCTCATCGACTGTATAGACATGGAATAAGTCATGTTGCATCTGACCAATAATTCGGCCGAACGCGGGTATGTAATTACCCAGTACGCCATAACGATTCATTCTTTTGAGCGTCTCGGTGACCCCGTTAGGCTGTTTGAGTATCTCGATAAACGTAGCTTTGTTTTTAGGGTCTAGCCTAAAGTCACGATTGACTAAGCTTTTGACGCGCTGCAATGTGCGTAGCAATGAGGCGCTAATGCCTTTTAATTCAGTATGTTGTTGCAGCAGTAGGAATATCTCAAAAATACATGATGGGTCGCGCTGGAGCAGCGTATTAGATTTTGCGCTTAACTGGCCGTTGTATGACTCAAATCTAGCGTTGATAGATTTGATTTCAATTGCTTCAGGCAACGCCAACTCTTTTAGCAGCTTAAGTAGAATTTCATTAAATAAACCAACCGCTTTTGCGCTTTTATAATAGCCGCGCATCAATTGCTCACTGGCGCGGTGTCGCTTGGTATTAATAAATCCTAATTCTTCTGCTAGTTCATTTTGCAAATCAAAAATGAGTCTATCTTCACGGCGTTTTGCCATGTAATGCAAGCGAATACGCAACATTTGCAAGTGTTGCTCATGCTTAGCGATTTGCCTGAGTTCGGATTGGCTAATCAGGCCGTGTTTAACCAACGCCTTCAAATCGCCACCCAAGTTTAGGCTACGTAAAATCCAAAGCACCACTTGTAAATCGCGCAGGCCTCCAGGGCTTTCTTTGATGTTAGGCTCAAGGTTGCAGGCCGTGTCATCAAAGCGAGCGTAGCGCTGTTCTTGCTCATGAAGTTTGGCCTTAAAAAACGCACCAACATTCATTAAGTGAGACATTTGCGCTTGAAAGTTTTTAAATAACGATGGATTGCCAATAATAAGGCGGGCTTCGAGCAAGCTAGTTTGAACGGTTACATCTTTTTTAGCTTCGGTAGTGCACTCATCTAGATTTCTAACGCTATGTCCAACAGCAAGACCTATGTCCCAAAACAAGCCAACCACTTGCTCAATGCGTTCATTGAGGCTGGCATCAGGATTGTTGGGCAATAAAATAAGTAAATCGACATCGGAGTAGGGGAACAGCTCACCTCGACCATAACCGCCAACAGCAACAAGGCAAACGGAATCAGTTAATTCGAATTGAAGCCAAATCTGCTGAAGCACATCATCAACAAGCTTAGATTGTTGCTTGAGTAACTTACGGCTTTTTTTGTGCTTTAAAAAATCATCACGAAGCAGGGCTTGGTTCTGCTTTAGATTTTCACGCCATGATTTTGCGTGACTTTCTTCTTGGCTCTGTTTTTGATTGAGCAGCATCGAGCGATTTTTAGTTGTTAATAAAACTTGGCGCTAATGGAGCGCCTTCAGATACCGTTAACACTTCGTAACCAGTTTCTGTCACTAAAATGGTGTGCTCGAACTGGGCCGAGAGGCTGTGGTCTTTGGTGACTATTGTCCAGCCATCGCCCAATTGCTTGATAAAGCGCTTGCCTGCGTTAATCATCGGCTCGATAGTGAATATCATGCCTGCTTGCAATTTAAGCCCCGTGCCTGCTTTACCATAATGAAGTACTTGCGGGTCTTCGTGGAATTTCTTTCCAATTCCATGGCCGCAAAACTCTTGCACCACACTAAAGCCATTTTTTTCTGCATATGATTGAATCGCATAACCAATGTCACCTAATGTTGCGCCTGGCTTTACTTTTGCTATACCAAGCCACATACATTCATAAGTCACTTCACATAAGCGTTTTGCTTGGATCGAGGGCTCTCCAACGTAAAACATACGACTGGTATCGCCGTGATAACCGTCTTTGATGACGGTTATATCTAGATTCACCACATCGCTATTTTTAAGCACTTTCTCTCCAGGCACGCCATGACAAATCTGATGATTCACTGAAGTGCAAATGGATTTAGGGTATGGCACGTGACCAGGAGGAGCGTAGTTAAGTGGCGCGGGAATGGTCTTTTGCACGTTCACCATATAATCGTGGCATAACTTGTCTAGCTCACCCGTTGTTACGCCTGGTTTTACATAAGGCGTTATAAAATCCAGCACTTCAGAAGCAAGCTTGCCTGCGATGCGCATTTTTTCAATGTCTTGTTCGTTTTTAATCGTAATTGCCATAGTTCAAACTTAAAGCCATTCAGGCTAAGGTTTTCCTTGAGTTTCGAGATGTGCTTATGGTAGCATAATGCACCTGTTTAGCTGGTAAGCGATCAGCAAAGCAGCAATGATTAAACTCTTGGTGAGTTACAGGATTTAGTCAATTTTATTAATTACTTAGCTTGATTAATTGATTTATGCAATTTTTGCATCAATAATTTTTTAAATACATCATGTTCCTAGTACAGGGTGTTCGTTTAGGCGAATGTTGTTGGGAGCATGTGAGCTATAACCCTTACTGGAGACTTTTATGTCGGTTACTATGCGCGAAATGCTGGAAGCTGGAGTTCACTTCGGCCATCAAACCCGTTACTGGAACCCAAAAATGGCACCATTTATTTTTGGCGATCGCAACAAAATCCATATCGTTAACTTAGAAAAAACATTGCCTTTGTTTGAAGATGCATTGAAGTATGTGCGTCAACTTTCAGCAAACAAGGGTCGCATTTTGTTCGTTGGTACAAAACGCCAAGCACGTGACATCATGCAAGAGGAAGCTGTTCGCTCAAACTGTGCATACGTTAACTATCGCTGGCTAGGCGGTATGTTGACTAACTTCAAAACAGTTAAACAATCGATCAAGCGTTTAACCGACTACGAAACAATGCTACAAGATGGTAGCTTGGAAAAATTCGGTAAAAAAGAAGCATTAGGCTATAAACGCGAAGTTGAAAAACTTTCACGTTCTATTGGTGGCATTAAAGAAATGGGTGGCTTGCCTGATGCTATTTTCATCGTTGACGTTGGTCACGAAAGCGGCGCTGTGACAGAAGCAGCTAAGCTTGGTATTCCAGTGATTGGTGTTGTTGATACAAACAACTCACCTGATGGCGTAACTTACGTTATCCCTGGTAATGATGACTCAAGCCGTGCTATTCGCTTGTACGCTCGTGGTATTGCTGATGCAGTGCTTGAGGGTCGCAACCAATTCATCGCTGAGATTGTTAAGTCTGCAGACGAAGAACCAGTTGCTGCTGCAGAAGCTGCAGCAGAGTAATACCCCGTCAAAAAGGGGCTTAGGCCCCTTTTTTTGTATCTAATACTTTTGAATGAAATGGCTTTTAAGTGATTCCACCCTTAAGCCAAGATTATATTTAAGGAGTTTTAAATGGCTGAAATTACCGCATCAATGGTAAAAGAATTACGTGAGCGTACTGATGCTCCGATGATGGATTGTAAAAAAGCGTTGTCAGAAGCTGACGGCGATATGGACCGTGCTGAAGAGATTCTACGTGTTCGTTTTGGTAACAAGGCAAGCAAAGCTGCTGGCCGTGTTGCTGCAGAAGGTACAGTTGGCGTTAGCATCAGTGCTGATGGCAAAACTGGCGCAATGATTGAAGTTAACTCTGAAACAGATTTCTGTGCAAAAAATGATGATTTCTTAGCTTATGTACGTGAATTGGCTGTTGTTGTTGAGAAAAGCAATCCAGCAAATATCGAAGCGGTTGCAGCATTGCCTATGAATGGCAGCACTGCAGAAGATGTTCGTACACAATTGGTTGGTAAAATTGGTGAAAACATTACACCACGTCGTTTTGTTCGTTTAGCGGCACAAGGCAAATTGGCTTCTTACGTTCACGGTAGTAAAATCGGCGTCATCGTTGACGTTGTTGGCGGTGATGACACACTTGGTAAAGATATCGCTATGCATATCGCAGCTGCAAAACCAAAATCACTGGATGCAAGCGGTGTTGACGCAGCATTGATTGAAGCTGAGCGTCGCGTTGCAATCGAAAAAGCAAAAGAAGCTGGTAAGCCAGATGCAATGCTTGAAAAAATTGCTGACGGTACTGTGCAAAAATTCTTGAAAGAAGTGACTTTGTTAAGCCAAAACTTCGTTAAAGATGACAAAGTAACGATTGAACAGTTATTGAAATCTAAGGGCGCTTCAGTTGCTTCATTCACAATGTACACTGTGGGTGAGGGCATCGAAAAAGTGGTCACTGATTTCGCTGCTGAAGTAGCTGCTGCTGCTAAGTTGTAAAAAATAATTGCGCAGCGAATTTTTAGCTGCACAATGTTGTAAACTCGCAAAACGATGATATCCAAGGAGAGCTTGGCGTCATCGTTTTGCACAATAGAACAGGAGTTTTATACCGTGTCTGCACAAACGCCAAAATACAAACGCATCTTATTAAAGCTTTCTGGCGAGGCCCTCATGGGTGATGATGCTTACGGCATCAATCGCGCCACCATCAATCGTATTGTTGGTGAAGTTAAAGAAGTCGTTGATTTAGGTGTGCAAGTCGCGGTAGTGATTGGTGGCGGCAATATTTTCCGTGGTGTTGCGCCCGCAGCAGAAGGCATGGATAGAGCAACTGCAGATTATATGGGTATGCTCGCTACCGTAATGAATGCCTTAGCGCTTCAAGATGCGATGAAACACATTGGCTTGGTCAGTCGCGTTCAATCAGCACTCAATATCGAACAAGTTGCAGAGCCTTATATTCGTGGTAAAGCCATTCGTTATTTGGAAGAAGGCCGGGTAGTGATTTTCGGTGCGGGCACAGGTAATCCATTCTTTACAACAGACACAGCCGCTGCCTTACGTGGTCTTGAAATTAGTGCTGAGATTGTGATTAAGGCGACCAAAGTAGATGGTATCTACACGGATGATCCTAAAACAAATCCTGATGCGATGCGCTACACCACCGTTTCATTTGATGAAGCAATTGGTAAAAATCTAAAAGTGATGGACGCAACAGCCTTAACGCTCTGCCGCGACCAAAATCTCCCAATTTCAGTATTCAGTATATTCAAGCAAGGCGCATTGAGGCGTGTTGTGATGGGTGAAGATGAAGGCACTAAAGTCTTAGTTTGAAAATAATTTAACGCCTAAAAATAAGTATGACCAAACACTCTTAATTTATATTCAATTAAGTGATTAGCAAGGAGAAGTGAATGTTAGCGGAAGTAAGATCAAATGCAGAACAAAAAATGCAAAAGTCGCTAGAAGCGCTTAAAAACGATTTAGGTAAAGTACGAACTGGCCGAGCCCACACGGGCTTGTTAGACCATGTCATGGTTGAGTACTATGGCTCCATGGTTTCTGTTAACCAGGTAGCTAACGTAACATTGGGCGATGCACGTACAATTAACGTTCAGCCTTACGAGAAACCATTGATAGGCAAAGTTGAAAAAGCCATTCGTGATGCTGATTTGGGCTTAAATCCCGCAACCAATGGTGATTTGATTCGCGTACCAATGCCAATGTTGACAGAAGAGCGTCGCAGAGACTTGATTAAAGTTGTACGCACTGAGGGCGAAAATGCCAAAGTTGCCGTACGTAACATCCGACGCGATGCCAATGATGCGTTAAAAAAGCTAATTAAAGACAAAGAGATTAGTGAAGATGATGAACGTCGTGCACAAGACGAAATTCAAAAAATCACTGACAAAAGCGTTACTGAGATCGACAAGATGCTTCAGGTTAAAGAAACAGACTTAATGGCTGTTTAAACCATTTTTAATGCGCTTATTTATCATCTACATGGAGCTTTAATTGAGCATATTTTCTAGCTCAACAAGCGCTATCCCCGATACACTTGAAATTCCTCGCCACGTTGCCGTCATTATGGATGGCAATGGGCGTTGGGCAAAAAAACGCTTTTTACCTAGGGTTGCTGGACACAAGGTTGGCTTAGAAACAGTGCGCGGTATGATTCGGCAATCTGTTGATATTGGAGTTGAATATCTCACCTTGTTTGCTTTTAGTAGTGAAAATTGGCGTAGACCGCCTGAAGAAGTCAGTTTTTTAATGAGCTTATTTACGGAGGCTCTGAAAAAAGAGGTGATTAAACTGCATAAAAGCAATGTGCGCTTTGTCATGATTGGCAACAAAAGTGACTTTAATGAGTCGCTATCACATGAAATTACAGCCGCTGAGATATTAACTGCAAGCAATACAGGATTAACGCTGACCATAGCAGCTAATTATGGTGGTCGCTGGGATGTGCTACAAGCAGTTAACGCCATGCAAAAAGCCAATCCAAACATGGCTGGAGCCTTCGCAGAAGAGCATCTAAACCCCTACTTATCAATGCATTACGCCCCAGAACCTGACTTATTCATTCGAACTGGTGGAGAAAAACGAATTAGTAATTTTTTATTATGGCAACTTGCATACACTGAGCTTTATTTTACAGATACGCTATGGCCTGACTTTGATGACGATGCTTTTAAGCTCGCCATACAATCCTATCAACAACGGGAGCGTCGCTTTGGACGCACCAGTGAACAATTGGCTAACCCATAAATGCTTAAAACTCGCCTTATCACCTCATTAGTTCTTTTCTTAACCATTGGCGCTGCTTATGTTTACTTGCCACCTTTATATTGGGCGCTTTTGGTACTAGCAGTTACTTCAATTGCCGCATGGGAATGGGCAGGGCTGTCCAAGTTTAACAAGCCTTTCAGCTTTATTTATAGTGGCTTTGTTTTACTTTTGGGCTTGTTTGTCATTCTTTACACGCCACAATTAATGCAAATTGTCATCGTATGGGCAGTGCTGGCTTCAACAATATTCTGGCTTCTGATTGTTCCATTTTTATTAGCCTTTACACCTACCATTAATAATCGTTTCATCATGGCCGTTCTTGGTTTAATTGTCATTATCCCTTTTGGTTTAACGATGATTGCTTTACGTGAGATTAATCCATTGTTGTTGGTTGTTTTTGCGATGACCGTTTGGATTGCAGATAGCGCCGCTTACTTTGCAGGAAAACGCTTTGGTAAACACAAGCTAGCGTCTAGCATTAGTCCAGGAAAAACATGGGAGGGCGTGCTTGGTGCATTCTTTGCCATTTCAATCTACGCCTCCTTACTTTCTTACCTAGCGCATCAAAGTTATTGGTTTGTGCTCGTATTTTTAGGGGTGATGGCACTCAGCATCATGGGTGATTTATTTGAGTCAATGATTAAGCGCCAAGCGGATGTCAAAGATAGCAGTCATTTATTGCCTGGTCATGGCGGTGTTTTAGATCGAGTTGATGGTTTAACTTCAAGTCTTCCATTGGTCATGTTCTTGTTAACACTACCTATCTACTACAATTTATATTTGTATATTAAAGCAGTTGTGTTTCATGCCTAAATTGCAACAAGTAACCATACTCGGTGCAACAGGCACCATCGGTGTAAATACTTTAGATGTGATTTCACAACATCCTAATCGCTTTGCTGTCTTCGCTTTAACTGCTAATCAAAACGTTGATACACTCTTTGATCAATGTCAAAAATTCAGCCCCCTATATGCTGTGATGCTAGAAGAGAAAGCCGCTGATCAGTTATCGCAAAAGCTTAAGCAATCTGGAAGCGCAACTGAAGTGCTTTGCGGGATGGCTGCTTTAGAGTTTGTTTCGGCACATGAAAAAGTTGATGCCGTCATGGCCGCCATTGTTGGTGCTGCCGGCTTAAAACCTGCCATTGCTGCAGCGAATGCAGGTAAGCGCATTCTGCTGGCTAATAAAGAAACACTCGTCATGGCTGGTAGTATATTTATGCAAGCCGTGAAGCAGGGCGGAGCAACGCTTCTGCCAATTGATAGCGAGCACAACGCAATATTCCAAGTCATGCCCCAGGACAAAGGTTCAAATCTTGCTGACGGCGGTGTAAAGAAAATTCTTCTTACGGCCTCCGGTGGTCCGTTTCGCCAAGCAAGTGCTGAAGAACTCAAGCGAGTTAGTTTAAAGCAGGCTTTAAATCATCCTAATTGGGTGATGGGGCCAAAAATTACCATTGATTCGGCTACCCTTATGAATAAGGGCTTGGAGGTGATTGAAGCTCGCTGGCTATTCAATGCATCGCCTGATCAAATTGAGGTGGTTGTTCACCCACAAAGCGTTATTCACTCAATGGTTGAGTATGTGGATGGTTCAGTGCTTGCTCAGCTGGGCAACCCTGATATGCGCACACCGATTGCTTATGCATTGGGCTATCCAGAACGACTACAAAGCGGTGTAAGTTCTCTCGATTTATTCAAAATTGCACGTTTAGATTTTGAAGCACCAGATACAAAAAAATTCCCATGTTTAAGATTAGCATTTAATGCATTAAATGCTGGCGGAAATGCAGCGGCCATCATGAACGCTGCGAATGAAGTCGCAGTTGAGGCATTTATCAAAGAAAAAATCAGCTTTACAGACATTCCTGTGCTAATCGAGTCAGTTTTAGAAAATAGCAGCATCAAGCCAGTAACCGATCTTGAAATGCTCGTCTCGTCTGATCTCGAAGCTCGTGATTCAGCGAATGCATGGATGGCGAAGGCAATATGATTACACTGGCTGCATTTGTCATTACCTTAGCAATTTTAATTGCGATTCACGAATATGGACATTTTCAGATGGCGAGATTGTGTGGCGTAAAAGTTCTTAAATTTTCAATAGGATTTGGCCGTCCAATCTTTTCTAAGAAGTTCGGTTATGACAAAACGGAGTTTGTCCTTTCCGCTTTGCCTTTTGGCGGTTTTGTAAAAATGCTGGATGAACGAGAGTTATCTGAGCATGAAAAGTCATCAATAAATCCTGATGAATTAAATAGGGCATTCAATCGCCAATCAGTCTATAAACGCATTGCTATCGTTGCTGCAGGTCCATTAGCTAACTTATTAATTGCAGTTGTATTGTATTGGATACTGCTGATGCAGGGCACTGTTGGCTTAAAGCCGGAAGTGGCAGATGTTGCTGATGGTACTGCCGCTAGCACTGCGCAAATTCATAAGGGTGACCGCATCCTCAATATCGCTGGTGAAGATGTAAAGTTATGGCAAGACATCCAATGGATATTAGTTCGGAATGTATTCAAATCGGCATCAGTAGAGGTTCAAACTATTGATATTGATCAACAAAAACACACTCGCCGCATTGATCTGACTGGCATTAACGAGTCCGATTTGAACGCTGACTTTTTAGCAAAACTTGGGCTAAAACCCTCAAGACCAGTTGTTGAACCAATCATTGGCAGTGTCATTAAAAGCAGCGCGGCAGATAAGGCGGGGCTTCAGTCGGCTGACAAAATTTTAGCTGTCAATGGGACATTGATCACTGATTGGGAGTCTTTGGTCACCATTATTCAAGATAGCCCAAACGAGATGCTTAACCTAAGCGTTGAGCGAAGCAATCAAATATTAATGCTTAGAGTGACACCTTCTAGCATTAACAAAAATGGTCAATTAATCGGTCAAATTGGTGCTGCGGTATTCATGGATGAAAATATGATGCGTGGTTATTTGATTACCAATCATCCTTCAACCCTAGAATCTCTGATGAAGGCTGTTCAAAAAACCTATGAAACATCAGCATTTAGCCTAAAAATGTTGGGCAATATGTTAACTGGGGACGTCTCAATTAAATCGATCAGTGGGCCAGTCACAATTGCAACCTATGCAGGCCAAAGCGCTAATTTAGGTTTGAATGCATTCATTGCCTTTTTGGCAGTCATTAGTATTAGTTTAGGCGTGTTAAATCTACTACCAATCCCTGTGTTGGATGGGGGACATTTGTTGTATTATATGGTTGAATTAGTGAAGGGTAGTCCAGTTTCTGAGCGGACAATGGAAATTGGCCAGCGCATTGGTTTAACAGTCTTGGGATTGTTGATGGTATGTGCTTTATATAATGATATTAATAGATTGATAGTGGGCTAAGCCTAATGATTTTAAAAGACAAGCTATGTGCTAAGTTAAAGCAATTGCCAGTTATTGTGATTGGTTTATACGCCTCGAGTGCTTTTTCAATGGAGCCGTTTGTTGTTAAAGACATTCGTGTTGAAGGCATTCAGCGCACAGAAGCTGGTACTGTATTTAGCTACTTGCCTGTCAAAGTCGGTGAAACCATGGATGACGACAAGGCAACGCAGGCGATTAAAGCGCTTTACGGCACAGGCTTTTTTAAAGATGTCCGGGTCGAAGCTGATCAGGACGTTCTGGTCGTCACCATTCAAGAACGCTCCGCCATTGCACAGATTACCTTTAACGGTAACAAATCATTCCCTACGGATAAAATGAAAGAAGGGCTTAAGCAAATCGGCCTTTCTGAAGGCCTGATTTTTGATAAGTCTATGCTTGATCGAGCGGAGCAGGAAATTAAACGTCAATATCTTTCGCAAGGTAAATATGGCGCAAGTGTAAAAGCAAGCGTTAGTCCATTAGAGCGCAACCGTGTTGGCCTTCGCTTTGAAATTGAAGAAGGCGCTGTATCTAAAATCAGAAGCATTAATATTGTGGGTAACCAAGCCTTTACTGAAGAAGAATTGCATGAGCAATTCAAGCTCACAACACCTGACTGGCTGACTTGGTGGAATAAGAACGATCAATACTCAAAACAAAAATTAACGGCTGACTTAGAAACCTTACGTTCTTTCTACATGAATCAAGGTTATCTAGAGTTTAATATTGATTCCACCCAAGTTTCTATTTCTCCTGACAAGCGTGATATATATATTACGGCAAACATTACCGAAGGCGAAAAGTACACAGTCACTGGAATAAAAGTTGCTGGCGATACGATTATTCCAGAGGATGATTTACGTAAGTTAATTACTCTAAATACTGGTGAACCCTTTAATCGTCAGAAGATAACAAGCTCAAGCAAATCAATGAGTGATAGGCTTGGGAATGAAGGCTATGCTTTCGCCAATGTCAATGCAGTGCCTGAAGTCGATAAAGAAAATCATACGGTCGCCTTTACTTTTATGGTGGATCCAGGTCGTCGCGTTTACGTCCGTCGTATCAACTTAACTGGCAACACAAGAACTCGCGATGAGGTGATTAGACGCGAAATGCGTCAAATGGAATCATCATGGTATGGCGCCGACAAAATTACACGTTCTAAGCAACGTTTAGATCGTTTGCAATACTTCTCCGACGTGAATCTTGAGACACCAGCTGTGCCTGGCACGTCGGATCAGGTTGACGTCAATGTAAAAGTGACCGAAAGATCAACTGGTAGCATTATGTTTGGTGCAGGCTTGTCTAGTTATGAAGGTATTGTGTTGGGTGTGACAGTCAATCAAAACAACTTCTTAGGTACAGGTAATCGAGTTGCTGCGCAAGTCAATACGGGTAAGATTAATTCGGTTTACTCATTGTCTTATACTGACCCGTATTTTACGCCTGATGGTGTCAGTCGAACATTTAATATTTACCGTCGAGATGTGGATACAACTCGTATGTCAATTGCGACAGGTTCTTATCAGACTTCTTCATACGGCGGGGGCGTTTCATTTGGTATGCCACTAAATGAACGTGATTCAGTTAATGCTGGCATTTCGTTCGATTACACTGACGTAACACTTCAAGCAAACAGTCCCAAGCGATTCAAGCTATTTTGCGATGCTAATGAAAACCTAGGCTGTGCAAACTATTCTTATATGCTTAATTTAGGCTGGGCACATGACACGCGCGACAATACTTTATTTCCAAAAGAGGGTTTTTATCAAAGAATTTTGGCTGAAATTGGACTGCCAGGTTTGGATTTGGAGTACTACAAACTAGATTATAAACATACTTGGTATCAACCCATTAACCAATTCATGACGTTTTCACTTAATGGAGAGTTTGGCTATGGTGATACCTATGGATCAAAAGCATTTCCGTATTTTAAGAATTACTACGTTGGTGGCGTGAACTCAATTCGCGGTTACGACACAAGTGCAGTTGGTAAGTATGAACAACCATCCGATGGAAATGTTGGGTTCTTTACTGGTGGAACCAAGCGCATTGTTGGTAATGCGGAGATTTACTTCCCTGTACCAGGCATGAAAGATTCAAGCCAGTTACGTCTAAGTACTTTTGTTGATGCTGGTAACGTTTATACGTCAGAACAGAGTGTTAGCTTAGGTGACTTGAGATATTCTGTGGGTGCGGGTATCAGCTGGTATTCACCTTTTGGACCAATTAAATTGGTGTTTGCCAAAGCTTTAAATCCCAAAGTGGATGCCAATAACAACGATAGAACGCAAATGATCCAATTCCAAATGGGTTCACAGTTTTAATTATTAAGTTATATATAAGGAGAGTTCAATTGAGTAAATTGTTAAGTCATTTATTATTCGCTGGCTTGTTTGTATTCGCGCTAAATACCAGTGCTTCTGAGCTTAAGATTGGTTACGTTCAAGTTGACAAAATCTTACAAGAAGCACCGCAAACTGCTGAAAGCGGTAAGAAATTAGAAAAAGAGTTTAGTCCGCGCACGCAAGAGCTCGAGCGCTTGCAAAAACAAATTAAAGATATTGAAACGTCTCTAGATAAAGATGCTTTGACAATGTCTGACACCGACAGAAAAAACAAAGAGCGTGACTCAGCTAACCTTAAAATCGACTTTCAACGTAAACAACGTGAATTGCGTGAAGACGTAAATCTTCGCAAAAATGAAGAGTTGGGCGCATTGCAAGATCGTATCAATAAAGCTGTCACAGCTGTTTCTGAGGCTGAAGGCTACGATTTAGTTGTGTACGGCGGCGTTGCATATGCAAACAAGAAAATTGATATTACGGACAAAGTGCTTAAATCATTAGGTAAGAAATAATTAACTGCTGTTAAGGTTGGTTCGATTGTATGAGCATTACGCTAAAAGCATTGGTCGAAAAACTTGGCGGTGAGTTAATAGGAAATGATGTCGAAGTGAGTCGGGTTGCTTCAGTTGCAAACGCTGAGGCAGGTCACATCACTTTTATCACTGACAGCAAATATCGAAAAAGTCTCTCCGATACAAAAGCTAGTGCAGTTATCTTGGCTGAAGAGAATAGAGCTTTTAGCGATCTGCCGAGAATAGTGACGGATAACCCTTACGCTTATTTTGCTAAAGTATCGGCTTTGTTAAACCCCCAAATAAATGCTGTTTTTGGGCTGCATACTAGTTCAATAATAGGCGCAGAATCAAAAATATCAGCGACTTGCGCCGTTGGACCGAACGCAGTGATAGGCCATCAAGTAAGTTTGGCTGATGGGGTTGTGGTAGGAGCTGGTTGTTTTATCGGGGATAACGTCACAATTGGCAAAAATACCAAGTTACAACCCAATGTCACCATTTACTCAGACTCTTTAGTAGGCGCTAATTGCAATATTGCCGCTGGTGCAGTCATTGGTGCTGATGGCTTTGGATATGCAAATCAAGATGGCACTTGGGTAAAAATACCTCAAGTCGGACGCGTGGTAATTGCTGACGATGTAGACGTTGGCGCAAATACAACGATTGACCGTGGTGCGCTTGATGATACGGTAATTGAAAAGGGCGTTAAGCTCGATAACCTTATTCAGATTGGCCATAACTGTATTATTGGAGCGCATACAGTCATTGCCGGTTGTGTTGGGATTGCAGGCAGTGCAAGAATAGGAAAGCGCTGCCGTATTGGTGGTGCCGCAATGATATTAGGTCATCTAGAAATTGCTGATGATGTGACCGTATCGCCAGGAAGTATGATTACAAGGTCATTAAAAAAATCAGATACATACACAGCATTAATGCCATTTCAAAGGCATGAAGATTGGTTAAAAACAGCAGCAAGTCTGCGGCATTTAACTGAAATAAATGAAAAACTAAAAGCGCTAGAAAATACATTAGCGGCATTAAAATCAAAAGATTAATATTGAAAGATAAGGTAGAAGCATGACAGATAACGTAGATACAAGTATGGACATCCACCAAATACTGGATCATTTACCTCATCGTTATCCGTTCGTTCTCGTTGACCGTGTATTGTCACTCGAAATTGGCAAAGAGATTACTGCAGTTAAGAATGTCAGCATCAATGAGCCATTTTTCCCTGGCCATTTTCCATATCATCCAGTGATGCCAGGTGTCTTAATTGTAGAGGCAATGGCGCAAGCAGCTGCGATTCTCTCATTCAAAACTATGGGTATCAAGCCAACGGATGACGCCGTTTATTATTTTGCGGGTATTGATAATGCGCGTTTTAAAAAACCTGTCTCACCAGGCGATCAAATTATCCTTAAAGTGAGCATTGATCGTATTTTACGTGGAATCTGGAAATACAAAGGCGTGGCACTGGTTGATGACGCTGTCGTTGCTGAGGCAGAGATGATGTGCATTCTTAAAGAAATCGCGTAAGACATTTAAAATGGCATTTATAAACATTCACCCAACCGCAATTGTTGATGCAAAAGCTGAGCTTGCGGATGACGTTACAATCGGCCCTTATTCGGTTATTGGACCAGATGTAAAAATTGATAGCGGCTCCAGTATTGGTTCGCATGTGGTGGTGACAGGTCACACAACCATTGGTAAACACAACCAAATTTTCCAATTCTCGTCATTGGGTGAAGCCCCTCAGGATAAAAAGTATAAAGGCGAATCTACTAAGCTAGAAATAGGTGATCACAACACGATTCGTGAGTTTTGTACTTTCAACCGAGGAACTAGCCAAGATAAAGGGCTTACTAAAATTGGGAATCATAATTGGATTATGGCGTATGTCCATATTGCTCACGATTGTTACGTTCACAACAACACCATTCTAGCTAACAATTCGTCATTGGCAGGGCATGTGGTGATGGATGACTATGCAATTCTTGGTGGATTTACTTTGGTTCACCAATTCTGCAAAATTGGCCAGCATGTCATTACAGCAGTTGGTTCAGTGGTCTTTAAAGACATCCCACCCTATGTAACAGCCTCAGGCTACAATGCAAACCCCCACGGCATTAACGCTGAAGGCCTTAAACGCAGAGGCTTCTCTGCTGACAGCATCACCAATATTAAGCGCGCTTACAAGACCTTATATCGTCAAAGTTTAACTTTGGATGAAGCAAAGGTTGCGCTTACACAGCAGGCCTTAACCGCGCCTGAATTGACTCTGCTTGTGGAGTTTTTAAACCAATCTAATCGCGGCATCATTCGTTAACTAAGGCTTTTGCATGGCGCTAATCGTCGGTATTGTTGCAGGTGAAGCTTCAGGTGACTTGCTCGGCAGTCGTTTAATCCGTGCATTAAAAAAGCATAGGCCAGACATTGAGTTTGTGGGTATTGCTGGGCCCAAGATGATGGCTGAAGGCGCAAAATCACTCTACTCCATGGACAGACTTTCACTTCATGGTTATGGCTTTGATGTTTTAAAGCAAATTCCAAGCTTGTTTAGGATGCGTAAGCAACTTGGTGATTATTTCATCACAAATCCCCCGAATCTTTTTGTTGGTATTGATGCACCAGACTTCAATTTTTCATTAGAGAAAAGAATTAAGAAAAAAGGGATTACTACTATTCATTACGTCAGCCCATCCATTTGGGCTTGGCGTAAAGGCCGTATGGGTAAAATCAAACGCGCCGTTAATCAAATCCTCACCTTATTTCCTTTTGAGCCTGCCTTGTATAGAGCTGCTGGCGTGAAAGCGACTTATGTTGGCCATCCTTTAGCTGATGAAATACCCCTCTATCCTGATGTACAAGAAGCAAGGAGTGCGTTAAACCTGGCTAAATCACCTTTAATTATTGCTATGCTGCCCGGCAGTCGAGTAGGTGAGGTAACACATATGGCTGAGCTGTATGTAAAAACTGCAAAAAAAATTAGCATGGTTCAGCCTGAGGCTTTATTCTTAGTGCCGCTTATTACACGGGAAACCCGCATTATTTTTGAAAAAGCGCTATACGCCAGTATTAATGCTGCACCCGAAAAACATCATCCCAACTTTAAGATTATTTTTGGGCACGCTCACATGGCGATGCAAGCGGCAGACCTGGTTGTTGTTGCTTCTGGAACAGCAACACTTGAAGCAGCATTACTAAAACGCCCCATGGTAATTACATACCGAATGCCTTGGCTTAGCTGGCAAATTCTTAAGCGTTTGAATTATTTGCCTTACGTCGGATTGCCGAATATTTTAGCTGGACGATTTGTTGTGCCAGAGTTGCTCCAAGATGATGCTAATCCAGATAAGTTAGCCGAAACTATTTTAAACATAGTCAACAACAAGGCACTCCTGAATGACATTCGTGCGGAGTTCACAAGCATGCACGAACTGCTTCGTCAAAACAATGAAGATAAAGCTGCGCAAGCTGTCTTGGAGTACCTTTCATGATCAAACCATTGATTTGCGGGGTGGATGAGGCAGGTAGAGGGCCCTTGGCTGGTGCAGTGTTCGCTGCTGCCGTCATTCTCGATCCTGCTAGACCAATTGCTGGATTAGCTGACTCCAAAAAATTATTAGAAAAGAAACGGGATGCTTTAGCTATTGAAATTAAAGAACATGCATTGGCATGGGCAATTGCCAGCAGTAGCGTAGAAGAGATTGATGAGATTAATATTCTGCAGGCTAGCCTATTAGCCATGAAAAGAGCTGTCGAGTCTTTAGGTGTTGTACCAACCGAAGTTTTGATCGATGGTTTGCATTGTCCTAGTTTGCCAATGGCAATGCGCGCTATTGTTCAAGGTGATAGCAAAGAAGCTACTATATCAGCGGCTTCTATTCTTGCAAAAACAGCAAGAGATGCAGATTTATATGAACTAGATAAACTATATCCTGAATATGGGTTTGCTAAACACAAAGGCTACCCAACGCCTTTACATATTCAAATGTTAGAACAACATGGCGTTCTAAGCTTTCATCGAAAAAGCTATGCGCCTGTTAAGAAAATACTTAATCTCAAATAGAAGAAATTAATGAACGATACTAAAGATAGTAATGGCAACATCCTCAATGATGGCGATTCAGTCCAGCTGATTAAGGACTTAAAGGTAAAAGGCACATCAGTCACCTTGAAACGCGGTTCGGTTGCTAAAAATATCCGTTTAACGGATGACCCTGAAGAGGTTGAATGCAGTGTTGAAAAAGTTAAAGGCTTGGTTTTAAAAACCTGCTTCTTAAAGAAAGTCTAAGCTAGTAATAAAAATACAGTGGGCTGCTTGTGCAAATCGGGCAGCTCAGTTTTTTTCCATTCAGCAATTGTTTTACTCACTACAAACTCAGTTTCTAAGCTGACGTTTTTAGCGATACACAACTTAGTATTCGCAGCACAACTTGCCAATATATCCTCTAGCATATGTTGATTACGGTAGGGCGTTTCAATGAATATCTGCGTTTCATTAAGGCACTGTGATTGTTTTTCGATCTCTTTTAATTTATTAACGCGAGCAGCTTTGTCACTAGGCAAATAACCTAAGAAGGTAAATTGCTGCCCATTAAAGCCTGATGCCATTAACCCAAGCAATATGGATGATGGGCCGACTAATGGTGTGACCCGAATATTTTTTTTATGGGCTAAAGCAGCAAGCAAAGCACCAGGATCGGCAATGCCTGGGCAGCCAGCCTCTGACAGCATTCCAACATTGTGCCCTGCAAGCAAAGGTGCAATAAGTGCTGGCAAATCCTTCTCAACACTATGTTCATTGAGTAATTGAAAGTTGAGCTCACGAACTGGTTTGTGAGTTTTGACGGAGCCCAAAAAACGACGTGCGCTTTTTTCGTTCTCCACCACAAAATATTCCAAATTTTGAACGAGCTGCATCACATCAGCAGGAATAACATAACTCAGATTATCGTCACCCAAAGTGACTGGAACCATGTACAAAGTGCCGAGCGCCATCTTAATTCGCCTTATGTTTATGCTTAAATGACATTGACTTCTTCATTTTGAAGCATAGTGATGAGCTTAATAAGCGGCAAGCCTATCAAAGCGTTTGGATCAGAGCCTGTCATTGAAGCAATCACCGCAATCCCTAAGCCTTCAGACTTAGCGCTTCCCGCACAATTGTAGGGTTCTTCTATACGTAAATAGTTTTCAATCTGCGCGTCGGTGAGATTTCTAAATTCTACACCGTAAGGAACAACCTCAGCTTGCATGTGCTTAGTTAATGCATTGTATAAGCATAATGCGCTGTGAAAAGTAACGCGACGGCCTCGTTGATATTGCAGCTGTTTAACTGCATTTTCATGTGTCATTGGTTTTCCAAGCTGAATGCCATCCAGCGTCGCAACCTGGTCACAACCAATGACTAAGGCATCAGGGTGAGACTCAGCGACTTTTTTTGCTTTTAGCTGAGCGAGCCTTAATGCAGTTTCTTGTGGTAACTCTCCATCTAAAGGTAATTCATCAATCTCTGGAGAGATTGCATCAAAAGGCAAGCCTAGTCTGGCCAGTAGCTCTTGGCGATAAGGCGAGGATGAGGCGAGAATTAGTTTTTGTTTCATATGAAATATTACCTATAAAAAAGCCGGCAGTAACTTACTGCCGGCTTCCATTTATTACTAGAACGAATTAATTACTCAGGTTGGATTTCTAAGAGTGACTCGTCTGGTGTAACGGTATCACCTTTTTTCACGTGCACGGCCACTACAACGCCTGTTACTGATGCTTGAATTTCATTCTCCATTTTCATCGCTTCAATTACGAGCACAGCATCACCCGCATTCACTTTATCACCCGCTTTAACTTTAATCTCAACAATGCTACCTGGCATAGCTGTCGTTACACAACCTTCATGTGATGGGCGAGGGCGACCGCATGCACCCACTTTGGCAACTGCTTTCTTTTTACCACTCGACTTACCGCCTTCAACCTCAATCTCACTTAAGGTTTCAACAATCACTTCTTCCGCAATACCATCAACGGAGACATAAAACGGACGTTGCTCTTCACCTGCATGACCGCTTCCAGTCAATTTAATGTGGAAAGTTTCACCATGCAGTGTCACCTTAAATTCATTAGGCGCATATCTTGCATCATTGGTTGAAACAGCTTCTTTAGTCAGTAATTGTTCAGGTTTCAAACTTCCTGCATTGCGTTCTTGCAAGAATGTTTTAGCCAAGTCAGGGAACATCGCGTAAGTCAAAACATCCTCTTCAGTCATCGCCCATGCTTCAGACTCTTGGCGCAACTTATCCATTTCATCGTCAAGCAAATCAGCAGGACGGCACTCAATTACTTCTGCATCACAACCAACAGCAATGTTTCTGATGTCAATGTTCACGTTTGCAGGCGCTTTACCATATTGTCCTAAGAAGTAGTTTTTAACTTCATTGGCCACTGACTTGTAACGTGCGCCAGTCATTACATTCAATACCGCCTGCGTGCCAACAATTTGTGATGTAGGGGTAACAAGCGGAGGAAAGCCTAAATCTTCACGAACGCGAGGAATTTCAGCCAGCACCTCATCCATACGGTTTAGTGCGCCTTGTTCTTTCAGTTGGTTAGAAAGATTTGAAATCATGCCGCCTGGCACTTGATTCACTAAAACGCGGGTATCAACGCCTGTGAACTCGCTTTCAAATTGCCAGTACTTTCTACGAACCTCACGGAAATAAGCGGTAACTTCTTGAAGTGCGGCTAAACTTAAGCCTGTGTCGTACTCCGTACCTTGAAGCGCAGCAACTAAGCTTTCTGTTGTAGGATGGCTTGCACCTTCTGAGAAGGATGTATTGCATGTATCGATAATGGTTGCGCCGTTTTCAACCCCTTTTAACAAGTTCATGCTTGCTAAGCCTGAAGTAGCATGACTATGCAAGTGAATAGGTAGCTTGACTGCAGCACGGATCGCTTTAACTATCTCAGCAGTGCTCTTAGGCGTCAATAATCCTGCCATATCTTTAATTGCAATGGTATCTGAGCCCATCGCTTCTAATTCTTTAGCCATAGCAACGAAGTAGTTGACGTCATGCACGGGGCTTGTTGTATAAGCAATAGTCCCTTCAGCATGTTTGCCATGCTTCTTAACCGCTTCGATAGATACACGTAAATTTCGAATGTCGTTCATTGCGTCAAAAATACGAAACACATCAACGCCAGAATCAGCAGATTGTTTTATAAAGGCACGCACAACATCGTCAGAATAATGACGATAACCAAGTAGGTTTTGACCCCGCAACAGCATTTGAATGCGGCTATTAGGTAGGGCAGCACGTAGTTTCTTTAAACGCTCCCAAGGGTCTTCTTTTAGATAGCGAACGCAGGTGTCAAATGTAGCGCCACCCCAGGCTTCAAGAGACCAAAAACCAATGGCATCTAATTTTGAGCAGATTGGCAACATGTCCTCAGTACGTAGACGGGTTGCGATGAGGGATTGATGACCATCCCTTAAAACTAATTCAGAAACATGAACTTGTGCCATATATTTAACTTATTTTATTTATTGGTTGATATGAATTAAATGCCTTCGTGAGCTGCAATTGCGGCAGAAATCGCTGCAGCAATCAACTCAGGAGGGAACGCAGTTGCGTAATTGTTTAGCTCAGGGTGTGATTCTACAAAGCTAGTATCAAATTCGCCACTTCTAAAATCAGGGTGCTTTAAAATCTCTTGATAATATGGAATGGTTGTTTTCACGCCATACACTAACATATCATTTAATGCTCTACGACCGCGCTCAATCAAACTATCCCAATCCAAAGCCCAAACTGTGAGCTTCGCGCACATTGAATCATAGTAGGGCGGGATAACGTAACCGCTGTAAATCGCGGCATCCATACGCACACCCGGGCCGCCTGGTGCATAGTAACGTGTGATTTTACCAAAACTCGGCAGAAAATCATTTTTAGGGTCTTCGGCATTAATGCGAAATTCCATCGCAAAGCCACGATAATTCACTTCATCTTGTTTATATTGAAGTTCCTGACCATCAGCAATGCGAATCTGTTCTTGAACAATATCAATACCCGTGATGGTTTCAGTCACAGTATGCTCAACCTGCAAGCGGGTATTCATTTCCATGAAATAGAAGGTATTATCTGAATCAAGCAGAAACTCAACAGTACCCGCATTTTCATAGCCGACTGCCTTAGCTGCTTTAACAGCTAAATTGCCGATATATTCGCGTTGCGCTTCACTTAATTGAGGTGACGGCGCGATCTCAATGAGTTTTTGGTTGCGTCGCTGAATAGAGCAATCACGTTCAAACAAGTGAATCACGTTGCCGTGGCTATCACCAATAATTTGAACTTCAATATGGCGTGGATTAACGACGCACTTTTCTAAGAAAACTTCTGGTTTGCCGAACGCTTTGCTTGCTTCGGAAATTACCCGGTCATAGTTTCCGAGCAATTCCTTTTCGTCGTTACAACGTCTAATTCCTCGACCGCCGCCGCCATTAGTTGCTTTCAACATAACAGGGTAGCCAATCTTAGCCGCCAAAAAACATGCTTCTTCAAGGTCAGCTAAGTTGCCATCACTGCCTGGTGTGCAAGGAATGCCTGCAGCCACCATCGCGTTACGCGCTTGAATCTTATCGCCCATTTGACGAATCAAACTTGCATCAGGGCCAATAAACTTAATACCGCGACGTGCACAGATTTCAGCTAACTCAGGGTTTTCAGATAAAAAGCCGTAGCCAGGATGCAATGCATCACAGCCTGATGCGACAGCCAAGTTAACGATATTGTGTGCATTTAAATAACCAATAACTGGATCAGATCCAATGTTATAAGCTTCATCTGCTTTTTTAACATGCAATGCGTGACGGTCGGCGTCAGAATAGATCGCAACAGACTTAATGCCCATTTCCGAACATGCTCTAACGATACGCACTGCAATTTCGCCGCGATTAGCGACTAGAATTTTTTTAATCACTACTGAACCTGAATGTTAAGAGTTTAAAGATGTTAAAAATAAACGGTTAAATCGGTTAGTTTTTTGACATAACCACAGCTTAATTATATCATGCGCGCCTTATGACTGCACAGCACATCATCAACAGCCTTGAATTTGCAAGAAAATCTCTAGAGATTCGTGATACAATCGCGCACTCAGATTTACAACGAGCTAAAGATCTGCTCAAACAGGAGACCGAAAGCCTTAATTGGCGGTTAACTGGCGAGATTGGTTTAGATAAAAAAGCAAGACTACATTTAATTGTAACCGGTAATGTCGCTGTTCCTTGCCAGCGTTGTTTAGAGCCGATGATGATGGCTTTAGATATTAAATCTGAGTTTATTTTGGTTAATGATGAATCCGAAATTCCTCCTGAAGAGGATGATGTTGAGGATCACGATTACCTAATAGCTGAGGCAGAGATGGATTTGTTGCAATTGGTGGAAGATGAGATTTTGCTCGCTTTACCTTATGCACCAAAACACGAGATTAATGATTGCGCAGTAAAAGCAGAAGTTAACGAGCTTAAGGCTCCAAATCCTTTTGCGGTACTGCGGGATTTTAAAGTGGTAAAAAGTTAGATTATATTTAGGAGTAAGAAATGGCTGTTCAACAAAACAAAAAATCACCATCTAAACGTGGTATGCATCGCTCACATGACTTTTTGACGAACCCACCTTTGGCTGTTGAGCCAACGACAGGTGAGGTACATTTGCGTCATCATATTAGCCCAAGCGGCTATTACCGCGGCCGTAAAGTATTGCCGGCTAAAGGCGAGTAATTAACAATTGAAGCGAGCATGAAATCTTACTGAATAAGATTTCATTGCTTGTTTTAAGGTTTATTTTTAAAGCATGGATATCACTGTTGCTATCGATGCCATGGGTGGCGATCACGGCCCTCGTGTCACCGTCCCAGCCGCTTTAGCGCTATTAAAGCAAGACAGCAATATCAACGTCATCCTAGTTGGTCTTAGCGACGAGATTGAAGCTGAGCTCCGCGCAATTAAGGCAAAAACAAATTCTAGAATTCGAATTCATCATACAAGTGAGCTTGTGATGATGGATGAATCTCCGCAAAGCGCTCTCAAAAACAAAAAAGACTCATCCATGCGCGTCGCCATTAACCTGGTTAAAGATGGCGAGGCTGACGCTTGCGTAAGCGCTGGCAATACTGGTGCTTTAATGGCAACGGCACGATTTGTTTTAAAAACACTCCCAGGAATTGATAGGCCAGCAATCGCAGGCGTTTTGCCGAGCAAAGTTGGCATGACACATATGCTAGATCTTGGTGCCAATGCCGATTGCACACCGGAGCACTTATTACAGTTTGCCATCATGGGTTCAGTATTGGTTTCTTGTGTTCGAAATAAACCAAAACCAACAGTAGGCTTGCTGAATATAGGCTCTGAAGACATTAAAGGCAATGAAGTGGTCAAACAAACTGCTGAGTTGCTTAAAGCCAGTAATTTGAACTTTTACGGCAACGTAGAAGGCGATGACATCTATAAAGGCACAACAGACCTAGTCGTTTGTGACGGCTTTGTAGGTAATGTTGCGCTCAAAACTTCTGAAGGCCTCGCAAATCTTATGGGCGGCTTTTTAAAAGAAGAGTTTAAAAAGAACCCAATTACTAAGCTCATGGCCTTGATTTCCATGCCAGTGCTGTCAGCATTTAGAAAGCGCTTAGACCCAAGATGCTACAACGGCGCAAGCTTTTTAGGTTTACGCGGCATCGTCGTCAAAAGTCACGGTGGCGCTGATGCTTTTGCATTTAAACATGCCATCATTAAAGCCGTTGAAGAAGCTAGAAGTGGCGTGTTAGCTCACATCTCAGAGCAGTTAGCACTCGAATACACAAAATCTGAAACATCTAATACAGCGACAAATTAACTTGTCTTTCGGCATGTTTGAAAATATGATTCGCTGTCAAAATCAAACTTAATTGAAAGTTCTTGCATGAAACATTCACGTATCGCGGGCACCGGCAGTTACTTGCCCGAAAGAATACTTACCAACGCAGAACTTGAGCGGACCATTGATACCACTGACGAGTGGATATTTACGCGCACAGGTATCCGTGAGCGACACATCATCGCCGAAGGTCAATACACAAGCGATATGGCCTTGGAAGCATCTAAAAAAGCGATTAAAGCTGCGAATATCGACATCCAATCTATCGATCTCATCGTTCTTGCAACAACGACGCCAGATCGCATCTTCCCAAGCACGGCTTGTTTGTTACAACAAGAATTAGGCATTATTAATTGTCCTGCGTTTGACTTGCAGGCAGTTTGTAGTGGCTTCGTTTACGCATTAGCAACAGCAGACAACTTTATTAAAGCTGGCGCAGCAAAGTGTGCGCTTGTGGTTGGTGCTGACGCGATGTCTCGCATTACTGACTGGACAGACAGAAGTAACTGTATTCTTTGGGGCGATGGTGCAGGTGCTGTTATTCTTCAAGCGAGTGATGAACAAGGTATTTTATCTACTCATTTACATGCCAATGGTAACTATGCCGACATGCTTACCGTGCCTCAAGGCGTGTCCAATCAAGAAGGAAGCAAGACTATCTTGATGGAAGGTAACGCTGTGTTCAAAATGGCTGTCAATACCTTGGATGCTATTGTTGACGACACCCTGGCGGCAAATGGGCTAGAAAAATCTGATGTTGATTGGCTGGTGCCACATCAAGCGAATATTCGCATCCTTCAGTCCACAGCCAAGAAGCTTGGCATGAGCATGGATAGGGTAGTGACAACCGTTGATAAGCATGGCAACACTTCTGCAGCTTCAATTCCATTAGCGCTTGATGTTGCTGTTCGCGATGGCCGCATTAAACGTGGCGAAACAATTTTAATGGAAGCCTTTGGAGGTGGGTTCACCTGGGGTTCTGTTTTGATGAAATATTGAGTTAATGAAATATTAAGAGGTTTACATGAAATTTGCTTTTTTCTTTCCAGGTCAAGGTTCACAATCCGTCGGCATGATGCAAGGTTTGGCTGACATTGCAGTCGTTCGCCAAACCTTCGATGAGGCGTCAGATATATTAGGTCAAGATTTTTGGTCTATGGTGACAGAACCTAACGAAGCGCTTAACCAAACAAGCAATACGCAACCATTAATGCTTACAGCAGGCTTTGCCACATGGCGTGCCTGGCAGGCGCAATCATCTTTAGCGCCATCTATCATGGCTGGTCACAGCTTGGGCGAGTATACGGCGCTGGTAGCTGCGGGCACTCTAACCTTTAAAGATGCATTGCCATTGGTGCGATACCGCGCTGAAGTGATGCAAAACGCTGTTGCCGAGGGAGTTGGCGCAATGGCGGCTATTTTAGGCCTTGTTGATGAAACAGTGCGTCAGATTTGTATTGAAGGCGCTCAAGGCGAAGTGCTGGAAGCTGTTAACTTAAACTCACCTGGACAAGTAGTGATTGCAGGTAATAAAGCCGCTGTTGAGCGCGGCATGGAAATAGCAAAAGCCAAAGGTGCTAAACGGGCTTTAGCTTTGCCTGTAAGCGTTCCATCGCATTGTGCATTGATGAAACCGGCCGCAGAATCTTTGGCTGTCTATTTACAAAACGTCCCAATGACAGCTAGCAATGTTCCAGTGATTCATAATGCTGACGTGCTTGCTTATAGCGATGTCAATCAAATGAAAGATGCTCTTGTGCGCCAATTGTATAGCCCAGTAAGATGGGTTGAGACTGTGCAAAGCACTTACAATCAAGGCATTACAAACTCAGCAGAGTGCGGCCCAGGCAAAGTGCTTGCAGCCCTTGCAAAACGTATTGTGGCTGAATTACCCTGTGTTGCATTAACGAATGTAGAATCCTTGGCAGAAGCTCAAGCGCAATTCTCAGCATAAATATTTAGGGAGTGAAAATATGTTAGAAGGTCAAATTGCATTAGTAACAGGCGCTAGCCGTGGCATTGGTGCTGCAATTGCTCAAGAACTAGGCAAGAAGTGCGCAATTGTTGTTGGTACAGCGACCACACAAAATGGCGCTGATGTCATTAGTGCAGCCTTAAAAGATGCTGGCATTAAGGGTTGTGGCTTAGCGCTAGATGTAAATGATAACGAGCAAATTCAAGCAATTTTAAAAACAATCGCTGAGCAATTTGGCGATGTAAGCATCCTTGTGAATAACGCGGGCATCACTAAAGATACATTGCTCATGCGCATGGAAGATAGTGATTGGGATGCGGTCATCTCAACGAACCTAAGCTCTGTATTCCGAATGTCTAAAGCAGTATTACGTCCAATGATGAAGGCAAGAACAGGCCGCATTATTAGCATTTCATCAGTCGTTGGTCACATGGGCAATGCAGGTCAAACTAACTATGCAGCAGCAAAAGCAGGCATATCGGGCTTCACCAAATCATTAGCAAGTGAAGTGGGTAGTCGTAACATCACAGTAAACTGTGTTGCGCCAGGCTTTATTGATACCGACATGACTCGTTCGTTACCAGATGAGCATAAAGAAGCATTATTGAAGCACATTCCTTTGGCGAAGCTTGGCCAAGATAGCGATATTGCTGCCGCGGTAGCGTTTTTGGCATCGCCTGCAGCAGGTTATATTACAGGCGAAACCTTACATGTAAACGGTGGAATGTACATGGCATAATGCCATTAACAATTTAGTTTTTTGAATTCCTCACGCTTTTTGTTAGAATGTCGTGAGTTAAGTAGCAGTAAATTTAAATAATAAAAGGGGATTTAGATGTCTGACATCGAACAACGCGTTAAAAAAATTGTAATCGAACAACTTGGTGCTAACGAAGCAGATGTAAAAAACGCATCTTCATTCGTTGATGATTTGGGCGCTGACTCTCTAGATACAGTTGAATTGGTGATGGCTCTTGAAGAAGAGTTTGATTGCGAAATTCCTGATGAAGAAGCTGAAAAAATCACAACAGTTCAACAAGCTATTGACTACGTCACAGCTAACCTTAAGTAATTAAACTTCTCATTATTTCTTGGAGTCGATTTGTCCAAGCCAATTCACGCGTCTAAACGACGCATCGTTGTAACGGGTCTAGGGGTTGTATCACCAGTCGGTATTGGTGTACAACCTGCTTGGTCTAATCTTATTGCTGGCAAGTCTGGCATTACTAGAATCACTAAGTTTGATCCTAGTAATTTCTCATCTCAAGTTGCAGGTGAAGTAAAAGATTTCGATGTGTCGCAATATCTTCCTGCAAAGGAAGCGCGTCGCATGGATACTTTTATCCAGTTCGGCTTAGCCGCAGCTATTGAAGCAGTAAAAGACTCAGGCATTGAAGCGACTGAAGAAAACGCTGAGCGTATCGGCGTATCTATCGGCTCAGGTATTGGTGGTATTCAGTTAATTGAACAAACCAATGACATTTATGATGAGGGCGGTCCACGTAAAGTGTCGCCATTCTTCATTCCGGGCACAATTATTAATATGATTTCCGGCAATCTATCTATTATGTTTGGCTTTAAAGGCCCGAATGTATCAATAGTGACAGCTTGTACAACTGGCACACACTCTATTGGTGATGCAGCTCGTATGATTGAATATGGGGATGCAGACGCAATGATCGCTGGTGGTGCAGAAGCTGCTATTACAGAGCTTTCGGTTGCTGGATTTGCCTCAGCTCGTGCTTTATCAAGTCGCAATGATGATCCAGCAACTGCAAGTCGACCTTGGGACAAAGACCGTGATGGTTTTGTCATTGGCGAAGGTGCTGGCGTGATGGTGCTTGAAGAGTATGAGTCCGCTAGAAAGCGTGGCGCTAAAATCTATGCTGAGCTAACAGGCTATGGCATGAGTGCCGATGCTTATCATATGACTGCACCGAATATGGATGGCCCACGTCGTTCAATGCGCAATGCAATGAATAACGCTGGTGTGAATCCTGATGAAGTTCAATTCGTGAATGCGCATGGCACATCAACACCATTAGGTGATGCAAACGAAACCAATGCTATTAAAGCAGCATTCGGTGATCATGCAAAACGTATTGTTGTGAATTCAACGAAGTCCATGACGGGGCATTTGTTGGGCGGGGCAGGCGGTTTAGAATCAGTATTTACAGTACTTTCGATTTACAACCAAATTTCACCGCCAACTATCAATATCTTCAATCAAGATCCAGAGTGTGATTTGGATTTCTGTGCAAACACAGCACGCGATATGAAAATTGATGTTGCTCTCAAAAATAACTTTGGTTTTGGCGGCACAAACGGATCACTCGTATTCCGAAAGATTTAAGCACGATACCAATCTTTCAGGATTTCAAAAACATGCTTTAGGCTGTTCTTAAGATGAGAATGCACTAAAAGACGAACAATCTAAACAGCATGAATCTAGAAGCTAAAAACAATCAATATTTAATCAACGGCAAGCCCTCAGCAGGTCTTTCTGTATTTGATCGTGGCCTTGCTTATGGCGATGGTGTTTTTCGCACATTTCTTGTTAAAAATGGTGTTCCGCATCATTGGGAATTGCAGTACCAGAAACTCACTCAAGATTGCCTAGCAATGGGATTAGCTTGCCCGAGCAATGAAGAGTTATTATCAGACATTGAAGCTTTATTTGATGAGGGTTCTGATGCTGTCGCTAAAATCATTGTCACACGCGGAGAAAGTGCTCGTGGCTACGCAGTACCTGCTGATATTCAAGTCAACAGAGTCGTCACCAAATCAGCACCGCCAACTTACCCACTAAGCAATCAAACTCAGGGGGTGAAGCTTCTTCTTTGTGAGCTAAAACTTGGCCTGCAGGCCAAGTTGGCAGGGATAAAACATCTCAATCGCTTAGAAAATGTTTTGGCGCGCATGGAATGGAGTGACGTCAACATTGCTGATGGCTTGTTGCTGGACAGCAACGATAATGTCATTGAATGCACGATGAGCAACATTTTCGCAAGATTTGGCAGTCAACTCATTACGCCAGCTCTTGATCAATGCGGTGTAGATGGCATCGCAAGAAAACGCATCATCGAGCATGCTAAATACCTTAAACTGGATATGAAGATAGAAGCGATGAAACTCGACCATCTCATGCAAGCTGATGAAATCATCATTTGCAACAGCTTGTTTGGCGCATGGCAAGTGGTGAACTTCAATAATAAACAATGGCCCAAACAAGACCTAGATACTCAATTACGTGACATGCTACTGAACTAAAATGCGACCTAACTAAGATGCGATTCATCATAAAAACCCTCAGAATGGGCTTGCTCTGCTTTGGTTTAGCGCTGGCATGGCTTATTTATTTTGCCAACTCAAGCATACAGCTTAAAACAGAAACAGAAAGCTTTGATATTGCAGCTGGAAGCCGCTTTAGAGGTGTTACACATCAACTTGTCCAGCAAAACATCATACAAGATGCTGTTAGCTTCGAAATTCTTGCTAGAGCATTAGGGGTTGCATCAGATGTCAAAGCCGGCATATATGAAGTTAAAAGTGGCATCACATCACTAGAGCTGTTGGATATGATGACTTCAGGCTCAAGCAGCCAAGCAAGCATTACTTTTATTGAAGGTTGGACTTTTGCGCAAATGCGGGAAGCGTTAAACGCCTCAGAAAAAATGAAGCACATGACCATGAGTGAAACAGACCAGCAAATCTTGAAAGAAATCGGCGCAACGGAAACTATGCCAGAAGGTCTGTTCTTCCCTGATACTTATTTTATTAGCCCTAACACTAGCGATAGAGATATCCTTGAGCGGGCCTATTCGACCATGCAAAGCAAGCTAAAAACCGCTTGGGCAACTAAAGCAAATGGTTTACCTTACCGCACGCCTTACGAAGCGCTCATTATGGCTTCTATTGTAGAAAAGGAGACAGGAAGGGCGGTTGAACGACCAGAAATCGCTGGGGTTTTTATTAATCGCTTAAAAATAGGCATGCGACTACAAACAGATCCAACTGTGATTTATGGGATGGGCGACCATTTTGATGGGAATATCCATAAAAAAGATTTGATAAGCGATACGATTTATAACACCTACACTCGCGATGGCTTGCCGCCAACCCCAATAGCGATGCCGGGGTTAGGTGCAATCAATGCTGCATTGCACCCAGCGCAAACTAAAGCGCTTTATTTTGTAGGGAAGGGCAATGGCACGCATCACTTCTCGGCAAGCCTCACAGAGCATAACAATGCTGTTATTAAGTACCAATTAGGTGGAAATCGTGCGCGGTAAATTTATTACATTAGAAGGCATGGATGGCGCTGGCAAAAGCACCCATATTCCAGACATTATCAAATTGCTTGAATTAAAAGGCGTGGAAGTCATTTCCACTCGCGAGCCTGGCGGCACGGTGCTAGGGGAGAAATTAAGAACATTACTCCTTAACGAGGCTATGCATCCAGAAACCGAAACCTTATTGATGTTTGCAGCACGTAGAGAGCATATCTCCCAAATTATTGAACCTGCTTTGGCCAGAGGTGCTTGGGTGCTCTCAGACCGATTTACTGATGCCACCTATGCTTATCAATGTGGTGGACGAGGCGTTTTAGCTAACAAAGTGATTGATTTGGAAGCTTGGGTACAAGGTGACTTACAACCTCATTTGACGCTACTATTTGATGTGCCTGTAGAAGTCAGCGTGGCACGCCTCGCGAGCGCTAGAACACCGGATAAATTTGAGCGTGAATCTGCAGATTTTTTTACAAAAATTCGTAATGCTTATCTGGATAGAGCAAATAAGAATCCAAATCGCTTCTGCATCATCAATTCAAATCAAGCCTTAGACGATGTTAAAGTTGAAGTTAAGAATGTAATTTCAACCTTATGATAGTTAAAAAAAATTATCCTTGGCAATTGTCCATCTGGCAACGATTAATGTCCGACAAAGAGCGCTTGCCTCATGCGTTATTGCTACGTGGACAAAATGGAATAGGTAAGCTGGATTTTGCCATTTCACTTTCACAAGCTTTGTTATGTGAACAAACCAATTCAGCACATCAAGCCTGTGGCGTATGCCCAAGTTGCGGATGGTTTGAACAAGACAATCATCCGGATTTTCGACTGATTTCACCCGAACAAGATGTGAGTAAGGATGATGAAGTCAGCACAAAAAGTACTAAAAAAAGAACGCAGATTGTGATTGAACAAATAAGAGGTTTAAGTGACTTTTTAAGCCTTTCAAGCCACAAAAGCAATGGACTTCGTATTGTAGTAATCCACCCTGCAGAAGGCCTCAATGCAGCCGCAGCAAACGCATTATTGAAAATGCTCGAGGAACCACCACCTAACGTTGTTTTTATATTGGTTGCACATCAAGCTCATAAAATCCTACCGACTATAATGAGTCGCTGCCAAAAGATAGATATGCCTGTGCCATCTACTGAAGATGCACTTGCATGGATGAAACATGAGGGGATTCAAAACGCTGACGCCTTGTTGAGTTACGCAGGCGGTTCCCCATTAATGGCAATAGATGATACTGAGGAGGGCGTGCTAGCCTCTATTGAAATATGCAAGCTATTATCCTTTGGCGCTAAATCAGACGTGTTTCAACTATCCGCAGCATGTTTAGCATTAGGAATGGAGAATGCAGTAAGCGCATTACAAAAATGGTCCTACGACCTTCTTGTTTGTCATTTCACGCAAAAAGTGAGATATCATCAAAGCCAAGAGGGCGCAGTTAAAAAACTAGTTCAGCAACTCAATTTAGCTCAACTTTTAGACTTTCAAAAAATGCTGGGTGATGCAAAAAGAAGTGCGAATCATCCATTAAATAATGAATTGCAATTAGAGCGGCTGTTTTTACATTACACACAAATATTTAAATGAGTATTACTCAATGTTAGTAGATTCACACTGTCATCTAAATTTTCCTGAGCTCGCAGCCAATATTGACGAAGTTCGCAATGCTATGGAGTTGAATGGCGTAGGGCATGCACTCTGTATATCCGTCACCTTAAAAGATTTCCCGCAAGTCTTGGCGCTTGCAGGCAAGTATCCTAATTTCTTCGCCTCTGTAGGTGTTCATCCTGATTATGAAAGTGAGCCGCCATTTACCAGTAAAACCCTAGTTGACCTCGCGCAACACCCAAAAGTGATTGCAATTGGTGAGACGGGGCTGGATTATTTTAGGCTTACTGGTGACTTAGAATGGCAGCGAGAGCGCTTTCGCACACATATTCAAGCGGCCGTAGAGGTTAATCTTCCTTTAGTGATCCATTCCAGGGCTTCAGCTGAAGATACCTTACGTATTATGAAAGAGGAAGAAGCACAAAAGGTTGGCGGGGTCATGCACTGCTTCACTGAAAGCCTAGATGTTGCAATGCGGTCGATAGAATTAGGATTTTATATTTCATTTTCTGGCATCGTTACATTTAAAAATGCGACCGCACTAAAAGAGGTCGCTCAGCATGTTCCCTTGAATAGAATCCTTGTTGAGACAGACTCACCTTATTTGGCACCAATTCCATTTAGAGGAAAGACAAACCAGCCTGCCTATGTAAAACATGTAGCGGAGGAGGTGGCTAGACTGCGGGGTTCATCTTTAGATGAAATTATGGATGCT
Organism: Candidatus Methylopumilus universalis; assembly: GCA_945883335.1. GTDB lineage: Bacteria > Pseudomonadota > Gammaproteobacteria > Burkholderiales > Methylophilaceae > Methylopumilus_A > Methylopumilus_A universalis_A. Next base: position 174,608 of record CAMCXI010000002.1, on the reverse strand, counting down.
AGCACGGAAAACTTCTTCACTCTTTTCAAGAAGGCATTACCTTGCAATTGACGATGCTAGGCGTGGGGTCTAGTGCTGGCACACCAGTAATAGGCTGTCATTGTGAAACTTGTCGGTCAGACAATCCAAAAAATAAACGCCTTAGATGCTCTGCTGCAATTACAACTGATCATGGCCAGATAATTTTGATTGATACGGGTCCAGACCTTCGTTTGCAAGCTTTAAGAGAAGGCCTTAACCGAGTTGATGCGGTGCTATACACGCATACGCATGCAGATCATTTGCATGGCATTGATGATTTACGTGCTTTTTGCCAAATTCATAAAAAGCAAATTCCTTTATATGGAAAATCAGACGCCATGCTGCATATCCAAGATAAATTTGGATATGCAATTAGATCGGCAGGGGATTTTTGGGATTTACCAGTATTAAGACTCAATACAATATCAGCCCCTTTTGAATTGTTCGGAATCAAGATAACCCCAATACCCGTTAAGCATGGCTATAGCGATATACTTGGCTATCGCATTGGCAACATGGCATATTTAACAGATGTATCGGACATTCCCGAGTCCACGTTATCTCTGCTAAATAATTTGGATGTACTTATGTTGGATTGTCTAAGATATACGCCGCATTACACACATATTAACGTGGAACAAAGTATAGCTTTTGCCTGTCGTATTGAAGCATTAAACACATATATGATCCACATGACTCATGATATTGAATACGTGAAGCTCAGTGAAGCGCTTCCTGATCATATTCATGTTGCGTACGATGGGTTAAAATTGAGTTTTTAGTACCTTGATGTGTAATAAAATAGAAATTATTAACAAGTAAATTAATTTTAGGAACAACCATGACACTTAATAAAAAATCTTTTATCGCTGCAGTTTTATTAGCATTTATGAGCATTAATGCGTACGCAGCAAAATCAACTTTCAAAGAAGAAGAGTTTTTATCTAACTTTAGTGGTAGATCGAATAAAGTCATTGTTGAAAAACTTGGCAGTCCTGATAAAAAAGAACAATCTGTTAAACCTACGAATGCCAATGCAATGATTGCTGGGAAAGGTAAAGAGTCATCTAAGCCAGTGAATGTTGAGATGTGGTATTACAATAACCGAGTAAGTTATGCGCCAAATAAAACATACAAATTCACAGAACTTACATTTGTGAACGGCCGCTGTATGAATATTGCATTTTTCAATAATAAGTAGTTCGCAGACTAAAGCAGGGTTTTAAAAGTAAGAGGCTGGCAGAATTGCTGGCCTTTTTAATACATCATTAACTTCGCATAATGTATATTATGTTAAATGATATATTGGTATCAATTAGCGTTAATACAAATACCTAAATACGCTAACCTACCGCTATAGATTACTTGTTCTAAGATAACTACGATATTTGTATATGACACGAAGCACTAGGAGCAAAAAAAATACACCGACGTATATCAAAGGCTCGGTGTGATCTTTTTTAACGAGCCAAAGAAAATGCAAAACAGCTAAAAGACCAATCAAGTAAACGGCGCGATGTAAGATTTTCCAGCGACCACCCAACCTCTTCATCATTGACCTAGTAGAAGTAATGGCTAAAGGAATTGTTAGCATAAAGGCTGCAAAGCCAACCAAAACATAAGGATGCTTATAAACATCCTTAAATATTTCATCGAAATCAAAATAATGATCAATCCAAAGATACGTCAAAACATGAAGGCAGGCATAAAAAAACATAAACAGACCCAACATGCGTCTATTTAAAATATAAGCGTTGGAACCAGTGAGCTGCCTAAGCGGCGTCATGCTGAGAGAAAGCATTAAAAAGACCAGCGCCCACGTCCCAGTCGATCGCTCAATAAATTCAATTGGATTCGCACCGAGCTGAGAATTTAATCCAAGATAGAAAAGCCTAAAAAGTGGAATAAGGCATAAAAAAAATATTAATATTTTAATTTTTTTAAACAGCAGGTTAAGAAATTTATCTATCATTCTGCATTAGAAGTTTTTACTTAAATCCAAACCTGTATAAAGCTGTCCAACTTGTTCTGTATAACCATTAAACATTTGTGTCTTAATACGTGGCGTGAATAAGCCACCACCAATACGACGCTCAGATGATTGAGTCCATCTAGGATGATCAACAGTAGGATTAACATTCGCATAAAAACCATACTCATTAGGCCCCGCCTTCACCCATGATGTTTTAGGCATCGTCTCTGTAAATCGTATCTTAACAATAGCCTTCGCACCTTTGAAACCATACTTCCATGGCACCACAAGCCGCAAAGGAGCTCCATTCTGATTTGGTAATACTTCGCCATACATGCCCAGCGCCATAATGGTAAGTGGATTCATCGCCTCATCCATGCGCAAGCCCTCAACATAGGGCCAATCCAGCACAGGAATCCTTTGCCCTGGCATCATGCGATCATCGGATAATGATATAAATTCAACAAATTTAGCGTTAGCTGTGGGCTCGGCCCATTGGATTAGTTTCGATAATGGCAAACCTAACCAAGGTATCACCATGGACCAGCCTTCCACGCATCGCATTCTGTAAATTCGCTCTTCTAATGGCGCGAGTCTAAAAAAATCCTCAATCCCTATTTGTTTATTCTTTTTAACCGCTCCCTCAATAGAAATCGACCAAGGCGAAGGCTCAAATAGTCGCGACTCTATCGACGGATCAGTCTTGCTAGTGCCGAACTCGTAATAATTGTTATAACTCGTGACATCATCATATGGTGTTAATTTTTCATCGACGCCATACTTCGTTTTAACGAAGTTACTTATTTTTTGCTTACTCGATGCGGCATTGGCAGTGCGATTTAACATACCAGTAAAAATCCCACTAGCTGTAACGATTGAAGCCCCTGTTGCTTTAATAAGCGTTCGGCGATTTTCAAAATTTTCTTTGGAGGTAATATCCGAGGGAATTACATCTGATTTTTTAGTAATTAACATTGTGATGCCTTATGCATAAACGATTAGTAGTAACAACACAAAAAAATCACATCAATCATGACAATATTTAAATGAAGCTATTTTGACAATTTGTTTAATACTGTCGAAATCGATTCAGCCAAGATTGCGTCCCCTACTTCCAAATTTAACTTCTGTGCCCTTTCCAGCAGCGTTTTAGCTTCAGCAATTTGATTATTTGCGATCTTTAGATTAGCTAAATAAAGAGAACTTTTGGCTTCCCAATAAGCACCACCATTGTCAACAGCAAGTTTTAAGATCTTATTAATTGCTTTTTCAGCTGGGCCATATTCACCAGCATTCATGTAATAAAGACCCAATTCCAGACCTGCATTTGCTTGCGCATCAAGATCCCCATAATGAGTATATGCCAAGGTGGCTTTGACTTGATATTCAATTGCTTGATTATGCTTTTTTTGAAGATTGTAAATACTGGCAATATGCTCGAATGAATCAGCACGTTCATTATCGTTTAGCCCAAGCTTGAGTGCAGATTGATAACTCAATATTGCATCATCATATTGATTATTTAATGTCTGCGCCTCACCGATTAATCCATAGGCAATCCGCTCAAAGTTTTTGTTCATTTGAGATTTCGCAATAGCTAAAGACTTCTGGTAGCTGGTTATCGCTTCAGCAAATTGTTGTGCTCCTTTGTAAGCATTCCCCAGCATAGCTAATGACATCATATGTTCATTAGGTGAGTTTGAGAGGAGATCAGCCATAGTTAAGGTAGAAACAGCTTCAGAAAATAGATTCAGTGCTAATTGGGCACGCGCCTTGCATAAAACAACATCACGATTTTTAGCATTTTTCTTTAATAACTGGCTTGAAAAATCTAAAGCCTTCTCTGGCATTTCATTTTTAATAAACTGGTTACATTCAGCTATTTTTTTATTTACATCAACCTCATAAGCAGCTGATGCTTGACAGAAAAAAGCTAGGCATAAAAAAACAGCTAAGACAACTCGCATTCTAAAATCCTTAAAAAGTTATTACTCTTGTGACAACATCAACAACAAATCAGTTTCATCAATCACATTCACGCCCAGCTCTTGCGCTTTGGTGAGCTTACTGCCTGCATCCGCCCCAGCGACCACGAAATCCGTCTTTTTAGAAACACTACCGCTTACCTTGCCGCCTTCATTTTCAATCAGCGCCTTAGCATCTTCACGACCCAGCGTTGGCAATGTGCCTGTCAGCACAAATGTCTTACCGGTAAAAACACCTGTCGCATCTGATTGTGCACTTATAGATTCCCAATGAATACCTGCGCCGCCTTGTTCTGAAGGGCTAATAAGACTGTGAATGATTTCTCGGTTATGCGCCTCAGCAAAAAAGTTAACAATAGACTCCGCCACAATAGGCCCCACATCTGGTACTTGTTGCAATTGCTCGACATCGGCATGTTGAATGGCTTCAACATTACCAAAGTAGCGTGCCAAGTCCTTCGCTGTCGCCTCACCTACATTACGTATGCCTAAGGCATAAATAAAGCGTGCCAGCGTCGTTTTTTTGCTTTGCTCCAGAGCATCTATAATGTTTTGCGCCGACTTTTCTGCCATGCGGTCTAAATTGGCTAGCGAATGGAAATCCAAACGGTAGATGTCAGCAAGGTTATTTGCCAAATGACTATCAACAAGCTGTTCAACCAACTTATCGCCAAAGCCTTCGATGTCCATTGCTTTGCGTGAGGCAAAATGAATCATGGCTTGTTTACGCTGTGCCGCGCAAAATATACCGCCTGTGCAACGTGCAACCGCTTCGTCATCTTGTTTTTTGATATGTGAGCCACACACAGGGCATTCAGTCGGCATATTAAAAAACACAGCACTGGCAGGGCGCTTATCCAACACAACACTAACCACTTCTGGAATGACGTCACCAGCTCTTCTAATGCTAACGGTGTCACCAACACGGACATCCTTGCGGCGCATTTCATCCTCGTTATGTAGCGTTGCATTGGTCACCGTCACGCCTCCCACAAAGACAGGCTTAAGCCTAGCGACAGGTGTAATGGCGCCAGTGCGCCCAACCTGCACATCAATTCCTTCAACAATGGTGAGCGCCTCTTCTGCTGGGAACTTGTGCGCAATAGCCCAGCGCGGCGCTCTTGAAACAAATCCTAACTCTGCTTGGTGTGCTAATGCGTTAACTTTGTAAACCACACCGTCAATATCAAATGGCAAGCTAGGACGCTGAGCGCCAACTCGCTCATAAAAGCCTAACAATCCTTCAGCGCCCTTTACGACTGCTCGCAGATTGCTGACAGGCAAACGCAAGGCTTCCAAATAGTCCATGCAGGCGCTGTGTGTGCTTAATTCAGACACGCCATCATTAGCCCCTAGCCCGTAAGCAAAAAACGATAGTGGACGTGTCGCTGTGATGTTTGGATCCAACTGCCTAAGGCTTCCTGCCGCAGCATTACGCGGATTTGCGAAAACTTTTTCGCCACGCTTCTCTTGTTGCTGATTAAGCGCATCAAAATCCGCTTTAAACATCAATACTTCACCACGCACCTCTAGGAGTTTTGGTGGGTTTTGGATATTTAAGCGCTGAGGAATACTACGAATTGTTTTGAGATTGTGCGTAACATCTTCGCCTGTGTAGCCATCACCCCTTGTCGCACCCTGAGTAAAGATACCATTTTCATAAGTGAGTGTAATGGCAAGGCCGTCAAACTTAGGGTCTACAGCATATTCGACTTGGCTTAAACCTAAACCTTCACGCACCCGCTTATCAAAACCTCTCAATTCATCGTCACCAAACGCATTATTGAGGGAAAGCATGGCGACACGGTGCGTGATGTTACTGAAAGCCTTCACTGCCGAACCACCAACACGTTGCGTGGGTGAATCAGGGGCAACTAAATTAGGGTATTTAGCCTCAAGCGCTTGAAGCTCGCGGAATAGACCATCATATTCGTTATCGCTAACAGTTGGCGCGTCTTGGACGTAATATTGAAAATCATACAAGCGAATTAAATCGCTTATCTCGGCAATGCGAACTTCTTCTAAAGGCTTTTTAATTAATGGGTCTTCGCCAAAAAGTCCAACTTGCAAAGGGGATTGTTGTTCTTGGGACATGCTAAAAATTACACGAACAAGCGAAGGGCAACCGGACTGCCGGGGGCAATGCCTTTAACAGTCATCTGCACTTGTATCAATCTGAGCTGCTGTCTAATCTTTTCAATTTTAGCGTCATTCAATTCGCGCTGATGGTCGTCCACAAGTGTTGCAGACAAAGCATGCGCCATGCTTTTAGCTATTAACACCATACTATTAAAAGTTTCCGTGCAGCTTTCTGTAAGCGCAATTTCCATTTGGAATGTCACGCCTTTGAGGGCAACTGATTTCAACATATCTACGCCAAATGTATTGTTTTCAATATTAATGACCTTAAACGCAGATTTTCCATTCTTGGATTTTGCATAAAAAGCACCATCGTCCTTCAATGCCAGCCCATTAGCCTCGGCAAGCCCTCTAAATTTAGTACCTGTAAATCGTCCGCCAGCGCCGTTTAAGATATGGAAGCCGATCGTTTTATCCACTTCCAAACAGAAGGCATCTAATGCTTGAGCGAACTCTAAAGGCTCTTGCGTGCCTATCCATTCTACTTGAGCACTAAGTTCGTAGGCAATTTCAGTGACCATTTGTTTAAATCGCTGCAAAGTATCAGCAGAAACAGCACCAGCTCTATCGGCTAATTGCAAACTGTAAGTCACTTTGGTCAATTCAAATGATTCTTGCTCACGGGTTAACGGATGCCAAAGTTGAGATGCATCCAATGCATAAGCAAAAATAGGCTTATCTAGATTGACAAGTCCGATTAAAAATTGGCGAAGACGTTCGCCGTTTACAGGTGCAGGCAAAAAGAATAAAGCTGTTAAATCGACATCTTTGTTGATAGCTTCCGGTAACGCATTGCCGCCAGAAGTAGTATCAGGCAATGGTTCAGCAGGCAATTCAATATCAGGGTGCGTTTCCTCAACAATGCTAATATCAGGAGCATGAACAATCTCGACATCTTCAAGATCCGATTCACCCAAATCAATCTTAAACTCTACCTCATCTGGCAATCGCACATCTTCAGTATCATAACGGTCTACAACATCTTTAATTTTGGTAGATGGTTCAATTAGCACGGCGGTTTCTAGAAATATGTCCGCAGAAAAATCATCCATCAAGACATCGCTTGGCGGCGTTGGAAATTGCTTTGCAGCAGCTTTACGCATTTTGCGCTCTTGCCACCAATTAAATAGGATGACCAATACGATAAGCCCAAGGCCTATCGCCAAAAGTGAAAATGTTAAGTCATTTAATTTATTCAATTGATATTCCCATTAACTGCAACGCAATTTACCTTAAGTAAAAAGTTCGTGATTCATTTGCATGGCGGCTTCCATATCCACCTCTACCACACGCGAAACTCCTGATTCCTGCATGGTGACGCCCACTAACTGCTGCGCCATTTCCATGGTGATTTTATTATGACTCACGAACAAAAACTGTGTTCGCTCAGACATTTTTTTCACCATGGCACAGAATCTATCCGTATTGCTGTCATCTAGCGGCGCATCCACCTCGTCCATCAAGCAGAATGGCGCTGGATTAAGTTTAAATAATGCAAACACCAAAGCCAAAGCGGTGAGCGCTTTTTCACCGCCCGAAAGTAAGTGAATGGTGCTGTTCTTTTTGCCTGGCGGTTGCGCAAAAACTTGCATACCTGTATCCAAAATCTCATCGCCCAATAGTTCAAGTCTAGCTTGCCCTCCCGCAAACAAATCTCTAAATAACTCACTGAAGTGGCGATTTGCCTCATCAAAAGTATGCTGCAAACGAGTTCTAGTTTCTTTATCAATACGGCGAATAGCATCTTCAAGCGTGTTAATTGCCTCTTCCAAATCTGCGGCTTGGCTATCCAAGTACGTTTTACGCTCGCGCTCGCTATTAAGCTCCTGTATCGCCGCCAAGTTGACCGGCCCAAGCTCTTCTACCTCGCCGGTAAATCTCTCAACGCGTGCTTCAAAGTCTGAAATTTTCTCGCTAAGACTTAACTCATGCGCCAAGGTAGCTTCTTCAATACCAACATTGAGTAATTCAGCTTGGCACTGCTCAAAATGCAATCGCGCTTGCTGCTCTTGAAGTCGCGCCTGCTCTAGTTTATCTCTGAGAGGATGCAAAACTTGTTCATTTTGCATTCTATTGCGTTCGTTAGACTGCAACTCATTTTCTGCGCCAGCCATTGCATCACGCGCTGCCGCAAGCGCTGTTTCACGCACTTGCTTCAAGCCAATCGCTGCCTCAAGATTTGCTTTCAAGCCCTCCATCTTCGCAGCATCTAAAAGTGCTTTCGCCTCTTTTTTCTTATTAATTAAGGCTAGCTTTTCTTCAGAAAGTGAATTTATTTTACTTTTTAAATCATTGATATTATTTGCTATTAATTTTCCGTTAAATATCTTTTCTTGCGACAGCTTTTCCGCTTCCTGCAAATCACTACGGCATTGATTTAATGCTAATTCCGCGCGCTGCCTAGCGCTGAAGGTTTGCTCTCGCCTAGCTTGCAAATCTACCAGTGAGCCACTAGTTGATGAGAGCGCGCCTTGCTTTGTTTTTTGCTCATCTTTTAGATTAGCCAACCGTTGTTGAAGCTGGCTTAAATCTGCTTGAATTGCATTTTGTCTATCAATCACGTGCTGGCGTTGCTGAATTAGTCTCTGCAACTCAATATTAAGTGCATGTTGGCTTTGGGTAAGTTTGCTTAATGCCTGCTGTTGCTCTGCATGAGCGTTCCTTGTCTGTTGCAAAGCTTGCTCAAGCAATACAAGCGCATCCAACCCTAATTTAATTTGTACTTGAAATTCAGGCTGCTGCTTATTAAGGTCATCAAGCTCGCGTTGACGTTCTAACACGCCATGCATGGCTGATTGCGCAGCATAAATAGACAGGCTGTGACGTGCGTAGACATCCCCTTTTGTATTCACTAAACATTCATTTAATTTTAGTTGTTGACGTGCCTGGTCAGGATTCTCGCCATCCTCCAACAAATAAACACCATCTAACCAAGCGTCTAAAAGCCCATCTAAGCGCTTATCTTTAACCTCAACAACCTCTCGCATTACCTTCCATGAAGAATTTTTTGATAAGCCGCTTAAGCGAGATTCAGAAGCCTCTGCAATAATTAAGGCAGATGGAGGTCGCTCATTAGGCATTAATTTTTCTGTTTTTTTATTGATCAGCCCATTTAAACGCGAGCCTAATACCGCCTCAAGCGCCACTTCCCAGCCTTTTTTGATTTCCACTTGCTGCCAAATGCGCGCAGAACCATTTAACTGATGATTGCTTAACCATGCATCAAGCTTGGCTTCATGACCCAATGATTGTTGAATCTTATTGAGTGAGGCGATTTGAGCATCCATCTGCGCTAAAGCACGCTCTTGCGAGAGCTGTTGGTCACGCATGGATTTAAGGGTTTCGACTTGTGTTTGTTCTAATGTTTTTAAACTAACCAACTCGAGATTGAGTTTTTCACTATCATTTTCCAATGCGACTAAGTGGGCCTGCTTGACCTTCAACTCCTCTTCATTAGGTACAACAAGGCTTGCCTGCTCAGCCATAAGCCTTTCAAGACGTTGAGAGGCTTCAGCGAGCGATCGACTTAAATGCTCTATATTGGTTGATTCTAATCGGATATTTTGTTCTGCTTCGCTTAGCGTGCGCTGCGCTTCAGCATGATTTTTTTGTGAAGCAATATAAGCACGTTCAGCTTCAGGGAAGGCTGCTTGGCATCGAGTTAAAGCCTCGTTGGATTGAGTCACTTGTGCCTCAACACCTTGAGCTTCGATCATCAACTGCTGTAACTGAGCATCAAGATCAATACGCAAATTATCTGATTTAAGTGTTTGCTCAACCGTTTGCTCAAGCTGGAGATTTAGTCTGTCACGAGCCTCTTGAGTATGTTTAACCTGCGTTTCTAGGTTAGAAACTTCTGCATTGGTTTCGTAATATTGGGTTTGAGCTACTTGCACCGCTTCAGTGCTGGCGTAATGCTGTTGGCGCAAGCTTTCCAAGAGGCTCTCTGTTTTGCGCAAAGTTGCCATTTGGCTTTCAAGGTCATTTACCAGCTTTTCAACCGTGCGTTGCGTCTTTTCCCATGATGCGCTGGCATCTCGTTTTCTTAACAGCCAAAGCTGACCTTGAGTGTGTTTAAGGGATTGCTGGAGGCGATGATATTGCTCCGTTACGACCGCTTGGGATTGCAAACGCGTGATTTGCTTATCCATCTCAAGACGAATATCTTCAATACGGGTCAGGTTTTCACGTGTGTCGCGTAAGCGGAGCTCTGTTTCACGGCGACGCTCTTTGTATTTAGAAATGCCTGCAGCCTCCTCCAAAAACACACGCAACTCTTCAGGCTTGGCTTCAACAATACGAGAAATGGTATTTTGGCCAATAATCGCATAAGCTCTACCGCCAAGACCCGTTCCCAAAAATAAATCCGCAACATCTCGGCGACGCACAGCTGTATTGTTAATGAAATAGGTCGAGCCCTTGTCACGTTCTATGACGCGTTTAACAGCGATTTCAGCATATTGCGCCCACGCACCGCTGGCATCACCTAAACTATTGTCAAAAACCAGCTCAACACTAGCTCTTGATATGGCCTTACGATTACCCGACCCATTAAAAATAACAGCATCCATAGAGTCACCTCGCAACTCTTTGGCACTAGATTCGCCAAGCACCCACCTGACAGACTCCATCACATTAGATTTGCCGCATCCATTAGGGCCAACAACGCCTACACGTTGGCCGTGTATATGCAGTGTTGTAGGGTCAACAAACGATTTAAAGCCAGCAAGTTTGAGATGAGTTAAACGCAAAATTTGGATTAGTTTTTAGTAAGCTTTATTAAACAGTATAATAACGTTTTTTCAAGCCAAAAGCCCGATTTCTAACATGACAAACACACAATCATTAGGCGGAAAGCCAACCGCACAACCAACTAAAGATTTGGAAACATTTGAAAATCCAAATCCGAATCGTGACTTCCACATTCATATGGAAATTCCAGAATTTACCTGCTTATGCCCAAAAACAGGTCAGCCCGACTTTGCGGTGCTCTACCTTGATTACATTCCAGATCAATTATGTGTTGAATTAAAGAGCCTCAAGCTTTATACCTGGTCATTCCGCGACGAAGGCTGCTTCCATGAAGCTGTCACCAATCGAATTTTGGATGATTTAGTGGCGGCAACAAATCCTAAATTCATGCGTTTGACTGCTAAGTTCTTCGTTCGTGGAGGTGTTTTCACAAATGTAGTTGCAGAACACCGAAAAGCGGGTTGGCAACCTCAACCACGTGTTGACCTGACGCAATTTGAAACAAACTCAAACATTCGAGGCTAAAAACTAAGAAAGTAAGCGGAAAAAGACGAAAGTCGTTGACAAGCAAGTCCAGCCTCATTAATATGGCGCCTCTTTTCGAGGGTCTTGAAGTTTAAGGTTTGTCGGGGGTATAGCTCAGCTGGGAGAGCGCTTGCATGGCATGCAAGAGGTCAGCGGTTCGATCCCGCTTACCTCCACCAAAAAGACCTCGGCAGTAGTAAAAGAAACCGATTTCTTGCTAATTTAGACTTTAAATTAGCAGTGTTTTTAAGTATAATTTTACCTCTATGTCCCCATCGTCTAGAGGCCTAGGACACCTCCCTTTCACGGAGGCGACCGGGGTTCGAATCCCCGTGGGGACGCCACAAAAGAAAAAGCCGCTATCGTTTGATAGCGGCTTTTTTGTTTCTGCCTTTAGTGTTAGTTTGTCAGCTCAAATAATTTGTCAGCAAGATAATCAATCTCAGCCTTGTCATGAGTAACATAAATCATTGGGATATTTAGCTCATCCTTCATTCTTTTAAGAAACGGCAATATTTGTTGCTTTAACCTAACATCCAATGATGACAATGGCTCATCTAATAAAAGTAAACTTGGCGACATCAGCAAAGCTCGACCAAGTGCAACGCGCTGAGTTTCACCACCCGATAGTTCATGCACACGCTTTGCTAACAAGCCCTTAATCTCCAGTAAAGCTGTGACGACTTCAAAATCAATGCACCTATGTTGCTCAGGCGTTAATTTGAATCCAAACAGTAAATTATCTTTAATATTGAGATGCGGCAATAATCTTCCATCTTGAAACACTGTTGCCACTTTTCGCTTGTGCGGGGCTAAGTTTACAGACTGGTTGCGATCAAACAAGACAACATCATCGAGCTTGATGACTCCATCATTCGGGCTAATGAAGCCAGCAATCAGCCCTAATAACGTGCTTTTACCACTGCCAGATGCGCCATGCAGTCCAGTCACAGGCTCGCTCAAGCTTTGTTTAAAATCTAGCTTGAAGTCGCCGCGCTTAAAACGAATATCAATCTCGAGCATACCTAAAATTGCCCCATCTTTTTTGCCGCTTTACGCTCTAAGTAATTACTAAAGACAATTGCAGCAAGCGCAATCATCACGCTTAATATCACTAGCCGCATCGCAGCCAAATCACCATCGGGGGTCTGTGTATAAGAATAGATAGCAAGTGGTAGGGTTCGCGTTTCACCCTCAATATTCCCCACAAAAGTAATCGTAGCGCCAAACTCACCAAGGCTGCGGCTAAATGCGAGTATTAGCCCTGTAATGACACCAGGTATAGCCAGTGGCAAAGTAACACTAAAAAAAACTTTAATCGGGCTCGCACCGAGTGATTGTGCGGCTATTTCAAGCTTAGTATCCACCTGACTAATTGCCTGCCTTGTGGAGCGAACCATCAGCGGGAATGCCATGACGGCTGAGGCAATGACTGCACCCATCCAGGTAAATGCAATCGTAATACCAAATGTCTCGTGAAGCCATTTACCGACCAACCCCTGATTGCCCAACAAAATCAATAACAGAAAGCCTGGCACTACTGGAGGGAGTATCAACGGAATATGCACTAAGCCATCGAGCAGCGACTTTCCGATAAATGCTTTTTTTGCTAACAGCCAAGCAACAGCAATTGCAGGAATGCAAATGAGTAGCGTGCAAAATGTTGCCACTTTCACCGAAAGCGTCAAAGCCTCGACTTCAGAATGACTTAACACAAAGAAAGCACTGTTTATCAATCCAAGACCCTATTGTTTTGGATTGACGTTAAAGCCATATTTTTTAAAAACGTTGAGCGCATCAGGAGATTGTAGGTGAGTTAGGTATGACTTTGGCATATTTTTTCCACCAGCAATTGCGGCAACTGGGTAAACAACAGGGCTATGACTTGTCTCTGGGAAAACACCCAACAAATCTACTTTAGATGATACTTTTGCATCCGTCTCATAAACAATTCCTGCTGAGCACTCACCTCTTTCAACAAAAGCCAAAGCACCTCTAACATCCTGTGTACCTACAATTCTAGATTTCATATCCTTCCACCAACCTAGATTAGTCAAAGCCTCTTTTGCATAAATCCCAATTGGCACAGACTCCACATCACCAGTACACAGGCGACCATCGAAGGCTTTTGATAAATCAAAAGTATTATCAAACCTAACGTCAAAAGTCTTTGTTTTAGGGGCAATCAACACCAGTGTATTGCCCAAGAGATTTTTTCTTGTGTTTTTATTGATCAGGGATTTATCTTGGAGATAATTCATCCACTTTAAGTCGGCAGAAATAAATACATCTGCTGGCGCACCATTTTCAATCTGCTTAGCAAGCACAGATGAAGAAGCAAAAGAATGGATGACTTTTATACCAGTTACTTTCTCGAACTGCGCGTCAACCTCATTTAAAGCATTCGTTAAACTTGCAGCAGCAAATACCGTTAACTTTTCTTCTGCAAAAGAATTTGCTGACATTAAAAGCACAACTACAAAAGTGAATATCTTATTCGTCATCACTCATCCCAAGCTTAATAGAAAATCAATTTAATGCTTTAATTTATATACTAACAAGTGGTCACCTTGTTTATACCCAAAAATCGAGCTACCGCCAGCGGCCACCGCAATAAACTGCTCGCCGTCGATTTGGTAGGTAATTGGCGGGGCATTCACGCCGTACTCATTGCTTGCCTGCCACAGCAGCTTGCCGTTCCTTGAGTCGTAAGCATTAAAGTGCCCGTTACCCTCGCCTGTAAACACTAGGCCGCCAGCAGTAGTTAGCACTCCACCCACAAGTGGTTGCTCGGTTTTGTTTTGCCACGTGATTTTACCTGTTGCCAAATCAATAGAAGATAAGACGCCCCAACGTGGCTCTTCAGCTGGCTCTGATGCTGCATAGCGAATAGGTGCTGCGCCATCTTTGCCAGGGGTTTCGTGAAGCGTGTATTTAATTGGGGCATGTATCGCTGCAACAAAGGCATGCTGTGTTGACTCATCAATCGCGGCAGGAGACCAATTAGATCCGCCTAAGATACCTGGATAAAGTGTGATGCCTTCAAAAGTGGCTTTTCCAAAAAGATTTTTCTGTGGAACGAAGGCTTCAGATTTCATTAAAAGCTCGCCGGTTTTGCGATCATTCACAAAGAACCAGCCCAACTTACTTGCTTGACCAACTGCTTCTATCGTTTTTCCATCTTTTTTGTAATTGAAAAGAATAGGCGCACTTGCAATATCATAACCCCAAACATCATGCGGCACTTGTTGGAAGTACCAACGCAGCTTGCCAGTATCTGCATCCAAGGCCACTAAAGAAACGGTGTAGAGGTTATCCCCTGGGCGTGACACATCATTCATCTGTGGTGATGGATTACCTGTGCCGAAGTATAAAAGTCCTAAGTTAGGATCAATTGCTGGCGTGCTCCAAGCTGAACCACCGCCGAAACGGGCTGAGTCTGGAAAGTTAGGTAACGCTACTTTTTCAGCTTCTGTATTGCGATTAAGCGAAATGCCATCAGCAGTTGTTTCTTTAAATGTGCCTTCCCAGCCTTTATCTGGGATAGTGTCGAACTGCCAAACTCGCTTACCTGTATTGACATCAAACGCCGCTAAAAATCCCGGGCGACCATAACGACCTGTGACGCCAATCACAGCCCCAAGCGGCGCATCTGAGCGAGGATTGTCAATATGCAATCCATAACCAACTCCTGTAATGCCAATAATCACCTTTCCTTTATAAACTACCGGCGCCATCGCCATGCCAACACCTGTGCCACCTGTGGTTTTGGCGGTTTTATTTGGGTCGTTCTTATTAAGCGAATCCTGACCCTCTGTAATCACGTCAGCATCGACAGCATTAATATCCCAAAGCTTTTTGCCTGTTTTGGCGTCAAGCGCTATCACGCGCGCATCTACTGTACCAATAAAGACTTTGCCGTAACCAACCGCGACACCCCGATTTGCTGGCCCACAGCACAAATTCCAATCAGCACGCCTGTCATGCTTGTAGCGCCATAGTTCTTTGCCAGTTTTACCATCCAAAGCGACGACGTGATTAAACGGAAGAGAAACATACATCACACCATCCACAACAATAGGTGTGGCTTGAAAGGACGCTTTCACACCACTTTTAAATTGCCAAGCTGTTATTAGGTTTTGAACGTTTTCACGATTGATTTGTGCGTTTTCTGAAAACCGCTTGTTGGTGTAGTCACGCCCAAAGCTAGGCCAATCTTGATTAACACCCTGCTGATGGGCTGATTTAATGATGTTGCTTGTGGTGTCATCATGCTTTTGAATGTTGCTACAAGCTGAAATTAAGCTTGCACCAAGAACCAAAGCACACAGCCCAAAACTCTTATTCAAATGAAGCATGATGAAGCACCAATGACGATAATTAAAACCATAGTATACGGACTGGTATATTGCATGACTACCCTCAAAACATTATGAAATCATTTAAAATAAGAATATGGTACAGCCTCGCGCAAAACTTGAATGGTACGAAAATCAGCCCTACTCTAGCGAGTACGGCGACGTTTACTTTTCAAGTGACAGCGGCATAGATGAAACAGATTACGTATTTTTGACGCACAACCAACTCCCTCATCGTTGGAAAAGCCTCACCGAAGACCACTTTACTATCTGTGAAACAGGCTTCGGCACAGGCTTAAACTTTCTTTGCGCTTGGAAAATGTGGCAAGAAACTGCTCCTTCTAATTCGAGATTGAACTTCATCAGTACTGAGAAATTCCCGCTTAATATTGATGACTTACAAAAAGCACTCTCGCTTTGGCCTAGCCTAAAAGTACTGAGTGATCAGCTTATTCATCAATATCCTCTTATTTCTAAATCATGGCATAGGCTGATGTTTGATGACGGCCGCGTAACGCTCACCTTACTCATTGGTGATGTCAATGAAATGCTACCAACGCTAAAAGGTACAGTGGATGCATGGTTTTTAGATGGCTTCTCTCCTGCTAAAAACCCTGACATGTGGCGGACTAGCTTATTTGAAGAAATGTCAAAACACTCACATTCAGAGACAACCTTTGCCACCTTCACCAGCGCTGGTGGAGTGAGGCGCGGCTTGCAGGATTCGGGCTTTCAGGTAACAAAGGCTCAAGGATTTGGCAAAAAACGTGAAATGCTTTTGGGGCAATATCAAGGCACATTGCACAACAAGCAATATGAATCCAAAAGCAAAATCGTTATTGTAATTGGTGGTGGCCTTGCTGGGGCAGCAAGCGCTGAGGCCATGGCGCGCCGCGGATATCAAGTCACGCTGATTGAGCGAAACTCATCTCTTGCACAAGAAGCCTCTGGCAATCCACTTGGGGTGCTCTACCCAAGACTAACAGGTGGCGAAACAGCACTGAATACTCTAGCCTTCCAGGGCTTTTTGTACACATTAAACTTGCTTAAACATATTGAAGTTAATGCGGAGAATTATCATCAATGCGGCGTTTTGCAATTAGCATTTACTGAGAGGGAGCGCAAAAGGATAGTGGCAGTCATTGAAGAATATCCTAAATTAGTTCATGAAGTTAATGAAATAACTGCATCTGACTTGTCAAGCATTTCCCTTGAGCATGGCGGCATGTTTATACCACAAGCTGGCTGGCTAAACCCCGCCTCATTTTGTGAAGCACTTACTCAACATCCGAACATCACGCGCCTAACAAATACCGAAGCATTGCGTTTAGAAAAGGCATCGCAGGGCTGGCGGGTGCTTTCTAAAAAAGAGCTTGTTGCAGAGGCGACAACGCTCATTATTGCCAATGCAACTGATGCACAACATTTCAAGCAAACCAGCCATTGCGAAATGCAGTCAGTTCGCGGGCAAATAACGCTACTGCCAGCAACAGAGCAATCGAAATTGCTTAAAACCGTCATTTGCACTGATGGCTACCTAAGCCCGGCAAGGCATGGTCAGCATTGCTTGGGCGCGACATTCTCACCCAACGACGACGACACTAGAATTAGAGAAACTGACCATCAAAGCAACCTGAAAATGCTCAAATCACTTGCGCCCGAGTGGGATGGATATAACCCACAAACATTACAAGGGCGAGCCGCAATTCGTGCCACAACCAGCGACTATCTGCCACTTGCAGGCGCTATTTTAGATACCGCTCAGCTCAAAGAAAATCCGCCAAGATACAACGCCCATCCAAACAGCCTCCCTTGGCTGGAAGGCTTATATGTAAATGTAGGACATGGCGCAAAAGGGCTCGTCAATGCACCATTATGTGCTGAAATCATTGCTAGCCTTATTTGCAATGAACCAGCGCCAGTTGAATGTTCGCTTTTATCAGCATTAGATCCAAATCGATTTGCTTTACGTAAATTAGACTTAAAGCGCTTAGCGCAAACGATACAAAGCAAATAGCGTAAAATCACTTTTATGGATATTCATTCAATCTATCGCACCGCTCTGCAACACCATCAGCAAGGCCAGTTAGCGCAAGCAGAAGCCCTTTATCGCAAAGTGCTCGAAGCATTACCGCAACATGCTGATGCCCTGCATTATTTGGGCGTGATTTATCATCAAAACAATCTCCACGATTTGGCAATTGCCACGATTGCTAAAGCGCTTGCAATTGATCCTAATAACTCTGACTTTTTGAGTAACCAAGCGATAGCATTTAAGGCTGCCGGTCATCTAGATGATGCTGTCAGGACGTTACGACATGCCTTAAGTTTAGCGCCCAGTGACTTAGAGATCATCTACAACCTTGGTAATGCCCATGCTGAACAACTGCAATATGAAGAATCAGCGGAATGCTATCGACGTATTTTGCAAGACCACCCGCAAGATGATGACTTAAAACGGGCGCTATGCCATTCACTTCAAGCCTTAGGTAATGAGTGCCATCTGGCAGGGCAATTCGCCAAGGCTGAATCTACCTATCAAGAAGCTATTCGAACCATCGGCAATGAAGCTAGCCTTTATTACAATCTAGGGAATGCACAGCGAGAACTTGGCAAGGCTGCTGAAGCAGCGCAGCAATATCAAAAGGCCATTCAACTGAACCCCAGCGATGCCGATGCATATAACAACTTAGGCAATGTTCAACGTGAGCTTGGCGATTTAGCCGCGGCTATCGTGTCCTACCAAAAGGCTTTAGATATCAACCCTAAGCTTTATCATGCAAAAGTGCATTTGGTTCATCAGAAACAGCATATTTGCGATTGGAAAGACCTAGAGCAAGACATCCGCGAGATTCGTGCTTGGGTCAACAATTCGCCAGAAGCGCAAATTTCGCCCTTTGCTTTTTTATCTATGCCAAAGACAACAGCGCAAGAACAAAAGCAATGCGCTAATCATTGGTTAAAAAACCGCTATACACTTGCTTTTACTCAAGGCAAGGCCTTAGCCTTCAAATATCAAACCAAGAATCAAGACGGCTATAAAAAGCTACGCATAGGCTATTTATCTGCTGATTTTAGATTGCATCCGCTAGCCACGCTTATCTCAGAGATGATTGAGCTACACGACAAAAATGCTTTTGAGGTTCATGCCTATTCTTATGGGATTAACGACGAAACTACTGAGCGCAAGCGGCTTGAAGCTGCATTCGATCAATTTGTAGATATTCGCGCCCTATCAACTCTTGATGCCGCAACAAAGATTAACCAAGATGCAATTGATATTTTGGTGGATTTAACAGGCTTTACTCAAACAAGTCGCAGTCAAATCGTTGCATTGCGCCCTGCGCCTATCAATGTAAGCTGGCTTGGCTTCCCAGGCTCCATGGGTGATTTAGATGGCGAACCACTATTTGATTACATACTAAGTGATGCTTTTATTACCCCGCCCAAAGAGGCAAATGCGTACTCAGAGAAATTAGCCCTACTGCCCCACACCTATCAGCCCAATGATACAAAGCGGCCAATCAACAAAGCCAAGAGCCTTATAGAATATGGCTTACCAGAGAATGGTTTTGTGTTCTGCTGTTTTAACCAAACATTCAAAATATTGCCTGAGGTATTTAATTGCTGGATGCGCTTATTAAAGCAAACACCGAATAGCGTGTTATGGCTTTTAGAATGCAACAAATGGGCAAAGGCGAATTTAATTCGTGAAGCAGAAACTCAAGGGATCGACAAAAGCCGATTAATCTTTGCACCCCGCGTGCCTATGGCAGATCATATGGCAAGGCAAACTTGTGCGGACTTATTCCTAGACACCCTTCCTTATAACGCTCATACCACGACAAGCGATGCGCTTTGGATGGGATTGCCTGTTCTAACTTGTGCTGGAGATACTTTTGCCAGCCGCGTTGCTGGTAGCTTGCTCAAGGCAGCAAATCTAGAAGAACTTATTACCTACTCATTGGAAGAGTATCAAAACAAGGGTTTGTCGCTTGCACACAACCCCAATGAATTGAAGCGAATCAAAGCGACACTGTTGATACACAACAGGAAGCTGCCATTATTCGACACAGCTCACTTTGCTACAGATTTGGAACGGCATTATCAAAGCATGTGGAAAGATCACAATAAAGCTTAAGCCTTTTCATTAGCTGCCGCAAACAAGGCTGCCACCACAATCAAGGCGCCGCCAAACCACTCTCTTGCAGACAAGGTTTCATCGGTTAAGAAATATGAAGCAACTGCTGCAACGACCAGCTCAAACATAAACAAAACTGAGGCTTTATTAACAGGCGTATGCGTAATTCCGTACTGAACCAATAAAGTAGCCGCCATTAATAAAATGGCAACAAGAAACATTAGCAGGCATTGCGACATGCTCATATCTTGAGGGTTGGGAAATGGAGCGTCTTGTAAAGCAATAAAAACAAGCGACATTAAAAGCACGCCTATCCAAACCGCCATGGATTTTGCTGGTAGTGATAGGTTAGAAGCGTAACGTGTAATGACATTAGTCAAGGAAAAGCCTATGCCAGCAGATAAAGCAAGCCATTCAGCTTTGTTATTGGGTAATGGCAAAGCGCCCTCTTGCCACAACATGATAAACGCGCCAATCAAAGAAAGAATAATGACTGCAAGACCGCGCTTATCAGTGCGTTCTTTAAGCCAAAAATGCGCTAAAGCTAAGGTCCAAAGTGGTGACAGGTAAAATAGCAACATCACCCTCATCACTTCACCATCAATAATGGCTAAAACATAACTCAGGTTCGTCCAGCCAGCCACGATCGCTAACAAAATAATAATTTTGGGTTGATTGATCGCAGCGCGCCATTGTTTATGCAAAACGAGTGCAAAAATGCAAACAGCGATTACGTAAGTGTAAAAGCTAGAGGCAACGCCTGAAATCCCAGCCTCTTGCATGATGCGGTAAGGATACCAAATCACACCCCAGCAAACGGCCCCGAACAGAAGCCCAAACACGGCAAATTGACCTTGATGTTTTTTTAACAATGAATGAATTAACATGGGCTTTCTAATCAATGAAATTATTGCTTGAATGTTTAAGCGAGATGCCGCTTCATTTATAATGCTGACATGAACTCAAATCCTATGAATCCAAATCTAGCTAATTTACAGCCATACCCATTTCAACGATTACGCGACTTATTTAGCGGCATTGCGCCGAACGCTGCTTACAAGCCTGTGAACCTTTCAATCGGTGAACCTAAGCATGATACACCAGCGCTCATCAAACAAGCGCTGATTGACAATCTAAGCGGCTTAGCTACTTACCCAACCACCGCTGGCGTGCCTGAGCTTAGACAAGCCATTGCAAATTGGGCAACGCGACGTTATAGCATTCCGTTATTAAACGCTGACAAAGAGATAGCTCCTGTAAATGGAAGTCGGGAGGCTTTGTTTGCTTTCGCACAAGCCGTGATTAATACCAAAAAAGTGGAAAATCCAATCGTGATTTGCCCTAACCCGTTCTACCAAATATACGAAGGCGCAGCTTTTTTAGCGGGCGCTGAGCCCTACTTCCTGAACACCCTACCTGAAAATCAACATGCGATGGACTTTGATAGCGTGCCCGTTGAGATTTGGAATCGCACACAATTAGTTTACGTATGCTCACCTGGCAACCCCTCTGGAAAGGTGATGAGTCTAGACCAGTGGAAACAGATCTTTGAGCTATCTGATTTATATGGCTTTGTCATTGCGGCAGATGAATGCTACTCCGAGATTTACTTTGATGAGGTTATTAAGCCTTTAGGTGCATTAGAGGCCGCCAAAAAACTGGGTCGAGATTATTCACGTTTAGTAGTGTTTAGCTCACTCTCTAAACGCTCCAACGTGCCTGGCATGCGCTCTGGGTTTGTTGCTGGTGACGCTAACATCCTTGAGCAATTCTTGCTTTACCGCACTTATCATGGCTGCGCAATGAGTCCAGCGGTACAAGCGGCTAGCATTGCCGCTTGGAATGATGAAGCGCATGTCATTGAAAATCGAAGACTATACGCAGAAAAGTTTAAAGTAATTACACCTATGCTAGAAAATACTTTAGGTGTTGAGATGCCTGATGCGGCTTTTTATCTTTGGGCAAAAACAGAGATGCCAGATACGGAAGCAGCGATTCGATTGTATCGCGACTTTAATGTGACGGTATTGCCAGGTAGTTTTTTAGCGCGTGAAGCACATGGCATTAACCCTGGAAAACATTTCATTCGATTAGCTTTGGTGGCAAGTTTGGATGAGTGTGTTGAGGCTGCGAATCGCATTAAAAACCTCATGTAAAAATTTATAATTGGTTTTTAATAAATTGATTTATTTCGCTAAATACTAAATCATACATTTTAGGATTTAGGCAGTCCACTTCAAAAGTATCATCCATGCCACGCAGCCAAGTAAGCTGACGTTTCGCTAATTGGCGCGTGGCAAAAATGCCTCTGTCACGCAACTCAGCTTCGTCATACTGACCTGCCAAATGCTCCAATGCTTGGCGATAACCCACACAGCGCATAGAAGGTATTTCCGAAGTTAATTCAGGATATTGTTTTAGCAAGGCTTTCACCTCGTCTAAAAAGCGTTGTTTCAACATATCATCAAATCGTGTGGCGATGCGACTATGTAAAACACTTCGGTCAGATGGCACTAAAGCGACTTTAAGTAATCGATAAGGCAAGTAATCACCACCCGTTGCTTGGTGCAATTCCGTCATCGTTTTACCGCTAATCTCATAGACTTCCAAAGCACGTTGCACTCGCTGCGCATCCGCAGGTTCTAGTCTTGCAGCGGTCGCTGGATCTATTTTAGCGAGCTTGGCGTGCATCGCAGGCCAACCAATCTGCAAAGCATCATCATCAATTTTAGCTCTCACTTCAACATCAGCCTTAGGCAAATTACTTAATCCGCCCTGAAGCGCTTTAAAATAAAGCATGGTGCCACCCACTAGCAGCGGCACTTTGCCGCGCGCTGTAATATCCGCCATAAGCTTCAAAGCATCATTGCGAAAATTCGCAGCCGAATAAACTTCCGTAGGTGGGATTAAATCAATCAGATGATGCGGCGCTTGGGCTAATGTTGCGACATCAGGCTTCGCTGTGCCAATATCCATGCCCTTAAATACTAGCGCGGAATCAACACTAATAAGCTCCATCGGCAAATGCTGATAAAGCTGAACTGCAAGCCCAGTCTTACCGCTCGCGGTTGGCCCCATTAAAAATATGGCTGGAGGCAACGCTGACATGTTACTTCCCACGCATAAACATTTTATCAAGCTCACCCATGGTCACTTGGAACCAAGTTGGACGGCCGTGATTACATTGACCAGAGCGCTCTGTGGCTTCCATATCCCTGAGCAATGCGTTCATCTCAGGGATACTTAAGCTACGATTCGCTCTTACAGCGGCATGGCAAGCCATAGTGCCAAGCATTTCATTTTGCCGTTCTGTGAGTGCGCGACTAGCGCCATATTCACGCAAGTCCCTTAGTACATCTCGTGCAAGTGCTACTGCATCAGCATCTTGAAGCATCACTGGCACAGCTCGCACCGCCAATGTGGTCGGGGAAAGCACCGCGATATCAAAGCCTAATAAAAGTAAATTTCCCAGCCCATTTGACAGCTCCTCTTCCACAGTCGCCACTTCAAGTCTATCCGCCTGAAAACTGACAGGAATCAATAGCGGCTGTATGGTTACATTTTCGTCATCGAGGGCATTTTTAAGACGCTCGTAAATGATGCGTTCATGGGCAGCGTGCATATCCACCACTACTAAACCTAGGCTATTTTGGGCTAATACATAAACACCATGAAGTTGAGCCACCGCAAAGCCTAAAGGAAAGTCTTGGTGGGTTTGATTAACAACACCGCCAACAGGCGCTTCAATATTGACTTGCAGGGCATCGCTTTGGGCTTGAGATTCCTGCTTAATACCGCCAAACATCGTTTGGTAAAAATCAGCGCTAGCTTGATTAGTGCGCAAATCTATTTGTGACTGAAAAGTCGGATAAGGCCTCGCGGATTGACCAATAGGATTAAATCCAGCATTTGAAAATGGATTACTAGGGGCTTGGCTTGCCGTGACTAAGTTAGAAGCGCCTGATGGCGTCGCCAAGGCCTTATGAAGCGCATGGAAAATAAAGCGGTGAATCGCCTGACCATCTCTAACCCGCACTTCGGTTTTTGCTGGATGCACATTCACATCCACCAAGCTTGGATCAAGCTCTAAAAACAAGACAAAAGCAGGATGACGGTCACCGTGCATCACGTCTTGATAAGCCTGACGAATAGCGTGCGAAATAAGCTTATCTCTTACGAAACGACCATTGACATAGACATATTGTGTATCGCGCGTATGTCGTGAAAATGTTGGCTTAGCAGTCATGCCCCAAAAGCGTAAACCAGCAGCAGACTCATCCAAACTCAAGGCTTCAGAAGCGAAGTCAGCACCAAGGACCTCAGTGAAGCGTTTTTGTGGCTCAGAGGCACTTAAACGCATCAAGGCTCGGCCATTATGCTGCAACATAAAACCCACATCCGGACGCGACAAAGCCACACGCTTAAAAGCATCCTCACAATGTCCAAACTCTGTACCTTCGGTTTTTAAGAATTTACGGCGCGCTGGTGTGTTGAAGTACAAATCATTCACTTCAACAATGGTGCCTGTATCTAAAGCGGCAGGTTCTGGCGCCTCGATATGATTACCATCTGAAGCAATCCGCCAAGCATGTTTCTCATCTGCATGACGACTAATAAAATGCGTACGAGAAACAGACGCAATACTCGCCAAAGCCTCGCCACGAAAACCTAAACTTGCGACATTTTCTAAATCCTCTAATGAGCCTATCTTGCTCGTAGCATGGCGCGTTAAAGCCAACGGTAAATCCTCAAATCGCACACCAGCACCATTATCAGCCACACGAAGCTGCTTTACTCCGCCCTGCAATAGCGACACATTAATATCTGTACTACCTGCATCCAAGCTATTTTCAAGCAATTCTTTTAGCGCTGAAGCAGGACGTTCAACGACCTCCCCCGCGGCGATTTGGCTAATCAGTTGATTTGGAAGTAAACGAATTGCAGCCATTAAATAAGCTCTACCGTCTCAAGGTAATCTGGCACGCAAGTATTCCAATGCAATGTTTCTTCAATGTGGTGTCGCATCGCATCAGCGGCAACTGGCTCGCCATGGGTGATAAAGACACGTTTAGGTGCGGATTCAAAACCACGCAACCAATCTAAAATCTCTAAATAATCACCGTGAGCAGAGAGATTTGAAATCATCGCCAATTCTGCATTGACTGGAACATATTCGCCATGAATTTTGATGCTATCAGCGCCATTTAGCATTGCCGCACCGCGGGTGCCTGCCGCTTGAAAGCCTGCAAATAAAATGGTGTTATTGGGATTAGGTGCAAAGGCTTTTAAATGATGAATAACTCGCCCACCAGTGGCCATTCCGCTGGCGGCTAAAATAATCATAGGATGCCGATTTTCATTGAGTGCTTTTGACTGCTCAACAGTATTCACCATATACGCTGTATGGAACATCGCCTCACATTCACTTGAAGACAAACGATGCTCGCCACGATGGCGATTGAAAATCTCAGTCGCATCTACCGCCATTGGGCTATTCAAATAAACAGGCACATCGGGAATACTGCCTTTAGCCTTAAGCAAATGAATGTAATACAGGAGCTCTTGGGCACGACCGACCGCAAACACAGGAATAATGACCTTTCCGCCACGTGAAATCGTGCGATTAATGACTGCGGCTAGTTTGATTTTAGGGTCTGTTTTGTCATGCACACGATCACCGTATGTCGATTCCAGCACCATGTAATCTGCTTGTTTGATTTGGGTTGGCGGCTTCATTAGCACATCATTAGGACGACCAATATCACCTGAGAACAAGATGGACGTATTCGCATCATGAATACGCACAAATGCTGAGCCAAGAATATGGCCATTTGGTGACAAGCGGATTGTCACGCCATCGCCCAAATCAATGTCTTTTTCAAAATCAACAGGTGTCAATAAATCTAAAGCTTTTATTGCATCCTCTTTGGTGTAAAGGGGCAATGCAGGGCTATGTTTAGAAAAACCATACTTATTGGCAAAACGCGCTTCTTCTTCCTGCAAGTGCGCTGAATCTGGTAACAAAATTTTACATAAATCTCGGGTACCATAGCTGCAATACACTTTTCCTGCAAAGCCATTACGCACAAAAAGCGGCAAGTAGCCGGTATGATCGATATGGGCATGGGTCAAGATCACTACATCAACGCTAGCAGGATCGATCGATAGTTTGTCACGGTTTTTGAGGCGAAGCTGTTTTAAGCCTTGAAACAAACCGCAATCAATCAAGATGCGCTTGCTGCCTACTTCAAGTAGATACTTAGAACCTGTGACTGTGCCAGTGGCACCTAAAAACGTGAGTTTCATATTAAAGCCTTATGCTTATTCAGTTGCTACTTTGGTTTTAGCTAGCGCAGGATTGGTAGAGAAATACTTTTTAACGCCGTTAATAATAGCCTCAACTAATTTCTCACGATAACCATCATCGTTTAGCCTCCGCTCTTCTTCAGGATTGCTGATAAAAGCAGTCTCCACCAAAATAGATGGAATGTCCGGGGATTTAAGGACAGCGAAGCCAGCCTGCTCTACAGAGCCTTTGTGCAAAGTATTGATTTCACCAATGTTCTTAAGGACGTTTTTACCTAGCTTTAAGCTGTCGTTAATGGTCGCGGTTTGCGATAGATCAAGCAAAGTGCGCGCAAGGTTGACGTCTTTATTATCCAAACTCACGCCGCCAATTAAATCAGATTCATTTTCTTTCTTAGCTAAATAACGTGCTGAAGCACTAGTTGCGCCTTTTTCAGATAGTGCAAATACAGACGAACCGCGCGCATCTGGCCGAATAAATGCATCCGCATGAATTGAAATAAATAAATCTGCCTGCATATTGCGAGCTTTGACTACACGACCATGCAAAGGAATAAAGTAATCACCATCCCGCGTTAAAATGCCGCGCATGTTGGGCTCGGCATCAATACGCTCTTTTAACTTCTTTGCGATACCCAATGTAATGTCTTTTTCATTAGAGCCGCTCGCGCCTTTTGCGCCTGGATCTTCGCCACCATGACCCGCATCAATTGCAATTGTAATTAAACGACCAGTTTTATTATTTGCGGGTTTATTAGTCATCGGCTTTTCAACTGGTACTTCGGTTACAACTGGCGCTTCAGTTAGCTTAGGCTCGGGCTTTGCTTCAGGTTTAATCTCAGAAACAACTGGTGCAGACTCTACTTGTTTAATTTCTGAAGGCTTAGCCTCCGACATTAGCAAATTCTCAGCTGGTTTATTAGCTTTATCAATGACACTCAAGATTGGGTCTTGGAGAGGATAAACATCCAGCACTAGACGATGGTTGTATTGCCCTGCTGGTTGCAACATAAAAATGTTGGGTTTGATTTGTGTTTTCAAATCAATCACAACACGTACTACATTAGGCTTGAAGTTAGCCACGCGCACTTGTTTGATATAAGGATCATTTGGGGATATCGCATTCGCCAAAGATTTAAGATTGGCATTTAAATCAACGCCTTCTAAGTCCAACACCAAGCGATCTGGGTCTTTAAGCATCATCATTTTCTGGCTTATTTCGCTAGATGCTTCAATGGTCATACGCGTGTAATCAGCCGCTGGCCAAACACGCGTAGCGGTTACATTAACTGCGGGGCTTGCCAATGCTGGTGTAAGGATTAAAAAACCTAGCGTTA
Organism: Candidatus Methylopumilus universalis; assembly: GCA_945883335.1. Lineage (GTDB taxonomy): Bacteria > Pseudomonadota > Gammaproteobacteria > Burkholderiales > Methylophilaceae > Methylopumilus_A > Methylopumilus_A universalis_A. The sequence continues at coordinate 147,072 of CAMCXI010000002.1, read as the reverse complement.
AAATTCTTGGTAGCGTTCTAAACATTCTTTTCCTGCCGTTGTGTTGCCAATTAAGCGAGCAATTCTGCATTCGCCATCTAATTCCAAATAAACATCAATATCAGCCTGCGGAATTAAACTTCCCGCTTTGTCTGGCCACTCAATTAAACAAACCGAGTGCGGATTGAAGTAATCTCTAAAGCCTGCCGCATCCCATTCGTCCTCATCCATAAAACGATACAAATCGAAATGGTAAACATTGGTGTTAGTTTGATTCATCATGACTTGATAAGGCTCAACCAAGGTATAGGTCGGGCTTTTCACCTTACCAACAAAGCACAATCCATGAATCACTCCTCTTACCAAGGTGGTTTTGCCAGCGCCTAAATTGCCATGCAAATAAATATTGACCCCCGCACAAAGAGCGCGGGCAAAATCAGCGCCTAGTTTTAGGGTTGCCTGTTCATCGGCTAGCTTAAGTGTAATATCATGTTCCATATGTTTGATGAAACCAATAATCTAGAAACTAACCATCTAGAAACCAACAATCTTAAAGCCCTTGCCATCGCCATTAAGGACTGGGGGAAAGCATTGGGATTCAGCCATGTAGGTATTACCGATACCGATTTGGCGAGCGCTGAACCGCATTATCAAGCGTGGATTGAGAAAGGCTTTCATGGTGCTATGGATTATATGGCAAAACACGGCAATAAGCGTACCCAACCTGCCGAATTAGTCGCTGGCACCATACGGGTAATTTCTGTGCGTATGGATTATCAGCCGCCACAGGCAAAGGATGCAGAAGCGGTTTTGAAAGAGAATGACCAAGCTTTTATCTCACGTTACGCACTAGGTCGCGATTATCACAAAGTCCTTCGGGGGCGCCTACAGAAGCTTTGTGACAAGATTCAAAGTGAATTACCTCAACACCAATTAAAAGACTTTCAATATCGCGTGTTTACCGATAGCGCACCAGTATTAGAAGTCGCTTTAGCAGAAAAAGCTGGCTTGGGTTGGCGCGGCAAGCACACCCTATTACTCTCACGCGAAGCTGGCTCTTGGTTCTTTTTAGGCGAGATTTACACTGACTTACCCTTACCCATCGACGCACCGACAGGTAACCACTGCGGCACATGCACTGCCTGTATTGATACTTGCCCCACACAAGCCATTGTGGCCCCTTATGAAGTAGATGCACGACGCTGTATTTCTTACCTCACTATTGAGCTAAAAACCAGCATTCCTGAAGCGTTTAGAACGCTTATCGGCAATCGTATTTACGGTTGCGATGATTGCCAACTCACCTGCCCTTGGAATCGTTTTGGGCAAATCACCGAGCAGGATGATTTTCATGTCAGACATGGTTTGGACGCTATTTCACTTGTTGAGTTATTCGCGTGGGGTGAAGCCACCTTTAATGAAAAAATGGCTGGTAGCGCCATCTATCGTATCGGTCATGAGCAATGGCTGAGAAACCTTGCAATTGGCTTAGGTAATGCAACAAGCACAGATGAGATTATTAATGCGCTTCAATCACGCGTTAATGACCCTTCAGCTTTGGTACGAGAGCATGTGGCATGGGCATTACAACAGCACCACATCGCTGTATAATCGGGCGACTTATTATGAGAATGCGTCATCTAATGACTTCAAGCATATACAAAAAGCTTTCTTACGCACTATTTGGCGCACTTGCCATTTTTATCCTGCTAACCTTTAAGCAATATGGCGTGAGCAATGATGAGGAAGTTCAGCATGTATATGGTCGATTACTGCTTAAGTTTTATAGCTCAGGTTTTGCAGATCAATCAGCGTTTACCTACAAAAATCTTTATTTATATGGCGGCTTTTTTGACTTAGTCGCCGCATCATTAGAAAAAATCCTACCGATTTGGGTGTGGGATATTCGCCATCTGCTTTCAGCCATTTTTGGTTTAGCCGGCATTATTGCGGTTTATAAAATTACCGAAAAATTAGCAGGTGAGCGTGCCGCATTGCTGGCCGCGCTTCTTCTCACAATGACAGGTGCTTGGTCTGGCGCTATGTTCACACACACCAAAGATGTTTCATTTGGCGCTTGCATGGCCTGGGCGCTTTATTACTCGACTTTGATCTCAGACAAGTTAGACCGCATTCCACGCAACATCAGCATTAAGCTGGGTATTGCTGTGGGCTTTGCGCTCGGCTTAAGAATTGGTGGCGCGTTTTCCGTGATTTACTTACTGCTTTTAGTAATCATTGCTTGCCTCATCCAAGCCCCAAGCCTAAAAGAAAAATTAAGCTTTTACACCAAGGCTTTCATTGGCTTATTGCCTGCCGGCATTGTCGCTTTTGCGATTATGGCTTTGTTTTGGCCTTGGGCAATGATGGGCGCAGACCACATTTTGATTGCTGCAAAATCGTTTTCACACTTTGAATTTGATATGAGCAGTATTGCAAATGGGCAATGGTTTAGCATCGGGGATATTTCACGCTTTTATCTACTTCAATATTTGGCCATTCGCTTACCTGAAGTCTTTTTACTAGGATTGGTTGCAGGACTCATCATGTGTGGCGCTAGTCTCTTGCGCATCAATAATCACTTTAGGGCTTATTTTTCAGAGAAATTACCTGAAATCACCCTTGCAATAACCCTGCTATTCCCTCTTTTATTTGTACTTTATGACAGGCCTGCGCTCTACAATGGGGTAAGGCACTTTACGTTCATTATTCCCCCACTCGCTATTTTTTCTGGCATTGGCCTATCAAACGCCTACCAGGCATTCAAAACCTATCCGCGCTGGAAAATGATCTTGACTAGCGCTTGCCTATTATTGGCATTTAATACCTGTTACCTATTATTTAAACTGCACCCATATCAATACCTTTACTACAACCACTTTGCCGCTAAAAGCATGCAGCAAGCTGAACATGATTGGGAAAGTGATTACTGGTCTAGCAACATTATCGAGTCAAGCAAAATACTTACTGACTATATTAATAATGAGGAAGCACATTTGGCAAAGAAACCTGACGAACCATACTACGTAGCGGTTTGTGCGGAATCATTTCAAGGGCAGGTGTATTTAGACAAGCGATTTGTGGTCACAAGAGACTGGGTACGTGCAGATTTTTACATTTCGGCTACCACCATGAACAATGATGCCATGCTGAACGGAAAAACGATTGGTAAGATTGAGCGCCTAGGCGCCAAAATTGCTGTGGTGAAAGATAGACGTGATTTAATAGGTGAAGAACGTCGCCCACACCAAGCAAAGCCTGATTAAGGAAAAAAATGACCGCTCGCTATACACAAAACCCGCATATTACCCTCATCGTCCCAGCTTTTAATGAGGCCGCCGCGATCTCAAATACGGTTGTGAACATCGCCCATCACCTAGAGCAACTCACCCCAAACTGGGATGTGGTTGTCATTGATGATGGCAGTCTCGACCAAACAGCCAACGTGGTGCGAGCATTAGCTAAAGAACTCAATACGACGCTAGTAAGGTTTTCACGCAACTTCGGTAAAGAATATGCCATCACAGCTGGCTTAGAGAATGCATCTGGCGACATCGTGATTTGTATGGATGCTGACGGCCAACACTCATCAGAATTGTTGGCTCAAATGCTTGAAAAATGGCGCGAAGGCTACGACATGGTTTACGCCGTTCGCCAAGACCGAGAGGTTGAATCGCAATTTAAACGCTGGGGCTCTAAGATTTTTTACCGAGCGATGAGCTTGAGTGGGCAAATTAACATTCCGCCTGACGCTGGTGACTTCCGCCTCATGGATAGACAGGTTGTGAACGCTTTACTATCTTTACCTGAGCGCAATCGCTTTATGAAAGGGATTTACGCTTGGGTAGGTTACAAGTCGATTGGCATCCCCTACTTCCCTTTAGAACGAACCCACGGCGAGAGCACCTTCTCAAAACTTAAGCTCATCCAACTCGCTTGGACAGGCATTACCAGCTTCTCCGTCATGCCACTTCGCCTAGCAAGCGCGTTGGGGGCATCTTTAGCATTCATAGCCTTCATCTACGGCATTTACGTTGTTGTAGACAGGCTCTTCTTTGCTGAGTCCGTGCCTGGCTGGCCAACGGTGGTTGCTAGCATGATGTTTTTTGCAGGCGTGCAGCTATTATTTATCGGTATCTTAGGAGAGTACTTGGCGCGCGTATACGACGAAGTCAAAGGACGCCCTTCTTACATCGTGGCTGAGATATCAAAACCTCATGGCGCAAAAACAGCTTCAAAACCGCGCGCCTCAAAAGCAAAAACATCAGTAACTCCAGAGCAAGATTTATTGATCTAATGTCTAGCAATCCAATGTCTGAAAGTCATACGAAGTCAGTTTCTTGGTTCACGATTATCGGTGCACTTGCCGCGCTAACGCATTACATCATTGCAGTCAGCTTTGAGCATAATGCATTTCTGACAGCCTCTCATGCCAACATTGCGGGCTTTATCGCTGCGTTTCCTGTGAGTTATTTTGGGCATCGTAAATTCAGTTTTGCTGGCCAAGATGCAAGCCACACTCAAGCGTTTCCTCGCTTTCTATCAGTTGCAGTGCTTGGCTTTTTAGCCAACCAAACCTTGTTGTTAAATGGCATTGAATACACCAATTTGCCATTTTGGCTTGTACTCGGCGTAGTGATGGTATTGGTTGCTGCTAGCACTTATCTTTTAAGTAAGTTTTGGGCATTTAAAGGCACACAATGAAGCTGATATTGTGTGCCGATGACTTTGGGCAAAGCGAAGCGATAGATCAAGCGATTATCGCGCTGATTGAGATGGATAGACTCAGTGCAACTTCCTGCATGACACTCAGCCCTCGATGGACTCTAGCTGCAAAAAAACTAACGCCAAGCATTAGAAAAAAAGCCGCCATTGGATTGCATTTGGACTTTACCCATTTTGGTGGCGCAATTTCACATCCAAAATTAGTGTACTTAAGCTTGACCCGTCAGCTTTCAAAAGAAAAACTTCAATCAAGCATCCATCAACAACTCGATGCCTTTGAGGCTGGCATTGGCACTGCGCCTGATTATGTTGATGGTCATCAGCATGTGCATCAACTGCCAGTCATTCGCGAGGCTTTACTCGAGGTACTATCAGCACGCTATCAAATCAAACTCCCTTGGTTGCGCATTGCAAAGCCGCCTTTAAGCGATGGCTTTAAGGGCATAGTGATTGGCTTATTAGGCGCGAGGGCATTGAATAGGAAAGCAAAAAAGCTCGGATTTGTTTGTTCGGGAAGCTTACTTGGCGCCTACGGTTTTAATGGTTCAAGTGCAGCATATTTAGCGCGTTTCAGAGGATGGCTTAAAGAGGTAAATACCGATGAAGCTACCCCAGTATTAATGTGTCATCCGGCAATAGATCAAACTCCAGTCAATAATGACCTCATCTATCCAGCGAGAGTTAGAGAGTTTGCTGTGCTAAGTAGCGAAGGTCTTAGCAAAGACCTCGCGAGCATCAGCCTAGTGAAGATGCCTTAAAATCAACCTTGAGCAGGCACGAGAGCAGGTAATTTTTTAATTTTCTTGGTATTTTTTATCTTTTTAACTGGCTTTTGCATCACGCAATGCTCAGAGCCATAGTCACCCCCATTATCATCCGGCTCATAATAATGATTGGTATAAGCCCAGCGCGTACTTGAAATTTTTTGGATTTCAGCAATGCCCGTGCTGTAGTCAGCATTCCGACCATCGGTTAGATTAAACGTTAAAGCCAACCTGTTACCATTTGCAATTGCTTGACCTCTGTAGACCAGAGAATTTTCCGTTTCGGTATTAAAGTCATACATGCCGAATTCGCCATGGCTGCTGATACGATTTAGCTTTAAAGTGGCCACAACCTCGTACTCACCCACCTTATTATTTGTTCCTTTGCATGAATAAACACCACTAAAGTTTGGCCCAACAAACTGATCTTTAGCTTGAACACTGTTTAAATGAAGGCTGAATAATACCAAAGTAACCAAAAACAGTTTTTTCATGCGAATTTTCTTAAGTAGATTTAACAAAGCGATTATTGTAGCTTGATGCAGCCTTGCTTAGTAGAGGCGATTAGCTATCTTTTTAAAAATTATGTTTTTACTTTGTTTTTGATGATGGCCTAGATTATCATAACCGCTTCGCCGTTAAGCATAATAGTGGCTGGTTGAACGATTACTTTAATAGCTTCAGCGATGCTTCACTCCTAGGAAATTATGTCGTATTTAAGTCCAACACAAAAACATCATTTCATTTGGCGCTTTAGCGTATTTAACTTTATTTTATTGCTCGCTCTTGCTCTATGGCTTTGGCAACAGAATCAGCCTCAAGCACTGCCTGAACCAAACTTAGCCGCTGATAGCAAACTTCAATGCGTCTCTTACTCACCTTATTACAAAAACGGCCAAACGCCGCTCAACATTAACACCCGCATTACACCCGAACAAATTGACCATGACTTGGCTAATCTCTCTAAACAATTCGCGTGCGTTCGCATCTACTCTGTAGGCCAAGGCTTGGATTATGTGCCAGAAGCCGCATCCAAACTGGGCATGAAAGCTTATGTTGGGGCTTGGATAGGCTGGTTCAAAAAGCTTAATGAGAAAGAATTAAAACTCGCCATCGAAGTAACCAACAAACATCCAGAAACGGTAAAAGCACTTATTATTGGTAATGAGGTTTTATTACGTGGCGAACAAACCGAATCGGCCATGAAGTCCTACATTCTTCGAGCAAAAGCTGCGACAAATGTTCCTGTTACTTATGCAGACGTTTGGGAATTTTGGCGCAAACACTCTAAACTTGAAGACTCTGTTGATTTCGTTACCGTTCATATACTCCCTTATTGGGAAGACAAACCTCAATCGATAGAGCACGCTCTTGATCATACAAATAACGTAATGAACCTATTGGGGCGCACCTTCAAAAAACCAATTCTCATTGGGGAAACTGGCTGGCCATCGCTTGGCCGTCAACGTGAAAGCGCGAAACCAAGTATCATTAATCAAGCCAAATATATGCGAGGCTTTTTAACCATGGCGGAAGAAAAGCATTGGAATTACAATCTAATTGAAGCCTTTGACCAGCCTTGGAAACGATCTTTAGAAGGAACCGCAGGGGGATATTGGGGGATATTCAATGTTGACATGGAGCCAAAATTTGCATTTTCTGGCGAGGTCGCAGAAAGACATGACGGAAAACTATTTTTCTATACAGCCCTGATAACCGCACTACTATTTTTAGTTTGGTCATTGAAACTAAACAATTGCAACAAAAGCCAGCTTTTAAGCATGTCGCTTCTGGGCGCGTTGATTGGGATAAGCACACTATTACAGATTGAGTATCTTGCTATTTCTTGTCGAACAATTCAAGAATGGTTATCTCTCGGCAGCATTGCTGTGATAAGTTTAATCAGCTTATTAAGCATCCCGAGCTATATCTTCAATGAGAATAAAACGGCAAAAATGATCATTCAGTTATCTTTAACCTTCTTATTGGTAGCGGCTGTCATTGCAAATTACTTATTAAGCCTTGACGGACGTTACCGCGACTTCGCCATCATCTTGTATGGATTAACGATATTAGAGCTCACAATTGGCTTAAAATTGCTCAATAAAAGCACCTGCATCAACTTTTCAGCGTTTCGCTTCTTAGGAATCTTTCTGGTTGCCACCGCAATCTTTTGTTTCTACAAAGAGCCGACCAATGCTTTAGCATTTGTTTGGTTACTACTAAGTACGCTCATAGCTTGGGCTAATTGGCCAAGCAAACCTACTTCTACAATTTAATAAATGCCTTTAATTCATTAGAAATCCTTTATGCATCCATTTTTTAAGCGTTATATCAAGCCATTATTGTTTGCAACTTTGATTGCAATCATTCATTTTGGCATTTGGAGCATTTCAAATAGGGCTATTCCTACAATGAACGCACCAACCATCGTTAATGGCTTTGCCTATAGCGGATTCCAAGAAAACCAAAGTCCGCTTGAGAAGGACTATCCAAGCACCGCCGAGCTAGAAAAAGACTTAAAAATTCTAAGAACACTGACCAATCGTATTCGTATTTATGGCGCACTTGAAAACAGTGAAGTGACTGCTCTTGCCTCTAACTTAAATTTTGAAATCACTGCTGGCGCCTGGATCAATAATGACCTCCGTGCAAATCAAAGAGAGATTGATGCACTCAAAGCAAAGATTAAGAATTATCCGCATATCGAACGCGCTATTGTAGGTAACGAGTCATTGCTTCGCGAGGATGTTACCCCAGAAGAGTTAATCAGCTACTTAGACGAGGTTCGCTCCAATACAACATTACCAATTTCAACCGCAGAGCCTTGGCATATCTGGTTAAAGAATCCGGAACTAGTGAAGCACGTTGATTACATTGCCGTTCATCTCTTACCTTACCATGAGGGATTGGCTGTTGAAGAAGCAGTAGACTATGCATTCACACGCTACCAAGAACTGATGGACACCTTCCCACGTAAAAAGATAGTGATCACTGAAATTGGCTGGCCTAGTCATGGGCCGACAATTGGCGCCGCAGTTGCTTCGGATGTAAATCAGGCAAGATTTGTACGTGAATTTTTAGCTAAAACCGCACGTAAAAATTATGACTATTACCTCATGGAAGCCTTTGACCAGCCCTGGAAACAAAAACTAGAAGGCTGGGCAGGTCCTTATTGGGGCATGTTTGATGCTGAACGCAATCCGAAATACTCACTTCAAGGTGCAGTAGCCAAAGATGATCGCTGGGAAGCGAAGGCTTTGTGGGCAAGCTTAATCGCCTTCTTCCCTATTCTGTTTATTGCTTATCGCTTTAGGCATTGGGGCTCAGGCGGACGATTCTCAATGGCTATCTTGCTTCAAGCTTGTATTACCACACTGGTCGTCGCATGGAATTTACCCGGTGATTATTACTACACGGTTCGTGATTTTGTGGTGCTGATTGCCCTGGTTATCGGCATGGGGCTAACCTCTGCAGTCCTTATGATATATGGGGTAGAGTTTAGTGAAGTCATGTTTAAAAGAAAATGGAATCGTACTTTTAAACGCGCAATTCCCGTTTCAAGCGACCAAGAGCGCTTTGTATCCATTCATCTTGCTTGCTATAACGAACCGCCTGCAATGGTGATTGCAACGATTGAGAGTCTAGCTAAACTCAACTATACCCACTACGAAGTCATCGTTGTGGATAACAACACTAAAGATGAAGATAAATGGAAACCAATTGAAGCGTATATGGCAAAGATGCCTGATAACTTCCGCTTCTTCCATTTACAACAATGGCCTGGATTCAAAGCTGGCGCATTAAACTTTGCGCTTGAGCAAACAAGTCCAAATGCCGAAGTTGTTGGTGTTGTTGATGCTGATTATGAAGTCACACCGGACTGGCTTTCTGATTTAGTCCCACATTTTTTTGATCCTAAAGTAGCCGTAGTTCAGGCCCCACAAGCTCACCGCGATTGGGAAAATAATTTCTTCCGTCGTATGAGCAATTGGGAGTTTGAAGGATTCTTCAGAATTGGTATGCATCACAGACACGAACGAAACGCACTTATTCAACATGGCACGATGACACTTGTTCGCTATCACCCATTAGTAGAATTGGGCAAGTGGTCAGAATGGTGTATTTGTGAAGACACGGAGTTGGGTTTACGTTTATTAGAAAATGGCTTTGAGCTTCGCTATATCGATGACACCTTTGGTCGCGGCCTAACACCTTCGGACTTTAAAGCGCTGAAGTCACAGCGCTTCCGCTGGGCATTTGGCGCCATGCAAATTCTCAAACGCCATCTCCCGAAATTAATTGGCGACTCCACACTTACTTTTGGTCAACGTTACCATTTCCTTACTGGTTGGTTTGGTTGGCTAGGTGATGCACTACAGCTTATTTTTACGATTGGCTCTATTGCCTGGACCGCAGCGATGTTATTAATGCCAAGTGCATTTAGTCTTCCGGTCACCATCATGATCATGCCGATATTATTCTTTTTAGTGATCAAAGCAGCGCTTGGTCCAGTCCTGTACCGCAAAACCATGAACTGTAGTTGGAAAGATATTTTTGGTGCATCACTTGCTAGCTTAGGCTTATCTCATGCTATTGCACGAGGAGTAATGATGGGGATCATCAAAAAAGACGGCGTGTTTAAAGTCACAGCCAAAGGAAAGGTCGCGAGCAATAAACTCCAAACTCTTAACCCAATTATTGAGGAAGTCGCCTTACTCAGCTTGCTCGTCATTTGCGGCCTTACAATGTTAATTTCTCGTGGCTTTACAAACATAGATGCAGAGCTATGGGTTACCATGTTGACCTTACAATCATTGCCATATGCGAGTGCGCTTGCCTGTCAGATAATAGCCCAGCGCCCTGATTCGCAAGCTGATTAGGCTCTCATTAACCAGGCTTAACCTACAAAAAAATAAGCCTGATTGCCAGGAATGTTCGCTGGCAATTCAAGTAAGGTTAATGAGTAATGTAATTTTACAAATCAAACGGGCTCAAATAATTTATAATAGTGTGAAATCAATTGAATAATTAAGCATGACTAATCCAACAAATTCGCCAGCATGGCAAGCACTTAACGAACACTTTCAAGAAATCTTCCCTTTGCAAATGCGTGATATGTTTGCAGAAGACCCCAAGAGATTCGATAAATTCTCATTAAAATTCAACGACTTTTTGTTGGATTACTCGAAGCAACGAATCTCTGAAAAGACAATGATTTTGCTCACGAACTTAGCGCGCCAAAGCGATATTGAAGCTTGGCGTGAAAAGATGTTTTCTGGCGAGAAAATCAATTTCACTGAGAATCGAGCCGTACTTCATACAGCACTGCGCAATCGCAGCAACAAACCAGTGATTGTGGATGGCAAAGATGTAATGCTAGAAGTCAATCGCGTTTTAGCGCAAATGCGCACATTTAGCGATAACGTGCGTAATGGCAAGTGGCTTGGCTACACAGGTAAACGAATTACCGATATTGTGAATATCGGCATTGGTGGCTCAGACCTAGGCCCTGTAATGGTCTGCACCGCGCTCAAATCCTATGCACAAAAAGACCTAAATGTTCATTTTGTTTCTAATATTGATGGCACACACTTGGCGCAGGCATTAGAGGTTTGTGATCCACAAACAACGCTATTTATTGTTGCTTCAAAGACATTTACCACACAAGAAACCATGACCAACGCCCGTTCAGCGCGTACTTGGTTCTTAAAATCAGCAAAAGATCACGCACATATTGCTAAGCACTTCGTTGCGCTTTCAACCAATGCAATGGCCGTGCAAGAGTTTGGTATTGACCCATCGAATATGTTCGAATTTTGGGACTGGGTGGGTGGCCGTTATTCATTATGGTCAGCGATTGGCTTATCTATTGCCTTGTACGTAGGTATGGATAACTTTGAAGCACTACTTGAAGGTGCTCATGAAATGGACAACCATTTCAGATCAGCACCTCTAGAAAAAAACATGCCTGTAATTTTGGCAATGCTAGGTATTTGGTATAACAACTTCTTTGAAGCCGAAACTCAAGCAATCTTACCTTATGATCAAGGTTTATCGAGATTCCCCGCGTACTTGCAACAAGGCGACATGGAAAGCAACGGTAAATTTATCAGCCGCGCTGGTGAGCGTATTACCTACACCACAGGCCCAATTATTTGGGGTGAAGCTGGCACTAATGGCCAACACGCTTTCTACCAATTGATTCATCAAGGCAACAAACTCATTCCTTGCGACTTTTTAGCGCCGCTTCGCAGTCAATACAAAATTGGCGAACATGGTAACGAGCATCACAAAATCCTTGTCTCAAACATCTTTGCGCAAACAAAAGCGTTAATGCAAGGCAAGACTGCTAAAGAAGTCAAATCTGAGCTTGAAGAGCAAGGCCTAGATCATCATGTGATTATGGAGTTGATGCCTCACCGAGTGTTTGGAGGCAACCGCCCTACCAATACTATTTTAATAGATGAACTCACCCCTAAAGCCTTAGGTAAGTTAATTGCGCTTTATGAGCACAAGATTTTTGTTCAAGGCATTATCTGGAACATCAACTCATTTGACCAATGGGGTGTGGAGTTTGGTAAACAAATTGCACAAAAAATCTTGCCGCAATTATCAAGCAATCTACCAATCACAGATCACGATGGATCAACCAATAGCTTGATTAATTACTTTAAACAAAAAAACACAACAATAGGCTTCATCCCCTAGACCAAAAAAGGCTGATTCATATCAGCCCTTTTTTTAATGAAAAATTTTAAAATTTAAAAATCTTTAAAAACTTAGTGCAAGCCCATTCCCTTAAATATGGACTGCGTCATTGACGCTCCAAACTTCCTCGCAACACGGTCAGCCAAGCCTTCAGAAGCTGTAAAATCAACGATGTTTTCTTGCTTGATTACTTCACGCGCCACATACTCATAGCTACCCAGCTCATCAGCTAAGCCCATTTTGATACCAGCCTCACCACTCCAAAATAAGCCGCTGAAGGTCTCTTGCGTTTCTTTTAAACGCTTACCGCGGCCCTCACGAACCACACTGATAAATTGCTGATGTACTTCATCTAACATAGCTTGTGCTAATACTTTATGTTTTGGATTAACTGGAGAAAAAGGATCAAGCATGGCTTTGTTAACGCCAGCCGTCATTAAACGACGCTCAACACCAAACTTTTCCATTGCACCTGTAAAGCCAAAGCCATCCATCAGCACACCTATTGAACCAATAATGCTCGCTTTATCTACATAAATTTTATCCGCAGCTACCGCAATGTAATAACCGCCAGAGGCACAAATATCCTCCACCACTGCGTAAACCGGAATACTTGGATGAAGTTGGCGTTGACGCTTGATCTCATCGTTAATGATCCCAGCCTGAACTGGACTACCCCCAGGGCTATTAATGCGCAAAATTACACCCTTGGTGTGTTTGTTATCGTAAGCATCGTGCAAACTTGACACAACAGAATCTGCATTTACTTCATCTTGGGCGCCGATTACGCCTTGAATATCGATGAGTGCTGTGTGATCTTCAGAGCTCTTAGCACTCGAACCACCTATCCAATTCAGCATATAAAACAGCATCAAGAAAAGCCAAACAAGTGTTAGCGATTTAAATAGCACACTCCAAAAGCGATGACGCTTCTGTTCTTTTAGCGATTGAAACGCTAATTTTTCTAATACTTCACGCTCCCAATGAGGTTGCTGTCTCTCTGACATACTGTTCTCTCTTAAAAGTAGAATTTAATTTAGATCTAATCTAGTGTATTTGAAATAACACCATTATGTTCATAGACCTTAATTGGCCGCAATCGTTTCCCCTGACATGGGCCAAGTATACATAGTCCACTTTGCGGCTCATAGTGAGCTCCATGTGTCGCGCAAATTAAAGAGTCTTGCTCTCTTAAGAAAAAGTCAGCTTCGTTCCAATCCAGCTCAATTGGCAAATGCGCACACTGATTAACATAGGCGTAGGGCTTGGTTTCAAAACGCACAACGAATGCACTCAAACAATCACCTAGTTCTGGAACAGAAAAACGAATTCCCTTGCCCTTTTCGATCAACTCTTCACTTTTACAAATAATGCGCTGATGAGTCATATCTAAACGTTAGCTTTAAGCCAAGCGCTTAAATCCGTAAATTTTTCAAAAAGTGCCAAAGGCCCATGTGGCAACAAGCGCTCTAAGGGATGCGCGCCATAAGTGACGCCTAAACTCGCGACATTTGCATTTTTGGCCATCTGCAAATCGAAGCTAGTATCGCCCACCATTAAGGTACGTTCGGGCTTGGCAGCCACTTCATCCATTAAGTCCAAAATCATTTGCGGATTTGGCTTAGAGTGACACTCATCCACACAGCGCGTTGCAATGAAGTGATGCGCAATACCGCTATTAGCCAAGGCCTTATTTAAGCCGCGACGCCCCTTTCCAGTGGCAACCGCAAGTGGCACACCTTTCTCGGTCAAATGTGTAACGGCTTCAGTTACGCCATCAAATAGAGGAATGTGATCCTCACCCAAACCATAGTAATAAGTGTAACGGGCAGTCAGTTCCGCCAATTTCGCATCAGGTATTTGACCGAATAAGTCGTATGTGGCCTCACGAAAACCGAGTCCAATAATGCCACTCGCTGCGGATTGGGTGGGTTCTGGCAATCCGACATCCACACTACCCTTGCATATAGCATCCACAATTAATTGGGTTGAGTTGGCCAAGGTGCCATCCCAATCAAAAATGATTAAATCGTAATTATTCTGCATCTTAATATTTTAGTTTTCTGAAGCAAGTTTTTTGAGGAATCTATCTAATTCAAGCGGCAATGGAGCAATCAGCTTGAGTTTTTCAGCAGTGAGTGGATGACGAATATTGGTTTCCGCCGAATGTAAAAACATACGTTTCAAACCACTCTTCTGTAGCGCTCTATTTAAAGCAAAGTCACCGTACTTGTCATCGCCAGCAATGGGGAAGCCCAAATGCGCTAATTGAACACGCAGTTGATGCGTGCGACCTGTGATGAGCTGCGCCTCTAACAAGCTAAAATCACCATAATGGGCTTTTAGATGAAAAATGGTCTCTGAAGTTTGACCTTCATCTTCCGCTCTTGGGTCTGGGCGACCTGTCACCACACTCACACGGCGCTCACCATTTTCAAGTAAGTACTTTTGCAATGTTAAGGTGACGTGTTTCTTTTTCTCCATCCAATGCCCTTTCACCAACATAAAATAACGCTTATCCATTTGATTGCGACGCATTGCTTCATGAAGTGCTACCAAGGCAGAGCGCTTCTTACCCACCATCAGCACGCCCGATGTTTCGCGGTCTAGCCGATGCACAAGCTCCAAAAACTTGGCTTGTGGGCGCTCTAATCTCAACTGTTCAATCACACCCTTACTCACACCACTGCCGCCGTGGACGGCCATGCCAGCGGGCTTGTCGAGCACGAGCATCGCATCATCCTCAAAGACAATGCATTTTTCTAAACGCGCAGTGACAGGCTTTTGTTGTTCGACATCGACTTGGGTAACCGTGGCACGTATCGGTGGGATACGAACCAAATCTCCTATTGCAAGCTTGTAAGTCGCATCAATCCTTTTTTTATTAACGCGCACCTCGCCACTTCGAAGAATTCGATAAAGATGACTTTTAGGAACGCCTTTGAGCGTTTTGGTGAGGAAATTATCAATCCGTTGACCTTCACTTGCCTCATCAATTTCAAGCATTGCCGCGCTTGATTCACTAATTTCATTACTTATTTTGCTTAAATTTGTCATCTCACCTATACTACGAAACTATTGAAGTAAATGCGCTAAGCGCTTCTTCAACGAATGAATTGAAAGTCTTAAAAGATACCTTGGTTAATCTCGCTCGCCAAATAAAATAAGTAGCGATTTTATGTACTAAAAAATTAAAGCGCTCAAGCCGCTGCGGATGAATTGCAATACTCAAGAGTATAAGCGATGGTACGGTTTGGAATTGCTAGAACTTTGAATTTTAGCTGATATGTCAGCTAAACCGAATCTAAATTTAAAGACAGAATAAGAGCAAGAAAGCTTAACAGGACACAAAACGAGTTACTTCGTTAACAAATTCAATCTGATACGCGTTAAAGCGCGTTGGATTAACGGGTGAATAACTTTTATAAAAAGTATCACCCGCTGACGATGGCAAGAACAAAAGCCATAGACAAAAGTAAAAGTTAGCAATGTAATGATTCAGTGTTCTAACAAGCTCCTGCAAACTTTCTGGCAGATTTACTGCTGGGGTAGCGTTAACAACAAGCCGATGTTTGGCATTAGCCTACCTATTCAACCCTAGCCCTTCCTCACTGCTACTTGCATAGCAATATTCGCAAACCCGCCCTGAGCGCGGGAGTCAACACAATGAAACGCATGTTATTTAACGCAACGCAATCTGAAGAATTGCGCGTTGCAATCGTAGACGGTCAAAAACTCATTGACCTCGACATCGAATCTGCTGGTCAAGAACAACGTAAGAGCAATATCTACAAAGGCGTGATTACCCGCATTGAGCCATCACTCGAAGCTGCCTTTGTTAACTACGGCACCGATAGACACGGCTTCTTGCCGTTCAAGGAAGTAGCGCGCAGCTACTTCCTTAACGATACAGAAGGTGGTCGCGCCCGTATTCAAGACGTGCTTAAAGAAGGTCAAGAGCTGATCGTTCAAGTCGACAAAGACGAACGTGGCAACAAAGGCGCATCCCTCACAACATTTATCTCGCTTGCTGGTCGTTATTTGGTCTTAATGCCAAACAACCCTCGTGGCGGTGGTGTTTCACGCCGTATCGAAGGTGAAGACCGCAACGAACTCCGTGACATCATGGCGCAATTAGAAGTGCCTAACGGCATGAGCATCATTGCACGCACCGCTGGTATCGGCCGCAACCTTGAAGAGCTGCAATGGGATTTAAACTATCTCCTTCAGCTTTGGACTGCTGTTGAAAGCGCATCAACCATTCAAAACGGCCCTTTCCTGATTTACCAAGAAGGCAGTTTAGTGATTCGCGCTATTCGCGATTACTTCCAACCAGACATCGGTGAAATCCTCATCGACACACCTGATATTCATGAACAAGCCATTCAGTTCATGAACCATGTGATGCCTGGTCATGTATCACGCGTCAAACTATATCAAGACGAAACGCCGTTATTCTCACGTTTCCAAATCGAACATCAAATCGAAACCGCATTCTCTCGCGAAGTTCGCCTACCTTCTGGCGGCGCTATCGTGATTGACCACACCGAAGCTTTGGTTTCTGTGGACGTGAACTCAGGCCGCTCTACTAAAGGCAGCGACATCGAGCACACAGCATTCAATACGAACTTAGAAGCTGCTGAAGAAGTAGCTCGCCAATTACGTTTACGCGACTTAGGCGGCTTAGTGGTGATCGACTTTATCGATATGGAAAGCCAACGCAATCAACGTGACGTTGAAAACCGTTTACGGGAGGCTTTGCACTATGACCGCGCTCGCGTTCAAACTGGTAAGATTTCCCGCTTTGGTTTGCTAGAGCTTTCACGTCAACGCTTACGTCCAAGCTTGGGCGAAAGCAATCACATCCCTTGCCCACGTTGTCATGGCACAGGCCATATCCGCGGCATCGAATCAACAGCCCTTCATATCTTGCGTATTACACAAGAAGAAGCAATGAAAGAAAATAGCAAGGCAATTCAAGTTCAATTACCTGTTGAAGCTGCAACGTTCTTGCTCAATGAAAAACGGGCCGATATTCATAAAATCGAACAACGCACTGGCGTTGAAGTGGTGTTAATTCCTAACATTCACTTAGAAACACCAAACTACACAATCACTCGCATTAAGAGCGATGACAGTGCAGAAGACGGTCCACGCAGCTACCAAATGGTCGAGATGCCTACTGAAGAAGAGCACAACCACGCGGCAACAGAAGTAAAAGCAGTCAAACAAGTCGCGGCTGTTCGCGGTATTACGCCATCAGCACCAGCGCCAATTAGCGTTGAAAAGGTTGAAAAAGGCATTTCTTTATTGACTCGCCTCACCAACTGGTTAGGCGCGCTCACAAAGTCAGAAGCACCAAAACCTGAAACACGTGAGAATAATGGTCGTCGCGATAACAATCGTAACCGTAATCGCAACCGTAATCGCAATGAACGTGGTGACCGTCCAGAACGTAACAATCAAGCCACTCACCAAAACCAAGGTGAACGTCTACAACGCAGTCAAGAACCACGTCAACAAAGGCCGCAACAACAGCAATCAAGACCACAGCCAGTGGCACAAAACGGCCAAGTTGAAGGTGTGCAAGGTGAGCAAAATGCCGAACAACGTGAGCCACGCGAAGGTCGTAACCGTCGTAGCCGCAATGGTCGTCGTGACCGCGGACCTCGCCAAGAGCGTCCAGTTGGCGATCGTCCATTTGTTGAAAATGAGCAAATCGCTGATGTGACCAATGCTGCAACAGCTCCTTCAACAGAAATGACTAAACCGGTTGAATCAATCAAAGTGGAGTCGCCAAAGGTTGAAGCGGTCAAGGTTGAAAAAGTTGCGACTGAGGCAATTGAAGTGGTTACAACAAACCCTGTTCAAACGGAAAAACCAGCTAAAGCAGTAAAGGCGCCTAAAGATGAATCAACTACTGAAGCAGGTGAAGATAAATCAGCAAAAGCACCCGCTGAGAAAAAGGCGCGCTCTGCACGCAAACCTGCTGCAAAAGCCAAACCAGTTGATTTAGCTGCAAGTGGTTTGCAATTAGTCGAAACAAAAGCTGAAACGAAAGCTGCAGTTGTTGTGGAAGCTGAAACCCCAAAGAAACCACGTAAAACTGCTGCGTGGCAAAAGAAAGCTGACGAAGCGGCGAAAGATGAGCCTTTAGTCATCGTGCAAACGCAGAAATAAGTTAGTTTTTTAGCATCAAACTCAAAAGCCCCAGTTCATCGGGGCTTTTTCATTTACGTCCGCTGATAAAAGTCCCTATGTCGACACGCGCTTTAGAAATTCTACAAAACACATTTGGTTATCAAGCATTCCGTGACCAACAAGCCACGATTGTGAATCATGTTTCGACAGGTGGAGACGCTCTCGTACTCATGCCAACAGGCGGTGGTAAGTCATTGTGTTATCAGATTCCAAGCATTTTAAGAGATGGTCTTGCGATCATCGTTTCACCACTGATTGCATTAATGCAAAACCAAGTTGAGGCGCTGCAGCAGCTTGGCATTAATGCAGCTTATTTAAATTCAAGTTTGAGCATTGAAGATACCCAAACCATTACTAGACAAGCGCTCCGAGGAGAGCTGAAAATTCTTTATGTCGCACCCGAAAGGTTGATGGCAAGTAGCTTCCTACAACTACTCGATCAAGTTAACAACCATGTAGGACTAGCCTTATTTGCGATTGACGAGGCGCACTGTGTATCTCAATGGGGCCATGACTTTCGACCAGAATATCGCCAACTCACCATTTTGCATGAACGCTTTCCTGATGTACCAAGAATCGCCCTGACCGCTACAGCAGATGCCGCAACAAGGGCTGAAATTATTAATCAGCTTAAGCTAGAGAAAGCCGCACAGTTCGTCTCAAGCTTTGATCGCCCTAACATTCGATACCACGTCACTCAAAAAAATAACGCTCGGCAACAATTGCTCCATTTTATTGAAACGCAACATCCAAACGAGGCTGGGATTATTTATTGCTTATCCCGTAAAATGGTTGAAGAAACGGCGGAGTGGTTAGCCTCCAAAGGCTGGACTGCGCTCCCCTATCATGCTGGCCTGGACACCAAAATACGCGAGAAAAACCAACGTCAATTCTTACGTGAAGAGGCAGTCATTATGGTGGCCACTATTGCGTTTGGTATGGGCATCGACAAACCCAATGTGCGCTTTGTCGCCCATTTAGATTTACCCAAAAGCATGGAAAGTTATTATCAAGAAACCGGTCGCGCTGGACGTGATGGCTTCGCCGCGAACGCTTGGATGACCTACGGCCTAGGCGATGTTGTTTCTATGCGTCAAATGCTTGATAGCGGAGAGGCTTCTGAAGAGCGCAAACGTTTAGAGAAACATAAACTGGACGCCCTCCTCGGCTTTTGTGAATCAACCAGCTGTCGACATCAAGCTATTCTTCATTATTTTGGTGAAGAGCATACAGGAGGTTGTGGAGAATGCGATAACTGCCTCACGCCTGCCGACACATGGGATGCAACTCAAGCATCAAGAATGGCGCTTTCATGCGTATACCGAACGGGACAACGCTTTGGTGCAGGTCACTTAATTGACGTATTGCTTGGTAAAAAAACTGCTCAAATTGATCGATTTCAACACGAACAACTCAGCACCTATGGCATCGGAAAAAATCTTACCCAAGCACAATGGAGCAGTGTTTATAGGCAATTAGCAGCGAGTGGTTATCTTGATGTAGATTTTCAAGCCTACGGTGGTTTAAAACTCACTGAAATGGCTAAACCAGTTTTAAAAGGTGAGTTAGAAGTATGGCAACGCCGAGATGCTGAACCAGAGAAACGATCGAGCACAGCAGAGCGCGCCTCACGCGCCAAAGAAGCCTATGCCGGGGCAAATGACGATCCGTTATGGATAGCACTTAAAGCAAAACGAATGGAATTAGCAAAAGCGCAAGGTGTCCCACCTTACTTAATTTTCTATGACAGCACCTTGCTTGAGATTATGAACCAGCGACCTAGCAATTTGACCGAGCTGGGTAGTATCAGCGGTGTTGGACAAGCAAAGTTAGCGCGTTATGGAGATGACTTCTTGGAAGTGCTAGAACAAAGCTAATATTACTCAGCCAAGTCAGGAACGTCGGCGCCCTACCAGTAATTGGCATGTCCGCCGCCGTAAGGGAAGCAATTAGCTTAAAAAACTGTTCTGAAAATTGCATTATCGCTAAGCTAAGTCAGGAACGTCGGCGCCATAGAACTTTTCTTTGAGTTTTTTGAGCTGATCTCTAAAATCAGCAGCTTTCTCAAATTCAAGATTTTTAGCGCTATCGTGCATAGCTTTTTCTAAACGCTTCATTTCTTTAAGTAATTGCTTCTCGCTGAGCACATCATAGTTCGCTTGATCTTGCGCGGCTTTACGCTCGCGCTCAGCGTCATCTTTGTCGTAAACCCCATCAATAATATCTTTAATACGTTTCACCACGCCTTTTGGTGTGATGCCATGCTCAAGATTGAAAGCAATCTGTTTCGTGCGGCGACGCTCCGTTTCGTCCATCGCCAGCTTCATTGAGCGAGTGATTCTGTTAGCGTAAAAAATGACCTTGCCATTTAAGTTACGCGCGGCACGGCCTGCGGTTTGAATCAGCGAGCGCTCTGAGCGCAAGAAGCCTTCTTTATCAGCATCCAGCACAGCCACCAAAGACACTTCAGGAATATCTAAGCCCTCACGAAGCAAATTAATGCCCACAAGCACATCAAACTCCCCTAAGCGCAAATCACGAATAATCTCAACGCGCTCTACCGTATCAATATCAGAGTGCAAATAGCGCACTTTAACGCCATGCTCGCTAAGGTAGTCAGTTAAGTCCTCAGACATACGTTTGGTTAAGGTGGTGGCTAACACACGCTCACCCACCGCTACACGCAGTTTAATCTCAGAGAGCAAGTCATCGACTTGCGTATCCGCGGGCTTCACAATAATTTCAGGGTCCACCAAGCCCGTTGGTCTTGCCACTTGTTCAACCACTTGTTGCTGATGATTTGCCTCATATTCTGCAGGTGTCGCAGACACAAACACAGTTTGGCGCATGATTTGCTCAAACTCTTCAAACTTGAGTGGTCGGTTATCCAAAGCCGAAGGCAGGCGGAAGCCGTAATCCACTAGATTTTCTTTACGTGACCGATCGCCCTTATACATTGCACCAATCTGCGGAACAGTGACATGGCTTTCATCCATGACCATGATGGCATTTTTGGGAAGGTAATCAATGAGCGTTGGCGGTGGGTCACCAGGACCACGGCCGGATAAATGGCGGGAGTAGTTCTCGATGCCTTTGCAGAAGCCAATCTCGTTGAGCATCTCCAAATCAAAGCGGGTGCGCTGCTCAATGCGCTGCGCCTCAACTAACTTGCCCTCTTTGATGTAAAAATCAACGCGTGATTTAAGTTCGTGCTTAATCTTTTCCATGGCGCGCACGGTGGTCTCACGCGGCGTGACATAATGGCTTGAAGGGTAAATGGTGTAACGGGCAATTTTATTAAATATCTGCCCTGTGAGCGGATCAAACAAGGTAATGGTTTCAACCTCGTCATCAAATAAGGAAATACGCACCGCCGTTTCACTGTTTTCAGCGGGGAATACATCAATCACATCACCGCGCACACGGAAACAGCCACGAGAGAAATCAAAGTCATTTCGGTCATATTGCATGCCAACCAAGCGTAAAATTGCATCGCGCTGGCTCAGCTTTTCGCCTTGTTGAAGATGAAGGACCATGCCGTGGTAATCCACCGGATCGCCAATCCCGTAGATCGCTGACACGGAAGCCACAATAATCGCGTCATCTCGCTCTAAAAGTGCTTTAGTTGCAGATAAGCGCATCTGCTCAATGTGCTCATTAATGCTTGAGTCTTTTTCGATAAACAAGTCACGCGACGGCACATAGGCTTCAGGCTGATAGTAATCATAGTAAGAAACGAAATATTCCACCGCATTATTCGGGAAGAACTCGCGGAACTCGGAGTAAAGCTGCGCGGCAAGGGTTTTATTTGGTGCCATCACAATCGCTGGGCGACCGGTACGCGCAATCACGTTAGCCATCGTATAGGTTTTGCCAGAGCCCGTTACGCCAAGTAGGGTTTGATACTTCAAGCCAGCTTCAATCCCCGCAGTCAGCTTATCAATCGCCTGTGGTTGATCTCCTGCTGGTGGAAATGGTTGATGAAGCTGATATTTGCTATTAGGAAACGTAACGATCAATTGCTTGAGCCTTGAAATAATACTAACGATGAATATGCTCGAAAACCGTGTTATTTTAACAGGGTGATGACACTTTGCTGATTAAAGATTGCAAAGTGAGGCATTCATGAAAACCACGAACTTTATTTAGTGCATTATGTCCTTAAAGAGTTGCATTTAAAAACCATCCATTTGGAGCCCTGCTAATGAATTTCGTCAAAAATACAAAAACAAAAATCGTCATTGCGCTTTCATGTGCATTTATTATGAGTGCCCCCAGTGCACAAGCTTATGACAGAGCGAAACTGTTAAAGTCCTTTTATTCAATTGTCATGATCAAGGGGTACACCACTGACGGCAGCATGGCCTACGGATCAGGCGTTGTGGTGGGTAAAAACAAAGTAGTGACCAATTGTCATATATTTAGAAAGACGCCGGAGCCCTATATATCTAAAGGTGAGGATACATATCGCATTACACAAGTTCAAGCAGATCGTTACCATGATATGTGCCTCATCGAAACTGAATCAACGCCATTTGAAGCAATTGAGATTGGTTCAGCAACTACCATGAAAAAAGGTGAAGAAATCATGGGCATGGGGCACTCTAGCGGCAACCCAAGCCCTGTGAATGCAAACGGCGTTCTTAAATCTATCTACCCTTTTGATAACGGTTACATCATCAGAAGTACTGCCCGATTCTCGATGGGTGCTAGCGGCAGTGGTTTATTTGATGGTCAAGGTCGACTGATCGGCATCAATACGTTTAAATCCCCTGGCAGAAACGCCTATTTTTATGCCCTCCCAATTGAATGGATGGCTTCTGTTGAAAAACAACCGATCGAAACGAAATTTCCAATCGACGGCAAAACTTTCTGGGAAGAGGAGGATGCGAACAAACCATTCTTTATGCAAATCGCGCAACCTGAACTGCAAGAGGATTGGTCTAAGCTTTTAGAGGTATCGCGTAAATGGGTAAAAGCCGAACCTAAAAACACAGAAGCTTGGTATGAGCTTGGTGTCGCTCAAGAACAGACGAAGCTAAAGGGCGATGCAGAAAAGTCATATCGCCAAGCGATAAATCTTAGCAAGGACAACATTGACGCGATGTTTAGGCTGGGTTTGATGGCTGCGGAACAGGGCAATATTAAAGAAGTGCAAGCCATGAAGATCGCTATCAGTACGATCGATCCAGATACAGCTGAAGAATTTAATCAAGCTGTTACATGCGGTGACAAATGTCAAAAACGTCGTTAATACCTTCAATTAATATTTAAAGATGTAATAAGGATGCAATATTAGGGTGTTGCTGGTTTCAAGCGAGCGGTTTTTTGAGTAAAATCACGCATTAGCTCATTTTTAAGCTCAAGGACGTCATTTTGGAACAAGCAGCGCACTCTATCCTTTCTCAACGTGTTCAAGCCATCAAAGAATCCCCCACCCTTGCAGTTACAGCGCGGGCAGCAAAGTTAAAATCTGAAGGTAAAGATATTATTGGCCTTGGTGCTGGCGAGCCAGACTTTGATACACCACAACACATTAAGGATGCCGCTAAACAAGCCATTGATAGCGGCTTTACCAAATATACGCCTGTGGCGGGTATTCCAGGCTTAAAAAAAGCCATCGTTGCTAAATTCAAGAATCAAAACGGTTTTGATTACACAGATAAAGAAGTCATTGTTGGCGTAGGTGGCAAACAGTGTATTTTCAATCTTGCGCTTGCAGTATTGAACCATGGCGACGAAGTGATTGTTCCTGCCCCTTACTGGGTTTCATATTCAGATATCGCAATAGTGGCTGGCGCGAAACCTATCATTATTGAATGTGGTATTGAGCAAGGCTTTAAGCTTTTGCCAGCACAATTAGAAGCTGCTATTACAACAAAAACCAAGCTCTTCATGATTAACTCTCCTTCTAATCCTACTGGCGCGGTTTATAGCTTAGATGAATTAAAGGCGTTAGGTGAGGTATTAAAACGTCACCCTCATGTATTGGTTGCGACTGATGACATGTATGAACATGTGAACTTAACGGGTGAGAAATTTTATAACATCCTCAATGCAGCCCCAGAGTTAAAACCCCGCTGTATCGTGCTTAACGGCGTTTCTAAAGCTTACTCAATGACAGGTTGGCGTATAGGCTATGCCGCTGGACCTGCTTACATCATCAAAGCAATGGAAATTTTACAATCACAATCAACCTCCAACCCAACCTCGATCTCACAAGTTGCTGCACAAGCTGCCTTAGAAGGGCCTCAGGAATGTATCGAGCCGATGGTCAAAGCTTTTATTGAGCGTCATGAATATGTAGTCGATCGTTTTAACAAGATGCGCGGACTTAAGTGCATTAAAGCGGGTGGCGCTTTCTATGCTTTTCCAGATGCAAGAAATGCCATCAGCAACTTGCACAAAGAAGGCAAGATCGAAGATGCAACGGACATGGCACTTTCTGAATACTTGCTTGAACAAGTAGGAGTAGCCGTTGTGCCAGGCTCAGCATTTGGTGCGGAAGGTTATTTCCGAATTTCATTTGCTACGTCAATGGATAACCTTAAAAATGCACTAGACCGCATTGAAAAGGCTGTGGCATAACTCAATTTAGCATTCAATCAAAATCGAACGATTTGACACAATAAGCAGTCAACTCGTTGATTCATTCATCTACCGATCAGGAAAATTTAAATGCTCACTTGGGAAAGTATTCAAAAACTCGTCAACTTGGGCAATTTTAGTCCTGATAAGCGCTTGGTAAAAACAAGCGAAGAATGGAAAAGCTTGTTGCCTGAAGAAGTCTATGACGTCACACGTAATGCAGGCACTGAACGTCCATTTAGTTCACCAATGTGCACCCATTTTGAAGCAGGCATTTACGCCTGTGCGTGCTGTGATACTCTGCTATTCGATTCAACCGAAAAATTTGACTCTGGCACTGGCTGGCCATCATTCACGCAGCCACTCAAAGAAAATGCGATTGCTTATCACACAGACGATAGCCTTCTTAGAAGCCGTGTAGAAATTACCTGCAATACCTGTGATGCACATTTGGGCCACGTCTTCCCTGATGGTCCTGCACCTAGCAAGCTACGATACTGTGTAAATGCGCTATCATTGCAACGCAAAAGTTAATCTTTTAAGTTAACTGCCAACAAATAATAATGCGCCTTAAAGGCGCATTATTATTTGTTGGGGCGAGATATCGAATTAGAGAATGCGTTTCCAGAAAGTCACCTCAGAGAGCGTATGTTGGAATTTATGCTGCGTTTCTCTAATCACAAATGGTACCTTAACTGGCGCTTTCACCAGCTCAAAATGATGACCCAGTAAAGTCTTCAAACCATCCAAAGTCGTCACGTTCTCGCCATCGCGTTTAAAACCGCCAATCCACTCTTCACGTGGTGTATGTTCTTCAAGCCAAGTGTAGGGTGAGGTAATCATTAATATCCCACCGATATTAAGACGTTCATGAATCGCATTCAAAAAGTGACTTGGGCTATATAAACGGTCGATTAAATTTGCCGCTAAAATCAAATCATATCCAGTAAAGTTTGGTTTAAGATTGCAGGCATCGCCTTGCCAAAATTCTACTTTTGAGGAAACACCTTCAAGGCCCAATTCAGCAAGTGTGCGTTCTTGGTAGCTCACCAAGTCGCCCTCTGTGGCCATGGCGTAACGTAACACCCCCTGCTGAGACAACTTAAGTGCTAATCCAATAAATCTTGCTGAAAAATCAATGCCAGTCACATGATTAAAGTGCTTCGCTAGTTCAAACGTAGCACGACCTGTCGCACAGCCTAAATCTAAGGCAGTCGTCATAGGACGACCTTTCATCACTTCAATCGCGAGGTCACTCAGCGCTTTAGGGAAATTAGGCACACCGTAATATTGGTCGCCATAATGAAATTCGGCATATTCTGAAAGCTGCTTGTCATCTTCATAATGCGAAGAATGGTCTTCTATTGGTGTGTCTGTCATGATGTATCGGAATCCTGCATTTTGAAAGAAATGACGTCGGAACGCGTAGCGTGCGCTTTTTAAGGCTTCATTACCGGTTGCAATCCAAGAGCCGCCTTTAATGAGATTATGACGGCCATCATAGGTAGGCGTCGTAAAATCATCATAAATCGGATGCACCCGGAAGCCATCCAATGGGAAAATCGGTGTTTCAGTCCATTGCCATACGTTACCCACCACATCAAACAACGCGCCATGGGCAAACTGATCCACCGGACAAGAGGATGCACCATGGTCTAAATGCAAATTGGCTTGATGGCTGCTAGAAACAATTACATCAGACAGTCCTGCCTCCTCATAAATACTGTGCCACTCAGCTTCGGTTGGCATTCGGATGGCCATCCCCAATTGCTCAGACTTCCATTCGCAAAAAGCTTTAGCCTCGTGATAGTTCAACTCTACAGGCCAACTCCAAGGCATCGCGATTTCTTCTGCCATGATTCTAAGATGCCAGCCATCATTCTGCTGCACCCAAAAAGTAGGATGCATGGCATTGGCATATTTTTTCCAAGAAAGGCCCTCTTCTAGCCAATAAGTATCGTTTTTATAACCGCCCGCTTCAACAAACTCAAGAAACTCTGCATTGGACGTGAGATATTTAGCCGCTTTAAACGCTGGGCAATGTTTTTCAAACGTCCCATACTCGTTATCCCAGCCATAGGTGTCGTCTTGTTTACCAAGCTTGATATCACGGGCTTTAATTTCAACGAAATTATTGGTTGGCGCTGTTGACGCTTGCGCTGTGCATGTCTCCCAGGCGGATGAAGGTTTTACATACTTCAATGCGTGCTGACGAATCAGGACTGAGCTTGTTTCAAGATGAATGCGCTCATGCTCAATACCCATTAAAATTACCCACCAAGGACTCTTCCAGTCGATTGGCAGATTAAGTGGCAACTCAGAGATTAATTGATCAACGACTTGACGCACCTCTGCGCGGTAAGCTCTGACCTCATCGACGGTAGGCCAGTTGTAGTTTTGCGAATTAACGTCATCCCAACCCATTTCATCAACACCCACTGCAAACATAGACTCAAACTTCGGGTTCACTCGCTTAGTAATCAGTCCAGACAGGATGAGTTTATTAACAAAAAAAGTGTTGGTATGACCGAAATAGAAAATAAGCGGATGGCGCAGGCTAATCGACTTCGTATAGTAAGCTTCATCAGACGCTAAGTGATCAAAAAGGCTCTCATAAAGGTCCGCTGTTTGATGGAAATAAGCGCGTATTTGCTCTCCGAGCACTTCAGAGGATGCTTGATTAAGCTGAATTGTACGATTTAAAAGTTGATGCATAGTATTCACTCAGGTGCTATTGAATGTAATAGCGGTATTAACAAGATTAAATTGATATAGGATTGACCATTACTGAGCTAGAAACGTTCTGAGATTGTTGAACACGCCACATTTCTGCATAACGCTGACCAAGCTTGATTAAGGCCTCATGTGTGCCGCGCTCAATAATTTCACCCTCTTCCATTACTAAAATTTGGTGGGCATGGGTAATCGTAGAGAGGCGATGTGCAATAATCAAGGTCGAGCGGTTACGCGCTAAATCATTCAGCTCATTTTGAATGGTGCGCTCGGTTTCAGAATCTAACGCTGACGTCGCCTCATCAAAAATTAATAGCGCAGGCTGCTTAAGTAGGGTTCTTGCGATGGCTACACGCTGTTTCTCCCCACCTGAAAGCTTGAGACCACGCTCACCTACTGCGCTTTGATAGCCTTCCGGCAACTTCTCAATAAATTCGTGGATTTGCGCTGACTTAGCGGCTGATTCAATATCGAATTGCGTCGCACCTGGTTTACCGTAAGCAATGTTGTAGCCTATCGTATCGTTAAACAGCACGGTGTCTTGCGGGACAATCCCAACGACTTGACGCAAGCTAGCTTGCTGAACATCTTGAATGTTCTGACCATCAAACAAAATAGCGCCCTGTTGCACATCATAGAAGCGAAATAAGAGACGCGACAAGGTACTTTTACCCGCCCCACTATGCCCAACCACCGCCGTAGTTTCGCCTGGCAAAATCTCAAAAGAAACTTTGTTCAGAATTTGACGGTTAGCCTCATAGTGAAAAGATACGTCTTTAAAAATCACATGCGGCCCCAGTGCTGGCGACTTCACAGAAAGTTGATAAGCATTAGGCTTATCTGCGACCTCTTGATGCGTTTCAAGTAGGCCAAACATTCGATCAATATCCGCAAGCGATTGCTTCATTTCTCGATAAAGCACGCCTAAAAAATTAAGTGGAATATAAAGCTGTATCATCAACACATTAACAAGCACCAAGTCACCAATGGTCATGGTACCTTTGGCCACGCCTGAGCTAGCCAAACCCAAAATGCAAATCAAGCCAACCCCAATAATTGTTTGTTGGCCAAAATTCAACATAGCTAATGATTTTTGAGACTTCACTGCCGCTTGTGCGTAGTTTTTGAGATTTTCATCGTAGCGCAGTGCTTCGTATTGCTCATTGCCAAAATACTTCACCGTCTCAAAGTTAATCAATGAGTCAACCGCTCGCTGATTGGCTTTAGAGTCCAAATCATTCATTTGTCGTCTAAAATTAGTCCGCCATTCGGTCACCACAATCGTAAAAATAATATAACAAGTCAGCGCAATAAGCGTAATCACCACAAACCAGATGTTATACACAAAGAAGAAATAGCCCAGCACCATGAGTAGCTCAATCAGCGTTGGGATAATACTGTAGAGCGAATAAGAAATTAGAGACTGAATACCGCGCGTGCCTCTTTCAATATCGCGCGTCATGCCGCCAGTTTGTCGTGATAAATGGAAGCGGAGGGAAAGCGCATGCACGTAGTTAAACACTTGCAAGCCCACTTTTCTAACCGCGCTTTCAGTGACTTTTGCGAAAATCAGCTCTCTTAATTCCCCAAACAAAGATGCCGATAGGCGCAATAACCCATAAGCGAGAATTAAACTGACAGGTACCACAAGCAGCGCCTGTGATGTCGAGGTAATACTGAGCGTGTCGACAATCTTCTTGAGCACGATTGGCACACCAAGATTGGCGACTTTTGCAAAAACTAAACATAAAAGCGTGATGATGACCCTAAACTTAAACTGCCAGATATAAGGCATTAAGTTTCGAATGACTTGCAAATCGCTCCGTTGTCGCGCTTTGATATGAGGATTTGTTTCTGAGGTGTTAGGACGCATAACTCGAGTATTAGATTAGAACCTTATTAAGTACATGGGATATGGCCACTGCTCAGCGCATGAGCAAAGCACCCATGAAAAAATTTGAAGTACATAATATAGTGTATTTACTAGAATTAATAATTTAATCAATAAAAATAAGTCATAAAATTTTGCGCTTTCGTATTGACCTGCAGCTCACTAGCCTTTAATATCACGCCTTCACCAATTCCTCGATAGCTCAGTTGGTAGAGCAATGGACTGTTAATCCATGTGTCCCTGGTTCGAGCCCAGGTCGAGGAGCCAAATTCTAAAAAGCCCTGCTGATGCAGGGCTTTTTCATTTCTAGCACGTCATACTTTTTAAAAATCATTTTCCGTATAATGCATTTATCATGACCACCCCAAACAACCAAGCCAACAACCCACTTCATGGCATCACGCTCGAAGCTATTGTGACCGTATTATTCGAGCATTATGGCTGGGACGGCCTTGCTGACCGCATCCCCGTTAATTGCTTTATCAAGGATCCCAGCATTAAATCCAGCCTCAAGTTTCTCCGCAAAACGCCGTGGGCAAGAGACAAAGTAAAAGCTTTGTATTTGGCGATAGTGCGCAGAAAATCATAAGCTACTCATTACTTATTGCTATGATGTGTTTCGCATCACCTAATTAAGAAAGCCTGTATGAACGACCATATCCGCCATTTGCTTACACAGTTGGAAGCCGCTGAAAAAGAGCTAGAAAAGGCACTTCAAGAGCACAAAGTACATCTTAACTTTAGTATCAAGGGCAAGCGGGTTGAGTTTGAGGACTCGGTCAAACAGGCGCATAAACAAGTAAAAATCAGTCTGATTAAATGGCTGGGCAATCGCCCGATTAATTTGCTCACTGCGCCGATTATCTATGGCATGGTGTTCCCCATGCTATTGCTGGATGGCTGCATTAGCCTCTACCAAGCAATTTGCTTTCCTATCTACAAAATCCCCAAGGTTACTCGTAGTGATTATATTATTTTTGACCGTCACCATTTGAGTTATCTGAATATCGTGGAGAAGAGCCATTGTATGTATTGCACCTATGGCAATGGCTTGCTGGCTTATGCGACTGAGATTATTGCGCGGACTGAGCAATACTTTTGCCCGATTAAACATGCCAGAAAAATGATGGGGCGACATGCACGCTATGCTAGTTTTGTGGATTTTGGCGATGCGGAAGATTATCAAGTAAAGCTTGAGAAATTTAGAACTGACCTAGCAAAAGAGTTAAAAGCCAAAGATAAAAAAGTTTGTGATGGCAGAGGCTGAGCAATTAAACGCTAAGAAAGATCTCCCAAGAGGCTTGATTAAAGCGCTTTCGCTTAAACAGCCTTATGCTTGGCTGGTTGCGAATGGTTATTTGTTGGTGGATGACCGCACCTGGGGCACTGGCTATCGTGGAGTGATGCTAATTCATGCCAGCAAGGGCATTTACGAAGAGTATTACGACTACTTAGTGGTGAATACTGACATTCCCCTCCCCAGCAAAGATAAGCTAGGCTATGGCGGCGTGGTGGGTATTGCGAAGTTGGTATTGTGCGCTAGACCCGATGAAATACCGCCAACCCTCACCAGAGAACAACGCTCGCATTTTAATGGCGTACCGCGCGATGGCTTTGGGTTTTTATTTGAGAACACCAAACCGCTAGAGCTTATGCCCTGCCCCGGCAAGCTTGGGATTTTTGAGATTGATATGGATGCGCTACTCGATGCACCGACACCAGCGCAGGCAGCGCTGTTTTAATGTTGTTTTTTAAAGTCCTACCAGCGCCCTTCTAAACTAAACATTACCGTGCGATAGCCAAAGTCATTGGCGAGTAGCTTCCACTCCTCACCAGGCGCAATATATTTGTTTTGACGACGCATATCTTCATCCAATAAGTTTTGTGCGGATACACGCAAGTTAAACTGCGGATTGAGCTTGTATAGCCAAAACGCATCCAGCAAGGCCCTGGATTCGGTAAAAGCCTTTTGCTCGCCAGGAATATCCGTTTCGCTACGACCAGAAAGCTGCAAGGAAACACCCATGCTCGATTGCCATTTAGGAACGCTTTGATCCCAACCCATCGACAAGACATATTTAGGCGTGTCACGAGCGTTACGCGTAATGCCTAAACGAGTATCGTCCACACGGGCATTTGGTAAAGTCAAATGTGACTTTGCAGTACCGCCAGCAATACCCCATTGGTCAGTATTGATTTTGCCGTCTAGCTCAAACCCATAATGAAGTGCATCGCCTTCGTTATAAGGACGATCGACCCAGCGCGCACCCTCTTTCATTAAACGACGTTCAGTAAAGTCAGATGTTGCACGTACATAAACGTTGGCTGAAATCACCCCTGCTTTTTGTGCTAAGTAACGCTCAGTCACCGCTTCAAAGTTGATACTGCGCTCAGGCTTAAGGTTAGGGTTACCACGTGAATCAAAATCCAATGGTGTATTTGCATCGACTGTAATACTGCGGGTAACCGTTGCGGTAATTTCGTTGAGCTTAGGCATCTTCATTCCAGCCCCTAAAGAACTTCTAAATACCCAAGCCTCTTCAGGTTGCCAGCGCACCGCAACCGATGGCAACAAGGCGAAATCTTGCTGACTACTGCCCTCTGACTTTAACTGCATGTTTTCCATACGCAAGCCACCTGTGACCGTCACGCTATCTTGAGGCGTCCATGCATCTTGTAGCCAAAGGACTTGGTCTTGCGATGAAGATTTAAATTGGCTTTGACCTGGATTAACCCCAAGGAAGGCTTGACTATCATCGCGGCTGATTTTGATATACTCGGCACCCATTGAAATATAGTGCAAATCAATTGGCTGATCCCAACGTGCTGCACTATTAAACTCATTCTCTTCAGACTTGGTGCTATCGCTAATATTTGAGTTCGTGCTAGTTAGCCTTGTAATATCCAAGTCATTTTGGATATTTTTTACCGTAATGCGACCACTTAATTTAGATTCACCATCGTACTTTTCACCCTCCAAACGCAAACGTAAAGTTTGCGCTGAGCCATCTTCGTTAGCGTTACGGGTAAAGTTATTGGCTGAATTGAGTAGGTCATAAGCTGATGTACGGGTGTTTTTTTCTGACGGCCCTAAAAAAAACATGCTCGAAAGCGTCACGCTATCACGACCTGATTTCCAGGTGAGACGAGGCGAGAACGAATGATGCTCCATTTCGCTAACGCCATTGGTTACTTCCTGATTAGAAAAGGGAGCGAGCGTGCCAACATACCGTCTGTCTAAAAACGTATTAACAGGTGAACGAGAGAAGTTAAGCGAGACAGGCAATATCCATGAAAAATCACCACTCTTACCTGATTCAGACCATGAAAACTGCTCGTTATGCTCACCCTCTCGAAAGCCTAGACTTGCTTTCATATCCGTCGAGGCTTTAGACACCCCTTTTTTTAGCACAATATTCACAGTAAGCGGGGATGAACCACCAAACTCAGCGGATGAACCACGGCTAATTTCAACGCGCTCAATGTCACTTGCAGGCATGCGTGTAAACGAGCCCATAGTGCCACCAGATTGTTTTTCTCCGTCTATTAGGACTCGTATCGAGTCGCGCGACATGCCACGTGCGCGCATGCCACTAGCACCAATTTCCACCCCGGGCAATTTACCTAGCACTTCGCCAGCAGTCATTACACTGAGATTTTCAATTTCCTTGCGACCAAATACTGTTTTTTGCGAAGCTGAATCTTTGCGCATTTCGGTTTCATCATGCGCACCGGTAACGCCCACAGATTCAATTTTGAGCGTTTCTGCAGCCCAAGTGGAAGATGAAAGCAACAACAACACTAGAAAATAATTTTTACGCAATGGAGTGGGTTCTTTTATAAAGTGACTAGGGGTTAAAATAAGCCACACTTAATTTATTCAATTTAAAGCCTAACATGAAACTGTTACAAAAAGTTTTCAGCTATCCATTAAGCGCGCTCAAGAAAGTAGGGCCCGGCTTAGTGACAGGCGCTGCTGACGACGATCCAAGTGGCATTGCCACCTATTCACAAGCTGGCGCGCAATATGGCTTTGGCTTACTTTGGACCATCGTCCTTACTTACCCGCTCATGGCTGGCATTCAAATGGTCTGTGCACGTATAGGCCTAGTCACAGGCAGGGGCATCGCGAATAATATGCAGCGCTGCTATCCCATTGCCCTCACGTTACCCCTTATCGTGTTGCTGCTCGTCGCAAACATCATCAACATTGCCGCAGATCTTTCCGCAATGTCGGACGCTTTAAAATTAGCGATTGGCGGCCCGCGCCATTTTTACTCCATCCTTATTGGAAGCGGCTGCCTGCTCTTGCAGGTATTCATCCCCTACCACCGTTACTTACCCATACTAAAATGGCTAACGCTCTCGCTCTTTGCTTACGTGGGCACGGTATTTGCATCCCATAATGATTGGTCGCGCGTTGTGTCTGAAACTTTGTTGCCGCATATCAGTTTTGATGCGACATACGTGTTACTGGTTGTCGGCATATTTGGCACAACCATCAGCCCCTATCTATTCTTTTGGCAGGCCGCAGAGGAAGTTGAAGATATTGCCGACATTCCCGACAGAAAAAGCTTAATCGATCACCCTGCTCAAGCACCAACTCAATTAAAACGCTTAACTTTCGACACGCTCTTTGGCATGGGGTTCTCTAATATCATTGCCTTTTTTATTATGCTCACCACAGCAGCCACCCTATTTCCAAATGGCATCCATCACATTCAAAGCTCAGCAGATGCGGCAGCGGCGCTGCGCCCTATCGCTGGCGACTTTGCTTTTATCCTATTTGCGTTGGGTATCTTAGGAACAGGCTTACTCGCAATACCGGTGCTTGCAGGCTCCGCAGCCTATGCAGTTGCAGAGCTTATGAAAAAACCAGCGAGCTTAAAACTAACGGTATGGTCAGCCAAACACTTTTACGCCGTCATTGTCATTGCCACACTCATTGGTGTTGGACTTGATTTTAGTGGCATAGATCCGATTAAGGCTTTAATTTGGAGTGCGGTAATTAACGGCATTGTAGCTGTGCCATTAATGATTGCCGTGATGCACATGGCATCCATGCAGTCGATTATGGGGGATTTTACTGTGAAGGGAAAAACAAGAGTGCTAGGCTGGGCAGCCACCGCGCTGATGACGGGGACTGCAATTACGCTGGGCTTAGTAACCTTTTTCTAGGTGGTTAAAACCTAATCTTTAGAAAATAGCCCGCTAACATTACGAACACCCTTGAGCGCGGCCCATGCGCTCAACATAATCTTCAACGCTTTAACGGGCGTGAACATCGTAAACAAGGCCCCAGCGCCTAATAGCATGCCGGGGTTGTTCTTCACAAAGCGCGCTGCGACCAAGACCCTATCGACCCAAGTCAGCCTCACCTGCCACTGAGCCGCGTGAAAAGATAACGCCTCACGCTGTGCCGAGGCCTCGGCTTGAAGCTTGGCTTTTTTAATTGCAAGATGATGAAGCTTGCTCGACATGCTAATCGTTCGACTTCAGGTGCTTGTAGTCTTTAGCGAGTTCGGCAAGGCTCGCCTCGAAGGTGGCTGGCATGGCTTTAAGGGCTTTCATGACGCGCCACAAGCACACAACGCCAATGAGGATAAAAAGCCCTGTCATGCTGCCTAGCGCGATGAGGCGGTGCGTATCCCAGAAGATAACGACAACAAATAGCGCTAGGAGTAGCGCGCCAAAACATAAGCAGAACAAAGCCACAAGCACCATCATCAGCACGGAGACCGTCTGTTCACGCGCGATTTCAAGGTCGGTTGAAAGTAGACTGAGGCGATTGTGCGCAATCGCCACCCCTAGCGCCGTGATGGATTTGAGTGAGCCTAGCAGGCCTTCAGCGCTATGCTGCGAGTTTGATTGAGGGTGTTCTGACATAAGATTAACGACGACTCACTAGCAGTCCAACCACTAGGCCAATACCTGCTGCGATACCGACCGCCTTCCAAGGATTTTCTTGCACGTAGTCATCCGTCGCCTTTACTGCCTCGCGGCCTTTTTCAATGAGGTCTTCGTGCAAATCATCTAACTTATCTTTGGCAGAGGCAAGTGAGGCTTCAGCTTGTGAACGCAGCTGATCCACCTTCTCGCCACCTTGGCTTGCCGTCGCTTTAATCAGGGCCTCAGCGTCAGCAATCACCGCCTTAAATTCTGCGACCAGCTGTGCTTTTGTGACTTCGTTCAAAGAGCCCGTTAAACTATTTTTGCGCATCTTAAATCCTTTAAGCGAATTATAAATTTCATCATACAAGCTAAGTGCCAACTGCGGTTGATTTCGGTCAAGCTAGCTATCTTTAAGATCACACTCTTCTAGCGCTCGAATCTCAGGCAGATTGCGCCACCAACCATACACATCCATGCCACAACCAAATACGTATCGGTTGGGGAGCGTTAAACCAACGTAATCGGCCTCAATGGGCTTTACGTACCCGAGATCTTTTGCTGTTAGAACCGCAATCTTAACCTCTAGCGCACCTAAAGCTACGCATTGATCACGAATGGCGACTAGGGTATGCCCCTCATCTAAAATATCGTCCAACAATAATACTGTACGGCCCTTTAATTGATCCGTCGGTGCCCTACCCCACTTAACGTCTTGTCCTACCGTCTCGCCATGATAGCGGCTTGCTTGAAGGTAGTCGGTTTCTAAAGCAAAGTTAAGCTGAGATAAAAGCTGGCCGGCAAAATAAAGGCCGCCGTTCATCACCGTGAGTACCAGCGGCATTTTATCTTGAAGGTCCAATGCAATTTCACCCGCTAGCCTTGTGATGGCCGCATTCACTGTATCCTTAGGATAAACAAGCGTTGATCTTGCCAGCAGTTGGTTTGGAACTTTGTTCATCAGGCTATCGTTAAAAAAGGTTATCTTGCAGTACAATACGGCCAAAGCATACTAAATCGAACATCGATTTTAAACTAAGTTAATGATGACTGCGATCATCTTTAAATCACAAGAAAGATATTATGTCCGAATACCTCTTTACCTCAGAATCTGTTTCCGAAGGCCATCCCGATAAGCTTGCTGATCAGGTATCTGACAGCATTTTAGATGCGATTCTTGAGCAAGACACTACCGCACGTGTTGCGGCAGAGACTTTAGCGAATACGGGTTTAATTGTCCTTGCTGGCGAAATCACCACCACGGCCAACGTGGACTATATTAAAGTCGCTCGCGAGACCATTAAACGTATTGGTTATGACAACACGGAATACGGTATCGACTATAAAGGTTGTGCGGTGCTTGTGGCTTACGACAAGCAGTCACCAGACATTGCCCAAGGTGTTGATGGGGCACATGATGACCCACTAGATCAGGGCGCGGGTGACCAGGGCATCATGTTTGGCTACGCGTGCGATGAGACGCCGCAGCTGATGCCGCTTCCTATTTGGCTCTCTCACCGCGTGATGGAGCGTCAATCACAGCTCCGTAAAGATGGCCGTCTGCCATGGCTTCGTCCTGATGCAAAATCACAGGTGACGATTAAATACGAGAACGGAAAACCAAGCGCAATTGATACGGTGGTGGTTTCAACCCAGCACGCGCCTGAAATGGAATTAAAAGACATCCGCGAGGCCGTGATTGAAGATATCATCAAGCCAACGCTGCCTAAAGAACTCATCAAGGGCGACATTAAGTTCCTTGTTAACCCAACCGGTCGCTTTGTCATCGGTGGCCCACAAGGTGATTGCGGCCTAACAGGTCGTAAGATCATTGTCGACACTTACGGCGGCGCAGCCCCACACGGCGGCGGCGCGTTCTCGGGTAAGGACCCATCTAAAGTAGACCGCTCTGCGGCCTATGCAGGGCGTTATGTGGCTAAGAACATCGTGGCAGCAGGACTGGCTTCACGTTGTTTAGTACAAATCTCTTATGCGATTGGCGTGGCACAGCCGACGTCGATCATGGTGGAGACTTACGGCACGGGCAAGGTATCAAACGAAGTACTTACTGCATTAGTGCGTGAACACTTCGATTTACGTCCTAAGGGCATCGTAAATATGCTGGATCTGTTACGTCCGATCTATACCAAGACCGCGGCTTACGGCCACTTCGGCCGTGATGAGCCAGAGTTTACATGGGAAGCGATTGATAAGGCGGCGGCATTAGAAGCCAGTCACTAGTTTAAAATTTTGGGGTGACCACGCTAACCAGTATTAGCGTGGTCGATTCAAAAAATTACGCAGCCACCTGCATCGGGCGAATATCATGCACAATCTTTTCACCCACCGCTAACTCGGTCTGTTTCAGATCAAAGCTCGTTTGAAGATTGAGCCAGAACTGTGGGGTGGTATTAAAAAAACGGGCTAGCCTGAGTGCCGTGTCTGTGGTCACCCCACGACGCTCGCGCACCACGTCATTAATGCGCGGAGCAGGAACGCGAAGTGCCATCGATAACGCGTTAGCAGTCATGCCAAGCGGTCCTAGGTACTCCTCCCTGAGGATTTCGCCTGGGTGGATGGGTCTCATATTGTTTTTAATCATCTATTACTCCTCAGTGGTAGTCCACAATCTCAAGTTGCTCTGGGCCATTAAAACCCCACACAAAGCACACACGCCACTGGTCATTTACTCGGATACTGTGCTGACCAGAGCGATTTCCAGCAAGCTGCTCCAAGCGATTACTTGGCGACGACCTCAAGTCTCTGAGCTCGATGGCATCATCAAGCATCTGTAGCTTACGCTCGGCAGCAGACCTAATGCTATTAAATCGATTAACAGGAAGGCCTAAGAAGATAGACCATGTTTCATTACAGCGAAATGATTGAATAGCCATAATGGAAATACATAACGGTAAACGTTAACCGTCAACAGATAAATTGAGGCTTGCTAAGCGGCATTAGCGTGCTTTTGATTAGCGGGGGCATTGCCCTTAATTTCATTATATTTCAGTCGTTTACGCGTTGATACCATCAAAAACAACTATCTTAATAAATAGCTTTATTCTAAATCAATAAGCACATGATTTAAAAAGTTATCTTGAGCCAAAACCTGTTAAAACCGTCCTGATTGTCTTGTACCAGATTAGCAGGTCCAACCAGAGCGAGAAGTGCTTGATGTAGTAGAAGTCGTAGGCGAGCTTGTCCTTCATGTCGTCCACCCCCGCGGCGTAGCCTTGCATCACCTGTGCCCAGCCAGAGATTCCAGGCCTAACCACGTGACGGTAGGCGAAGAATGGCACCTCTCTGTCGTACCACCTTGCGAGCTCTGCGGACTCAGGTCTTGGCCCAATTAGGCTCATCTCTCCCTTTAGCACGTTCCAGAACTGTGGGAGCTCGTCCAGGCGGTACTTACGGATAACCCTACCCACCTTGGTAATACGATGGTCCTCGCCCTCCTCCGTGAAGTGGCTGCCATTGTGGTCGACATACATGCTCCTAAACTTTATCACGTCAAACCACCTGCCGTTAAATCCCATCCGCGGCTGGATGAAGAAAGCATTACCTAGGCTGTCGACTTTAATCCAGATCGCAATAATAATCATGACGGGCAAAATCACTGGCGAGAAGGTCACTAAGAAGAGCACATCAATCACCCGCTTTAAATTCTGATGAAAAATTGAGGGCGACAGATCGCCGAAGTTATTCGCGACCAGGTGCCTAACGTTCACCTTACCCGTCAACGACTCCCTAAACTGCATCGCGTTATAGACGGGTATTCTCTTAAGGGCGCAGTCGGAAAGAAATCTCTCCCAGTCGGGGGTAAGCAAATCCGAGTGCATATCCGCGAGCAGTCCGTCAAATGTAGCATCGAGCGTGGTTGGTGATGCAATCCTCACGAAACTATAGTGGTCGTTGTTATCAAACGACAGGGCCTCGCCGAGTGGCACCACGGCGAGCTTAAGGTGACGGTTGCGGATGCTTAGTGCGTGCTGGAGACTCATCATAACGAAGGTCATGAGCAGGCCAACACCAATGATCTTGATGGAGTAGCTGAAACGGAGTGCTAGCAATGCCGTGACAATCATCCCAAATACGCTCAACCCGATCGGCAGAATAAAGGCGAGCGAATTCTTTTGTGGAAAGCGCTCAAATCGGCGCAGGGCAAAGGCTGAGATAAAGAAGGCCAGGGCATCGGCGACCATTGAGTTTGCTGTCGTGTCCTGCCAAGACGTCACAGACCAATATTCCAAACCCAACGCAAAGATTGGGGGGATAGAAGTAGCAAGAGCGACCCCGATGGCTAGGTAGGGATAGAATAGGATAGAGCTTGTTCTATGGAGTCTTGAGGGCATCGTGTGATAAATAATATGAGTTATCGTTATTCGCTTAATGGTTTGTTCGGCAGGCTTACTTAAGCCTTACGCCAGGACTATTATCCGGTGAGCCAATAAATTCAATACCTGCTAATTCAAGTGAAGCCTGTATCGCAACCATTGTGGAAATATTTATAGTTGGCACCCCATGCATAACCTCCAGTCTCTTTATGGTCGATACCCCTACTCCAGATTTGCTTGCTAAATCGGTTGCCGACCATCTTATCAAAGCTCTAGCAGCTCGTATCTGTGATGTTGTAATTAGTGCTTTTTGCATATATAATAGTACTTTTAGTTTAATTAAAAATTCTTTATGAGTAACAAATGAATAATACTGCAAAAGAAATACTTTTAGAAACAATAATTAAGATTGATGGCGCCTATGCCCCATCAACTATCCGAGCACACAAATCCAACTTCGAAAAGTTTATCAAATTTTGTGATTGTGAAAACTTAGATGCACTGCCATCAGATAGGGTTAATGTGGCAAGGTATATAAAGCACCTCAATGAAGGCAAGCTAAGGTCAGCCAGCATTCGTATCGCGGTTGCCTCTATATCAGCCATACACCGCCTCAATGAGCTATATGATCCAACAACACACCCCGATGTCAAAATTGAGATGCGCCGGATGCACCGAAACCTAGGAAGAGATTGCCAGCAGGCCGAGGGAATTAATAGTGCGTTACTCAGGCAAATGATTAATGTCACAGATGATGGACTCATCGGTCTCAGGGACCGCGCCCTTCTCCTCACCGCATACGACACCATGTGTAGGCGGGGTGAGCTGGTATCACTATTAATGAGAGATCTCGTCATCAATAATCAAGACCAGACGCTCAAGATAAAGTTAAGGCGGAGTAAGACAGATCAGGATGGCCTGGGTCGTTGGTTGTATCTTAGCAAAGAAGCTCAGGCAGCTATATTAAGGTGGGTTGATGCAGTAAAAATAGAGAACGGAAAGCTATTCAGGGGCGTCATCCACGGCCAAAATATTGCCAAGAACTTAAGCGCGTCTCAGATCAATCGAATATTCAAGCGGCTCGCTAGAAAATCGAGGGTCGACCTTTCGGTTGTTGAACATATCAGTGGTCACTCTATGCGGGTTGGTGCTGCACAAGATCTACTAATATCCGGGGCGAGCCTACCCACGATCATGCAACGTGGGAGATGGTCGAAGGCAGATACGGTAATGCGTTATGTTGAAAATACGGTCGGACTTGAGTTGACTAGTCAGGAGAGAATAGTACATATCTAAAAAGAATGCTTAGCATGAGTAAAAAATGAAATGGTTTTATAATGGATGAATCGCTACAGTATTATATAAATTCTCCCCTATTAAACAGCAGAGCATACATCGATAACAAAAGCTTATTTACGAGCGCTTCTTATTAGCTTTAGATATTGCTTTACTGCTTCACCCTGCCTAAACATATCTGGCAACAAACATTTATTACTATCACGAAGCTTTGCCCACGCAGCAGCCCGACTAAGTGCTTCAGTCAATTCATCATCTGAATTAAAAAGCATTCCGTTGTTAAAATCATGAATCAACTCCGCATTCCCATCAACGTTTCTTAATACAACTGGAACACCTAAATAAAGCGACTCAAGTGCTGCTCTAGACAACCCTTCTGAAAGAGAAGGTATAACCATCAAATCAGCCTTTGCAAGAATTTCACAAGGCTCATCAATTTGCCCAAAAAATTTAACATGTGACTCTATACTAAGATCGATAACCATCTGTTTAAGAAGTTTCATTAATGGACCATCGCCTATTAAACTTAGATGGATATCGAGTCCTAGATTAATTAATTCCTTGAGTGATTTAAGCAACAAATCAGGTTGTTTTCTTTTGGTTAATGAACCTAAAAAAACCAAATTTATATGATTACTTTTTCTGTAATGCTGTCTAAAAACTTCGATACGCGCCTCATCGATGAAGTTTCCTACAACATTTGACTTACGAAAAGAATACTTATAAACCTGTTTTGACATTGCATCAGTCATGGAAACCACATGATCAAATCTTCTCAGAATGATGAAATGAAATAAAGCAAGTGCCATCCCAATAAGTCCGTAAGACATTCGATAATTAATTATTAAATTAGATCTAATACTACTTATCTTGTGTGCAACAGAAAATGAAAAAGTACTAATTAAATCGGCACTAAAGCAAAAGGAAACAACAACAGATTTCGATGTTTTACAGGATTTATTAACAAGCCTTCTGAATGCCAAAAACTTTTCAATTAAAGAAATATGACCCGCAAGAGAAATAACCTTAACATCTTTATTTATTGTCTTTTCATCATGACAACCACCTTTTAAAGAGACTAAACAAACATCCTCAAAAACGGACAATCCATTTGCCAACGCAATAGCCCCTTTAACAGGACCAGTATTAATAAATGATGGTATAAAGATTATGATCATGTTTTCGATTGACAATAATGCATAGATTGATTGAGGCTTACAGTAAAAAATAGATTCACATTGGTCATCTCTACTTCACCCTTCTTAGTTGAGCCAACATGTCAGCAAAAAATATTAATACTGGTATATTTGAAAGTGCTAGTCCAATAACCCAAGCTGCCGACCCCAGTTTTGTAACTAGCAATAATGAAGTAAATAAAATTAAAAAGAACCTGAGCAGATTAAATCCAATCATCTTATAAGGCCTGTTTGATAGGACATAATGAGAGGTTAAGATAGCTCCTGGGAATGAAACAAATAGCGTAACTAAAAAAACGCGAAATAAAAACTTATTTTGATAGTTTCTAAAAATGAAAAAATTTATTTCATTTTCAAAGAAAAAGTAGAAAACTGTAATTGACACCATTATTGATAGATAGCTAAAAACACAAAGTAGAATAATATTTCTGTATGTTCTTTTATCTTGAAAAACTTCAACCAACTTTGGATATGAAGCTGTGAAAGTTAGGAGTCCTGCGGAAATAATGGGGGCAACAATCTTTTCAAGAATTGAGTATTTACCGGCCTCTTCTGGGCCAGAAAAATAATCAACAAATATTGGTCCAGAAATAGCATAAGAAACAGCAATTACTTGGGAAAAAAATAGTGCGAAGTTTGATGGCAACATATTAAATGCATGGGCCATATTAGCTTTTATATCGACTAAGAAAAATAGAATACTTTTAATTTCCAATCTCTTTATTAAGCAATAAAAAGATCCCAAACCTAGGACGATATAATTTATAGAAAAAATAAGGGGTAGCAAAAACTTTTGAGAATTGTCAACTGACTTCGAAAGGTAAAATATAATTAAAGAGGCGGAACTTAAAGCAGATGCTAAATTGATATAGAGATTTGTCCTAAAGTCACTTCTGTACTGAAAAAACCAAGGGTTATTAAAAATTGAAGACAAAGGAATTATCAATAGCAAAATAAAAGCGCTTGAAACTCTATCAACGCCCCAAAAGGAAAAGAAAATTGCCAATAAAATTAGCAAGCAAAAAAACAGTATACATTTCGCAAATAAAATTTGTTTTATAACAGACCTTTCTTCATCTGCGGTTTTAGCCTCACTAAGAGCTACTGGCCCAGTTAATTGAAAGGCATAAAGAACTATCAATGACGCCAATATGGACCATGACAGAAGAACTGAGAAAACCCCAAATTCTTTTTCGCCAACCCTATGAAGAATCATTGGCATAAAAATGATGGGCGATACTGCGCCAATAGCATATTGAACAAGCAAGAGCAGGTTATATTTTAGAATTTGCTTCTTCATGTCTATACTAATCTTTTCTAATTTAATATAAATACAGTATTATTTTTAAATAGATTCCTTGAGAATTAGCTTTTATAAATCATCTGCTAATAAAAAAATCCGACCTCAAAGTCAAAATCGAGAAGTAATTCCCCCATTAAATTCTTCTAATAACATTAAGATAATTTTAATGATTACTAACCTTTACTTATATTAATTTCTACGTAGTGAGAGGACCTAGCCAAGAATGGTTTCTCGATATAGCGCCAACTTAGAAGTGATAGTGCTAATACAATTAGAATAATTACGCCTAATATAATCATTGGTGAATTACCAAACAATCCCAATGTCACAAAAATCTGCATCACTGTGCAGTGATAAATGTAGACCCCATAAGACATGTCGCCATACTTACCAAAGTTACCTGCGCTCTTAGCAACACATCCCAAATAAACAACAATCACCGCCAGCGCCAAAGGCTTTAGTATTTCCACAACAAAATAATACTCGGTGGCATAAACTAATGTGGCAACACAAAAAAATGTAATTTTATTTTTAACAAACACCCCATAAAAGTAATAGAGCCCAGCCCCACTTAGGAAGTAGGTTAGCTGCCCAGGAAGTTGCCGCTGCAGTTCAACAAAAATTCCTCCGTGTGATGAAATCATCACCCCCATGGCATAAACATACAATAGGGATGTGATGTATAGGAAGACAACTCCCCTAAACACTCCCACCCTGCGTAAAAACCAGACAATAATTGGCAGGCTAAGATAAAACATCACCTCAATTTTTAGCGTCCAGAGCGCACCATTAACAGCGGGCAGGGGATTGTTTTCAAAAACACCCGGCAAGGTTGGTTGCAAGAAGTTTAAAAACAAGAGGTTTGAGATTAGGTACTTAAGCCATGATAAAGAGAAGTATTCATGCGGCGGCACATTACTTAATAGCGCAAGTCCCAATGCGCTCACAACAACGACAAAGACATAGGCGGGCAATATACGTCGTAGTCTTTTTGAGAAATAAAGTCGAATGTTGTTGGTTTGTTCGTAACTCATCGTAAT
The DNA here is from genome assembly GCA_945883335.1 of Candidatus Methylopumilus universalis. Taxonomy (GTDB): domain Bacteria; phylum Pseudomonadota; class Gammaproteobacteria; order Burkholderiales; family Methylophilaceae; genus Methylopumilus_A; species Methylopumilus_A universalis_A. The sequence goes on along the minus strand of CAMCXI010000002.1, from coordinate 102,422 downwards.
CAGGAAGCCGCTAATCACAAAGAACGATTTGACGGCCAAACCCGAAGAAAGATAAGTTACAAACGACAACTCAGGTCGTCCAGAGATGGCATGGGCGTGGACAAGTAATACGGTGAGCGCAAACAAAAACCTAAGCAGATCGAAGTTGTTATTTCTTGGTATTCTTATTTGATAACCCATTGTATCATTTTACATGACCCAACTTAATTTAGGGACGATAACGGGCATTAGCGAACCACTAACGTACCTATTAATTTAATAAAAAAATCTTGGCAGTTGGTTAATAGACCTTCTTAGGGTGGGCAATCACTAAGACTCAGGCAAGGTCACTCACTAATACGATTTATTTTACTTAGAATAGCTGATTGAAAGTTCTCAGCATTGTATATTTTCATATCAGAAGACGCTTGAGTAGCAATTTTATTTCTAAATACCGGATTATCTTTAATCTTTTTCATGAAGTAAGCTGCCTGACTGAAATCAGGTTCTGCCCATAACTCTCCTGCAGAGTTTGGATAAGTGACACTAGCCTTAAGTGGAACTAACGAATAATCAACGAGGCAGCTATTCTTTTTATTCATAAACTCAAGGTTGCCAGAGTAGTTTGTTGCGATCACAGGCTTCTCTAGGTACATGGCTTCAGCCATACCCAACCCAAGCCCTTCGGATCGGTGCAGTGAAATATAGGCATCACACTGGCTCAGCAATGAGTGCTGGTCCTCAACAGAGATAAAAATATTTCTTAGCTCAATATTCTGCGCGTCCCCAATAACTGATAACAACTGATTCATCTCCGGAATCAAATCCTCCCCATGCGTCGTCTTAATTAAAAGGTGAACATCCTCACGCTCACCAAACCCCTCTTTAAATGCTCTAACTACTGCCTCAGGATTTTTTCGTTCGTAGCTAGACCAGAAATCAAATGTAAATAAAAAAATAAATTTATTATTGGGTAGGTTAAAGTAGCATCGAGTTTTTTTATTGTTAGGTTTTATGTCAAGATAAAAAGGGATCTTGTACACGTTAGATGATATTTTTTTAAATGTATTCAACATAAAGTCAGACTGCACCCAAACTTCGTCAGTCCACTGCTTTATTGAGGCCCAATGTTTGGGAGCATTCTCAAACTCCCAAAAATAAAAACCTACATTGTAGTCTGTGTATAGTTGACGCGAGTACCTCTGAAAAAGATAGGGGGAAAAGAGCGCGGAAAGTAAGAAGTCAGGATTACCTACAATAATATTAATATTCCCCTTCTTTTTTTCACTTGAAACTAGTTTCTCATCGACTGCTGGCAAAGTGTATAAAATAGACGTCGGGATAAGCGAGCCAACTGAATTAAATACTGACTGAAGTGTAAACCCTAAGCCATTAATAGGCGGGCATCCGATGAGGGAGATACCCAAATGCTTTTTATCAACTATCGGTCGCTTTCTTGGCAATAAAGAAAAAAAACTAAAACGCAAGAAAACAAGAAAGCGTCGCAGCCTATAAATAAAAATACTCTTGATGTTGCGTAGGGCGATTAAAATATTTGAAAGTTTTTTTGCTGCAAACTTAATTAAAAACCATAATCTCTCGTGAATGAGAGGTTTAAAAAGATTCACAGCCAGCACCTTCAGTTTTATCTTTAAGTTAACCTTCTCAAAAAGAATAAAATGCATCAACGATTTTATTTTAGGCATATAAAAATTTCTTTCGAGGTTTAAGCGTTTAAGTTAAGAGTCAGATCAGCACAGACCATCATCTCGCAGAGCTCTTCTAAGGTCGTTCTTGGTTCCCACCCCAATTCTTTTTTTGCGAGTGATGCGTCGCCCATAAAAAAATCAACCTCTGCCGGCCTATAAAGTGATGGGTTTATCCTCAAAATAATCTGATTGGTTTCCCTGTTGCGACCAACCTCTTTTTCCTCTTCACCCTCAAACACTAAATCGATTTCAGCCACTTGAAATGCCTGCTTCACAAAGTAACGTACAGACTCTGAGCGGCCTGTTGCCAGCACATATGTACCCGGCCCTTTTGCCTGCAGCATAAGCCACATGCCCTCCACGTAATCCTTTGCATAGCCCCAGTCTCTTTGTGCATCTAGGTTACCCAATTCAAGCGCATCTAACTTTCCTAATTTAATTTTAGCGACTGCGTCAGTAATTTTGCGCGTCACAAACTCCAGGCCCCTCAACGGAGACTCATGGTTAAAAAGAATGCCGCTTGATGCAAAAATATCATAGCTTTCACGATAATTAATAGTCATCAAGTGCGCATAAAGTTTAGCCGCGCCGTAGGGGTTCCTTGGGTGAAATGTTGTTGACTCTGATTGGGATGTCTCCTGAGTCTTACCAAACATTTCGGAGCTGCTTGCCTGGTAAAAACGAACTTTAGGGTTGACATGGCGAATAGCCTCGAGAATATTAACGGGGCCTACGCCAGTGATTTCTGCTGTCGCGACTGGCTGATTAAAACTTACCCCCACGTGACTTTGTGCGGCTAGGTTGTATATCTCATCCGGTTGGTACTTTTCTATCAAGCGGTAAATCGTTTCGGGGTCGGCCAGGTCACATTCAACCAGCTCAAGGTTTGGATCGCCTTTAATACCGAGCAAATCCATTCTCCAGAAGCTAGGTGCGCTGGCTCTTCTATAAGTACCTATGACTTTATATTTCTTTGCCAATAAAAATGAAGCAAGGTAAGCACCGTCCTGCCCCGTGATACCGGTAATAATTGCTTTTTTTTGGCTCATGATAAATGCCTGCCCAGCATCTCTTTTTTATATATTGCAATATGGAATTTCATAAAAAATATATTGTACGGGCTATTAGAAAAACGATGAAGCGCTTTTAATAATGCTTAATAAAATACTTTAGTAATAATTAAACTTTCATAAAGACTGCTGGCTTCATATTTTGCATATAACACATCATTAGTTCAGTCGAAGCCAAATTTTTTTACGTACCCCATACCAAAGCTCTTGCCTTCCTGCCCCAAAGGTCTTTTGACTTCCTTTTTATGCCACAATATCCAGGTTAGGATATATGTAGGACAAAAAAGCATGTTCAAAATATTTAATCTATTAAAAAATATCTAAAATCAAGGCGCCGAAGTGCTGACCTACCTCTCATATCCTGCTTGTGTACCCAGGAGATACTTCTTTCGGATACATTTCAAGACTTAGCAGAAAAGCTTGGTGAAAGAAGGGGGCACCTTCATCGCAAAGTTTGGGAGTGGTGCTTCATAGTTCAGGCACTAAAGGAGCGGGGCTTCTTGCAGGATGGTAAATACGGACTTGGATTTGCCGTTGGACAAGAGCCCTTGTCGGCACTATTCGCGTCTCATGGGGCAAAAGTATTAGCGACAGATTTATTTACGGAACAAGCGCAGGCTAATGGGTGGGTAGAAACAGGTCAGCACGCATCAGGATATGAGGCGATTAACTTGAGGCGGCTATGCGATCCAAGTCGACTGAAGGAGTTGGTAGAGTTCCAGTTCGCCGACATGAACTCAATCGGGCCGGAGCTCTTTGGAAGGTTTGATTTCGTGTGGTCATCCTGCGCCCTTGAGCACTTAGGTAGTTTGGGGCATGGTAAGAAATTTATATACGAATCGATAAAATGCTTAAAACCTGGGGGCGTGGCCGTGCACACAACAGAGTTTAATGTTTCTTCAAATAGCAAAACAGTAGACTTCACTGAGACCGTCCTTTTTCGAAAAAAAGATATCGAAGAAATTGTTCGTCAGTTACGTAAAGATGGCTACGAAATTGAAGTGAGTTTTAACCAGGGCAAAGGTCCTGCAGATAATCATGTGGATATCCCACCGTATAAGCAGACAACCCACCTAAAGCTTTTGATTGGTAAGTACAAAGTAACTTCCATCGGGCTTATTATTAAAAAGCCTTAGAGTAAACTTAAATAAAGTTTCAATTAATTGATCAACGTCCGCTAATGTACTTTAGCGAGCAATTTAAATCAGATGTATGCCATCTTAGTATTGGGTAGTTAAATTGTATTATTCGCCGGCTAATCAACGATTGGTATTAGATTTTCTTGAGCAGTGCAGCAAGCAAGAGGCTTGCGCTCCCCTGCCAACCTTGTCGATAAAAGCCGCAGACGTTAATCATCCTGAGTCTAGTCAAGGTGCTAGCGTCTCGCATTCGCAGATACTCCTCAACGATCTCCAAGTTGTGGTGGTCGAGCATATTTCTAATACTCAGAAGCGCTTTCGCGTTCTGTGCGTTCCATCGCTTGAACCTCCCTTCAAGTAACATCCTGAAACGAATAATTATAGCGCGCAAGCCGGTATTCGCCCCCACTAGTGCCCCTGGGTGCTGACGGTAGAGGATGTAGGGCTCTGGGTCGAAGTATGCCCTCCCCCCCGCACCTTCTACCAAGATGTAGATCCACCAGTCGTGGGACACGGCGTGGGTGATGCCGGAACGCCTAATCATGAGTCTGGTATTGTGGTTGATGACCATGGTGTTGCCTCCCATGATGCTCTGCATGAGGGCATTCCTGAACGAACACTTGAAGGAAAAGCGCTCTGATAGACCAATTTCGTTAAGTGACTCGTCAACGTAAATGGTCCTGCCGCCATAGACCAAGGGTAGGGATGCATCCTGTGCTGCTAGGTAAGCGACGGCCGCTGACAATTTTTGGGGGAGCCAGACGTCGTCTTGGTCACTGAGCGCGTAAAAATCGGCGTTGAAGGGTGCGCCTGAGATCAGGCTAAGAAAGTTTGTGGCATAACCCATCCCGGGGCCCTGCCTAATCGTTAGTCTGCCGCTGGGCCAACGACTCTGGTAGGACTTTAGGATGGCAATCGTGTCGTCTGTGGAACCGTCGTCACTAACCACCAGACGCCAATTAAGGTACGTCTGAGCCTCGAACGAGTCTAGCTGTTCGGCAATGAACTTGGCACCATTGAAGGTGCACATTAGAATTGCAACACTTGGGACTGACATTGACCCCATAGAAGCCCATACTTTCATAGTATTTTAATTAACCCAGCATGTGAAACCCAAAAATCCAATCCCCGACAATACGATTTGGCCTACTGGGGCTTCAGTCACTACCTCAGCGGTCGATTATAATGTGTTTAAATAAAGGGCGTGCTTTGGGTAGTATTTTTCTTTTAATTTTATTAGAAAATAAACCAAGAGTCCCTTGATTTATCTGATGCTAAGATGGGGAATAAAAATTTTTAAGATCAAGCTTACACTATCCTCTTAACGCCAAGGCCTATAAGTCTAGACATGCCAAGGCCTTGAAGTCTTAAGAGGCTAAATAGATTCTGCCCCTTGAACTCGGGCATAATCTCCATAAATAAGCTGAGCCGTCTTAGGATGGGCGTGCGGAAGTCGATGGCCCTCGCCTCACTCACCAACCCCAAAGAAAAAGAGCGGTCCAGTTCTATCAGTCTTGGGACAAATCGGTCGATTGCATGGCACTCGATGTCATTTCTGTCGTGGGCCTCCCACCATTTCTCCGAGCGGAGATGATTCTCACTGGTCACGTTACGGTCACCGGCACCCTGAGGCCTTTTTACATTCAGAAAGTACTCTCGACTCTGGCAAACGTAGTGGTTAATCCTTAAGAACTCGTAGGAGGGCACAAGGTCAGTAAACCCTCCTTTAATGGTCCTACCCAACTCATCAAAGGTCCCAAGGGGGGTCTCAAAAAGATGCGAACCAGAAGTGATAGTGCCAGGAGCTAGGGCTGTCTGGACAACACTCTTGATGTGGCGATTAGCGAGGAAATCATCTGGCGCGCGGTACTGAAAGTTATCCAATATCGACCCATCGGGCTCCGAGAGATGCCCACCGCTCCCAAAGCACTTCCAGTAGATACCGAGGGCCGAATATTTTTTATCTATAAAATATTGAAGGGCATCTTGGAGGGTGTCAAGCTTTGTGGGAAACAAGAATTCATCTCCGTCTATGAATGCCATCCAGTCAACCTCGTGTTGAAAGCGGTCCAGTGTGTACTGATAAAAGTCCTGCTGCGGGGCTCGGCAAGTGATGTCGGAGACATGAAATATTTTGATATTAATGTGTGGCGTTAGTTGCTTGAGTATTTCGACTGAGTTGTCGTTGGACTTATGAATGCCGATATAAAAATAACGCGTACCCAACTGGTAATGGAAAAGGATCCACTCCCTGATATAAGCCCCACGATTTCTTTGAATAGAACATATCCCTATACGCATATTTTAAATAATGTCGAACCTAAAGTTAACTTTAGCAAGTAAGCTTTTTGGTAGGGACTTAGACTGCGCATGAAACTCATTCATTGCGTCTTCTACTTCTGATCCATCAAGCTTCATTTCTGTAAGGAGTGAGTAAAATTCGTCTAACGTAGTTTTATGTCTCTTGATGAGGTCGCGCTTAAAGATAGGTGACTGGTTGAGCAAGCTAAACATCGGATAAAGGAAATGAACCGGTGACGCGATTCTCTCGCACAGGTATGTGAGAAATAGCATAAATTGAGGAGCGTCCATATCAAGCACACGTGGGTAAAGACTATAAAAATCATGCGTCAAGAACTTCTTAAGTTCGCTTATTTCTTTTAGATTCAGGGCATTTAGGCGCAGCCTTAGGTCGAATTTATTATTCAATGTATGGTTATAAAAGCCGGCCTTGATGAGCGAGGATGTGAGAGCAAGCTCGCCATGTTTAATGACGTAATGCCTTACACCAAATGGCTGATAGGACGCCCAAAAGTCTTTAAAAGTCTTGGATCTTAAGACATCATCGCCAAAACATAGAAAAAAAGATTGCGCATGGTAGCTGACGTTGTAGTTATCGTAAAGTGCGGTCCAATGGTGTTGACTTTTAAGAACACTAGCAATCAACTCCTTCAGATTTCTTTTAAAATAAAAAACCGAGTCGTTAATCAAAAATATTTTTTTATAACTATCCAAATCAACCGAGGAAAGAGCATCCTTGTAGGCACCGAAGTCTCGGCCAATGTTTTTCCTGAAGATCACCACATGGCAAGTCGACTCGAGGTAACTCTTGGTGTCCGCGCTCACCTCTCCGTTAGCCACTACCACCACCTTCACTTGATTAGCCGTGAGAGCCTCAATCATGTTCTTTACGTAAAACGGCAGACTACCCTCTTGGTAGATCACGAAGATCGCGAGGTAAGGTGAGGCGGACTCCTTGTAATGAGCTACTTTAAAACGAAGACTTCTGAGATGAAATAATGGGTTAACAAAATGAATAATGAAAAAAGGAGTGCTAATTAATCTTTGTATCAGGCTGTATAAAAATTTATGAATGATTGGTATCATGAGTTAATAACTTTAACTAAGTTTTTTGTCTTGATAATTAAGACAGTATATCAATAACGAGATACTTAAGTACATGAAAGTCCTCAAACTAGATTGGATGCAAAACTAAATTTTATGCGGGAAAAATTTACACAAACGCTACTACAAGACATCCTAATCAACCGGCAAAACTTAAGTTTGGCATACATACTAGGCACCCAAGACATCAAACAGCGTTATAAGCGGTCCTCATTAGGCGCCATGTGGCTCACCATCAACATGTCAGTAATGATCGGGGCGATGGGCCTCGTATTTGGTCGTATCTTCAACACACCGCTACATGATTTTTTTCCCTACCTCGCCGCAGGCATCATCCTTTGGGGGTTCATCTCTACGGTATTAAGCGAAGGTTGCATGACATTCATTGACTCAGAGGCAATGATTAAGCAATTACCGCTTCCTTACTTTACTTTTATCCTGCGCCTTTTGTGGCGTAATCTTTTAATCCTGTCACACAACATCGTGATACTCCCCTTTATCCTTTGGGCGGTAGGGCGAAACTTTCACATCGAGGCTCTGCTTGTAGTCCCCGGCCTTATAATTCTCTTGATTAACCTCATGTGGATGGCGCTAATCTTAGCAACTTTGTGCGCGCGATACCGTGATATGCCTCAGATTATCCAAAGTATTATTCAGGTCACCTTCTACTTGACACCTGTCATGTGGATGCGACAAACGCTAACGGGTGATGCCGGGAAGCTCATGATTGAAAGCAACCCGCTCTACCACCTCATCGACATTGTGAGGGCACCCCTTCTGGGTGAGTTGCCCTCTTCGTTGAGCTACACAGTTACAACTCTCATGGCAGCCATAGGCTGGATGGTTGCCATCCAATTTTATCGGCAATATAAACACAAGATTGCATACTGGGTCTAAGCTATGGCGCATATCGAATTTAAAGCAGTGAGTGTCGCCTTTCCTATCTTTAATGCGGGATCACGCTCCTTAAAAAATAAGGTATTAAGCATATCTACTGGAGGAAAGTTAGGTCTTGATGCCAAGGGGGTCGCCGAAATTAGAGCGCTCGATGACATTAACTTTTTTTTTAAAAATGGTGAACGAGTGGGCCTCATCGGTCACAACGGATCCGGTAAGTCAACCCTACTCAGAGCCCTCTCCGGTGTGTACACCCCCCAGCGAGGCAGCATTCTTATCGAAGGAAAAACTACCTCCCTCATTGATATATCCTTGGGGATTAATCCTGAATTTACTGGTCGCGAGAATATTCTCATACGCGGGAGCCTCCTTGGGCTGACAAGGGATCAGATCAGGGAGCGCACGGATGAGATAATTGATTTTACCGAATTAGGTGAGTTCATTGACATGCCACTCAGGACCTACTCATCCGGCATGCAGTTAAGATTAGCTTTTGCTATCTCGACCACCATCGAGCCAGAAATTTTACTGATGGACGAATGGCTATCCGTTGGCGATGAAAATTTCAAGGGCAAGGCCGAAGAGCGCATGCAGCACCTTGCAGACAAGTCAAACATACTAGTCATTGCAAGCCACTCGGCAGAGCAAATCTTGAAGGTATGCAGCCGCGTTCTTTGGCTTGAGCACGGGAACATCAAGATGGACGGAGACCCGAAAGCCGTCTGCGGCGCTTACTTCGGTTAACTTGACGAAGACAATTCTTTAATTTATAGCTAGGCCATCAGCTAATTTTTATGGTTTTTAAATTGATTAAGCGGTCTCTATAAAATATAACTTTCTTATATAAATTTCATACAAATGCTTGAATTTTCTTTAATCATACAGACGGACCAGCGACTCTCAATTTCTGATGTTGAGCCTCAGCTTCATAACCTAAAAGAACTCAACATCCCTGGCGAGATCTTCATCGTGAGCGATAAATTACTTTTAAATGAAGAAAGAACATTCGACATCAATCCGTTGATTAAGGCTTCCTTGGTGAGCGTGAAAAGTAGGTCTAGGGCAACGAAACTGAACCATATCCTAAGGATGGCATCCGGTGAGATTGTCGTTCTCTGCGCAGATGACTTCGAGATTAGTAGTTCCGCTATTAGGGCGCACTTAAATTTCCATCGCAATGAAGAATCCATTAAATCAGTATGTATCGGCTTAGGGTGGATTAAAAACAAAACGATCTACAATGCTTGGCTTGAAAATCAAGGGTATTTGTTTGGATATCCATTCAAACAAAATGCACATTACGAGAGAATGAAGCTCGACTTCTTTTACGGAGGGAACACCTCTCTTAAGCGTGAAATATTTAAATTGACTGGATTGTTTAATGAGTCATGTGAGTTTGATTGCACCGACGATTGGCTATTGTGGAGAGTGCTTAAAGAGCATGGGTGTGAATTTTTTCACCTTCCAAACTGCGACGTTGAACACATTCACGACGTGACCATCAATCAACGATTCATTGCGGTAATTCAATCGGGCTGGAACATGGCAAAACTTAATCTTGCTGAAAGTCCTTTAGATGAAGATTTAGATCAGAAAATTAAATACCTGCACCGAGAGTTCTATCTGACATCAATAAAACTTACTAACCCAAAAAAATTATTTACTCTGATAGAAAAAATAGGACCAAAATTGGGAAGAATGCTATTTGAAGAGCAAGTTAACTTGAATGACATGTACAGCGCCAAAAAGATTTATGCGCACATTTTCTTAAAAAGAAATCTTTCCATTCCCGACTTCAATCTTATTGACGAAAGCATAAGAAGTAGCGGCCCTATTAACTTTTTTAGACTTTATGGTTTTAGTGGCTTTAATCACATAAAAAAGAATTTAATAAACAACTACTAAATTCGGGGAATTCCAGTTCCACAGATAATAAAATTGGTCTTTAAAACTAAGGTGCTATAAATGAATTTTTACCTCCTCATTTTTAGTAAATATTTAATAATTTTTTAATAGTAAAGAATGAACTTTAATGATTGCGATAGCATTATTAACTTTAAACCCTAAAGCAGAACTAATAGAGTTTTATAAGAAAATTAACAGAGCCAATTACGATCTCTATTGTTTTGTAGATGACAATTCTAAAGAGCAAATCATTGATGATTTTTTAAATTATATTTATGTAGATGATTTTTTTTGCAAACAAAATGGATTCCATCGATTTAATCCAGTAATAGAAAAAGGTACGTGTAATGTATCCTCATGGGATAAGGCAATATTGTATTTTTGTAGGTTAAATAAGGGTTACGATTATGTCTGGTTTATTGAAGATGATGTTTTTGTGCCAGATATCAATTTGTTCGAATTAATTGATAACAAATTTCTTAAAGACGACCTGCTCTCAAATGAAAACATAATCAACCATAACGGTGAATTAGAAAGCTGGTACTGGTGGAAGTTAGCATCTGAGTCGAACCTACCTCTTCCCTGGGCGCATTCAATGGTTTGCGCCATGAGGGCATCCAAAAGACTATTGAGCTTAGTGGACCAATATGTAACTTCGAATAAGAACTCACCCAAGTTTATAGAGTATATATTTCATACATTAGCCCTGCATAATAATTTGTCCATTAAAAAGGTAGAGAATTTATCTGGTATCGTTTGGAGAAAAAACTGGGAAGCAGACGATTTAAATGAAGAAAAATTTTATCATCCAGTTAAGCTAATAGGTCAGCAAACTGAGTTTAGACGTTTACTAAATATTAAAAAAACCATTTGATAAAATAAAGGGTTGCTAATTAAATGGGCATTTATGCACAGTAAAAATAATAAACGTATTTTAGTTACCGGGGGAGCTGGTTTTTTAGGATCTCACCTATGTAATCGGTTAATTGCTGATGGCCATCACGTTCTTTGTGTAGATAGCCTCTTCTCTGGCTCCAAAGACAGTATTGAACATCTACTTAATCATAAAAATTTTAAATTTATCCAACACGACGTCATCACACCCTTTTTTGTGGACGTTGATGAGATTTACAATCTTGCATGCCCTGCAAGCCCGATAGATTATCAAAACGACCCCATTCACACCACTAAAACTTGTGTTATCGGTGCATTGAATATGTTGGAGCTTGCTAATCGTATTGGGGCAAAAATCTTTCAGGCCAGTACGAGTGAGATTTATGGAAGCCCAGACGAGCACCCGCAGAGAGAAACCTACTGGGGCAATGTAAACTCCATCGGCATTCGGTCCTGTTATGATGAAGGTAAGCGCTGTGCTGAAACACTATTTTTTGATTACTGGAGGGAGCATAAACTAGATATAAAGGTGGCACGTATTTTTAATACCTACGGGCCAGGGATGAAAGAAAATGATGGGCGAGTTGTAAGTAACTTTATTGTTCAAGCACTTAATAATCATCCAATTACTATATACGGAGATGGAAATCAATCAAGATCATTCTGTTACGTAGATGATTTGATTAAGGGAATTATTACATTCATGAACCATGATGAACTTAGAGGTCCAGTCAACTTAGGCAATCCCAACGAGTTTACGATGTTGCAGCTAGCTGATAAGGTGATTAAGCTGACCGGAAGTAAGTCTGACTTGATCTTCAAGGATTTGCCGGGTGACGATCCAAAGCAAAGACGTCCAGACATAAGCCTAGCAAAAGATGTACTAGGGTGGGCCCCTTCGATTCAAATTAATGAGGGGCTAGAGATGACAGTCGTGTACTTCCAAAATCTAAAAAAAATCTGAAACCTTTAAGTATTTTAATAGAACAACAATACTAAGCTTTAAATCTAAACATCCAAGTTATATTTAAAAGGGTTGAGTTGATTCAGGCTATCAACTTAACTTATTTAAGTTTTATTATTTCACTTTGAAAAGTGTACTCAAATCTAATCTCATCAAATCTTTCATTTTCCTTTTCAAAAAAATTATAATTAAATAAAGGTTATATAAAAAATTATGGGCTATTCTAATCCCAAATAAAATCGTTAGGGCAGTCTTAATTTTAGTCTCTAAGAGTTTAGCTATCTTATCTGCGTGGCGCTCATTAGAACTTTTTACAACATCTCCATCGTGTTCTAACAAGGCGATAGAGTAAGAGGTTACTTTCCCTATAGAAACAATTAAATTTTTTTCAGTGGGCTTGAAAAATGATTCAATCCCTTTGTTTTTCAATGATTTCCACCAGTCCAACTGAGACAACCTGTTAGGTTCATGCACAGAAATAACGTGATCATTATGAATAAGCGAATCAAAATTCGTTTTAAATAGAAAAATCGGAAGTGAGTAAACATCACCTTCAGAGTAAACAATATTTTCCGATGTGCAATGTTTATCAACCCCAGAGAATATTCTGTTCAGATTAAATTTACCATCATTCATATAAATGTTGAGTATTTTGATTGCATATTCTCTGCTAATTAGATACGCAGCTGAGGAGTAGAAGTGATATTCACGCTTTTGAAGCCCCATAATAAGTGCTGTTCCAGGTAAAGTTATGACTGACAACTGAATAACGCCCCAAACCTCCGGCAGATTCTCATTGATCTCAGACCAATTAAAATTCCAATATGCTGCTATTGAAAAATCAACGTCATCCTCACAAATCAATATTCTTTTATGCTTAGTGTTATTTACAAAGTAATTGATCGCCTTCAAATGTGACAAGGAGCAGCAAATTTCACTGGGAGTTAAATTCGGGGGTGGGGCTCCTGAAATCAAAACTTGATAGTCATCTACAGTTGCATCAATCCCAGATATTCTTGTGTAATCTTCAATAGTGCATTCGAGTGCTTGTTTCTCAAAAGCATCCCTCCTATCCTTAGACCTATCAAGATTTATATACAAAATAGTGTCTATAGATTTCAAATTATTGATTTTTAGGTCTGAAATTAATTTTTTATCAAGTGACCATAAATTATTATAAATTCTGTAGTCTTGCTCTAATCTTTTAAAGTAATTTACGACGACACTGGTATCAAGATTATCGCCTTTTATTATTTTTGAAAGGTGGGCTAACTCACCTGAAATCATTGATAGAGTATTTTTTGTAATTCCTTGGTTATGAAGTCTGTAACCAGCAATTTTTGCATATATAAATTCAATTTTTGCTCCTGAATTATTCCACGATCTAAATATGTCATGATCTTCACAAACCATTAAGTTTTCATCAAAACTTGTAAAATTACCAAATGAACTCAGTTTAAAAAAGCCATTAATGATTCCTGAAAAAACATTGTGATAGTTAATTTTTTCTTTTAATACAGAGTCATTAAGGCAATCTAAGTCTGTAACGAAATTCAACCTTGCACCAGAATGATCCATAAAGTAATAGTTTGAAATTAGCAAATCCGCATCAGATTCAACAGCCCTAGATATCCTAGACGCCAAGTTATCTATATCAATAACATCATCATCATCTAAAAAGGCTAAATAGTCGCCCCTAGACTGTACAATTGCGAAATTTCTAGCTACCGATATATTATTGCTGTCTAAAATGTAAGTTCTAAATTCGTATTTTTCACTCAGATACTCTATTGTTTTTATAACTTCTAGCGTCGGAGAGTTCTGAATCACGATTACTTCATAATTTTTATAACTTTGATTAAAAATAGATATTAGGGCCTGCTCCACGAACTGGAATCTATTGTGTATAAGTATAGCTAATGTTATTTTTTTTCATTTAAGCATATCCTCAAGACTTTTGAGTGATTTTGAAAGTCTCCAAGTAAGCGAAGATGTCATCGAATTAATGATCTGATCCTTTTCGGCAAGTGAAGATTTCAAGAAATCAATATCGCGTGCAACATTCACCCAATAATCAAAAAGATTAGTCTCCCAACAATCAAAATCAATATCCTTTAAGAGAATTTCCGCACGCTTACTCAGGAATGATTCTGCTGGCGGCAAATTATGTTTAGGGATATGAGAGCGACGCCATATCTCATTCCACCAGTGGGAACCATATGAGTTTATGGTAAGTAGTTCACAACGTTTATATTGCTCAACAAGACCTAATGAGAGGGCATCCTGATACGAAATGGCGTAAAAAGTGTCTTTGCTCAAAACGCTTATATCTTAATGCGGCCCTTCGTTATATAGTCTAGTTGCAAGAAGTGGTCCGGCATCGCCCCAATTAGATTTTTCATCAAAGCATAAAGCTTCATTGAACAGCTTAAGACAAAAATCACTTTTTTTAGTAAATCCAAAAACACCTGTACCTATTGCGTGCGGATGGTTAACTTCCTCCTGATAAACTAAAAAAGACTCCGGTAAATCCTCGTAAGACTTCAAACACAAAATGTCTAAATCTGTCCAAATACCGCCCTTTTCATATATTAATTTATACCTAAACAAATCAACAAAGCCAGCCACACTTCCTTTACCTGGCCCTTCGGAAAAGTAGAATATAGCAGACTGGGGTAGTATTTCTGTAGCATCCTTGCTAATCGCACCTATTGGCAATTCCAAAGGATGATATGAATATATTTCTATACTATGCCCATGATGCAAGTATGAGCAAATACACAACCTCTCATATAGGGTAATTGGTCCGTGCCAAAAAGATCTGATTGTTTTCACATTTATTCAACTATACCTAGGGATGATGGATTTTATTTTTCTAAGGAAGGCAGAAAAGGAAGCTTAGTTTGCTAATACCACTTAGCGAGCAAAACAAAAGTTTTTTATTTGTTAACTACACCAACATAATCCCATTTAGTTATGTGCGATGCCGAACACATCACCTAAAACAAGATTAGGTTAGTTTTAGATCCTTACTAAGATAAAAAGACTCAATACGTTAGGAGTATAGTTTATCGATAAATCTTAGAGAACTTAGAACCCTCAAGCGATAGGTTACCCATCAGGCCTTTATTAGAGAAAATGAAGGCAATAATTGGCTCACTTGCCGTATCGGTACTAATGCCCTTACCTGCCCCAGAATCAATCACGGCAAAGCTTCCATCTATCCCCGCAGACCAACCATCATTTAGACGAAAGTTCTCAAGAGCCTCCTTTTCCATAAACAGGATGACTTCACTTCGTGACTGCGCACCGAGTTGCAAGCCAAAGGAAATGGCGGCTGTTGAGTAGTAGTCTACCGTCTTACCATTCATCTGCAGCACACCTTCACCGTAGTCGCCACCTACAAAAAAGCCAGCCTTCATTATGCTTGGGAAGATGAGCATACCCGCCGCCTTGGAGGCTAACTCTTTGTTGCCTGGGCTTAGATTATAAAAGGCCGTTAAGGCAAACTGCACATCGGTATCTATTTCCGCTTTAGAGGCTGCGTTCGCAGAATTTGAGAAAGATAAAACTAATAATAACAATGGGTAGAGATATTTATTTAACTTCATTGATTAACATCCTTATCGGTTGAAAATTTCAGAAAACCACTGACCATTTTGGTCTTTTGATGACAGCTTAGGTGTTTCATGGAGGGGCCAATGGATAGCAAGCGTCGGGTCATCCCAACGAATGCACTGCTCGTGCGCTGGAGCATAATAGTCTGTGGTCTTGTACAAGAACTCTGCAGTATCAGAGAGCACCAAAAAGCCATGCGCCAAGCCTTCTGGAATCCAGAGCTGTTTTTTATTTTCAGCAGTGAGTATTTCTCCTACCCATTGACCGAAAGTTGGAGAGTCCTTTCGGATATCCACAGCGACATCAAATACTTCGCCTTGTGTGACGCGAACAAGCTTACCTTGTGGATTAGGATTTTGTGAATGCAAACCACGCAGCACGCCCTTAGCTGACTTGGAGTGGTTGTCTTGAACGAACGTAACCTGACGGCCAATTGTGGCTTCAAATTTGGCGTGGTTAAAGCTCTCAAAGAAGAAGCCGCGCTCGTCCCCAAAAACTTGGGGCTCAATTAGAAATACATCAGAAATAGCGAGTGGCTTTGCATTCATTAAAATATTTTCTCTTTTAGTATATTTTGTAGATACTTTCCGTATCCATTCTTTGCAAGTGGTTGAGCCAATTTTTGCAATTGCTCGGCGTTAATCCATTGCTGGCGATAGGCTATCTCTTCAGGGCAGGCAACCTTTAGGCCCTGACGGTTTTCAATAGTAGCAATAAACTGCCCTGCTTCTAACAATGACTCGTGCGTGCCAGTATCAAGCCAGGCATAGCCTCGCCCCATGATCTCGACATCAAGTTTTCCTTGCTTTAGGTAAACGCGATTTAGATCTGTGATCTCTAGCTCACCGCGCTTAGATGGTTGAAGACTTTTAGCAATTTCAACCACATTTTGGTCGTAAAAATAGAGTCCAGTCACTGCATAGCTTGACTTGGGCTGGGCAGGCTTTTCTTCAATGCTGATGGCCTTGTTGTTATGATCAAACTCAACGACCCCATATCGTTCGGGATCTTGCACATGGTAGGCAAACACAGAGGCGCCCTCCTCTTTGGCTTTAGCGTTCACAAGCAAGTGATGAAAATCGTGTCCGTAGAAGATATTGTCACCCAGCACCAATGCAGAGAGGTCGTTGCCAATAAACTGCTCACCAATCAAAAACGCTTGGGCTAAGCCGTCAGGGCTGGGCTGAATCTCATAGCTTATGTTTAGACCCCATTGACTGCCATCTCCGAGTAGTTGCTCAAACCTCGGCGTGTCTTGCGGGGTTGAGATCACCAAAATGTCACGTATACCAGCCAACATTAGGGTTGTTAGCGGATAGTAGATCATCGGCTTATCAAAGACCGGGAGAAGCTGTTTGGAAACAGCCAATGTAGCCGGGTACAGCCTTGTCCCAGTACCACCAGCGAGGATAATCCCCTTACGATTTTTAGCCATTCGTTTTCACCTCACCATTGGGATCAATAAGTACCTGCAAAACCTTTGTTACGTCGTCCTGCCAGGATGGCAATGTTAGCATAAAGACATTCTTAATCTTGGTAGTGTCTAACCTAGAATTGGCTGGCCTTGGCGCAGGAAGTGGATAGTCCGCCGTCTTCATTGGCTGGATGGCATCAGAATATATTTTTGTTTTAACCTCTAGGGCATTTGCAATTGCAACGATCAACTGCGCATAGCCATGCCAGCTGGTTTCACCTTCACTCACCAGATGGTAGGTGCCGTACTTTTGAATTGCGCCAGGTTCAAATATCTGTTTCACAATTTCAGCTGTGACATCCGCCAACAAAGCCGCCGAGGTTGGTGAACCCACCTGGTCGGAAACGATGCTTAGTTTATCTCGCTCTTGGGCAAGCTTGAGTATGGTCTTTAAGAAATTTCCGCCATGACTCCCAAATACCCAGCTAGTCCGCAAGATAATATGTTTAGGGGCATTATTACGAACCGCTGCCTCCCCTAAGGCTTTGGTCTTACCATACACAGACTGAGGATTTACTTCATCGGTCTCTAAATATTGACCCTCTTTTAAGCCATCGAATACATAGTCAGTTGAGTAATGGATGATCGGTATATTATGACTGGCGGCATATTGGGCCATCACTTCGGGGGCTTTTGCATTAATAGAGTGTGCCAGCGTAGGCTCTGATTCAGCTTTATCTACGGCGGTATAGGCCGCAGGATTGACTATCAATTCTGGCTGCACTTTGTCTAGAAGCCTCTCTATCGCTAAGATATCCTGCAGGTCGCATTCATCAATGTCGATGCCAACCACAGTCCCAAGCGGGGCCAAACTTCGCATGAGCTCAAAGCCAACCTGTCCGTTTTTGCCTGTCACTAAAATCTTCATAAAAAGCCTTAGCTATACTGCTTGTTGAGCCACTGACGATATTCACCGCTCACCACGTTGGCAACCCAAGACTGATTTTCCATGTACCAGATCACCGTCTTACGAATCCCGGTCTCGAAGGTCTCTTGAGGCTTCCAACCCAAATCACGCTCGATCTTTGTTGCGTCAATCGCATAACGCCTGTCATGGCCTGGCCTATCTTTCACAAACGTAATCTGCGCCTTGTAGCTTAAGCCATCTTCGCGTGGTTTCAGTTCGTCTAAAATCTCACAAAGCGTGTTCACCACATTCAGGTTAGCCTTCTCATTCCAGCCGCCTACGTTGTATGTCTCTCCTAGCTTACCCTCAGCTAATACGCGGCGGATGGCCCCACAGTGATCTTTCACAAAAAGCCAGTCTCTGACCTGCTGGCCATCACCATAGATGGGTAGCGGCTTACCGGCCATCGCATTAAGCAGGCACAGGGGGATCAACTTCTCAGGAAAGTGATAGGGACCGTAGTTGTTAGAGCAATTTGTTGTCAACACAGGTAGCCCGTAGGTGTGGTGATACGCACGCACCAGGTGATCCGAGGCGGCCTTGGAGGCCGAGTAAGGGCTGTTGGGTGCGTAAGGGGTCGCCTCTGTAAAGGCTGGGTCGCTGTTACCCAGTGTGCCATAAACCTCATCGGTCGACACATGCAAAAAGCGGAAATCCGACTTAGCTTCTTCGTCAAGCTCAGCCCAATAAGCGCGCGCAGACTCTAGCAGATGAAAGGTCCCCACCACGTTGGTTTGAATAAAGTCTTCGGGGCCATGAATCGAGCGATCGACATGACTCTCGGCGGCAAAGTTAATCACCGCCCGAGGTTTGTGTTTATCGAGGAGCTCAGAAACTAACTTGGTGTCGCCAATATCGCCCTTAACAAAAACATGCCTCGGATCGTCTTGAAGGCTAGATAGGTTTTCTAGATTGCCAGCATAGGTCAGCAAATCTAGGTTTAAGACAGCCTCATCTGATTGAGTCAGCCAGTCTAAAATAAAGTTAGACCCAATAAATCCTGCGCCACCCGTAACTAGAATCATGCCCCACCTAACACCCTAAGAATGCTTTAGATTCTAGCATAGAAGCATAAAACGATTAGCGAACTGGCGCTGATTTTCGCAACACATTAATTCAAATTTTCCTGGAAAAAGTAGCATACACTTTTATGTAATCTACTAAATTCATTGAAAAATATGACCAATGCCCCTAAACCAAATGCACGCTAATACCATTTATCGGACTCCTTAAGTATGATGCTATTCATACACTTAATTTTAGTGTATATTTAAATGTATATTTAAATAAGAGGCCAAAAATGGAAGTATTATTAAGTTCGCTCACCGCATCTCTCACCGAACTTCGTGAGCCCAACAAAGTCATCGCTAAAGCAGGCAACCAACCGGTCGCCATCCTTAATCGCAACGAGGCGATTGGTTACTTCGTGCCTAAAAGCGCTGTCTCTGAAATTGAGATTGTCAGCGCATCAAACGCACAAATAGATGAGTTCATCAAGAATGAATTGAGTCAAATAGATCACGTCCTTGAATATCTGAAAGATAAATAATCATGCAGTACGTGATTATAGAAACTTCGTACGTCACAAAATTGCATTATCAGATTATTGGACCTAATGAACTGCAAGGGCTCGCCAAAGATAAGTCTTTAGAAGCCGTTCTAGAGCGGGTACATAATCGCTTACAGTACGGATTCATCTCTGACGCTTATGACTTAGCAGCGTGCTATGCCACCTTTATTGCAAAAGGCCACTGCTTTAATGACGCAAACAAACGAACTGCGGCAACCATATTGTTCCTGACATTATCACTTAATAATATTAGAATTAAGTTTAATGATCTATCGCTTGGGGATTGGATCATTCAAGTAGCAACAGATCAAAAAACTGAAGTAGAGTTGGCTGCTTGGCTAAGAACACAATATAAAGAATAGAAAAGTGCGCCCGCATGTTCACAACATGAAGGCTATAATTAACGATCGACATTATGATTAGGCTAGCAAGATGACCCCAAACCACTTCACCAAAATCACGCAGCGCGGCTTAAGTATTGTTGGCCAGGTCGTTTTGATTATCATCGCCATTGCAACGATCTTTGCTGTGTTTCAGGAGATCACGCATATCTGGCAAGCCAAAGCGCTGACTGTGGGCGATTTACTCCTGATGTTTCTTTACCTAGAGGTGATGTCGATGCTGGGCCACTATCTTGGCTCTGGTAACCTACCTGTCCGCTATCCTCTCTACATCGGCATCATTGCCTTAGCACGCTTCTTGGTGCTTGAAATTAAAGAGCTTGATGCATTTCGCATGTGGGCACTTTCAGGCTCCATCCTGCTGATTGCGCTAGCAATTTTGATTGTGCGCTATGGTCATGTTAGATTTCCCTATACTGATCACTCAGATTAAGCGGATTTAATTTAAAGAAAAAGGCGACCATGCGGTCGCCTTTTTTATTTTAAAAGTTACTAACCCCAGTAAACTTCTTAATATCCCTGAGTTGTCTTTTGGTCGGCCGCCCCGCCCCTCTCTCACGCTTAGCATGGTCCGCCTCTTTTGTGACAGCGGCATTATCTCTTTTGGCCACACTCTCTGGCGTTTCGTCATAAAGCAGCGCTGCTTCTGGCGCGCCCCTCCGCGCGACTGATAAGGCCTTGACCACGACTTCCATATCCAGCTCTTTACGGCGAATATGAATCAATTGCCCAATTCGCACTTCCTTTGCGGGTTTAACCCGATCACCGTCCACATGAACCTTGCCACCATCAATCGCATCCGTTGCTAGGCTTCGGGTTTTATAAAACCGCGCCGCCCAAAGCCATTTATCTAAACGGCATTTCCCATCAGCACTTTGATCTATCGCCATACTTAAACTTAACGAGGTTGATTTAACTGAATCGCGCGGTTATGTTGCAGCGACATGCGGAAGGTCTCGAGGTGATGCTGCGCACGACCAAGGACTGAGTTTTCAGCATAACGATCACCTGACCAAGTACCCGCTGGCACATCAGTTAACAGCTCAATCGCCTCAAGCACATTACTCACAGGGTAAATATTGAACTGGCCTGCCTTAACCGCCTCAATAACCTCATCCTCGAGTAACAAGTGTGCGAGATTACGACTAGGGATTAACACGCCTTGCTTGCCATCCAAGCCGATTGCCTTACAAATTCGGAAGTAGCCTTCAATTTTTTCATTGAGACCACCAATGGCCATGACTTCACCGTGCTGATTCATGGCGCCAGTGACAGCGAGGCCTTGTTTAATCGGCACGCCGGATAAGGCTGAAAGCAAGGCATAGAGCTCAGCACAGGAGGCAGAATCGCCTTCTACGCCATAATACTCTTGTTCAAACACCAAGGACGCAGTGAGCGATAACGGCGTCAAACTACTAAAGCTTGCCGAGAGCCAGCTACGCAGAATCATCAAGCCCTTATCATGATTAGGGCCTGTCATTGCGACCTCACGGTCAATATTAATGACCCCTTCGGCCCCTGCATAGCATCTTGCCGAAATCCGGACCGGTGAACCGAAACTCATGTCACCCAAGTCGATATGCGTTAGGCCATTGATCTGACCCACCTGCTCACCCGTCAAATTAATCATGACCTCGCCGTCAATCATTGATTCGCGCAACTGACGCTCTGGGCTGTTGTGGCGCTTTTTACGGGCATCTAAAGCAGATTGCACATGAACGGCTGAAACGAACTCGGAAGAGACAATATTCGCCATCACAGTACTTTCTAGTGCTAGCTTTTCGAGTAATGAAAAGCGTGTCCCAATCCGCATTTGGTCGTCTATGGTGCGCTGCATAAATCGAATCAGTTTTACAACCGCATCGGCAGCAAAAGGCTTTAATGCATGTTGGTGGCAGAATTTTGCAACTAAACCAGCAATCGCTAAATAAGACGCCTCGTTAGCTTGCATGCTCTCCACAAAATCGACTTTAACTTGGAAGTAGCGCGCAAACTCTGGTAGCTCATCCTGCAAGGCGTAATACTCCTCACGCGTTGCAATCAACACCAACTTTACATTGGCCGCTAATGCCTCTGGCGCAAAATGAGTCCCAGCGCTTTGCCCTGGGGTGCCACTTGCCTCTTCAATCTGGATGGTGCCGTTGCGTAAAAAACGGTGAAGCTTTTCTAAAATCTGAACCCCTGATTGCTGATCCGCGTTGATGTCGCGCAAATAAAGCATCAAGGTACCACCATGCGCTTTAAGCAAGTTACCCGCACGAAGGCGCATGAAGTCTGCAGTATTACTACTGCTATCCGCACTTTCTAATCCGCCAAAGAGTGAGCTAAAGCTAGGATCTTCATCAAAAATCACTGGTGATCCTAAATTGGCATCAGCAAGATAAGCCGCATTATCCACCATGACATTGACACGAAAACGACCCAAGAATCCTTCAAGCAAACCCTCATTTTCAGCGCTTGAGCCTTGATTAAAAATTTCAATATTTTCACAAACATCGCGCATCAAGGCAGCTAGATGAAGATCAAACTTGAGCAACTCAGTCATCGCAAAAGGACTTGCATCGCCCTTCACAATCATAATCAAACGGGCAAACTGTTCAGTAAAAAATGCTTCTAGCGCATGCTTTAACTGCTCAGCAAGCTTAAGCTCCATGTTAGTGATGCTGTCAGTTTCTTTTGGATCTGCGTCTTTATTGGCTGGGTTTTCAGGCTTTGCTTCTTCCTTAGCCGCAGTCTGCGCGATCAGATCAGGGATAAACTTAATCATTTGACGAATAAAAGCATCCATCTCAACACGAAGGCGGACGCCATGACCAGCATTCAAGTAGAGCGCGAGCGGTTTTTCGGGGGTTTCGAAGTGGTAAAGCAAGACTAAGTCATGCGGCTTAGGACGATGAGCGGAAGCAGCTTGAATCGCATGCAAGGTTAATGACTTGCGACCACTTCCAGACTCACCCAGCACCAACATATTAAAGCCAGGCTGAAAAATACTTAATCCAAAATTGGTCGCTTGCTCAGCATCAGCTTGCCCTATCCATTTAGGAAAACTATCAAGATTCAGCATGGATGTATTTGCAAAGCCAAGATCAGTTGCCTGCAATGGAAGATTAAGTTGAGATGCTTTTAAGGAGGATACCATTCAGTATTTTCTAATCGTTAATTGTATTTATTGTTGCCAACGGCTTCGGGCTTGGTCATCAGAATCTTTCGCTTCCACCCAGCGTTCACCATCAGGCGTTTGTTCTTTTTTCCAAAACGGCGCTTCTGTTTTTAAGTAGTCCATGATGAACTCACATGCAGCAAAAGCGTCTTTGCGATGCGTTGAGGCGACCAAGACCAACACAATCTGATCTAGCGGCCTCAACTCACCCACGCGATGAATGACCAAGACATTAGCAATCGGCCATCTACCTTGCGCTTGCTCGACAATACCAGCAAGCGACTTTTCAGTCATCCCTGGATAATGCTCCAAGGTCATGGCTGCAACATTGTCGCCATCATTTAAATCTCGAACTTGTCCGACAAAAGAAACAACCGCGCCAATATTTGGGCTAATCCGTCGCAAGTCATTGATCTCAGCACCCACATCGAAATCTTCAGTTTGCACCCGCACCGTCATAGTCTTGAGTTAGCCGCCTGTCACCGGGGGAAAGAAAGCGACTTCATCACCGTTTTTAATCACGGCATCATTCTCAACCAAGGCATGGTTAATGGCTGCGCGTATCGTTTGCTTACCATTAAATAAATTCGCCCAAGCCTCGCCACGCTTTGCTAGATGAAGCTTAAGTGCAGCAATGCTATTCACATCGGCAGGTAAATCTATCTCTTCAGTCGAGTAATTAAGCGATTCTTTTAATCTTGCAAAGTAAAGTACGGTAATCAATTAATCAGCTCCCATGCCATCAGCATCCACAATTTCATCAATTGGCAATGCTAACGAAGCCGCATCGCCAGCAAGCTCTACGCGCTCAATTTGCAAAAAGCGACGCGAAATTTTCTGACTGGTTGTTTGTACATCCAGCGCATCTTCATGTGCCAATCGAATATGATCGGCAAGTTTCTTCATGCGAGTATCAAAGCGGCCAAACTCTTTACCCAACTTACCTAGCTCTTCTTTGATAATGTGCACTTGCTTGCGGGTTTCGACATCTTTCAATACCGCACGTGCCGTATTGAGCACCGCCATCAAAGTAGTTGGGGATACCACCCATACGTTTTTCGCCATGGCGTAATCCACAATGTCACGATGATTCGCATGAATTTCGGCAAACACAGCCTCTGCAGGAATAAACATCACAGCGCCATCTGACGTCAGATCGGCAATAATGTATTTACTCGCAATATCATCTACATGCTTTTTAACGTCAGCTTTGAACTGACGTTGCGCTGTAATTTTTTCAGCATCCGTCACGCCGCTTTCGTACATCCGGTGATAATTTTCAAGTGGGAATTTTGAGTCCACAGCCACCATGCCGGTAGGCTCAGGTAAGAACAAAGCACAATCAACGCGGGTGCCGTTAGGCAGAGAGTACTGCATCTCATAAGTGCCATTAGGCATTACGTTTCGTACCAAACCCTCAAGCTGAACCTCACCAAAGGCACCACGTGAACGCTTGTCGCCAAGCAATGCTTGCAAGCTCACCACATTCGTCGTTAAACCATCAATCTTTTCTTGTGCCTTATCAATGGTCGCCAAGCGCTCCATAACACGCACAAAGGTATCGTTTGTTTTCTTAAAGCCTTCGTCTAGGCGCTCGGTCACTTTACCGCTAATCTCTTCTAGGCGCGTATCGACCACCTTACTCAGGCTTTCAATGCTCGCAGTCAATTGCATCGTGGCATTGCGCATCGTAGCCTGTATAAGCGCTTGTTCAGCCTTACCCTGCTCTGCCAATGTGGTGTGGAGTTTTTCAATAACGTTTTCACGCGTTTGTGCCAAGCTAGCCGTTTGCGCTGTTTGCAAAGCCTGCATCGCTTCGCGGGTTTGGGCTAGTTCTTGGGCAACTGCGGTTCTTAGCCGCTCACTAGACTCTTGAGACGAGGCATTCAGCCTATCCCCTAATTTATTAAGTCCATCATTTAAATCGAGCAGCATCGCTCTATGCTTTTCTTCAAGCTGAACAAGCAATGCGCTTTCTGCGTAAGGCTTATTTGCAGATTGACGCAACAACACAACTAACAATAGCAGTGCAAGGATTGAAGTGATGAGTGTTAAGATTTCTAGCATAAGCGCAATTATACCCCAAGCAATCTTGTCTCACTTGATGCATCAAACTTGGTGCATCACACAATCCTGAAATATTGTAAAATCTCACCTTTAAGCAATACAATTAAAAAATATTTTGAGGATACCTTCGTGAACATTCACAGTCATATTGTTGATTTACCAACCCCGACAGGCGTCATGCGCACCTATGTGCATCGCCCTGCTGGCGAAGGTGCCTATCCGGCCATTTTATTTTATTCAGAAATTTTCCAGCAAACTGGTCCAATTGAACGTGCAGCACGCTTTATGGCTGGTCACGGTTATGCGGTACTTGTGCCTGAAGTATTCCACGAGCTTAATCCAATTGGCACGGTACTTGGCTATGACGACGCAGGCCGTGACAAAGGCAATGCGGACAAAGCTGCTAAAGACGTGCAAGGCTACGACACAGATAACCAAGCAATGATTGAATTTGTTAAGAAACAAGCTTGGTGTTCGGGTGATATTGGTGCGATGGGTTTTTGTATCGGCGGTCACTTAGCTTTCCGCGCTGCGTTGCAAGCAGAGGTTAAATCAACCGCCTGTTTCTATGCGACTGATTTGCACACACAAGTGATTCCAAACAAGCCTGGTCAACACAGCATGGAAAACTTGGATAAAATCAAAGGTGAGTTGCTGATGATTTGGGGCAAGCAAGACCCACACATCCCCGCGGCAGGACGTGCACAGGTTTATAGCGACCTTAATGCAACCGATCTTAAGTTCACATGGCATGAATTTAATGGCCAACATGCGTTCATGCGTGATGAAGGTGAACGTTACGATCCACAATTAGCTGCAACTGGCTACCAATTAGCACTACAAATGTTTGGCAGAACCCTGCGCTAATTGAGTAAAACCATCAGCAATAAAAAAGGAGCCAAAGGCTCCTTTTTTATTTGTTAAATAGTCTATCTAGACAACAAAACCAAATCGGCTTTCAAGTCTTCAACATGTTCCAAGCCTACAGCGATTCTTACCAAGCCATCCGTAATACCCGCTGCAGCTCTTGCCTCAGCAGTGACACGACTATGGGTCGTTGTTGCTGGATGCGTAATCGTGCTTTTGGCATCGCCCAAATTAGCTGTGATTGAAATCAGCTTAGTCGCGTCAATTAGCTCCCATGCTGCCTCTTGTGAAGTTTGGCCCGATTTAGGCTTTACTTCAAAGCTGACAATTCCGCCACCACTCAGCTGCTGTCTCATCGCAAGCGCATGTTGTGGGTGAGATTTGAGCCCCGGATAGAAAACACATGACACTTTTGGCTGAGCTTCTAACCAAGTGGCCAAAGCCAAAGCATTCTTAGCATGTGCTTCCATGCGTATAAATAAAGTCTCTAGTCCTTTCAGGAATACCCATGCATTGAATGCGCTCATGGTGACACCCGCTGTTCTTAAAAAACCATAAACAGGTTCCATATGGACTTTTGAGCCCAGCACGGCTCCGCCTAGACATCTGCCTTGCCCGTCGATATATTTGGTCGCAGAATGAATAATGATGTCTGCACCAAGCTTAAGCGGTAGCTGAATGGCTGGCGTACAAAAGCAATTATCCACCACTAATAACGCGTTGGCATCATGTGCTATCTTGGCCAAGGCCGTAATATCACAAACCTCGGTTAATGGATTCGATGGCGATTCTACAAAAAATAATTTAGTTCTAGGCGTGATCGCGCCCTGCCAATCTTTTAGGTCAGTAAGCGACACAAACGTTACTTCCAAACCCCAGCGTTTGAGAATATTGCTAAATAGCTGAACACTCGTCCCAAAAATACTGCGAGACGCCACAATATGGTCGCCAGCATTACATAAGCCCATCACGCAGGCCAAGATTGCTGACATACCACTAGATGTCGCTACACATTGCTCAGCGTCTTCCAAGGCCGCTAGCTTATCTTGAAACATCGAAACAGTAGGATTGGTAAAACGTGAATAAATATTGCCAGGCTCAGTACCACCAAATCGGGCGGCAGCTTGCGCAGCACTTTTGAAGCGAAAGCTTGAATTCAGAAACAAGGCTTCTGAATTTTCGCCAAACTCTGTCATTTGATTGCCCGCTCTCACGCCAAGCGTCTCAGGATGCCATGCTCGCTCATCAAAACCATTTAAATCAATATTTGTTGCCATCTGATAACCTCTACTTGTCTCACTTGAGACATAAAAAAACCCGTTTCGCGATTAGGCTAAAACGGGTTTGCTGATACTAGCACTCGCTTTAGCTGAATTTATTGAGCGCCCGCAAGCTGAGACATGCTTTTAAGCAACTCAAATCAGCGCATTTCCATACTATCTCTCAAGCTTAATGTCGTCAAGCAAGCGAGAAAAGGTCCGTTAAATAGCTTCTTCCTCGTGCTCTTTGGTATTCACCAGATTTAAGTCCATCTGCGTAATTGAATTTGCTGGTTTTTTAACCTTGTCGCCATCGCCACGCGCGCGCTCAATTGTGGTCAAATAAGCTTCATTAATATCGCCAGTCACATATTTGCCATCGAAACATGAGCAGTCAAATACTTTAATTTTTGGATTACTTAATTGCACAGCAGACACTAAAGCATCAAGATCCTGATAAATCAGCGCATCCGCACCAATTTCTTTACAGATCTGCTCATCAGTTCGGCCGGTTGCTAATAATTCATTACGTGTTGGCATATCAATGCCATACACGTTTGGAAAACGAACTGGAGGCGCCGCTGAGGCAAAATAAACCTTATTCGCACCTGCATCACGCGCCATTTGCACGATTTGTTGTGAAGTTGTCCCACGCACAATTGAGTCATCAACGAGTAATACGTTCTTGCCCTTAAACTCCATGCCAATTGGATTGAGTTTCTGACGTACCGATTTTTCACGTAAGGCTTGGCCAGGCATAATAAATGTACGGCCAATGTAGCGATTCTTAATGAAGCCTTCACGATAAGTCACATTCAGCGCATTCGCTAACTGTAATGCACTTGGACGACTGGTGTCAGGGATAGGAATCACCACATCAATTTTCAAATCCTTCCATTCACGCTTAATTTTTTCAGCAAGGCTTTCACCCATGTGCAAACGTGTTTGGTAAACAGATACACCATCAATTAATGAATCAGGACGTGCTAAGTAAACATATTCAAAAATACATGGCGTTAATGCAGCATTCTCGGCACATTGACGTGAGTAAAAATTACCATCCATGTCAATAAATACGGCCTCGCCGGGTTCTACATCGCGCACCAACTTAAAGCCAAGCACATCGAGTGCGACACTTTCAGAAGCGACGATATATTCAACGCCTTTTTCGGTTTCTAATTTACCAATCACCAAAGGACGAATACCATGCGGGTCACGGAAAGCGAGCAGTCCGAAGTTTGCAACCATCGCAACAACAGCGTAAGCGCCTTTTACACGCTTGTGCACGCCAGTCACCGCATCAAAAATCATGTCGGAATTAAGCACTGCGCTTTGAGCGGTTTGCTCAATTTCGTGCGCCAGTACATTCAACAACACTTCAGAATCTGAATTAGTATTAATGTGACGTAAATCCTGACGGAACATCTCTTGTTTTAATTGTGGCGAGTTGGTCAAGTTGCCGTTATGGCCAAGCACAATGCCGAATGGAGAGTTCACATAGAAAGGCTGAGCTTCAGCGGCTGATGATGAGCCTGCAGTTGGATAGCGCACATGCGCGATACCAGCATTACCTTGAAGACTACGCATGTGACGTGTTTGAAATACATCTTGTACAAGGCCATTATTTTTGTGCATGTAGAAGGTATTGCCATCGCAGGTCACAATACCTGCCGCATCTTGACCACGATGCTGTAGCACCAACAAACCATCATAGAGTAAATGGTTAACTGGGTTTTTAGCGACAATACCGATAATTCCGCACATTGTTTATTTTGCCTTTGTAACTAAAAATTCAATTTTTGACATACTGCTAGAGATATACTTCAAGCGAACATTCTACAATGAGATTCGCTGAAAAATACTACATTATTTACGAATCAAACTTTACGCGATCAGCGATTGCTTTGGGCATCCAAGGCATTGCACTAAGGACCATTGCTTCCAAGGGAGCACTCAAGATCGCACCTCGCCATGCGCCTTCTTTGGGCAAATCTGTTAGGCCACACAAAAAAACAATCACCCCAACAATCATCACACCACGCAATGTACCAAATATTGCGCCTAAACCACGATCAAGCCAGCTCAAACCCACCTTTTGGAAAATTTGAGAGAGCGCAATCGCGAGCAAGCTACTAATTAGCAAGGTAGCCAAGAATAAAATGATAAAACCCGCCAAATACTGCAAGGTTTCTGTAGGAATCGCTTTAGGCAGCAAAGGCGCTAATTCCAAAGTGTATGTTTTTGCCACAAAAAAAGCGGCTAGCCAACCAATGAGCGCAAGCACTTCGCGCACAAAGCCACGCGTCATACTAATAAGAATAGATAAGCCAACAATTGCTAGCGCAATATAGTCAAAGCTAGTCACTAATTATTCACCACGATGGCGGCCAATTTCAGGGACTTTAGTTTAGCCAATGCTAATTCAGCCTCTTTTTTAGTGTTAAAAGGACCAACTCTTAATCGAGTTTTTTTGCCTTTAGATGTATCAATCAATTCGCTTTTTGATTTGAGTCCCTTATCGGATAACTGCACTTGCATTTTCTTTACGTTTTCCGGGTCTGAAAATACGCCGATTTGAAGATAAATACTTGCCGCACTAGAAATATCTTCCGCCATTACATCAGCCTGAACTTTCTTAGGCTTAGCTTCTTCTTTTGTTGGCGCTTTGACCTCTGGAGGACTTGCGACAGGCTTGCTCTCAACAACTGGAGCTGGCGGTTCGATAGGCTGGGCTTGATTGACAGGCGCAGGGTTAGTTGGAACATTGCTAGCTGGCACTTGGTTGTCAGTTAGGCTGCTATCCGCCACAGGAGCATTCAATGCTGACGAAGGAACTGCGCTAGTCTTTACGGGCTGGTCTTGACTGACGGAACCTCCTTCTGGCTTAGTTTGAAACTGATTATCTTGGCTGGGGATGGATATTACAACATCTTCTTTACGTGTTTGCGCCAACTTATCTTCAAGCAAGATAGGCAATAAGACAATCATCAGCAATACCAGCGCTACCGCTCCTACTAATCGTCTTCTTGCACGCTTTTTGAATTGGATTTCCTGCTCGCCCTGAGATTGCAGGTTATCTTGGGCCATTGTTGATCGTCCTATTTTTAAATGTGGCTGTTAGCAAAGTACGCATCACTTCAGCGACCGTGAAAAATGATCCTAATATAATAATTCTATCATTTTCATTAGCATTAATACAGGCTTGATCATAGGCATTTTCAACGCCATCAAATAATTGAATCACCGCTTCAGGCAGCTCTGCATTGACGATCTGTTGAATCATCAATCCATCAGCACCGCGAACATGAGTAATGCCTGCCACATACCACTCATCAATTTCACCAGCAATTGCTTGGATCACACCCTTAATATCTTTATCGGCCAACATCGCAAACACGGCGATGGTCTTCCCTTGTGTAACCGTACTCTTAAGATTGGCAGCTAATGACTTCGCCGCGTGCGGATTATGAGCCACATCCAAAATTACATCTGGCTTAGATGAAAGGTACTGATAACGACCATGTAATCGCACCGTCAATAACCCGTCGCAAATAGCGCCTTTACTCACCGGTAATATTGACTGCAATGACTCAATCGCCGCAATGACACAAGAAGCGTTGTGTAACTGAAAATCCCCCACTAGCGCTGGCATTGGCAACTCATCGAGCGTGTATTGAGTACTTGAATAGCGCCAGCAATCTTGCTGACGTTCTAATTGAAAGTCCTGCTGAATAAGCTTAAGTGAAGCACCAACATTTTGCGCATGTTGAATTAAAGAAATTGGTGGAGACAAGTCCCCACAAATAGCAGCAATATTTTTTCTAAATATACCCGCTTTTTCAGCACCAATCAGCTCACGCGTATCGCCTAAAAACTCCATGTGATCTAAATCAACACTGGTTACAATGGTGCAGCTTGGTTCAAATGCATTAACAGCATCTAGCCGCCCACCCAAACCCACTTCAAGTATTGCTAGATCGACATTTGAAGCACAAAGGTGCCACATGGCGGCCAAGGTACCAAATTCAAAATAGGTGAGTTTTATTTCTTGTCGTGCAAATTCGACCGCTTGAAAAGCCCTGATTAAATCTTCGTCGCTAATTTCATGGCAAGCGATACGAATACGTTCGTTGTAATGCAGTAAATGGGGAGAAGAGTAGCTTGCAACACGATAACCAGCAGCGTGGTAAATGTGTTCCAGCATGGCGCAGGTTGAGCCTTTGCCGTTAGTACCAGCCACCATAATTACAGGGAATTGGTATTGAAGGTTTAACCTTGCCTTGACTTGGTTGACTCGCCCCAAGCCCATTTCAATATCTTTGGGATGAAGCGCCTCAATATAGTTAAGCCAGTCGTTTAAATCAAAATCAGCGATAGACTTGGCTGAAAAATCAGGGTGCTCAGGCAATTTGGTGTAAGTATCCGTGAATCGTCAAAAGTAGTTAATTAGGCTGCAACAGGCAACTTCATTAAATTAGCAATCAACACAGATAATTTATCACGCATTTCACGACGATCAATGATCATATCAACAGCGCCATGCTCCACTAAAAATTCAGCACGCTGGAAGCCATCAGGCAGGGTTTCACGCACCGTTTGTTCAATCACACGCGGACCAGCAAAACCAATCAAGGCTTGTGGCTCAGCAACAATAATGTCACCCAACATGGCAAAACTTGCTGAAACGCCTCCCATTGTTGGGTCAGTTAATACGGAGATATAAGGCAAGCCAGCTTGGCTAAGTTTAGTCAGAGCGGCACTTGTTTTGGCCATTTGCATCAATGAAAATAAGCCTTCTTGCATCCGAGCGCCGCCACTAGCTGATACGCAAATAAAAGCGGATTTGCTATCAATCGCTGCTTGAACACCGCGCACAAAACGCTCACCAACCACCGAGCCCATAGATCCGCCCATGAATTTAAATTCAAATGATGCTACAACGACAGGCACTTGCTTAATGCTACCTTGCATTACAAGCAATGCATCCGTCTCACCCACTTCACTTTGTGAGGCTTTAATACGATCAGCGTAACGTTTAGTGTCTTTGAATTTTAAAGGGTCTATAGGCTGGACTTCTGCGCCAATCTCAATACGACCCTCTTCATCAAGCAAGACATTTAATCGATCTCTTGCAGAAATACGGTTGTGATAATCACACTTAGGACATACTTCAGCGTTGGCATCTAAATCTGTACGATATAAAACGGAATCACACTTTGGACACTTACTCCAAAGCCCTTCTGGCACATTCTTCTTGCTTGGGCCAATCACTCGATTAATTTTTGGTGGTAGGATTTTTTGTAACCAACTCATTGCTTATTCCCTTTTTCTTGTTTGAACGAGTTATTAATATCGATTAGGCATCAATGGCTGCACGAAGCTCTGCAGTCAGGGCCATTAAGTTTGCCACCACGTTATCTGAATTTGATTTTTCAACCTCTTGCACCATGCGACTTCCCACGACTACTGCATCTGCAACACTCGCTACCGCCTTGGCTGTTTCTGAATCTCGCACACCAAAGCCAACACCGATAGGTAAGTTAGTTTGTGATCGAATCGAGGCCACGCGATCAGCAACCTCAATAATATCTAGGTTCTTAGAGCCAGTAACGCCCTTGAGTGATACATAATAAATAAAGCCACTAGCTTGATTAACGATAATATCAACACGCGCTTTATCTGTGGTTGGAGATAACAGGAACACTGGATCAATAACACGCGCTTTAAGCATCGCATTAAACTCAATGGACTCTTCCGGTGGGTAATCAACCGTCAACATGCCGTCAATGCCCGCATCTTTGGCAGCATTCGCAAACTTCTCTATGCCCATGGCTTCAATAGGATTGGCGTACCCCATTAAAATGATTGGTGTTTTATCATCTTGCTGACGAAACTCTTTCACCATTGCCAGCACATGTCGTAATCCAACTTTATGCACAAGAGCCCGCTCACTTGCGCGTTGAATGACCGGACCATCTGCCATCGGGTCAGAAAAAGGAACGCCCAACTCAATTAAGTCGGCACCTGCTTTGACCAAACCATGAAGCATCGCAACAGTTTGATCAGGATGTGGATCGCCCGCCGTAATAAATGGAATTAAGGCTTTTTTGCCAGATTGCTTAAGCGTTGCAAAAGTTGTTTGAATACGTGACATAGGATTAAAGAGTAATTCCAGAAAGTTGAGCAACAGTGTTCATGTCTTTATCACCACGACCGGAAAGGTTAACCAAAATAATTTGCTCTGGTGACATGGTCTTGGCCAGCTTTTCAGCATAAGCCAGCGCATGACTAGACTCTAATGCAGGAATAATGCCTTCAGTACGACACAAGCTATGAAAAGCAGCCATGGCGTCATCATCCGTAATAGCAACATACTCTGCACGCTTGATGTCTTTGAGCCACGCATGCTCAGGACCAACACCTGGATAATCCAGACCTGCTGAAACTGAATGGGTTTCGATAATTTGACCATCTTCATCTTGCATCAAATAGGTACGATTGCCGTGTAATACACCCACGGCACTATTCGCGGTGAGAGGCGCAGCATGCTTACCTGTTTCAATACCATGGCCCGCAGCTTCAACACCAATAAGCTTCACGCCTGCTTCATTAATGTATGGGTAAAAAATGCCCATTGCATTTGACCCGCCACCAACACAAGCAAGCACTGCGTCTGGTTGACGACCCACTATTTCATTCATTTGAATTTTTGCTTCCACGCCAATGACAGCTTGGAAGTCACGCACCATCATTGGATAAGGGTGTGGACCAGCGACAGTGCCGATAATGTAGAAAGTGTTTTCAATGTTGGTGACCCAATCACGCATTGCTTCATTAAGCGCATCTTTCAGGGTTTTTGAACCGCTTTCAACTGGCACAACAGTCGCGCCCAAAAGCTTCATACGATAAACGTTAGGTGCCTGACGCTTGATATCTTCAGACCCCATATAAACAACGCACTCGAGACCTAAACGAGCAGCAATAGTCGCCGTAGCCACGCCATGCTGACCTGCGCCAGTTTCAGCAATTACGCGCGGTTTACACATACGCTTAGCAAGCAAAGCTTGACCAACCGTATTATTCACCTTGTGAGCACCAGTATGGTTCAAGTCTTCACGCTTCAAATAAATTTGCGCGCCACCAACCTTATCGGACCAGCGTTTTGCATGGTAAATTGGACTTGGACGACCAACGAAATGTTTGAGATCATGTGCAAATTCCGCTAAGAACTCCGTATCGTGACGATACTTCTCGTACATCAAACGTAGCTCTTCAAGCGCCTCTACCAATGTTTCAGAGACAAAAATTCCGCCGTAAGGGCCAAAGTGACCACGTTCATCTGGCATATCATATAGTTGCATTACTGACTCCTCGCATGAATGCAGCGATTTTCACTGCATCCTTGATCCCTTTATTGATTTCAACACCGCCGCTTATATCGACCGCGTAGGGTCGAACTTGTTCAATCGCCACAGCAACATTTTCAGCATTTAAGCCACCCGCCAACACAACTGGTAAAGGTAAATTTTTAGGGATTAACGCCCAATCAAAAACTAAACCTGTGCCGCCAGGAACCCCTTCAGCAAAAGCATCTAATAAAAGTGCTTTTGCATCCGCATAATCATGTGCGTATTGTACCAAATTTGTACCGTTTTTAACGCGAATTGCCTTCATATAAGGCCGTGAATATTGACGACATGCTGAAGGAGTCTCATCTCCATGAAATTGAAGTATATCTAGCTTTACTGAGGCAAGTACCTCTTGAATAAATGCAGGCTCAGCATCCACAAAAAGACCAACAACGGAGACGAAAGGCGGGACTGCGGAAGCAATTTCAGCCGCTTGCGCGATGTTGACGTTACGAGGACTGGGCGCGTAAAAAACTATGCCAATCGCATCCGCACCTTGCTTAACCGCTTCAAGTGCATCTTCAACGCGAGTGATCCCACAAATTTTTACACGAGTTCGCACAGATAAAAAGAATTTAATATTAAAGATGATAGCGTAACCGAAACCCGTAAAACTGTCACAGCTTAGTTGGTGCTTGAGGTGAAAAACTGAATATATCGCCGAGTTGAAGGCAAGTCCCAATGCGCTTCATAGCCTACCCCTGTCAAATACAAACCATCTGGCGAAAATGTGGGGGGCGACTTGGTGCGATCACGTTGTTGCAATAAAGTATAAATGTGATCAGGCTCAAAACTTCCTTTACCTACATAGACTAACGCCCCTACCATATTCCGAACTTGATGATGCAAAAACGCATTACCCGAAAAGTTAAATACGATGCAGTCACCATGTTTTTTTACTTCCGCTTGATAAAGCGTTCTGACAGGCGATTTCGCTTGGCACTCAGAAGCACGAAATGCACTAAAATCATGCTCACCTTCAAAATATCTAGCCGCTTCATCCATTTTATTGACATCCAGCGGCAGATGAAACCAACTAGACTTACTAGCCATTACAGCCGGCCCCACCGGGCCATTGTATAAAATAAACTGATAGTCTCGACGTCGAGCTGAAAATCGCGCATGAAATTCGTCAGACACTCCCTGCGCCCAAAGCACGCGTAAACTCATCGGCAAGTTAGCATTAATCCCTCGCACCCAAGCACTCAGTGGCCGAATTGTCTCCGTGTCGAAGTGAACTACTTGGCACAAGGCATGAACGCCAGCATCGGTGCGTCCAGCAGCTACAACGCCCACCTCATGCCCGGCCATTTCAGACAAAGCACCTTCCAGCCGATTTTGAACACCGCAGCCATCAGGTTGAGTCTGCCAACCACAAAAAAGATGTCCATCATATTCCAAGGCCAAGGCAATTCTCATCGTAAAACTCCAACTGAGACTCCAAGCAAAGCGCCCAGCAATACAAGCATAAAAGCGAGACAAAGGTAATCAAGCTTTGAAAAAGGCGTATTTTCAAGATGAATGATTTCAAGCTTCGCCAATTTCGTAGCGTCATCAAGCAAAGCTTCAAATCTGTGGTGCCAACCCAAGCTTATTAACGGCATGCTCGACTGAGGATTGGCATTTTCAATGTATTTTAAGGTGAGATATAGCCTTGCTGTAAAACGTTCACATCGGATACCCAATACCCCAAGCGGCCGTAGCAAGTGGTAAATTCCCAGCATTAATTTTTCCTGTGTTGCAGAAGCCATCAAGATGCTCACACCAGCTAGCACCATAGCGATCCTAAAAATCTGCATAAAACCAACTCGCAAACCTTCATAGGTAGGCATTAAATCAATCGGCCAACCATGAAGGTATTCACCAGGCGTGGTAAAGGCATAAATAAGCCATATAGAAAGAAACAACCAACGCATGCGCAACATCATCTTGAGAAAACGATTGACTCTAAAACGTATGAGTCCGATTGAAAGCAATAGAAATAAGATGGCCAGACCGTTAAATGAAATTAACGGGATAGAGACTGTCATCAATATCAATGCCAGTATCTTGACGGCCGGGTGCAATCCCGCTGAATCGAATAAAAAAACCGGACTTGATCGCCCGGCTGATTTTATAAGTTGTTTCATTAAGTCAGGCGATCAATGAGGTCTTGAGCACGGGCACGCTGCTCAGGACCTCCTTCGTTAATGGCTTCTCTTAATAATGCAAGTGCGCCTTTTTTATCTTCCATATCGATATAGGCTGCTGCAAGTTCAAGTTTCGTCGCAACCTCCGACGACTCCTCAAGGTTCGATGTGTTAATTTTGGTCTTGCTCGACCTGATCGGCTTGGCTACAGATTTTGATATTGTTGATGGCTGCGAAACTTTGTCAGACTTCGGCTTTACATTTATCTTTAGCAGATTTGAAAAGTCGCCGTTAAATGCATCTGGGATAGGTGCCGCTTGAATATCTGCCACAGTCAACTGAGGTGCTGACTCAAAGTCTAAACTGATGCTTGTCAAATCCATCTCTAGCGGCTTATTTGCAGATGCGTCCAATTCAGCCTCACTAGCATATGAACTAGCGATATCAGGTGGCGAAATATCGCCCACTGCTTGAGTTCCGTCTGCAACTAAAGCATTAGCCTCGATTACAAGACCGGTCTCATTAGCATCAACAATAGCCTGACCTGACGATGAAGAGTTATTCACAAAGCCTATAGAGTCGGTGCTATTTTCAGCCAGGGGTTCAGAAAACGTTTTATCATCCAAATTTACGGATTCGTTACCTGATAAAGCGCGCTTGTGCTTTCTTCTGTTTAGCCAAATTAATGCAAGGACGAAGGTAATAATAGCTCCAGACACCGCTAAAACGACTGGATCAATATCAGATAAATTGTTTGGAAATTCATTGTGATTGCTTGGCACCTGCTCAGCATTGTTTTGAGCGTCAGCTAAACCCTTACTTCTGAGCGTTAACAACTTCTTCATATCAGAAATTTGTTTTTGCAAAAAAGCAGATTTTTCATCTGCATCTTTATTCTCATTTTCTTTAGCCGCTATATCATCTTGGATATTTGCAACTGTTTTCGCTGAGTCATATGCACCATGCTGAGGGTTTAGATCGCTAACTTTTGATTTTTCGGTTTCAGTTTTTGTCAGCTTCACAACATCACGGGAGCCTTCTGAAGCAGGTGCTGCTTTATCCTCTGCTTTAGCGATAATTTTTCCACGGGTTAGCTGACTCGCTGAATTTTCAGTCTCATCAGCATGCGTTGCTGCATCAGCAAGTTTTGTTGCGTAAGCATGCCAATTTGCAACCTGTGCATTAACCTCTTCCCTCGCCTCACTTTTACTGATGGCTTGTAAAATCTCCACGCTAGGAATATTAATTATTTTGCCGACTTTTAAACGATTCATATTTCCATCAGCAAACGCTGAAGGATTAGCCCTGTAAACGCCAAGCAACAATTGATCGAGATTGACATCTTGAACTTTAATTTGCCCCAGCAGTGCACTTAAAGTATCCCCTTTTACCGTAGTAATTGCCTGAGCTT
The DNA here is from genome assembly GCA_945883335.1 of Candidatus Methylopumilus universalis. GTDB lineage: Bacteria > Pseudomonadota > Gammaproteobacteria > Burkholderiales > Methylophilaceae > Methylopumilus_A > Methylopumilus_A universalis_A. The sequence continues at coordinate 64,188 of CAMCXI010000002.1, read as the reverse complement.
GCAATGGAGTCTCTATTGTTTTTTCAGACCGAGCCTGTCCAACAGAATTACTTAAATTGCTTTTTGAAACAGGCTGCTTCACCGCCGCTAACAGCTCTCTTGCGGCTGATGATGTTGATATTGATTTCGGTGTTTCAGCAATTGGTTCTGCGACATTTGTTGCCGAGGAATCTGATGGATCAAGGAGTAAAGTATATTCACGCGATAACTGACCATCACTCCAAACCACTTGGATCAACATATCTAAGAAGGGATCAGTCACGGCTTGTACGGAGGTAAGTTGAACCACTAATGTTCCGTCAGGCCTTTTAGCAATGTCTGCTTTGATACTTTGCTGAATCGGAGTTTTATCGATTCCCTGCGCAAGATATTGCTCTTGTGATGCAAGACCAGCCGTTAATGTTGTCATCGCTTCAGGGGAAACTGACAACAACTCAATCTCAGCATTAAGAGGCTCGCCTAACGATGAAAATACATAAAGTTTACCCAACCCGGCGGCAGATGCGACCAAGGGAATTAATGCGATACACAGCGCTAAAAGGATCTGCTTAACGATTAATGTATTTAGTATTTTTCTCATTATTATTTAGTCCACTATACTCAATAAGTACAAAAACAAAACTCAAAATAACACCTTACTGGATGCGTCGCAAGGCAGGAGCCGTGGATGTGTTATGACTTGACCAGAATATCTAACATACGACGGAGAGGCTCTGCAGCGCCCCATAACAATTGATCGCCCACAGTAAAGGCTGACAAGTACTCGTCCCCCATGCCCATTTTACGTAAACGACCTACTGGGGTTGTAAGCGTGCCAGTAACAGCAGCAGGTGTAAGCAAATTCATGCTTGCTTCACGCGCATTAGGAATGACTTTTGCCCATTGATTCGCTTTTGCCAACATATCGTTAATTTCATCTAATGGAACATCTTTTGTCAGCTTGATTGTCAGTGCTTGTGAGTGGCAACGCATCGCGCCAATCCGAACACACAAGCCATCAATCACAATAGGATTCGCTTCTAGGCCAAGGATTTTATTAGTCTCAGCCCCGCCCTTCCACTCTTCTTTACTTTGACCGTTGCCCAAGTCTTTATCAATCCATGGGATTAGACTGCCAGCCAACGGCACCCCAAAGTGCGCGGTTGGGAATGCATCGTCACGCAAGGTAGTTGCCACAGTGCGGTCAATATCCAAAATCGCAGAAGCTGGATCAGCGAGCAAGCCAGCTACAGCTTGATTTACTGCGCCCATTTGCTTGAGCAATTCACGCATATTTTGTGCGCCTGCGCCTGAGGCTGCTTGGTAGGTCATAGAAGTGGCCCATTCCACCAAGTTTTCTTTAAATAATCCATTCAAAGCCATGAGCATGAGTGAAACAGTACAATTACCACCCACCCAGTTTTTACCACCTTTTTGCATCGCATCTTTAATGACGTGCATGTTCACAGGGTCGAGAATAATGACGGCGTCATCTTCCATACGCAATGTAGAAGCGGCATCAATCCAATGTCCATTCCAACCCTCACCACGTAATTTAGGAAATACTTCACTTGTATAATCGCCACCTTGGCAGGACACAATCACGTCCATATGCTTAAGTTCAGCAATATTTTTGGCATCTTTTAACGGCGGCGTCTCTTTACCAACATTGGGACCTGAGCCACCAACTTGTGATGTGGTAAAAAATTGTGGTTCGATGTTAGCAAAGTCGTTTTCTTCCAACATACGTTGCATGAGTACTGAGCCCACCATACCGCGCCAACCAATAAAGCCTACTTTTAACATTTTCTTGTTTTCCTAAAACTTTTATAAAGCAGCAACGACTACATCACCCATTTCGCTACATTTAACTTTTTTGGTGCCTTCAGTGTAAATATCAGCGGTTCGGTAACCTTGCGCCAAGGCTTTTTTCACTGCATCTTCGATACGTGTTGCGTTCTTTTCATCGTTAAAGCTATAGCGAAGCATCATGGCAGCTGAAAGAATAGTCGCTAATGGATTGGCAATATCTTGATTGGCAATATCTGGCGCAGACCCATGGCTAGGCTCGTACATGCCTTTGTTGTTCGCATCTAATGATGCCGATGGCAACATTCCAATAGAGCCTGTCAGCATTGAAGCTTCATCAGACAAGATGTCACCAAAAATATTGCCGGTCACCATCACATCAAACTGCTTAGGCGCACGAATCAATTGCATTGCCGCGTTATCCACATACATGTGGCTCAATTCAACCTCTGGATATTCTTTTGAAATTTCAATCATAACCTGACGCCACAATTCAGTTGTCTCAAGCACGTTCGCTTTATCTACTGAGCAGACTTTTTTATTTCGCTTCATCGCAATACTGAAAGCAACATGACCGATCCGGCGGATTTCAGATTCAGAGTAGCGCATGGTGTTAAGACCCTCCCGCTCGCCATTTGGCAAGGTTGAAATGCCGCGTGGATGACCGAAGTAAATATCACCCGTTAACTCACGTACAATCATAATATCTAAACCAGCCACCACTTCTGGTTTTAAAGTAGACGCTGACGCTAGTTCTGGGTAGAGCAATGCAGGACGAAGATTTGCGAACAAATTAAGTTCTTTTCGAATGCGGAGCAAACCCCGCTCAGGACGCATATCACGCGGTAATGAATCATATTTCCAATCACCCACCGCACCAAGCAATACCGCATCAGATTCTTTAGCCAACTTTAATGTATCTGCAGGAAGTGGATCACCAGCAGCCTCATAACCAGCACCGCCAATTGGGGCTTCTTTCATTTCAAGACCAATATTTAAGGCATTTAAAACCTTCACTGCTTGAGCAACGATTTCTGGACCGATGCCATCACCTGGCAGAACTGCAATCTTCATCTAAATTCCTAATAAATACCAATATATTATTGAAAAATATATTAAATAATGGCTAATTAAAAAGCCATGGTTGCGCAGCCCTATGTTTTGTTTCAAAGGCTTTGATAGCATCCTGATGCTGCATGGTCAAACCAATATCGTCTAAACCATTCAACAAGCAATGCTTACGGAAAGCATCAACTTCAAACTTATATGTCTTGCCGCTTGGCGTAGAAATGGTTTGTGTGCTCAAATCAATATTGAGCTTGTAACCCTCTGCTGATTGAGTTTCTTTAAATAAAGCGTCCACATCATCAGCAGACAACACAATAGGCAACATGCCATTCTTGAAGCAATTATTAAAGAAAATATCAGCAAAACTAGGGGCGATAATGGCACGGAAGCCATAGTCTTCCAGCGCCCAAGGCGCATGTTCACGGCTAGAACCACAGCCAAAGTTTTCTCGTGCCAACAGCACTGAGCCACCTTGATAACGCGCTTGATTTAACACAAAATCAGGGTTGATTTTGCGCTTGCTATTATCCATGCCAGGCTCGCCATGGTCTAAATACCGCCACTCATCAAATGCGTTAGGGCCAAAGCCACTTCGTTTGATGGATTTTAAAAACTGTTTAGGAATAATTGCATCCGTATCAACGTTGGATCTGTCTAGCGGTACCACTAAACCATTTAATTGGGTAAATGCTTGCATATCATCAATCTCTTAATTAAAGCTACGGACATCAACAAAATGTCCAGCAATCGCAGCGGCAGCAGCCATCTCAGGACTCACCAAATGCGTTCTGCCACCCAAACCTTGGCGACCCTCAAAGTTACGGTTAGAAGTTGATGCACAGCGCTCACCTGACTCAAGACGGTCGGCATTCATCGCCAAACACATCGAGCACCCTGGCTCACGCCACTCAAAGCCAGCCTCTTTAAATACCTTATCTAAGCCTTCAGCTTCAGCTTGTGCTTTCACCAAACCGGAACCTGGAACAACTAAGGCTAACTTAACATTTCCAGCGATTTTCTTACCTTTAGCAACGCTCGCAGCCGCACGTAAATCCTCAATACGAGAATTAGTGCATGAGCCAATAAACACTTTATCGATGCTAATTTCGCTCATCGGTGTATTCGCTTTTAAACCCATATATTGCAAGGCACGCTCCATGCTACACTTCTTAGTTGCATCAGATTCGCTTGCAGGGTCAGGCACCTTGCCATCAATCCCAACCACCATTTCAGGTGATGTACCCCAAGTCACTTGCGGTTGAATATCATCACCATTCAAGACAACTGTTGCATCAAACTCAGCGCCATCATCACTCACCAAGGTGCGCCAATAAGCAACCGCAGCATCCCATTGGTCTGCTTTAGGCGCGTAAGGACGGCCTTTTACGTAATTGATCGTCGCATCATCAACCGCCACCATCCCAGCACGTGCGCCTGCTTCAATCGCCATATTACAAAGCGTCATGCGACCTTCCATGCTCAACGCACGAATAACGCTACCGCCAAACTCAACCGCATAACCTGTGCCGCCCGCAGTACCGATCTTACCGATAATCGCTAATGCCACATCCTTCGCTGTCACGCTATTTCCTAGCTTGCCATCAACACGCACAAGCATGGATTTAGATTTTTTCTGCACCAAACATTGCGTCGCCATGACGTGTTCAACTTCGGATGTGCCAATGCCGTGTGCCAAAGCGCCGAATGCACCATGTGTACTTGTGTGAGAGTCACCACAGACTACCGTCATCCCCGGCAAAGTTGCGCCCTGCTCTGGTCCCATGACGTGAACAATGCCTTGGCCTTTATCCATAAATGGAAAATATGCTTTTGCACCGAACTCTTTGATATTGCTATCTAAGGTTTCGATTTGGATACGAGAGATAGGGTCAGCAATGCCGTCCAAGCCTTTTTCCCAGCCATTGGTTGGCGTGTTGTGGTCAGCAGTCGCCACAATAGAGTCTTTACGCCAAGGCTTGCGGCCAGCCAAACGTAAGCCTTCAAAAGCTTGCGGACTGGTCACTTCATGGACCAAATGACGGTCAATATAAATCAGCGCAGTGCCGTTTTCTTCGGTCACCACATGGGAATCAAACAACTTATCGTAAAGGGTTTTCGCGCTCATTCGACTTCTAACAATATAAAAAATTTAATCTCTAAAATTACCAAACTGCAAAGGGAAGTCGGTCACGGATTTTTTAACTTGAACAATGGTATCTTGCAATACATCACGCTTAGCACCCACCACGCGCACTGTGTCGCCTTGAATACTCGCCTGCACCTTCACGCCACTGTCTTTAATCAGCTTAACGATGCGCTTAGCCAGTTCACTATCAATACCATCTTTAATCTTCAGCACTTGCTTCACTTTATTGCCTGAAATCTTCTGAACATCTTGATGATCAAGGCGCTTAGCACTGTCAGCCTCTTTTTTTTCCATCGCCGGCAATAGAATGTCTTTGATTTGATCCAACTGAAAATCAGAATCACCAAACAAAGTCATCAAGCTGTCTTTCTCGTTAAGCTCTACGTTCGCGCTTGTGCCTTTAAAGTCGTAGCGATTCGTAATGCTCCGACTCACCACATCTATCGCATTTTTCAATGCGACCATATCAACTTCAGACGTAATATCAAAAGATGGCATATCGACCTCTTAATTATTCAAAATGACAGACGTAATCGAGTGTTTCAAGCACTTCAATATCGAATGATGAATTGCCTGGTACCGTGAATTTTTCGCCAGCACTGTAAGTTTTCCAGTCTGCTTCGCCGGCAAGACGTACTTTACAAACACCTAAGTTAATTTCCATCAACTCTGGCGCTTGGGTATTGAATGTCAGTGAACTTGGGAAAATCACACCGATGGTGCTACGCGTACCATTTGGAAATAAAACGGTATGGCTAACGCATTTACCATCGAAATAGACGTTTGCTTTTCTTTTCACGCTGACATTATCAAATTGCGCCATGATCTTTTCCTTTTAAATAAATGAGTCTTGCTTTAATTAATTGATGTTTATTGCTTCTTTTGTTTCAGGTTCGCAGCAATGCGAAGTCTTAAAGCATTTAATTTAATGAAGCCAGCGGCATCTTTTTGGTCGTAAGCCCCTTTGTCATCCTCAAACGTTGCGATGGTTGAGTCAAACAGAGAGTCTGTTTTGGAGTCACGGCCAGCAACAATCACATTCCCTTTATAAAGCTTCAAGCGCACCCAGCCATTGACTGTTTTTTGCGTATGGTCGATGAGGGTTTGAAGCGCCAGACGTTCTGGACTCCACCAATAGCCGTTATAAATCATGCTGGCATAGCGCGGCATTAAATCATCTTTCAAGTGCGCTACCTCGCGATCGAGTGTGATAGATTCAATTGCACGGTGAGCCTTGAGTAAAATCGTGCCGCCCGGCGTTTCGTAGCAGCCGCGAGACTTCATGCCGACATAACGATTTTCTACCAAGTCCAAACGCCCAATTCCATGTTTACCGCCCACTTTATTAAGATGCGCTAGGATTTCATGGGCATTCATTTTTTGGCCATTAAGCGCAACTGGGTCGCCATTCACATATTCAATATCAATGTACTCAGCCGCATCAGGGGCTTTTTCTGGAGAAACCGTCCAGCGCCACATATCCTCTTCAGCTTCTGCCGCTGGGTTTTCTAAATGTCGGCCTTCATAAGAGATGTGTAACAAGTTCGCATCCATACTGTAGGGACTGCCGCCTTGCTTATGTTTCATTTCAACCGGAATGCCATGTTTTTCTGCGTACGCCAAAAGCTTTTCACGTGAAAGCAAATCCCACTCACGCCATGGGGCAATAATGTGAATATTGGGTTTTAATGCGTAAGCACCAAGCTCAAAACGCACTTGATCATTACCCTTACCTGTCGCTCCGTGAGAAATAGCGTCAGCGCCTGTCTCGTTAGCAATTTCAATCAGGCGTTTAGCAATCAATGGACGTGCAATTGAAGTACCAAGCAAATATTCGCCTTCATAAACCGTGTTGGCTCTAAACATTGGGAATACAAAGTCGCGCACAAACTCTTCACGCACATCATCAATGTAAATTTCTTTCACACCAGCCGCTTTAGCTTTAGCACGCGCCGGCTCCAACTCTTCACCCTGACCTAAGTCAGCAGTAAACGTTACCACTTCGCATTTATATTCATCTTGAAGCCACTTCAAGATCACTGAAGTATCAAGACCACCTGAATACGCCAATACTACTTTTTTTATATCACTCATTACTTCATCATTCCCAAAATATGATTAATTCGTTAGATTTTTCTTAAGTTAATCAAGCGCCAACACGGCCTAATAACAAATATTCCATCAATGCCTTTTGCACATGCAATCTATTTTCAGCTTCATCCCAAACGACTGAGTGTTTGCCATCTATCACTTCAGCAGAAACCTCTTCACCACGGTGGGCTGGCAAGCAATGCATAAACAATGCATCCTCTTTAGCCACCCGCATCATGTCCGCATCGACCTGCCAATCAGCAAAGTCACGCATACGTTCTTCGTTTTCAGCTTCAAAACCCATGGATGTCCAAACATCTGTCGTCACCAAGTCAGCATCTCGCGCTGCTTCCATCGGATCAGCAAACTCTTCGTAATGACTATCGCCATACAAATTAGCACGCTCAGGCTCGACTTCGTAGCCCGGAGGCGTTGAAACATGGACATTGAAGTCCAGCACTTCTGCTGCTTGCAGCCATGTATTACATACGTTATTGGAATCACCAATCCAAGCGACCGCCTTACCTTTGATTGGGCCGCGGTGTTCGATAAAAGTGAAAATATCCGCCAGAATTTGGCAAGGATGATATTCGTTGGTTAAACCGTTAATCACTGGCACGCGAGAATTAGCCGCAAAGCGCTCAATTATGTCCTGCTCAAAGGTACGAATCATCACAATGTCACTCATACGAGAGATGACTTGCGCCGCATCTTCCACAGGCTCTCCGCGACCCAATTGTGAATCACGGGTATTCAGATAGATTGCTGAACCGCCTAATTGCTGCATACCCGCTTCAAAAGAAAGACGAGTTCGGGTGCTCGCCTTCTCAAAAACCATCACCAACGTGCGGTCTGAGAGCGGCCAGTATTGTTGGTAAGCTTTAAATTGCGCTTTAATCCAGCGAGTGCGCTCAAAAATATGATTAAGCTCGTCGAGATTTAAGTCGTTAAATTGTAAAAAGTGCTTGATTGTCATGATGTTGACCAAAAATATTGGACGTTTAAACCATTAATTTAAAAAATATTACTCGCTTAAAAATTGCTTAATTAATTTAGCTAAGATTGCGACCAACTGTTCAGCTTCAATTTGATTAATCACCAGTGGCGGTAGCAAGCGAATTACTTTGTCAGCAGTGACATTAATCAGCAGTCTTTCTGCAAGCGCGCGCTTAACCAAGTCGCCACATGGACGATCCAACTCCACACCAATCATTAAGCCTGCGTTACGAATACCAACGACCCCAGCAACAACCTTTAACGCAGCACGCAAACCATCACAAATCACGTTGCCCATTGCATCGGCATGTGCACGTAAATTTTCTTCTTCAATAATTTGCAATGTAGCTATACCTGCTGCGGCAGCAAGCGGATTACCGCCAAAAGTGGAGCCATGCTTGCCATAAGTAAATGTTTCAGCGGCAACACCTCTGGCCAAACATGCACCAATTGGCACACCTGATCCAAGCCCCTTCGCCAAAGACATCACATCAGGGATAATATTGGTATGTTGAAACGCAAACCATGTTCCGGTGCGGCCAATGCCTGTTTGCACTTCATCCACCATGAGCAACCAACCATTGTCATCACAGATCTTGCGCAACTGTTCTAAATAGCCAGAAGCATCATGCGGAATGTTAATGCCGCCCTCACCTTGTACTGGCTCAACCAAAATCGCCACCACGTTTTTATTGTGCGCAGCGACTTGACGCACCGCTTCCACATCATCAAACGGCACGCGAACAAACCCACTCACCAGCGGTTCAAAACCCGCTTGCGTTTTGCGGTTACCTGTTGCTGAAAGTGTTGCTAATGTCCGGCCATGGAATGCTTTTTCCATCACAATGATTTCAGGATTCTTGATCCCTTTGTTGTGCCCGTAAAGTCTAGCCAATTTGATTGAAGCCTCATTCGCTTCACAGCCAGAGTTACAGAAGAACACTTTGTCCATATCGGAGATTTCGCAAAGCTTGTCAGCCAAAAGTGATTGTTCTCTAATGTTATAAACGTTAGAAACATGAATTAACTTGGCTGCCTGCTCGCTGATTGCTTTCACCAGCTTAGGATGGGCATGACCTAGACCGTTCACCGCAACACCTGCCAATGCATCAAGATAACGATTGCCTGCTGGATCAAATAGCCAAACGCCTTCACCTTTTACAAAGCAAACAGGCTGACGTGCATAGGTGTTCATCAAATGTTGTGACATATCACTTTACTCAATACTTACAAAACGAAATAGGCAACAATCTGTTGCCAAATAAAAATGAAAAAGGCGGCTCAAGCCGCCAATCTCAGCTTAATTAAAAAACTCAGAGGCCAATAACTGCCTTATGTGAAAGACCATTCGCCATAAAAAACAACATAGGCAATGAAAGCATCATATTCGTTCGAGATGCTAAAAAGGCGACACGACGTGCTGTTGCTTTCTCTTCATCCGTCGCAGAAACCAAACCTAAAATCTTTTGTTGATTCGGCCAAATCAACACCCAAACATTAAACAACATAATCGTGCCCAACCAAGCGCCAATACCTATACCAACGTAACCAGCTTGCAAAGAAAAAGCAGCACCAAAGCCAGGTCCAAGCAAAGCTGCGCCCATTAACCAAGTAGCAACAGCGGCCCATCGAAACCATAACAAAGCACGTGGGGCGACGTGTTTAGAAATGCCTGCCGCAGTGCCATCAGCGGCAGCATCTTTCATGGCAGGCATTTGTACCAAATTAAAGTAGTAAAGCAGGCCAATCCAAGTAATGCCTGCCATGATGTGTAACCAGCGGAAAATACCCATTGAATATTCCATGACTTACACCCCCGCCAATACAAAATGTTTCACAAATAAATACAACACAATCGTTAGAACTAAGCCAGAAATGATCGTACCTAAAATTGAATCTAGTGGATTTTTCATTTGCTTGCTCCTTGAGAAGGATAATTGTTTTAAATCTAATATACTGAGATTATCTCAAAATGGTCTTTTAGGCAAGAATTGAGCCCTTTTTGAGATGCATTTGCGGGCTTTTAAGTCGCTGAAACTTATTCTAAATTTGTCCAATTAAAGTCTTAGGGATACTAGGTCAAAAAAGCAGCAATCTGGAAAAAACTTGAAAAAAAATGGAGTTAGTGCAAAATCGCATCCCTTAGATTAATTATTAGAATAATAAATCGTATTAAAACAAATGCGATACCCCTTACAGCCTCGAAAAAACAAATTTAGTTGAACACTAACCAGCGACATGATTCCTCTTAACATCAGCCATAATATTCAAGTCAACAATTCAGCCCAACTGCCTGTTGCTTGGTATACCGATCCCACCATTTATGCGCTAGAAGCAAAGCACTTATTTCCCAAAGCACCTCAGTATCTTGGTCACGAGCTCATGGTGCCAAATCAAAGTGATTTTTACACGCTGGGCTGGATGCAAGACGGCAAAGCCTTGGTACACAACCAGCAAGGCATTAGTTTAATCAGCAACATTTGTCGTCATCGCCAGGCCCTGATGTTAAATGGGCAGGGAAATACAAAACATATCGTTTGCCCACTTCACCGCTGGACTTACAACCTGCATGGTGAACTCTTGGGTGCGCCACACTTTAAAGAAGACCCTTGCCTTCACTTGGACCACACACCCCTCACCAATTGGCAGGGATTGCTTTTTAACAGCAAGCGCAATATTGCGGAAGACTTAAATGCATTAGGTTGCAAGCAAGATTTCGACTTCACTAATTACATGCTAGACCGCGTGACCGTTGATGAGTACGACTTCAACTGGAAGACCTTTATTGAAGTGTACCTAGAGGACTACCACGTAGGCCCATTCCATCCGGGCTTAGATCGCTTTGTAGATTGCGATGCACTCAATTGGGAGTTTGGCAAAGACTATAGCGTGCAAACGGTTGGCTACAAACCAAATGCTGACAAAGCAGGCTCAGAGATCTACAGAAATTGGCAAACACAGGTTAAACAATACCATGACAAAAAAGGCTTGCCAAAGCATGGTGCCATTTGGATGGTCTATTATCCATTCCTCATGATCGAATGGTATCCAAACGTGCTTGTGGTTTCTCACATCATCCCTCGTGGTGTAGACAAATGTAGCAACGTGGTTGAATTTTACTACCCAGAAGATATCACCCTGTTTGAGCGTGAATATGTCGCCGCTCAGCAAGCCGCTTATGAGGAAACTGCTGATGAAGATAAAGAAATATGTCAGCGCATGCATGATGGTCGCCGCGCCCTATTTGCTCAAGGTATTGATGAGCGCGGCCCATATCAACATCCGATGGAAACGGGTTTGGAACACTTTCATTATTGGCTGCGCGCGCAGCTAGAACCGCATTTGTGAAGCAGTTCAAATTAGGTAGTTTATGGATGCTCGTCGCAGCATTCTTCTTCGCTGTGATGGGTGTGTTAGTCAAAATCGCCTCACACAAATTCTCTAGCGCAGAACTGGTTTTCTACCGCTCATTAGTTGGATTAATATTTATTTCCATCTACGTTGTCAGCAACAGACTTTCACTTAAAACCCATCTCATCAAAAAACAAATGTCACGCTCCATTATCGGATTTATCTCTATGGTGATGTTTTTCTATGCGATTAGTGAATTACCCCTTGCCACAGCGATTACTCTCAACTACACCTCACCTTTGGCGATGGCAGCAATTTTGACAATTGCGCTTCATGAAAAACCTAAGAAGATTTTGCTGGTTGCTATCTTGACTGGCTTTATCGGCGTTACTTTCTTACTCAAGCCTAGCATTCATTACGGAGAGTTTCTAGCAGGAGGCTTGGGTTTACTTTCTGGACTGTTAGCTGGTTTGGTTTATGTGCATGTCGCGCAACTTGGACGTGCTGGCGAGCCTGACTGGCGAACCGTGTTTTACTTCTCGCTCGTATGCACATTAGGGGGAGGCGCTTGGATGCTTATACACCACTTTAGCTATTTGTCGCTAAAAGACCTTCCCATTCTAGCGGGCCTCGGCACTTGCGCAACCATTGCTCAGCTCGCCATGACACGCGCTTATCGAACAGGCAATCCGCTGGTTGTTGGCAGCTTGGCTTACACCACGGTGGTATTAGCCAGCTTATTTGGCATATTGCTTTGGAATGAAACGCTGTCGATGGGCCGCTGGCTAGCGATTTTATTAATCATTAGCAGCGGCGTGATGAGTATCAGCGCGAATACGAGCGCTAAAAAATAAAATTAAGGATCAATCAACCCCGAACGCATTGCTATTAAAGCAATTTCAGCTGAGTTACTTGCGTTGAGCTTTTGTTTGATGTTGTAAAGATGCGTACCAACCGTGCGAGGCGATAGGCTTAAAATCTCAGCAATTTCATTGGTAGTCTCGCCTTTAGCCAAAGCCATGAATACTTCAAACTCACGGTCGGAAAGCACATCCACAGGGTTCTTTTCGCCGTTTAATTGCTGAATGGCCATCTGCTGCGCAATGCTCGCTTCCAAATACATCTTTCGGCTTGCAACAGTGCGAATGGCTTTAATCAACTCCTCAGCAGCGCTACGCTTAGTCAAATAACCCATTGCGCCAGCATTCAGTACGCGCTTAGGATGAACGGAATCTTCATGTGCTGAAAGGACAAGAATACGTGCCGAGCTATCTTTTGCCATAATCCGATCAGTTGCCTCAAGCCCTCCAATGCCGGGCATAGTGATGTCCATCACAACGACATCAGGCTTATGTTCCATATACATCTTGACACCATTTTCACCGCTGTCTGCTTCCGCGACTACTTTGATATCCGCATCAGACTCTAAGAGCATCTTAAAGCCCATGCGAACGACGGCGTGGTCATCCACTAATAAGACATTGATAGGGACGCTCATGTAATAGATTCCTTAGGGATATGGATTGAAATTTTGGTGCCTTTGGATGATGACTTAACATCAAATTTACCTCGGAATGCTTGGGTGCGCTCTCGCATTCCAAGCATCCCAAAATGCTGGGTTTGGTCAACACTGTTGATGTCCATTCCTACCCCATTGTCTTGTATGATTAAATTCAAATTGCCATTCAGCTCTTGCTTTAAACTGATACTAATCATACTGGCTTTTGCATGTTTCACCGCATTATTTAATGACTCCTGCACAATTCGGTAAAGATTAATATTTAAATTTTCACCAAGTCGGTTGAGCTCACCTGTTAATTCGAGCTTAAAATCAATCATAGGATGCTGCTTTTCTAAGTGATTTACAGCATCTTTAAGCGTTTCAGAAAGTCCAAGGTTATCAAGCGCACCAGGACGCAAATGGCGAATGATGTCGTGCATGCCGTCATAAATATGGTTTGCCGCAGCCACTATGGTCTGAGCATTAGATGAAACGTCAGGCATTTTTTCAACAGTCTTATTCGCAATCCCAACCGCAAAAGTTTTAATTGCTGTCACATATTGGCCAAGCTCATCGTGCAACTCACGTGCTAGGCTTCGGCGCTCATCCTCAATGTGTGTTTGTATCAGCGCTGTTAATTGTCTATTTTCCTCAAGTTGACGCTCCGCCTCTAAAGACTTAGCCATACGATTTAAACTATGTCCTATCGTGTCAAATTCTGGCAATTTAAAAGGCTTAAGACGAACCGTTAAGTCCCCTTGCTCCATACGATTGATCGCATTAAGAATATGTCCAACTGGCCTTAAAGAGTGACTCAAGAGCGCATAAACCATCACATTTAAAAGAAGGAAAAATCCTAAACCCATCCACATCAATTGCTCCACACCTCGCCAAGTTTGTCGAATAGAGCCTGCTGCATTTGAGTTAATAATCAAAACACCAAAGCGAACCCGGCGCTGCACTGACTCTTGCTTAGGTTCCACAATCTTTACAAACCATTGAGGCGGATGCACATCGGATTGATAGGTAGACTTTGGAGACTCATAAAGCAGATTGCCGCGCGAATCATATAATGAGATTTGATTGCTGCGCACGTATCCAAGTGATCGCAAAAAAACATTTAAGACTTCTGTCGTTTCACCTAGGCTAGGGTTCATCACAGAGGTTACGATGACATTATCGAGCAATTGAACCGTCACCCGCGAAGCGGCTTCTACTCGCTCACGAATAGAAACTTTCGCGTCATTCACAATGACCCAACCCGCCGCGAGCATAAACGCAAGAGACAAAGCTGTGATTAACAAATTCAGGCGTAATCTTAAACTCATGTTTTTAGGAACCATTATTGTTTCAAAAGTTGCAACGTCAACAAACCGAGCGCAGTCATCAATAAAGAGCCTAGTAAATGCGCCAGAATATGCAAAGAAGCCCATCCATATTCACCACGAGAGAGCAATGTGACTGATTCAGCAGAAAATGTGGAAAATGTGGTCAAGCCACCTAAAAATCCTGTTGTAATCAACAGCCTCAGCTCTGGACTGAGTAAGCCAACCAGACTGATCAAGCCCATGCTAATACCCATTAAATAGCTACCCACTAAATTGGCCAGCAATGTTCCAAAAGGCAATAAAGGAAAAAGACTATTGAGCACCAAGCTCAAGCCCCACCGACCCCAAGCACCGATTGCTGCGCCTACTCCTACTGCAAAAAAGGCTGTGATGCCCATGCTAGTTCCTTAAATTAATTATTTGAATGATTGGCTGACAAATAAAGCTAACATTCAGATTATTATCATTTAAAACTTTAATACTTACATTTTCTATTAAGACTAAAACTCAATATAGTTAGGCTTAATTTAATCAAGCTTAATAAAATGTTCACGATAATACTTAAGCTCATCAATCGACTCGTAAATATCTGCCAAGGCTTCGTGTTTACTTGCTTTCTTGAAACCTGAATAAATCGTCGGCTTCCATCGACGCGCCAACTCTTTAAAGGTGCTTACATCCAGATTGCGATAATGAAAATATTTCTCAAGCTCTGGCATATAACGCGCCATAAATCGCCTGTCTTGGCAGATGGAGTTACCACACATCGGAGATTTTCCTGCAGGCACATGCTGCTTCAAAAACTCAAGCATTTCAGCTGTCGCTTGCTCCTCATTCGTCTTAGAGGCTTTTACCTTTTCAATCAGTCCAGAACGTCCGTGTGTCCCTTTGTTCCACGCATCCATACCATCTAAAACTTCGTCGGACTGATGCACAACAATCACTGGGGATTCCGCAATGACATTTAAACCTGCATCTGTCACTACAACCGCTAATTCTATAATGCGATCAGAGTCTGGTAACAAGCCCGTCATTTCCATATCTAGCCAGATTAAATTGTCATTGGGATTTACCATCATGATTTCCATTAATTTTATTGAATAAACTGCAATTGATGAACCTTCGGTCTGCTGAAGCTTCTATAATGATAATAGTTTAACTGAAAAGTATAAAAATCATGGCATCTGCTCATAGTTACACCCTTAGTATTATCTTCATTAGTTTGGTGGTGTTAACCACGCTCACTCGTATTTGGTTGGGTAATAGACATATTGGTTTTGTACAAAAACACCGCAACCAAGTACCTAAAGCGTTCAGCAAGGATATCAGTTTAGATGCTCACCAAAAAGCAGCTGACTACACTGCTGCCAAAACAAAACTCGTCATCGCTGAAGGCATCGTGCAAGCAGCTTTACTTCTCACTTTTACTTTGGGTGGCGGTTTGCATTGGATAGACTTCGTATGGCGCGAGTTGATGCCGGAGCATGAAATGTTTCGCGGGGCATTAGTAATTTTAAGTGCACTGATTATCAGCGGCATTATTGATACGCCTTTTGACTACTACAAAACTTTTGTCATCGACGAGCATTTTGGCTTTAACAAAATGACGCGCGGCATGTTTATTGGCGACATGATCAAGCAAAGTATCTTGGGTGTAGTTCTTGGAGCGCCAATTTTATTTGCAGCACTATGGCTAATGGAAAGCGCTGGCGAATACTGGTGGCTTTACCTTTGGGCGGTATGGAGCGTATTCAACTTATTGGTGCTAGCTATTTACCCAACCTTTATCGCACCGTTATTCAACAAATTTACACCGCTTACAGATGAAGCACTTAAAGCGCGCATTGAGGCTTTATTAGCTAAATGCGGGTTCAAATCACAAGGCTTATTCGTGATGGATGGTTCAGCTCGTAGCAGTCACGGCAACGCTTACTTTACTGGCTTTGGCAAAAGCAAACGTGTCGTGTTTTTTGATACGCTTTTGGACCGCCTAAACACAGATGAGATCGAGGCGGTTCTAGCGCATGAGTTAGGTCACTTCAAGCATAAACATGTGATTAAACGCATTGTGATGATGTTCTCTATTAGCTTTTTAGGATTAGCTTTATTAGGTTTTCTGAAAGACCAAAATTGGTTCTTCTTGGGATTAGGTGTAAACGACATGAGCAGCTACATGGCACTTGTTTTATTCTTGTTAGTGAGCCCTGTTTTCTTGTTTGTGCTTCGCCCTATCATGGCAAACTATTCTCGTAAAAACGAATTTGAAGCAGATAGTTACGCTGCAAGCCATTCAAGTGCGAAGCATTTGGTGACTTCATTGGTGAAACTTTATCGCGATAATGCTTCAACCTTAACGCCGGACCCGTTACACTCAGCATTCTATGACTCACATCCACCGGCCAGTATTCGGATTGCAAAATTAGCAATTAAATAGCTGGCATAACGGTTGGGCCAGTTTGGAAACTATGATTAGATTTTTTTGTACCTCAGCATTATTGATATTCATGAGTACTCATCTCGCTCATGCTGACCAATATTCAGCAATTTATCCTGGGGGCGATCCTGCCATAGGTAAAACATTGTTACAGAAAAATTGTATTAACTGCCATGCAAGCAGTTTTGGTGGAGATGGCTCGGCGATTTACACCCGTGAAAATCGCTTAGTCAAAACTTCTCGTGGGCTAAAGGCACAAGTTCGAAATTGCAACACCATGATTGGACTCAAATGGTTTGAAGATGAAGAACTGCATGTTGCAAGCTATTTGAACCAAACTTACTACCATTTCGAAAAATAGTCTGTTGGTTGATCCAAATCTAAAACAAGGCCAAGTCATTGCCTCATACGGTAAAAGATATGGCGTTGAGCTCAAAGATGGAACCCAGATAAGTTGCGTAACACGCGGCAAGAAGAACGATCTCGCCTGCGGGGATCAAGTACAAGTCAAAATGACTGACACGCTGGAGGGTGTAGTTGAAAAGCTTTACCCACGCACCAGCCTGCTATTTCGTAGCAATGCATACAAAACCAAAACACTCGCGTCAAATGTCACGCAAGTCATTATTGTACTTGCCACCACACCCAGCTTTTATGAGGCCCTGCTTAATCGTTGTTTAATTGCTGCCGAGGCTGCAGGTATAAAAGCAGTCATTGTGCTTAACAAATGCGACTTGGCCGACAACTCGGCAGCCTTGAAGCTACTGAAGGTTTATCAAGATTTAGGCTACCAAGTGCAGCCTTTATCCGCCAAACAAGACATCAATCCTCTCAAACAATGGCTCTCAGGACAAGTTAGCGTACTAGTGGGCCAGTCTGGCATGGGAAAATCAACCATTGTAAATGCACTCCTACCTGAATCTGCCGTTCGCACACAAGAGGTTTCTGAAGTATTAGACAGCGGCAAACACACCACCACTGCAGCGCATTTGTATCATTTAGACGCAATAAGTGATTTGATTGACTCGCCAGGGTTGCAAGAATTTGGCTTAAATCATTTAAGCCTTGAAGAGTTAGAACAAGCGTTTATTGAATTCAGACCCTACCTAGGCAAGTGCCGCTTCAATAACTGCAAACACATCCATGAGCCAGATTGCGCAATCATTGGTGCCATGGAAGCAGGGAAAATATCATCAGTGAGACTTGCTTACTACCAAGGACTCACTCAAGAAATTGGCAAACCCAAAATTTAGCTACCCCAAAAAAGCGACTGAAATTGCTGATATAATCCATCGCATGCAAATTACTACACGATTAGAGTTCGACGCTGGGCACCGTATTCCGTGCCATAAAAGCCAATGTAAAAACCTTCATGGACATCGCTATGCGATGGAAATTACATTGTCTGGTGAGATCATTCAACAAGAAAATTCTTCGGATAACGGAATGGTGATGGACTTTTCAGATGTAAAAGCGATTGCGAAAAAGACAGTGGTCGATGTTTGGGATCATGCATTCTTGGTTTACAAAGGCGATGCTGAGATTTTGAATTTTTTAAACACACTTCCAAACCATAAGACCGTGGTTATGAATAGCGTGCCCACTGCGGAAAACATGGCTGCGGAAGCTTTTCGCATTCTTAGTAGCCAATACCAAGACGTGTATGGCAACCATCTCAAGCTCAAACGGGTAAGACTTTATGAAACACCCAATAGCTGGGCAGACGCACTAAACTAAGTACTCCACTGACCCTGAAACAGTCTTTTGCCAGAGATTGTCCCCTTTGTTAAGCTCTCTCAAATAAGCATCATGCGCGCCTAGCTCTTCATCAGAAGCGCTTATCACCTTAAGACTAATCGGCAATACTGCATCACCATCTTCAATTTGTGGTGCTTCATCCTCTAAAATATCAATCATTAGGCTTTCTTGACCACGCGTCATCGCCATATAGACTTCGGCGAGCAACTCAGCATCTAGTAAAGCACCGTGCAAAGTACGTTTAGAGTTATCAATGCCAAAATGGCGACACAAAGCATCCAAATTATTACGCTGTCCAGGTCGCATCTCTTTGGCCATTTTTAGCGTATCGATAATATTACCGGATGTCTTTTCTAGGTTTTCACGATCTACTTTACCAAGCTCGGCATTCAAAAAGCTCATATCAAAAGGCGCGTTATGAATAACCAGCTCAGCATCGGCAACAAAGTCTAGAAGCTCATTCACCACATCTGCAAATCGCGGTTTATCTTGTAAAAACTCTAAAGTAATGCCGTGAACTTCTTGTGCTGCAGGGTCAATCTCTCGATCCGGGTTGAGATACACGTGAAAATGATTCTTAGTCACACGCCGATTAATCACTTCAATCGCAGCAATTTCAATAATTCGGTGGCCTTGTGCTGGATAAAGCCCTGTGGTTTCCGTATCTAAAAAAACTTGTCTCATTTGCTTAATCTCAATTAATTTTAACTATTTTTTACCTAGCCGTGCATCACTTGGGCAACACCCTGATTGGCCAACGCATCTGCACGCTCATTGCCTAGGTCACCTGAGTGGCCTTTAACCCATAACCATTCAATATTGTGTTGACTGGATATTTTGTCTAATTCTTGCCATAAATCATCATTCTTCACAGGCTTTTTATCCGCAGTGCGCCATCCTCTTTTTTTCCAACCCTCTATCCATTCGGTCATGCCTTTTTGCACATATACTGAGTCGGTATAAAGTTTGACCTCACAAGCTCTCTTGAGGGCTTGTAACGCACGAATCACAGCAGTGAGCTCCATTCTGTTATTGGTAGTAATTGGCTCACCACCACATAACTCCTTTGAGTGATCGCCCATTCGAATCCAAGCGCCCCACCCCCCTGGGCCAGGGTTGCCTTTACAAGCACCATCGGCATAGATAACGACCAATTCTGATTTTTTTTCTGTCACGATTAAACCTTGTTATTTGTTTTTGATGCTGACTTGTTTCTGACAGGTCTTGATGCGTCGTCTTTTTGTGAGGTTGAAATCGCCAGTCCAGGTCTCAATCTTGCTTGTTTCCAATTAGGTTTGATAATGCGCATCCCTAACACCCGCTTTTTAGCGACAATGCAATATACACCGCCTAGCATCGGCCAACAACGGCTACCAAGCTTATCTAAGCCATCAAAACGTTGTATCCATGAGTCAGATTGCACGGGTAACTTATAACAAGCAATGCGTGTGCCAACGACTTCAAATCCAAGTAAATTCAACCAGTCTTTAATTCGCAAAGCCGATAAAAAGTGCGCATGCCAAAGTGCGCTAGATGACGAACATCTTTTACTTACAAATCTCCGCATACCCCATGCACTAAGAGGATTGAAGCCGGCAATCACCACATGCCCTTCCGGCATTAACACGCGCTCTACTTCACGGAGCGTTTGTTGCGGATTCACACTAAAATCTAAAGTATGCGGCAACAACACTAAATCCATGGTATTGCTCGAAATCGGCAACTGCTGAGTTTCACACAATAAATCTCCTTGCGTTTCGCTCGCTTTGAGCGCAAACGGAATACGTGAGTTGCGCAATAAATCAGCTTGTAAAAAGCCCAACTGCATGGCATTAAACCCAAAAATATCGCTCACCACGCTATCAAAAAGAGCCTGTTCCTGCGCCAATAAATAAGCGCCAATTGGCGTATCTAGCCAACTTAAAACTTCAGGTTGATTTTGGTCTTTAATCATAACTCGCATTCAACATTCATTAGTCTCGCAGAAAATGTTACGCTATTGAACATTATGCTTAACATCATACCCATTCCAGCGTTTCAAGATAATTACCTTTGGCTGATTGAAAATGGCATAAATGCGACTGTTGTAGACCCAGGAGATGCCGCTCCAGTGATCGCCGCCTTAAAAAAACGCAGTCTTAAGCTCACCAATATTTTAATCACACACCATCACGCCGACCATATTGGTGGGGTAGATGCCTTAATCGCTAAATACTCACCACAAGTCTATGCGCCAGAAAAAGAACAATACAGCTTTAGTCGCATCCCAGTACATGAAGGCCAGCTCATTGAAATTAAAGACTTAGATGTATCGTTCAATGTGATGGATGTTGGCGGACATACCAATGGACACGTGGCTTATTATGGCGCAAATTCGCTATTCTGTGGCGACACCTTATTTGGCGCTGGATGCGGCCGACTTTTTGAGGGAACACCAGCCCAGATGTTTGCTTCACTACAGAAAATTGCAAAACTACCAGTCGAAACAGCCGTTTACTGTGCGCATGAATACACTGAGCATAATTTACAATTTGCAAAGACTGTCGAAAAAGACAATCCTACTTTAATCGAAAGAATTCGCTTAGCTCGCAAGCTGAGGGATGCTAACCTCCCGACAATTCCAAGCTCAATTTTATTAGAGCTGGCGACTAATCCATTCTTACGATGCTCATCACCGGAAATTATGAGCTCTCTAGACTTACAACATGCTGATGAAATTCAAATTTTTACAACGCTCAGACAAATGCGAAATCAGTTTTAAGCAATAATATTCGCTTTGTATTTGCGGGATTTTAACTTGACTCCACACCCCCTATTTAGCTACTATCACAGCCTATTTTCGCTTATTTCAAGCCCTTAGAAAGTGTTCATGCCGAACCAATATCCTCTAACATTATTATTGCTTTCGCTCCTGCTTTTGGTGACATCTGCGCAAGCTGAAACTAATGTTGAGGGTGATTACATTCTGATTTTGGACAGCAACACGCCTAACCGTGAAGGCTTAGATCCAAGCTTCAATATCCCGCCTAGCTCACCTCTTGATCCGGTATTGAATTACCTTCCTGATACACTAACTTACCAACCCTCAGTGAATGTTGACAAAGGCACGACTGACTTACGTCAACGAATTATCAATGGCTACACAATGCCAGAGCTCAACTCCAATTACACAGGCACGCATGAGGCTTGGTATGTCTCCAGACCAGACTATATGAAGCGCATGATAGGTCGAAGCCAACGCTATCTTTATCATATTGTTGTCGAGGTTGAAAAACGAGGCATGCCCAGCGAGATTGCGCTTCTCCCTATGGTAGAAAGTGCGTTTAACCCTGTAGCAAATTCGCGCTCAAAAGCATCAGGAATATGGCAGTTTATGCCAGCCACGGGTAAAAACTTTGGGCTGAAGCAAGACTGGTGGGTCGATAATCGACGTGATGTGACGGC
The DNA here is from genome assembly GCA_945883335.1 of Candidatus Methylopumilus universalis. Classification (GTDB taxonomy): domain Bacteria; phylum Pseudomonadota; class Gammaproteobacteria; order Burkholderiales; family Methylophilaceae; genus Methylopumilus_A; species Methylopumilus_A universalis_A. The sequence continues at coordinate 42,283 of CAMCXI010000002.1, read as the reverse complement.
AGCCACATCTGCAGCACTGACCTACTTACAAAAACTTCATGGTATGTTTGGTAATTGGGACCTCGCGCTCGCTGCTTACAATGCTGGTGAAGGCACGGTTCAACGTGCGATTGATCGAAATCGTAAAAAAGGCTTGCCGACTGACTATGCTAGTTTGTCACTGCCTGAAGAAACTAAGAATTACGTTCCTAAATTACAAGCGATAAAAAACATCATGAGGAAGCCTGAAGTTTATGGCCTGAATATCGACAACATTCCTAATCGGCCATACTTTACAAAAGTGATTGCGCCTGATCAGATTGATGCCAAATTAGCCGCAAGCCTGGCCGAGATATCTTACGAGGAGTTTATCTCTTTAAATCCAGAATATAATCGTCCAGTGATTACTAAAACAGGCAGTGCACACGAAATTTTGTTGCCAATTTCTGCTGCTAATACATTCAATTTAAATTTAGCAAATTACGATAAGCCACTAGTTAGTTGGCAAACCTACCATACCAAACGCGGCGAACGTATGGATAAAATTGCGCAAAAATTTGGGATTAACGTCAGTCAATTACGAGACGTTAATGATATTCCTAATGGTAAAAAATTAAATAGCGCGCAGGCAATACTTGTGCCCACCAATTCTAAAAACAATGATATTGCTACCATTAACATTAATAGCTCACAAGCAAGCTCTTTCAATGAATCGACTAACAATAGTCAACTTAAAACTCACACAATTAAAGCTAAACAGACCCTAGCATCGATTGGACGCGACTATCATGTTAGCGTCAAAAGGTTGATGTCTTTCAACCAACTAGAGAATCCAAACGTCAAAATTGGTCAGGTCATTAATATCCCAGCGAGTGACATCAAAAATCAGTCAAGCCCAGAGACGAAAATAGAGAAACCATTAGAAAAAAGTACTGTCACAACAGGTAATTTTAAAAAAATAAGCAAAAAAAATAAGCGAACGGCAAAACACGCCTATTCAAGCAAAAAGAAGAGATCTGATAAACCCTTGCAACGACTCACCAATAAGGCAGCATAAGCCAATGGTCAACCAGCCTAAATCAATGATGAAAAAACTCAACCGTCTTATTAGTATATCTATCACGATATTGCTCATCAGTTGTGGCCAGCAAAAGAAGGACCCCTCAGCTAATGTAAATCAACCCTACCCTTCACAATCAGGTGGCGCGCTAGTTGACGCGATGTCTGGTGAGCCAAGTGGGCTCATTGCGATGATGGCAGGAGAATCCTCTGCATCGGCCATCGCTTCGAATATCTTTAACAGTCTACTCAAATATGACAAGAATTTAGAGTTGACCGGAGAGCTTGCACAATCATGGGATGTATCCAGCGATCAAAAAACCATTACATTTCATCTTAAGCCCAATCTAAAATGGGCAGATGGTCATGCGCTTACCAGTGATGATGTATTGTTTACATGGAAGACAGTTACAGATGACAAGACACGCTCGCCCTATGGTGCGGATTACAAACTGGTTAAAAAGGCTGAAGCGCCCAATTCTAGTACGTTCAAAGTCACCTATGAAGCCCCATATGCTCCTGCCCTAGACTCATGGTCGGGTTTACATATTCTTCCTAAGCATTTGCTCCAAGACCAAGACATCAACAACACTTCTTTTTCAAGAAATCCTGTTGGAAGTCATTATTACCAATTAGATCAGTGGAAAAAAGGCGAGAGTATTACGCTTAAGCGCAATCCTAACGGGACGCAGGGCCAAGCCAAAATTGACCGTTTAATTTCTCGGATCATCCCAGATCGAGCTGCGCAGTTTTTAGAACTGATGGCCGATAATATTGACTCGATGAGCTTAAACTCAATTCAATATGCACGCATTTTCCCAGCACGCCCTGACCTTACAGCCAAAATTGCGCAATATAAAGAACTTGGCAATAGCTACACCTATTTAGGTTTCAACTTAAAACGTAAGCCTTTTGATGATGTGAGGGTAAGACAAGCCATTAACTACGCAATAGATAAACAAGAAATTATCGATGGCGTGCTGCTCGGTTTAGGTCTACCTGTTGCTTCACCATACAAACCGGGTACACGATGGAGTAATCCAAAACTTCAGCCATATCCCTATGATCCCCAAAAAGCGATTGCCTTGCTTAAAGAAGCTGGCTTCGAAGATCATGATCATGACGGAATATTGGACAAAGACGGCAAACCATTGAGCTTTGAAATTTTAACCAATCAAAATAAAGAGCGCGAAATGAGTGCAGTGCTTGTCCAAAGACGCCTCAAGGAAATTGGTATTGATGTAAAAATTCGAGTGGTTGAATGGGCTACTTTCATTAGCCGCTTTATTAAAACTGGTGACTTTAATGTTGTTTTACTTGGCTGGGGACTGGGTTTAGAGCCAGACCAATTCAACATTTGGCACTCATCTCAGCAGGCACCAGGGCAGTTCAATTTCATTGGTTACCACAACACGCACGTAGATCAATTGTTAGAGGCCGGTAGGTTAGAGTTGAACCCCGATAAGCGCATGAAAATTTACCACGAATTTGCAGAAGTTTTATTAGCGGACAGTCCCGTTGTTTACTTGTTTGCAGGCTATGGTTTACCCGCAATTAACAAGCGGGTTAATGGAATTGACGACCCAGCACCTCCTGCAGGTATCGGTCACAATTCTTATGAGTGGTACATTCCTGCACCGCTTAGACGTAATGAAATGAGCGCGGAGTAATTTATGCTGAAATACTTAATAAACCGATTATTTTGGATGGTGCCGCTATTGGTCGGTATCAGTCTCATTTCATTTTTAATCATGCACTTGGCGCCAGGTGACATCACTGCCACCGAGGCAAGCTTCAACCCAAAAACCAGTGAAGAATCTCGCCAAAAATTACGCGAGCTCTACAACCTCGACAAGCCGGTCATCGTGCAATATGGACTGTGGCTAAAACGCATGTCTACGCTAGATTTTGGTCACTCATTCGCTAGCCATCAAAGTCCTGTGTTCTGGCAAGAAACGGACAAAGAGGGAAATGTGACCAAAGGGATGATTCAGGAAGCGCTTCCTATTACGTTGCTAATCAATGTACTCAGTCTTATTCTGATTATTGGTCTTGCGCTGCCGCTAGGGGTTATTTCTGCACTCACACAAAATAAGCTCCCTGACCGATCGATTACTATTTTCGTGTTTATTGGCTTTGCCATCCCAAGCTTTTGGTTGGCATTAATGCTGATGTATTGGACTGGGGTGAGCCACAACTGGCTGCCTATTTCAGGTCTACACACGCTAGGTGCAGAGAAGCTCTCTGCCTTTGCACAACTATTAGATACACTTAAACATCTCACACTGCCCATTTTAATTTCTGGCCTTACCGGACTCGCTGGCATTTCTCTATTTGTGCGTAACGGTATGTTAGATGTGCTTCACCAAGATTACATCACGACCGCACGTGCCAAAGGTCTGCCCGAAAATACAGTGGTCTATAAACATGCACTTCGTAATGCACTGCTTCCACTCATCACCATCTTCGGCCTTTCAATTCCTGGCCTCATTGGCGGTTCTGTGATTGCTGAATCTATTTTCGCGATACCGGGCATGGGGAAACTTTTTTACGATGCCGTGCTGATGCGTGATTTTCCAGTAATTATGGGCATTTTAACGATAGGCTCCGCGCTCACGCTTATCGGCAACCTGCTGGCTGACTTGGCTTATGCTTGGGCTGACCCACGGGTTCGTAAAGGGGTATCACAATGAACGCTATCATTAAAAACCCGTTAGCTTTAGCTGGCTTGATTATCATCGGAGTAATATCGATGATGGCAATTTTTGCCCCATGCATTGCGCCATATGATCCAGATGCGATTAACGTCAAAAACATTTTGCTTTCTCCTTCATCGATGCACTTGATGGGCACTGACGGCTTGGGACGAGACGTATACTCAAGAATGCTATTTGGGGCCCGCATATCGCTTTTAGTAGGCATCGTAGCGGTTGGTATTGCCACCATTATCGGCATTGTCCTAGGTGCTATCGCGGGCTTCTATCGTGACTGGGTAGATACGGTCATTATGCGTATTGTTGATGTCATGTTGTCTATACCAACATTCTTCTTAATATTAGCCGTCATTGCTTTTTTGACCCCTTCAATCTGGAACATCATGATTGTGATTGGCCTAACATCGTGGATGGGTGTTACCCGTCTGGTACGTGCCGAGTTTATGAGCCTCAGGAATCGTGAGTTTGTTCTCGCATCCCAGACTTTAGGCGCTAAAGATAGTCGTTTAATTTTCAAACAACTATTACCAAATAGTCTCACCCCCATTATCGTGAGCTCGGTGCTTGGGATTGCTAGCGCGGTGTTGGTTGAGTCTGGATTAAGCTTTTTAGGCTTGGGTGTTCAAGCCCCACAAGCCTCTTGGGGCAATATTCTCACTGATGGCAAGGAGTACATCGAGTTCGCTTGGTGGTTATCAATGTTCCCTGGCCTTGCCATATTAATCACTGTCATGGGTTATAATTTGCTTGGTGAAGGTCTGCGCGACGCGCTAGACCCAAGAACTTCAAATAACAAATAAAAAATTTTGACTACTAAGGAAAGCTGTTCATGGGATTCCTCACTGGAAAACGCGTATTAATCGTTGGTCTTTTAAGTAATCGCTCTATTGCCTACGGCATAGCTGAAGCGATGAAACGCGAAGGCGCTGAGCTTGCCTTTACTTACCAAATGGATAAGTTTGAAGACCGCGTAAAAAAATTAGCGGCAGACTTTGACTCAACCATCGTATTGCCGTGTGATGTGGGAAGCGATGAGCAAATCGACGCCCTATTCCCTGCCCTGGCTAAACATTGGGATGGTATAGACGTAGTCGTTCATTCAGTCGCATTCGTTCCTAAAGATGCGCTAGATGGTGACTACCTAGAAAAAGTAACACGTGAATACTTCCGTATCGCCCACGACATTAGCTCATACAGCTTTGCCGCCCTTGCTAAAGCCGCGATGCCGATGATGGAAGGCCGTAATGGTAGCTTGCTAACCATCAGTTACTTAGGCGCAGAACGTACATTGCCTAACTACAACGTAATGGGTGTTGCAAAGGCAAGCTTAGAGGCCAACGTACGCTACATGGCCCAAAGCTTAGGCCCTAAGGGCATCCGTGTAAATGCAGTCTCCGCGGGCCCAATTAAAACATTGGCTGCTTCAGGCATTGCAGATTTCGACAAGATGCAAGGCTTTAACCAAAAGCATGCACCGCTACGTCGTAACGTAACGATTGAAGAAGTTGGTAATGTATCTGCTTTCTTATGTAGCGACTTAGCTTCTGGTGTAACAGGCGAGATTACTTATGTCGACGGCGGCATGAATATTACTGCTGCTGGCATTGTTGACTAAGCTTCAGAAACTTCGCTGAAACAAAAAGGCCGTCAATAAATTGATGGCCTTTTTTTATTTGCAACTAACTTCAAATACTCAATAAGTAATCATTATTGTTCAGCAGAGTCACTCATCATCAAACGGCTATTCACCATGATCTTTTTATTTGATTTCAATGTGCCAATATAGGCAGATGAAAATTCTGAAGCCATTGCAGTTCTCAAATCCAGTAAAGCTGTTTTTCTAGATTCTTCATCCGCAAGTTTATTTTGAACAGCCGTCACCTTAATCAACAAATAGCCTTTTTGACTGTCCGCAATACCTGCGTAAGCTGGTAATTTATTAGTATCAACTTTAAACACATTGGACATCGTTAAGTCTGTTAAGCCTTGGGCATTTTTACGATCGACAACGACAGGGGTTATCCAATCCAAACCAGCGACTTCTTTCGAAGATTTAAGGCTTGCAAGTGAGGCAGCTCCTTTATCGATCGCCAACTTCGTTGCCTTCTCGATTTTCAATAAATCAGCTATGCCCCCTTTTACTTCATCAAAACTACGTGGCGCTGAAGCCTTATGTTCAACAACACGAGCTGAAACAAGGGTGTTATTAGAAACCTCAACCGCTTCCGTATTACGTTTATCTTTAAGCACTTCATTGGTGAAAACTAGCGTCATTAATTTGTCGCTTTTAAAGAATTTAGCACCATCAGCGTAACTTAACCATTCAGTCTTCTGAACAGGAATATTGTAAGCATCAGCCACTGGCTTTAGGCTAGTAGATTGTTCATAAACAGTCGCACTGAAAGCTTCTGCTTGTTCTGAAAATTTAACTAGCGCTTTTTGATACATTAGTTCTGCACGAATCTGTGGCTTCAGCGTTTCAAATCCCTGTCCTTGACCAACAATTTCAGTCAACTTAATGATGTGATAACCGAAATCAGACTGAACCAAGCCACTAACTTCACCCGGCTTCATTGAGAAAGCAGCATCTTCAAATGGCTTAACCATAGAACCACGACCAAAGGTACCCAGGTCACCACCTTTTTCAGCCGAACCCGGATCTTGTGAGTACTTTTTAGCTAGCTCAGCGAACTTTGCTGGATTTTTCTTAACTTCTGCGAGCACTTGTTCAGCTTTTTTCTTAGCTTCAGCTTTTGCTTCAGGAGAGGCACTTGCACTAGCACCAATTAGGATGTGGCTTGCATGACGTTGCTCACTACCTTGAAATTTAGATGCATTTTCATCATAGAATTTTTTTGCTTCTTCATCTGTTGTTTGCATCTTCGGAATCAACGTGTTTGCAGATAACATCACAAACTCCAACTTTACCTGCTCTGGCACTTTAAATTTATCTTTATGCTTCTCGTAGTAAGCCTGCACCTCGGATGGATCAACGTTCACTTGAGAAATGAAATCAGCCGTTTTGATTTCAGCAACCGATACTTCCCGTTGTTGATGCTCAACATTAAGCACGGCATCTTCAACCGCCTTTGAAGTAAAGGCTAATCCAGGAACCCCATCTCGTACTTGCTGTAACAGTAATTCTCCACGCATTTTCTTCTCGAATTGCGATGGTGTCATTTGATTTTGGCTCAACAGTTTGTCGTATACCTCTTGTGAGAATTTACCCCCTTGCTGAAACTCAGGCAAACTAGTGATGAATTGAGCTAGTTGCTCATTAGTGACTTTAAAGTTGTTATTATCAACTTCGGCGTTGAGTAATCGTGTGTTGATTAAACGATCCAAGACTGATTGCTTAACTTCTGGCGAATCTAAGGCGCCAATGTCTTTAGGGTTTTCTTTTTGAAGACGATCCCTTAAGCTTTGCATCGCATTGCGATACTCTTGAATAGAAATAGTGGCTCCATCTACCTTGGCAACTGAAGCGCCATCGCCAGCATCTTTCAAATAGGCATCAATACCAAACAAGGCAAATGGCACTGTAATTAAAGTCAAAATCAACTTTGCAAGCCAACCTTTAGAATGCGCGCGAATAACTTCCAACATAACGATTACACCTTCGATTAATTAGTAAATGCACCTTTTATATGTCAATAAACCTGTCAAAAAGTTCTAATAACAAGACTTAAAACAAGCGTAAAAATGACTAAGCGCTGAATTGTAAACAATCCGTAATTATACCATACATGAGTTAGCCTTGACAGGCTTAAGGGAAGAGATCAGAGCGCTTTAAAAAGCACCTTACCATGGGTCTGAGTGCCAGTTTAGAAAAACAAAAAGCCCCGCTTTCGCGAGGCTTTTTGATGAATCACTACATGCTTTTAAACACTAGGTAATTCGTGGCGGAGTGGACGGGACTCGAACCCGCGACCCCCGGCGTGACAGGCCGGTATTCTAACCAACTGAACTACCACTCCAAAACTATGCGGTACATATATAACAATGTAGCGACTTTTCTACGATGGTTGAATGGTGGGTGATGACGGGGTCGAACCGCCGACATTCGCCTTGTAAGGGCGACGCTCTACCAACTGAGCTAATCACCCATTCGTTAACCAACGAAGAACGCTAGTTTACAGCATCTTTGAGCGCTTTACCAGCCCTAAATTTAGGGGAATTAGCAGCTTTAATAGAAATTGTTGCACCAGTACGTGGGTTACGACCGTTACGAGCAGCGCGTTTACCAACATAGAATGTTCCGAAACCAATAAGAGTAACTAGATCACCCTTTTTTAATGCGCCAGTCACTGCTGAAGTTGTTGCGTCCAATGCACGGCCCGCTGCTGCCTTTGAGATTCCAGCGGCTTTTGCGATTTGGTCGATTAGCTCTGATTTATTCACTTATATCCCCTTGCGTTATTATTTATAAAACAGGTCAGTTAAAAGCCCTGCTATTTTACTTTATATCAAGTGTCAAAAGCCTGTGTCAAGCCTTTGACACCAAATATTCTATTAATGCTTGGTTATTGTCAAAGCTTCAACTTCTTTGGGATCTTTAATTGGGATCACCTCAACGGTTGCTTCTGGCATTTTTTCTAAAGCGTACTCTAATACCTCATCAATCCATTTAACAGGATGAATGACCAAGCAATTTTTAACGTTATCTGGGATCTCAGTCAAATCCTTGAGGTTTTGATCTGGAATCAATACGGTTTTAATCCCGCCTCGATGCGCAGCCAACAACTTCTCTTTAAGACCACCGATTGGCAACACTTCACCACGCAAAGTGATCTCTCCTGTCATCGCAACATCTGCACGCACTGGAATGTTGGTGAGCACAGAAACCAAGGCTGTTGTAATACCGATACCCGCACTAGGTCCATCCTTAGGGGTAGCGCCTTCCGGGAAGTGAATATGAATGTCGTTCTTTTCATAAAAATCTTCAGGGATACCTAGGCGCTTAGCTCGACTCCTCACCACACTCATCGCGGCTTGAATAGACTCTTGCATGACATCACCAAGCTTACCAGTGGTAATCGTCTTGCCTTTACCTGGCATTGCCACGGATTCAATCGTCAACAAATCGCCACCGACTTGCGTCCAAGCAAGGCCTGTTACCTGACCCACTTGATTCTCTTTTTCGGCAAGGCCGTAATCGAAACGCTGAACACCAAGGTATTTCTCTACAACCGCTGGCGTCACAACAATCTGCTCAACCTTGCCATCCTTAGGCAAGCTTAGTTTTGCAGTCAGAATGTCTTTCACAACCTTGCGGCAGATCTTAGAGATCTCTCTATCAAGACTACGAACGCCGGCTTCACGAGTGTAGTAACGAATAATTTCTTGTACAGAAGCTTCAGAAATTTCAATTTCACCCGCTTTTAAACCGTGCGCTTTTAATTGCTTAGGCACCAAGTAGCGCATAGCGATATTAAGCTTTTCATCTTCGGTATATCCAGCAAGACGGATAATTTCCATACGATCCATTAAGGCTTCTGGAATATTGAGTGAGTTAGACGTTGCCACAAACATCACATCGGACAAATCATATTCAACTTCAACGTAATGATCGACAAAAGTATGGTTTTGTTCTGGATCAAGCACTTCTAGCAATGCAGAAGATGGATCACCGCGCATGTCTTGCCCCATCTTGTCGACTTCATCTAACAAAAATAATGGGTTTTTTACTGAAGCTTTAGCCATGCTTTGTAAAATCTTACCTGGCATAGAGCCAATGTAAGTGCGGCGATGACCCCGGATTTCTGACTCATCTCGGACGCCACCTAAAGCAACACGCACAAATTTACGATTAATCGCCTTAGCAATACTTTGACCCAGCGAAGTTTTACCCACACCAGGTGGCCCAACCAAGCAAAGAATTGGCGCCTTTGATTTATCAACGCGCTGTTGCACAGCAAGGTACTCAACAATACGTTCTTTAACCTTCTCAAGGCCGTAATGGTCTTCATCAAGAATGCGCTGCGCTTCTACCAAATCTTTATGGATTTTAGTTTTCTTCTTCCAAGGCAAGTTAACCAAGGTTTCAATATAATTTCGCACTACGCTTGCTTCTGCAGACATTGGCGACATCATTCTGAGCTTTTTCATTTCAGCATTCGCTTTATCCAAAGCCTCTTTAGGCATTTTGGCGGACTCAATTTTCTTAGCTAGCTCATCAATGTCGGCGTTTTCGTCTTGCTCACCAAGCTCTTTTTGAATCGCTTTTACTTGCTCATTCAAATAATATTCGCGCTGACTTTTTTCCATCTGGCGTTTCACACGGCCACGGATACGTTTCTCGACTTGCAGGATATCAATTTCACCCTCCATTACACCAAGCAAATGCTCAAGACGTTGGGAGATGCTAAACATTTCAAGGATGCTTTGCTTTTCTTCGAGCTTCAAAGTGAGATGCGCGGTAATGGTGTCTGCTAATCGGCTTGCATCTTCAATCGTTGCAAGTGAAGTCAAAATCTCAGGTGGAATTTTTTTATTGAGTTTTACGTATTGATCAAACTGCGTAAAGACAGTTCGCATAAGCGCTTGAACCTCATGCTCATCCTCTTGCACATCAACAATCACTTCAGCTTTAGCTGTAAAACAATTTTCAGTATCTTGGAAGTCAACTAATTTAGCGCGAATTACCCCTTCGACCAGCACTTTTACGGTGCCATCAGGCAACTTGAGCATCTGCAAAACAGTCGCTATCGTGCCAACATCATATAAATCTGAAGCTTCTGGCTCATCTTTATTAGCTGATTTTTGCGCCAATAAAAAGATTTGCTTATTACCTTCAGAAGCAATCTCAAGGGCCTTCACTGATTTTGCACGACCAACAAAGAGTGGAATGACGAGATGTGGATAAATCACTACATCACGCAAAGGGAGTAGCGGTAAGAATCCTGTATCTGGGGTAAAAGATGGCAATGTTTGTTCTGTCATGAGAAAGCCTTTAGCGTTAGCTTCGTTCGGCAATATGCCGATTATCTATGCAATCTAATTGGGGATAAACGCTGGCGCTTCAAGTGCCAGCGCAAATTATTTTTAATATTTAGAATAATTACTTTAATACAACACTAAAAGACTCGACTTAGCTGGCTGACTCAGCCTTTACTGCTTCCTCAGAATAAACCAAGATAGGTGGGTTATCACCCCTAATAGTGCCTTCATCCACAACAACCTTAGTGAGATTTGGCATGGAAGGTAAATCAAACATAATTTCCAGCAAAGCATGCTCCATAATTGAGCGTAGGCCGCGAGCACCAGTTTTTCGCTCAAGCGCTTTCTTTGAAATCAAGCGGAGAGCTTCATCACGGAACTCTAGCTCAACCCCTTCCATTTTGAAGAGCTTAGCGAATTGTTTAGTTAAGGCATTTTTAGGCTCAATCAGAATCGTCATTAGTGCAGCCTCGTCTAGAGACTCAAGGGTTGCAATGGCAGGTAAGCGGCCAACAAACTCGGGGATAAGACCAAACTTAATCAAATCTTCAGGCTCAACATCACGTAACACTTCACCAATCGCCCGTGAATCTTCTTTACTCTTAACTTCAGCGCCGAAACCGATACCGCCCTTTTCAGAGCGACGACGAATCACTTTATCTAGGCCATCAAAGGCGCCGCCACAAATGAAAAGAATGTTCGTTGTGTCTAGCTGAACAAACTCTTGGTTTGGATGCTTGCGGCCACCTTGAGGCGGCACAGAAGCGACAGTACCTTCAATCAGCTTGAGCAAAGCTTGTTGAACGCCTTCGCCAGAAACATCGCGAGTAATAGATGGGTTATCTGATTTGCGTGAAATCTTGTCAATTTCATCGATATAAACAATGCCGCGCTGGGCTTTATCAATATCGTAATCACATTTTTGCAGAAGCTTCTGCATGATATTTTCAACGTCTTCGCCCACATAACCCGCTTCAGTCAACGTAGTTGCATCCGCCATCACAAATGGCACATCTAATAAACGCGCTAGCGTCTGAGCAAGCAAAGTTTTACCTGAACCTGTTGGGCCAATGACTAAAATATTGCTCTTAGCAATTTCAACATCATCTTTTGCTATTGGTTGATCTAAACGTTTGTAGTGGTTGTATACCGCCACTGCCAAGCTCTTTTTAGCTTGCACTTGACCAATCACATACTGATCAAGAATCGCACAGATTTCTTTAGGCGTTGGTAGTTTTTTGTCACCGACTTTTTCGCCGTCAACCGTTTGCGCTTCTTCACGGATAATATCGTTACAGAGGTCTACACACTCGTCGCAAATGAATACAGAGGGTCCAGCAATCAGTTTTTTAACTTCATGCTGACTTTTACCGCAAAACGAACAATAAAGTAGTTTTTCGTCTGATGCGTTTGTTGTCATTCACTATTCCTAAAAATTTCTTTATAAACATACTGCTAACTTTGGTTTAAGCAACAAAACAGATTAAGCAGCCTCAGGACGATTTTCGATCACTTTATCAATCAAGCCATAGGTCACTGATTGCTCAGCGCTCATGAAATTATCACGCTCTGTATCGCGGTCAATTTCTTCTGCTGTGCGGCCTGTGTGGTGCGCCAAAATTTCATTGAGCTTCGCACGCAGATACAAAATTTCTTTTGCGTGAATCTCAATATCCGTTGATTGGCCTTGAAAGCCGCCAGACGGTTGATGAATCATAATGCGTGAGTTAGGCAAACTAAAACGCTTATCTTTAGCACCAGCCGCCAACAAGAAAGCGCCCATGCTGGCCGCTTGGCCAATACATAAAGTGCTCACGTCAGGCTTAATAAATTGCATAGTGTCATAAATAGACATCCCAGCAGTGACTGAACCACCCGGTGAGTTGATGTAAAGCGAAATATCCTTATCTGGATTTTCCGCTTCCAAAAACAATAGCTGCGCCACCACCAAGTTGGCCGTCATGTCATTCACAGGGCCCACCAAGAAAATCACACGCTCTTTGAGTAAGCGTGAATAAATATCATAAGAACGCTCACCTCGGCCGCTTTGTTCTACGACCATGGGGATATAACCAAGACCTTGCGTATCCATAGCGCTTATCATTTCCTTCATTTGGTGATGACTTGGCGTTTGCATTATGCATTACCCATTAAATCATCAAATTTCACTTTTTTGTCGGTTACTTTTGCAGTTGCCAATACCCAGTTAACAACATTTTCTTCTGTTGCTAAGGCTGCTGGCTCATCAAGACGTTTAACGTCGTCATAGTACCAGCGCACAACATCCTCTGGACGCTCAAAGCTTACTGAGAATTGGTCAACCATCGCGCGAACTTGGTCAGCATCCGCTTGTAATGAATGCTCATTTACCAAGTGCATCAATACCAAACGTAATGTCGCACCGCGCTTTGCTTGATCTTCAAACATTGAAGGCTCAAGCGTGACGTTTGCTAAATCAACACCGCGTTGTTGCAAGTTATGGCGTGACATTTGCATTAAACGATCGATTTCCATACCAAGCAATGCGTTAGGCAATTCAAATTTAGCATTTGAAACCAAAGCATCAAACACTTGTTCTTTTACATTTTGACGAACGCGCTTAGTTACCTCTTGTGACAAGCTTTCTTTAATTTCAGCTTTCATCGTTTCTACGTCGCCATCATCTACGCCCAATGTTTTTGCAAAGTCAGCGTCAATTTCTGGCAATTTCACTTGAGCCACTTCAACGAAGTTCACTTTATAAAATACTGTTTTTCCCGCTAATTGGTCTGGTTGATGGTCTGCAGGATAAGTGATTTCAAACGTCGCTTCGCCGCCAGCTTTAGCGCCAACCAAATGATCGTCAAACTGAGGAACACGGCCACCTTCACCTATCACCAAATCAATCGTTTGGCCACCAGTGCTTTCAACTTCATTACCATCAATGGATGCAGACAAACCAAGTTTCACTTTGTCACCTTTTTTGGCGGCACGTTTAACTGGTTCGTAAGTTGCACGTTGCTTCACAAGCACATCCAATGTTCTTTGCACGTCTGCTTCAGCCACGTCCAATACTGGGCGTTCAACCTTAACTTTACTCAAGTCGCCAATTTCAACCTCTGGGAACACTTCAAAAGTTGCCACGTATTCAAATTCTTTGTCCGCTTCAGCAAAAGGCTTGTGCTCAATATTAGGATAACCAGCCACACGCAATTTATTTGACTCAACACCTTCAGAGAATGAGCGCTCAACGGCATTAGTCAGGGCTTCATCACGGGCCTGTGCGCCATATTGTTGCTGGACAAATTTTGCTGGTACTTTACCTGGACGGAAACCTGGCAACTTTGCCGTACGCATCAATTGGCTGATACGTTGATTAATTTCATCCTCAATTGGTTTCATCGGCACGGTTACGGTCATACGGCGTTCTAGTTTGCTGATGATTTCAACGGTTGCTGACATGTGCTGTGTTCCTTAACTCAAGAAATTGGTATGTAAATTCGAATCTAAACTGATTGATTGTCAAAAATTCAGACTTCAGTGTGATTCACTAAATTAATAAAGGTTGCGATTATATCACAGGAGATTTTTTAGATAATCGGCTTTATTACACTGTGATCATCCGCTTAAAAGACACACAAAAAGTATTAATAGACTAAAATACTCAAGTAAATATTTTATGGCTTAAACAAGGAGAACTATTATGACAAATGCAGTGACACTCAAAGGCAACCCAATCACCATCGGCGGCAACATACCAACAGGAGGCCAAACTGCTCGTAATTTTGAATTGGCCAACGCAAAACGTGAAACAGTGACACTAGAGACTTACGCTGGGAAACGTAAAGTTTTGAACATTTTTCCAAGTATTGATACACCAACTTGTGCAACTTCAGTGCGTGAGTTCAACAAAAAAGCAGCTGCGCTTAATAATACAGTGGTGCTATGTATTTCTGCTGACTTACCTTTCGCACAAAGCCGCTTCTGCGGCGCTGAGGGCATTGAGAACGTTATCGCGCTTTCAAGCTTCCGGAACAATGCGCAATTTGCGACCAATTACGGCGTAGCGATTTTAGATAGCAGCTTAGCTGGTTTAACTGCACGCGCGGTGATCGTGTTGGATGAGAATAATAAGGTTTTACATAGCGAATTAGTTTCAGAAATTGCTAATGAGCCTAACTACGATGCGGCACTAGCTGTTCTTTAAGCATTTGCAAGCATAAAAAAACCCGCAGTTTAATTTGCGGGCTTTTTTCTTATTAAAAACACTCACCAACTCTACTTCTCTCTCATTTCCTGATAAACCGTATATTTAGCATTACTGCCCTTTGCTTTATCCACGGGATACTTAATAGCATTCAAGGCTATTTTTTGGTTGACTGCTTCAATTAAGTCTATGCCCGTTACTTCTGCCAATCTGAGCAAATAAACAAAAGTATCCGCCAATTCATGCGCGACTTCTTGGCGTTTCTCAGCACTTAAATCATAACTTTCCTGAATGGTATCCCACTGAAAGTGTTCCACCAGCTCAGCAGCCTCGACAATCATCGCCATTGCAAGATTTTTAGGAGAGTGGAACTGCGCCCAATCTCGCTCGTTTACAAAAGCATCAATTTTCTGACGCAATTCAATTAAGCTATCCGCCATTATTTGTCCTTTCGGTTCGACCCCGCCACCAATTTAATCTCAAACAAACGGCACTCTAATGGCCCGTTAAATAGCGGTGTGCGTTTCGTAGGCGCTAGACGCATCATTTTAGGCAGACGCATATCGTTGGTGAGAAAATAAGCATTCCAGCCAGCAAAGTTGCGCTTCAAAGTTTCCCCCATTTTCGGATAAAGTGCAGCTAATTCTTCGTCTTTACCGATACGCACGCCATAAGGTGGATTAGTCACTAGCACACCCTCTCCGGCTGGCGCTGGCACTTGAGTAAACTCCAATTGCGCAATCTGCAACGCCTCTAACAATCCCGCTTGCTCTAAATTTTGCTTGGCCATACGCACCGCACGCAAATCCATATCGCTACCGTAAATCTTAGAAAACTTCACAGGCTTCGCTTTTTTTCTAGCATCCTCACGTAAGCTATTCCAAAGCTTAGCGTCAAAATTCATAAGCTTTTCAAAGCCAAAACCACGATGACTACCTGGCGCAATATTAAGCGCCATCATGGTCGCTTCTAGTAAAAAAGTACCACTGCCACACATTGGATCTAGAAACGGCTGTCCTGGCTTCCAACCAGAAAGCTTGATAATGCCAGCTGCTAAATTCTCACGCAAAGGCGCCTCAATACTTGCGCGGCGCAAACCACGCTGATAGAGCGCATTGCCTGATGTGTCTAAATAAAATTGATAGCTGTCAGCGGCTAAATAAGCATGAATACGCACATCTGGCTCTTTAGTATCAATGTATGGGCGACTTTTAACAGCCTGACGAAACTTATCACACACTGCATCCTTAATACGAAGTGTTGCAAACTCTAGGCTCTTGAGCGGGCATTTCAAGCCCGTCACCTTCACCATAAAGTTATTGCTGACCTTAAACCAACTTGGCCAATCAAGCTTGTAAGCAGCATTAAACAAATCATCTTCAGTGGCGTATCGACCACTCGCCACTCGCCACATAATGCGTGTTGCAATGCGGCTTTCTAGATTCGCTTTGTAACAAACAGCCATGTCACCAGCAAAGCCTACCCCGCCATCTGTGGCTTGAATGGATTTTGCGCCTACGCTAGCAAGCTCATCAGCCAATAAGGCTTCTAGGCCGCGGGGGCAAGTGGCGAAAAAATTCTGCTGACTCATGTGTAATACTTTCTTTAAATTTACGCTTCAAACAACAAACGATTACTGGTACTTAAATTCTCATCCTTGAGCTTTTCAACAAACTCAAGAAACTCTATTTTGTGATTTTCTTGCAGGGTTTTTGCCCGTTCACGCAATGTAGACCATCTTAAATCGCGCGGTGGACGTTTGAAGCCAAAAACAACGATATTGCCAGGACGGCCCGTGCGTAAGACCAATACACGGTCATGAAAGCTTTGCTCAATGCGCTGCAAGTAAATGTCGAAGTTTTTATCCGAACCCCAGAGATTAACGGCCATCATGCCATCTAAACGTAAGGATGCTTCACATATATCGAAGAATGTTTGATTGTACATCTCTGGCGGCACACCTTGGCTATCAAAGATATCCAGTAATAGCAATTCTGCCGTATTACCGTTTTCTTGCAGATAAACCACACCATCACCTTCAATGACTTCCAATCTTTCATCGTCATCAGGCAGATAAAAATGGCTACGTGCTACTTGAATAATGCGCGGGTTAATCTCCACCACGCGGGTTTGCATCTCAGGCAAGAAATGATGAATGTATTTAGCAACCGAACCACCGCCCAAGCCTATCATCAACACATCTTTAGGCTGCTTCATAAATAGCAAAAACATCATCATGCCGCGCGAGTAAGCAAGCTCAAGCTCATAGGGCGCTTTAACACGCATTGCACTTTGCACGGTTTCTGAACCAAGATATAAGGATCGCACACCGTCCATCTCGCTGACATCAACGCTTTCTTCGCCCGTCATGCCTTTATGCACAGCCCTAGAGATTCTTCGCCCGACACTCCGCATTTAGAGGGCCTCCTCCACACCCTTGCTATCATAATTTGCCACTTCAATTGGCTCGCTGATTGGCGCTTCTTCAACCGCTTTAAATCGCGTATCAATCTCCATCATTAAAGTATCAATGCGTTTAATTTCTAAAGTCACTCGCGTGCCTACCGCCAACTCAGGCAGGCTATGTACTTTGGTGATATAAGGCATATGGTCAAAACGCACTAAGTTTTCACGCCAAACCGTGGCTGAAATCTCCCGTACATTTTCTTGCACCAAATATTGCAAGCACCAATAGCGCTCCATACGCGTTTGGAAATCGCCATAAGCGTTATACGTTAAGTCAAAATGTCGCATGATCATCGCAAGCTCATCGCTGTTTTGCGGATAAGTGGGCTCGTCACCTTGCACCACAGCAATGATTTGGCGCTGATTCACCAAGTCCACTGCACGACGCAACGGTGATGTGCTCCAAGCATATTGGGCCACACCCAAGCCTTGATGCGGATCAGCTTGCGTCGTCATATAAACTTTACCGCCATTTTGTGCACGATAAATGCCTGGTACTTGATGTTCGGCCAGCAAAGCACCCCATTGGCTGTTGGCTTCAATCATGAGCTCAGCTACTAACTTATCCATCGGTGAGCCACGACGACGACCAACAATACGGACTTTTCCATCGTCTACATAAAAGTTGTAATCGATTTGAATTGGGCGGGTTGGGTCGTACTTGCACCGTGTTTTTTCAAGCGACTCAGCCAAATTGAATAACAAAGAAAGCCTAACCCAGTAAGGATGGCCGTTATCTTCAGCCAAGGTTTCTTCGTTAAAATAAGGCTCTAAAGTGTCATGGCGCAAATTATCCACCACATGCACTAACTCCACTTTGCTATGGCGATTACTAATCGTGAAATCCGCCGCCACATCTAGATACATCGAAAGCGCGGGCTTCCATTCACCCTCGTTTAAGCTAAAAGGCGTAATCGCCAGCTCGGGCAACATGGTGATTTTATTGCCTGGCATATACACGGTAGAAAGCCGATGCAAAGCCACTTCATCTAATGGCGTATGTGGCGCAATGCCAAGTGCTGGTGCCGCAATATGAATGCCTACTCGGTGTGCGCCATCGGGTAATGTTTGAATAGAAAAGGCATCATCAATTTCAGTCGTCGTGCTGTCATCAATACTAAATGCTTCCACTTCAGCAAGTGGCAAATCTTGCGGCATGTCTGCCAATGCCAAATCATTCGCAAACTGAATGCCTTTTGGGAAATACTCTCGCAAAAATGCACCAAGGTGATAATCGTGGTTAGACTGAATACCGCCAGCATAAGAAATCACCTGAATAGGATTCACATGAAGCTCAGCAGAGGCTTGCTCAACTGCCTTCCATTCCATGCTGTTTTTATCAGGCTCATAGAGCAACATATCAAGTTTGAGCGATAACTCTTCTGGAATTTGCTTCGCTTTTAACTGCTCGACGAATAATTGGATTTTTTCAGCTTGCACGCGCTTTTTCTCAAGCGCAGCTAATGCGGCCTTTAGCGTGTCTGGTGGCGCTGCTTTATATCGACCCTTACCTTTGCGGTAAAAGTACACTGGCGCGCTATGCAAGCGCATAGCAACAGCCGCTGACTCAATCGCACTTGGCGCTTTGCCGTAATATTCTTTTGCAAGTTCTTCAAAGCCAAATTCAGGCTCGCCACAACACTCCCACAAAAATGGCACTTCCAAGGCATCAGCCTCAGCATTTGCCGCTTCCATAAAGCTCGCCAGCGCACTCTCGAATCTCAGCAATACATTCGCCGCTTTGATTTTAGAGCGCTTACCGCTGGCCGATTCCACTTGCAAAGCGCCTGCGGTTTCAGACATCACGCAGGCGACTTTAAAGCCACCATCTTCTTCAAAAAATACATACATTACTTAGGCGTCACAGTACGTTCAAAATTCAATTGTGCACATTTTACAGTGCTTTCAGTTCCGCGCTTGAGATAACACGGATAAGATGTCACTTTATTTGCAAAATGGCTGTATTCATAAATGGATAATCGCATCCCGATTACTTTGTTAACGGGCTTTCTTGGTTCAGGTAAAACCACGCTATTAAATAAACTCCTCACCAATCCCGGCATGAAAGACACCGCCGTGATTATTAACGAGCTAGGATCAACCGGCTTAGACGACATTCTAGCCAAGAACCTAGAGCGCACAGTTGAAAGCCAGCACATTGCCGACAATACCGTATTACTAGAATCAGGCTGTTTATGCTGCACACTCACTACCGAGATGGCAGATACTTTAAGAGACCTTTTTTTCAAACGAGCGCTTTCAGCCATTCCTGAATTTAAGCGCCTGATTATCGAAACCACAGGCATGGCGGACCCAGGTCCCATCATGGGAAGCTTGCTCAATGAACCTGTGATTAGCTCAACTTACCGATTAGATGCTGTGGTGGTGACCGTCGATAGCGTTTATGGATTAGCGCAACTAAAAGCCCATGCTGAGGCCAGAAAACAAGCTGCTGTAGCGGATGTGCTACTCATTACCAAACCAGACTTGGCGAATGCCAAACAAATCAACGCTTTAGAAACGACGCTCAGTGAAATCAACCCGGCCGCAACTCAATATCAAGTCGCACAAGGCCAAATCGACCCAAGTGATATTATCGATATTGGTTTGTTTGATAGCAGCAACCAAGAAGCCAATCCTGAACGTTGGTTACGCGCGCCCACTAAGAAAAGCGTAGGGCTGTTTAAAGAAGCCCACGACGAGGGCATTACCAGCTTCACCATTGCGCTAACTACGCCGCTTAATTATGACCTGCTTGAACCTAAACTAGCATGGCTCTGCGCAACCTACGGTGAGCAGTTGCTAAGAATGAAAGGCATTATTCATGCCGATGACCTGCCCGACCCTATCGCCGTGCATGCCGTGCATAAAACGCTCTACACACCAACCATGCTTACTGACTGGAAAGAAGAAAAGCCGATTTCTCGGCTTGTGTTAATCGGTAAGGGCTTAGATGAAGCGACGATTAGAAAGGAAATGATGCGGATTTAAGCCGCAACTTGAAACACGCGAATTCTGGATAAAATTTTATCTTTCAGCTCCCTTGTCGCCATTCTCATATCGTATTCCGACTGAAGGTTTAGCCAGAACCGTGGCTCCATATTAAAAAACAAACCCAAGCGCAGTGCTGTATCCGCAGTAATCGGTCTATGCCCATTGACCACTTCACTAATACGACTAGGTGGCACATCAATGTCCGCGGCTAGTTGACGCGCAGTAATGCCCATAGGCTTCATAAAATCCTCTAGCAAAATCTCGCCAGGATAAATTTCTTCTAGTAATTCAGCCATGTCTTTTCCTAGTGGTAATCCACAATTTCAACTTGGTAAGCGCCGTCATCTTTCCAGATAAAAAACAAACGCCATTGATCATTAATTCTTATGCTGTGCTGTTCTTTACGATTACCTTTTAACATCTCTAGCTGATTGCCAGGCGGCACTCGCAAACTAGCTAAGTCAGTGGTTGCTGAAAGTTGCAAAAGCTTACGCCCTACCACGCGCTCTATATTTTTAAAGCGCGGCACCAGTTTGCTGTTAAACAACGCTTCAGTTTCAGCACATTCAAATGAATGAATCATACAAGATGATATTCTTTAGTACGGAATCTGTAAACAAGATTTTTTCTCATTTAAAATCATCCCAAATCTTATCCAGTCGTTTGATAGAAACAGGAAACGGTGTTTTTAATTCTTGCGCAAATAAAGAAACGCGCAACTCTTCTATCATCCAGCGGTAATCTGCTAGCGCCTCGCTGACCTCTAAGTTGGCCTTACGTAAATTAGTGACTTTATCTTGCCAACGCTGCCAGACCATTTGTACGTTTTGGGCGCTTTTGGCATCGCGGTCAATCGCGCTTGGATATTTATCCAGACGCAGCTTTAAGGCTTTGAGATAGCGTGGCAGATGTTGCAATCGCTCCCATGGTGTTTGGCTAAAAAACTTCTTAGGCAGTAAGAGCGCTAATTGTTCTTCCACTTCCTTTTTTACCCGCGCCATATTGGGTGGCATGGCGTTCAGCTTTTGGGTGAGCACTAAATATTCTTGAGCAATCGCCGCAGCAAGTCTTGATGAGCCATCCACCACTGCTGGTAAGCGTGTTCTAGCCCGCTGCTTGAGCGTCATAAATTCGGCATTGGTGCGTGGTAAATCATCCTCACCAATAAAAGCACGGTCACTAATGGCAAGCAACATATCATCACGCAAATCGTCTGGGGATATGAGATTACGCAACAAAAGTGCGTATTGATTAAACTGAGGCAAGCCTTTTTCAAGCTGTTTCATTTGCTCTTTTAGTTCAAAACGCATAAGCCTGCAAACGCCCATTCTATGGGCCTGCTGAGCCATCATTTCAGTATCAAATAGTTTTACCGCTACATTGTCTTTATTGTCCTCTAGCGCAGGATAGCCTGTCAGTTGATGACCTTCTTTAGTGAAAGTAAGCGTTTTAGGCAAGTCACCAAAATCCCATTGTTTGAGGCCTGTTTTCTCAATACTAGGTGAACTGCTTCTAAAGGTAAGCTGTGCAGCACTGCCTAATTGCGCCTTAAGCGCATTCCAATCTCGCCCCATGCCCAACTCGCGGCCTTTTTCATCCACCACACTAAAGTTCATGCGCAAGTGATCTGTCATACAACTCAAATCAAAATCCGCTACTGACAATTTAAGCGTAGTCTGTTTTTGGATGTACTCCGCTAATGCAGGCATCAAAGCTTGCTCATGCTTTGCCTGCTCTAGAAAGCCTGTGACAAAATCAGGCACTGGCACACAAACTCGGCGTAAAGCTTTTGGCAAGGCTTTTATAAGTCCCGTGAGCTTTTCACGCACCATGCCCGGCACCAACCAATCGGCCTGAGCGGGGTTTAACTGATTAAGTAATGCTAGCGGCACGGTCGCAGTAACACCATCAAGCGGATGGCCAGGCTCAAAACGATATTTAAGCGTTAGCGTGACACCATCCATCACAAACATTTCGGGGAACTGCGCTTCTGTGACCCCAGCCGCACAATGACGCATGAGCGCATCTTTGGTGAGGTAGAGCAAACGCGGCACCTTTTCTTCCGCCTCCTTACGCCATTTCTCAAAGCTTGCACCGTTATAAATGTCTTGCGGAACAATCTGGTCGTAGAAAGCAAATAGCGTATGTTCATCCACTAGCACATCTTGGCGGCGCGCTTTGTGCTCTAACTCTTCAATCTGCGCAATCAAATGTCGATTGGCTTCAAAGAATGGCGCGCGAGTATCAAACTCCATATTCGCCAACGCTTCGCGGACAAAAATCTCACGCGACTCTTGCGGGTCAATTGGGCCGTAATGGACACGGCGCTTAGGGATGATGGTCAAGCCATATAAACTGACGCGCTCCCAAGCTGAAACTTGTGCAAGCTTTCTATCCCAACGCGGATCACTGTAATGACTTTGCGTGAGGTTACGAGCCAGGGGCTCTATCCAATCAGGATCTATCTTGGCAACACAGCGCGCATAGAGCTTACTGGTCTCCATCAATTCAGAAGCCATTACCCATTTAGGGCGCGACTTTTTGAGTGCCGAGCCTGGCGCAATGGTAAAGCGAATGCCGCGTGCGCCTAAGTAACTATCCGCCTCGCCATCTTTAAAGCCGATATTGCCTAGCAAGCCAGACAATAAAGCACGGTGAATTAGGTCATAGTTTTTATCTAAGTCGGCCTCTTCCACATTAGGCTTTAAATCGAGCTCTTCAGCGATTTCACGAATTTGCCCATGTAACTCACGCCATTCTTTTAGGCGTAAGAAAGACAAGAAGTTTTGATGACACTTACCCAATAAATCTTTATTCGACTTCTTCGTTTTAAGTGCATCATCATAAAAATTCCAAAGTTTGAGAAAGCTCAAAAAGTCCGAACGTTCATCCGCAAACTTAGCATGCGCTTGGTCTGCCGCTTCGCGCTTATCCATTGGTCTTTCACGCGGATCTTGAATACTGAGTGCACTCGCGATAATTAAAATCTCACGTAATACACCCTCTTGTTTAGCCGCCAAAATCATACGCCCTACTCGCGGGTCTAGAGGCAAGCGGGCAAGCTGTTTACCTAGCTCAGTGATTTCACGATTAGCATCAACTGCGCCTAGTTCCTGCAATAGTAAATAGCCGTCTGCAATGAGGCGTGAGGAAGGCGCTTCAATAAAAGGAAAGTTGCTTATATCGCCAAGGTGTAAAGCTGCCATGCGTAAAATAACCGAGGCCAAAGAGCTACGAAGAATTTCAGGGTCGGTAAAGGCTGGACGACCATTAAAATCTTGCTCGTCATAGAGCCTGATACAAATACCGTTAGAGACACGTCCGCATCTCCCTGCGCGCTGCTTAGCGGCGGCCTGGCTAATCTTTTCAATCTGCAATTGCTCCACTTTGGCGCGACTACTGTAACGATTAACCCTAGCCAAACCCGCATCGATCACATATTTAATCCCTGGCACCGTGAGTGAGGTTTCAGCCACGTTAGTGGCAAGCACAATGCGGCGCGTGCCTGTGGTACGGAAGATTTTTTGTTGGTCTTCAATCGAAAGCCCTGCAAAAAGTGGCAACACTTCAATGTTTCTCAACTTTGCTGAGCGTCCTTGGTATTTTCTTAAATGCTCAGCGACATCTCGAATCTCTCGCTCACCTGGCAAGAACACTAAAATATCGCCATCACCTTGCCGCAATAAATCATCTGCCGCATCTAAAATTGCTTCTTCAATCGCCTCTTCTGCATCGTCCTCTTCCAGCCAACGCGCTTCCGTCTTACCTTTGCGTTTAATGCCAAAAAGATTATCGTCATCCTCACCAATATCTTCTTCAACAGTTTGTGCACTATAGCCAGCTTTACCAAGCGGACGATAACGAATTTCAACGGGATAAGTACGCCCTGAAACCTCAATCACAGGTGCGCCATTGAAGTGTTTAGAGAATCTATCCGCGTCAATCGTGGCGGAGGTGACAATCACTTTTAAGTCGGGACGTTTTACAAGTAGCTGTTTAAGGTAACCCAGCAAGAAATCAATGTTCAGACTGCGCTCATGCGCCTCATCGATAATAATAGTGTCGTAAGCATTAAGGAAATGGTCGCCCTGCGTTTCCGCCAGCAAAATACCGTCCGTCATCAACTTGATATAGCTAGACTCTGAAAGCTTATCGTTAAAGCGGACTTTATAGCCCACTACCTCACCCAATGGTGACTTGAGCTCTTGCGCAATACGACTTGCCACCGATCGTGCAGCAATACGCCGTGGCTGTGTATGCCCAATTAAACCGCTAATACCACGACCAAGCTCTAAACAGATTTTAGGTAATTGCGTGGTTTTACCAGAGCCTGTTTCGCCGCAAACAATCACCACTTGATGCTTGGCGATTGCCGACTTAATTTCATCTCTGCGCGCAGTGACCGGTAAATCAAGCTCATATTCAGGCTTAGGCAAAGCATTCAAACGCGCTTGATATTTTTGATGTGAAGATGAAATCTTTTGCACAATTTCAGCCAACAGCCTATCCACTTTTTGGCTAGATTTCGCATCGGGAGCTTTTTCTAATGCTTTTTGCAAGTCAGCGACGTCGCGTATCTTGCGTCGTAAACCGTGACGGTCTGCCAACATACAAGTCGCAAGCGCTTGGTTAAACTGAGTGATGGATTGGGGATTGTTCATGTGGGAATTCTGCAACTCTTAAGCAAAGCGCGAATGCAGCTCTTCCAGATTAAGCGTTTCAAGTATCTGCGCCAAACGTACTTGGGCATTTTTACGTGGACTATTTTTATAGCGTGCGATTATCAGCTCATTCTTCATAGAGTGCTCCCAACCCACAAGCTCTGTGACCGTTACTTGATAACCATGCGCTTCCAATTGAAGGCAACGTAGGACATTAGTAATTTGGCTTCCAAACTCACGCGTGTGGATAGGATGACGCCAAATTTCAGACAAAGGCGTTTTGCCAAAAGACTCATTTTTGTGTTTGCGTAATACCTCAGCCACTTCAGCCTGACAGCAAGGCACCAGCACCATAAACTTCGCGTTCTTTTCCAAACCGAAACGAATCGCATCATCGGTCGCGGTATTACAGGCATGCAAGGCTGTCACAATTTCGACTTGCTCAGGCAATAAAGCTGAAGTCATCGACTCCTCAACGCTTAAATGATGAAAATCCATGCGGTCAAAA
Source organism: Candidatus Methylopumilus universalis (assembly GCA_945883335.1). GTDB lineage: Bacteria > Pseudomonadota > Gammaproteobacteria > Burkholderiales > Methylophilaceae > Methylopumilus_A > Methylopumilus_A universalis_A. Next base: position 16,777 of record CAMCXI010000002.1, on the reverse strand, counting down.
TGCAAATGCTCGGCCAACTCTTTAGACTTTTGGACTAACTCAGCGCGCGTCTCAATTCCCACCACATGGCCAGATTGATGCTGCTTCATAAACAAGTCGTAAAGAATAAAGCCTAAGTAAGACTTACCCGCTCCGTGATCCACCAAGGTGATATTGTCGCCCTCCTCCATCAACTCAGTCAGCAAAGGCTCGATAAAGTGATAAAGGTGATACACCTGCTTGAGCTTGCGGCGGGTATCTTGGTTGAGCTTACTATCACGCGTCAGAATATGTAACGCCTTGAGCAACTCAATGGACTGCTGTGGCTTGATTTCTGGAATTAAAGTCATGCGTGCATTTTAACTGATGCTGCATCCTTTGAATAATAAAACGCGGCTATAGTCTGAAATGTTAGAATACCTGCCATTAAATTAAGTTGGTCACCTGGCAAGTGGCAATCCTTCCTCAATATTTTTAATGACGCGAAGGTGAGCCGCAGACAGTGCGCATAGCACGGCAAGGCGATGCCGACAAAGTCAGTAGAAATATTCAGTGAGGATTTATGGCAATTCAATGGTATCCGGGTCACATGACCCAAGCACGCAAAAAAGCCGAAGAGACAATGGAGTTCACTGACGTTGTCATCGAAGTATTGGATGCACGCGTGCCAATGGCCAGCCACAACCCAATGATTGATGAAATGCGTTTATTTCGTCAACGCCCGCAGCTTAAAATTCTTAACAAAACCGACCTAGCTGACCCTGCTGTCACACAAGCCTGGCTTAACTATTACAACAAACAGCCCAACGTAAAAGCGGTGGCTATTTCGTGTAAAAAACCAGGCGATGCGGCGAAAGTTCCTAAGTTTTGTGCAGCGCTTGCGCCACACAGAGATTCCCCTATCAAACCGCTACGCATGATGATAATGGGTATTCCAAACGTTGGTAAATCTACATTCATGAACGCCTTGCTTAATCGCCGGGTAGCAAAAGTAGGCGACGAGCCTGCCGTGACTAAATCACAACAACGCTTTGAACTCAGTCCGCTCATGAGTATTACCGACACCCCTGGCATGATGTGGCCAAAAATCCAATATGAATCAGATGGGTTCATGCTAGCTGCAAGTCACGCTATTGGTAGAAACGCGGTGATTGATGAAGACGTTGCAATCTTCCTTGCTGACAATTTACTCAAGCGCTATCCAGCCTTGTTAGCCACCCGCTACAAAGTGGATGTGACGGGTATGGATGGTATTGATTTGCTCGAGGCTATAGCAAAGCGCCGCTCTTATAAGCTAAAAGCAGGCGAATGGGATATGGAAAAAACTGCTGTGACTTTCTTAACTGAATATCGTGCTGGCACTATCGGTCGAATTAGCTTGGAGACGCCAGCAAGTCGACAAGAAATGATGGATTCGAATAAAAAAGTTCTAGTGGGAACGATAACCGAAGAAGTCACTGGAAAAGACAACGGCGAAGAGTAGTTTTATTTTTTCACAAGCTGTTTACTAAATTCAATATCTAGCTTGCTCACTCGCTTAACGATTTGCGGCCCATAGCCATTCACGAAAACCACAAAATCTTCCATAGTCATTGGCTCACAAATCTTAGTTGATGCCCCATTTTCTCGCGGCTGAGAGAGCCAAAACAAACCTTTGCCGTTAGTGCCCATCGAGTAGTTTTGCTCGCCACGTTTATTGAGGCGCTCTACCGCACTACTCGCTTTCGTTGATCTCATGATGCTCCCTTGATTTGATAAAGCACTTATATCGCATGCCAAGCCTTGATAATCACACCTTGGCCTAGCACTTGCTTTGGTAACGCAACATCCACCACATTCCACACCGTCGCTTCTTCGATTAAAAAGCGAGTACCGTCTTTGGCAATTCGAACACCCGAATAGTTTTCAATAAACCCATGGGTTGAAACCTGATACAAAAATTCGGCCCTTGCTTCACTTAACATTGGCTCTGCAGAGTATCTTGAGGGCAAGCCCAGCATGTCTTCTGGCAACATCTTAAACAAAGCTAAGGCTTGATGGTTAGCGTAATTAAACATCGGGTCTTCGCCCGCTTGATGCGAGGCAATGGCAAATGGCGCATCCAGCAAAGATTGCACAGCATCTTTACTATCAGCAAGTTTATGATGGGCAATTAATTGCTCTCCCGTCCAATGCTGATAACTAGTCATTAACAAATGGCTATGGCGCGCCAAGAAAGCGGCTTGACGATAATCATCTAAAAATGGATAGGCTTGCATGGCGCAAACTATGCCACGATTTGATAGCTAATGTTAGCCTTAAAAGTTAAAATTACGAGGCTGCACTGAAACGCAAGCGCCTTTCTCAATACTTAAAGCTCTAATGTTAAATACCCTCAACGCCCCGCAGCGCGAAGCCGTAAAATATCTTGATGGTCCCCTGCTAGTGCTGGCTGGTGCTGGCAGCGGCAAAACACGCGTGATCACTCAAAAAATCGCTTACCTCATTGAAGAGTGTGGATTTGCGCCGAGAGAAATTGCGGCGATTACGTTTACCAATAAAGCCGCACGTGAGATGCAAGAGCGGGTTAGCCAATTATTGGTTGGGGTAAATAGCAAAGGCTTAACTATTGCGACCTTCCACTCTCTTGGGATGCAGATATTGCGCCAGGAAGCGGAAGTATTAGGCTATAAAAAACAATTCTCGATTTTAGATTCATCAGACAGCTACAAAATCTTATCGGACATCTTAGCGACCACAGATAAACAGCTGTTACGCAAAACGCAATGGCAAATATCTAGTTGGAAAAATGCTTTTTTAACACCAGATCAAGCCAAAGCAAATGCTGATGAAGAGCTGACACATGCGGCGGCTAAGGTTTATCAAATCTACCAACAAACGCTTAAAGCTTACCAAGCGGTGGATTTTGATGACCTGATTAAATTGCCTGTTGAGTTATTTGAGCAACACCCAGAAGTGCTCAACAAGTGGCAGCACAAGCTTAAATACTTACTTATTGATGAGTACCAAGATACCAATACCTGCCAATATAAATTGGTAAAACTGCTCACAGGCGTTGAAGGCAACTTCACTGCCGTGGGCGACGATGACCAAGCGATTTACGGTTGGCGCGGCGCAGACGTTGAGAATCTTCGCCAACTCACACAAGACTTCACACGCTTAAAAGTGATCAAGCTCGAGCAAAACTACCGCTCCACTGTACGTATTTTGCGCGCGGCTAACCAAGTGATTTCGAACAATCCAAAGCTATTTGAGAAAAAACTTTGGAGCGAACTTGGTACAGGCGATTTAATTCAAGTGAGCGCCGCACGCGATGATGAGCATGAGGCTGAGTCGGTGGTGATGAAGCTGATGGCACATAAGTTTGAAAACCGCACTGCCTATGCTGATTACGCGATTTTGTATCGGGGTAACCATCAAGCAAGCATATTTGAGCAACACCTGCGTAACCATAAAATCCCTTACACTATCTCTGGTGGACAATCCTTTTTTGATAAAGCCGAGATTAAAGATTTAGTCAGTTATTTACGCCTCATTGCCAATGAGGATGATGACCCTGCTTTTATCCGCGCAGCCACCACTCCTAAAAAAGGAATTGGCAATACGACCCTAGAACGCCTAGGTGAATATGCAAGCTTGCATAAAATGTCTCTATTTGCTGCCGCCTTTGAAGGTGAGTTTCAGCGTGAACTTGGTGGCCGCCAATTAGACGACTTGCTGACTTTTTGCCAATACATTAATAAACTGCAAGACCTTGCGAGCAAAGATCCCGCGGGCGAAGTGCTCAATGACATGCTCACTGCGATTCAATATGAAGCGTTTTTGTATGACTCAGAAGAGCCCCGCTCAGCAGAGGCTAAATGGAAAAATGTGCTGGATTTTGTGGGCTGGCTCACCCGAAAAGGCGAAGATAACGGCGACGGCGAAACACGCGATTTACTTAATCTGACACAAATGGTTGCACTGATGAGCATGTTAGAAGGTCGTGAAGATGGGGAGCCAGATGCGGTTAAATTATCGACACTCCATGCCGCTAAAGGCTTGGAATTCGGACACGTATTTTTAATCGGTGTGGAAGAAGGGATTTTACCGCACCGTGAAAGCGTGGATAACGACAAAATCGAGGAAGAACGCCGCTTGATGTACGTGGGCATTACTAGAGCACAAAAATCACTTAACATCTCTTGGTGCAAAAAACGTAAGCGAGCTGGAGAAACTGAAATTTGTGAACCCAGCCGTTTTATTGAAGAACTCCCAACAGATGATATTCGCCATTTTGGCAATCCGAGCGCGGACCCTGCCGCCAGCAAAGAACATGGCAAAGAACGTATGGCCCAAATACGCGCGATGCTTGGCCAAAGCTCCAATTAAAAAAGCACAAATTAACTAGAAAGCCTTCATGCCACACATCACCCTAGACAACGCCTCCCTTGCTTTTGGCCATCACGCTTTATTAGATAAAGCCTCATTTCAGCTTGACCCAGGCGAACGTGTTGGCTTGATTGGTCGGAATGGCGCAGGCAAATCCAGCTTACTCAAGGTGATTGCGGGCGAAACTAAACTCGATGATGGCAACGTTTGGCGTGCGACCTCGGTGCGTATTGTTTATGTGCCACAAGAGCCTATATTGAATCCCAAACACACGGTATTTGAAGCGGTTGCTGAAGGCCTAGGCGACATGCAACAAATCTTAGTGGATTATCATGAAGTAACGCACAGCATGGGCGAGGCAGATGCCGACATTGATGCGCTGATGGAACGTATGCAGGCACTTCAACACGAACTTGACGCTAAAGATGGCTGGGGGATGCAAGCCAAAGTAGAAACTGTACTGAGCAAATTGAGCTTAAATCCTGATACGCCTATCGCATCTCTCTCAGGCGGATGGCGTAAGCGCGTTGCGCTAGGACGCGCCCTAGTGGCTGACCCTGAAGTACTGTTGTTAGATGAACCTACCAACCATTTGGATTTAGAAGCGATCCAGTGGCTAGAAGAGTTGCTGCTCAATTTTAACGGTGGCGTGTTATTCATCACCCATGACAGGCGTTTCTTAAATCGACTTGCAACGCGCATTGTGGAGTTAGATCGCGGCAAGTTAACGGATTTTGTCGGCAATTACGAGAACTATCTTATCAAAAAAGAAGAGTTATTAGCGGTTGAAGCAACGCATGCCGCTAAATTCGATAAAGTATTGGCTCAAGAAGAGGTTTGGATACGTCAAGGCATCAAAGCCCGCCGCACCCGAAACGAAGGGCGGGTTCGCCAATTGGAAAAGTTACGCCTAGAACGTGCCGCCAGACGTGAACGTCAAGGTAATGTAAAGCTGTCATTAGATGCAGGCGAACGCTCAGGAAAGCTAATTGCTGAGCTTGATAACGTGATCAAAGCCTATGGCGACCGCACCCTGATTAACGGCTTCACCACTCGCATCATGCGTGGCGACCGCATTGGTTTACTTGGGCCTAACGGTATCGGTAAAACCACGCTGTTAAAACTCATATTCGGTGAGGAAGAACCCGACTCAGGAATGATTCAGCGTGGCACCAATATGAATGTGGCCTACTTCGATCAAATGCGCGAGCAGTTAGATGAAGAAGCCACATTGGCAGACACGATTAGCCCAGGTTCAGACTTTGTGGAAATCGGCAACGAACGCAAACACGTTATCAGTTATCTAGAAGACTTCTTATTCCCACCGCAGCGTTCACGCTCCCCTGTAAAATCGCTTTCTGGTGGCGAACGAAACCGCTTGTTACTTGCTCGTTTATTTGCCCGACCGTCTAATGTATTGGTGCTAGATGAGCCGACTAACGACTTGGATATCGACACACTCGAGCTGCTTGAAAGCTTATTACAAGACTTCCCTGGCACCCTATTCTTAGTTAGCCATGACCGTGCATTTTTAGAAAACACAGTCACGCAAGTAATTGCGTTTGAAGGCAACGGCCAACTCACGGAATTTGGTGGCGGCTATGATGACTGGCTTCGCTTTACTGAGCAACGTGCGAGCGTCATTAGCAACACACCAAAAACTAAAGCACCCGAACAAAAACAAGCACCGGCAAGCGTCAAGGCTACTAAAGCAAAATTAAGCTACAAAGAGCAACTTGAACTTGCTGAACTACCAGAAAAAATCGAGAAAATTGAAACTGAAATTGCAGCAATTAATGATACATTGGCAGATCCAGCTATTTATAAAGCAGACTTAGAAAAAGCCACTGCGCTTCAAATTAAACTAACCGAATTAGATGAGTCACTTTTTATCACAATTGCACGCTGGGAAGAACTTGAAAGTAAAAACGCAGAATAATCTAGTCAACTCAACAAACTAAAGGATTGGTGATGAAATCAAAACTTGTTTTATTTACAGCGCTAACAATATTCAGCGCTAGCGTATATGCTGACGCATCTAGCTGTTACTCCATTAGCAACCAAGACTCAAAAAATCTTTGCTTGGCTCAAGCCAAACAAGAGAAATCTTATTGCTATTCCGTGAACGACAGAGACAGAAAAAACTACTGTTTAGCTTTAGTCGGAAACGAAAAAAGCTACTGTTATAGCATTTCATCCAGCGATGCCAAAAATGAATGTCTAGCAAGATTTTAAAAATAGATTTGGTGCCCCCGACACGAATCGAACGTGTGACCCTCCCCTTAGGAGGGGGATGCTCTATCCACTGAGCTACGGGGGCAAGTAATAAATAACGAGTCAAGAAAAGTTCGTTATTTTCTCACAATTGATAAGGCCTATATGGGCAAGAATAGGGCTGAGGCTAAGCCCTGGGTAAATCTGGTCAAACCTCGCTGAGACTTCTCAGAAAGTGTTAACGCATACAAGTCTGTTCGTCCAACCATGCGCCCTAGTTCACGCTCAAAGCTGAGGTTTTGCTCTTTAGCATTCATTTCATTCGTTTGAAAGTATAAATTCCCAGCCTCATCGCGCGTACTTGATAGCTTCCAAGCGGCAATCTCGATATTACGCGCACTGTTATAAATGCTTTGCGGGTCTACGCGATCCGTCAGGAAAAATTCCGTTTTCCCGCCACGCGCTTTAATCATCATGGTTTGCAGGCCAACCACAAAAGCTAACACTCGATCACCTTTAAAATCAGGCTTAAAGGCAAGATAAATCGCATCCGTTTCCTTAATGCCGCCTAGCATTTCAAAATTCCATTTGTGGTCACCCTCGAACACCCATCCCACCATCTCATCCACAGTGCCAGAGGTACTCTTTTTAAGTTCAGCTGGGTTGCGTTTATAAAGCTTGGTCATCAATATGCGTAAGCTTTGCGTGTTCTCACGCATTTCCACATCAGCCAATCGATCAATATCAGACTTCATCAAATGACCAAGCGAACCTCCATCTTTTTGATCAGGCAGTCGTTTACCATTCACTGGCGCAACTTGGGAAGCACACCCAGTCAAACAAAAAGCCATCAATACAAAAAGCATTCGTGTTTTTATTGGTTTTTTAATGATCATTCACCTTATACATCATGAATTTATAGGCAATTGTGCGTTAAGGCACTAACAAGCAATAAGTAATTGCGCTTATAATAACGCGTAACTACTAAATCAATGAAGAGGTTTTGCTTGAAAGCTTTAGGTCATTTATTGTTTGCGGTATATTTGCTGCTTTTTGCGATCATCAGTCATGCTGGCAGCAAGGTTGGTTACATACAAATGAAGGTAGTCATGCAGTCAGCTCAATCCATTGATGTTGGGAAAAGACTCATGGTTGAATTCAAACCACGAAATGCAGAATTAGAAAAATTTAGAAAGCAAATTCAAGAGAAAGAAGCCTCTTTTGAAAAAGATGCAGCAAGCCTGTCTCAAAGAGATTTGATTGCAAAACGCCAAGAAATTGAATATTTGAAAATTGATTTCGATCGCAAAAAAAATCGCCAGCACGAGGATTTTTTATTACGTAAACAAGAAGAACTTAACAACTTCCAAAATAACGTTAATGCTGCAGTAACAACGCTCGGGCAAAATGAAGGCTTCGACTTAATCCTCTACAATACTGGTGGTTATATCGGACCAAAAGTGGATGTGACAGACAAGGTATTAAAGTTGCTTAAATAAAAAAGCTAGCAATGCTGTCATTCGCTAGCTGGTTAATTTTTAATAAGTTAAGTCTCAGTTAGTCTAGGTAATATCCAGAGTCGCCAAACTACAATTGAAGTCAGCCCCCCAATCATTACGCCACCTAATACATCCACAGGAAAATGTTTCGCTAATATGACGCGCAATGCGCCATTAAACACGGCAAGCAATATCACCAAAATACGCATCCAGGCTTTGGGTAAGCACATGGCCAAAAAGAAACAGCTTGTTAGATAATCACATGTGTGGCCTGACGGAAAGCTATTGTATGCCGATGACAACGAAGGGCCCTTCCAAGCTTCAAATACGACATTTCCGCCTTGTGACAGATGGTCTGGACGAGCGTGACCGAGCATTATTTTAAGGGTACGCACAATAAAGATAGATCCAATCGCTTGAGCCAGTAAATAGCCCCAGCCAATGATGCGTAATTGTGCCTGCTGACTCTTATAGCCCCAAATCAACATTCCAAGAAAAAAAACATAAAGCCCATACATCACGTTGTCACTTAACCATTTCAACAATTCGTGATGCGAGTAAATCCAAGGCTGATGCGCGATCATTTGGACGTGTACTAAGTCGCCATAAAAAATAGTCCAAACCACCATGACTGCAAAGTAAAAAAACCATAGCAGAAGGGTGTTTTCTAAACGATCCTCAAAGTTTACATTTTGCCAAAACATAGTAATCCTTTAGTTCTAGGCTGAAAGGCTGTTTGACTTCACAGCTTTGAAGCATATTGGTGTTGGCAAACGCCGAAGACAAATCATTGGTTTTGATAATGAGAACAGCATCAGGATGCTTACTAACCCAATCGCTCGCCTGGCTTAGCTCTAACTCAACAAAAGTACGCTTAGCGTAGTAATTTAAAATACCCCTTGTCACATTAATCACAGCAACATCTTGCTTCGGCCCAGCCAGTGAAGTAACCGTGTAAGCAAGTTGGCGCGCAGAAAATAAAGGGTTAAGCAAAGTGACCATGCCACCAAAGACTAAGCATGAAAATAGAATAGTGCAGGCACAAGTAGCAAGCAACCATCTCTGCAAACTCAAACTTAAGGCGTAAATCTGAACGCATGCAATAAAAACAACACCAATAATCAGCGCAATACCTTCTGTTGAATGTGCACCCAAGTAGCGGACAGAGACCACATATAACAACACGGCCACTGCAATGCTATAAATTACCGGAGGCCATCCCATCAACCCACTGATTTTTTGTTGTGATGCTAACTGGCCTAATGCATAAGCCCCACACAAACATAGAGCAGGAATTAAAGGCTGTAAGTAAATAAACAATTTGCCTGAGACCAAAGAAATTCCGATAAGCGGCACTAAAGCAAAGAGCCAAATCGAGCGTAGAGCAGGATCGCGTTCGGACCAAAGCTGTTTCAAACCAGTCAAGATCGGCACTGCCCAGGGCATCGTGAGTATGGGTAATAAGACCAAGTAAAAATAAATTGGCTGTTTGTGGCTCCAAGAATTGATGGTCCGACCGACCAATTGCTGATGCCAAATTTGCGCCAAATAATCGCCATTCCCTGATTGAATGACAGCAAATATCCACGCCAAAGCCATGGCAACCATTGCCAAGATTCCATACCAAGGACGTAAGCGCAAAATCCCATTAATCGAATGAGATTGTATTTGCCAAAGAATACCTGGCGCCAAAGTAAATAATAAGGCGATAGGCCCTTTGATGGCGACCGAAAGCGCACAAATTGCCCAATAGTAGACAAGATATTTACCATTTTTGGAGCCATCAAATTTAAGTAAATACAACCATGCCCAAATCGTAGTGGCCGTGAGCAACATATCCATGCGGGCAATCTGACCAACAATTAAAGTGAGTAAGCTAGAACCAAACAGTAAGCAAGCTAAAAAGCCTCCCTGCTTGCCCAAGAGTCGATTGCCTAAATGATACAAGCCGCAGCCCGCAAGCAAAGTACTCAAAAACGTAAGCAATCTAAAAGCAAACTCGCCCTGTCCCACCAGCTTGCCCGTCAAGGCAACCAACCAAAAATACAAAGGGGGTTTGTCTGGGTAAGTGAATCCGTTTAAGTGCATCACCAACCAATTTCCAGAGTTGAGCATTTCGCGCACAACTTCGCCATAACGCATCTCATCTTGCACCCACAAATCGCGTGGAATAACCAAATTAAGGCCATAAGCACCTATGAAGCTCAATAGAAGTAGATACAAGGGCTTGGATGCCAGATTGGAAATCAAACTAAAAACAGAAGGTTGGGATTGTGTTTGCATTTGAGTCACAAAGGTAAAGATGACGGTTGTAAAACGCCAGCAAGTATTCATTTTTAATCGCTAATATCGCAACATAACATTCACGGATGTTTTTGTGCAACAACTCTGCAATTTGGTTTTGCATGAAAATTGCACGGGGAAACTAGGTTTGATGCATTAAGCGTTTGGTGCCCGGGGCCGGAGTCGAACCGGCACACGCTTACGCGCGAGAGATTTTAAGTCTCTTGTGTCTACCAATTTCACCACCCGGGCGGATGGAACCACGCTGAAAACCGCGCAGCTGTTAGATGTTTTGCGGGGCGTATTTTAACCTTACCTACGCTTTTAAGCAAAAATATCTACATCTTTTAAAACAAGGCCCAGCTATTAGCTAGGCCTTTTATATTTGGAGGCGCGAACCAGAGTCGAACTGGTCTAAACGGCTTTGCAGGCCGCGGCATAACCGCTTTGCTATCGCGCCACAAACTCTTAACTAGACTAAGAGTCATAAGTTAAAAAAGGGAAAGCATTTTAGCTTTCCCTTTTTTAATTGTTTGGAGCGGGAAACGAGTCTCGAACTCGCGACCTCAACCTTGGCAAGGTTGCGCTCTACCAACTGAGCTATTCCCGCGTAAAGAAGCCAGTATTATAAGGGTTTTCAGACACTCGTCAAGCCCATAATGACGATTATGTTTAGCTTTTGTGAATGTTCATTTGAGGCCAGGCGGCCTTCAAATAGTAAGCCATTGACACCAATGTCAAAATTACTGCGACGTAGATTGAAACTTGCCCAATAATTTTTGTACTGACTCCAAAAATTGGATCATAATAAAGTAGAAAAAGAATGGCAACCATCTGCATGACCGTTTTAATTTTACCTATCATTGCCACAGCGACGCTTCCACGCTCACCGATGTTCGCCATCCATTCCCGCAATGCACTAATAGCAATTTCGCGACCAATGATAATGAATGCAAAAAGTGCGCCTACACGATTAAATTCAACCAGCACTATCAATGCTGCAGCGACCATTAATTTATCCGCTACAGGGTCTAAAAAGGCACCGAACGCAGAAGTTAGATTGAGTTTGCGGGCATAGTAGCCATCCAACCAGTCGGTAATCGCAGCTAAGCCAAAAACAGAAGTCGCCAGGACGTTTGCTGCATGCTGAGAAATATAGTGAGGCTGCGCATAAAAAATACCCACAAACACTGGGATAAGGATAATCCGCGCCATCGTTAAACTATTGGGTAAATTCCACAACATTAATGCAGCTCCTGATATATTTTTTCTGCCAACATTTGGCTAATTCCTTCTACTTGCGAGAGCTCATCCACGCTCGCATTTTTAACTCCATCCAAGCCTCCAAAACGCACCAATAAAGCCTTACGGCGCTTGGCACCTATGCCATCAATATCTTCTAAGGATGAATGCATACGCGCTTTGCCACGCCTTGCTCGATGGCCTGTAATAGCAAAACGATGAGCCTCATCACGAATCTGCTGAAGCAAGTGCAAGCCAATATGGTCTTTCTTTAAGCCAACAGGTGTGTCGCGGTCAGGAAAGAACATTTGTTCTAAACCCGGCCTGCGCTCTTCGCCTTTGGCTATTCCAACCAAGAGAATATCAGCTAATCCAACTTCTTGCATAACCTCAACTGCAACGCCAAGCTGGCCTTTACCGCCGTCAATAAATACCAAGTCTGGTCGCTTACCTTCACCCGCTGCTACTTTCTTATAACGGCGTGTTAATGCATCACGCATTGCGGCATAATCATCGCCCGGTGTAATCCCTGTAATGTTGTAACGCCTATACTCTGAGTTTTGCAATGCACCTTTATCAAATACCACACAGGAAGCCACTGTCGCCTCGCCCATAGTATGGCTAATATCAAAACATTCAATCCGCTCCACCGCATCTCCTAAGGCTAGCGCCTCACGCAAGGCAATCAATCTTGCTTGCTGATTTGAGTGTTGTGCAGTGCGTTGCTGAATCGCCAACTCAGCATTGGTTTCTGCCATTTTCATCCACACCCGCTTATCACCAACAGGATTGGTATTGATCCGCACTTTGCGGCCAGCTTGCTGAGTAAAAATTTCTTCCAAAGCATCGATTTCAATAGCAACACCAATAATAATGAGTGGCGGCATTTTCTGAGAGACATAATATTGCTCTAAAAACGCACGCATGGTGTCTTCCAACTCGCCACCATCCGCATTTTTTGGAAAAAAGCTTTTATCTCCTAGGTGACGCCCTCCTCGTATCATTACCAAATTCACACAATGTTGACCTTCGTGTGAAACACAGGCAATCACATCTGCATCATTCACCGCAAAATCACTCACAAACTGCTTAGCCTGCACTTGTCGCAAGCTCTGCATGCGGTCGCGATATACTGCCGCCAACTCATACTGCTTTAGCTCTGCAGCCGACATCATCTTTTCACCAAGTTCATCCATGACTTGTTGTTCTTTGCCTTGCAAAAACATGGTTGCATGACTCACATCGCGACGATAATCTTCTTCCGAAATGAAGCCCACGCAAGGCGCGGTACATCGCTCAATTTGATATTGCAAACAAGGCCGTGTGCGATTAGAAAATACAGTGTTTTCACAGGTGCGCAACATAAATACCTTTTGCAATAGCTGAATACTTTCACGCACTGCAATCGAATTAGGAAAAGGGCCAAAATAGGTATTGTCCTTTCGTTGTGTACCTCTATGAAAAGCCAAGCGCGGATACTCATCGCCAGTCAACGTAATATAAGGGTACGTCTTATCATCGCGAAACAGCACGTTGTAACGCGGCATAAAGCTCTTGATAAGATTATTCTCAAGCAACAGAGCCTCTGCCTCAGTGTGCGTGACCGTAGTTTCAATATCCACGATTTGGGCCACCATCATGCGGGTTCGGGGGCTTGGGATATTTTTGTTAAAGTATGAAGAAACGCGCTTCTTTAAGTCTTTCGCCTTACCCACATAAATCACCTCATCACTGGCGTTTTTCATGCGATAAACGCCCGGCAAATTAGGCAGATTTTTTAATATGGGTTTAGGATTAAATGGCTCACTCATGACTAAAAATAATTATTTAATACCTAACTCAGCCAAACGCAGACGCTTAGCTTCTTCTTCTTTGCGTACGTCATCAATCACACGCATTACAGTTTTCAAATCAACCGCTTTTGTGCTTTCTTTGAAACGCCCTGTCAATTGGTTTTCAATAGTGAGATTACCATGTGAGAACAAATCCCAAATCTCTTTGGCATATTGCGTAGTAAGCAACTCAGGCGCAAAGCGCCCAAAGTAATCTCTTAAATTATTCACATCTCGCTCGAGCATATCTTCTGCATGGTTATTCCCTGCAGCATCTACCGCTTGTGGCAAATCAATAATCACAGGGCCGTCGCTGGCTAACAAGATATTAAACTCAGACAAGTCGCCATGAATAATGCCAGCACTTAGCATACGCACCACCTCACGCAGTAAAACTTCATGATACTTGCGAGCATCTTCTGGCGTAAAAGCAATATCATTGAGCCTGGGCGCAGCATTACCCTCTTCATCTACCACCAACTCCATGAGCAATACGCCTTCATAAAAGTTATGTGGCTTGGGCACGCGAACGCCAGCCGCCGCAAGTCGATACAGCGCGTCGACCTCATGGCTCTGCCATGCTTGCTCTTGAAGCTTACGGCCGTACTTAGATCCTTTTTCCATCGCGCGAGCTTGGCGACTATTCTTGGTTTTACGCCCTTCCGTATAGTCAACACTTTGTCTAAAACTACGCTGATTAGCCTCTTTGTAGACTTTCGCACAGCGCACATCGTCACCGCAACGCACTACATAAACGGTGGCTTCTTTGCCACTCATTAATTGACGAATAACATCATCGACCAACCCATCTTCAACTAACGGCTTTAGTCTTTCAGGAATTTTCATTTATGCGTGCTCAAGTAAGTGTCAATCAAGCGAGTATTATTCATCAAGCAACTTACCACCAATTGCCCAATCTTCATAAGCTACCTCGTCAAAGGTAATGTAGGTGTAACTTGCTGGCTTATTCGCCACCCGTTGCATGGTCTCAGTCACTTCTTTAGCAATCTCTTTTTTTGTTCACGAGTGAGTACACCGGCATGTTTAATATTGATATAAGGCATGATTTCCCCTTCAGACTTCGTAAAGCCTACATGCTAGCTTATAGGCTATAAAAAAGCAGTCACTTTTGAGTTGTTTTCGCATTCATAGCCAAGCAAAAATGTGGTTAACGCTATAATGTAGATGTTATTAATAAATTTAACCTACCAGTCACCATCCAATGCTTAGTTACCGCCACGCTTTTCATGCAGGCAATCATGCCGATGTACTTAAACACTTTGTGCTCATGCAAGTCATCGCTCATGCTACGCAAAAAGATAAGCCTTTTTGGTATATCGACACCCATGCAGGTGCTGGGCAATACTCACTCGACGCTGGTTATGCAACACAAAATGCGGAGTATGAATCAGGGATTGCCAAGCTCTGGGACGAAAGCGACTTACCTCAGCCACTATTAAATTATGTGGGCTATATTAAAACCTTAAATCAGCCTTCCAGCCCTAAAACAGCTAAGCTAAAAATGTATCCTGGCTCACCGCTATGCGCCCAAGCGCTTCTTAGAGCGGAAGACCGCATGCGCTTATTTGAATTGCATCCAAGCGACTTTGATATTTTGCACGAAAACTTTAAAGGTCATCGACGCACCGTTAGAATTGACATGAATGATGGCTTTTCTCGGATCAAAGCAATACTGCCGCCACCGCCACGTCGCGCAGTGGTGTTGATCGACCCGCCGTATGAAGAAAAACAAGATTATCAACGCGTGGTTGAGATGATTAAAGATAGCCTACAACGCTTTGCTACTGGCACTTATATCGTGTGGTATCCGCTACTTCAGCGTCCAGAGCCGCATCAAATGGTGGAAAAACTAAAACAACTCGATTTAAAAAGCTGGCTTAATGTAAATTTAACGGTTCAAGAACCTTCGATTGAAGGCTTTGGCATGTATGGCAGTGGCTTGTTTATTGTTAACCCACCTTGGACACTGCCAAACATACTGAATGAAGTGATGCATTATTTGACTGAGAAACTTGCAGTTGATGAAGGCGCAAGTTTTGAGATCGACAACCATATTAGCTAAATACTTCGCGCTTCCAAGTGCGTATCTGAGGCTGGTTCGGTATAAAGATTGAAGTGATACACCGTTAAAGTACGACCATCTTCTGTTTCAACCTTTACGCGCCATTCACCTGACTGAATATTCTGTTTGTAGGTATAGCCGCGGAAACCGCCCTGCCTTCCACCTGACAAACCAAAACCAATCCGCGATGCTGCTTGCCAACCCTGCTTTTCATCGTAATGCTCCCAACGATGGTAAAGCGTTGTGCTAATTCCGCTGGGCGCAAACACAGCCGAAACGCAATAAACGCGGCCTCCCGCAGGGACATGCAAATCATTAGAAAACAAGCGCCAAGGTTTATACCAAGGCGACTTTTCTAACGCAATCACCATGTCGCCATTATTTTTTTCAAGATTAAGCCCGATTTGCATATCACGCTTCACCAATGGGACTGGCGGAATAAAGTCTAATATGTAAGCAAAACTTAATATCCCAGCAATCGCCCAAACAGGCCAAGCGCGTCCTGGACATCCTGGTGTTTTTTGACGTAAATAATGGGTAAGTGCAGCGCCAGCAAGCGTACTCAAATAAAACCAAATGGGAAGAATGCTGCCCAGTATAAAAGGCAGTAAGAAGTTACACACCAAAATCGCACACAAACCAAAAAGTGCCCAAGTCAGCGTAAATCGATGATAGTGATGGTCAATATACTCATTAGCAACGAGCAAGCAGCCTAACCCAAGCGACCAAAACAGCGCGAGAAAATGATTGGCGCTTTTGAAATACATAATAAATAGGCAACTAAATAAGCTACCGAATAAAAATTGTAGGATAAAAATTGGGGCGTTTTTTTGCCACTCTGGACGAATGGAATGTTTTAACTGTTCCATTTCAGACATTGAGACATGAGAATAGCTTCTATGCCCTATCCAATAGAGAATTAAACCCGCAGCAAGCAAATACGATGCAAGCAGCCACAAATCAGAAGGATTGATTTGGCGACCAATCGTGAGCGCGTCCCACAAAAATCCGCCAAAGAATGCAATCGCTGGTAACAAATTCTTTAAGCTCAATGTCATATCGAACTTAAAGAACCTTGCTACGAACTGGCTAAGAAACTTGAGCAATGCCTATCACTTTTTTAGGTTGATACGCATCCATCAAATTGAAGTTGAGGTATTGATAGATGGCTGCGTGATGGTCACTGATGGTATCACCGACCACTTTTAAGTACTCTGCTGTTGTTGGCAAGCGGCCGAGTTTGGCACACACCGCAGCTAGTTCTGCAGAGCCTA
>CAMCXI010000001.1 GCA_945883335.1 Candidatus Methylopumilus universalis | reverse complement strand
ATCATGCGCTTGGGCGACACTGAAGTCGCTGAAGACATTCAAGCTGTTTCAACAGGCTCGCTTGGCCTTGATATTGCACTTGGCATTGGCGGTTTACCGCGTGGCCGTGTGATCGAAATCTACGGTCCAGAATCTTCTGGTAAAACAACCCTCACGCTATCTGTCATTGCACAGATGCAAAAAATGGGCGGAACCGCTGCATTTATTGATGCAGAGCATGCACTAGATCCACAATACGCACAAAAATTAGGCGTTAATGTTGGCGAGCTTTTAATCTCACAGCCAGATACTGGTGAACAAGCTTTAGAGATCGCCGACATGCTCGTGCGTTCTGGCTCTGTTGATATCGTGGTTGTTGACTCTGTTGCAGCCCTCGTACCAAAAGCCGAAATCGAAGGCGAAATGGGCGACTCACACATGGGCTTGCAAGCACGGTTGATGAGCCAAGCTCTTCGTAAGCTCACAGGCAACATCAAACGCACAAACACCATGGTGATCTTCATTAACCAAATTCGTATGAAGATTGGCGTGATGTTTGGCAACCCAGAAACAACCACGGGCGGTAACGCACTTAAATTCTACGCTTCAGTGCGTTTAGATATTCGCCGCACTGGCGCAATCAAACGAGGGGATGAAGTGATTGGTTCTGAAACCCGCGTGAAGATCGTTAAAAATAAAGTTGCTCCTCCATTCAAACAAGCCGAATTTGATATCTTGTACGGAGAAGGCATTTCACGTGAAGGCGAAATTTTAGAACTTGGCTCAGATCTTAAAATTGTTGAGAAAGCCGGCGCTTGGTATAGCTACAACGGTGAAAAAATCGGCCAAGGTAAAGATAACTCTCGCGAATACTTAAAAGAGCATCCAGAAGTGGCTGATGAAATTGATGCAAAAATTCGTGCGAATGCTAAAGGCAATCTAGACGCTATCGTGAAGACGATCAGTCCAGATGACGCAGCAGACTAAGGAGAAAAAAAAGCCGCAAGTTTCACTGCGCCAACGTGCACTAGATTATCTAGCTAAACGTGAATACAGCGTTGCGGAACTTGCGCAAAAACTGAACACCGTCGCAAGGCGATATGAATTAGATGCAGATGAAATCCCATCAATAGTTGCGGATTTCCAAAAAAGAAATTGGGTCTCAGACACCAGATTTACTGAGCAAATTCTACATGCGCGCAAATCCAAATTTGGGGTTGCGCGCATTGCACATGAGCTGAGAGAAAAAGGCGTTTCGGATGAACTGATCTCCGAAGCTGTGCAAGATGTAAAAGAAAATGAGCTAACAAATGCCAAAGCCGTTTGGCGCAAAAAGTATGATGCGCCACCCGGTTCAAGAGAAGAATGGGCAAAGCAAGCAAGGTTTTTACAAAGTCGTGGCTTTGGTTTTGAAATTATAAAAAAAGTGATTAACGAGCAAGAATACGAAATATAGCAAGGCCGTCACCAAAGAAAATAAATAGGCTAATTGAATGAGTAAAACAGCAACATCTCCAATATCTGTTAAAGAAATCAGACAGCAATTCTTAGACTTTTTTGCGTCTAAAGGCCACCAAGTAGTTGCCTCTAGCTCATTGGTGCCGCACGGCGACCCGACCCTGCTTTTTACCAATGCAGGCATGAACCAATTTAAAGACGTGTTTTTGGGCTTTGATAAAAGACCATATACTCGGGCAACCACCAGCCAAAAATGTGTACGTGCTGGCGGCAAACACAACGACTTAGAAAATGTTGGCTACACAGCGCGCCACCACACATTCTTCGAAATGCTTGGCAATTTCAGCTTTGGTGATTACTTTAAACGTGATGCCATCAAATATGCATGGGAATTACTGACAGAAGTTTACAAGCTCCCTAAAGATAAACTAACCGTCACGGTCTATGCGGACGACGATGAAGCTTTCGACATTTGGGCAAAAGAAATCGGCGTACCAACCGAGCGTATTATCCGCATTGGTGACAACAAAGGCGCACGCTATGCATCAGACAACTTCTGGATGATGGGTGACACAGGCCCTTGTGGCCCTTGCACTGAAATTTTCTATGACCACGGCGAACACATATGGGGCGGCCCCCCTGGAAGCCCAGATGAAGACGGCGACCGTTTCATCGAGATTTGGAACAACGTGTTCATGCAATTTAATCGCGACGAAGCTGGGGTGATGCATCCGCTTCCTAAGCCATCTGTAGACACAGGTATGGGTTTAGAGCGTATTTCTGCGGTACTGCAACATGTGCACGCAAACTATGAAATCGACTTATTCCAAACGCTCATTCAAGCAGCGGCACGCGAAACCAAAACTCACGATTTAGATAACCCATCCCTTAAAGTCTTAGCTGACCACATCCGTGCTTGTAGCTTCTTGATTGCCGACGGCGTGATTCCTGGCAATGAAGGCCGTGGTTACGTACTTCGCCGCATCATTCGTCGTGCAATTCGACATGGCTACAAACTTGGTGCACGCGCTGCGTTCTTCTATAAAATGCTTCCGGATTTAGTGACAGAAATGGGTGAAGCTTATCCTGAACTCGCAAGCGCTCAAACGCGCGTCTCTGAAGTGCTCAAGCAAGAGGAAGACCGCTTCTTTGAAACCATTGAAAATGGCATGACAATTTTGGAAGCCGAGTTAGCTGAAATGGCTAAAGCTAGCAACAAAACCTTTAACGGTGAAACAGCATTCAAATTGCATGACACATACGGCTTCCCACTTGACCTCACAGCAGATGTTTGCCGGGAACGTGACTTCACTGTCGACTCAGCCGCATTTGATGCAGCGATGTCACGCCAAAAAGAACAAGCACGCTCTGCTGGCAAATTCAAAATGGCCACCAACGTTGAGTATGACGGGGCAGCAACCAGCTTCCGCGGCTATGATGAGCTGTCAACAGAAGCTAAAGTGCTTGCGCTCTACAAAGATGGCACAGCCGTAAATACGCTGAATGAAGGCGATTTAGGCATTGTTGTTTTAGACAACACGCCTTTCTACGCTGAGTCAGGCGGTCAAATTGGTGACTGTGGTGATTTGAAAGCAAGTAATGGCATTTTCACTGTTGAAGACACACTAAAAATTCAAGCCAGCGTATTTGGTCATCACGGCGTACTCACAACAGGCAAGCTTACCGTTGGCGATAACCTTCTAGCCCGCGTGAATACGAACGCTAGAGCAAACACCATGCGCAACCATTCTGCAACGCACTTAATGCACAAAGCATTACGTGAAGTGCTAGGCGAACATGTTCAACAAAAAGGCTCATTAGTCGATACTGACAAAACGCGTTTTGACTTTGTTCACAATGCACCCATGACCGATGAAGAAATCAGCCGAGTTGAAAATATTGTCAACACTGAAATCCTTGCTAATGCAGCAACTCAAGCACGTGTGATGGATATTGAATCCGCACAAAAAACTGGCGCCATGATGTTGTTTGGCGAAAAATATGGCGATGAAGTACGTGTCTTAGATATTGGCTCATCACGTGAGCTTTGTGGTGGTACACACGTCAGTCGGACAGGGGATATTGGTTTATTCAAAATCACCGCTGAAAGTGGTGTAGCCGCTGGCGTGCGTCGCCTAGAAGCAACGACAGGTGCGAATGCACTTACGTTAGTTCAGAACCAACAAGCATTGCTTAGCCATATTGCTAATGAACTCAAATCGCCAGCACATGAGCTAGGTGCAAAAGTTGCGCAACTAATTGACTCACAAAAGTCACTCGAAAAAGAACTTGCTCGCTTAAAATCTAAATTAGCCTCATCTCAAGGCGACGATCTTGCAGACCAAGCAATAGAAATTAACGGTGTTAAAGTGCTTGCAGCAACACTAGAAGGTGCGGATGCCAACGCCTTGCGCGAAACCATGGACAAGCTGAAAGATAAACTTAAATCTGCGGCTATCGTTTTAGCAAGCGTGAGTGACGGCAAAGTCAGCCTTGCAGCTGGCGTCACAACAGATGTCATCGCGAAACTAAAAGCAGGTGACTTGGTCAATCATGTGGCGAGCCAAGTGGGTGGAAAAGGCGGTGGCAAGCCAGATATGGCGATGGCTGGAGGCACAGATCCAAGTCAATTACCTCAAGCACTTGCAAGCGTGCAAGCGTGGGTTCAACAAAAACTTAATTAACCTTAAACAGCAAATATTATGGCACTCATTGTTCAAAAATACGGCGGCACCTCAGTTGGTAGCCCCGATCGCATTAAAAACTTGGCGCGTCGCGTGGCACGTTTCAAGGCACTTGGCCATCAAATTGTCGTGGTAGTTTCAGCCATGTCAGGCGAAACAAATCGATTGATTAACCTAGCAAAAGAAATCATGCCTGAGCCAGATCCGCGTGAATTAGATGTGATGGTGGCAACAGGTGAGCAAGTCACGATTGGCCTAACGTCGATGGCATTAATGGAGCTTGGCCTTAAAGCAAAAAGCTACACCGGCGCACAAGTGCGCATCGTGACAGACAATGCACACACTAAAGCACGTATCCTGAGCATTGATGAAGAGCGTATTCGTGCTGATTTAAATGCGGGATACGTCGTCGTCGTTGCTGGCTTTCAAGGCGTGGATGAAAGCGGCAACATCACAACGCTAGGTCGTGGTGGTTCTGATACCACAGGCGTAGCTTTAGCTGCAGCACTAAAAGCGGATGAATGCCAAATCTACACTGATGTTGATGGGGTTTATACAACAGACCCTCGCGTAGTGCCTGAAGCATGCCGCTTAAAATCCATTACTTTTGAAGAAATGCTTGAGCTCGCTAGCCAAGGCTCAAAAGTATTGCAAATTCGATCAGTAGAGTTTGCAGGTAAGTATAAAGTTAAACTACGCGTGCTCTCAAGCTTTGAAGAGGATGGCGAAGGCACACTCATCACATTTGAAGATTCAGAAAATAAGGACAGCAACATGGAACAACCTATCATCTCAGGCATCGCATTCAACCGAGACGAAGCAAAAGTGATGGTACTTGGTGTGCCAGACAAACCAGGCATCGCCTACCAAATCTTAGGCCCGGTGGCAGACGCAAAAATTGACGTCGATATGATTATCCAAAACATGGGTGCAGACGGCACAACGGACTTCACATTCACTGTGCACAAAAATGACATGACAAAAGCACTTGGCATCCTTAACCAAGTTCAAGGGCACATCGGCGCACGTGAAATCCGCGGCGATGACAAAATCGCTAAAGTTTCTATCGTTGGCGTTGGCATGCGCTCGCACGTTGGCATCGCAAGCCAAATGTTCCGCACACTGGCTGAAGAAGGCATCAACATCCAAATGATTTCAACCAGCGAGATCAAAATCGCGGTTGTCATCGACGAGAAATACATGGAACTAGCGGTTCGTGTACTTCACAAAGCGTTTGAGTTAGAAGAAGCTTAGATTGATTTTTAAGGCGTAATCGAGTATTGTTATGCCCTCGCAACACAACAACAAAACGGAGAGCTGGCCGAGTGGTCGAAGGCACTTCCCTGCTAAGGAAGCATACGGGCTTAAATCTGTATCGAGGGTTCGAATCCCTCGCTCTCCGCCAAATAATGGCTGTTTATCGTTAAATTAGGTTTTTTCTACTGGAAATAAACCCTACTTCGCGTATAATTCACGCCTCACGCGCCCGTAGCTCAGCTGGATAGAGTACTTGGCTACGAACCAAGGGGTCAGGAGTTCGAATCTCTTCGGGCGCACCATATAAAACAAAGGCTTACAGACTAAACCCTGTAGGCCTTTTTTATTGAAATTGCAACTAGGGGCAAACAAAGGGGTAAACGTTTCATTTTCTACACACGTTAGGGGGTGTAAATAATTTTGTGTAAACGTCATTTTGATTCCATTTCTGAAAATAGCAGTTTCCTGCAAAATGACGTTTACACAAAATTATTTACACCCCCGGACTTTGCCTTGGCTGGCAATTGGCTGGGCGGCTCTAGTCATTACCATTATCATGCGCCGTCAAAGAATTGCGGAATGGAGAGAGAAGCGTAAGCGCAATCATCAAAAATAGGGGTGGCTATTTTTTATTTTCTTCCCAAGCTTTATCAAGCACCACTTGTTTTTCTTCTAGTGCTTTCTGCGCCCTATTCAAGCGATCTTCTTTAGCCGGTAAGCCTTTTTTAAGCGTTTCTAGTTGCTGAGATTGTTGCGCGATTCTTTTTTCATACTCTTTAATGCTATCCGCTAAAACCTGATGGTCTCTGTTTGCAGAGTCATACTCTTTTTGTGCCATACGCACTTGGTATTGCTCATCGCTAATGTCTTTTGCCATGACATGACTGCTAAGCCCTAGCCCAACAAATAAAAGTACCCATACGCATTTCTTATTTTGTAAAAAGCTAAGCATTTGCAAGATCCAGTTTTTAATTTCTAAGTTCTAATGTCTAGTTATCATAAATCAAAATAATGACAAATCAATGTAATTGGCGCTTTATTATTTTGACAATAAAAAAAGGGTTGCTTGCGCAACCCTTTTAATCAAACCAATTCATTTAACAAATTAATTTACAACACATCCATCTTCTTGCTTGTGCGTTGCATCAACCACCACACGGCGGTTAGGTGCTAAACATTCAATGATCTTCTTACTACCTTTAACACCAGCGCAATCAACCACTGGCTCAGACTCACCTTTGCCGACTGATTTAATTCGAACGTCGTTAATGCCATGCGATGCCAAATACTTTTTCACAGCATCGGCGCGACGCTCAGAAAGTTTTTGGTTGTAAGCATCAGCGCCAACTTTATCGGTATGACCCGTCACTAAAATAAACTCAATATCGTTGTGCTCTTTAATCTTAGCCGCAACTTCATCTAAGGCTTGATTGCTTTTGCCCTTGATTGAAGCTTTGTCAAAATCAAACAAAGTTTCTGCCTGAATGGTAATAGTCTCAATAATTGGTTTACATACTGGCTTTACTTGCTCCGCAACCACAGCAGGAGCTGGCGTTTCAACAACAGGCTCAACAGCAACAGGCTGGGTAACTTGCTCAACGAGGATAACAGGTGCCGGCGCCGGCGCATCAAAACGGAAAATAGCGCCAAAATTTAACACTGTATTTGCAACGGCTTTAGAATCAGCACCGACATTTGCCTCACTCCATACAGAACGCAAATCAGCTTGTAAACCAATGTTTTCAGTAAACAAGTACTGCACACCGGCTCCAATATTAGCCATTAAAGAGTCTTTTGTTCCGCCAGCTACTGTGTAATCCAATTTATTATGGGCATAACCTACACCAACCAATAAGAAAGGACGTAATTTTTCACGGCTGAACATATACAACGCGTCAACACCTAGCAATGTTTGTTTGTACTTGCCGTTTGTATTGCCATCAACGCTGGTATACGCGCCACCGAATTGAATATCCCAATTATGACTAATTTCTTTGCCAGCGCGAAGGAAAGCACCAACATCATCTTTAGCCTTCAGATCACTATCTGTCCAGTTGTAGCTGATGCCAGGGAGTGCATACCAAGAACCTTTGTATGCGTCATCTCCAGCAAAAGCAGTAAATGAAGCGATTGACAATGTCGTCAACAGCGCCAAACTCATTAAATTCTTTTTCATATCAACTCCCTAAGAAAATGCATACACAGAATAAAACTTTTACTAAATTTTTTATTATTATACTTTATGGACAAATCTCTAGTAGAAAAATATAGAACAATATTAGTTTTTGGATGCAATGGGAATCTGGTCCCAACGCGTCGTATAGTTGGGGCTTTTATTCCCTTGCTTCATTTTCCAAGGCCTCGCAAACCCCTCACTTGCGAGCTTGATACTTTCCCTGCCCATCTTAGCATTGATGCAATCCATCGCGCTCATCAGCCTTGTTGATCGACTATTGGATTGCTCTGACGCAAACAGATCAAACTGTGCCGACGCCCGTGGAATCATATCGCTCAAACAAACACCCGCTTTAGCATAGTTGAAATTTGGTTTGTAAAGTCGCTTAAGTGCCCATAAGGCAACCTTCACCAACTGCCTTGTATCATCGGTAGGCGCAGGCAACGGAATTGTCATGCCATTGCCATATTGAGCTTCATCCAGCTTAAACGGACTTGTCCGAATATACACTTGAACGATATTCGCTAAGGACTGTTGACTACGTAGTTTTTCAGCGGCTCTGCTCATGTACAAGCTAATGGACTCAGCCAAGCTATTAAAATCTCGCACAGAATGACCAAAACTACGTGAGCTTAAGATCTGCTTTCTTGGTGGCACGATCTCTTCAAGCTCAATGCAAACAGTGCCATTTAACTCATGAACAATTTTTTCCATGACCACACTAAATTGCTGCCTCATATATTCTGAATTAGCTTGCTTCAAATCCAATACGGTATAAATGTCTAGCGCCTTGAGTTTTATTGCCAGCTTGCGCCCGACTCCCCATACTTCACCCACATCGAGCTCACTGAATAAACGATTTAGCTCGCCCTCACGGAGCTGATTAAGATGACAAACCCCATTAAACTGGGTGTTCTTTTTAGCAATATGATTAGCCAATTTAGCGAGCGTTTTGGTTGAGCCAACCCCAACGCAAACAGGCAAGCCCGTCCATTTTAGAATTCGATTGCGCATCTGTTGACCATACTCAAGGATGTTTTTTCTCTCAAAGCCCGTGAGATCTAGAAAACACTCATCAATCGAATAGATTTCTTGATTAGGGCTAAAGTCGCTGAGGATCGTCATGACACGGTTACTCATGTCTGCATACAAGGCATAGTTACTAGATAAGCCTTTTATCTTGTGTTTTTTGACGAGCTCTTGGCATTTGAACCAAGGCTCACCCATCTTAATGCCCAGTGCTTTAGCTTCATTACTGCGCGAGATGATACAACCATCGTTGTTGGATAAAACAACCACCGGGTGCGACTTAAGGGCTGGATCGAATGAACGCTCACAACTAACATAAAAATTATTAACATCGATCAGTGCAATGGTGCGCTGAGCATTTGAAAAATAGCTAACGTCCATTTAAGATGGTGTATCTTTTTTTGAGTGTCTTGGATATCTTTTTTCTGATAGCTTTAGTAAACAAGGGCCAATGAGACTAGAGATTTGATGGCGATACTTTGCAAAAACGACATAAAACTTTGCATAAAAAAATCTAAACCAAACACACGAGAAAAGATAATTCACAAACTTAAGATCGGTTCTTTTATAAGCCTCTTGAAAAACGCTAGGGCCACTAATTAAACGATTCCCAATCCGTCCATGTATCGTCTTCATAGCTAACTCGCAATTAACATCTCCGGATAGTTCAGGCCTATGCAAGTCAACAAAACATAATAAGCCGCGCTGATTGTGATGCTCTAGAAAATGAATTTCAGCAAGGCACAATGGACAGTCACCATCATAGTAAATGGTCAGTACTTCAGTAGTTTCTTTCAGAGATGCTAAGTTCATATCAAGGCACTTTGATCATGTTGAATAAGGGGTGCAAATAGTTATGTCATATTGATTTGCTGACTGGTATCACTTCAAATATTGATAATCTCTAAACTACTTTTAGAGAGATGTTTAGCGAGTAAATGATAAGTATCTAAATCAAACGCTAACGTTTGTTTTGATGTGCCGAGTGCATATAATTCCTCCTCACTTTTCAACGTGTCGATATGTCGCCATTGATCAAATATGTGCAGCTCTATTTTTTGATTCTCGGGATTGGACTCTTTAACAGCAATGCGTCCCTCAAAAGGCCAAGATTTAAATTTGATCGATAGCAGTGCTTGCTGAACTCTCAGATAGTGAATGGCAACATCTTCCTTCCCCAAGCACACTCCCTTGCAACGTTTAATTTGCGCACCAAAACATGCGCCTTTTCCAGACTCTAAGCCTAAGGCTTTCAGACATAAATGATGGGTATCGGCAATGCTTCTAATGGCTTCGGTGGCATGTCGCTTAGATCTGAATGCGCCGAACAACTGTGCCATATTTTCAGGAATAATGTGATCTTCTCTCACAAGATTCAGCAAAGGAAACTCCTCTGGATTGGCCGATAAAAACCAAGAGCACAGCTGCCGCTCACGTCTTAACTGACGGTTATGAATCGGTTGTCGCTCTTTCACCAATCTTGACTCCAACAAAAGAGCGCCGAACTCTCCTGCTGTTTCTATCCATTCAATATGTTTAATTTCTTGGCTGATCCGCATTTCTTTGGTGGAGCTGTGGTCGCTACTAAAATGCGACATCACCCGCGCTCTAAGGTTAATGCTCTTACCGATATAAAGTGGCAAACTGTTTTCTCCAAAAAACAGATAAACACCAGGGCCTTCAGGAATATCATCCATAACATGCTCATCCAACCCGGAAGGCAAACTCGTATTTTTGAAAAGCCCAGCAACGGCTGTCTCTAAGGCGTCCAATCCTAGCTCATCTTTGGCAAGCGCAATAAACTGTGCCATTACTTCCACATCCCCCATCGCTCGGTGTCGCTGAGTGCAGACAAGATGATGCCGATCGATGATTGCACTCAAGCCATGGCTTTTATACTGCGGATAAAGTTTGCGTGAAAGCTTGACGGTACAAAGTACTTTTTGCTTTAAGGTAATGCCAATGAGCTTGAATTCTGTTTTTAAAAAACCATGGTCAAACCTCACATTGTGGGCACACATCACGGCACCATCTAAGTAATCCAATAGCTCCCCGGCGACCTTCTCAAAAGTTGGCGCGTCTTCGACCATTTCGTTAGTAATGCCTGTTAATCCTTGAATGAAATCCGGGATATTCATCTGAGGATTCACCAGCGTTTGCCAGCGATCGACTTCAATGCCATCCTGAAAGCGAATTAATGCGATTTCAGTAATACGGTCTCTCAGAGGTGTGGCGCCTGTGGTTTCAAGGTCAAGTAATACGTAGTTGGCTAACATTTAACTTATTACGTCCTTTAATTTATTTGCGAGCTGCCATGAGGCCATCAAAGCACTTTCAATTTTTCCGCTCATACACCAGTCACCACAGCAGGCTATTTGAGATGCGTAATCAATCATCTCCAGTGGCTCGTCTTTTCTGGGGGCATTCGCATATTTCCAGCGTTTAAGCTTAAGGTATGAAGCATCCTCTAGTTTCTGTCCAACAATCACTTCTAATGCTAAAAGCATTGCATCCGCAATTTCAGATTCTGGCTGATCAAAATTATCTCCAGCCCAATCATTTCTGCTCAATGCAACCATCGTGAAGGGCTCCCCTCTGTTAGGTTTTGAGCTATTGACTGAAATCCAACTCAATATCGATTTCGATACAAAAGCCGCATCCCAATCCAACACCTTAGGCGCTTCATACCCTAACATTAAGGCAAAGCAAGGTTGCATGAGGACATCATCCAAGTGGGCATTAAAATCTAAGCTCTCAGGCAATATCGCTTGCGCTTGGGCGGCAGGGATAGTTACTAACACCCAATCAAAGCCTTCATACTTAGCTTGGGCAGTTTCTACAATCCAATGTGCGTTCGGCTTTTTAATGCTGACGATTAATTGATTTAGACGTACATCGAGGTTTTTCGCTAAGTGCTGCCCGATAGCATTCATGGCCGGCGTACCAACATAATGCGGAAATTCATCATCCCACTCACGTTGACTGTGAATCTCACCGCCTGCAACTTCAACAAATCTTGCATCCCATTGCGCAATTACCTGCTCTGCTTCCAAGGCTTTAACAAACGCTTGAAACACTTTGCTTTTCGCAGTAAAAAACTGAGCGCCATGATCAAAAGAAAAGCCATTCGCATGGTGCGTTGCGGCACGCCCACCAAGCTTATCTGATTTTTCAAACACCACAATTTCAGCAACCTCCGCCAAGAGATTGGCGAGATTGAGTCCTGCAATTCCTGCGCCAATGATGGCTATTTTTGGTTTATGTTTGCTCATGAACATTCAATCATTATTTTTCGCATAATTTCTATGCATAACTTCTATGATAGTGATCGCCAGAATTAGTGCGAAAAATACTGAGATTAAATGATGCGAATTATTTTCGTTCAATCAATTTTTAGTCCCTAGTCTCACAAAAACTTGCGCATAGAGCCAGTCACAACACCAATCAATGCAACAGTATCAGCATTATCAAAGGGCATTGACTGATAAAGAGGGTTCGCTGGCACTAGCTGGTTTTGGCCTAAGTACTTCACGGTAAATTCACCATCGACTTCAGCAAGAATAATCTGACCAATACTCGGGTCAAGCGAACGATCTACGACTAATACATCGCCGTTAAAGATGCCAGCATTGATCATGGAGTCGCCTTTAACCCGCACAAAATAGGTTGCTGTTGGATTCTTAACAAGATACTGATCAGCACTCAATCTCACCTCAACATGGTCTCCTGCCGGGCTCGGGAATCCCGCAGAAACCTGGTGATTAAATAGCGGAATATCCGCACTCTTGTTAGAGACGCGCACGAAGATTTCTTCTACGTTTGAATGTTGCTTACGCTTATAGCTACGAATTAAATTTATTGGGCTCATCATATTTTTCTGTACGTTCGTACAATATGCGAATATTAATGATTTGCAAAGGTTGCGTCAATCATGTAATGCTTGGTTTATTTTTTCCAATGCTGTCATGCCCAACATTACTTTTAAAAATGCTATTATTTTGCTCACGTCTTTACTACATCATTGAACCGCTATTTAAAGCTTTTCATTGGCAGTTGGAACAATAAGCCTAAATGCGTGTCATTTATATTGACTACTACAACATTTAATTGCTTGGAGCATTCAAATTCATAAAGATCATGCGCCCTTCTTACAATTGATATACACCAGCCTCCCTGATTCAGGCTTATCAGAAGATAGTCTCGTTGATATTCTTAAAGACGCACAAATTTACAATATCAAGCATGGCATTTCTGGATTTTTAGTATCGACGAATGACAAGCTGATTCAGCTCATCGAGGGTAAGAAAGAAGACGTCACGAAACTCTTCGACATCATTAGCAATGACCAACGTCATCATGACATCGTCATTGCCTATGAAGGCTATTCAGAAAATCGTTGCATGCCTTTTTTAGGGATGGGGCTCTGTTTTAACTACTTGGTGCGTCATTTAGACCACCGATTTTACTTTACCAAAAACCAAGCAAAAGACTTTAATGGACTGATCGAGGGTAATATTGGTCAACTCTTTAAATCTTACCTGAGTTAATTTCATGACAACTACCCTACCCTTATTTCCGCTTAAACTTGTGCTTTTCCCGGGCGGCGTGCTTTCCTTAAGTATTTTCGAGAAGCGCTATGTCGATATGGTCAGAAATTGCCTGAGAAATAATAGCGGCTTTGGCATCGTTGCGGATTTGACTGACTTTTCAGGATTAAATCATGGCAGCCACCCATCACTGCCATTTGCCGAGGTTGGCGTGCTGGTTGAAATTACCGACACGAATGTTACACAACCAGGTTTGTTTGATCTTCGATGTTTAGCCAAACAAAAAATCATGGTGCAATCTGCCAGCCAACAAGAGGATGGCTTATGGTTAGGCCAAGTGAAATTGCTCGCATCAGAGGCTGATATTCCATTACCTAAAGACATTATTGCGCCAAAAGTTTACTTCGAACACCTGACCAAGTCTCTGGACGAAGAAGCAGATACTGAAGCGTCATCACCATTCCAAACACCCCATCAGTTAGATAATGGCACTTGGTTAGCAAATCGCTGGAGTGAAATACTCTCAATCCCGCTAGATGAAAAACAAAGCCTACTCGTGCTCAACAGTCCGTTAACTAGGCTCACATTGATTAATGAAATGCTGACCCAAGACGAAGCAGACCTGAGTAGTTTTAACTAAAACACGCCATTCCACTTAATCTTTGCAACACAAAGAACTTATACCTATAATAGGGTTCCAATTTTCAGTACCAACAAACATTTCTCTTTACATATAGGGTAAATATCATGTTAAAAACTATCTTAGGTTCAATCGCAGTACTAGGTTTATCTTCTTCAATCGCAATGGCTGGCGAGTGCGATGTATCAATCGAAGCAACTGCTAGCATGGCATATTCAGCAAAAGAAATTACAGTCGGCAAAGCATGTAAAGAAGTTAACCTAACGCTAAAGAATGCTGGCACTATGCCAAAAGCAGCGATGGGTCACAACTTAGTCATCAGTAAAAAATCTGACATGCAAGCAGTGATTGCTGATGGCAGCACCGCTGGCTTAAGCAAAAACTTTGTGAAAGACAATGATGAGCGCGTAATTGCTCACACTGCAGTGCTTGGTGGTGGCGAGTCTGCAACAATCAAATTCAAGACTGACAAAATGAATCAAAAAGAAACTTACGCATTCTTCTGTAGCTTTCCTGGCCATGGTGCAGTGATGAACGGTGTGGTAAAGTTTAACTAATCATCAGTTAAATTAAGCAACATTCTCAACCCTCAAAATACCCAAAAGTATTTTGAGGGTTTTTTACATTTGCTCTCCTAAAAACTTAGCTAAGTCCCTAATTTTTGTTCAACTGTAATCACCGTTCATGTGTATGACTGAATTCCCTTTGTGACTAAAAAAGAGCTTTTTGGTAAACATTGCTATCACTCCCTTTTGTCTTTGCTTGTTTACTTTTTTTAGATCTTGCTAAAGGTTTAAATTTGCGCGATGCATGCTTTTGGACGATTTGCCTAGTTTCTTGACTGCCACTTGCAGCTTGCTTGGCAGCTGAAATTTTACTACGGGCAATTTTGATGGCTGACTCAATCGACATCATTGGTGCAGGATAGTCCTGACCGATCACGCAACCGTACCTTTGTTGTAACTCTGGCGTCATTAACCATGGTTCAAATATCCAAGCATTCGGGACATTTTTTAGTGCTGGTAACCATTGTTTTACAAACTGACCCTCGGGATCTTGATCCCTTGCCTGTTTAATTGGGTTATAAATCCGCAAAGTGTTAATCCCAGTCGTCCCCGATTGCATTTGAACTTGTGACCAGTGGATGCCTGGCTCGTAATCTAAAAACTCCCTAGCTAAATGCAAGCCTGTTTCACGCCAATGCAACCAGTATAAATAGCTCGCCGTACTCATTAGCATGGCACGCATTCTAAAGTTGATCCAACCAGTTTGGTTCAGCATGGCCATGCACGCATCCACTAAAGGCCATCCGGTTTGTCCTGACTTCCATCTCTCTAACTTTTTAATGGTTTCTGCATTTTCATAGGCTTCATCACGAAGGCCATCGAACGCACTGTGTAGGCTGCGATATTCAATCTCTGGCTCTGATTCGAGCTTTTGCATGAAATGACAATGCCAATGCAGCCTACTTTCAAACCCTTTAAGGCCAGCTTCCAGGTGATTAGGATACCTATTCGGCGTTTGCTTGATGCGAACTCGCTGCATCCAGAGGGCGTGCATGACTTCTTTGATGCTTATCACGCCCCATGCCAAATAAGGGGATATTCTGGAGCCCGCCTCAGCAGAAGAAATGGGGCTAGAAATACCACCACGGTATCGACTCGCTCGCCCATTTAAAAATGAATGCAAGATTTTAAGTGCTGGTTCGCGACCACCTTTTTGCCGAAGAGGCTTATCTGTTTGAGGTTTATTAAATTGAATCGCCTTACTATGAGCCTCAGTAAATTTCACACTCAAATCACTTTTAACCAGTTTAATGCTTGGCACTGGGTATTGAGGCAGCGCCATGCGCTTTTCCCAGATGGCATGCCAGTGATCTCGATTTTTTAAGCGACGTACCACGCCACTTTGTGGATATTCGTGCCATGGCACTTGATGTTGACGACACCACTTTGCTACCTCTTTATCGAGTGCATAGGTGAATTGGTTACCCGTTTCCTCATGGCTGTATAGACCCACGATACGATGTGTTTGAGACACAGCCTCCAAGAAGTTGACTATTCCATGCGCAGATTCAAGCAAGTCTAGACCATTGTGCTGAAGTTCTGTTTTCAGTGAATCTAAACACTCACGCACAAATGCGACATGCTGTTGCGCGTAATCAGGGCTAGACCATACAGAGCTATCCCAGCTGAACACTGGCAACACCAAGACTGGGTGCGTATCGTTTTCTTGTTTAGTCGCCTCATAAAGTGGAGCGTGATCTTGAATGCGCAAGTCACGCTTTAACCAAACAATATTCACATCGGGCAACATGATTGAATATTTTTTAGCCTTGCAACGCTGTTGCGATATTTTTCAAAGCAGTTTGAATGACTGATTTTGTGGCAGCAATATTCATGCGCATAAAACCACTGCCCGCCTCACCAAACAAATCACCAGGGCTCAACCCAACACCGGCTTGTTGAATAAAAAACTGCTTCAGCGCTTGATCACTCAATGCTAATGCTCGGCAATCTAGCCAAATTAAATAGGTCCCCTCGGATACAAACGCTTTAATTTTTGGTATGTGCGTTGAGACATAATCGACCAACATATCTCTTGTAGTTTGCAGGTAGGGAATCAACGCCTCAAGCCAAGCATCGCCGTGTTGATATGCGGCCTCAAATGCCACGATACTAAAAGGATTAGCGGCACTGACATGCATCCGATCAAAAACCTCACTGATGCGCGCTCTTTGATTGGCGTCAGGAATGATAAGTGCTGACAAATTAAGCCCTGGAATGTTGAAGGTTTTACTTGGCGCCACCGCGGTAATGATATTTTTTTGTTGGCGCGCAAGTCTTGCTAACACTTGATGTTTTGCTGGCGGATAAATTAAGTCCGCATGAATCTCATCGGCAAAGATAATTAAATCATGCTGATCCGCAATATCCAACATGCGATTGAGTTCTTCTTCACGCCAAACACGACCAACTGGGTTATGTGGTGAACAAAGCAACAGCATTCTGGCCTTAGCAGCACAGGCTTCCAAATGGGCAAAGTCAATTTGATAGTGATTATTTTCAAGTTGAAGCGGATTGTAAATCAGCTCGCGAGATTGCTGACTAACGGCTGAAAAAAAAGGAAAATATACGGGTGGCTGAACAATCACGCCATCACCAGGCTGAGAAAACGCTAACACTGCGGCATTAATAGAGGGTACGACGCCAGGGCATAGCAAAATCCAATCACGCCGAACCTCCCAACCATGACGACGTCGCAACCAGTCTATTAATGATTGATAGACAGATTCAGGAAAGTGACTGTAGCCATAAATCGGATGTTTAGCACGCTCGACGAGTGCTTGGGTGACCTGGGGTGGCGAAGCAAAATCCATATCTGCAACCCACAGTGGAATCACATCTTGCTGACCGAACATCGTTTGACGCGCTTCGTACTTGAGACTATTCGTATGGTCTCGGCTGATTAACTGATCAAAATCAACTGTCGCATTTAAAGGCTGACTCATGTGATTAAGCCGCCATATTGACACTAAAGTTTACAAACATACATTTACCCTTTTTGATCGCAGGCATGCTAATTATTGCTCACCCAAAAAATCACCGCGCTGATGGGTCCAAAGACTCGCATATAACCCACCTAATTTTAGCAAGTCGGGATGAGAACCCTCTTCAACAATCTTACCGTTTTCCAATACAATTAACCTGTCCATCGCCGCGATAGTCGATAAACGATGCGCAATCGCCACAACGGTTTTTCCTTGCATTAGGTCATACAAACTCGCCTGAATAACTGTTTCCACTTCAGAATCTAGCGCGCTAGTTGCCTCATCCAGCAATAAAATAGGCGCATCTTTTAGCATGACACGGGCAATCGCAATTCGTTGACGTTGACCACCAGATAACTTGACACCTCTTTCACCCACATGGGCATCATAGCCTGTACGACCTTTTGAATCACTTAGGTGCATAATGAATTCATGCGCCTCGGCACGTTTTGCCGCGGCTATCATATCCGCGTCCGTTGCCTCTGGACGACCATACAAAATATTGTCACGCACACTACGGTGCAACAAAGAAGTGTCCTGCGTGACCATGCCAATCTGAGCACGCAAAGAGTTCTGTGTCACTGTATTGATATTTTGACCATCAATTAGAATTGCCCCATTTTCAACTTCATAAAATCGCAAAAGCAAATTAACAATTGTCGATTTTCCTGCACCTGAGCGTCCCACCAAGCCCACTTTCTCACCAGGCTTAATGTTGATATTGAGCGATTCCAACACAATCTTTTTGTTAGTCTCTTGCTGATCATGGTTGTAGCCAAAATCCACTCGATCAAACTTAACTTCACCGTGTTTAACTACCAGCGGCTTTGCATCTGCGCGATCATTAATTTTATTATCAATCGTCAGCGTATTCATCCCATCTTGAACGGTACCCACTTGTTCATATAACGAGGTCATTTCCCACATCACCCAATGTGATATGCCATTTAAACGGAGCGACATGGCGGTTGCCGCAGCTAACCCACCGATTGTCAGCTCGTTAATGCTCCACAACCATAAGGCCAAGAATCCCGTGGCGATAATCAGTAACATGTTTAAGAGATGATTCACGATTTCTACTTGGCTAACCCGACGCATTTGGCCATGCACAGATCCTAAAAACTCGTGCATCGCCGAACGTGCATAAGCAGCCTCTCGTCCAGCATGTGAAAATAACTTCACCGTGCTGATGTTGGTATAAGCATCGGTAATTCGTCCCGTCATTAAGCTTCTTGCATCCGCTTGATGTTGCGAGAGCTTACTTAATTTAGGGACAAAGTAACTCAATGAAATGACATAGGCGACCAGCCAAGCTAAAAATGGCAACATAATGAGTGGATTAAAAAAACCTACGATCGCGACCATACTGCCAAAGTACACCACCACATACACCATAATGTCGCCAACAATAAACCATACATCGCGAACCGCGAGCGCAGTTTGCATTACTTTTGCAGCCACTCTTCCTGCAAACTCATCTTGATAAAAACTCATGCTTTGATTAAGCATGAGGCGATGGAAATTCCAGCGCAAACGCATCGGAAAATTACCCGCTAAAGTCTGATGCTTAAAAAGCGTTTGAAATGCAATGAAGGCCACACTCAAAATCAGCACAATGGATAACCAAACCAAGTGCTCACCCTCTCGGGACCAAATCTCAGCCGGTGGAATGTGGCTAAGCCAATCGACAACCTTGCCCATCATTGCAAACAACAATGCTTCGAACGCAGCCACCAATCCCGTAAATATGGTCATTCCGGCTAAGTAAGGCCTAAAGCCTTTGGTGCAGCCCCAAGCAAATTTCCAGAAGCTTTGATGCGGCCTAGCAATCATGCTCTCAGTAAATGGATTAATAAATTGTTCAAAACGTTTAAACATGTTTTTTACTTTGTTAAGCGATTCCTAGCCTTAAGTACGCTGACCGCTTTTGATTGTTTTTTTAAGACTTCATTTGATGAACGAAGTGGATGCAAAACTATGCTAATAAGTATACGTTGTTTCATCTTGCCTTTACTCCACATTCATTCGGAATACCTTTTTAAGGCTCGCGAGCCCTCCGATTGTTTTGAAAAAAAGTCATTGAATAATGTAAGTCAAACTCATGATCTTACTTAGTTCATCAATAAAACTTTGATTAAATTATTCAGTCCTATATTTAAATCAATAAACTTTTAAGGAGGCAATCATGGATTGGGTAACCGACTGTTACTAGATTAATCTAGCGCGCCATAGTTCAAGAAATGATGGGTAAATATTAAAACCTAGTGTTCAAGTTAATGAAAATCATGAGTGTTTATTCATGAACACTGATAGCGTGACTTTTGATGAGAAGGGTATTATTCATCCAACGCTATGCAATGAGTGCAAAGCAAATTAAACAAACATTTGGAGAATTATTATTATGTGGACAAAACCAGCAGCTACAGAAATGCGTTTCGGCTTTGAAGTAACAATGTACGTAATGAACAAATAATTCTTTTTAAGAATTGTTGTTTAAAAAAGACAGCCTAGGCTGTCTTTTTTATTGACTGTGGGTGGATGGTTACATGCTTGAGGGAAACCGCACGCTAATCCTAAGATGTTTGTTAACTGCGATTTTGTAAATATCTTTGAACGCATTTCGAAAATGTCGGGATTCATCACATTTTCGAAAGAATACCTAAAAATATTTACTCTTAATCCACAAAGCTACAGACACTAAGCCAACCATAATCGGCACCTCAACTAGGGGGCCGATCACAGCGGCGAATGCTGCCCCTGAATTGATTCCAAATACAGCGATAGCTACTGCAATAGCCAGTTCGAAGTTATTACTAGCGGCTGTAAAGGAAAGAGTACAGCAGCGTTTGTAATCAACCCCCATCTTAGTTGTCATCACAAAGGTTATTAAGAACATCAAAACAAAATAAATGAGTAATGGAACTGCGATTGTTACTACATCCATTGGCAGTTGAAGAATCAGTTTTCCCTTGAGACTAAACATCACAACGATAGTAAATAATAAAGCGATCAAAGTGATCTTGCCTATCTTAGGCACAAAGGTATTTTGATACCAATCTTTTGAAACAAACTTGAGCATGGTGTATCTAGTCATCAAACCTGCAATACAAGGAATACCCAAATAGATGAATACGCTCTTGGCAATTTCTCCAATCGTGATGTTGACGACCGAACCTGTAAAACCGAAATAAGGAGGTAAGACAGTTAAGAAGAAGTAAGCATAAAGACTAAAGAACAACACTTGAAATACAGCATTAAATGCGACCAATCCTGCGGCGTACTCTGTTGAGCCTTTGGCAATATCATTCCACACAATAACCATCGCAATACAAGGGGCGATACCAATCAATATAAGCCCAGCCATATACTCAGGTTGATTAGGAACAAATGTGATGGCCAGGAAGAACATGAGCGTTGGCGCAATGATCCAATTAAGAAGAATTGCTAAACCAAACACTCGTTTGTCTCTGAACACATCTGGCAACTCTTCGTATTTCACTTTTGCGAATGGCGGGTACATCATGAGTATCAAACCAATCGCAATCGGAATATTCGTAGTGCCACTTTGAAACTGATTAATGAAAGTCTCTACACTAGGAATGAAATAGCTCAAGCTAATCCCGAGTGCCATCGCAGCAAATATCCATACTGTTAAATAGCGATCTAAAAATGATAGTTTCTGTATGATTTGGCTCATGTGCTGGCTAACTTTCTTAATTCGTTTTCGATGCTGGCGTGATCTAATTTTTCTAACGGTAATAAAGCAAAAGCATCTATTTTTTGTTTTAGCCCGTTCATTACAGATTTGAAGGCTTTTCTTTTATCGTCATCGCTACCTTCTACTTTAGATGGATCGGGGAACCCCCAGTGCGCTGTGGCAGGATGGCCTATCCAAACTGGACACTCTTCATTTGCAGCACTATCACAGACGGTAATAATAAAGTCCATTTGAGGCGCATCTGGCTTAGCAAATTCATCCCAACTTTTTGAATACATCTTTGTTTTTGAATAACCCATTTCCAAGGCCAATTCTTCTGCAATTGGGTTAATCGATTTGCCGGGTGTTGATCCTGCTGAGTAACCCACAAAGCATCCACTCGTATGTGTTGACGCTAGCGCTTCACCTAAAATCGAACGAGATGAGTTGTGAGTACAAAGAAAGAGAATGTTGTATTGCTTCATTATTTGCCTAACCGGTTAATTAGAACTGGAGCACAGCTTTTACCACCACAGCAGTTTTCCATTAGAAATGCACTTAGCTCACTGATGATTGAAGGATTGGGACGATAAAATAGATTACGGCTTACACGCTCAACTACGATCAAATCTGCTTGTAGTAGCTCTTTGAGATGAAAGCTCAAGGTAGCATTGGGAATGCCAAGAACTTCAACTATATCTTTAGGCGTAAGCCCAATATCGCCTTTTTGAACGATTAAACGAAATACATTAAGGCGACTTTCCTGCCCTAACGCTAAAAAAGCTCTGACTGCTATTTTATTTTCCATATTTCGATGATAATGAAAATATATGACTGAATGATGACAAAGATTCGAGCTTTAGCTAATGTCGTGATTTCCGAAAAAAACCACACATTAGGTCTGCATTGAAATTTTGGACGAAAAAAAGCTGAAATTTATTTTAACCCATTATTTATATTGAAAATTCTTGTGGATGTGCGGGGATCGAATCCTAGCCCAAGAATCCTCTACGCTAACCCTAAGCTGTTTTACAGTTCAAATTTTGTACATACTTTTGTACGCAATTCCAAAATGTCGGGATTCACGAAATTGCGGATTTATGGTATTTTGGCATTCATCAAATAATAAAAATTGCTTAATTAGGATTAACTACCCATATTGGGAGGAATAACCTTAAAGG
Source organism: Candidatus Methylopumilus universalis (assembly GCA_945883335.1). Classification (GTDB taxonomy): domain Bacteria; phylum Pseudomonadota; class Gammaproteobacteria; order Burkholderiales; family Methylophilaceae; genus Methylopumilus_A; species Methylopumilus_A universalis_A. Next base: position 350,014 of record CAMCXI010000001.1, on the reverse strand, counting down.
GGAAAATTAATGTCCACACAAATAAGCAAGCTCAACACAATAGATATCGGTATTAATGAAAAAGACCGTCAGGCCATTGCTGATGAATTATCCAAACTCCTTGCGGACACTTACACTCTATATTTAACAACACATAACTTTCATTGGAATGTGACCGGCCCGATGTTCAATACTCTGCATCTGATGTTTATGGGGCAATACACAGAACTATGGAATGCGGTTGATCCAATTGCTGAGCGCATACGCTCATTAGGACATTTCGCACCTGGCTCATATCATCAGTTCTCAGAACTAACCTCTCTTCCCGATGTGCCTACTAGCCCACCAAAAGCCATCGATATGATCAAAGCACTGGTTAAAGGGCACGAAGCTGTTGCAAGAACAGCTAGATCGACCTTTAACAAAGCAAGTGATGCTAATGACCAGCCAACAGCCGACCTTTTGACTCAACGGTTAGACATACATGAAAAAACTGCATGGATGCTGAGAAGCCTTTTGGAAGAATAAATAAGTTAATGAAAATCCTTAGTGATTATTCATGAACACTGATAGTGTAACTTTTGATGGTGAGCGTAACATTCTTTTAACGCGATGCATTGACTGCAAAGCAACTTAAACAAATATTTGGAGAATTATTATGTGGACTAAACCAGCAGCTACAGAAATGCGTTTCGGCTTTGAAGTAACAATGTACGTAATGAACAAATAATTCTTTTAAAGAATTGTTATTTGAAAAAAGACAGCCTAGGCTGTCTTTTTTATTATCTGCGCAGAGATCGGAACCTTGTCAAGGATGCTTCTAAAGTTAATAGAAGCTTCCTATGGTTTCATTGAATTGTTTTAAATTTAATTATCGCAACTAAGCGAAAACAAAACTAATGTTCGCTTGTTTTCGTTGTTCCCATAATTCTATCAATAGCGGCAATCCCAACAGCAGAGATTACAAATGAAAGGTGAATGAGCACCTGCCATAACAATGTTTTTTCATCTAAATTGTGAGCATTAATAAATGTCTTCAACAAGTGAATGGATGAAATCCCAATAATCGCTGTGGCTAGCTTAACTTTAAGGATATTGGCGTTAACATGTGATAACCAATCAGGCTCGTCTGGGTGACCTTTAAGTCCTAGTCTAGAAACAAACGTTTCAAAGCCACCAACAATCACCATGATCAAGAGATTTGAAATCATCACAACATCAATTAAGCCCAATACTGAAAGCATAATTTTTTCTTCTGTAAGTGTTGGCGTTTCTGATACGAGATGACCCAACTCAACCCAAAACAAATACACATAAACTGCTTGAGCTACAATTAATCCAAGATAAAGCGGCATTTGTAACCATCGACTACCAAATAAAACAGCTGATAATGGTTTAAGTTTTATTGATGTTTTCATGACTGACTACCTTTAAATTATTTACTTTATTAATGCCGTTGATATTAAATCAATACTCAAAACTAATGAAATATTTTCTATAACCAATACCAAGAAAACTCTTTGGCAAAGTATATTCTAAGAGGGGGAAGTCCAGTCAATACTGTGGTGAGTCTATTAAAAAAATAGCTATCAAATGTAAACATTGCAAGAGCAGACTTTATCTAGCGTAATGGTTGGCGTTTATCGATTTACTTTTATCCATCTTAAAACGAGAATAATCTTAACAATTTCAATATGTTAGCATGAAAATGGCTGTTTACGGTTACGCTCGTGTTTCAACGGTAACGCAAGCACGTGAAGGCGAAAGCCTCGAAGCGCAGAAAAGACAAATCCTCAGTTACGCAATTTCCAAAGGTCTAGAGCTGCTAGATGAAAACATATTCGTTGAAGCTGGCGTGAGTGGAGGGATTGAATTTGGAAATCGACCTGAAGGTTCCAAATTGAACACTTTAGTTGAAGCGGGTGATTTAATCGTCTTTCCAAAGCTCGACCGAGCCTTTCGTAACACACGCAACGCCTTAAACGTACTTCACGAAATGAAAGAGCGAAAAGTCCACGTTCACTTTATCGACTTGGGTGGTGATGTAACTGGGAACGGGATCGGAGCGATTATCTTTACCATTCTTTCAGCCTTCGCCACGTTCGAAAAGGAACGTATCGCCACTCGAATTCGTGAAGTAAAACAACTTAAGAAATCTCAAGGTAAATTCACTGGTGGTAAAGCTGGCTTTGGCTATGAAGTTGTCGATGGGGTAAAGGTAGCCAAAAAGGATGAGCAAAAGGTCATTAGTGAAATGAGGCGGCTTAAAGCACGTGGAAAGAGCTACCGTTATATAGCAACGTGGCTTGAAAAGAATAAAGGCGTAGAGATGACGTTTATGGGTGTTAGATCAATCATCTTGGCGCATAAATAAATTTAAGGGATGCGATTGATATAGACCATTGAAATATTGATGACTTAATTGGGGTGTATATTTTAAGAATTATCTAAAACTGAAATTAAAGTCAAAAACACAATGAATAAAACTTTCAAAAAAGCAATTTTAACTATTGTCCTTTCATTAGCCGCTGCTTCAGCGAATGCGGCGACATATAGATTTGATGATGTATTTACAGGTTCAAGTTCTACAATATTTACTGGTCCTAATACAGGCTACATAGACCATACATTATCCTTAGCAGTTGCGAACAGTGATGATTCTCTTCAACACGCCTTCAGCCTATTTAGCCATACAACTTTTGATTCTTTTGGTTATTGTTCGAGTGGATGCGTCTTTACAAACACATCAAAAGCTGGTGACAAAATGTTTGGAACTTTCACATTTACGTTTGTGACCGCACCCGATGTTAATGGCGATATCTCGTTTGCTGGGAACACTATAACTACTGGGGGTGAAGGTCTATTTACAGGGGCTTCAGGGTCAGGAACGTTTTCAGGTTTTAGTAATGTGTCAACTCTATTAACCACACAATACAATTTAGCTAGCATTACAACCCCAGTCCCAGAAGCAGACACCTCAGCGATGCTTTTAATGGGTGCTGGCGTAATGGGCTTTATTGCTCGTCGTCGTAGAAACGCACAAGCTTAATTAAACTAATTCTATGATTAAAATACTTTTATCAATCGCTACTGCTTTTTTATTCAACTCCACAATCGCTCAAGCTGAAGTTAAAACTTTAAACTTTACTTGGAGTGGTGAGTCTTTTTCAAACACGGCAAGAGCAACAGGATTCATTACATTTGATACAGCGTTCGTTACAGGAGCACTTCAAGACATAAGTATTCTTGATTTAAGTATGACGGTTAGCGGAGTAAGTGCTGGCAATGGTATTTATTCTGAAAGTGACTACTTTTCGATGTGGTTTACTTCCCCAAGTCCACTTGACTTCAGCAGGGAGCTAATTGGTCAAACCTTATCAAATGGCGATTTATTCGGTCGTAGTGCTGGCAATGGATTTGTTTTATTTGCCGCCAATGAGTGGACTACTCCCAATACATCTAGTTGGAACACAATGAAAACTCCAGGGAATGAGCAAATGCTTATCACCTCTATCACTCCAGCAACTGCCCCAGTCCCAGAAGCAGACACCTCAGCGATGCTTTTAATGGGTGCTGGCTTAATGGGCTTTATGGCACGTCGTCGTAAACAAGTAGCAGCTTAATTAAATTTAGTTTGAACACAAAAGGAGCTGCGGCTCTTTTTTGCTTTTTGCGGGGTGAGAATTGATGCTAGGGAATGGCATTTAAAAGCAAAAAACCACTAAAGTTTTCACTTTAGTGGTTTTTGGACAGGGCACCTCTCGGAGCCTTATTCTGGTGGGCTGTGCGGGGATCGAACCCACGACAAACGGATTAAAAGTACAGCTAACTAATTATTGTAGTCAAAATATAGTTTAAGATTTATAACAGTTTTCTACACATAAAGCCCTTCAAAACACTCAAATCCGAACTCAATACAGAACCTGTTTTAATAAAGCACTCATTAAATACTGATTGGAATTAAAACCAATCAATAAGTTACAGCTAAAACCCTACCGAAATTTCCCGAAAAAAATGTGTGTAAGGTGATGCTTTTCGACACCACCCTACCCCATTTCTTACGCAGCCAAAGCCACTATATTTGAAGCACTTACAACAACAGACGCATTACTTGTTGCCTGCTCTAATGACTTAATCGACAGATGACTATACCGCTGAGTCACTGAAGGATCACTGTGACCAAGAAGCTGCTGAACAATAAATAAACTAGAACCTGAATTTATAAGCAAGCTAGCAAACTGATGCCTCAGGTCATGGATACGCAAATTAGGTAATCCAGCATCCTTTCTGATCCTATCCCACACTTTATGAATATTTACATAAGGTTTCTTTCTTTTAAGATTAATGAATAAGTGGTCATAAACACCTTTAGTATTTAATTGCTCAATAACGCTCATGGCGCTCTCGTTCAGAGGTACTGGACGCATCCGTTTAGACTTGGAATTACTTGCAGGTATAAGCCATATACGCTTCTCTATGTCTACCTGACTCCACGTTGCCAAAAGCACTTCATTTAGGCGAGCACCTGTTGAAAGCAAGAACATGGCTATTAAACACACTGATCGACTACGACTCGTTTTAAGTACATAGAGAAGCCTTTGGAGTTCAGCGTCATTCATGTAGCGTTCAACTTTATTGTCTTCAGCAAACATTGGGATCCTAGTTGCGGGATTTTTATCAAGCATTCCCCATTCAACGGCTAAATTGAGGGAGTGTTTAACTAGCTTAAGATGATGGTTAGCTGTTGCAGGAGCCAATCCTTCAGCCAATACTGCAGCATGAAAAGTTTGAATCTGTTGACGCATCATTTGATTAAGCCTTCTATGACCAAAGACATCCTTAATGCGAAGACGGTAGAGCTCTTCATCACGATCCCAACTCCTCTTTCTTGGCTTCACATAAGGTAGGTAGTGGTTATTAAAAAAATCATCATAGGTAATCACTGCCAACCGCTCTCTCTCATCAAATCGAGGATCCGCACCTAAAGATACCTCCGCTTTGAGCTGTTTTGCTTTTTGACGAGCCTCGAAAAGAGTTATATCAGAAGCGCTCCCGATTCTTTCATGAGCAGTCTTATTTGACTTGCCCTTATATCTAAAATACCAAGTACCTAATCCCCCACCTGCCTTACGTACCTCCAAATACAACCCACGAACGTCAGTATCGCAATACTCTATGCTTCGCTTACCCGCAGGGCATTCCAAAGAAGCAATAATCCCTTGTGTTAATTTAATCGTAGCCATTTACTAATCTCCCAAATAATAAAAATGAAAATCTGCATTTCTGAAAACCTGATATTTAGAATATGACTACTCAAGTAGCGCCCAATTTCTCCTCTAATAATACATAAACTTTTGCCCCACGCTCACGAACAGAAAAATCCCACTTATGCACGATCTGATCATTACCTGTGTATTTTTCAATGACCTTAGTCGCAGCTAATCGGCTAATTGACTTTCGAATAGCAACCTCTTTGGATAGCTTCATTTTCGTATTCGTACCGCTAGTTATTGCCTCTTGAATAGCAGTGATAATTTCCGAATCAGACTTCTCAACCTCTATACGTTTAATAACGTCAATCTCAGACTCGTCCACATGGGAAACGGACGCAAGAATAAGGCTATATGAATTAGCTCTATCATCACTGTAGGAATATGCGACTCGTTGAACCACGTTTCCTCTACGTTTAATATTGTCAAAAACGACAATTTTTTCACCCTGTGCGCTAGAAACTCCAAGTTGAGACAATGTATATGCACAATCAAAATCATCTTTCATATCAGATGTACCTGCTGGAATAGGCAAGCCATCTTTACCCAAATGTTTATTAACGTGTGCCAGCGCAATTACTGTTCCACCCTTCATGCAGAACGCTCTAATAATGTTAGTGAAATTTGAGCTTTGATTCTTATCCATCAAATTCGTAAATTTTTTAGTTGTATCTAAAATCACTACCATCCCATTAGCTAGATTCTGATCAGCGAGACGTTCTAGTTCATGACAAAAATCTCTAGCTTTAAACCCGTTATAGCCTTCTGCCATCATGTGAAATTGAAGCTCGTCAACATAAGCTAGTTTTTCAAGCAGCCCTGTATGAGTATCATCTACGTTCACGTAATAAGTTTTAGATGGATCGATAGCCCCATCAGAAATTGCCTGAGTTATAAGACTGAAAGTAAGTAATGTTTTACCTGTGTTAGGCGCGGCATATAAAACCGTTGCTTGCCCTTTCAAGGCGATTTGTCCGAGAACATAGACCTGCTCAACAGACTCTTTCTCGAGCTCGGCAGACATTCCCTTTAAAGAATACTTATCAAGCGGATTTTTATACGGAATTGACTCACTTTTCATTGGAGTACGCTTTATCACCACCGTATCACAACGGTCAAAGCGGTCTTCAGCCTCAGAAACTTGCGCTATCCAATCCTCCCCTTTTTTATTGGCGAGCTTGATTAATGTTGCAATAGTGATGGGATTCGGCTGAGCTACTCTAAAGGACTGCCACTTAGTCCGGATGTCTTTAACACCCCTATACTTTTTACCTTGGCTACTCCAATTGTTAACAAGGTCAAATCCTATTTCACTCCCTGCCGTCTCATGAAAAACCGCCATAAGCGTATTCAACCAATCGGTATAGCCACAATCAGGCTCAATGAAGTTAAGAAGCGTTCGAAGCTTATTTAGCGTATCTTGGGTAGCTACTGAAGAAAAGCCAACAGGCTGGGTTTGGGATTGCTGGCTAGGGGAAGTGCGCCCGTTATGTCTAAATACTGCATCGATGAAAGCTTGGTCTACCTCTGTCAAATCTAGGTAACCATTAGCCTCATTAAGTGAAATACTCTTATCTTTACTAGGTGGAAGAATCACTAAAGATCTAGAGGCTTTAACATCGATACGATTAGGATGTTTGTCCGTGCTATGTGAATCTGTCGTAACAGAAACATTTTCAGACAAGCGAAAATAGTGATGCACACCTTTCTTGGTTTTCACGACGAGATTAGGCATAACATCGAAAGCAGATTCAATCTGTACTAATGCTACTTTAGACTCATCACTATCAGCATCTAAAACCACAATCCCCTGACCAAGAATGAATCCTAATTGATGATCAGAATGAGCAGACCAGTGTGTATTAATTGCTTCCACTGAGAGCTTTTCCAACCACGGATTCCATTTTACAGAAGACTGTTTTTTATCAGGGACAATTGGAATGACATTAAAACCAAAGCCAAACCAAAATTGTGCGGCATCACAATAAACTGAAGTTGATTTGCTTTTTGAAAGACATGGAGAGTCTGGGTTGTTGGTCGAAATGACCACATCGTTGATATTGTTCATACATATTCCTCACATTAAGCTAACACGCTGTATATCGACGTTGCGCTTGCGGGTAGCTCTTGCTGTGTAAGTATCTGTATAAATTATTCTGTTCCCCCTCCAGGTGCGAAAAGAGAGAGTCACATCGATGGGTTGCATCATAGGCCTGCTTCAAAAAAAATTCAACACTTTCAAAAGCTAAAAACCTGAAATTCTGATGTTTCACTTAAAAAAAAATCAGCTTTTCAGGTTTTCAGATTTATGGTGATGAGTATTCTTTTAACGACGACCCTAAAAAGGTTTGTAAAAAATAAAATACACACTATTAGACGACCTGCCGCCATCCATAACCCCAAATGAATGAGAGTAAGGAAGGGTGACAGATCGTCGAGTAAGTCATATTAGTGTCATTCCCAAATATCATCCGTAGTTAATCCAGCCATCAATCTATAGTGCGCATTGATAGCATCAGGTAAAACAAATTCAGGAATATCTTGTTCAAGCAGTGAGTCTAAAATATCAAGCAGGTAATTTTGTTGTGACATAGCGTGCTCCTAAAATAGGTAATTAATGAAAAATGAAAAAGCCAAAAACTAAAAGGACTACGGCAATTACTGGATAAAAAATTCCGAACAACAGGCCTGAGCCTTTCAAAAATGGATAAAGCTTTAGCAATGCTGGGAACGCGAGCGTGGTCATAAAAACTCCTAAATTGTTTAAAAAAGATGAGCGAGGGTCGGTATTGCGCCGGTATTGGCGAGTGGGGGTTTTGCAAAGCCTAGGACTGCTTGATTTGATTCAGATTTTTTGAAGAGAGTTGAACTAGAACAGCGGACTACAGATAGCTACAACAGGTAATGACTACTATTTTTTGAAGGGTCTGGCGGTATTTTTCTTTATTGCATTTTTAGGGATTGATGGCTGAATATCTAAATCTTTTCCAGCTAAATCCATCATTTCAGCAATAAAAGATGTATCACTTACTTGGGTATAACAACGGGGATGCTCTGGGTCTTGCACTAACAAACCTTCGCTCTTTAATGCTACCGTTAAGAAGGCAGGTGTATTAACAGATTTGCCCGAGTACAAACCGTACAATGCAAATGAAGTAAGTGGTTTTGGGCTAGCTTCTAATGATTCTTGAATCGCACGATAAGCAATCCATTCCATACTGAAATAACCGTTACCAGTATTTGCATACACCCTCATAAAAATCTGAGATTCTGTTGAATATCCAACATGGTATGTAATCTCAGATTTACCAGAAGCAGATGAGCATGAACCAACCTTTAAAATACGCATAATGTGTTCCTTATAGAGTTCAGTGGTTTGAAGGCTTTCTTCATATAAGATGGTTAAAAACCCGTAGTGCTAATGGGAGAGAAGCGTAGTCAACAAAGCACTTAATTCAGTAGGAAGCAACTTAGAGTCAGGGATAACAAACGCTAGTCCAAACTCATCATTAATTAAGCTCGCTGCATAATAGAAATCACCCCTCTTTTCTACAAACTCCCAACGAACATCTAACAACCGGCAATTTAATTCACGCAGCTCTAACACCCTAATAAAATCAGCTTCTTCGATTAATATGATGTAGCCATAGTAATCAGGGATGTATGGATTTTCTTCTGTGTCAAAGTCTGTAATGAGGGTCTCAATTAACTCTTTAATGACTGGAAAGGCGGGGTTAATTGTTGTTATTTTTTTTAAGTCGTTACTGCATTTAAATGTGATCATATTTTTCCAATCAATAGACGCAAAAAAGCCCGCAGGCATATAGCTCAACGGGCAAATGGCAGTAAAGTAAATTTAAGAAATGATCAGACTTTAAGCCTGTTCAACAGAGATGGATTTCTCAAGAATGATTAATGAAGGAATAGGTAAACAAGAAGAAAAAACAAAAAAATATAGCCAATAGCAACCGCCAATAAACTGAATAATTCAACAACCACCGACCATACAAATATATAAAGAAAAGCACCTACAACCTTACATAGGTATATCCAAATATCCTCAACGAGATCTATGGCTTTGATGATGGGTTTTGGCTCTCGCCCAGTTTCGACGAGTGATCGATGATACTCACCACCTCTTTCAACCCTTTTAAGTGCCCAGCCCACACTAGCACTATCCAAAATAACATCAAGCGCTAGAGACTGAACCTTTATACGTTCTTTTGATTTCAATGACCCTTCCTCTTTTAAAATGAATTCTATAAATCAAAATGGGGCTTTGTGCTGGGAACCATCTTCAAAAGTCCAAATTGCGGGTTCAGGACCCCCACCAGTTCTACAAATATTCATAACTGGGTTTCCCCCTGCATCGTAAAGAACAACTCGAGCACCCTCTCCAGCAGCAACAAAACACTTATTCGAATACAACACTACTGTATAAGTTTTACCCTCCATTACAATCTGGTTTTTTTGAAGAATTTGCGCATAAGAAATTGAAGTAACAAAAATAATTATCAAAGCAAAAAATATCCGAAGCATTATCGCCTCCTTAAATAATTAACGAAGATAAATGTAGCTTATAAACGTCAAAATAACAACTAAAATTATGCTTATAAGCCGTGGCGATTGAGGCTCACAAATCTCAATCTAAGCGGATGAAAATTTACAGAAATGACAAACTACTCAAAGCACTTGCAGACAATGTTAGAAAACATAGAAAGCTTGCTGAAATATCACAGGAAGAACTAGCCTTCCAATGTGAAATTGATAGAACTTACATAAGTAAACTTGAAAGAGGCGTTGCAAACCCCTCTTTGTTGATTTTGGCTAGAGTAGCTGAGGTTCTTAAGGTTGGTATTGGAGATCTAGTGAAGGACATTTAACGTTTTATTCACGGGTACTGGCACGAAGCCACTTGTGATCAACTTTATATCTGCACTGCCATACTTCACTTCGTGGGGATTTGTAGAGCACAAGCTCTCCGTTCATTAAGACATGTGTTGTTTCAGCTAGAGGTTTGCCCATATAGGGCTAATTTATGGTCTTTTGAGGAAATGGACAAGATGAGAAGAATGATAAGTCTGCGTTAATCCCAAGCTGTTTGTTAAATGAGATTTTATACGTTTTGAAAATGTACAAAATGTCGGGATTCACGACATTTCTAGCCTTGATAGTTTTGACGAGGACCCTCGAAAAAACCACACATCAGGTCTGCATTGAAATTACGGACGAAAAAAAGGGCTACGTTTTCACGTAACCCTTTTGTAATACTTGGTGGGCTGTGCGGGGATCGAACCCACGACAAACGGATTAAAAGTCCGCTGCTCTACCAGCTGAGCTAACAGCCCGATTAGTTGTCTTGTAGAAAGCTAACTAACGAAAGGTCGCAATTATCTATAAAAAATGACTGCCCGTCAATCAAAGTCTAGCGTAAACCTGGAAATTTTCCTTGCATGGCGCGCATCATCTTTCCCATTCCGCCTTTTGAGAACATTTTCATCATCTTTTGCGTCTCTTCAAACTGATTCAGCAATCGATTGACATCCTGAACTTGAAGGCCAGCACCAGCAGCGATACGGCGTTTACGTGTTGCTTTAATCAGCTCTGGTTTTTTACGTTCTAATGGCGTCATGGAGTTAATGATGCCTTCAATACGACGAATGGCTCTATCACCATCTTCGCTATTCATTTTACTAGCAGCACCAGACATTTGTGCTGGGAGCTTATCCATCAGGGCTCCCATGCCACCCATATTGCGCATTTGCACCATTTGCATTTTGAAGTCTTCTAAATCGAAGTTCTTACCTGACTTCACTTTATCTGCGAATTTTTTTGCTTCGTCTAAATCGACATTTTTTTGCGCTTGCTCAATCAGCGAAAGTACATCACCCATGCCAAGCACACGTGAGGCCATCCGCTCAGGGTGAAACGGCTCTAGGCCATCGACCTTTTCACTGACACCAATAAATTTGATTGGCTTGCCGGTGACATGACGCACAGATAACGCCGCACCACCGCGGGAGTCACCATCCAGCTTGGTAAGCACCACACCTGTCAGCGGCAGTGTTTCACCGAAGGCTTTTGCTGTATTGACCGCGTCTTGGCCTTGCATGGCATCGACCACAAACAAGGTTTCAACTGGATTGAGTAAGGTATGCAAATCTTTGATTTCAGCCATCATGGCTTCGTCAATGCCTAAACGGCCAGCGGTATCGAATATCAATACATCGTAATAAAACTTTTTAGCATGCGCTAAAGCATCACGGGCAATGTCTTGCGGCTTTTGTTTTGCATTTGAATCGAAGCAATCAACCTCTAAACTCTGTGCCAATGTTTTTAGTTGCTCAATCGCCGCAGGGCGATAAATATCCGCACTTGCGAGTAAGACTTTTTTCTTTTGCTCTTTTAATAATTTAGCTAATTTTGCAGAGGTGGTAGTTTTGCCTGAGCCTTGCAAACCTGCCATCAGGATAATAGCTGGTGGCACTGCGGCAAGATTTAAGCCGGCGCTTTGCGCACCCATTAGCTTGGTGAGTTCGTCATGCACCACTTGAATCACCGCTTGGCCTGGGGTCAGGCTATCGAGCACTTCACGACCTTGTGCGCGGACTTTTACATCGGCAATAAAGTCTTTAACAACCGGCAATGCAACATCAGCTTCCAGAAGCGCCATGCGGACTTCACGCATCGCATCGGCAATATTGTCGTCACTAAGCCGCGCTTGACCACGCAGGTTTTTGATGACGCTCTGTAAGCGCCCGCTTAAATTTTCTAACATGTTTGGGGTTACCTTATTTTTCTTTCGAACTCTGAACCAGTTTGGCATTAACCTGCCAGAAGGCTCATGTTATAGTATAAATTCATTCATCAACATTTTAACTCATATCATTACTTTGATATTCATCCTATGCAAGCATCAACCTACTTATCTTATTTGTCTGTGATTGTTTTATATAGCGCTGTTGCTTTTCGTTTTTGGCGCTCATCATCAACACAAATAAAATCAAATCAACATTCTGTTTTTATCGCAGTAGGTCTGATCGTGCACGCAAGCCTGCTCTATCAAGATATTTTTATTGGTGACCTCAATCTTAATATTGCTAATACGCTTTCTCTGATTTTTTGGCTGACTGTTTTAATCTACTGGGTTGCCAACTTCAAGCACGACCTGCATAGCCTTCAGGCCCTTGTATTACCCCCTGCAGCTGCCACAGTGGCACTCCAAGCCTACTTTCATAACAATGTGATCGTGGCTTTTGCAAATGACCCGCTCTTCGTCACTCACATTGCTATCGCCTTACTTGCTTACAGCTTATTTACCTTCGCGGCATTACATGCGCTTTTAATGGCGGCCGCTGAACGCAGTTTTCACCAAAAAACATCACTCATTAAGATGCCAAATTTTCCGCCAATTATGACGATGGAAGCATTACTTTTCAGAATTATTAGTTTGGGTTTTGTGTTGCTCACCTTCACCTTAATTAGTGGTATGTTATTTTCTGAGCAGATTTTTCATCAAGCGCTAAAACTCAATCACAAAAATATCTTTACGATTATTTCATGGCTGATTTTTGGTAGCTTATTAATTGGCAGAGCAAAATATGGCTGGCGTGGTCGCACCGCTATCCGTTGGACGCTCACAGGATTTGCAGCATTACTACTTGCTTATGTAGGCAGTAAGTTTGTGCTTGAAATATTGCTTGGTCGCTAGACCTCATTAGCTACGCAAACTGATAATCGGCCAGTCTTGATCTTTAGCATAAGCCTCGAGCACAGGGTCTGGATTCACAGCCACAGGCTTATCCACCTGCTTCATTAATGGCAAATCATTATGTGAATCACTATAAAACCAAGTTGTACCAAAGTCTTTTAAAGTCTGGTCACGCTCAGCAAGCCACTCATTTAAGCGCGTGATCTTGCCTTGCTGAAAGCTCGGCGTACCAACTACCTTACCCGTAAATTCACCATTCACTTCTTCAGGCACAGTACCGATTAAATTTGGAATGCCAAAAGCGGTGGCAATCGGACCCGTCACAAAGCTATTCGTCGCGGTAATAATTAAAAGCACATCGCCATTGGCGCGATGTTTTTCAACCAAGGCGCGAGATTTTTCAGTCATCATCGGCTGAATTTTGGCTTGCATAAATTGCAGGTGCCAAGCATCTAGCTGTGCTCTTGGATTTTTGCTTAAAGGTTTAAGCTGGAACTCTAAGAAGGCATTGATATCAAGCTTACCTAATTTGTAATCAGCATAAAACTGGTCGTTAATGCTGGCATGCGCAGCACGATCTACCACGCCGATATCAATTAAAAACTCACCCCATTGATAATCGCTATCACCTGCCAAAAGCGTATTATCCAAATCAAAAATTGCTAAATCCAATGCCAACTCCCTTGATGAAAAAAGCCCCCGAGTGCTTGGGGGCTTTATCTTTAAATAATTATGCCTTTAAATTAAAGGCCATTAAATCTGCGGATGTGCCCGTTCTGATTTGGAGTGAAGCTTATTCAAACCATTCAAGTAGGCTTTTACTGAAGCAATCACAATATCCGTATCAGCGCCTTGTCCATTCACAATGCGGCCGCCTTTAGCAAGACGCACTGTCACCTCACCTTGTGCATCCGTACCGCTGGTAATGTTGTTCACTGAATACAAAAGCAACTCAGCGCCGCTATTTACAATCTTCTCTATGGCTTTGAAAGCAGCATCCACAGGGCCGCCACCATCGGCTTCCGCACGTTTCTCTGCACCGCTATCAAGCACAGCCACCACAGCATGTGGCGTTTCGCCGGTTTGTGAGCACACTTGTAAATAAGCTAACTTGAAATACTCAGTATCGTCGCTCACAAAATCATCGCTCACCAAGGCTTGGATGTCTTCATCAAAGATTTCAGACTTTTTATCTGCCAAGGTTTTAAAGCGGGCGAAAGCTGCATTCAAGGCTTCTTCGCCATCTAAAGCAATGCCTAACTCATCCAAGCGCGAACGGAAAGCATTGCGCCCAGACAACTTACCCAAGGTTAATTTATTTGCGTTCCAACCCACATCTTCAGCACGCATAATTTCGTAAGTTTCACGGAATTTCAAAACACCATCTTGGTGAATGCCGCTCTCGTGGGCAAAAGCATTGGCGCCAACTACAGCTTTATTTGGTTGAACTGGATAACCAGTAATCGTCGAAACCAATTTAGATGTTGGTACGATTTGCGTCGTATCAATGGATGTTTCTAAATTAAACACGTCACGTCGTGTGCGCACCGCCATCACCACTTCTTCAAGGCTGGCATTGCCTGCGCGTTCACCCAAACCATTAACCGTACATTCCACTTGACGGGCTCCGCCCATGACCGCGGCTAAGGAATTGGCTACTGCCATGCCCAAGTCGTTATGACAGTGGGTTGACCACACCACTTTGTCAGAATTTTTTACGCGAGCAATTAACTGCTGCATACGCTCTCCCCAAAGGGCTGGGATTGAATATCCAACAGTATCTGGCACGTTAATCGTTTTAGCGCCGGCTTCAATTACCGCATCGAACACTTGCACCAAAAAGTCCATATCTGAGCGCACAGCATCTTCAGCAGAAAACTCAACGTCGTCTGTATATTCCAATGCCCATTTCACAGCCTGCACCGCACGCGCCAATACTTGCTCTGGTGTCATGCGCAATTTGTTTTCCATGTGGATGGGTGATGTTGCAATAAAGGTATGAATACGACCTTTATTCGCCGGTTTAATCGCTTCACCAGCACGGCGAATATCATTCTCATTCGCACGCGCCAATGAACAGACAGTAGACTCTTTAATGATTTCAGCCACTGCATGAATTGCGTCAAAATCTCCAGGACTTGCAGCTGCAAAACCTGCTTCGATCACGTTCACGCCCAACTTTTCAAGTTGGCGCGCAATACGCACCTTTTCTTCTTTTGTCATTGCTGCGCCTGGGCTTTGTTCGCCATCACGCAAGGTTGTATCAAATATGATTAACTGATTATTGGTTGTCATTTTATTTTTCCGTCTAAATTTCTATAGCTAATTTTTTATAGCAATACCCGCTATGCGTTTGTCATAACGGCGTGGCAAATCTAAATATGAGGTGTGCGTAAGTATACTGCCTAAGGCAGTAGCGCTAGACGAAGTAAAGGACCAGCCAAGCAATGACTGGAATTTGAACAAGCTGATGTGTAACTGTTTAATAACATAACGAAATAATATCATGCTTTTTTATCTAGCTTACGACAATTAAATTTATTAAGGCGATAAGCTTTAAGGTAAGTTTTCTAGCTGTTCAGTCGTCGATTTTTCACGCTTTGAAAGATGCATCAACCATAACCCATAGCCAGAGAAACCATATACCAAGGCCACAAAGAACAATACTTCAGGCGGGCTGTAAGAAATCAATACAAACGCCAATACAATCATAAGAACGACAACAAACGGCACACTATTTTTAAGGTTAATCTCTTTACCGCTGTAGAAACGCAAGTCTGTCACCATCGACAATCCTGCAAATAAAGTCACAGACCAAGCAATCCATTTCATCTTAAACCATGGATAAAAAACAAAATCACCAGGAATATCATTATCAAACGCTACCCAAACCAAACCAGCCAATAATGCCGCGGCGGCCGGACTAGGTAAACCTTGGAAATAACGCTTATCCGCCGACCCTAGCTTGGTGTTAAACCTAGCCAAACGCAAAGCTGCGCTTGCACAATAAATAAATGCCGCAATCCAGCCCAACTTGCCCATAGGTTTCAATGCCCAAACATAAACCACTAATGCTGGTGCAACGCCAAATGAAACCATATCGGACAAACTATCGTATTCCGCACCAAACGCACTTTGCGTATTAGTCATACGAGCCACTCGTCCATCTAAACCATCCATCACCATTGCAATAAAAATCGCCACGGCAGAGTGTTCATACTTGCCGTTCATGGCTTGTACAATAGCGTAGAAGCCGGCAAATAAAGCAGCAGTGGTAAACAAATTAGGCAAAAGATAAATGCCGCGCTCACGCAAACTTGGTTCTGATGCGTTTCTTTTACGACGAGGACGTGGAGTAACTTCAGCCATGTTGGTGGTTTCCAATAGTAAATTTTCTCTAGTATATCAAAGCCATGCTAAATAGAGCATGGCTGACTATGATAGTATCGCGTTTTGATTAATTAACCCTGACAAAGATCAAGCTATTACTTTCATGCAATTTTCCCTGATTACACAAGACGGCCAAGCACGCCGTGGCACAGTAAGCCTGACACACGGCGACGTCCAAACACCAGCATTTATGCCTGTTGGCACTTACGGCACAGTCAAATCATTATCCCCAAATGAAATTCGCGATCTTGGGGCCCAAATCGTGCTCGGCAATACCTTCCACTTATGGCTAAGGCCTGGCTTAGATGTAATTGAGGCGCATGGCGGCTTACACCAATTCATGAGCTGGGATGGCCCAATATTAAGCGACTCAGGCGGCTTCCAAGTTTGGAGTTTGGGTGATTTACGAAAGATTTCAGAGGAAGGCGTGAAATTCCGCTCACCAATAAACGGTGACAGTTGTTTCTTAACCCCTGAAGAATCCATGCGCATTCAAAAAGTTCTCAATTCAGATATTGTGATGATTTTTGATGAATGCACCCCCTACCCCGCCACTATTCAAGAGGCGCGTGAATCGATGCAATTAAGCCTACGCTGGGCACGCCGCAGTAAAGGTGCCCACCAAGGCAATCCAAATGCGCTATTCGGGATTATACAAGGCGGGATGTATGAAGATTTACGCGATGTTTCACTCAATGGCCTCACCGAAATTGGCTTTGATGGCTATGCCATTGGCGGTCTTTCTGTAGGAGAGCCAAAAGAAGATATGTTACGCATCCTTGCGCACACGGCACCAAAAATGCCGCAAGATAAGCCACGCTATTTAATGGGTGTTGGTACCCCCGAGGATTTAGTAGCGGCCGTGAGTAATGGCGTGGATATGTTCGACTGTGTCATGCCAACTCGTAATGCCCGCAACGGTTGGCTATTTACCCGAAACGGTGACATAAAACTGAAAAATTCACGGTATAAAATGGATACAAGTCGGCTAGATCCAGAATGCACTTGTTACACCTGCAAAAACTTTAGCCGAGCTTATTTACATCATTTACACAGACTAGGTGAAATTTTAGGATCGCGCTTAAATACTATTCATAACCTGCATTACTACCAAGAACTAATGGCTGGAATGCGGGCCGCGATTGAGTCACAAAGTTTTGAAGTATTCAAGCAAGACTTTGCTTTCAAACGCAGTAGATTGAACCAAGAGGTATAAGTAGGTGGCCATTGCTACTCTATGATAAAATTTCTGGGTTAAATATTTGTTTCAAGCTTGACGATTCAAGCATCACTTAAAGAAAGGCTTTATCTCATGTTTATTAGTTCTGCATACGCTGCTACTGGCACCGCCTCATCAGACTGGACAAGCTTTGTGCCAATGGTGGTTATTTTCGTGTTGTTTTATTTCATGTTGATTCGTCCGCAAATGAAACAAGCAAAAGAGCAACGCGCAATGATTCAAGCATTAAAAGTTGGCGATGAAGTTGTTACATCCAGCGGTATTCTTGGCAAAGTCACCAAAGTAGGTGATGAAGTTATTAGCCTTGAAATTGCTGCAACTATTGTGATCAACGTTCAAAAATCAGCAATTCAAGCGCAGTTAGATAAAGGCACTATTAAATCCATATAAGAAGTAAAGCGCTGTCATCATTTAATCTTAATCCAACACCATAGGCTTGTTTGATACAAGCCTATATTCAGAGCCAAACGTGAGCCGCATTATGAATCGTTATCCATTGTGGAAATACATCTTAGTTTTAACAGTCCTTTTATTAGGCCTTGTTTACTCTATGCCCAATATTTTTGGTGAGTCTCCGGCGGTACAAATTACTACTGCTAAAGCAACTACAAAATTGGATCCCTCACTTTTGGGCAAGATTGAAGATACGCTTAAACAAGAGAACATCAAAATTGATGCTATTTTTATGGACTCAACAGGGGTGAAAGTAAGATTCTCTGATGCTGATACGCAAATCAAAGCAAAAGATGTATTGAAAAATAATTTAGGCAAAGATTATGTCATCGCGCTGAATTTAATTTCACGCTCACCAAGCTGGCTAACCAATATCCATGCGCGTCCGATGTACTTGGGTTTGGACTTACGTGGTGGCGTGCATTTCTTACTTCAAGTGGATATGAAAGCGGCTTTAGATAAAGCGGCTGACCGTTATGTTGGCGATTTCCGCGCTTCCCTTCGCAAAGAGCGTATTTCATATTCCGGCGTCGTTCGTGATGAGCAAAGCATACAAATCAAATTTAGCGATGCAAAAGAACTCGCAAAAGCACAAAAAATTATTAGCAATGAATTTCCTGACTTAACTCTCAAAGAAACTAATGAGACGCTCACGGCCACTTTGAACTTAGAAGCGCAAAAACGCATTCAAGAGTTTGCGCTTAAACAAAATATTCAAACACTCCATAATCGAATTAACGAACTTGGTGTTGCTGAGCCTATCATTCAACAACAAGGCTTGGACCGAGTTGTGGTTCAACTCCCTGGTGTGCAAGACACGGCTAAAGCCAAAGAAATTCTAGGTCGCACTGCAACACTCGAAATTCGTTTGGTTGATGAGGAAAAAAGCGATCCAACAACCCTAGAGCAGGCCAGTAAAGGCCAAACACCGTTCGGTGACGAATTTTTTATGGATCGTAACGGCCAACCTATCCTAGTGAAAAAGAAGGTTGAGCTCACTGGCGAATACATTACCGATGCAGGCCCTGGCGCTGACCAACAAAGCGGTCGATCAACCGTCAACGTGACGCTGGATGGTCGTGGCGCACGCATTTTTAGACAAGTGACTAAAGATAACGTCGGTAAACGCATGGCGATTTTATTGATTGAAAAAGGCCAAGCGGAAGTGATTACCGCACCAGTGATTAATGAAGAAATTGGCGGCGGTCGCGTACAAATTTCAGGCATGAACAATACGCAAGAAGCCACAGACATTTCATTGCTACTTCGTGCTGGTGCGCTTGCTGCACCAATGGACATTATCGAAGAACGTACCGTTGGCCCTAGCATGGGTGAAGAAAACATTAAACGCGGCATGCATTCAACCCTTTGGGGCTTTGCTGCCATTGCAGTATTTATGATTATTTACTATGTCATGTTTGGTGGCATTTCAGTAGTCGCGCTTGGCATCAACTTGCTACTGTTATTAGCGACCCTCTCGATGCTACAAGCAACACTCACATTGCCTGGCTTAGCTGCGATTGCGCTGACACTGGGGATGGCGATTGATGCGAACGTATTGATTAACGAACGTATTCGTGAAGAGCTACGAAGTGGCAACTCAGCACAAGCATCTATCCATGCGGGTTACGACCGTGCATTCGATACGATTTTAGATTCAAACGTCACGACCATGATTGCGGGCTTAGCATTATTTATGTTTGGCTCTGGCCCTGTTAAGGGTTTTGCTGTGGTTCACGTCTTGGGCATTTTGACTTCAATGTTTAGCGCTGTTGTCGTTTCACGTGCGATTGTGAACTTGGTCTATGGCTACCGTCGCAAAATTAATAAACTGGCCATTGGTTAATGCCTAGTGCTAAAAAAATAATATTCAAATAAACGCTGATTAAGAGTAAAGAATATGGAAATTTTCAAGATTAAAAAAGACATCCCGTTTATGAGCTATGGTCGTCTGACCACCGCCATTTCATTGATTACCTTTTTATTTGCAGTGCTTTTTCTTGCAACTAAAGGCTTGAATCTAGGGGTCGACTTCACAGGCGGCACCGTGGTTGAAGTCAGCTATCCGCAATCGGCTGACCTTGTTAAAGTTCGCCACGCAGTCGATAGTATTGCTCTTAATGAAGCGACGGTTCAAAACTTTGGCTCTAGCCATGACGTGATGATTCGCTTGCCACTTAAAAAAGGTGTCACATCAGCACAGCTTTCCGAACAAGTACTATCTGCGTTAAAAAAAGAAGACAGCTCAGTTGAAATGCGCCGTGTTGAAACTGTGGGCGCCCAAGTGGGGCAAGAACTATACGAAAACGGCGCATTGGCTTTATTGCTCGTATCTATCGGCATCATGGCTTACTTAGCCTTGCGCTTCGAATGGCGCTTTGCGGTTGCTGCAATTGTTGCGAATATGCACGACGTGATTATTATTTTGGGCTTCTTCGCATTCTTTCAATGGGAATTCAACCTCACTGTACTTGCAGCGATTTTGGCGGTGTTAGGTTACTCTGTGAATGAATCTGTGGTGGTGTTTGACCGAGTGCGTGAGAACTTCAGAAAAATGCGTAAAGCAACTGTTGTGACTATCATTGACAATGCGATTACCCGTACGATGTCACGTACCTTCATCACCCACTTCTGTACGCAATTAATGGTGCTTTCTATGTTGCTATTCGGCGGCGAAACACTCCATAACTTCTCATTGGCGCTGACCATCGGGATTTTATTTGGCATCTATTCTTCAGTATTAGTGGCTTGCCCGATTGCCTTGTATTTGGGTGTTTCTCGCGAGAACTTAATTACTGGTGCTGAAAAGAAAGAACCCATCGACGAGATGCCTTGACAACTAAAGGCTAAAGCGTAGAAACTAAACTATTCTATTCAATAGCGATTTATTTTGGACATCCCCTTACATTTGCAATTCATCGTACTAGGATTGCTACTTGGACTATCGGCGTTTTTCTCAAGCGCCGAAACCAGCCTGATGACCCTTAATCGATACCGTTTGCGCCATCTCGCGAACGATGGTCATCGCGGGGCTAAATTAGCACAGGCGCTTCTAAAAAAAACCGATCATCTTCTTGGTGCGATTTTGCTTGGAAATACCTTTGCTGCGGTAGCTATTGCAACGATTAGTGACGACATTAGTATGCAGATGCTTGGTGAGGGCAACACCGGTCTTATTGTTGGTACCATTGCAGTCACATTTATCATTTTAATTTTTGGTGAAATCACCCCAAAAGTAGTTGCAGCAGCCCACGCCGAGAAATTAGCTTTTGCTTACAGCTACGTTCTATACCCCCTTACAAAAATACTTTATCCAGCCATTTGGTTTACAAATCTATTCGTCACAGGCTTGCTTAAGCTATTTCGCATTAAAGTTAATTTTTCTGAAGTGACGCAAGCCATTACCACTGAGGAGCTAAGAAGTATTGTTACCGATTCAGGGCATTATATTCCGCAAAAAAATCGCGCAATCTTGCTTAACTTATTTGATTTGGAAAACGCTACCGTCGATGACGTGATGACTGCTCATACGCAGATTGAAGATATTGATCTCGATACCCCATTTGAAGAACTCATTCAGCAAATCTCATCCAGCAACCATACGCGCCTTTTAGTGAAAGAAGGCCCCGAAGAAGAGGTTGTGGGCATCATCCATATTCGTAAAGTGATTAATCAACTTCGTAATGGCGAGCTGACCATTGAAGGCTTGCGCGAAGTCATTAGCGAGCCTTATTTCATTCCATCCGGCACGCCGCTTTACACGCAAATTCAACAATTCCAAGAGCATCACCAGCGGATGGCTTTGGTCGTAGATGAATACGGTGAACTCAAAGGCTTGGTGACACTCGAAGATATTTTGGAAGAAATTATTGGCGACTTCACGACTCAATCGCCATTACGCGCTAATACCTTCCATCAAGAAGAAGACGGCACTTGGGTGGTGGACGGCAGCTGTTCGTTGCGTGATCTGAACAAAAAACTGGGACTTAATTTGCCAATCGATGGCCCAAGAACATTAAATGGCTTGATACTAGAGCATTTCGAAGACATCCCCGAACCAGGCACGAGCATTCGGATTGGTGATTGCGCCTTAGAGATTATGCAAACACAAGATAAGATTGTAAAAAGTGTTCGCTTGATGCCGTTGAATGAAGAAATCGATCTCGGCTAAACCCACAATCACTTTAAGCTTGAATTATTCATCTCAAGCTGAATAATAGGAACACACATGGCGGGTATTAAGCATCAAGAAAATACAATAGAGGCGGCCAAGACACAAAAACCAAAGCCTCCTTCAATGTATAGCGTGTTGATATTTAACGATGATTACACTCCAATGGAATTCGTGGTCGACGTGCTCCAACGTTTTTTTAATAAAAACCGTGAACAAGCAACGCAAATCATGCTCCAAGTTCACACCAAGGGCTCCGGTGTTTGTGGTGTTTACCCGCTAGAAATTGCTGAAACTAAGGTTGGCCAAGTCGTTGCTTTTGCAACTGAACACGGTCATCCGCTGCAATGCAATATGCAAGAAATTTAATTAAGTAGTAAGTTAAAAGGGTAGTAAACATGATTGCTCAAGAATTAGAAGTTTCGTTACACATGGCTTTTATGGACGCCCGTCAAAAGCGCCATGAGCTCATTACAGTCGAACACCTGCTGGTTGCGATGATAGACAATCCAACAGCAGCTGACGTATTGCGTGCATGTGGCGCTAACTTAGACAACCTTCGAGCTGAACTAAATCATTACATTGAAGAACACACCCCTATGGTGGGTGGCGATGAAGAAGTGGATACGCAACCAACATTAGGCTTTCAGCGCGTGATCCAACGTGCCATCCTGCATGTACAATCATCCGGCAAAAAAGAAGTCACTGGCGCCAATGTGCTCGTTGCTATCTATGGCGAAAAAGATTCACACGCTGTATTTTTCTTGCACCAACAAGGCGTCACGCGTTTAGATGTAGTGAACTATATTTCTCACGGGGTTGCTAAAGTTGCTGAAGAAGCCAAGCGTGCTGAAACTGAACAAACTGCTGAAGCTGATGCGCCTCAAGCAAGCGCATTAGACAGCTATACGCTCAACCTAAATGAACAAGTGCTCGCTGGCAAAATAGACCCTGTGATTGGTCGCGACAAAGAGCTAGAGCGCGTGATTCAAACACTATGCCGTCGTCGCAAAAACAACCCGCTATTAGTCGGAGAAGCAGGTGTTGGTAAAACTGCCATTGCCGAAGGCTTGGCACGTCGTATTGTTGAAAAAAGCGTACCTGAAGTGCTCGCCAATGCGGTAATTTATTCCTTAGACATGGGTGCTTTGCTAGCTGGTACCAAATATCGTGGTGACTTTGAGCAACGCCTCAAAGCTGTAATGAGAAAGTTAGAAGAACAGCCTGATGCCGTTTTATTTATTGATGAAATCCATACTTTAATTGGCGCAGGGGCAGCGAGTGGTGGCACTTTAGATGCTTCAAACTTGCTCAAGCCAGCGCTTTCTAATGGCTCGCTCAAATGCATAGGCGCAACCACTTATCAAGAGTATCGCGGCATCTTTGAAAAAGACCACGCACTCTCACGCCGCTTCCAAAAAGTTGATATAGAGGAACCTAGCATTGCTGAAACGGTGCAAATTCTTAAAGGTTTGAAATCACGCTTTGAAAAACATCACAGCGTAAAATATACATTGGGTGCACTCAATACCGCCGCTGAGCTTTCAGCTAAATACATTAATGACCGCCACTTGCCAGACAAGGCGATTGACGTGATTGATGAAGCAGGTGCAGCACAGCGGATTTTGCCTAAGTCTAAACAAAAGAAACTTATTGGCGACAAAGAAATTGAAGAGATCATCGCTAAAATTGCGCGTATTCCACCTAAGAATATTTCCAGCGATGACCGCAACGCGCTCAAAACACTAGACCGCGACTTAAAAGCAGTGGTATTTGGACAAGAAAAAGCAATTGAGTCCCTAGCTTCAGCCATTAAAATGGCACGTAGCGGCTTGGGCAGTCAAAATAAACCGATTGGCTCATTCCTATTCTCCGGCCCAACCGGCGTAGGTAAAACTGAGGTGGCTAAGCAATTGGCTTATACCTTGGGGATTGAATTGGTGCGCTTTGATATGTCTGAGTATATGGAACGCCATGCCGTTTCACGCTTAATTGGCGCGCCTCCTGGCTATGTAGGTTTTGAGCAAGGCGGATTGATGACTGAAGCCATCACCAAACATCCGTATTGCGTGTTACTGCTGGACGAAATCGAAAAAGCGCACCCAGACATCTACAATATCTTGCTACAAGTGATGGACCACGGCACGCTCACGGACAATAATGGCCGCAAAGCTGACTTCCGCAACGTGACCATTATTATGACGACTAACGCTGGTGCGGAGTCCCTTTCAAAAACCACGATGGGCTTCACCCAAGGCAAGCAAGTAGGCGATGAGATGGCGGAAATTAAACGTCTATTTAGCCCAGAGTTCCGTAACCGCTTGGATGCCACGGTATCATTCGCGCCACTCTCACAAGAAATCATCATGCGTGTGGTGGACAAATTCTTGATGCAATTAGAAGACCAATTGCACGAGAAGAAAGTAGAAGCAAGCTTTAGTGACAAGCTCAAAGCCTATCTAGGCAAAAAAGGCTTTGATCCACTCATGGGCGCACGCCCAATGTCCCGATTGATTCAAGACACCATTAGACGTGGCTTGGCGGATGAATTACTCTTTGGCAAGTTAGCAAATGGCGGCCATGTATTTGTAGACATTGATGACAAAGACCAAATTACATTAGATTTTGATGACATCACATCAGAAAAGTCATCAGGAAAATCAGATCAACTGACGGCTGACTTGATGGAATAAAGAGAAATAAAGTAATAATAAAAGGGGCACAATTTGTGCCCCTTTTTTACTTTTATGCATCGGTCCAAACAGGATATTTATGCATCACATCTATAAACAACTGACTATTCAACAAACCATTCAACCAAGTTTTCAAGTCTGGGTAGTTGGCGGTTTCAAACCATGCATTGTCCACCATAAAAAATTGCCTCACAAAAGGAAATATAGCGACATCTGCTTTTGAAACTGTATTGCGACACAAGTGAGAATTCTGTTGCAGTAGCAACTCCAAGCGCTTTAAAAACTCTTCGCCTTGGGCGCGATAAACATCAGGTGGATTTTCAGGAAAACGAATCGCGTATTTGTATTTATCCAAAGCCTGTTTGAAAGCACCATCGTTTGTTGCAATCAAATCAGTGCTTAGTTTTTGTACTTCTTGGTCTTGAACAATCCATTCATCTACATCTGACTGCGCTAAAGCCCAATCCATAATATCCAAACTCTGCTCAAGCACTTTCCCGCTAGCAAGTACTAACACAGGGATTGTTCCTTTAGGTGAAACAGCGATCATTTGCGCTGGCTTTTCTCTTAAAGCAATCTCGCGTATTTCAACATCAATATTGGCATAACGGAGCGCCATACGAGCCCGCATGGCATAAGGGCAGCGACGATAGGAATATAAAACAGGGCGCTGCAAAATCTACTCGGCGATTAAATGAAGCAACACATTACGACTATGTGACGCCAAACGATGCTCATATAAGAAGATGCCTTGCCAAGTGCCAAGCGCCACTTTGCCATCGACAAACGGAATGGAAATCGAGGTCTGAGTTAGGGCGCTGCGAATATGGGCTGGCATATCATCAGGCCCTTCTGACGTATGAATAAATAATTGATCGCCATCTGGCACTAAGCGCGCGAAAAAACTTTCCATATCCACCAGCACATCAGAGTCGTAATTCTCGTTAATCAGAATACTGGCAGAGGTATGTTGAACATATAGCGTCAGCAAGCCTGTTTTAAGGCCGCTATTCTTAGCCCAAGCGAGCACTTGAGGGGTAAGGTCGTACAAGCGACGACCATTCGTTTTAACGCTGATTTTGTGGCTAGCCTGTTGCATCAAACATTAAAACCCAAAGCGATAAAACATTCCTGGGCCATAATAAGGACGAGGGTAGCCCCAATAAGGGCTGCGAGAGTAGCCCCACCAAGGGTCATAATATGGCTGTCTTAATTGGTATTCTCGCTTAAGCTTTTGCTGTTCTTGTAACTTGTTTTGCTCGCGTTTATTTAACTCTTCAGCAAAACTATCTCTCACCGCTTGCTCATGCGCAGTGAAAATATAATCTAATACCTTTTGCTCTACCCCTTTATTACTTAACTGAAGCAACTGGGATGGCGTTAATGCGTATTGCGACTGACTATCTTTGATTTTTTGGATAATTTCATCTGCGGGCACTTTGTTTTTAGAGAGCAGAACGACTTCATCCAAACTTAAGTTTGGGGTTGGCTTAGGCATGATACGCTCCAACTCTTCAGCTGAAATACGCTGAATTTGCGGGGGCTGCTCTGGAGTCGTCGCACAGCCATTGAGCAAGCCCACAAAAACTAAAGCACCCACAAAACTCATTTCATTCGATAAAGTCATCACTGTTTATCCTTTAGTAAAAAGCATCTTTCCACCTTTAAAGTCTACCTTAATGGTATCTTTTGGTGCGAAGTTACCGGCCAAAATCTCGCGTGAAAGTGGGTTTTCAAGCTCACTCTGAATCGCACGCTTTAGTGGTCTTGCACCGTAAACAGGATCAAAACCGGCATTAGCAATTTCAGATATGGCTGCTTCACTCACCTCTAATTGCATATCCATCGCAGCCAAACGTTTAGCCAAGTATTGCAATTGAATGCCTGCAATTGCCTTAATATTACTCTCGCCAAGTGAATGGAATACAACGACTTCATCAATGCGATTGATGAACTCTGGACGGAAGTGTGTTTTCACCTCACCCATCACTGCCAATTTAACCACTTGGTAATCATCACCCTGCATCCCTTGTATCATCTGACTACCCAAGTTAGAGGTCATGATAATGACGGTATTTTTAAAGTCCACCGTACGGCCTTGACCATCGGTCAAACGACCATCATCCAACACTTGCAGTAAGACGTTAAACACATCAGGATGCGCCTTCTCAACTTCATCGAGCAAAATCACTGAGTAAGGTTTACGACGCACCGCCTCTGTCAAAGTTCCACCTTCTTCGTAGCCAACATAACCCGGAGGCGCGCCAATTAAACGTGAGACAGAATGCTTTTCCATAAACTCGCTCATATCGATACGAATTAAATGGTCTTCTGAATCAAATAAAAAGCCAGCCAATGCTTTACATAGCTCGGTTTTACCAACGCCCGTTGGACCTAAGAACAAGAACGAACCATAAGGACGATTCGGGTCACTCAAGCCAGAACGTGAACGACGAATTGCATCAGAGACCAAACGCACTGCCTCATCTTGACCAACCACACGCTCATGCAGTTTGGTTTCCATGGTGAGTAATTTTGCGCGTTCGCCTGTCATCATTTTAGATACAGGGATGCCTGTTGCGCGGCTGACCACTTCTGCAATTTCTTCAGCGCCAACTTGCGTACGAAGCAATCTGTTAAGCTTTACTTCGCCTTTATCTTCTTCAGCCGCAGCATTTTTAAGCTGCGCTTCTAAGGCTGGCAACTTGCCATATTGCAACTCAGAAACCTTTTGCCACTGACCTTGGCGAGTGGCTTCATCCATTTGCTGCTTAATCTTTTCAATCTCTTCTTTGATATGCGCAGAGCCCTGAACTTGCGCTTTTTCAGCTTTCCAAATATCTTCCAAGTCAGCGGATTCTTTTTCCAATCTCGCAATCTCTTCTTCAATCAAAGCAAAGCGTTTTTTAGAAGCTTCATCTTTTTCCTTACGCACCGCTTCACGCTCAATTTTTAATTGAATTAAACGACGGTCTAGCTTATCCAAGGCTTCTGGCTTACTGTCGACTTCCATCTTGATTTTCGCTGCTGCTTCATCAATCAAATCGATGGCTTTATCAGGTAAGAAACGGTCGGTAATGTAGCGATGGCTCAGCTCAGCCGCTGCGACAATCGCAGGGTCAGTAATCTCTACACCATGATGAAGCTCATACTTTTCTTGCAAGCCACGCAGAATCGCAATGGTAGCTTCAACAGTAGGCTCATCTACCAATACCTTTTGGAAACGACGCTCTAACGCTGCGTCCTTTTCGATGTATTTGCGATACTCATCCAAAGTCGTTGCGCCAACACAGTGTAATTCACCGCGTGCCAAAGCTGGCTTAAGCATATTGCCGGCATCCATTGCGCCTTCGGCCTTACCCGCGCCCACCATCGTATGTAGCTCATCAATAAAGACGATGGTTTGGCCTTCATCTTGGGCCAACTCTTTCAGCACCGATTTCAAGCGCTCCTCAAACTCACCGCGGTATTTGGCCCCAGCTAGCAAAGCCGCCATGTCGAGCGACAAGACCTTTTTACCTTTGAGTGACTCAGGCACTTCACCATTCACAATCCTTTGCGCCAAGCCCTCTACAATCGCCGTCTTGCCCACGCCTGGCTCACCAATGAGTACAGGATTATTTTTAGTACGACGTTGTAATACCTGAATGGCACGACGAATCTCATCATCACGTCCAATCACTGGGTCTAGTTTGCCCATGCGAGCTCGTTCGGTTAAATCTAATGTGTATTTCTTGAGAGACTCGCGCTGACCTTCCGCTTCTTGATTGTCCACAGATTCACCGCCACGCACCGCACTGATTGCAGCTTCCAAAGCGGACTTATTCAAGCCAACTTGTTTGAGCAATTTTGCTGCGTCGCCTTTATCTTCAGCCAAAGCAAGTAAGAACATTTCACTGGCGATATAAGCATCACCGCGCTTTTGGGCGTGTTTATCTGTGAGATTAAGCAGATTATTGAGATCGCGAGAAATTGCCACTTCGCCAGAGCTTTCAGCAACTTTAGGGAGTTGGTTAATGGCGACTTGTAAGCCCGCTTTGAGCGGTTCAAGATTTACGCCTGCACGCGCAAGCAATGATGCGGTTCCGCCATCATCTTGGCTCAATAAAGCCGATAGCAAATGTGCCGCTTCAATGCTGGTATGGTCGTGACCGACAGCCAAGCTCTGCGCGTCGCTCAAGGCTTGCTGAAACTTTGTGGTTAGCTTATCTACTCTCATGCCATTGCTCCATTTAGGATGTTCGATAGAGCCTATATGGGGCAGATGTAGGAGATTTCAATAGGACGCTATTGATGCAGATCAACCGGGTCCCAATTACGGCCTTCATCACTAGAGATCATTGTGTGTTTTAGAGAGGCAGAGTCCGAGAGTAAATGATAATCCAACGTTAATAAGCCATCTTTTTCTGAGAGCGCTATAGCATCAGCGGTTTGCGATGCGAGCTTTTTAGGTAACGACGAAACCCAGGCCTCACCATCTACCCGCACCACCATCAGGCTTGATTTTGCATTAGAGCCCCAAGCTACATGCCAGCCCCAATTGCCACCCTTATGCACAGCAATCGCTGGAAAATGGCATTTAGCCTCACTACTTCCTCCAAAACTTAATCGAATCATTGGCGCTAGCCCAGATGGGGTTTCTGGCGCCATCGCCAAATCAAACGCGCCACCGAAGTGATGTTGCCAGATGACGACTTTGCCCGCTTGCGGATGCTGGAAGGTTTTAACAGGGCACAGAGAATCCACTGGCGCTGTTTCAGCTATCGCGATTGATGATAGTAAAAATAAGAAAAGCGCTACGGCTGATTGTTTATTCAACATATTCTGAATTTGAAGCAGCTAGAACTGTATTTGAAAAATTGACAACCATAGCCACTAACGCAAAAAACAAACTATTACTAATCTTTAGTTTTAAAATACTCTCCCTATTTTTACCATCAGAAGTTAATGGTTAACCCAACGTTAATTGATCGCCCCATAGAAGGCACGGGCGTTCCATACTGTGGCGCAGTAGCATTTGAGGACATAGTCGCTCCTTGACCAAGATAAGCACCCCCAAGTGGATAGAAGTAATACTTATCAAAGACGTTTTCCACGCCCACGTCCAGCCGCATCTTTTCCCAGTTATAACTACTATAGAAATTGAGTACCCCATAACCTGGTGTGCGCATTTCTTTTCGCACATCAGAGACATCGTCTTTTGCAGTCACCAACTTAACTTCCGCAGTATTTATCCAAGCACCCAATCTTTGCTCCAAAGCAATTTTCCCGTTCAGAGGCATGATGTTGTACAAATCATCACCTGTCGTGACATTTTTGCCACGGACATAATTCACAACACCCATCACTTTGAAATCACCAAACTTTCCTGTATTACCCAGGATAAGATTGCTGGAAACATCTACACCATATAAACGCGCTGTCTGGTTGGCTAAACTAAGATTAAGAAAACCATCACCCCTCGCAGCAAGACAATTTACACCATGAACTGTCGGGCATGAAACTGCATCAATATAGTCTGTCACGTAAGAGAAGTATGGTGATACGCGAAGATTCCATTGCTCGTGCTGTGCATCATGCAACTCACCCGTCACGCTTAATATATGTGCAGTTTCTGGCTTGAGGTTCATATTGCCAACATAGCCATTCCCATCCCCAACCCAATTATTCATATTGGTATCCATCGAGCTTTTGCTCGACCAGGTATAGCGCTCGTAAAGATTTGGAGAGCGTGTTTTCATTGAGTAGCCTGCTTCTAAAATCTTAGTGCTATCTGGCGTCCATCGGGCGATAGCCGTTGCATCGATATTGTTATCAGTTCTACTTCTATCTGCAGTGTTAAAAGCACCTGAAATGGAAGATGGGTTTGAAGGATCGCCATATGGTGTATTCATCATTACTGCACCGTTGTAATACCCATGCACATTGCCTGTATCCATCTTTACTGTAGTGGATCGCAAGCCAAATTGCGTCATCCATTCCTTACTCCATTTAGCTTCCCACTCAGCAAAAACATCATAACGGTCACGCTGACCATTGTTAATATTTTGGAAGGTATTTGGCCCCATCATGGATGAGTTAGCCACAGGACTCCACCAATCATCTAGGCGATAGCGTTGATACTCCGTACCAATTTTCAACAAATCCCTTTCATTCAGCGCGATGTCAGCTTTTAATGAAAACCCTGTATTATTTCCCCTGGTATCCATGGGCATACCAGCAACGTTGTAGTTTGCGGGCGGCATCATCGCCGAGTTATACCAATATTGCTTATCCCTACTAAAGTCCATGCTGTGACGAGTACGCTCATGGTAAGTAGCAATCTGCAAATTACCCCAATCATATTGCCCTGTATATTTGAGGTTATATTGCTGACTGTCGTTATTTGTCATATCCATACGTTGGTTCACAAAACCTTGGTAAGGAATATTTTGCAGGCCAACCTTAAACTCTAACAAATGATTGTCATTCTTTAAGGCAAAAGCCATTGCATGATTCTCTGATTTATATGCTGTTGATCCAACCGCATCGCCAGACAACCAACTTCTTCCATAAGCTGCCAAACCAGCCGCCTTGAAGTCGCCACCCGCTTTATAGTTATTAGCCTCAACTACTGAACCTGTGTATCTTGCAGAGAAAATATCACTGGCGATTGTTGCAGAGATATTTGCACCGCGCGCGTCATTATTACTACGGTAAAAAGTGCCAATTTGACCTTTATGCAACAAGCTAGCGCCTGGTTCTGCAAACTCTGGGGCTGCAGATTCAACCTTAATCGTCCCGCCGATACTGTCCCCACCAACGCTCACTGGCGTAACCCCCGCATAGACTTTTATGCTGCTTACGTTTGCTGGATCAATATATGAAAGTGGTGTGTTCATATGATTAGCACAAGCTGAAATCAAATCCATTCCATCCACTTTAATGCGTATACGGTCGTCACCTAACCCTCGTATTACAGGCATACTTGAGACTCCACCAGCTTGATAAAGGCTAATCCCAGGTTCACCATCTAGCAACCTTGCTGAATCGCTTGTTTGCGTCCGTAAACGAATCAAATCTTTTTTACCTAGATTAGAAGTAGTGGTAAATGGCAATGGATCCTTTTTTTCTGCTTTAACGTCAACAGTAGGCGCAGCAATGTCATGGGCATTTACTTGCATCGAAAACATCAAAGCAATGTAAAAGGGAATGGTTTTAATTTTATTCATATTAATTTCTTTGCTTAAGCGATTAATGTCGCGTGCTTATCATTAGATGCTGTTGCGCTTGGCACATACCTCACCAACTCATTCAAATCACATTCGAAATAAGAACAAAGCTTGTCAAGATGATCGGTAACGGTGTTATACCCTTGATGGCGCATCATGCGATTAAGTGTCATACGGCTAATGCCTGTGGCGTTAGCTACTTCAAGCAAAGTAATGCGGCGGCCCCATTGCGCAGCTTTTGCCGCAATCAGCTCTTTAATTTGTAAGTGAATCATTAGGAACCTCAATCTAAAATCTAAAAACACAATGCGTTAATTCATAGGCGCAGTGAAGCGCTTACGCATCAATCAAAACTACTTAGATTTAAATTGCAGGTGGTGCTTGGGGAGGGTGTGAAGACTGGAAGTACGCTTGTAGAACAGGGGTTTCATATTCAGTAAAAAATTGTGAATATGAAGGGATAGCAAGAGAACCTATTTGAATATTGCCTGATGGCAGGTAAGTCTTATATGAAGCCAGTGAACAATAAGAACAGTGCTGCAAATGAATTGCAGAGTGCTGATCAACAGGAGAAGCAGGGCTTGAAGGGATTTCTTTTACGCCTTGCGCAGTACAAATCTTTTCTGAACCCTGAATGTCATTTAATGCCTTGGCATGCGAAATCGTAGGCGCAAAAGATGCCATCAGGATGGCACAAATGGCAATCCAGCTGGTAAATCTATGTAGGCTACGTTTAAACATTTTTTGATTATATACGTGGCTTCTTAAAACTATCAAGCAAGAGCAAGGCAACCCCACCCGTGATCGCTGAGTCGGCCACATTAAAGGCAGGCCAATAATAGTCGTAGCCGTGATAGTGAAAGAGCAAGAAGTCCACCACATAGCCCAAGGTGAGCCTGTCGTATAGATTCCCTAATGCCCCGCCTAATACCAAAGCGAGCGCAAAACAAAACAGCTTTTGCTCAGCATTTTTATGAAGCAGATAAACAATCACGGCTGAAGCCACAATTGCAATGCCCGTAAAAAAGAAATGCTGCCAACCGCCTTGGCTCGCTAAAAAGCTAAACGCCGCGCCTTCGTTATGAAAGCGCACCAAGTCAAAAAACGAAGCGATTTGTAAATGCTCGCCATACTGAAATGCTTGCTGAATAAGATGCTTGGTATAAACATCGATCACAATCACAATCGCGCTAATGCTTAGCCATTTACGCATGAGTACGTTTTTCACCTTGACCAAATAAATTACTTACGCAGCGACCACAAATTGTCGGATGTTCAACATTTCCGCCGACGTCTTCACGGTAATGCCAGCAACGGTCGCATTTGGCGTGTCTGCTTGCCGCAACTTTGAATGTCAAATCTGAGCCAGCGTGTTTTTCCACTATGGCTTGAGACGTGATAAACACAAAACGTAGCGCATCTTGCATGCGAGCAAGTGAGTCGTAAGTGGCGCCATCAGCAGCAATGGTGATTTCCGCCTGCAATGATGAGCCTACTTCGCCTGCGCCACGTTTTTCTTCAATCGCTTTATTGGCTAGCGCACGCACTTCGATAATATTTTGCCAGTCGGTGATTTGGGAATTGCTCAAACCATGCGTTGGCAATTCATACCAAAGCTCTTCAAATACCGTCGCCTCTTTATCCAAGCCCAATGTTTGCCAAATCTCGTTAGCTGTAAAGCTCAAGATAGGCGCCATCAAACGCATCATGGTTTGGGTGATGTGATACAAGGCGCTTTGCGCAGCACGACGAGCGTGTGAGTTTTCACCCGTGGTATAGAGACGGTCTTTGAGAATGTCTAAATAGAAGCTACCTAAATCTTCAGAGCAGAAGCCCACAAATTTTTGCACCGCCAAATGGAATTCATAACGGTCAAAATCCGCCAACACTTCTGTTTGTAATTTCTCTGTGAGCACTAGCGCGTAGCGGTCGATTTCCAACCACTGATCTACTGGTAATAAATCTTTGCTCGCGTCAAAGTCAGCCAAATTTGCCAATAAGAAACGTAAGGTATTACGAATACGGCGATAGCTTTCAGCCACGCGCTTGAGAATTTCATCAGAAATTGTCAACTCGCCTGAGTAATCAGTCGATGCTACCCACAAACGTAAGATATCCGCGCCATAAGTGTCCATCACCTTTTGTGGCGCAACTACGTTACCTTTGGACTTACTCATTTTGTGACCAGCGCCATCCACCACAAAACCATGCGTGAGCAAAGCTTCATAAGGGGCTCTGCCATCAATCGCACAACCTGTTAAAAGCGAGCTTTGGAACCAACCACGATGTTGGTCTGAACCTTCCAAATACAAATCGGCGGGGTGTTGTAATTCAGGACGACGCTTAAGAACCGCCGCATGGGTAGATCCTGAATCAAACCAAACGTCTAATGTGTCGGTTACTTTCTTGTATTGGTCTGCATTTTCTGGTGCATGTTTCGCCAAGAAAGCAGCGGCATCTAAACTAAACCAAGCTTCAACGCCAGTTTGCTCTGTCAGCAAAGCGGCTTGCTCGAGTAACTCAGCTGTTTTCGGATGTGGCGCGCCAGTTTCTTTATGCACAAACAATGGCATTGGAACGCCCCAATTGCGCTGGCGTGAAACGCACCAATCAGGACGGTTTTTAATCATCGCCTCCAAACGCGCACGCCCCCAACTTGGGAAGAATTCAGTTCCATCGACAGCTTCATTGGCATACTCACGCAAACTTTTACCTGATGCATCTGTTTCGTTCATCCCAATAAACCATTGGTGTGTCGCCAACTGCATGAGTGGCGTTTTATGGCGCCAACAATGTGGGAAGCTGTGGTTTAAACGAGCACTTGCAATTAAAGCACCACTCTCTTGCATCAAACCTAAAATCACCTTATTCGCATCTTGGCGGCTTAAACCGCGAATTGCGTCAAGCTCAACCAAATTGCTAGTGAAGAATTTACCATCCGCACCAATCAAGACTCGTGGTTTTTCTTGCGGGAAGTTAGCTCGCATGACTAACCAGTCATCGTTACCATGCGCAGCCGCGGTATGGACTAAGCCTGTACCTGCATCGGTTGTGACATGTTCACCACAGATGAAAGGAACAAAACGCTCGTCAAATGGATGTTTTAACTGAATGCCATTTAAGGCAGAGCCTTTGCATGAAGCGATTGTTTTAGCACCCTCTTCACCATAGCGAGTTAATGTCGCTTGCGCCAAGTCATGGCCAAGAATTAACAAACCTTTGCTGGTTTGAATGAGGTCGTAATCCAACTCAGGATGCACACTCACGGATTGGTTGGCAGGTAATGTCCACGGCGTCGTTGTCCAAATCACAGCAAAAATATCATCTGAGATATCAACGCCAAACGCTTTGTTTAATTCAGGCTTATTGCATGACACTTTAAAGCCCACATCAATGGCAGGTGAGTTCACATCTTCATATTCAACTTCCGCCTCTGCCAATGCAGAGCCGCAATCAACACACCAATGCACAGGCTTACTGCCTTGGTATAAATAGCCATTTTTATAGATATCGCCCAAAGCGCGCATGATGTCGGCTTCGGTTTTAAAGTCCATCGTGAGGTAAGGATTATCCCAATCGCCAAACACGCCCAAACGCACGAAGTCTTTCTTTTGGCGCTCGACTTGTTCTTTTGCATATTCGCGGCAAAGCTCACGGAATTTAGCTGGTGCGATTTCTTTGCCGTGAGTTTTTTCAACCACGAGCTCAATCGGCAAGCCATGGCAATCCCAGCCAGGCACATAAGGGGCATCAAAGCCACTCATGGCTTTAGATTTAACGATAATGTCTTTTAAAATTTTATTAACCGCATGACCAATATGAATATCGCCGTTTGCGTAGGGAGGGCCATCATGCAAAATGAATTTTTTAGCTCCAGCGCGAGCTTTGCGAATACGCTGATAAAGCTTTTTATCTTGCCATTCCTTAAGCCAAGCAGGCTCACGCTTAGCCAAGTCGCCCCGCATAGGAAAACTGGTCTCGGGCAGATTGAGCTTATATTTCGAGTCTTGTTTTGAATCTTCAGTCATTACAAACTTTCGGTCTTTTGCTTTTAATTATCTAAATTTTATTTGAAAAAATGGCGCGCCACTTGGGCATCTTTTGCGATTTGGGCTTTTAATGCATCCAAACCATCAAATTTCATTTCATCTCTCACTTTGTGGAAAAACTCGACATGCACATGCTTGTCGTATAAATCTCCATCAAAGTCAAATAAGTGCACTTCCAACAATAACTTAGGTACACCAGAAATGGTTGGCCTCACGCCTAAATTGGCCACGCCATTTAATCCGTCTAATTTTACTGCATACACGCCCGTTAAGGCAGGTCGTTCATGCCGCATATGCACATTTGCTGTTGGAAATCCCAGTTTTCTCCCCAACTGCGCTCCATGTATCACTTTGCCACTAATGCTATAAGGGCGGCCGAGTAGATTTTTAGCGACATTAAGCTGACCTGCCGCAAGCGCACTTCTCACGCGAGTACTTGAAACACGCTCGCTATCACCAAGCACTTGTACATCGGCATCACTTAAATTGACTTGCGGCAGGCTGATGAGATTTAAGCCTGCATTGGCAATATCAACAACGCCGCCACGGCGACCCGCACCAAATCTAAAATCTTCGCCCACTAAAACAGTTTTAGCATTGAGCGATTTAATCAAAATATAGTTGATAAAAGCTTCACTACTCAAGCTTGCAAAGCGCTGATTAAATCGGCATAGATAAACAACATCAACGCCATCATCTGAAAATCGCTCTAACTTTTCTCTTAATGAGGTTAGCCTTGCTGGCGCTTTTTCTGGTGAGAAAAACTCGCGTGGATGAGGTTCAAATGTCATCACTGCAATTTGCAATGATTGTGCACTTGCAACTGCTTTAAGCTCTTTGAGCAAAGCTTGATGCCCTAAATGCACGCCATCAAAATTGCCTATCGCCAATGCGCATGGCTGACTACTATCACTTGGGAAATGTCTAAGGATTTGCATAGAACTAGATAACAGTGCGCTTCATAAAGTCTTTCACGCGAATGCCCAATGCCCAAAGTACAAAGAAATAAGTGACCGAGCCCAGCACAAGCAAAATCAACAAATGCACTAATTTCGGTACTAATTTATACGCCATCCAAGTGGCATCAGACCCTGCGGCAAAATGTAAAACAAGCGCCATCGCGCTGACGGCAAATGCAAGTTTTGCCATAAAGGCATACCAGCCTGCTTGCGGCTTAAACACCCCTGCTTTACGCAAATAAAAATAGAGCAGACCGGCGTTCATGCAAGCACCTAGGCTAATCGCCAGCGCCAAGCCGGCGTGCTTAAATGGTCCGATAAAGGCTAAATTCATGAGCTGTGTTGATGCCAAGGTAAATAAGGCAATTTTGACTGGTGTTTTGATGTTTTGACGTGAGTAAAACGCAGGAGCAAGCACCTTCACTAAAATAAGCCCAAGCAAGCCAAGGCTATACGCCATCAAAGCTTGACGAGTCATTTCCACGTCTAACGCACTAAATGCACCGTAGTGAAATAAGCCCGTCACTAAAGGCACGGAAAGTACCGCCAAAGCGACCGCTGCTGGCAGTGCAAGGATGAATGTAAGGCGCAAACCCCAATCCAAGAGCTGAGAATATTCACCATCGGCTTTATCCGCATAACTTTTAGCTAAGCTAGGCAACAGAATAGTACCAAGCGCCACACCCAAAACACCCGTAGGAAATTCCATTAAACGGTCAGCGTAATAAAGCCAAGAAACGCTACCTGTTGCCAAGAATGATGCAAAAATTGTGTTAATAAGAAGTGAGGTTTGCGCGATAGAAACCCCAAAAATCGCCGGACCCATGAGCTTAAGGATGCGCCAAACACCCTCATCTTTGAGGTTAATCTCAAACATTGGCAATAAGCCTAGCTTGCGAAGATATGGGAGCTGATAAATCAACTGAGCAACCCCGCCAGCAAACACGGCCCAGCCAAGTACCATCACGGAGTGGTCAAAATATGGGGCAACAAACAAGACTGCGGCAATAAATGAAAGATTCAGCCAAACAGGCGTCATGGCAGGCACACTAAAATTTCCGTAAGTATTAAGCACGCCGCCAGCGAGCGACACTAATGAAATAAAGAAAATATAAGGAAAAGTAATACGAAGTAAATCAACTGTTAAATCGAATTTTGCTTTATCTGCGGCAAAGCCTGGCGCACTAACTTGCACTACCCAAGGCGCAGCGAGCATACCTAAAATGGTAATGACCACCAAAAACAGGCCAAGCAAAGTCGCGACATGGTTTATCAACGCTTTAGTTTCATCAACACTGCGCTGCTTTTTGTATTCAGCCAAAATCGGCACAAAAGCTTGCGAGAATGCACCTTCAGCTGAAATACGACGCAACAGATTAGGAATTTTAAACGCAACAAAAAAAGCGTCGGTCTCAACGCCAGCGCCAAACACGCGCGCGATCAAGGTGTCGCGAACGAAGCCCAAGATGCGTGAGAGAAATGTCATGCTCCCAACGGTGGCAAGTGCTTTAAGCAGATTCATGCGTGCGTATGTTGTCCTGTAAAATACTGTTGAAATTAATATAGATTTTAGCATGAGCCAGGCTAAACCCCCGAACGCAATTGCTTACAAGCTGCTTCCAAGCAAATCATTAACAGGGATATTATTGCAAATAAGCGTAATTTAACACTGACAATATCTTGCAAAAGGCTGAATAAAGCGATAAGATGTTCGGCTTCGTATTTTGTTAATTAGGAAAATTCATGGCTAATACCGCGCAGGCAAGAAAACGTGCTCGTCAGGCAGTTAAGCAACGCGCCCATAACGCCAGCTTGCGTTCTACTTTGCGCACCGCGATCAAAAAGATCATTAAAGCGGTAGAAGCTGGTGACAAAGGTGCTGCTCAAGCTGCATACTCTGAAAATGTGAGCGTTATTGATCGCATTGCAGACAAGAACATTATTCACAAGAATAAAGCTGCTCGTCATAAGAGCCGTTTGAACGCTTCAATTAAGGCAATGGCTTAATCAGTCTTGTTTTAATGAGCACCAAACGAAAAAGCCGAGCTTAATGTTCGGCTTTTTTATTGTCTATCACTCGAAGTTTTAAATTAACCAATGCCTAACTGTTCACGGGCTTTGATTGCATTCACAATCACCGTTTCTTGATCTGCACCAATGACAGTATAGTGGCCCATCTTACGCCCGGGGCGTGGCTCATGCTTGCCATACAAATGGAGCTTTAGCTCTGGCCTGGCGAAAACCTTATCCCAAGCAGGCTCAGTACCATTTTTCCAAATGTCGCCAAGAATATTGACCATCACTGCCTGACTATGCAAACGACTGTCGCCCAAAGGTAAACCAACTAAAGCACGCAATTGTTGCTCAAATTGATTGGTCACATTCGCATCAATAGTGTAATGACCTGAGTTATGAGGACGCGGAGCCATTTCATTCGCAAGCAATTCGCCATTGCTCACAAAAAACTCAACTGCTAGCACACCAACGTACTCCAACTTCTCAGCAATCCTAATCGCCAATTGACGCGCTTGGTCTTGAGTGGCTTTTGGCGTGCGCGCTGGCACGATGCTAACATCTAAAATGCCATTTAAGTGGCTATTCTCAGCCAATGGATAAGGAGCAACATTTCCTTGTGCATCGCGAGCTAACACCACTGACACCTCGTAGTCCAAACTCAACATTTTTTCTAATACGCATTGCTCACCTTTAAACGCTTCAAATGCAGCTTGCGCTTGGGCTTGGTTAGCAACACGCGCTTGGCCTTTGCCGTCATAGCCGAAACGCGCCACTTTTAAAATGGCCGGGTAAATTGCATTAGTATCTGCCGGCAAATCTGATGCTGCATTCACCACGACAAATGAGGCAACCGGGATGCCTGCATCTCGAATAAATTGTTTTTCTAATACGCGATGTTGCGCTATAGAAATGGCTTTGGCAGATGGACGAACAGTGCGTGTCTGCGCCAATGTTTCTAATGTACTTGCTGGAACGTTTTCAAACTCGGTAGTAATCGCTTGGCAAGTTTCTGCCATGGTTTTTAATGCGGCAGCGTCATCATAATCAGCACATAAATGCACATCAGCAATTTTGCCTGCGGGGCTATTTTTATCTGGATCTAGCACGGTAACGCGGTAGCCCATTTCATGTGCAGCAATCACAAAAAAGCGACCAAGCTGGCCGCCGCCCAACATGCCAAGCATTGCTGGAGGAAGGATGATATGAGAACTCAAGGCTGCTCCGTTAATGTCATGTTCAATACTTTTGCGGTTTGTGCTGCACGAAAATCTTGTAGTTTCTTAGCTAAGCCTGCATCGCTATTCGCTAAAATTGACACTGCAAACAAGCCAGCATTCATTGCGCCTGCTTCACCAATAGCAAAAGTAGCCACTGGAATGCCTTTAGGCATTTGCACAATAGAGAGTAACGAGTCGTTACCATGTAAGTGTTTACTCGCAACAGGAACGCCCAATACAGGCAATGTCGTCTTAGCTGCAACCATACCTGGCAAATGCGCAGCGCCGCCCGCACCAGCAATAATCACTTGAATGTCTTTGGCGATAGCCGTCTCGGCAAATTCAAACATCAAGTCTGGTGTGCGATGCGCAGAAACTACTTGCGCTTCATAAGGCACACCGAAATCTGCCAGCATTTGCGCGGCCAATTTCATGGTTGGCCAGTCACTGTCCGAACCCATAATAATGGCTACTTTTGGTGATGTTTTAGTCATGGTTGTCCCAGTACTTAAATGTAAATCTTACAAAAGAATAAGGTTATCTCTGTGAATCAATTCCGCTTCATCCACATAACCCAAAATGGATACAATCTCAGTGCTCGGCTGACGCAAAATTCTTGCTGTTTCAGCTGAAGAATAGTTCACTAATCCACGGGCGATTTCTTTGCCCTGTTCATCTAAACAAGCCACAACATCGCCACGTTCAAAACTGCCATCAATTGCCACCACGCCAACAGGCAATAAACTTTTGCCGTCAGTCCGCAATACTTTCACTGCACCAGCATCGAGTTTTAATTGGCCAGAGACGCGCAAATGGTCTGCCATCCACTGCTTCTTAGCAAGCATTTTGCCTTGTTCTGTATGAAGATGCGTGCCTATAACTTGGCCAGAAGCCAACTTAATAAGTACTTCTTTTTCACGACCAGAAGCAATAATTGTATGTGCGCCACTTCGCGCTGCACGCTTAGCCGCCAAAATCTTAGTCAACATACCGCCTGTACCAACGCTACTGCCAGCACCACCCGCCATTTGCTCCAACACCTCATCACCGGCTCTGGCATGCTGAATAAACTTAGCATCAGGATTTTTACGTGGGTCAGCCGAATAAAGGCCTGCTTGGTCAGTCAAAATCACTAAAGCATCCGCTTCGATTAGATTCGCTACCAATGAAGCTAAGGTATCGTTATCCCCAAAACGAATCTCATCTGTAACAACGGTATCATTCTCATTAATGATAGGGATTACACCCAAATCGAGCAGGGTACGCAATGTACTGCGCGCATTGAGGTAGCGTTTACGGTCAGCCAAATCATCGTGCGTCAGTAAAACTTGCGCCGTGTGTAATGAATGCTGTGCAAAGCACGACTCATACATTTGCACTAAGCCCATTTGGCCAACGGCCGCCGCTGCTTGCAACTCATTCACCGCTGTTGGGCGCTTTTTCCAACCCAAGCGCTGCATACCTTCAGCCACTGCGCCGCTAGAGACCAATACCACTTTTCTTGCTTGAACATCGCCATTATCTGGACGCACTAAATGGGCGATTTGCGCTGCCCAAGCAGCAATCGCTGTGTGGTCTAGACCCTCGCCATTGTTCGTGACTAGGCTCGAACCTACCTTAATCACGATAAATTTTGCATCAGCTAATAATGATTTCATCTCACTCAAACTTTATTCTGCGCTTTCAGCTCTCTTTAATGCTGCGGCCTCTTTACGCGCTAATTTTTCAGCCGCTAACTTTGCCTGCTCAGCCTCTTCCTCTTCACGTGCTTTGGCGCTCACTTCTTCAACATGATCCATAATCGCATAAACCAGCTCTTT
Organism: Candidatus Methylopumilus universalis; assembly: GCA_945883335.1. GTDB lineage: Bacteria > Pseudomonadota > Gammaproteobacteria > Burkholderiales > Methylophilaceae > Methylopumilus_A > Methylopumilus_A universalis_A. Next base: position 307,835 of record CAMCXI010000001.1, on the reverse strand, counting down.
ACAGCCGATGCCGCTAATTGCGGAAGTGGCGAAAGTGCGGCCTTTCCAGCCATAAGCTTTTACAAAATCAGCAATTTTGTCAGCGGAGTTTTCCAGCATATCGACCTTATTTAATACCAACCAGCGCGGCTTGTTATAAAGCTCCTCATCATACTTACGAAGTTCTTCAACAATGGCCTTAGCTTCAGCCACTGGATCAACCGCCTCATCATATGGTGCTAAATCTACAATATGGAGCAGTAAACGAGTACGTGCCAAATGACGTAAGAACTGGTGACCGAGGCCCGCACCTTCGGCAGCACCTTCAATCAAACCAGGAATATCGGCAATCACAAAACTGCGATTGGTATCAACGCGCACCACCCCTAAATTAGGATGCAATGTCGTAAATGGATAGTCTGCGACTTTTGGTTTAGCGGCAGAGACAGAGCGAATAAAGGTTGATTTTCCTGCATTCGGCATGCCGAGCAACCCAACATCCGCTAATACTTTAAGTTCTAGATAAAGCTCAATTTCTTCACCTGGTTCGCCTTTTGTACATTGACGAGGTGAGCGATTTTGACTGGACTTGAAGTGAATGTTGCCCAAACCGCCTTTACCGCCCTTAGCTAACATGGCACGTTGCCCATGGTCGGCCAAGTCAATCAAAGTTTGACCTGATGCTTTATCACTAATTACGGTACCAACCGGCACACGCAACACCATGTCATCACCACCAGCGCCGTAACAATCAGAGCCACGCCCATTTTCGCCACGCTGTGCCCGAAAACTACGGGTGTAGCGATAGTCGACCAAAGTATTAATGTTGCGGTCAGCCTCAAAGTAAACAGAACCACCATGACCGCCATCGCCGCCATTGGGTCCGCCCATAGGCTCATATTTTTCACGACGGAAAGTCGCTACACCGTTACCGCCATCACCAGCAAAAAGCTTAATGGTGGCTTCATCTATAAATTTCATTGGTCACCGCACAATTGATATCACACTTCGGACTCAGCATTGGAACTCAAGCTAACAATCCATTTAGAACTAACCGTATCATACCGCCAAGTTAGCCCCATATAAAACAAAAAAGCCCTACCAAGCGATAGGGCTTTTTATAGTGCTTGCTAGCATTAAAGCGGGATGATGCTTACCATCTTACGACGCAACGCACCTTTAACAGCGAAAGCAACTTTACCGTCAACTTTTGCAAATAGTGTGTGGTCTTTACCCATGCCTACATTTTCACCAGCGTGCATACGTGTGCCACGTTGACGAACAATGATGCTACCAGCTGAAACCTCTTGCTCACCGAAGGCTTTAACACCTAATCGTTGGGAATGTGAGTCACGACCGTTACGGGAACTCCCGCCAGCTTTCTTATGTGCCATTTTTTACTCCTTATTCAGCAGCTTTAGCTTTAGCAGCTTTAGCTTTTGCTGGTTTAGTTGAAGCGCCACCGAAATCTGCAATTTGGATTTCTGTATAGCTCTGACGATGACCTTGTGTTTTACGGTAGTGTTTACGACGACGGAATTTGAAAATCATTACCTTGTCGCCACGGCCGTGTGATAACACTTTAGCTGTCACGCTAGCGCCAGAGATTAATGGAGCACCGATAGTGACATTATCACCATCAGCCAACACTAATACTTGATCGATAGTAACGTCGCTACCAATATCACCTGTTAATTTTTCTACCTTAAGCCTTAGGCCAGGAGTTACGCGGTACTGTTTACCGCCAGTCTTGATGACTGCATACATGATTAAGCCTCGTTTGCTACGCATTCAAATGAACTGCGCATTATACGTAAAATTAGGACTTAAGCAAATACAAAATAGGCTTTATATAAAAAACCTTAAGTGCTTAAATCCAAGGATAGATGATATTTTAGCTCCAGTAACGATATGACATGGTTTTTAGGGCTTTAAACGCATAAAAAGTCAGGCAAAATTGCCCTTATAAATGCTAAAATTGTTACAAATTTTATTGGTAACTTCAATTGTCACTTAGCCTTATTCAAGCAAGCATTGCAGACGACATGCGTACCGTCGATGACGTCATCCGCAAGTCCCTCCATTCCGAAGTCGTGCTCATCAACCAAGTGGCGGACTACATAATTAATAGCGGCGGCAAACGCTTGCGTCCTGCCTTAGTGCTTTTATCTGCAGGCGTTTTCGGCAAAATTGAGCCGCATCACCATACACTTTCTGCAGTTGTAGAATTTATTCATACCGCGACCTTATTACATGATGATGTCGTAGATGAGTCTGCTATGCGACGCGGTCGCGCTACTGCCAACACCCTATTTGGCAATGCCGCTAGCGTTTTGGTGGGCGACTTTGTTTATTCGCGCGCCTTCCAAATGATGGTAAGCATCCAGAATATGCGCGTGATGGATATTTTGGCTGAAGCAACCAACATTATTGCCGAAGGTGAAGTGTTACAACTGCTCAATATCAACGATGCCGACATTAGCGACGAAGAGTATCTTCGCGTCATTCATTATAAAACGGCTAAATTATTTGAAGCCGCGACTCGATTAGGCGCTGTAATTTGCGAAGCTTCCGAAAAAAATGAGCAAGCCATGGCTGAATACGGTATGCGCTTGGGAACCGCCTTCCAACTGATTGATGACGTACTTGATTTAAGCGGAGAGAGCGAAGATATTGGCAAGAACCTTGGCGATGACATCGCAGAAGGCAAGCCGACCTTACCGCTACTTTATGCGATGAGAAATGGCAACGAATCGCAGCGCAAGCTTATTCGTCATGTAATCGAACAAGGCGGTTTAGAAGATTTACCAGCTGTAATACAAGCCGTTAAAGATACAGGCGCTTTAGACTACGTGAGAGACGTTGCAAAACAAGAAGTATCGCTTGCCTGCCAAGCGATTGCACATCTGCCAAAAACTGTGCAACACCAAGCACTTGTTGATTTAGCAGAGTTTGCAGTCGCCAGAACCTATTAATTAAAGGTAATCGGCTCGCCATTTTCTGGGTTGAAATAACTCAACTGCGCGCAAGCATTCTTACCGTTCGTTAGCGTTCCGTTAAACAAGGACTCACCGTCCACATCCACCACTGCATAACCACTGTGGTACAAAGTCACTTCGGCTTCTTGACGCCCTAAGCGCATCGCATAGCTCATATAGTCGTCCGTTTCTTCCTCATTGAATACTTCCCAATTTTTATGACCCGTCAACTCCGCCATCCAATTAGGTAAATCCACCTCTACGCGGCAGACAACAGGCTTCGTCCAAGCTTCCACTTGGTTTTCGTCCATCTCTAATATTGAGGCTTCTACATTTGACTCGGGGCGCATACAATCTTTTCCTAATAGCGGTTTTATACATTATATATTGGCGACTCTTTTTTGCATTTCAATAGCGCGAATTATTTATAAAGTTGCCCTGAGCAATGTTCAATGCGAATATGCTGTTCATTAACACCATCAAGTAAGAAAAAGAAAATTACATGTCTGAATTGATTGCGCTCATACAACAAAATTCAACTATCTACATTATTGTCGCCAGCCTTCTGGGTCTTTTGGTTGGAAGCTTTTTAAATGTGGTGATCCATAGACTACCCATCATGATGGAAATGGATTGGCGTGAACAATGCGCATCGCTCACCAGCACTGGCAACACCGAAAAAAAGACAAAATATAATTTAATTACCCCAAGGTCAGCTTGCCCACATTGCCAAAAAGCAATAGCGGCATGGCATAACATACCTATCATTAGCTTTCTGATGCTTGGTGGCAGATGCAAAGAATGCAAAGCCTCAATTAGCTGGCGTTATCCTGCAGTTGAAAGCATGAGTGCCTTATTGGTCGGCCTTGCAGCTTATAAATTCGGCTTTTCTTTAAACACGCTGGCCGCATCAACATTTGTTCTTGCACTATTAACGCTCACTTTTATAGATTTGGATACACAGCTTTTACCAGATGACATTACCCTGCCATTGCTGTGGCTAGGTCTGCTTTTTAACCTCAATGGCGGCTTCACAAACATTCAATCAGCCATTGTCGGTGCGGCAGCAGGCTATTTAGTTTTATGGAGTCTTTATTGGTTATTTAAACTCATCACAGGCAAAGATGGGATGGGTTATGGTGACTTTAAAATGCTAGCGGCAATAGGCGCTTGGTTTGGCTGGACGATGCTACCTGTAGTTATTCTCTTATCGTCTATTGCAGGATCAATCATCGGCATTGGTTTAATGGCTTTTGCAAAGAAGGGCAGAAATACTGCCATTCCCTTTGGTCCTTACCTTGCCCTGGGTGGCATTGCAGCTTTGTTTTGGGGCCATCAACTTTCACATTTATATTTGGTTGGATAAGCAATGTATATCATCGGTATGACAGGCGGCATTGGCAGCGGAAAAACCGAGACAACCAAGCTATTCACTGAGCTAGGCGTGCCGATTGTTGACGTTGATATCATCAGCCATGAGTTAACTGCAAGAGGACAAGTCACCTTAAAAGAAATTGCTCAAGCGTTTGGGCAAGATATTTTGAATGACGATGGCGATCTCAATAGAACTGCTTTACGCAAAAAAGTGTTTGCAAATAGTGAAGCGAGAAAGTCATTAGAAGACATTCTCCACCCTGCCATTTTCAACAAGGCTTTAGAAGCGCTTAAAAAAAACGCTTCGGCTCCTTACCAAATTTTAGCTATCCCGCTTTTATTTGAAAGTGACCGTTACTTAGAAATCATCAGTCGAAGCCTTGTGATTGACAGCCCCCTTGAGATGCAAATCACCAGAGCAAGTAAGCGAGATGAGCTTTTAGAAGCCGACATACAGAAAATTATAGATGTACAAATGTCACGCACAAAGAGAAACTCACTCGCGGATGACCTCATTTTAAATGATGGCTCAATTGAAGAACTTAGACAAAAAATCAAGCAACTCCATGAGAAATACATCAATACTTGCACAATTGACAATTCAAACCCATAATCTGTTGTATCTAAGTGTTTAATAAACTATTTAAGCGAAAATAAAGTGGCGATTTACGAATTCCCTTTTAACGAAAGAATCAGAACTCTGCTTCGCCTAGAGGATTTATTCTCTAAGGTTTTGCTTAATATTGCCTCTGAACACCCAAGCCATCACCACAACGCAATTGTGTCTTTTTTCCAGATACTAGACATTCTTGATCGCACAGATTTAAAAATTGACCTTTTGCAAGAGTTGGATCGCCAAAAAGTCATCATGGCTAGCTTGGTTGGCAACCCCAATATTGCATCAGAAGTACTTCAGCCTATTTTAGACAAAATCATTGGCACCTCAGCGAGACTTAGAACGATTAGTTCAAGAATAGGCCAGCCACTCAAAGAAAATGAATGGTTAATGTCAATTAAACAACGTGCTGTGATTCCTGGCGGGTTGTGCGAGTTTGATTTACCCTCTTACCATTATTGGTTAGAAAGCCCTGCTGAAGATAGAAAACAAGATTTAGAAAAATGGTTAGGCCATGTAACGCCAATCTATGACGCACTAGCGATTATTTTAAACATCGTCAGAGGAAGCGGCCAAGGCGTTAAGAATATTGCGGCCCATGGCGCTTATCAACAAATGCTTGGCAGTGCAAAACCAGCACAAATGTTGCAAGTTAAAGTCGACGACAGCCTAAATTGCTACCCTGAAATTAGCGCTAACAAATATGCAATTAATCTGCGGTTCATTTCCATGAGTCGCACTGAAAAGCCCCATCCCTGTGAAGATGATATTCCATTCTCACTAACACTCGGCAATCTTTAAATTCCTTTTAAATTTAGTTACCAATGCAATCTACCGAAAAAAAACGACTCGTCCCATGCCCAGAATGTGGCAAACTTTCTGAATTTAGTCCTAGCAATGCTTTTAGACCTTTTTGCTCTGAACGCTGCAAGATGGTTGACCTAGGCGTTTGGGCAAGTGAAGGCTATCGCATTGAAACACCTATCACTGCTGATGATTTAGATACAGAAGATCTTAATTAACATGCTAAACAAGAAGTTATATTTTGTGTTAACAATGTTAGTTTCAATGCTGCTAGCTTGCAGCAAACAAGCGCCCGAAATTAACATCACTGACAATTGGGTCCGTGCAACAGCTGAAGGCCAAGACGTAGGCGCCGCTTACATGACCATCACCAGCGCATCAGATACAAGCTTAGTCAAAGTGGAAAGTTCAGCTTCCGATAGCATAGAAATTCACAGCATGAGCATGGAAAATGGCATTATGAAAATGCGCATGCTTGAACAATTAGATTTAAAAGCTAAAACACCTAACAAGCTAGCACCAGGTGGATTTCATTTGATGTTATTTGATTTGAAGAATCCGCTAAAAGCTGGCGAAACCGTTTCATTTAGCTTACATTTCAAAAATGAAGCAGGCAAAGAAACTCTGGTAACCATCAGCAGCCCTATCCTCACTGAACAGCCATAAGCGAGTTAACTGGCGCGACTATTCTTGGCTGAAAATGGCAATTGAAAGCGTTCGATCTTTTCGCCGGCCTCAATCTCAAGCAACATACTCCAATCACTTCGCCCCTGCACACAAATAGGCAAAGTCACCTCCGCTTGCCAAGCGCCAGATTGATTCGCTTGGATTAATCGATAACGATTTAAGCCCATTTCCATATTTTGCATCGCAAAAGCAACATGAATATTTTTAACGGCTTCAGCGCGATTTATATGTAAATTTAAATGCAGCGGCTTCATCACTTGAGGTGCTTCAGCAAACTTAACCGTAAACAACTCGTTGCCACAGGATTGAGTAATATCAGCACAAGACAAAACCTTAATGGGCGTTAAATTTGGCTTAGCAAAATAAAACTTAGCCACAATACCAAGCACAATCATCAAAATTAACGTTAACAAAAACTTGTTCATTTATTCCCAAACCGCTCTCTGCATCGCGATACCATGGCCACCTGCTTGCCAAGCATTCTTAAGCGCTGAATATTGCATGCCGCCAAGCGCATAAACAGGTAATGAATAATCTTGCTTCATCTTCGCAAAAACTTCCCAGCCCATGCCTTGAACTTCAGGATGACTAAGTGTTGGTAATACTGGAGAGAGCATCACAAAATCTAAATTCAATTGGACTGCTTTTGCCATTTCTTGAGCATTGTGACAAGACGCAGCGACCAACAAACCGTAAGGCTTTTCGCTCAAATCCATGAGTGCATGACTATTCAAATGAATACCCTCCGCGCCTGCTTTCATCACATCATCCAAATCTGCGTTCATCAACACTCTAGCGCCATATGGACGTGCAAGCGCAATTACTTTATCGGCAAATGCGATTAAGGCATCGCTACTGAGTTGCTTTTCACGCACTTGTATCAACTTCAATCCTTTTTCTAATTGAAGTGCTAAAGCCTTAAAAAAAGGAGCTTCACCTATCTCCAGCATATTAGTAATCGCGTAAATAGGTGGCAAACTTAAAGCACTGAGTATCGGCGTATTTGCAGGTAACATCGGCTCAACTGTTAAGCCTGAAGGGTTTTGCCAACTAAGTTGCTGAGCTTCACGTCCAACAGGCTCGCCTTGCCATGACTTCACGATAAAGAAGTTGAGCTTGACGGTTTTTTCTGGATAATCAAAAGTACGAACTAGCCAAGGATAGGCTTCAGTAGCTTGCACCCCAAGCTCTTCATCTAGCTCACGTTGTAATGCTTCAAATGGCGTTTCGCCGTCTTCAATCTTCCCACCTGGGAACTCCCACCAACCAGACCACGCTTTTCCTGCTGGACGATTGCCCAACAAGACCATGCCATCTTCGCGCATCAAAACTGCGACTGCTGCGTGAACTACTTTATGAGTGTTCAAGATGCTGACTTTTGATTAGCCAAAGCCTGACGACCAGCGTAGTCACGCGCAAATTGATAAGCAACACGACCACTGCGTGCGCCACGCGTCAACGAGAAGGTCAAGGCGGCACGTCTCACTTCGTCATTCATTTCAGCAATGCCATATTGGGCTAGCCAATAAGCCGCGACCGATAAATACTCCTCTTGGTCAAACGCATAAAAGGAAAGCCACAAACCAAAGCGCTCTGAAAGTGAGACCTTCTCTTCTGAGCTTTCACCTGGACGAATTTCATCACCGACATATTGAGTTTCTAAATTTTCTGCCATGTATTCAGGCATGAGATGTCGACGGTTTGAAGTAGCATAAACCACGACATTGTCTGATGTAGTTGCAATTGAGCCATCCAGTACGACTTTAAGCCCTTTATATCCCGGATCTGTCGCCTCAAAAGAGAGATCATCACAGAATATAATAAACCGCTCTGACCTAACCCTAAGCAAACTGACAATCTCTGGCAAAGCAACCAAGTCCTGTTTATCAACCTCGACAATACGCAATCCATTTTCAGAAAACTCACTCAGCAAAGCTTTCACTAAGGTTGATTTTCCAGTGCCACGCGCGCCAGTCAGTAAAACATTGTTCGCAGGAAAGCCACCCACAAATTGCGCGGTGTTACGCACGACTTCAGCTTTTTGGGCATCAACATTACAAATGGCTTCAAGTTTTATTTGGTGAGGGTGTTGAACGGCTTGCAGATAACCTCGACCATTCATGACTTGCCAACGCCAAGCTAGAGCATTCCAATTAACCTCTTGTTGAATAGCTGGAAGATATTCAGCGAGCCTTTCTAAAAGAGACTCGGCACGATTAATGAGGCTTTCAAGATTCGCCATCATTAAGAGCGATAATCCGCGTTAATCTTCACGTAATCGTATGAGAAGTCGCAAGTCCAAACGGTTGCACTGGCTTCACCATGATTAAGCACGACGCGCACTAAAATCTCTGGTTCTTTCATTACGGCAACCCCCTGTTCTTCTTGATAAGCTTGTGCTCGACCGCCGTTTTCAGCCACTAGCACGTCGCCCAAATAAAGCTGCATGGCATTCACATCCAAGTTCTCAACGCCAGCGTAACCAATTGCCGCTAAGATACGGCCTAAATTAGGGTCTGATGCGAAGAAAGCCGTTTTAATCAGCGGAGAATGCGAAATGGCATAAGCCACTTTGCGACACTCCTCGACATCACGACCCTCCTCCACTTGCACCGTCATAAATTTAGTAGCGCCTTCTCCATCACGCACAATCGCTTGCGCTAAAAGGGTCGCAACTTCCGTCATGGCATCGCGAAGCGCTAGAAAATCGGCTGTGTCGGCTTGAATTTCATCAATACCAGATTGCCCTGTCGCCATCAAAATCAAGGAGTCATTTGTTGAAGTATCGCCATCCACAGTAATGCAATTAAATGAGCGATTAACCGCGTAATCAATCAACTGCTCTAACGCTTGCTGGCTGATGGCCGCATCGGTAGCGATATAACCCAACATGGTCGCCATATTGGGGTGAATCATGCCGGAGCCTTTAGAAATGCCTGTGATGGTGATGGTTTTTCCACCTAAAGAAATCTTTTTTGAATAGCCTTTTGCCACAATATCCGTAGTCATAATCGCTTCGGCAGCATTGAGCCAGTTATCTTCTTTTAAGTTGCTGATGCAAGCTGGCAGACCTGCAATCACCCGATCTACAGGCAAGGGCTCTAAAATAACGCCTGTCGAAAACGGTAAAATTTGTGATGCCGATTTCGCACCTAATAAATCAGCTAATGCCGCGCAAGTTTGTTTGGCATGCTGCATACCTGTCTCACCAGTGCCCGCATTGGCATTACCCGTATTCACGACTAAAGCACGAATATCGTTTCCACTCGCAAGATGCGCTTTACACAAAGTCACGGGCGCCGCACAAAATTGATTTTTGGTAAAAACGCCCGCAACACGCGTGCCTTCACTGAGTTTAATCACCAATAGATCTTTTCGGTTTTGCTTGCGGATATTCGCCTCGGCAAACCCTAGCTGGAGACCTTTTACTGGCAATAGAGAATTGGCTTGTGGCGCTGATAAGTTAACTGGCATTTTTTTAACTCTAAAACATGAATGAGTAGGATTTTAACCGATAGATAAAACTTGCATGAAACAAAACATGCATCATAGGCATAAAAAAAGCGGCTTTTAAAGCCGCTTTTTATTTAGAAGGTTGTATTATCCAGCAACCGCTGATCTAAAGTCCCCATGACTTTTTCTCGCTCTTGATCAGTCATATTCCACCATTCACGAATCTCTTCAACTGTGCGATAACAGCCTTGGCAAAAGCCATTGCTATCATTGATTGCACACACGCCAATACAAGGCGAAACGATATCTTCAATACCCATAAATTAACTCAATTTTCCGTGACATTGTTTGTACTTTTGTCCTGAGCCACAAGGACAAGGGTCATTGCGGCCAATCTTAACGCCTTCGCGTTCAAATGGCGCACCATCTTCTTTTGCTGGCGAAGCTAAAGCTTCGTCGTAATCAGTATGTTGGTATTGCACATTCTCAAGCTCTGTTGGCTTTTCAACAGCTTCCAAATCTGCCGCGCTCTTCACTTGAACTTGCATCGTCACTTGCGTCACTTCGTGTTTAACCGTATCTAACAAGGCAGCAAACAACTCGAAAGCTTCGCGTTTGTATTCTTGCTTAGGATTTTTTTGTGCATATGAGCGCAAATGAATACCTTGACGCAAATGATCCAAAGCAGACAAATGCTCACGCCAATGATTGTCCAAACTTTGCAACATGACCGCACGCTCAAATTGACGTATGGTATCCGTACCGGCCATTTCTTCTTTAGCTGTGTAAGCTTCTTGGGCAGAACCTTGAATAGTGTCGCGCAATGTTTCTTCATGCAAATCTGGGTTATCTTCCAGCATTTTTTGCAATGGAAGTTGAAGATTAAATTCACCTTGCAACACCTTCTCAAGCGAAGCAACATCCCACTGCTCTTCCACGCTACCTGGCGGAACATAAGTTGAAACCATATTATCAATCACATCATGGCGCATCGCCGCGATCGTTTCACCCACATCCGTCACTTCCAAGAGCTCATTACGTTGTTCGTAAATCACCTTACGCTGGTCATTCGCTACGTCGTCGTATTCCAAAAGCTGTTTACGAATATCGAAGTTACGGCCTTCTACTTTGCGCTGTGCATTTTCAATCGCACGTGTCACCCATGGATGCTCAATCGCTTCACCTTCTGGCATTTTGAGACGTTCCATAATCGCCGAAACGCGGTCTGATGCAAAAATACGCAACAATTGGTCTTCAAGTGACAGATAAAAACGGCTAGAACCTGTGTCGCCTTGTCGGCCAGAGCGGCCACGCAACTGATTATCCACACGACGAGACTCGTGTCGCTCGGTACCGATAATATGCAAACCGCCTGAAGCTAATACCGCATCATGACGTACCTGCCACTCAGCCTTAATCGTCTCAATCTTGGCTTGCTTCTGAGCCTCTGAAAGCGATTCATCCGCACGAATCATATCAATTTCAGGCTCTGGATTACCTCCCAACACAATGTCAGTACCACGTCCGGCCATATTAGTGGCGATTGTAATCATGCTAGGGCGACCTGCTTGCACAATAATATGCGCCTCGCGTTCATGTTGTTTTGCGTTCAGCACTTGATGCTCTAATTTAGCCTTGGTCAGCAAATCAGCAATCAATTCAGAATTTTCAATCGAAGTAGTACCTACCAATACTGGCTGGCCACGACCCTGACATTCTTTGATATCCTCAATCACCGCATTATATTTTTCACGCCCAGTCCGATAGACCTTGTCCATTTGGTCTTTACGTTGCATGATGCGATGTGTTGGGATTACCACCGTTTCTAAACCATAAATTTGGTTGAACTCGTAAGCTTCCGTATCCGCAGTCCCTGTCATTCCAGACAGTTTTCCATACATACGGAAATAGTTTTGGAATGTGATAGAAGCAAGCGTTTGATTTTCTTTTTGAATCGCCACACCTTCTTTGGCTTCCACAGCTTGATGTAATCCATCAGACCAACGGCGGCCAGTCATCATACGACCAGTGAATTCGTCAACAATCACAATCTCGCCGTCACGCACCACATAATGTTGATCTTTATGGAATAGCGACTGGGCGCGTAAAGATGCGTATAAATGATGCACCAAGCTTATACTTGCGGCATCGTACAGGCTAGCGCCTTCAGCCAACAATCCTGACCCTTCAAGAAGCTGTTCAGCTTTTTCATGGCCTTGCTCGGACATAATGACTTGTTGTGCTTTTTCATCCACCCAATAATCGCCTTGACCTTCTTCTTCTGTTTGGCGAACTAATTGCGCAGCAATACCGTTCATCTGGCTATACAAATTGACGCCATCATCGGCTTGACCTGAAATAATGAGCGGTGTACGCGCTTCATCAATCAAAATCGAATCTACTTCATCAATCAAGGCATAGCTTAGGCTACGTTGCACACGCTCTTCGGCCGTGTAAACCATGTTGTCGCGAAGATAATCGAAACCAAATTCATTATTCGTGCCGTAGGTGATGTCTGCAGCATAGGCTTGTTGTTTTGCATCATGTGACATTTGTGAAAGATTAATGCCAACTGTTAAACCCAAGAAGTTGTAAAGTCTGGACATCCACTCAGCGTCACGCTTGGCTAAGTAATCATTCACTGTAATAACATGCACGCCTTTTCCTGTCAGCGCGTTCAAATAAGCTGGCAACGTGGCAACTAGTGTCTTACCTTCACCTGTGCGCATTTCGGCAATCTTGCCAGCATTCAAGACCATGCCGCCAATTAATTGCACATCAAAATGGCGCATTTGGAATACGCGGCGACCACCTTCACGAACCACAGCGAATGCTTCAGGTAAAAGCTGATCTAGCGTTTCACCCGCTTGAAAACGGGCTTTGAACTCTTCTGTTTTAGCGCGTAACTGGTCATCGCTCAACGCCTGCATTTGAGGCTCAAGGGCATTGATCACAGACACTTGCGCAAAATATTGCTTCACTAGGCGATCGTTACGACTACCAAATAATTTTCTAAATAGCTTGGATAACATACTGTGACACCAACTTCCGCTACTGCGGAGCCTTCTTTAAGGTTGACTTAAAATAAATTATTACGATTTTACCATAATCAAGCCGCCTCTCGACAGCCATTAAAACGACACTTAAAACACGAACATATCAGCAGACGATATAATAGCAAGAGCAACAATCTACCACTTTTTTATTACACTTGTTCGAGGGCTGAGTTTTGCAATTAATTCATGCGATACTTCAAAATAGCGCTTTATCAAAAATGGCTGAAAAAGTCAAAGAGCTGACTTCCATCCAAAAGATTTGGAATGAAAGCGTCCCGGCTCAACTCAAACCCTATACTCAAGCAGGCAATATTGAACACAAACGTCTGACTGTGCATGTTGAAAGTGGTGCAATTGCGGCCAAAATTAAGCTCTTGTTGCCGAGTCTGATGAGTAAATTGCAAAAACATGGCTTGGAAGTGACTTCAATCAGAGTGCAAGTTGATGTTCAATCCAAACAAGCTGGAGTAGCAAAGCCATCACGTCACCTAAGTGAGAGTGCATCAAAAAACGTAGAGTCTTTAGCAAAAAAATTAGAAGGCTCTGAATTAGGCGATGTATTAACAAGACTTTCAAAGCGCACTTAAAAAAATAGCCACTGAAAAGCGGCCATTTTTCTATCAAAAACTAAAGTCTTTAATTATTTAGCGCGGGCCACGCTCGCAACAATTTCAGCTTTAGCAGCATCGGCCCCTTGCCAGTTGCCAACTTTCACCCATTTACCTTTTTCCAAATCTTTGTAATGCTCAAAGAAATGCGCAATTGGTCCTAATTGGAAATCAGGTATATCTTCATAGCTTTGCACGTTTTTATATTGCGGGCAGATTTTATCGACTGGCACAGCCAATACTTTTGCATCCATGCCTGATTCATCTTCCATCATTAACACACCAATAGCGCGGCAACGAATCACGACGCCAGGTTGCAATGGAATAGGCGTAATGACAAGCACGTCAGTTGGGTCGCCATCTTCAGAAAGCGTTTGCGGAATATAGCCGTAGTTGCATGGATAATGCATAGAGGTACCCATGAACCGATCGACAAAAATAGCGCCAGATTCTTTATCTACTTCAAACTTGATTGGCTCGCCACGCATTGGAATTTCAATAATGACGTTAAAATCATTTGGCACATCTTTGCCCGCAGGCACGTTACTTAATGACATCGTTTTTTCCTTAAGCAGTTTTAAAAAATTATAACAATGGTGAAAATTTTAATGTTTTGGAATCATAAGCAGACATGACCCCATTTTCAATATCGAAATACCAACCATGCAAGTTTAATGTTCCTGCGGCAATTCGTTCTTTAATAAATGGGAAAGTCGCTAAATTCTCTAGTGATACCAAAATACCTGCCAACTCACAATGACATGCCATTTCTGCAGCACTAGCATTTGGAAAGTCAGCTTTAACGCGACGATAAGCATGGCTCGCCATACTCACCCAAGGGCGAATAAACTCACCATTAATGCCTTCTGGCACACCTTCGGTTAACGCTTTAATGCCGCCGCATTGGCGATGCCCCATCACCATGATATGGCTAACACCCAAGCCACAAACACCGAACTCAAGCGCCGCACTCACACCGTGGTAACCACCGCCTTGTTCATATGGAGGAACAAGATTGGCAACATTACGCACCACAAACAAATCACCTGGCTTTGCATCCATCACAATCGCTGGATCTACGCGTGAGTCCGAACAAGCAATAATCATTGTGCTCGGATTTTGCCCTTGGCTTAATTCGCCAAACAATGGCTTGTCGCCCGCGAAATAATTTTCGTGAAAGCGCTCATATCCTGCAACAAATTGATCGATATTACTCATTCTTTTTTTCTCTTTTTATTGTTTCACGACACTCATGCACAAGTACATCGGGTATCATTTTTAATGCCAAATAAACCAATAAGGGCACAATCACTAAATCATCCAACTGACCAATGACAGGAATAAAGTCCGGGATTAAATCAAAAGGCATTAATACATAGCCAACCGCTAAGCCTAAGAAAATCTTCGCCAATATTGGTGTATCAGAATGTTTTAAAACAAGACGATAAACTTCAAACTCGTGCTTTAGTTGTGCTGCAATTTTATTAAGCAGACTTAGCATTAGCTTCTAAACAACCAAATCTAAACCTGTAAGCTTTGTATAGGCTTCGCGGTATTTTTCACTGGTTTTTTCTGCTACATCATCAGGCAAAACAGGTGCTGGCGGTGTCTTATCCCATCCTGAAGCTTCTAGCCAATCACGCACATATTGCTTATCAAAACTTGGCGGATTCTTGCCGACCACATATTGATCTGCTGGCCAAAAACGAGAAGAATCTGGCGTAAGAACTTCATCAATTAAGTAAAGCTCACCAGAAGCGTCCAGTCCAAATTCAAACTTAGTATCGGCAATAATAATCCCTCGAGTTAACGCGTACTCTGCAGCTTCTTGATACAAACGCAAACTGACTTTCGCCACTTTATCAGCGAGCTCTTTACCTAACAGTGCCGCACATTTTTCTAAGGTAATATTTTCATCATGATCACCCACATCAGCTTTACTAGATGGGGTAAAGATTGGCAGAGGCAACTTTGACGCCTCATGAAGACCCGCAGGCAACTGTATTCCGCAAACGGTGCCACTAGTTTTATATTCTTTCCAGCCACTCCCAGCCAGATATCCACGAACAATCGCCTCGATTGGTAAGGGCTTAAGCTTTTTAACGACAAGCGCTCTCTTTCCTAGCTGAGCTTTTTCAGCAGGATCGCTCACAACTGAATCAGGATGAATACTGGTTAGATGATTAGGGATTATATGCGCAAGCTTCTTAAACCAAAAATTAGCAATTTCAGTGAGAATCGCACCTTTATCTTTAATTGGCGTAGGCAAAATAACGTCAAATGCAGAAAGCCTATCTGTTGCGATCAACAGCATGGTACTGGCATCAATATCATAGATATCTCGCACTTTACCTTGGTGCAAAAGCGGTAGACTTTTGATGCTCGATTGCGTGAGAGTATTAGACAATGCAGTTTCCTAAAATAGATTCACAAAGATACATTTAAGAGGACCTGAGCACATAGGATTAAGACTCTCAAGCCATCAATATAGATTATACCTTAAGTGTGCTTGTCTCTAAAAACGGGGATACTAGACAGCGGAATATTGTTGTGCAAAAGCTGGAATTAAATCTGGATGAAGCGCCTTACTATAAAGCCAACCCTGAACAGAGAATGGGACATTTTTGAGAATTTTTGAAAGTTGCTCTTCCGTTTCCACACCTTCGACTACGAGAGACAAGCCTAATGCTTCAGCAAAGTTGAAGATACCGGACATGACCTTCTGCCCACCCTCGGTTTCTAGGGCAAGGACAAAGCTTCTATCCACTTTAATTAATCTGCATGCAAGCTATTTAGATAACTCAATGATGAGTAGCCGGTACCAAAATCATCAATATAAACCTTACCGCCAAATCCATGAATACGTTTAATTGTCTCAACAACTTCATCAAGGCCAGATGAAAAATCTTGTTCAACAATTTGTGTAGAGTAATGATTCTAATCTACTTCAGAATGAGAGATTCTATCAGAAAGTATAATTGATCATAAAATTTAAAATCTTTAAATTTCATATTATTAGATATTTAACTTAAATAAAAAGGGCCCGCAGGCCCTTTTTATTTTTTAATCTCAATCGTTGATCTAACCGCGCGACTCTAGAATTTCAACTGCAGGCAATTTCTTACCCTCTAAAAACTCCAAGAAAGCCCCACCAGCGGTGGAAATATATGAAACCTGATCATAAATATTGTATTTTTGAATCGCCGCGATAGTATCGCCACCACCAGCCAAAGTGAATGCTTTAGTTTTGGCAATTGCCATTGCAATCGCTTTTGTCCCTTCACCAAACTGATCAAACTCAAACACGCCTAGCGGGCCATTCCAAACAACTGTGCCCGCCTTCATAATAATGTCAGTAAGCTCCTGCGCAGACTTTGGACCAATGTCAAAAATCATATCATCAGATGCAACCTGGGCAGCATCCTTAATGACAGCTGGCTCGTGAGCGTCAAAATGCTTACCCGTTACAACATCAACCGCAATTGGCACAGCAGCGCCACGTTCAGCCATTTTATTAATAAGTGCACGTGCGGTAGGAAGCAAGTCATCCTCACATAATGAGTGACCAATCTCATGCCCTGTCGCTTTTAGGAAAGTATTGGCAATGCCGCCACCAACCACTAACTGATCTACTTTTTCAGACAAACTTTCAAGGACTGTCAATTTTGTAGACACTTTAGATCCTCCTACAATGGCAACCATTGGGCGAGCCGGATTTAATAGTGCCTGACTTAAAGCATCCAACTCTTGGGTAAGTAAAATACCCGCAGCGGCAACAGGCGCGAACTTAGCCACGCCATAAGTAGAAGCCTCCGCACGGTGCGCAGTGCCAAAAGCATCCATCACAAAAACGTCGCACAGCTTTGCATACGCTTGCGCAGTTTCATCTAGATTCTGTTTTTCACCCTTATTGAAGCGGCAATTCTCAAGCAACACTAATTCGCCGTCAGCAACCTCAAATCCACAAGCTACCCAATCTTTAATTAAACGAACTGGCTTACCCAATTTAGCTGAAAGCACTTCAGCTACTGGCCTAAGTGAGTTCTCTTCTGAGTAAACACCTTCCTCTGGACGCCCAAGATGTGATGTCACCATGACTTTTGCGCCGGCATTAAGCGCAAATTCAATCGTTGCCATAGATGCAGAAATACGCGCATCAGAAGTTACAGCGCCTTCTTTAACTGGGACATTTAAGTCAGCGCGAATAAAAACGCGCTTACCAGCCAAATCTAGATCGGTCATTTTGATAATTGCCATGATGCTTCCTTATGCGATGTACTCTGCTAAGCGCAGCATATTGCAGGTATAGCCATACTCGTTGTCGTACCATGCAACCACTTTAACGAAAGTAGGATCCAGCGCAATGCCTGCTTCAGCATCAAACACCGCTGCAAATGCCGCTCCACGGAAATCTGTCGATACCACCTTATCTTTAGTAAAGCCCAAAACACCTTTCATTGGGCCTGATTCAGAAGCAGACTTCATCGCAGCCACAATCTCTTCATAACTCGCTTCTTTATTTAGCTCGCAAGTTAAATCGACCACAGAAACATCAGAAGTCGGCACTCGGAATGCCATACCAGTGATTTTTTTATTAAGCGATGGAATCACCTTGCCAACGGCTTTGGCTGCGCCCGTAGATGATGGGATAATATTTTCTAAAATGCCACGACCACCACGCCAATCTTTATTTGAGGGACCATCAACTGTTTGTTGAGATGCCGTAGCTGCATGAACTGTTGTCATTAGGCCACGCTTAATGCCAAACGTATCATTCAACACTTTTGCGATTGGTGCCAAAGCATTGGTCGTACATGAAGCCGCTGAAACAATGGCTTCACCTTTATATTCTTCCTGATTCACGCCATACACGAACATCGGCGTATCATCTTTTGGTGGCGCTGATTGCACTACTTTTTTAGCGCCCGCATCAATGTGCTTTTGGCAGCTCTCTTGAGTTAGGAAAACACCCGTACAATCCAACAACACATCAACACCAAGAACACCCCAATTTAGGTTTTCTGGATTTCTTTCTGAGGTCAGCAGAATTTTTTTATCGTTAACAACTAAATAGCCATCTTTATACTCGATGCTACCTTTAAAGTTGCCATGGACTGAATCATATTTCGCCATGTAAACAAGATAATCAGGGTCTTGTGTACCATTAATGGCTACCACTTCAATATTCTCAAAATCTTGAAATGCAGCGCGTAATGCCATACGGCCAATACGACCAAATCCGTTGATGCCTACTTTAACTGTCATGTGTCTTACCTCAGTTTTACAAACAAAAAGGGAGCCAAAAATTGCAGGCTCCCTTGGTCTAGCTTACTTCAATAATTACAGAACTGACTTTACAGTTTTCACTACATTCTCAACCGTGAAACCAAAGTGCTTCATCAATACGCCACCAGGTGCAGATTCACCAAATGTGTCGATACCAACAACAGCACCTTCTAAGCCAACATACTTGCGCCAGAAGTCTGAGTGCGCAGCTTCAACAGCAACGCGTTTAACGCCTGCTGTTAAGACGCTGTCACGGTAAGCTTTGTCTTGACGATCAAATACGTTTGTTGATGGCATTGAAACTACGCGTACTTTAGTACCAGCAGCATTCAATTCAGCAGCAGCTTTAATTGCCAAATCAAGTTCAGAACCGTTAGCAATGATGATGACATCAGCTTTGCCAGCAACATCAGAGAACACATAACCACCCTTACGGATAAGGTCGAAGTGTGCTGTGTCGTGTTTAATACCAGGCACGTTTTGACGGCTTAATACCAAGCTTGATGGACCATTGTGACGCTCAGCAGCTGCAACCCAAGCGACAGCAGTTTCTGTTGAGTCAGCTGGACGCCAAACATCCATGTTAGGAATGTAACGTAGGCCAGATGTGTTTTCGATTGGTTGGTGCGTTGGACCATCTTCACCTTGACCGATAGAGTCATGTGTCAATACTGCAACAGTACGTTGTTTCATCAACGCAGCCATACGCAATGCACTCTTCGCATAGTCTGAGAACATGTGGAATGTACCGCCGAATGGTAAGAAACCACCGTGCAATGCCATACCGTTCATAATTGCAAACATACCGAATTCACGCACACCGTAAGAGATGTAGTTACCTGGTTTTTTACCATCAACGTGTGTGAAGCTACCGCATGATGTTAAGTTAGAACCAGTCAAGTCAGCTGAGCCGCCCAAGAATTCTGGCAATGTTGGTGCCAAAGCGGCGATTACATTTTGTGAAGCTTTACGTGTTGCAATGGTTTCTGCTTTTTCGTTTGTTGCAGCAATCAATGCATCAGTTGCTTGTTTCCAGTTAGCTGGCAAATCACCTGCCATACGGCGCTTAAATTCAGCAGCTTCAGCTGGGAAAGCTTCAGCGTAAGCATCAAACTTAGCATTCCAGTCAGCTTCTAATTTAGCGCCTTTCGCTTTTTGATCCCAACCAGCATAGACGTCTGCAGGAATTTCGAATGGTGGATAGTTCCAACCGATGTTTGCACGTGTTGCTGCAACCTCATCTTCACCAAGTGCAGAACCGTGGCAATCATGGCTGCCTGATTTGTTTGGAGAGCCCATACCGATCACTGTTTTACAGCAGATCAATGATGGCTTGTCTGTCACTGCTTTAGCTTTCTTGAGCGCAGCATCAATCGCATCAGAATCATGACCGTCTACTGATTGAACGTGCCAGCCGTAAGCTTCGAAGCGTTTAGCTGTGTCGTCTGTGTACCAACCTTCGATATGACCGTCGATAGAAATACCGTTGTCATCCCAGAAAGCAACCAATTTACCCAAGCCCCATGTACCAGCCAAAGCACAAGCTTCGTGTGATACACCTTCCATCATACAGCCGTCACCTAAGAAGCAGTATGTGTAGTGGTCAACGATGTCGTGACCTGGTTTGTTGAATTGGTTAGCCATCAATTTTTCAGCCATCGCAAAACCAACTGCGTTGGTGATACCTTGACCTAGTGGACCAGTCGTTGTTTCGATACCTGGTGCATAGCTATATTCTGGGTGACCAGCACATTTAGAATGCAATTGACGGAATGTCTTAATTTCATCCATAGGCAAATCGTAGCCAGTCAAATGCAACAATGAGTAAATCAACATTGAGCCATGGCCATTAGACAATACGAAACGATCACGGTCAGCCCAATTTGGATTTGTTGGGTTGTGACGCATGTTGTGGTTCCATAGTACTTCAGCGATTTCTGCCATGCCCATAGGTGCACCTGGGTGGCCAGAGTTAGCTTTTTGCACCGCATCCATAGACAAGGCACGGATAGCGTTTGCTAAATCTTTACGAGTTGCCATTTCTTTCTCCCTAATCAATCAATCAATCTATAAAGCATAAAAAGTGCCAGCTAATTCAATGAGCTATACAGTATGAACGCCCATCAAATTAAGCATGGCACTGAAATTCTTCAAGCCTCTCCCTCAAATTCATGAACATCGAGGCTACGTATTTTTGTGTAGCGCGATATTTACTTATTAGTTCTGCGGGAGCTTAGAGCTGAATTATTGCTTAATAAGGCATTTTGAGCAATACCATTAATCTCTTAATGGTTGCAAAATGCACTTTTTAAGCCTAGTTTATTTCCATTTTATTGAGCATCCAATACTGGCAATTTGTGCTTTTGGACCATCACCAGTTGCTGCAACCAACTTCATTGCCTCCAACAAATCTTTAGTGGCATTCACCTTAGGGGTTAAATCACGCCCTTGGTCATCAAATCGGCCGCGATATTGCAACTCTAAATTTTTATTGAACCCAAAAAAATCAGGCGTACAAACTGCATCGTAAGCCCGTGCAACTGATTGCGACTCATCCAATAAATATGGAAATCCGAAATTAAACTCGCGTGCAACTTCCTTCATCTGTTCAAAATCGTCCTGAGAATAATTCACGACATCATTCGATGAAATCGCGACCGCATTAACGCCCAGCAACTTCAGCGTTGCCATATCGGCGACTAACCTTTCACGTATTGCTTGTACGTAAGGGCAATGATTGCAGATAAACATGACCAACAAGCCATTTTCGCCGGCAAGATCTGAAAGTGACCAATCTCTGCCATCCACGCCAGGCAAATTAAAGCTCGGTGCTTTCCAACCAAAATCACAGACAGGTGGATTCAAACTTACCATTTTGTAACGTCCTTCCATTAGAATGTATCTTCAGATTTTACCACCCAGACTTGAAAATTATGGCTAATCCACGCTTTTACTGCGACCCAAAAAGTTCTGACAAGCTCGCGCTCGGCGCACAAGTAAAACTATCAGATAACGCAGCAATGCATGCCACACGCGCACTAAGATTGGATATCGGGAACTTGGTCATTTTATTTAACGGCGATGGTAACGATTATCACGGTGAGCTCAGCTTTATCAAAAAAGGCGAAGTGATTGCCAAAATCAATAGCATTAAAGCCGTAGAAAACGAATCCCCAATTAAAGTGATATTGGCGCAAGCAATTTCCAGTGGCGATCGTATGGACTTCACCATTCAAAAAGCAGTAGAAATGGGCGTCACAGAAATTCAACCGATTGCCAGCCAACGAAGCGTCGTTAAGCTTTCCGGTGAACGCGCCGAAAAGCGTCGCGAGCATTGGCAAAACGTCGTCAATTCAGCTTGCGAGCAATCTGGCCGTGCTTTTGTGCCTAAAGTGGCCATGCCAATATCATTGTCTAATTGGCTTGCTAGCAAACCAGATGCAGAAACCAAAGTCACGCTAGCTCCTACTGCTGAAGTGAGCTTCAAAGAACTTCCAACACCATCAGGCAATGTATGCCTACTTGTTGGCGCAGAAGGCGGTCTTACCGATGATGAAATTGCGCTTGCTGCATCTCAAGGATTCACCCCTGTTCGACTAGGCAAACGTATACTTCGCACCGAAACAGCACCCCTTGCTGCTATCGCCACCATGCAAACCATTTGGGGCGACTTCTGCGTTTAACGCAATAAATCATCATTAAATTTGCATTTTACGCATTTTTTAAATAATATAATGTTTCATAAACAAATTTCATAGGTAATTTGTGTCATTAGGATCGGCAATCAGGCATCAAAGGAAATCCTTGCGTCTCACCTTGCAAGCACTCGCCAACATTATTGGCGCGGATAGCGGCAATCTTTCAAGAATAGAGCGTGGAGAGCAAGGCATCACTGAAGCCATGTTGCGTAAATTGTGTGCGGCTTTAGACTGCACGCCTGCATTTTTATACGCCCAATCGGAACCAGGCCAATCGCTGGTCGCCTCTGAAAAAATTGCGGATTACGCAATTTTTAATAAACCGTCCTCACAAACACCTTCAGCCCAAAGTCTCAATAGACCTCAAGAATTTGTCAGCTGGTTTCGTTCCGTGGCGCCTTACATCCATGCCTTTGGTGGAAAAACCTTTGTCATTGCCTTTGGTGGCGAAGTGGTCGACGACGGCCAATTAGTTTCTTTATCCCACGACCTTAATTTGCTCGCCAGCCTTGAAGTAAGAATAGTGCTGGTGCATGGCGCTCGCCCTCAAATTGAATCAAGGCTAAAGCGCGCCAACCTGAAAACCAAGCTCGCAGGCGGCTTACGTGTCACCGATGATCAGGCCATGGAAGTCGTCAAGGAAGCTAACGGCTCAATTCGGGTAGAAATTGAGTCTCTACTTTCGATGGGCTTAGTGAATTCGCCGATGGCAGGCTCCGACATTCGTGTGGCGAGCGGAAACTTCGTGACCGCAAAACCAATTGGCGTGCTTGAAGGTGTTGATCTGCAACACACAGGGGAAGTGAGAAAGGTCGATGGAATAGCCATCCAAAAGAGATTAGATGATGGTGAAATGGTACTGCTATCACCACTTGGTTACTCACCCACCGGCGAGGCATTTAATCTTTCGCTAGAAGATGTTGCTGTGAGTACAGCGATTGCGCTGGATGCTGACAAGCTCATCTTCCTGATGGACTCTTCTGGCGTGCACAATGCCAGAGGTGAGCTATTGCGGGAAATGACCGCGCAGAAAGCAAAAAATCTTTTGCAGCATGTCAAAAATAATCATTCGAAAAATGGTCAGATAGAATCACAAGATGCCCCAAACATTACTGAAGATGAAGCTTACTATTTACCAGCCGCCATCAGAGCTTGCGACCACGGCGTTGCGAGAACCCACCTGATTTGCAGACATACCGACGGTGCAATTCTGCAAGAACTATTCACCCATGATGGCATCGGCACCATGGTGACTGAAATGCCGCTGGAATCGATGCGGCAAGCCGAAATTGACGATGTAGGTGCCTTATTGCAACTGATCGAGCCACTAGAAGCGGAAGGCATTCTAGTGCGGCGTGGTAGAGAGCGTCTTGAAATGGAGATTGAGCAGTTTTATGTCATGGAGCACGATGGTCGCGTCATCGGGTGTGCTGCGCTGTATCCTTTTGCACAAGAAAAAATGGCTGAATTTGCTTGCCTTGCCATACATCCGGCCTATCGTGGTGGTGGGAGAGGCGATAGGCTTTTCCACTATTGTGAAGAACAAGCTAAAGAAACTGGCTTTGAAACTATTTTCTGCCTCACCACAAGAACAGAACATTGGTTCTTGGAGCGTGGTTTTATCGAAAAAACTGTGACGGATTTACCTACCGAAAAACAAAAAATCTATAACTTGCAAAGGCGCTCAAAAGTCTTTGTAAAAAAGCTCTAAGCATTTAACAAAATTGCAACGCCGCATTACATTTATTTCAAGGTAAAATAATGCCAAATAACAGGAATTGAGATAGACAACATGAGCAACGACAGCACATCCACACAAAAAGCGCAGACCCTGGCTGAGGCGTTGCCTTACATTAAGCGCTTCTTTGATAAAACCATCGTCATTAAATATGGTGGCAATGCGATGACAGATCCGCAATTGAAAGAATCTTTTGCGAGCGATGTTGTATTACTCAAACTTGTGGGCATGAACCCTGTTGTTGTTCATGGCGGCGGCCCTCAAATCAATGAGATGCTGGACAAGTTAGGTAAAAAAGGCGAGTTCATCCAAGGCATGCGTGTGACCGATGAAGAAACCATGGACATCGTTGAAATGGTACTTGGCGGCCAAGTGAACAAAGAAATTGTGAACTTGATTAATCGTAAAGGTGGCAAAGCAGTTGGCTTAACGGGACAAGATGGCAACTTCATCCATGCAGAGAAATTATTGATGGCCAACCTCGACAACCCAGAAGAAATGATTGATGTTGGACAAGTAGGTGACATCACCAAAATCGACCCTAGCATTATTAACTTCTTAGATAGTGGTGACTTTATTCCTGTCATCGCTCCAATTGGCGTGGGTCCAGAAGGTGAAACTTACAACATCAACGCTGACGTTGTTGCAGGCATACTCGCTGAAATTCTAGGCGCAGAAAAACTCATTTTGCTCACCAATACACCTGGCGTATTAGATAAAGATGGTAATTTATTAACAGGTCTTACCCCTAAGCAAATTGACGACTTAGTAGAAGATGGCACCCTTTCAGGCGGCATGTTGCCAAAAATAAGTTCAGCGCTGGATGCCGCAAGAAGTGGCGTAAAATCTGTGCACATTATTGATGGCCGCGTAGAGCATGCTTTGCTTTTAGAAGTGCTGACCGATGACGGTGTAGGCACGCTCATCAAAGCTAAATAATGCAAGCTAGTAAACGTGTATGGGTGTTTGACCTCGACGATACCCTGCACGACGCTTCATCACATATATTTCCCGTGATGAACAAAGCCATGACGCAATACATCATGGAAACTTTAGACGTTGAAGAGCACCATGCATTTGAATTGCGCAAACACTATTGGCGCATTTACGGCGCCACCCTTAAAGGGTTAATGCGTCACCACGGCGTCGATCCCTACCATTTTCTATGCAAAACGCATGATGAAATGGACTTGGAAAATATGGTCACTGAAATCAAACAACTTCGCCATTGCATTAACAGTCTCAAAGGTCGCAAAGTCATTTTTACCAACGCGCCGATGAATTATGCAATTCGCGTATTAGATACACTGGGCATTACTGATTTATTCACTTTAGTATTTAGTGTCGAGTCTACTCAGTTCCACCCAAAGCCTTCTGTGCGCGGATTTAAAAAACTCCTCCGCTCCATTAAAGCTGAGGCTAAAGACTGCATCATGTTGGAGGATAATTTGCCTGCCTTGATGACTGCAAAACGTTTGGGGATGAAGACAATTTGGGTTTCCAAAAAACTCAACAAACCAAATTTCATCGATTTAAGAATCAATAACGTGTTAGTGCTTACTCGCTCTAGAATATAATATAGATAAGACTTATACTAATGATTAAGAAACAGTCCTAAGAACCCTTGGAGAACATGATGGCAACGAAACCAGGTGAACGTAAACAGCAGATTCTTGAAACGCTGGCAAAAATGCTGGAAGCCCCGATACAAGAAAAAATCACAACGGCGTCACTTGCTGCAAAACTAGATGTAAGCGAAGCAGCGCTTTATCGTCACTTTGCAAGCAAAGCGCAAATGTTCGAGGGCCTAATCTCATTCATCGAGCAAAGCCTATTTGGTCTTATTAATAAAATCACCACAGAAGAAACTGACGGCATGACGCAAGTCCGCCGCATCGTGACGATTATGTTGTTATTCGCGGAAAAAAATCCTGGCATGACGCGCGTTTTAACAGGCGACGCCCTAGTCAATGAAGATAATAGATTGCAACTGCGCATCAATCAAATGTTCGACCGTCTAGAATCGACGATCAAACAGTCTTTCCGTATTGCGCAAACTCAAACAGGCAGAACAATGGACCCTGAGTCTCAAGCCAACTTGATGTTGAGTTTTGTGATTGGTCGCTGGCATCAGTTTGCCAAGAGTGGCTATAAGCGTAAGCCTATGGAGTATGTTCAACAACAACTGAACTACTTAAACGGCGTGGAATAAATGCCTAAAAAACTTTTTTGACCGCAGCTAAACGGGCCACGAATACGGCCTGTTTAATTGCCTCTGGCGCAGTATAAAGTTTTGCGACTGCGCCAGCATCTACCGCCAACACTGCTTCTAATAAGCCCATTAACAGCTCAGCTTCTGGACACTCTGCTGATTCAAACCCAGTTCTTCCACGTGAGTCACATTCACAAGCCAATAAAAAATCTTTAAAGCGTTGTGGTTGACGAATTGCATCGGTATCAATCAAAAACTGCAAGGCAGTATCGGGCCGCATTTGAGCAACCTGATGCACTTTGCCATGAAACTTGGCGACGATTTGTGCAAGCTCTTTACAATCATTTGGCACGCGTAATCTTTTGCTCACTTCTTGCAGCAAAGTAACGCTTCGAACCTCGTGCCCAGTGTGTCTAGGCCACATATCTTTTGGCGTTGTCCCCTTACCTAAATCATGCGTAAGTCCCGCAAAACGTATCGGTAATGAATAACCACAACTTGCGGCGTAATCAATCACCATCATGATATGCACCCCTGTATCAATCTCAGGATGGTACATTTCAGGCTGTGGCACACCCCAAAGCCTGTCTAACTCAGGCATGATTTTTTGTAATGCACCACTAACACGCAACACTTCAAACATGCGGCTTGGCTTATCCTCCATCAATCCCTTGGCAAGCTCCTGCCAAACTCTCTCTGGCACCAGCGCATCTATCTCTCCGTTTTCAACCATGTCCCGCATGAGTGCCAAGGTTTCAGGTGCCACTGAAAAATCATTAAACCGAGCTGCAAAACGCGCCGCTCTTAATATACGGACAGGGTCTTCGCTGAAGGCGGGACTGACGTGCCTCAGTATTTTATTTTTCAAGTCCTCTAAGCCGTGGTAGGGATCAAACAGTTGTCCTGCATCATCTTTTGCAATCGCATTGATAGTTAGATCCCGCCGAGCAAGATCTTGCTCGAGCGTCACATCTGGATCAGCATGCACCTGAAAGCCTTTGTAACCTTTGGCTGTCTTACGCTCGGTTCTGGCTAAGGCGTATTCTTCATGGGTTTTGGGATGCAAAAAAACGGGGAAGTCTTTACCAACGGCTTTATAACCTAAGTTTTCCATTTCTGCAGGGGTACTTCCAACCACGACAAAATCGCGATCTTTGACGACGAGCCCAAGCTGCTCGTCACGCACAGCACCGCCCACGCAAAAGACTTGCATTTTATCTGCCAGCCCTTGTGCGGAATCGGTTATAAGCATTGCGAGGATTATTTTCGCTCAGATAGTCTGGTACGATTGCTTCAAGCGCAACAGGCTGAAAATCTAAGAATGCGGGGAAACTTGTCACACAAATACTATCAACTTCCATAGAGCGCACGTTATCTCTAGTCATGAGCTTTACTGGCAAAAACTCCATCGCAAAAGCTTGTAGATAGGAAAGCATATTATTAAGGCCAATAATCGGGCGCTTCTTGCCCAAGGTGTTTGCCACATAAGCAACCAATTGGCGCAATGTATAGACTTTAGGACCGCCTAAATCATAGGCTTTTCCATAAGTGTCGATATTATCTAAAGCTGCCACAAAAACTTGTGCAACATCCTCAACATAAATCGGTTGGAATTTCGCATTTGGCTTTGCTAGCAAAATCACTGGTAAGAGCTTTACCAGTGTCGCAAATAGATTAATAAACCCATCACCACGGCCAAAAATAATTGATGGTCTAAACACCGTGACCCCTAGGTTTTTATGGGCACGCAGGACAGCAGCTTCACCTTCAGCTTTCGATTTTAAATAAGCACTTGGCGCTTCCTGAGCAGCTTGCAAGGCGCTCATATGGACTAATCTTTTAATGCCTAATTTCTCGCATAACTTGACCAAACGCGCTGGCAATTCTGCATGCAGGGCTTTGAAGCTGGCTTTTTTGCTATTGTGCAAAATGCCTATGAGATTAATCACGGCATCAGCACCTTTAAGGGCGCTAGCTAGTGCTTCATCGTCCATGATATCGCACTCAAGCACTGCGACGTCTGATAACAAAATAAGATGCTTACTAGCTTCTCGTCTGCGCGTGAGCACTTTGACACTATAACCAGCCAAGCTTAACCGACGAACAATGGCGCTGCCAACGAATCCAGAACCGCCCAACACACATACTTGCTTCATTCTATTAAGTACCTTTACTTTTTTATGATTGATTAACCATCAACATCATCATTAGCGAGAGCATTTCCATCACCGATAATTATCCCTAACCTTTGTTTCAAGCTGATCGATTTTGTTCCTAAGCGGTTCGAATAAAAGCAGGTATTAGCCATCACTTTTTGAACGTATTGCCGCGTCTCCAAAATGGGAATTGTTTCTGCATAAATCGCACCTTCCATCGGCTTTTTAGGCGCCCAAAGTTTCGCGTTGCCTGGGCCAGCATTATAAGCCGCAGTTGCCATCGCCGCTTGCCCGCTCATCAAGTCTAACGTGTAGCGTAAATAATAGGTACCTAGCTTCACATTTGTTTCAGTCTGATGAATCATTGTTTGACGATAATCGTTAAAACCAGCGCGTTTGGCAATCCAAGCTGCCGTGGCTGGCATCACTTGCATCAAACCTGAAGCCCCAACACCTGACTTAGCGTAACTCACAAAACGACTTTCTTGTCGTGTTAAGCCATACACCCAAGCTTCATCCAATCCATAATCTTTAGCAAAGGCCTGAACAGTTTGCCGATAAGGAGCTGGGTATCGCAATACAAAATTATGAATAAACTTAGTTTTCTCAGCAGTACTAATTCCCAAATCATACCAAGATTGACGCATGGCCAATTCAGCTGCAGCCAACATTTGTTTGTCGTCATACTCTCTGGTTGCCCAAGCCCATTCAGCTCTACTTTCCCAGCGCATCTCTAGCCTCTGCAATTCTATTGATCGCTGGATTGCAGCTTGATTTTGTATAGACTGAACTTCATTTTCCGTAGGAGCATAATTGCTTGGCGGATTAGCCATTACCTCACCCAGCTCATCCTTAGCTAGCAAGCCATAATAGGTATGCTCACGCGAAAGCGTCAAAAGAATTGGATTTGCTTTAGATGTTGCATTTTGTGCTTTATATGCACGGGCTTTCCAATAACGCCACACCTGCTCTTCTTGCTGAGTTGCTTGCATCTCTTCAATCGTTGATAACACCACATTCCAATTTCTATCCAGCAACGCTGCTCTGACCTTCCAAGCCATGGCATCTTTTTCTAAGTCGCTATTTTTGACTTTAGCATATAAATTTAATGCTTGAGCGTCGTGACGTCGCGCCGCCTGCATCGCCAACCTTCCCCACATATAAGCTTGCTCATCTGCTTCGAACTGCGACATATATTTAGACCATGTACTCAAACCCTCATCTAGCTTGCTGCGCGCCAACTTATCGATGGCATATAAATTTAAAGCACGGCCTAAATGGCTTTTGAACGGGATGATTTTCTTTTCTAAAGCTGATTGCGGATTTTGATAAACGGTATCAATTAGCTTGAGTTCTGATTTTGAAACGTTTGACTCACGTTGAATAATAGTCTTCGCTAAAGCAACTTTACCTTCTTGCATTGCTAATCTAAAGCGAGCCCAAATATCGTCCTGCGTTAGCACCATAGAGGCTTGCATTAAATCAAACAAATTTTCGCAATTTGCTGGCTGCTCGGCGGTGCTGAGCCATATGGCCTTGCCTTCTGTCAGTGCAATCAAATCCCCTTTTTTTGAGCGCCCCTCCAATGCATAACACGTCACAGCCAAATCATCACGTTTAAAATCAGCTAACTCAGCAAAGAAAGTATCCCAATCCTGACGCTTAGCCAAACTCTTTAACCACTCTCCACGTACCTTGTCAGCAAATGGATACTCAGCATACTGAGTTAAAAAGTCGCGCACAGCCGCTTTATCACTTCTACTTAAAGTGATCAACATCAGCCAGTAATCTGCATATGGTGCTAATAGGTAATTTTGTGCATGTAGCTGGCTTACATCATCAGCAAGCGCTTTGACATTTTTAGATTGATAAGCGCTTTGCGCGTGTGCGAATGTTTGTTCTGCACTCATGCCCCAAGCCATGGGAGTTGCAAAGAGAAATAAGCTAAATAATATGGCCCAATGTTTCATTGATATTTAAACAGTGACCTAAGAAATTTGATAGTGGAGATAATGAGATGGTAACGATTTAAATAAACTTAACAATAAAATACATACCCACTGCAATTAGCGCGTATTTAATAACTTGACCCAAAAGGGTCAGATATCGTTTGTCGCCTTTGATAATATAGGCGGCATAACAAATCACAACGACTAAAATGAGTATAAATAACAAAATGCGTGACATATAAATCTCACCTAAAGGTATTGCAAAGCCGGCGATGCAGTCATCGGAGATTGAAAGCCGATTGGCGCTTCTTCAGCTTTATCGAAAGTTGTATATTCCCAAGCATCTTTATCCGCCATCAAAGTGCGTAACAATTGATTATTCAGCGCATGGCCAGACTTGTGGGCTGTGAAAGCACACAGCAATGGGTGTCCAAGCACATACAAATCACCGATCGCATCTAAAGTTTTATGCTTAACGAACTCATCGTCATAACGTAATCCATCTTGATTCAAAATACGATATTCATCTAAAACAATCGCATTATCTAAACTTCCACCACGCGCAAGGCCCATGGAGCGAAGGGTCTCGACCTCATGCATAAAACCAAAGGTACGGGCACGACTTACTTCTTTAATATAAGAGTTATCAGCAAAATCAATCTTTACATTATTGCCTGTGTGCTCAAACACTGGGTGCGCAAAGTCAATGGTGAAGTCGACCTTAAATCCAAAATATGGGTCGAATCTCACCCATTTATCACCGTCATGCACTTCAACCGTTTTTTTGACTCGAATGAATTTTTTGGCTGCAGCTTGTTCAACAATTCCAGCCTCTTGAAGTAAGAATACAAATGGACCTGAGCTACCATCCATAATCGGCACTTCACCAGCAGACAACTCAACGTAGATATTATCAATCCCTAGCCCAGCTAGCGCGGACATTAAATGCTCGACAGTGGCGACGCGCACTCCTTCGTGTTCCAAGGCTGAACACATCCGGGTGTCGCATACATATTGAGGTTGCACTTTGATTTCCGCTGAGTCGGGCAGATCGACACGGCGAAACACAATACCAGTATCAGGCGCTGCAGGGCGCAAGGTCATTTTGACCTTTTCACCTGTATGCAAGCCAACACCAGTGGCATTAATTGATTTTTTAAGGGTGCGCTGTTTCAGCATATTTACTTTTTTTAATCTCACCTTAACTAAACCTAAAAAATCTTTTTACGGTTTCTTAAACTAAGAAACCTTCTCAATAAAGACTACCTGTCCTACTAAAAGCATAGCATAAATACCGCACTCACTCGTTAACGAGCGCCATTTCTAAAGCTGGGCTAGCGATTAAACTAGCAGATTAATCTACTCAATTAATCTGCTTGTTTACGTAAAAATGCTGGGATATCGTACTCTTCAATCCCATCTTTTTTCATCGCATCTACTTGGGCACGACGACCACTATTTTGTGTAAAAACAGCAGGCTCATCATCGTCCATATAGCCAACATTGCCAACACCAGTATAGATCGGTTGGTTAGTTGTACCATCACGTACGACTTGCGGAGCCATCACGAGTTTTGGTTTTTGTTGTGCGCTAACACCGTTCAAGCCAGTTGCAACCATGGTTACGCGCAATCCATCACCCATACTCTCATCAAATACGTTACCCACAATCACGGTTGCTTCATCTGCAGTGAATGAACGAATCGTATTCATTACATCGTAATACTCTTTCATTTTGAAAGAGTGACTTGCAGTAATATTCACCAAAACACCGCGCGCATTTGCTAAGTTAACGTTCTCAAGTAATGGACTTGCCACTGCTTGTTCAGCTGCTAATACCGCACGGTCTGGACCCGTAGCGACAGCAGATCCCATCATCGCCATGCCCATTTCTGACATCACTGTGCGTACGTCAGCAAAGTCGACGTTGACCAAGCCTGGGCAATTAATGATTTCGGCAATGCCTGAAACTGCGTTATGAAGTACATCGTTCGCTGCTTTAAATGCATCGGTAAATGTCACATCGTCGCCTAACACTTCCATCAACTTGTCATTTGGGATAATAATCAGAGAGTCAACGTGCTTAGAAAGTTCTTCCAAACCATCTGTTGCGACTTTGCCGCGCTTACCTTCAAATGCGAACGGTTTAGTCACGACTGCAACAGTCAAAATGCCCATTTCTTTCGCAACCTCAGCCACGATAGGGGCTGCACCAGTACCAGTACCACCACCCATACCAGCCGTGATAAACAACATATCAGCACCATCAATGATTTCTGCGATGCGGTCACGGTCTTCTAAAGCAGCTTCGCGACCAATTTCTGGTTTAGCGCCAGCACCCAAGCCTTTAGTAATACCCATACCAATTTGCAGTACGGTTTTCGCTTGGCTCTTTTTCAGCGCTTGCATGTCGGTGTTAGCGCAAATAAACTCTACGCCGCCAACATTTTTTGCGATCATGTGTTCAACAGCGTTTCCGCCGCAACCACCCACACCAATTACCTTAATAACGGCTTCTTGGTTTTCATTATCCATAATTTCAAACATTGTATTTCTCCTTGAGATCTGCCTTAACTAAATTACTTCTGCCTTTATTACCACTTCTACTACCTACAACTAAAAATTACCCTGAAACCAACTTTTCATTCGTTCAAGAATCCGACCGAATGAATTTGCATCCAAGCTTCCTTGAATCTGTTGTGCCACTTGGCGTTTGCCTATCAATAACAAACCAACACCAGTTGCGTAACGTGGATTACTCACCACTTCGGACAAACCACCCACATACCTTGGCAAACCCATGCGAACGGGCATATGGAAGATTTCTTCACCTAATTCGACCATACCCTTCATCATTGCTGAACCGCCTGTAATCACGATGCCTGAAGCGATCATTTCTTCTAGTCCACTGCGACGTAACTCAGCCAATACAAACTCGTACAACTCAACAACCCGGGGTTCAATCACCTCAGCTAAGGTTTGGACTGAAAGCTGACGGGATTCTCTGCCGTCTGTGCCTTGCACTTCTACCACTTCACGCGGGTCTGCCAGCTGACGTAAAGCGC
Organism: Candidatus Methylopumilus universalis; assembly: GCA_945883335.1. Taxonomy (GTDB): domain Bacteria; phylum Pseudomonadota; class Gammaproteobacteria; order Burkholderiales; family Methylophilaceae; genus Methylopumilus_A; species Methylopumilus_A universalis_A. The sequence goes on along the minus strand of CAMCXI010000001.1, from coordinate 274,177 downwards.
AACCATGTTTAATCTTGATGTCTTCAGCGGATTGCGTTGGCGTTCTAAGTGCCACTGCAACGTCATTGGTGATTTGATCACCCGCAATTGGAATCACTGCGGTATGACGAATCGCACCTTGCTTGAAGACAGCAATGTCTGTGGTACCGCCACCAATGTCCACTAGGCATACCCCTAGCTCTTTTTCATCTTCTGTGAGCACTGCTTCGCTAGAAGCTAAAGGCTGAAGAATCAAATCCGTCACTTCTAAACCGCAACGCTTAATACTCTTCACGATGTTTTGTGCGGCAGCCACAGCGCCAGTCACAATATGCACTTTCACTTCTAACTTCATACCGCTCATACCAAGCGGTTCGCGCACATCTTCTTGACCATCAATAATGTATTCTTGCGTAAGGATATGTAAAATCTGCTGATCTGAAGGCAAGGCAATCGCTTGCGCAGTTTCAATTACCCTCGCCACATCGGCCTGCGTCACTTCAGCATCTTTAATCTTGACCATGCCACGCGCATTAATACTTTGCACATGGCTACCAGCTATCCCTGTAAATACGTTCTTAATAGTGCAATCAGCCATCAGCTCGGCCTCTTCAATCGCACGCTGAATCGCATTCACAGTGGAATCTATGTTGATCACGACACCCTTTTTTAAGCCGCGTGAAACGTGCTGCCCAAGGCCGATCACATTCATACTGCCGTCTGCCATCAGTTCTGCCACGATTGCGACAACTTTAGATGTCCCAATATCTAAGCCAATAATGAGGTTTTTCTCTTCTTTAGCTCTACTCATCGCGTTTCTCCACTTTTCTTAATTCTCGTTTAATCATCATCGTTATCAAGGTCATGTCAATTAGGCCTTAGCTTTCTTCGCTTCATTTTTCTTCATGTTTTTCTTGCCTTGTTCGTTTTTTGCTGGCGCTTTTTTAACTTCATTCTTACCGTGATTTTGGCTTTGCTCTTTAGGCCCAGCGGCAACTGCCACTGGCTTAAATGCTGCTAATGCCATCGGACTGCGCACTGCAAATCCACTTGGATAACGCAGATCCACATATTTCAAATCACCTTTCAAACCTGCGTAAGTCTTGCTATAAACCTGCATAAAGCGCGCAAGGCGCATGTCCATTTTTTCGCGGCCGAGTGAAATCACCATGCCCGTATTCGTTGTTACCTGCCAAGAGCGTCTTGGCGTCAAAGTTATTTCAGTCAGTTTCATTTTCGCTGGCAAAATTAATTCACCAAACTCACCATAATGCTCAGCCACTTCTTTTACGCCATCGCCTGGGCCATAGAACACAGGCAAATCAGCATCTGAGGCGGCATGAAACAACTCGCCATGCGTATTCACTAACGCAATATTTCCCCACCGCGCTAATGCTTGATGCTCCTCAATGACAACTTCTAGACGATTTGGCCAACGCCTTCTCACGCTGACACTTCTCGCCCAAGGAAGCTTCTCAAATGCTTGGCGCGTCCGCACTAAATCTACGGTAAAAAAATTACCTTGTAGATAACGGCTTGCAATCAACTTCACCTGCTCCCTAGTCACATGCTTTAGTTCGCCTTCTACTCGCACTTCATTGAGTGGAAATATAGGCAAATGCACAAGGACATAAACTGACCCGTAAATAAATAATACGAATGCGAATGCAAATAACGCATTTGCAATCCAACTCAACATGTTGGGTTTATCCCACACGTGTTTTAGCTCCGTGCTGCGCTATCGCCAAATTCAAAATACGTTTTACTAATTCAGCAAATGAAATTCCTGCCGCTTTTGCCGACATCGGCACTAAGCTGTGGTCTGTCATGCCAGGGCTGGTATTCACTTCCAAGAAGTAATGTTTGCCAGCTTCATCCATTAAGAAATCCACACGTCCCCAACCTGTGCCACCAATCGCTTTAAATGCTTGCAAGGCTTCTGCTTGTATCTTGGCTTCTTGCGCTATTGGCAAACCACACGGGCATAAATACTGGGTGTCATCACGTAAATATTTCGCCTCAAAATCGTAAAATTCATTGGCTGGCACAATTCGCACTATCGGCAATACTTGGTCGCCCAAAATACCCACGGTATATTCGCCACCGCCCACAAACTGTTCTGCAATCACCAGCGGGTCTGATTTAGCGGCCAACTCATAAGCCGCTTCTAAATCACCCGCTACTTTTACCTTGCTAATCCCGATACTTGAACCTTCGTTAGCTGGTTTTACAAATAATGGCAAACTGAGTTTTTTCTCAATGGCAGCAAAGTCTGAATCTGCATTGACTACTTCAAATGCTGGGGTCGTCACGCCTGCCGCATGCCAAATTAACTTGGTACGCCATTTGTCCATGCCAATGGCTGAAGCCATGACGCCTGAGCCCGTATATGGAATGCCAAACAACTCCAAAGCGCCTTGCATGGTGCCGTCTTCACCAAAGCGACCATGCAGTGAAATAAAAGCCGCATCATATTGTTCTAAGTCATGCAATGGGCGGCTCGCCGGATCGAATGCTTCTGCATCAATGCCTTGTGCTTGCAAAGCAGCTAATACAGCTGAGCCGCTCTTAAGCGAGACTTCTCTCTCGCCTGATTTTCCGCCCAATAAAACCGCTATTTTTCCAAATGAATTACTCATGCTTTTCCACTCACTCTATCGCCCAACACATGCACCTCTTGATGCAAGCTAATTCCAAATTTTTCTTTCACCGCTTCACTCATCAATACAATTAACTGCTCAATATCTTCTGCACTTGCATCGCCCAAGTTCACAATAAAATTCGCGTGCTTGTCCGAAACTTGTGCACCGCCAATTTTGTAACCTTTTAAGCCGCAAGCCTCAACCAAACGTGCCGCATAATCACCTTCTGGATTGCGGAAGGTTGAGCCTGCATTAGGCAAATTAAGCGGCTGTGTCGCCAATCTTTTTGCGAGCAAGGCTTTAATCTTTTGCTCAGAATTTTCTGCATCGCCCACTGGCAATTCAAACCAAGCACCGACAAACCATTCTTTGGTTTCTGGCATTGCAACATGGCGATAGGTCGCCACGAAATCAGCCGCATCACGTTCATGCACCATACCTTTTACATCAATCGTCAGCACACGCTTAACGCTGTCCCAAGTTTCGCCGCCATGACAGCCTGCATTCATTGCCAACGCGCCACCCACCGTGCCAGGAATGCCAGCCCAAAACTCGCCACCTTGCTTACCTTGTTTTGCGGTAAATCTGGCCAACTTGGCACACGTCACACCAGCATCGGCATAAACCAAATTACCTTCCATTTGCAAAGCATTAAGCGCGTTATGAAGCACAACCACCGTGCCGCGTACACCTGCATCTCTGACCAATAAATTCGAACCTAAACCCACGAAATGCACAGGCTCATTAGCATCTAAACTTTGTAAGAAAGCACTTAAATCATCCAAGCTCGTAGGAATGTATAAACGATCCGCTTTACCGCCCACGCGCCAACTGTTGTAACGAGTCATGGACTCGTTCAACAACAAACTTCCTTGTGCTTGGGCTTGTGCCATCACTTGCATAAATCCCTTGTTAGACTTGCCACTTGTCCAATTGAACCTGCACCCATCACGATCACTACATCGCCGTCTTTTACGACATTGACAATCTCTTGTGGCAACTCAGTTGTGGTTTCTACAAAGAGCGGCTCCACCTTGCCAGCCACACGCACTGCCCGAACTAATGATCGGCCATCTGCCGCGACGATTGGCGCCTCGCCCGCTGAGTAAACTTCTGTAAGCAAAACGGCATCTGCACTTGAAAGCACTTTTACAAAATCTTCAAAACAATCACGCGTTCTGGTGTAACGATGCGGCTGAAACGCGAGCACCAAGCGGCGATCAGGGAATGCACCGCGCGCCGCTGCAATCACTGCTTGCATTTCTACTGGATGATGGCCGTAATCATCAATCAATGTGAATGTGCCACCTGCTGGCGCGTTCACTTCGCCATAGCGCTCAAAACGACGACCCACACCTTTAAATTCTTTTAGCGCTTTAATCATCGCCGCATCAGGTACATCAAGTTCGCTAGCAATGGCAATGGCCGCCAATGCGTTAAGCACATAATGTTTACCAGGCAAATTCAAGGTCACATCAAACTCTGTTGTCACGCCATTAATACGTTGTACGGTAAATCGCATTTGACCATTGTCTGCGACAACATTGATCGCCTTCACACGCGCAGTTTCACTAAAGCCATAAGTCATGACTGGCTTGGTAAGCCGCGGCAAAATTTCACGGATATTGGCATCGTCCACACACACCACAGCCATTCCCCAAAACGGCAATTGCTGAACAAAGTCCACAAAGGCGGTTTTAAGCTTATCGAGGCTATGCTCGTAAGTGTCCATGTGGTCAGCGTCGATATTCGTCACCACTGCCATGACTGGGGTAAGGTGCAAGAATGAAGCGTCAGATTCATCTGCCTCAGCCACGATGTATTCACCCGTCCCTAATTTTGCGTTGGCATTGGCTGATTCCAACTTACCGCCAATCACGTACGTTGGATCCATGCCTGCTTCAGCCAAGATGCTAGCAATCAAGCTCGTTGTCGTCGTTTTGCCATGTGTACCGGCAACGGCAATACCCTGTCTAAAGCGCATCAACTCTGCCAACATCAATGCACGTGGCACCACCGGGATGCCGCGGGCACGTGCCTCTTTAACTTCTGGATTGGCTTCATTTACTGCACTAGAAACCACCACGACATCCGCATCTGTCAAATTCTCTTTTTGATGGCCTTGGTAAACCACTGCGCCCGCCGCTTGTAACCCTGCGGTCACGCTGTTGCTGGCCAAGTCAGAGCCAGTGACGTTGAACCCTAAGTTCACCAGCACTTCGGCAATACCGCTCATGCCTGAGCCACCGATACCGATGAAATGAATGTTCTTCACTTTATGTTTCATGCGGCCACCTCCATACAAACACCCGCCACATCAGTCGTGGCTGTTGGCTTGCCCAAAGCACGCGCTTTATTTGCCATGCTTAAACAATTTTCACGGGTTAATGTCGTCAAAGTATTCACTAGTTTTTCTACCGTTAATGCTTTTTGTTGTACTAAAAATGCTGCTTGATGTTCTGCCAAATAAGCTGCATTTGTAGTTTGATGGTCGTCCACCGCAAACGGAAATGGCACCAATAAGCTACCCAATCCCACGGCTGATAATTCAGCTACCGTCATTGCACCTGCACGGCAAATGACAAAATCCGCCCATGCATACATCTCCGCCATATTTTCAATAAATGCACGGCATTCAGCCACTACGCCATGTTTTGCATAATTAATTTTCAATGCTTCAATATGCTTAACACCTGCTTGGTGAATCACATGCGGTCTTGCATCTACTGGCATTGCAGCTAGCGCTTGCGGAATCAAATCATTCAAGGCTTGTGCACCCAAACTGCCACCAACCACCAAAACTCTTAACGCGCCCTTATGTATACCGAAACGCATTTCTGGCACAGCCAATTCAGCAATATCTGCACGAACTGGATTGCCGATTACATTGGCTTTGTTCAACGCATTCGGAAAAGCCGCTAATACACGGGTAGCAATTTTTGCCATCAATTTATTGGTTAACCCAGCCACTGAATTTTGCTCATGTATCACCAAAGGCTTAGCCAACAAACGCGCCATTAAGCCTCCAGGAAATGCTGCAAAACCACCCATGCCAAGCACCACATTTGGCTGATATTGGCGCATTGCCTGATAGCTTTGGCTAAGCGCTTTAGCCAATTTAATCGGCAACAATACCCATCCCAATAAACCTTTACCGCGCACGCCTTGCATGGTCATCATGGCTTTTTGGTAGCCTTTGCCTTCTATCAAGCGATTTTCCATGCCGCCTTCTGTGGCAAGCCAAACAATATTCCAGCCTTGTGCTTTCAAATAGTCAGCCACGGCCATCGCCGGATAAACATGTCCACCTGTACCGCCTGCCATCACCATGAGTGTTTTGGTACTCATACTTGAATACCCTTAAACAGACGTTTATTTTCCCAATCAATACGGAGCAAGACTGCCATCGCTACGCAATTTGCCAAAATTCCCGTGCCGCCAAATGAGAGCAGCGGCAACGTTAAGCCTTTGGTTGGCAACAAGCCCATATTCACGCCCATATTGATAATGCTTTGCACGCCAATCCAAACCCCAATACCTTGCGCTAGCAAGGCTGAGAAATATTGTTCATTACTGTCGGATTCTTTGGCGATTTTGAAAGAGCGCACGACTATCCATGCAAATAATGCTACTAATGCAGCAACGCCTATAAAGCCTAATTCTTCAGCAATGACCGCGAGCAAAAAGTCGGTATGCGCTTCTGGTAAGTACATCAACTTTTCAACACTGCCGCCTAATCCAACCCCTAGCCATTCACCACGACCAAATGCAATTAATGCATGGGTTAGTTGATATCCTTTTCCGAATGGGTCAGCCCAAGGATCCATGTATCCGACGATCCGTTGCAGGCGATATGGCGAAGTCAAAATCAAAATGATGAAACCAATCACCAGCAACACAAGAAGTCCACCAAAGATTCTTAAATTGATCCCACCCAACCACAAAATAGCAATCGAGATTGAGGCGATCACAACGAATGCACCAAAGTCAGGTTCTTGCAACAACAAAAGGGCTACGAACAACATGACGCCCAACATAGGTAAGAAGCCCTGTTTGAAACTGTGCATCAGCGCAGCTTTCCGCGTGGTGTAATCCGCCACGTATACCGCCGCCAAAAATTTCATCACCTCAGATGGCTGAATCTGAAATAACACCAACTTAATCCAGCGTCGACTGCCTAAAACTTTATGTCCGATTCCGGGCACTAAGACCAAAATAAGCATGCCAAGACCAATTAAAAATAATGGTGTCGCATACTTTTGCCAAATACGTGTTGGCACTTGAAAAGCAACGCCAGCAACCAAAAGGCCGACAATCAGAAACCCCGCATGACGCACTAAATAATAAGAAGCTTGATGGTGCGTCAGCAACTTACCTTCAGCCCATGAAATTGAAGCTGAATAAACCATGACCATGCCAAACGCGAGCAAAATCAAGGTGACCCAAAGCAAAGCTTGGTCGTAGCTTTCACCTGTAATTTTGTTGCGATTATTCAGCATCGGCATCATGCGGCGACCTCCTCAGCGGCAAGGTCTTTGACGCTTTGCACAAACACTTCTGCACGATGCACATAATTGCGGAACATATCGAAACTAGCGCAAGCTGGAGACAGCAATACTGCATCGCCCGATTTGGCTAAGTCATATGCCGTTTTCACAGCGGCTTCCAAACTCTCGGCCTTCATTAAAGCTACTTTTGTTCCGCTCAATACAGTTTCAATCTGCGCTGCATCACGGCCAATCAACACCACTGCACGGGCATTTTTTTCGACAATCTCAGCAAGTGGTAAGAAGTCTTGACCTTTGCCATCACCACCCGCGATTAACACAATTTTCTTGCTGTCATTTGGGCCTACTAAACCTTGAAGCGCAGCATAGGTCGCGCCAACGTTAGTCCCTTTTGAATCATCATAGAAAGCAACATTGCCGATATCCGCAACCCATTCAACACGATGCGGCAAGCCCTTATATTCACGCAAAGCTTTAACCATTGAGATTTGTGGAACACCAATGACTTCACACAGAGCCATCGCTGCCAAAGCATTTGCCGCGTTATGCAAACCTGCAATCTTCATTTCAGTTGTTGCCAACATTGCTTCTGAACCATGCATTAATTGGGTAATGTTTGCTTGTGTGGATAAGCCAAAATCACAGTCACTTGAAGCTTGATCCAGCCCAAATGTCACAATATCGCGACCTGGCAACGCCATGCCCATAGTCCAAGCATCTTGGCGGTTAAGCACTTGCACACCCTGACCGAAAAACACACGGGCTTTTGCTTGTGCATAGTCATCAAGGCCTTGATAACGGTCCATATGATCTTCGCTGATATTAAGCACAGTGGCAGCATCGGCATTTAAGCTTGAAGTTGTTTCCAACTGAAAACTTGACAGTTCTATTACATAAACATCGGGTACATAAACATCAGCCTCATCGCCGATAAGCGTACCTAATATTGGTAAACCGATATTCCCAGCGACGACTGTTTTCAAGCCAGCGGCTTTGCACATCTCACCCACCAAAGTTGTCACAGTGCTTTTGCCGTTTGAACCTGTTATCGCGATGACTTTGGCAGTAGCAGGTTTGTATTGCGCAAATAATTCAACGTCACCAAGCACGGGCACACCGCGCTGAATCGCTGCTTGCACCAAAGGCTCAGCCATTGCTACGCCTGGGCTAATGACGATAATTTCTGCATGGTTAAACACCCCTTCAACAAACGCGCCGGTATGTAATTTCACACTTGGCAATTCCGCTTGAAGCGTCGCCACCCCAGGTGGGTTTTCACGAGTATCCGCCACAGACAAGCGTGCGCCTTGACGATGAAGCCAACGCAATGCCGAAAGCCCCGTCTCACCGAGGCCAAGCACTAACACCTGTTTGTCTTGCAATTCGAGTTTCATCGTATTTTTAAACTTGCCAATCCAACTAACACTAACATCATGGTAATAATCCAGAAGCGGACAACCACTTGCGTTTCTTTCCAGCCTTTTTGTTCATAGTGATGATGCAGAGGCGCCATCAAAAAGATGCGTCGACCTTCGCCAAATTTCTTTTTGGTATATCGGAAATAACTAACTTGAATAGCTACCGATAAAGTCTCCACGACGAACACCCCACCCATCACAAACAAGATGATTTCTTGTCTAACAATCACTGCCACCGCGCCTAGTGCGGCACCCAAAGCCAAAGCACCAACATCTCCCATAAACACTTCTGCTGGGTATGCGTTAAACCACAAAAATCCTAGCCCTGCACCTGACATTGCGGCACAAAACACCATCAATTCACCTGCGCCGGGTACATAAGGAATACCAAGATATTTCGAGAAGAAAATGTGACCAGTCACATAAGCAAAAATCGCTAAAGCAGCAGAAATCATGAGTGTTGGCATAATGGCCAAGCCATCCAAACCATCGGTCAAGTTCACTGCATTACTGCTACCCACCAACACTAAATAGGTGAGCACTACAAAAGCGATAGAACTCATTGGGAAAACGAGATGTTTGAAAAATGGCACATACAATGTGGTCTCTGCAGGCAGAACCGCTGTTTGAACTAAATAAACAGCCACCCCAAAACCAATGGCTGACTGCCAAAAGTATTTCGCTTTAGCTGACAAGCCTTTAGGGTTGCGATAAACCACCTTGCGCCAATCGTCCACGAAGCCAATGACGCCAAAACCTAAGGTTGTGAATAGCACCACCCAAACATATCGGTTGCTCAAATCCGCCCAAAGCAAAGTGGAAATCGCAATCGCCACCAAAATCAATGCCCCGCCCATCGTCGGCGTACCCGCCTTAACTAAGTGGGTTTGTGGACCGTCATCACGCACAGACTGACCAACCTTATATTCTGTTAATTTGCGAATCAGTTTTGGGCCAACGACAAATGAAATTGCTAAAGCAGTCATCGTTGCTAAAACGGCACGAAGCGTGATGTAGTTAAATACATTAAAGCCGCGAATATCGTGCGCTAACCAGCGAGCAAGTTCTAGCAACATTAGTGTTTTCCCCCGTTATTATTCGTTTGTGCTACTTGAATCACATTGACTACTCGCTCCATACGCATTGAGCGTGAGCCTTTTACCAACACTGTTGTTTCAGCATCCATGATGCTTATAAGGCTTTTAGTCAAAGCTTCTACCGTTTCAAAATGGAACGCATCTGTACCGAACGCTTTGGCTGTGTGTTGACTTAAATTGCCAAGTACGAAGAGCTTCTCGATGCCCGCCTCTTTTGCATAACGACCAACTTCCTCATGCATACTTATTTCATCGTTACCTAACTCGGCCATATCACCCATCACAAAAACACGCTGACCTTGGCTTGCACTAAGCACGTCAAGCGCGGCTTTCATTGATGAGGGGTTGGCGTTATAGGTATCATCGATCACTTTGGCATCAGCTAGACCTTGCTTAGCTTGTAAGCGGCCTTTTGCCCCTGCAAATTGGCTTAACCCTTCCGCAATATGCTCGAGAGAGGCATTCAACGCTAGCGCTGCAGAAGCAGCCGCTAAAGCATTGCGTACGTTGTGCAAGCCCGGTGCGGGCAAAGTAAATGAGATATTGCCAACAGGTGTGCGCAATTCAATATGGCTATCTACAAGGCGAAGCGCATATGTTGCAGTCACGTCTGCTTTTGTATTCAAAGCGAAGGTCATGTGCTGATGATTGCTTGCTAATTTTTTCCACAAATCGGCAAAGGCATCATCTGCATTAATAATGGCTACACCACCATCAGCCAAGCCTTCAAAAATCTCGCCTTTGGCATTCGCAATCGCTTCAATACTGCCAAGTTCACCGATATGCGCTGTACCAGCGTTATTTACCAAAGCTACATTTGGCTTTGCTAATCGCGTTAAATAGGAAATCTCACCCGCATGATTCATGCCCATCTCTAATATGGCGTAATGATGTTGATCGCGAAGATTAAGCATCGTCAGTGGCAAGCCAATGTCATTATTAAAATTGCCTTGGGTGGCTAATACGCTGTCATCATTGCCCGTTGATGCCCTCAAAATTGCAGCAAGCATTTCTTTCACTGTCGTTTTGCCATTGCTGCCAGTGACCGCAACCACAGGCATCAAAAATTTTTGTCGCCAGTAGGCAGCTAATTCACCAAGTGCCAAGCGCGTATCTTTTACAAAAACGGCTAGACTGACATCTGATGTCTTAGAGACCAAAACTGCCGATGCGCCTTGTTCTAGACTTTGCGCGGCATATGCATGGCCATCAAAGTTTTCACCTTTTAGCGCCACAAATAGCTGACCTTTTTTGATCTCACGACTATCAGTGCCCACGCTGAAAAACTCAACATCAGCACCCATCAATTGACCATGGGTTGCCAAAGCCACTTCAGATAAGCGCATCATGCTGCGATCTCCTGCAAGGCTTCTTGCGCTAATTGAATATCGCTAAATGGATATTTCACACCAGCAATCTCTTGGTAGTCTTCATGGCCTTTGCCAGCGATGAGCACCACATCCCCTTTTTTCGCTGTTTTGATGGCTTGTTTAATCGCATCGGCACGACCCTCAATACTGGTGGCTTTATTGCCAGCGCCAGCCATGACTTCACGAATAATACTTGCAGCTGATTCGTTGCGCGGATTGTCAGAGGTTATAATCACGCGGCTCGCAAGGGCAGCAGCCACTTTTCCCATTAATGGACGTTTACCTTGATCTCTATCACCACCACAACCAAAGACACATGTCAGTTCTGCACTAGCCGTTAATTGTGCGCGAAGTGATTTGAGCACCTGCTCTAAAGCATCGGGCGTGTGGGCATAATCCACCACAATGAGCGGTTTTTCACCACCGCCGCATTGCTGCATACGTCCTAACACTGGTCGAATCAATGACAACGCTTTAACCGCATCGGCTAAAGCAATATCTGATGCTAACAATGTCGCCAGCACAGCAAGCAGGTTGTACGCATTAAATTCACCGATGACAGGCGCACTGGCTGTGGCCTGACCTTGAGGAGTCATGACTTCCAGCGTGATGCCAGCGTCGCTCAATTGCATGCTGTTGATCGCAATATCGTTTTCACCGACAAACGCTTTGTTTAATCCGTATGTGATGACTTTGGTGCCCAGAGCAGACAGCTCGGCTGCAAGTGATAATCCAAATGAATCGTCACGATTAATCACCGCAGTTTTAAGTCCAGGCCAAGTAAATAGCTTCTTCTTAGCTTCGCCGTAAGCTTGCATATCACCGTGATAATCTAAATGGTCACGCGTTAGGTTTGTAAATACTGCGACATCAAAATTCACGCCGTTGACACGACCTTGATCTAAGCCATGTGATGAAACTTCCATTGCCACTACTTTGGTTTTTTTTGCTAAATATTCAGCTAAAAGACCATGTAATACAACAGCATCAGGCGTGGTGTTATTCGTTTTAGATAAATCGCTTAACAAACCATTACCCAATGTGCCAATGACTGCAGATTGTCGGCCAAGTGCGCTAAATGCTTGCGCTATCCAATGACTGCAAGTCGTTTTACCATTTGTGCCAGTAACGCCGACCATCCAAAGCTGATCGGATGGCATGCCATAAAACTCGCTGGCCATTGCGCCGACTTCTTTTTTCAAACCCAAAATAGGCTGATTTGGAATTTTCCAGGCTGTATTCCATACAAAGCCGTCTTTTTCCCAAATAACTGCAGAGGCACCTTGATTAATAGCTTCTGAAATATAAGCACGACCGTCTGCCCTATCCCCTTGATAAGCGATAAACAAACTACCAGCCTTCACTTGGCGACTATCTGCCGTCATTTGCTTAATATTAGCGTGCATTTTTATTGATGAATGAAGCGTATGCATTAGGTAGCTTCCTTCACTTCAGGCAAATTCAGAGGCGTCAAGATCACATTATTATTGGGCGCATCTTGCGGAACCCCCATCATACGGAGCGTCGCGCCCATCACAGCACTAAATACTGGCGCTGCGACAATACCGCCGTAATATTGACCATTGCTAGGCTCATCAATCATGACGGCAACAATTAATTTCGGATTGCTTGCAGGCGCCATGCCCACGAACGATGCAATATATTTATCTTGATAGCCGCCTATACCTGGCTTGTGTGCTGTGCCCGTTTTACCTGCAACGCGGTAACCCATGACTTGCGCTTTTGGCGCCGTCCCACCTGCCTGAACAACCGTCTCAAGCATATCCCGCACGCTCAGCGCTGTGGCTTTTGAAAAAACCTGCTGACCAACGGCAATCTCTTTTGATTTAAGTAATGTGACTGGTCTTAATTCGCCGTCATTAGCAAAAACGGTATAGGCCCGCGCTAACTGCAACAGCGTGACACTAATACCGTTTCCATAAGAAATAGTCGCCTGCTCAATGGGATGCCATGCTTTGTAATTTCTCAGCTTGCCTGAAGCTTCCCCGGGGAAATTAACATGCGCGATCGTACCGAAGCCCAACTGATTAAATACGCCCCACATGTATTGCGGCTCAAGCGATAGAGCAATTTTTGCAGAACCGACATTAGACGATTTCTGAATGACCTGAGCTACCGTCAAGGTGCCATTAGGATGGGAATCATGCACCGTTGCCGTACCAATTTTATAAGTACCAGGTGCAGTGTCAATTTCAGTCTCTGCGGTGTACTTTCCAGTTTCCATTGCTGCCGCAATGGTCATAGGCTTCATCGTTGAGCCTGGCTCAAAAAGATCGATAATTGCCCGATTGCGTGACTTCGCACTTTCTTTGTTTGGATTGTTTGGATTGTAGGCTGGTAAATTAACCATCGCCAAAACCTCGCCAGTTTTGGCGTTTAACACAACAACAGCACCTGCTTTTGCTTTGTTCTCTTCCACCGCTTTTGATAATTCGCGATAGGCCAGATACTGAATTTTACTATCGATTGAAAGCACTAAATCATGACCATCTTGCGGCAACTTGACGGCTTCTAAGTCATCAACAATATGGCCCTGTCTATCTTTAATCACATGGCGACTACCTGCTTTGCCAGATAACCATTTTTGGTACTGATACTCGAACCCATCCAAACCATTTTCATCCGACCCTGTATAGCCAACCAACTGCGCTGTTACTTCGCCAGCAGGATAAAAGCGCTTGTATTCACGCTGCATATTGACACCAGGAATGCGCAAGGCCATCACATGATTAGCAAGCTCAGGTGAAATTCTGCGCTTGAGATACACAAAGTCTCGATTTTGATTGGCAAGTTTAGCGCCAACTTCAGCCGGGCTTAAATCTAACAACTTGGCTAATTTTTCAAGCTGCTCCTTAGTTGCTTTGGTATCGGCTGGGTTTGCCCAAATAGACTCAACTGGTGAGCTAATTGCTAGCGGCTCACCATTGCGGTCATTGATCATGCCGCGGTGCGCATAAAGCATCATTGAGCGCGTTGTTCTTGCTGCTCCCTCTTTTTGATAAAACTCATGCCGCACACCTTGCAAAAGAACGGCCCGCCCGATTAATGCGGCGAAACCCAGCAATACCAATACCAACAGAAAGCGACGACGCCACTGCGGTAGTTTGATGGTTTGCTGAACAACGGCCATTTTAGAAGCGCATTCCTTATTTTGATGTTGGCGTAATTGATTGTGGCAAAGGCACATCATCAGGCGCCACAATTTGAATATGTTTAGTGTCCGGCACATGCATGTGCAATAAATCAGAAGCTACTTGTTCCAAACGACTATGCATCGCCCAAGTCCCTTGCTCTAATTGCAGCTGACTCCACTCCGTATTTAAGAATTTCGCCGTTTCTTGCTGTTGCTGCAGCTCAAAAATTAACTTGCGTGACTTATGCTGCGAAGTCACAAGACTGAGCGAGCTAAGAATCAATACAGCAAATAAAATGAGATTTAAACGTGTCATCTACAAACTCACATTCGTCCGCTCAGCCACCCGAAGCACTGCACTGCGCGACCTTGGATTTCTCTTCACTTCTTGCGCGCTTGGTTTTTGCGTTTTACCTATCGCCATCATTCTTGGTTGCGGCAAATCTTTCGCCAACACTGGAAAGTTTGATGGCAAGTCATCTCTGTCTTGTTCACCTTTTACAAACTGCTTCACAATGCGGTCTTCTAACGAATGAAAACTAATCACGGACAATCGACCTTGCGGGGCAAGCATATGCAAGCACTGTGGCAACACTAGCGATAACTCCTCAAGCTCTTGATTGAGGAAAATCCTAAGAGCTTGAAAAGTGCGCGTCGCCGGGTCTTGGCCAGGCTCGATTTTTGGGATGGCACTTGCCACGATCTTGGCAAGTTGTTTCGTAGTGGAGATGGCATCCCCCCCTGCGCGTGCCGCAACAATCGCCCTTGCAATCTGTTTAGCAAACCGTTCTTCACCATAAGCCTTTATAACCTCCGCCAATTTTTGTTCTGTAGCTACCGCGACAAACTCAGCAGCGGTTTGCCCGCTACTTTGGTCCATACGCATATCCAATGGGCCATCAAATCTAAAACTAAATCCACGCTCGCCAATATCAATTTGCGGAGATGAAATGCCCAAATCCAACAAAATTCCATCCACAGTAGAAATATCTAGCTCAGCTAGCACTTCTTCCAGGGCAGCAAAATGACGATGTACAATTTGAAAACGGGCATCTTGAATAGATGCCGCAGCACTTACAGCCGCCAAATCACGATCTAGCGCAATCAAACGACCTTCACTTCCCAACTTTTCCAAAATCTTGCGGCTATGTCCACCACGTCCAAACGTACCATCGACGTAAGTGCCAGCTGGCTTAATCGCCAAACCTTCAACCGCCTCCTCAATCATCACCGTAATGTGTGGCGACACCTCTCCTACCAATTGTTCAGACTGGGTCAATGGTGAGCTCGCGCTCACAGTGAGAAGCCTTCTAATTCAGTGGGTAATGCCAAATCTTCACTTGCAATCACAATATCTAATTGCGCGCGCCAAGCATCGAGACTCCATATTTCAAAGTGGCTACCCTGACCAACTAACATCGCATGTTTATCCAAACCCGCAAACTCACGAAGCGCTGGCGAGACCAGCAAGCGGCCTGCTGCGTCCATCTGCATATCCTCGGCATAACCCACTAACAAGCGCTGCAAAGCACTTGAGCGTTTGTCGAATGAGGATAAGGACATCATTTTTGCTTGGATAGGCTCCCAAGCCACTTGCGGATACAGCAATAAGCAGCGGTGAGGATGTGCGGTCAACACAAGCTGACCCGCACTTTGTGATAAAAGGGCGTCGCGATGCTTGGCTGGTACAGCCAGCCTACCTTTCACATCTAAACTTAATGATGAAGCGCCGCGAAACATAAAATCTGTTAAATCCTTTTTTATCTTGATGAGTGTTGATAAAAGTGTAAAAAACTTGCTGACCGAAGGGGAAGATGAGTACAACCCATCCGGTCAGCAAATTCCCACAAAACACCACTTTCACCCACTAAATGACACTATAGATAAAAAAAGGGACTATCGCAAGCCCTTTTTTATGATTTTTCCTTTACAGGACAATGACTTAGCGCATTTTTCACATAAATAAAATATCTTTAATAAATAAGCACATAGCTAATTTAATGAATGTGACTTATAAAGAGTGAAAAAAATAGGCGAAATTTAAGATTATTTAACAAACCCAAGCCCACAAAAGGTTTGCGGGATTCAGAAGAAAAAATCAAAAGCATTTATTATTTTTGAAAATGATTTCAGCGCAGAAAGGCTAAAGGAATTTAGAAGAAAAAAATGAAGCGGAGTGAACAAAAACAAGAAAAGTGAAGCTGGCCGATAAGCCGGGTTCTGTTCTCGCCTTGCGGCAAGTGACAGTCATTCATCTAGGCGTGCAATTACTCGCGCGCTCAAGCAACCTACCCGCTGACAGCGCGAGCCACGCCATTGTCAGCCTATTTGGTCTTGCTACGGATGGAGGTTACCGCGTTTCACCGTAACTTAATACGCTCGTCTCTGTGGCCCTATTCCGCGCCTTATACTATTGCTAGCTTTCAGCGTACGGCCGTTAGCCGTCATCCTGCTCTGCGTAGCCCGGACTTTCCTCCCTCGCCTAAGCGACAGCGACTGTCTGGCCAGCTTCATGTCCATTTTAACACGCAAACGATAGCGACCTTTATAATGAAACATCTTCATCAATAAACGGTTAAGTCACTATGGTCGCGGAACACACTGAACAACTAGATACATCATGGCAAGCCATGATAGGCGCAGAGTTAAACAAGCCCTATATGCAGTCGCTACGCGATTTCTTAAAGCAAGAAAAAGCGGCAGAAAAAACCATTTATCCACCCAGCCCGCTGATTTTCAATGCCTTTAACCAGACCCCCTTTGACAAGGTTCGTGTGGTTATCATTGGACAGGACCCTTACCATGGAGATGACAAAGGTAAAGCACAAGCACACGGCTTGAGCTTTTCAGTACCGCAAGGCGTTAAGATTCCGCCATCACTAAGAAACATATTCAAAGAAATTGAAGCCGATTTAGGCATCAAAATGAGTAGCGAAGGAGATCTAACGCCATGGGCACAACAAGGCGTTTTGCTGCTTAATGCAACACTGACTGTTGAAATTGGCAACGCAGGCTCACATCAAAAGCGGGGCTGGGAAACGTTTACCAATGCCGCAATTACAGCATTAAACAAGCATCGCGAAGGATTGGTATTTGTGCTGTGGGGCAGTTATGCGCAAAAAAAAGGCGAGATTATTGATACCAACAAGCATTTAGTGCTCACATCCCCTCATCCATCGCCTTTATCCGCGCATCGAGGGTTTTTTGGCAATCATCAATTTTCAAAAATCAACGCTTATCTGACTAAGCGAGGCGAAACAACGATTGATTGGCAGCTTTAAACCATCTTCCAAGCAACAGTTTGCCCTGCCCGCAACGGCACCAATACATCACCAGCGAAGATAATACTTTCCGGCACAGTCCAAGCCTCTTTCACCAAGCTGATTTGGTCTTTATTACGAGGCAGGCCGTAAAAATCGGCACCGTAAAAACTCGCAAACGCCTCTAGTTTATCCAACCCATTCGCCGCTTCAAAAACTTCCGCATAAAGCTCAATGCCAGCATGCGAACTATACATGCCAGCGCAACCACAAGAGGCCTCTTTAGCTGATTTAGCATGCGGTGCACTATCTGTGCCTAAGAAAAATTTAGGGCTGCCGGATGTCGCAGCTTTAACTAGGGCAATTCTGTGTTCTTCACGCTTTAAGATAGGCAAACAATAGTGATGCGGACGGATTCCGCCGCTAAACATGGCATTACGATTCATCAGCAAATGGTGCGGCGTAATGGTTGCCGCCACATTACTTGGTGCACTTGCAACAAATTCAGCGGCATCTTTAGTGGTGATGTGCTCAAACACGACTTTAAGCGCTGGATATTTCTCCAATAACGGCTTCAGATGGCGGTCAATAAATACACATTCACGATCGAACATATCCACATCGCCATCGGTGACCTCGCCATGCATCAACAAAGGCATGCCGAGTGCTTGCATCGCCTCAAACACTTGATTGCATTTATTTAAATCCGTGACTCCAGAATCAGAATTGGTTGTAGCGCCTGCCGGGTAGTATTTAACCGCTCGGACAAAACCACTGGTAGATGCTTTTTCAATTTCAGCCACCGTGGTGTTGTCGGTCAAATAAACTGTCATTAAAGGCTCAAAACTGAATCTTTCGCCCTGCATTTGTCGAGCGGTGGAAATATGCTGTCCTTCGACACGCTCAGGACGAACTGTGGGTTTTTGTAGTGCATCCAAAATGCGTTGACGATATTCAGCAGCCAAGGCCGTCGTTGTAACTGGCGGACGCAAGTTAGGCATGACTATCGCACGGGCAAATCGGCGAGCTGTATCTGGCAAGACAGCCTTTAGCGCATCGCCATCGCGTAAATGTAAGTGCCAGTCGTCTGGGCGGGTAATAGTGATTTTATCCATGCTTATTCGTCTTTAAGTTTTAGTGCAAATTCATAAAGGATGTTTTTCTTCACCCCCGTAATTTCAGTGGCCAATTTTACCGCTTGTTTGAGTGGCAAATCTGCCAAGAGCAATCTTAATATTCGCTCAGCATCTTCGCTAATATCTGCTTCTTCAACAACTGCGGCGGACTCTACTAAAAGCACAAACTCGCCACGCTGCTGATTAGGATCACTTTCAAGCCATCCTTTTGCATCTTGCAAAACACAACGATGAAAAGTTTCGAATGTTTTAGTGAGCTCTCGAGCAATGGTAATGCGACGCTCACCACCTAATACTTTAGCTAAATCTTCAACGCATTCAATAATACGATGCGGCGCTTCATAAAATACCAGTGTTGAAGAATAGCCTTTTAAGGCTTCTAAAGTCTTACGTCTTTGTGAGCCACTTGCTGGTAAAAATCCATAAAAAACATAGCCATTAGCGGTAATGCCAGAAGCGGATAGCGCAGCAATCACCGCACTCGCGCCTGGCACTGGTACAACTTTCACGCCGGCTTCTCGAAGCACATCCACCACAATTGCGCCTGGGTCGCTAATGCCTGGTGTACCGGCATCAGTGACCAGTGCAATCGACGCCCCAGCTCGCAGCCGCTCTAGCAAGATTTGTGCAGATTTTTGTTCATTGTGCTCATGCACAGCGATGAGTTTTTTTTGAATCGCAAAATGTGATAGCAAATGCGAGGTATGCCGCGTATCTTCTGCTGCAATCACATCCACCGTTTTTAAAACCTCAAGCGCACGCAAAGTAATATCTTGGAGGTTTCCAATTGGAGTCGCGACCACATATAATATAGGCTCATCATGAATACTCAATTCAAATTTTCTTTCATGCTTTTCTTGCTGATTTTATCAGCATTCTCTTTTGTATTAGGAATAAACAATTTAGCCTATGCGGAACAAAATCCCAAAATAACTAAAAGCAGTGAAGAATACTTTGCAGATAGCTATAACTGCCTTAAAAAAAATGACAAAGCTTGCGCGCAAATCGCCGCAGCAAACATCCAAAAATTATCTCCATATTCGAAGCTCATTTCTGGAATTTTTGCTAGCTTAGAGGGTGATTTTGAGACAACATTTCTTGAATTGCTGCCTCTTCAAACAAATAAATCATTCAATTTGCAAGCTAGTATCAGTTTACACACAAGCCTGGCACTCGCCTACGAAAACCAATCAGATAGCCTTCGCGCTTTAGAGCAAAGAGTCATTACTGATGAGTTGTTTCAAAGACTAACACCATCCAGCCAAGAGGATATGAATGCAAACGAGCATCAGATCTGGGAAATTGTTTCCGTGTTGAGTAAAAAAAATCTGACTGAAATGCGAGGAAATAGCACCGACAACGCGATCCAAGGATGGATTGACTTGGCCTTGGCTGCAAAGTACCAAAGTAACGGCGAAAGTAATCAACAAGCCATCGATCGCTGGCATCTTGCTTATCCTGATCATTCTGCTAAAAACAGCATTGCAGCTCAATTATTTCCTGCATCATCTACTAAAAAAACTCCCCAAAAAGCAAAACTAAGAGGCTCTGTGGCATTGTTATTGCCATTTTCAAATGCATCACTTTATCCAATCTCGGATGCGATTGAACGAGGGTTTACTGCTGCAAAAAAAATCGCCAATGACAATGCCGCTGTCAAAATCTATGCAACTGAAGCTGACGCAGCATCTACCATGCCACGTTATCAACAAGCATTAAACGAAGGCGCAAATTACGTACTTGGTCCGTTAACCAATGATGCCGTTGAAGCAGTGAGCCATGAGACAAGCCCAACCATCACATTAATGCTCCACAAAACAGAAAATAAGGCTAGGCCAGCTAATCAGTTCTTTTATGGTTTGTCAGCAATCGATGAAATTCAGCAAATAATCAAACTGGCCCAAAACTCAGGCATGACCAAAGCGGCCATTGTTAATACTAAGGAAGCGAACAATCAAAAGCATCTTGAAGCCTTCAAGTTGATTTGGCTGGCAGAAGGAGGACTTTTGACTGTCATGAATGCCGATGATCAAGACATCAAAAAACAAATCAACGATTGCGCTTGCGACATGATTTTTATGGCAGAAACAGCTGAGAGTGCAAGGTCAACCAGAGCATTACTGCCGACCAATATTCCAACTTTTGCATTATCTGAAATTTTTAACGGCCTGAGTTTTAATGCTGATGATGCAATATTAAAAGGCATCCGATTTGTTGATGCGCCATGGTTAATCGATAGAGATAACCCTAAATTCACTCTATACAAAGAAGCCGCCAAGGACTTACCAGCAGGTGAAATGCAGCGATGGTTTGCGCTAGGTGCAGATGCCTATGAAATACTCATTACACTGGACATGATGCCGGCGAGCAGCGCAACAATCAACGGACTTTCTGGCAAAATAGAGCTAAGTGCGGCAGGTGAAATAAAGCGCACCTTATCCAACGCGAGTTTTACTGGTGATGGTGTCAGGCTAGAGGCCACACCCTAAAAAAATGCGATGAATGATAAAGGTCAAGCAGCCGAAAATTTTGCGGCAGAGTACTTAAAAGCCAAAGAATTAAAGTTAATTTAGACTAACTACCTTTATCGCTTTGGTGAAATAGATTTAATCATGCAAGATGGCCAAAGTTTAGTGTTTATTGAAGTGCGCCTCCGTAAAAGCAAATTTTTTGGTGGGGCTGAAGCGAGCATTACCGCGTCAAAACAACATAAAAAAATTGTCACAACAACGGCTTACTATCTTCAGCAGGATGGCAATCAAGCTTGCAGGTTTGATGTGATCTTGATGGACAAAGTGGACGCTCGTCACATTGATTAGATTAAAAATGCCTTTGAAGCTTAAAAATAGAGAAAGCGCTGGTAATTTCATGGATTTAAAAACGCGTATCATTGATCATTTCGAAGACAGTGCGCAGTTAAAACTGGCACTAGCAGAATTACTGGCTGGGCCGATTGCGGCATCCGCGGAGATGATCGTCGAAGCATTTCTGAAAGAAAAGAAAGTGCTAGCATGCGGGAACGGTGCTGGCGCTGCTAACGCTCAATACTTCAGCTCTCGCATGCTCAACCATTTTGAAATGGAGCGGCCAGGTTTAGCGGCAATATCATTGAGTGCCGACAGTACAACGCTGACAGCGATTGCAAATTTCGGTCATTACGACCAAACTTTTTCTAAGCAAGTGCTGGCACTGGGACAATCTGGCGATGTGCTTGTTGCGATTAGTACCAGCGGCAATGCCGCCAATATTTTAAATGCCATTAAAGCCGCAAAAGAACGTAACATGAGAGTGATTGCTTTTAGTGGCGGTGATGGCGGCTTGCTGGTTGAGCTGTTGGAGGATGAGGACATCCATCTAGGTGTTCCAAACGACAGCCCAGCAAGAATTCAAGAGGCTTATATTCTTATTTTGCATTGCTTATGCGATGCTATCGATTGTCTTTTACTAGGAGTAGATTAAATGCATGCATTCACTAAAACCTCACTGAGCACTTTCATCTTAGCAGCTGCGCTAAGCACCCAACTCACCGCTTGCGTTCCTATGATTGTGGGCGGCGCTGCAGTTGGCGGCTCAATGGCAGCGGACAGGCGAACTTCAGGCACTTATATTGAAGATCAAGCCATTGAACTCAAGGCAAGCAAGGCGATTGCAGACAGCCTAAAAGAAAAGGTTCATGCCAACATTACGAGCTTTAACCGCCAAGTGCTAATAACAGGCGAAGTATCAGATGATGCAAATAAGAAAAAAGCCGAATCACTCGTTAAGCCGATTGAAAACGTAGCGAGCATCAAAAACTACCTTGAGATTGCAAAAAACAGCTCACTTAGCGTGAGAACTAACGATGCTTACATTACGTCAAAGGTAAAAGTGAACTTCCTTAAAGAAAATAAATTCTCTGCCAATTACGTCAAAGTGGTCACAGAGAGCGGAAATGTTTATCTATTAGGCTTGGTAACACACAAAGAAGCAGATGATGCGGTTGAAATCGCACGCAGCATTGGTGGCGTAAAAACTGTTGTCAAAGTTTTTGAATACATCGACTAAGTACAACATCATTCACTGATAAAATACGGCTTATACAAAATAAGCCATTATGTTTTAACGATTACTTAAAGATATCTAGGCAATTTATATGAGCGAAACAACTAAAGAAATTATCATTGAAGGCCTGACCCGCGCTGGCAAGCCCTTCCGTCCAAGCGACTGGGTCGACCGCATGTGCAGTACTTATGCAAGCTTTGGCGCAGACCGCAAACTCAAATACTCACCTTACTTAAAGCCCCGCGTTGTGAATGGCGTGCGTTGTTTGGCAGTGGATTTGAAGCTAAAAGACATCAATCCTGAAGGTTATGCTCAGTTGATGCATTTTGCAGGTGAAAATAACTTGAATGTATTAGATGAAAATGGCGTCAGCATAGAAACACCCACTTAAAGTAAATGTTAGTCAAAAAAAACCTGCGTTAAGCAGGTTTTTTTTATTTGTATTAGGGCGCCAATAGATCGAGCGACTCATTCGGCGGCGACAGCATCATTAGCTCCACGACCTGCTTAGTAAGCTGGCCTCGCTTGGTTTTTACTAACTTACCTTGAGGGTTGAAAATCAAGGTTGTCGGTAACACGGATGACGAACCAAATTGGGCGAAGATTTTGGGCGTGCCAAGAATAATCGGATAAGAGACCAACATGTCATCCACAAAATGGCGCACCTCACGCTCATTTTTATAATCCACAGCAACCCCTAAGATAACCAAATCCTTAGCTTTATGCTTTTCATACAAATCAATGAAATCGGGTATTTCATCCAAACAGGAAGGGCACCAGGTTGCCCAATAATTGACGAGCACCCATTTGCCTTGATAATCAGAGAGGCGGTGCGATTTGCCAGCAAGGTCCTTCATGACAAAGCTTTTAGAGGCTTCGGCATTTGCATCAACGCTGACCAATGTGAGCAGGCACAAGGCCAATAAAAATCGGCTGAAATAAAGAATGGCGCTAAAAGCTTGTGTGGAGTTCATCACTAAATATTATCACCAACACAAGCAAAGACGAATAGTTTGCGATATTCCCAACAACAATCAGCCCGAATTCATGCAAAAGAGATGCAGACAACACTTCACTAAAGGCGGTTTTTTCGCTAGGATAGCGAAATAGTATTTTCCTTTCTATTTATTTAAAGTATTTATTCAATTTTAAAGGTTCACCATAAAATGAGCGACCAAATCATTCACACTAGCGACGACGCTTTCGAGCAAGACGTTTTACAATCACAACTTCCAGTCTTGGTTGATTACTGGGCTGAGTGGTGTGGCCCTTGCAAAATGATTGCGCCAATTTTAGATGAAGTGGCAAAAGAATATGAAGGCCGCGTGAAAGTTGCTAAGCTTAATATTGATGAAAACCAAAACACGCCACCTAAATATGGTATTCGCGGCATTCCAACATTGATGCTATTCAAAAATGGCAACGTCGAAGCAACGAAGGTTGGTGCCCTATCAAAATCACAACTAACCGCTTTTATTGACAGCAACATTTAATCAATATAATCTCGTGTCTGGTTCATTCAGAGCCAGGCACTTTTTGTAAGTTCTATTTTTGTAACTTCTAAGCTTTATCATCCCTCTTAAGTAGTTTCGTTTTCCAGTGAGCTCCCTCATATGCATCTATCAGACCTAAAACATCTCCCAGTCACAGAACTCGTCGATATGGCCATCGCCAGCGAGATTGAAAACGCGAGCCGTATGCGCAAGCAAGACTTAATATTTGCTTTGTTGAAAAATACCGCCAAAAAAGGCGATAGCATTTTTGGGGATGGTACTTTAGAAGTCTTGCAAGATGGCTTTGGCTTTTTGCGCTCACCAGATACTTCGTACTTAGCAGGCCCAGATGATATTTATGTTTCACCTTCACAAATTCGTCGTTTCAATTTACACACTGGCGACACCATACAAGGCGAGATTCGTACCCCTAAAGATGGCGAACGTTATTTTGCTTTAGTCAAAGTCGATAGCGTCAATGGTGAATCCCCAGAAAACACCAAGAACAAGATTCTATTTGAAAACTTAACACCACTATTTCCGACCATCCCGCTTACATTAGAGCGTGATATTCGCAGTGAAGAAAATGTCACTGGCCGAGTGATTGACATGATTGCGCCAATTGGCCGTGGTCAACGTGCGCTTTTAGTGGCAAGTCCAAAAAGCGGTAAAACCGTGATGATGCAACATATTGCACATGCGATTACCGCCAATCATCCTGATGTTAGCTTAATCGTACTATTGATCGATGAGCGTCCTGAAGAAGTAACGGAAATGACGCGCTCTGTAAAAGGCGAAGTGGTTGCTTCAACCTTTGATGAGCCGGCAACACGTCACGTACAAGTGGCTGAAATGGTACTAGAAAAAGCAAAACGTCTGGTTGAACATAAAAAGGATGTGGTGATTTTGTTAGACTCCATCACCCGCCTGGCGCGCGCTTACAACACGGTTGTTCCAGCCTCAGGCAAAGTATTAACCGGCGGTGTGGATGCCAATGCGCTACAGCGTCCAAAACGCTTCTTTGGTGCGGCACGTAATATTGAAGAAGGCGGATCGCTCACCATCATCGCAACAGCGCTTGTAGATACAGGCTCTCGTATGGATGACGTGATTTATGAAGAATTTAAAGGCACGGGCAATATGGAAATCCATCTTGACCGCCGCATGGCTGAAAAACGCATTTATCCAGCGATTAACGTCAATAAGTCTGGTACACGCCGTGAAGAACTGTTGATTGAAAAAGATATTCTGCAAAAGATTTGGGTGCTACGTAAATTGCTCTACCCAATGGACGACTTGGAAGCGATGGAATTCTTGCTCGACAAAATCAAAGCAACCAAAAACAACGCTGACTTCTTTGATAGCATGCGCAGAGGTTAATTGCTCGGCTTAAATATCAGCGTAGTAGTTGCTTAATTTAAATAATTCATTGATAATTGCGGGCTCAGTAAAAAGCTATTGAAAGAGATTTGACCATGAAGGCCGAAATTCATCCAGAGTACAACGAAATTAACGTATCTTGCAGCTGCGGCAGCAAGTTCAAAACGCGTTCTACTAACAGCAAAGACTTGAACATCGAAGTATGTTCACAATGCCATCCATTCTACACAGGCAAGCAAAAGATTTTAGACACTGCTGGTCGTGTTGAAAAATTCCGCCAAAAATACGGCATGTAATGTTGGGTGCATACTCAAAAAAGGCAGCTCACGCTGCCTTTTTTATTTTAGACTATCCTTTAACTAAAAACAGCGCATCAAATCAAGGAAAAATCTAGATGGCATTTGAGATTGATCATGATTGGCAAGGCAATCTAGCCACACCAAGAGCAAGAATAGGTGAGGCAGCAAAGATGCGCCTACTGATTATTCTATGCTTTATTTGGGTGTGTTTAGGACTGATCGGCCATCAACCTTGGAAGCCCAACGAATCCACCAGCATCAGCATTATCAAATCCATGCTCGCTGGCGAACATTTGCTTGACCCTATCGCCGTTGGCGAAACTAGGATTAAAAATCCACCGCTGTATTACCTTTCTGCGGCAACTGCTTCAAAACTACTAAGCCCTATTTTAAATACACATGATGCAGCCCGCATTGTGAGTGGCTTCTGGATGGCGTTAACACTACTCATCACAGGTATGATAGGTCGAGAACTTTGGGGCGAGGGCATTGGCCGCCAAACTACTTTCATTTTGCTGAGTTCTATCGGGCTCATTGTAACCGCGCATTCATTAATGCCCGAAGTCTCAGCCTTAACAGGCAGTGCCATGGCCTTCTACGCATTAGCACTTGCTAAACGCCGTCCATTCAGAGCCAGCGTATTGCTTGGCACAGGCATCGGCATCAGCTTTATGTCTACTGGGCTTATGACAGCCGCGATTAGCTTACTTACAGCGATTACTTTACCTTTACTCTTTAAGGCTTGGCGTTCCAAAAGCTATGCGATTGTCCTTGGCTTAGCCAGTTTCACATTGGCGCCTTGGATTTTATTATGGCCGGCTTTAATTTGGCATATCTCACCAAGCCATTTAAGCGATTGGTGGCAACATCAAATCGAATTCACGCAACTCAACCATTTATATTCCATCCGCACCCTGTGTTGGTTTGCCTGGCCTGCTTTGCCAATCGCCGCTTGGGGCATTTGGCGCTTCCGTTCTAGCTTATTATTTAAACCAAGATTTCAACTGATTATTACGTTTTTCCTGATCGGCTTTTTTGTCATTGGATTAAAGTCTAAAAACATTGACGTCAACGCACTGACTCTTCTTTTGCCATTAGTAGCCATGGCTGGTGGATGCGCTGAAACCCTTAAACGCGGCGCTGCTGGCGCACTCAATTGGTTTGGTCTGATTTTATTTGGATTAATGGGCATCCTGATTTGGCTAGGTTGGTTTGCCATCGTAACTGGCTATCCAGCAAAATTGTCAGGGCGCATGCATTTTCTATCGGGCCTTGCTGAAGCCCATATCAATATCCCCTCGCTAATGATAGCGCTATTTGCTACGTTTATTTGGGCGATTACCATCAATGCAAAACGCTCTAACCGAGCTGCAGTGACTGATTGGGCTGTAGGAATCACAATGGCGTGGACCCTGCTCATGGCGCTATGGTTGCCTATGATAGATTCTGCAAAAAGCTATAGAGGTGTGATGCTTAGCTTTCAAAAAGCTCTGCCTGCAAAACATGGCTGTATCAACAGCGTTGGCTTCGGTCAATCACAACAAGCCTTATTAGACTACTACACCAACTTGCGTGTCATACCTTTACAAAAAAACGCTGAGCCAAATTGCCGTTTGTATTTGGTGCAAGAAAACAAAAATCATGGAGATATTAATCCAGGTGAGAGTTGGAAAGTGATTTGGCAATATAAACGCCCAGCAGATAGACACGAAAAATTCAGGCTCTATCAAAGAGCCAATTAGTCAATATCCACAATTTGAATAGCATTGTATCTCGCGGGACTAAACCTTAATATCTAGCCTCAGCCCAATAACAATCAATCATGCACTCCCAACCAAACATACTTATTGATGCACACGGACGACAAGTTGATTACATTCGCTTGTCGATTACCGACCGCTGCGACTTTCGTTGCACTTATTGCATGGGTGAAGATGTCTCTTTCTTACCCCGAGATGAAGTCTTATCACTTGAGGAATGCGCCCGCATTGTTAAAGCCTTTGTTTCACTGGGGGTAAGCAAAGTACGCATTACAGGCGGTGAGCCTTTGGTGCGCAAAAATGCGATTTGGTTATTTGAAGAAATCGGTCAATTAGCTGGCGTGCGCGAGCTTGTCACCACCACCAATGGCTCACAGCTTGAGCAACAAGCGCAAGCGCTTAAATCAGCTGGCGTCTGGCGCATCAACATCAGCTTAGATAGCTTAAACGCTAAGCGCTTCAAAAACATCACGCGCGTGGGCGATTTAGATAAAGTCTTACGTGGCATTACTGCCGCCAAACAAGCCGGTTTTGAAAACATCAAACTCAACACCGTCCTCATGCGCGGTATTAATGATGATGAAAGCCTAGATTTAGTGGGCTTCGCTATCGAACAAGCCATTGACATTTCGTTTATTGAAGAAATGCCCATAGGCATTGTTGACCACGCCCGCGATAGCTCTTTTGTCAGCAACACAGAAACACTCGCCACACTCCAAAAACATTACCCGCTTGTCAGTAGCGCGCTTAATACTGGGGGGCCTGCACGCTATTGGCAAGTTGCCGATACCAATACCAAAATTGGCTTTATCTCGCCGCATAGCCACAACTTTTGCGAGGCGTGCAACCGTGTTCGCATCACTTGCAAAGGCGAATTGTATTTATGCTTAGGCCAAGATGACAAAATCGAACTGATGCCGATTTTGCGCGCCCATCCTCATGATGACGAACCACTCAAGAAAGCCATTATCGAGAGCATGAAAATCAAACCTAAAGGCCATGACTTTGACCTGAAGCGTGCAGCGCCTGCCGTTGTTCGCTTTATGTCACATACTGGCGGCTAAATGAACAAAGACAACATCACAGGGCTCATCCTAGCGGGCGGCAAAGCACGTCGCATGGGCGGCATTGATAAAGGTCTTGTTCCGCTTAAAGGCGAGCCTATGATTAAGCATGTCATTAAGCGTTTGAACCCCCAAGTTAGCGAGATTTTGATTAACGCCAACAGAGAAATAGAGACTTACCAAGGGTTTGGCTTTACCATCATTGCTGATGAGATATCAGACTTTGCAGGCCCCTTAGCAGGCTTACATGCTGGCATGAAAGCCGCAAAAACTGAATTTCTACTCAGCGTACCATGTGATTCACCGCTTATTTCAGAGGATTTATGCGCGCGATTAATGGCGGCATTAGAGGCGCAAAAATCAGATATTGCCGTTGCGAAAACAGGCGATCAGCATCACCCAGTATTTTGCTTATGCCGAACAAATTTGGCACAAAACCTAGAAAACTTTTTAAACGCTGGTGGCCGAAAAGTGGAAGACTGGCAAAAAAAACATGCTTATGTTGAAGTGAGTTTTGACGACAATCCTTTAGCATTTTCCAACGTCAACACACCTGAAGAATTGAACATGCTTGAGGGTGAATCTTGAACAACCATAAGCAGATCAATAAAATCCCCGTGCTAGGTTTTTGCGCCCACAGTAGCGGCATCGGCAAAACCACTTTATTGACACAACTTATTCCCGCACTTATCCAAAAAGACTTACGTATTTCGGTTGTGAAGCATGCGCACCACGAATTTGATATCGACCATGAAGGCAAAGACAGCTTCAAATTGCGTCAAGCAGGCGCTGTGCAGATGATGGTCGCATCCCGCCAAAGGTGGGCTTTAATGACAGAGTTAGTGCGTACTCCGCATGCGGAAAATGAGCCTAATCTTGCCCATTTACTCGCGCAAATGGATGGAAATTTAATTGACCTAGTATTGGCTGAAGGATTTAAACATGAAGCCATTCCCAAGATTGAAGTGCATCGTGCTGCGTTTGGCACACCGCTATTAGCATCAGAAGATGCCAACATTATTGCTATTGCCACGGACACCCATTTGCCGATCGCTACCCCGCAAATTGACCTGAACGATATTAATTCAATTGCCGCATTTATTCATACTTGGCTTAAAAAATGACGACTAAAAAAACGCTCACTGAGCTTGCGAACACCACCAGCGTATGTGATGACTACGATCCAAATTCCATGCCTGTTGAGCAGGCGAGAGAATACATCAAAGCTTTTTTAAGCCCCGTCCAAGAAACAGAATGCCTGCACCTTCATGCCGCTTTGGGGCGTGTATTGGCAGAAGAAATTCATACCACACACAATGTACCTAACCACGACAATTCTGCGATGGATGGCTACGCTTTTAATGCGGACGACTTAGCCCAGGGCACAATGCGCCTAAAAATCACAGGCGCAGCTTTTGCTGGCAATGCCTTAACAGGCAGATTTGAAAAAGGGGCTTGTGTCAGAATTATGACTGGCGCAGCTATCCCAGCAGGCACAGATACCGTCATCGCCCAAGAGCGCGTTGAAGTTGATGGTGAGTTCATCCTATTTACCGACACACCAAATCGTGGCGCCAATGTTCGCTATGCAGGCGAGGACCTTAAAGCGGGACAAGTTGTTTTAAATGTTGGCCATCAAATCAGCCCAGCTGATTTAGGGCTGATTGCATCACTTGGCATTGGTGAAGTATCCGTTTATCGCAAGCTGAAAGTGAGCTTCTTTTCAACAGGCGACGAACTTGCCAGCATCGGCAGCACTTTAAAAACAGGGCAGATTTTTGATAGCAATCGTTACACCTTATTTGGAATGCTGACCCGCATGGGCGCTGAGATACAAGACCTAGGTGCGATTCCAGACGATCCTATTTTATTAGAAAAAACCCTCATCAAAGCGGCTGAAGGTTCTGATGTGATTTTAACCAGCGGCGGCGTATCCGTTGGAGAAGCGGATTACATGAAACAGCTCCTCCAAAAACTCGGCCAAGTGCTGTTTTGGAAAATCGCCATGAAACCAGGTCGCCCACTCGCTTTTGGCAAAATCGGCAATGCCCATTACTTTGGCCTACCAGGCAACCCTGTCGCGGTGATGGTGACGTTCTATCAATTTGTCAGGCAAGCCATGCTAGTACTCATGGGGCAAGCCAATCCCGCAGCCATTCCTATGCTCAATGTGGTTTGCACCAGCCCCATCAGAAAGCTCAAAGGCCGCACAGAGTTTCAACGTGGGATTTTATTTGTGGGGGAAGATGGCGATTGGCAAGTTAAAACAACAGGCAATCAAAGCTCAGGCGTTTTAAGTTCAATGTCGCAAGCCAACTGCTTTATTGTGCTTGATGACGACGTGGGCAACGTAGAAGCAGGCACCACCGTCAAAGTACAACTATTTGATGGCGTTATTTAACAGCCAAACTTGGTAGGCTGTTTTTAGGATTACGTTTTAAGAAAAATTCAGCTCAATGCCATTGCCCGCAGGGTCGCGAAAAAATATCTGCTTTTGCCCTGCATCGGAAATTTCGCGGGTTTTAAACTGAATGCCTAACTTCTCAAAACGAACAATCGTTGCATCATAATCCGTTGCCGTGAATGCCACATGGTCAAAGGTGGTTGCCACATTTTCTTTACGCTTTTCTTCTGGCTTGGATTCAGACAAATGCAACACATCTTTGCTTTCTGCATACAACCAATAACCAAAGCTAGTTAATTGCGGGCGATCACCAATCCGCAAGCCAACCACATCTCGATAAAATACCTTGAGTTGTTCCATCATGGAGCGCTCGGCTCGTAAGTTGTAATGATTAAATCCTAAAATTGCCAAAAAAGACTCCTTGCTTAGATACCAATAAAAAAGCCGTCAAATAATGACGGCTTTTAGAGTTACTAACAGTTGATTAAAAGCGATAACTTGCGCTCACACCAACCATATAGTTGCGTCCTGCGGCTGGCTCAAAGAAGCGCGCATTTCCGTCGTTGACTTTGATAGAGCCAATATAGTCTTTATCAAAGATATTCTCAACACGAAGATACTCACTCAAACGCCAATTGCTAATGTTTTGCTGGAATCCAGCACGTACATTAAATATTGTATAAGCAGGTGCAGCATCACTGTTCACGTCATCTACAAACACTTTACTGTTGTGAAAACCTTCTAAGGCACTAAAGAAACCAACTGATGGTGCCTTCCATGCCACTTCACCATAGATTTGTGTTTTATAAGCACCAGGAAGCAAATAGCCAGCTTTAATATCTTTATTAACTGAGTTCACCGTATATGAGTAGTCTGACTCAAACGTAGCATCAAGTAATGTGTATGCGCCATACAATGAGAAGTTATTTGGCAATTGAGAATCTACAGAAAGCTCAATTCCAGACCGTTGTGTTTTGTCTGCATTACCAAAAGCAGAACGTCCATTTGCAGTATCTTTTACAACCAACTCATTTTTCGTATCGGTTTTAAATAATGTAAAGTTAGCGCGTGTATTGTTCCAAATGAAAGCTTTGGCTCCAACTTCATAGTTTTGACTTTCGCTTGGCTTTAGGGTTAAGTTAGGCGTGCTATTCGCACCTGAAGTGGTATAAGCAGCCTCGACAAAGGTCGGTGTTTCAAAACCTTGGCCGTAATTTGCATATAAGTTAAGTGCTGGATGCGCTTTCCAAATCAAACCAATAACTGGGGTCGTCTTGTCATACTCTACTGAACCGCTGTTGTTACCGTTAGCACTTGTGCCAGACAGGAACTTATCTCTGACAGTTAGATTCACTTTTGTATGACGGACACCAGCGTGTAAATCTAAGTTTTCCAAAAGAGATAGTTTACCTTGAGCGTATTGATCAAAGTTTTTTGAAATATTGTCTTCACTTCGGTTTAAGCCGTAGTTACTATTATTAGCAACAGTAATCGTACGCATAACACCATTATCCGCGTTCACGTCTTGTCTTGAATCTTCGGCAATACCGTAATTAAGACCGGCTGTTAAGCTGTATGGCATATTAAAAATCGAGCCTTTGTTATTCCAACGAATATCACTACCCCAAAAATCTCTGGAAATAGAGCTTGCACGACCATTTGCAAAAACTGGAGAAGCTGAAGGCAATGAAAGATACTGCAAGTTTTCGCGGGTGCCGACATAAGTAACTAGATTGATACTATTGTTTTCATTAAAGGCATGCTCTAAATTAAACCCAACTTGCGTATGCTTTCTACTAACGCGTGTATTTGATTGATCAGCCTGTGAAATAACTGACTTTGGGTTTGTAAACGCTGATGGCTCTCCGACGTTTGCTCTAGAAAGTCCAAGAGGATCTTGAGCATCCTGATCAATCCAATTAATAAGTGTTGTTAATTTTGTTGAGTCGCTAAAATTGAATTTAAATTTAGCTGTTGCTTGCTTTTTACTACTTGAGCTGTGATCGCGATAACCGTCAGTATCAAAGTTTGATAGATTTAATTATATTCAAAAATGCCCTCTGTACCTCCGGCATTAAGCACTTCTCTTCGAGTACCATAACTACCATACATCAATGACGCTCCAACTTCGGGAGTTTTTGGAGCATCTTGAGAAATCATCTGAATAACACCGCCAGAAGAGTTTCCGTAAAGCGATGAAAATGGACCACGCATCACTTCAATGCTCTTGATTGCAGACAAATCAACAATACCTGGCTGACCCTGGCCATCAGGCATCGTTAATGGAATGCCATCAACATAAAGTCTAATACCACGAACGCCAAAACTTGAGCGTGATCCAAAACCACGGGTTGAAAGTTGTGGGTCTTGCGCTTGTTGATTACGATTTTGTGCTGTAATACCAGGAACGCGAATTAAGCTTTCAGAAAGCGTCATTTGAAGCTGGCCTTCTTTGATGCTACGTTGATCCACAACATCAATAGAAACTGGTAAGTCAAAGCTATTTTGTGCTGATCTAGTTGCCGTAACCACTACAGGGCTTAAATTAATACCTTCAGCAAATGCTGAGGTTGATAAACTGGCCGCGACCAGTGTAAAAATTAGTTTTTTATTCATTTTATAATTGCCAATTCTTAGAGTCAGGATAAATGTTAAGTACTTGTTAATTAATTATGCAAATACTAATGTACCGTTAAAAACATGACCATACGTAAAATCATTAAAAGCCCAGCTTTTAAGAAGAATTTGCGAATTATTTACGTATTTGTTGATAATCACTTAAAATTAGAGAACTAATTAAACGATTTGGTCTTAATCACTGACTATGTTGTGAGTCGGATACTCAATTGGAGATACTCATGAAAAGCATCAACCTCGCATTACGGCTAATTTTTGCAGGCTTGGGATTAATCAGTTTCAGCTTGCAGACACACGCTGAATCCGACCCCTCAAAATGGCCTTTAGTGAAAGAGGCTTTCTTTGCCCAAAGACCGATGGCGGATGCGCCTTTTATTACCTTTGTTGCGCCACGCCGTGCTGAGAGCGGTGCGCAAGTGCCACTTGAGATTGCTATCGACCAAACACAAGCCGATGCAAATGCAATTAAAACGCTTTATCTTTTAGTGGATTCAAATCCAATTCCGCTTACTGCCACTTACCACCTCACGGATAAGCTAGGCAAATTTAAGCTGGCAACACGTATTCGTATGGAGATGGATTCTTACATCCGCGCTGTGGGCGAAACCGCTGATGGCAAGCTATTTCTAGCTTCTGTGGAGATTCGCGCGGCTGGCGGCTGTGGCGGCACAGTAGATGGCGATGAAAATGCAATCCGCGCGGCGGCAGGCAAAATTAAAATGAATGTGGAAAGCCCTGTGAAATTTGGCGATGCTGCTTCAGCTACTTTCATCATCAAACACCCTATGCGCACTGGCTTGCAACGTGATTTAGTCTCGCAAGGTTTTGTGCCCGCTTTTTATATTCAAAAAGCGGCATTCACTTACAATAATGAGCCTGTAATGAATGTAGATTTTGGGGTAGGGACAAGCGAAGACCCATATTTAAGATTTAACTTTATCCCCAGAGCACCTGGGGTTTTGGCTGTGAATGCTTTTGATAATGATGGCAAAGAATTTAGCCATCAGGCCGAAGTTAAAAACTAAGCCACCTACAAAGTAAGGGCAATAAAAAAGGGCGCCGATGCGCCCTTTTTTCATTCAGTGCTTAAGTTTTCTTAACCCCAAGCTTTCCATTCATGGTGAGCTTGTAGAACCATCAAAACACATTCCCTTCGACATGCTAAGGGCGGAATGGATCATGAACTACTTTTTGCAAGAACCTTTAGCGCACAAACCACATAATGACATGCGGCTCATGGTGCCATCTTTATCAATAAACTTGTGTTTCAAAGCGCCTAAGACGTGAACGCCAATCGCCACTAACATGATGATGCCGATGACTTCATGCACTTCTACAAACGATTCGCGAATCGCTTTGTTATCTAGGCCATTCATCAAGCTGATACCAAACCATTTCACGCCGTATTCAAATTTGCTGTTCATCGCCATGATCAAACCTGAAATCGGCAAAGCAAACATGAGCAAGTAAAGCAAATGATGGCCGCCTTTAGCGAGGCTCTTCTCTAGGGCTGACATGCTATCTAAAAGCGCTGGTGGACGATGTGTAATGCGCCAGAACATGCGGAAGGCAACAAGCGCCAAGATGGTAATACCCACTGATTTATGCAAATTAAAGTAGAAAGTTCTTGGCGTCACTTCTGTTGCCAAGTTCCATGTGTAGATACCTAAATTAAACAAATCGAAAGCAGTCGATTTTGGTTGGTCTTTAGGAATATCGGCCATAAACCAGCCTAAAGCAAACATCGCCAAAATAGCGATACCAATCAGCCAATGCAAAACAATGGCGGTTTTTGTATATTGATTCTGCGTCATACTTTTCCCCTTTATATAAAGATTACTGCTTAAACTTAGCGTGCTATATTGCATCATAAATGCTTGTCTTGCTAGATTTTAAACGCATTAAAAGTTTTAGACACCCATACAAGCGGATCGCCTTAAAGGATAATCAATGCTTAAAAAAATCATACTTGGAATCACATCGCTTTTTATTTTCCATTTCGCTTTAGCCGCGCCATTAGCCATGGAGAGTTTAGGCAATGGGGTTTATGTCCATCACGGCGTGCATGAAGATATGTCCGAAGGCTACCACGCTGATATTTGCAATGTGAGTTTTATCGTCGGCAGCAAGGGGATTGCCGTGATTGATACGGGCGGTAGCTTAAAAACTGGCCAAGCTTTGCGTGAGGCCATTCGCAAAGTATCCAACCTGCCTATTTTATACGTCATCAATACCCACGTGCATCCAGACCATATTTTTGGGAACGCGGCATTTATTCAAGACAAAGCTACTTTTGTGGGTCATGAGAAACTGCCTGATGCGATGGAGCGCCGCCGTGAAAACTATCTCCGGATTAATCAACAATGGCTAGGTGACACTTTTGCAGGCAGTGAAATCGTCAAACCCAGCATGCTTGTTAAAACGACTGCCAATCTAGACTTGGGTGACAGAACGCTTTTACTGACGGCTTACCCAACGGCACATACCAATACCGATTTAACAGTATTCGATCATAAAAGCGCTACACTTTGGACTGGCGATTTACTCTTTGTGGAGCGCACGCCTTCAATTGATGGCGACATCAAGGGCTGGCTAGCGGTGATTAACGAGCTTAAAACCCATGAAGCAGAATTTGCAATTCCTGGACATAGCAGTTCACTTAAAGACGCGAATTGGAAAAAACAGCTGAACGATCAAGAGCGTTATTTATGGACGCTTTTAAATGACATTCGTGCCAGCATTAAAAAAGGCGAGGTCATGGAAAAGGCCATGAGCACCGCGGCCGCTTCTGAGCGTAGCTACTGGCAACTTTTTGATATCGTGAATCGACGTAATGTGAATAATATTTACCCTGGATTAGAGTGGGAGTAAATAAGCATTGAGGTAGTAAAAACGATGCTTCATGTATAATCTGAAATAATTCATTAAGTATTTTAATCTCGGCATATAGATAAACATTCAATACAGAAACATCGCTTTCATATTTTGACCAAAATATCCCAACCATTATTCAATCGTGAAAATGCTCTGACATGGGCATTTTTTATTTCTATCGGGCTGCATTTGATTGCGGCGATAGGGATACCCAATATTTCTTTTCAAGAGCCGGTTAAACCCATAGAGTTGGTGATTGACTTAACGCCACATAAACCTGAACCACCTCCCCCCCCTGCGCCGGTTAAACCACCCGAACCAGTGAAGCCTAAAGTTTTGCCGCCACCGCAAGTCAAGCCTATTCCACAGCCGATAGTGAAGCCGGTGAATACGCCCACGCCCATTAGTGAGCCGCCGCCCGTGATTGCTGCTGCACCAAAAGCGGAAGTGACCCCAACATTTGTGGCGCCAACGCCAGTTGTCGCTAAACCAGAACCTCCAAAGCCAACGGTTAATCAAGCTGATCTTGATTCTGCCCGTAATCAATACGGCAGTGCATTAAGCCGCGAAATCGCTAAGCATATTAACTACCCCGGTATTGCAAAAATGCGTGGCTGGCAGGGCGTGGTGGAAATTGATTTCCAATTAGATGGAAATGGCAAAATTTTGAGCCAAAAAATCCGGACATCAAGCGGCTTTGAAGTGTTGGATAAACAAGCCTTAGAGATGGTTAAAAAATCGAACTTCCCCACGCCTCCAGAAGTCTTAAAAAGTAGCGCATTTAACGTGACAGTGCCTGTTTCATTCAGACTTGAATAACCCCAAACAATAGAAATTTGAGGGCTTCTTCAAATCTTCACAAAACTTACTTGCGCTAATCTTTTTTTTTAACAACAATGAGCATAAGTTAATTCAATCAAACACTATGAACAATTCCAGCTTCCAAGACTTTGAACTCCCATCCACCGGCGGTAAAACTTTTAAGCTTTCTGCGCATTTAGGTAAAACAGTCGTTATTTATTTTTACCCTAAAGACTCAACCCCAGGCTGCACGACACAAGGCCAACAATTCCGTGACCATTATGCAGATTTCGCTGCGGCAAATACCGAAATTTTCGGTATCTCACGCGATAGCATTAAGTCACATGAAAATTTCAAAGCTAAATTCGAGTTCCCCTTCGATTTATTAGCCGACACTGAAGAGCTCGCTTGCCAATTATTTGGCGTCATCAAAATGAAAAAAATGTACGGCAAGGAAGTGCGTGGCATTGAGCGAAGCACTTTTGTTATTAATAAAGAAGGCGTTTTAATCCACGAATGGCGTGGCGTCAAAGTGGATGGTCACATCCCAGAGGTATTAGCGTTTATCCGTTCTTTGTAGAGATTTATCTTTTCATTTTTAGTATTTTCAGGGGAAACTAAACGAATGGCTAAGAAAAAGTCGGCTGGTAATAAACTCTTTGTGCTTGATACCAATGTGCTCATGCATGACCCTTCAAGCTTATTCCGCTTTGAAGAGCACGACATTTACCTCCCTATGGTGACTCTTGAGGAGTTGGATAACAACAAAAAAGGGATTACGGAAGTTGCAAGAAATGCCCGTCAAACCAGCCGCAACTTAGAAGAGATTGTAGGCGCAAGCCTTGCTAGTTTAGATGATGGATGCCCGCTTTCCATTAAAGGCAATAAACATGCAACGGGTCGTTTATTCCTTCAAACAGATGCCATGGATTTTTCTCTGCCAATGCTTGCTGGCAGCATCGCAGACAATCAAATTTTAGGCGTCGTCCTTGCCTTAAAAAAGAAACATCCCGAACGTGAAGTGATTCTTGTCAGTAAAGACATCAATATCCGCATCAAAGCCCGTGCTTTAAGCGTCCCCGCTGAAGACTATTTCAACGATAAAGTACTAGAAGATACCGAATTGCTTTACTCGGGCATGAAAGAGCTGCCTGAGAATTTTTGGGATAAACACAGCAAAGCAATGGAATCATGGCAGGATGCAGGGCGTATGTTTTACCGCATCACTGGGCCGCTTTGCAAAAGCTTTTTAATCAATGAGTTTGTGTTTTATGCGTTTGATAAGCCTTTCGAAGCGATTGTGAGAAGCTTAGAAGGTAATACTGCTGTCTTAGAAATCATTAAAGACTTTACCCAAGTAAAACATAATGTGTGGGGCATCATTGCGCGAAATCGCGAACAGAACTTTGCGCTGAATTTACTCATGGATCCGGATGTTGACTTCGTTTCATTGCTCGGCCAAGCCGGTAGCGGGAAGACATTGCTGACTTTAGCTGCGGCATTAACGCAAACGCTAGATAAAAAAATCTACAGTGAAATCATCATGACCCGTGTGACCGTTTCTGTTGGCGAAGACATTGGTTTCTTGCCAGGCACTGAAGAAGAAAAAATGGCGCCTTGGATGGGTGCGCTCGAGGATAATTTGGATGTTCTCAATAAATCTGATGATGCTGCAGGCGAATGGGGCAGAGCGGCGACACAAGATTTGATTCGCACACGCATTAAAATTAAATCACTTAATTTTATGCGTGGCCGTACCTTCTTGAACAAATTCTTAATTATTGATGAAGCGCAAAATCTCACGCCAAAACAAATGAAGACCTTAATCACCCGCGCAGGCCCTGGCACTAAAGTGGTTTGTTTGGGCAATATCGCGCAAATTGATACGCCTTATTTAACTGAGGGCAGCTCTGGACTTACCTATGTAGTTGATCGCTTTAAGGGTTGGGGACATAACGGCCATATCACATTGATGCGTGGTGAACGCTCTCGCTTAGCCGATTTTGCATCTGAGACGCTTTAATTGAAAAACGTCATGGGCAAAGGTTTTTTTACGTTACTGCTGGCACAGTTTTTATCTGCCGTTGCGGACAACGCTTTGCTCTTTGCTGCGATTGCACTGCTCCATCAACTTAACGCGCCAACCTGGCATGAGCCGCTTCTAAGAGAATTTTTTATTATCTCTTACATCGTGCTCGCGCCATTTGTTGGCCCATTTGCCGATGCTTTACCCAAAGGCAAGGTCATGTTTTTAAGTAATGGCATCAAGTTTTTTGGCTGTGTTCTAGCGTTGTTGGGTGTGCCACCACTGTATGCTTATGCCATTGTTGGTATTGGTGCTGCTGCCTACTCCCCAGCAAAATACGGCATCCTGACTGAAATGCTTCCACCGAATCAATTGATTATGGCCAACGGTTGGATGGAAGGCACTACCGTGCTTGCCATTATATTTGGGCCTGTTTTTGGATCCACCATTTCAGCCAATGATCCTTATTTTGGTATTGCGGTGATTACTGGAATTTATATGGTGGCTGCATTTTTTAATTACCATATTCCCAAAATGCCAATCGACCACTGCGTTGAACAACGGTCATTTAGATTCATCATGAAGGACTTTTGGCACGCTTTTACGACACTTTGGAAAGATACCCTAGGCCAAGTATCACTTGCAGTCACAACGCTGTTCTGGGGGGCTGGTGCTACCCTACAATTCGTGGTGCTCAGATGGGCAGATCAAAATTTTGGGTTTAATCAAACCGATGCGACCAAACTGATTGGAGTCCTTGCGATTGGCATTGCTGTTGGCTCTGTGATTGCATCCATTTATGTGAAGCTAGAAAAAGCCGCTAATGTTTTGCCTGCAGGGATTTATATGGGGGTGCTAGTGGTTTGCATGGTGTTTGTGCACAATCCGATTGTTGCTGCCATCCTGCTATTTGCTATCGGCGTGTTAGCTGGATATTTCTTAGTGCCACTCAATTCGCTATTACAACATCGTGGCCATACTTTACTTGGTGCCGGTCACTCGATCGCCGTTCAAAACTTTAATGAAAATATAGGCATACTACTGATGCTGGGTGCCTACACTTGGATGGTCGGGAGAAATTTTGAAATTGACCATATCATTATCATCTTTGGTTTATTTGTGATTATCTCAATGGGGGTTATTGCGACCCTCTACCGCAAGCACATCAAGCAAAAAGCCCCTACTTAATCACTAAGTAAGGGCTTCTGAATTTCACTTCTGAGTTTTAATGCTCAATTCTCTTAATGCAGTTTTACCTGCGGTTCGGTTCGTCGCGTAATCATTCGAGCGAGCGTTTGTAAGAACACTGTGAAAAAACCATGCAATGCGATTAAATGCATTTTATAAAGCGATTGATACATTAATCGTGCAAACATGCCTTCAATAAACATGGTGCCGCCTGAGATTGAGCCCATCAAACTGCCTATGGTTGAGTAACTACCAAGATTCACTAATGAACCGTAATCTTTGTAGACAAAGGTCGGTAATGCTTTGCCGTGAAGTCTTGCTTTGACTGTTTTAATTAGCATTGAAGCTTGCTGATGCGCAGCTTGTGCACGTGGCGGGACGTTCTCCACGCTGCCTAATCTCGGGCATGCAGCGCAATCACCGAAGGCAAACACATTTTCATCGACAGTGGTCTGTAGTGTTGATTTAACTACTAGTTGGTTGATTCGATTCGATTCGAGACCATCTAAACCATTTAAAAAGTCTGGTGCTTTAATACCTGCTGCCCAAACCACCAACTCTGATGGGATAAAACGACCGCTATGCGTATAAATACCTTTATCTGTTACTTCGGTCACACGTTCACCTGCGTATACGTGCACACGTAATTTACGTAATTCCAAATCGACAGCTTTTGACAAATTAGCTGGTAATGCTGGCAATACACGGTTAGAAGCCTCGATTAGCGAAATGCTAATGTCCTTATCAGGATCAATCTTATCGAGCCCGTAAGCGGCTAATTCACGTGTGGTGTTGTGCAACTCAGCAGAAAGCTCAACACCTGTTGCACCGGCACCCACAATGACGACCTCAAGCTGTCCAGCGTACACTGGCCCCACTTGGGTTTGTGCGCGCACCAAAGCATTGTGTAATCTTCTATGGAAACGCTCTGCTTGATCCATGGTATCTAAAGCAATTGAGTTCTCTCGTGCGCCCTTAATGCCAAAATCGTTGGTAGTGCTACCAATGGCAATAATAAGCGTATCGTATTTAATCGTACGCCTAGGAATAATCTCAGCGCCGTTCTCGTCAAAATTTGCACCGATATATACTTCTTTTTTAGCACGATCCAAGCCGTCCATTTCGCCTAGTCTGAAATTAAAATGGTGCCAATGGGCTTGCGCTAGATACTCAAGCTCATGCTTATCTGGATTCATACTACCAGCGGCAATTTCATGCAGGAGTGGTTTCCAAACGTGGGTTCTTGTGCGGTCAATCAAAGTGATTTCTGCTTTACCTTTGCGGCCTAAGCTATCACCGAGTCTCGTGGCAAGCTCCAAACCGCCGGCACCGCCACCAACGATGACTACCTGATGCAAGTTTGCACTTGAAAGTTTTTTAAATCGCATAAATTTTGTTGCCTATCATTTAAATTGGTACTGCTTATTCGTTACCAGTAAGTTTTTGGTTTTGGTTTCTAAGCCAAGCCTGAATTTGTAAAACTTCATCTGGGCTCAGTCCATTAGTGGGATCTGAAGGATCCATTAAGCCTTTTCCCTTAGCGCCCATCCCGCCGTTTGTTCCATTCCAAATCGTTTCAAACATGCCTTTGTTGCTTGCATCTTTCGCATAACGAAAGTCAGGGCCGTGGAGGTTTGGTCCAGTTTGTCCGCCAGCATCGCCACCGTGACATTGTGTACAGGAATACATTTGGAATAATTTTTTACCTTTGGCGATTGCATCAGCATTCCCCACATAGGTATTTTTACCTGTAGTGCTAAATTCTTTAGCGGCAGGCGTATCAAAAAGCTCAGCTTTAATTTCTAGGGGGCTACCATCTTGTGTTTTAACAAAAGCCAGCATAGCGCCGCCTGAAATAGAACCGCCTGATGATGCTGAACCACTATCAGATTTACCAGAACAGCCGCCCAAAAGCGCCAACGTGATTACCGAAACCATTAATAATTTTGCTTGCATAATGCCTCCCAATATTTTTTATATATTTTTATTATGGAGACTTATTTTAACCCAACTTGTTAATGTCCATAAAACAAAAAAGGCCACCCGAAGGCAGCCTTTGTTTTAAACACATATATTACTTTTGTGGAGCTTCATTCAACCATGGTTTGTCACCGCCACCTGCATACATAGTACGTAACCAACCAACAATACGTAAAATTTCATCTGTTTTAAGCAACTCATCGTTACCTGCTGGCTGCGCATGCCAAGTTGGCATACCTGCATTAGAACCGCCAGCGATTGTTTCAAACATACCTTTGTCAGTTAAGTGCTTAGAATATTGCCATGTTGCGTCAGTAATACTTGGGCCTGTTTGACCACCTGCGTTACCACCGTGACATTGCGTACATGACCAGTAGCCAAATAGCTTCTTACCTGTTTTTGCGACATCCGCATCAGCCACTGCTTTTTTAGTATATGGGTTTACACAAGTGGCTAAAAATTCTTTAGCTTCCGGTGTATCTTCAGGAGTCACTTTAATGCTTAAAGGACTGCCATCTTTTGTAGATACTAATTGGCAATCAGCACTTGCTTGAAGTGGCAATAAACCAGCCAAAGCTACTACTGAACTCAAAATAACTGCTTTTACTGCGTTGTTGCTAAACATGTCATCTCCTAAATTGCGAATAATTGCTTATGTGTTTTATGTATTACAAAAAATTAATTTTGAAATGTTATTCTATAACGAAAGCAGTGAAAATTGGTTGACTTTTTCGACTGAATTTATCAACCACACGCCTTGTTAAATTGGCTTATCAACTTTTTCACCTTGAGATTTCTCGCGTGCTTTTTTCTCCAAGCTATCACCTGTAACGACTGGAGAATGCGGGATACCGTAATCATCTAAGATCTTATCGATATCAGCTTTTCGATTCGCAAGCGCTTTGTTTAGTTCCTCTGCTCGCGCTTTATCTTTATTACGCACGCCAATAGAAATGTTCCAGTTTTCTTTACCTTTTACGTTTTTATCTTCGTATTCAGGAATCGGATTCATCACTAGTGGCACTGACGATTTCTTTACATAGTAACCAGCAATCGGACCCCAAACAATCGCCACATCAATATCACCTTTTGCTAAAT
Source organism: Candidatus Methylopumilus universalis (assembly GCA_945883335.1). GTDB lineage: Bacteria > Pseudomonadota > Gammaproteobacteria > Burkholderiales > Methylophilaceae > Methylopumilus_A > Methylopumilus_A universalis_A. Next base: position 230,568 of record CAMCXI010000001.1, on the reverse strand, counting down.
CATCGATCAATTGACTTGGTGGAAAGTTTAGATCGCGTTGAAGGCGATATGGACGAGCGTTAGCCATTAAATTATTATCAGCAAGCGGACGTGTTGGTGGGCTTTGACCAATAATGCCGATCACCCCTTTTCTTAGATCAGCCGAATCCCAATCTGTAATATTGTAGCCACTGCTTTTACGATAAACAAAGACATAACCTGAACGGTAATAAGGTACTGATGTACGCATTGAATCGTTATCTGATGTTGTGCTCATGACGTAGTCACAACGGTTAGCATTAAGTGTATTTCTTAAAAAACCTTGGCGGTAATAAGCGTATTGATATGAAAGCTTCTTACCTAATTCTTTTGCTAATACTTCAGCAATTTTGTCTTCAAAACCTTCTTGTTTGCTGTTTGAGTAAGGCATATTGTCAGGATCTGCACATACCTTAAATTCCGTTGGATCATCCACACGACGCACTTCGCCAATCCGACCTTCGTCAGGATTAATTGCTGGGATATCCGGCATTTCTGCTGCAAGCACGTTGCTTACAACAACACTACCCAACAACATAGACATTAATAGGTTTTTTAACATTTATTCTTCCTTTATTCGTTAGATTGCATAAATCTAAAACTAAAAAAACACCCCGCCGAAGCGGGGTGTTTATATGACAAACTAACTAACGGTTAGTTCTATAACTACAGTTTTTCAACTATAAATTATAGGCTGAACACGTTCAATACACCGCCGCCTGGAGCAGCATTGTATTTTGTCAATTCAGCATAACCACCAGCAGCGCCAAGAGCGTCTGTTGGGTTAGTTAAGCCAAGGTTCATCGCAACACCAGCCCAGCCACCGATACCTGATAGCACGCCAACGTATTGTTTACCTTTGTTACCGTATGTGAATGCATTACCAATCACGCCAGAACCAACTTGGAATTTCCAAAGTTCTTTACCTGATTGTGCATCAACAGCCTTGAACCAACGATCAAGAGTACCGTAGAAAACTAAGTCTGAAGCAGTTGTTAATACACCACCCCATGCTGAGAATTTCTCTTTGTTGTACCAAACTGATTTACCCTTGATTGGATCCCAAGCAGTGAAACCACCCATTACGCCATCTGGACCAGCAAACATAGTCAATGTAGCGCCAACCCATGGTTGACCAGCAACATATTTAGACTCAACTGGCTCGTATGTCATACATACGTGGTTCAATGGAATGTACATTAAACCTGTACGTGGGCTGTAAGCAGCTGGTTGTTGATCTTTAGTACCCAAAGCAGCTGGACAAACGCCTTTTGCATTGTAGTCTTGGTGAGTTGAAGCTGTAGCCAACTTGTTTGGCACACCAGTTTTCAAATCGATGTCGCTTGCCCAGTTCACGAATGAGTGAACTTTGTTTGCAACAACTAAAGTACCATTTGAAGCTTCCCATGTGTAAACGAAGCCGTTACGGTCCATGTGGTTAGCGTATGTTTTGCCACCTTTGTCGAACAAGATAACTTCGTTAATACCGTCGTAATCCCACTCATCATGTGGAGTCATTTGCATGCCCCATTTAGCCATACCAGTATCTACATCACGTGCAAATACAGTCATTGACCATTTGTTGTCACCTGGACGTACGTCTGGGTTCCAAACTGATGGGTTACCTGTACCGTAGTACACTAAGTTTGACTTAGCGTCGTATGGGTACCAACCCCACACTGAACCACCACCATGTTGCCAACCATCTTTAACTGCTTGTGGTTTCAACCATGTTTTAACGCCTAGGTCTTTTTCACCAACTTTTAATTTGTCGTTAGCGATTTTCTTGAAAGAACCACCTAGTTTGTTACCACCGTTAACATCTTCGTATACTGACAAAGCTGAATATTGTGGGTTTTCTTTATTGAAGTCAGCACCGATCAACATTTCTGAATCTGGACCTGTTGAGTATGCTTTCCAAGCTAATGAACCGTCTTTGATGTTGTAAGCTGCCATGAAGCAACGAACACCGAACTCAGCACCAGAACAACCAACTAAAACTTTGTCCTTGATTACGTGAGCAGCGTTTGTGTTAGTAGCGCCAACTTTTGGATCAACGTTCTTAACATCCCAAACTTTTTTACCTGTCTTAGCATCAAGAGCAACTAAAGTACCATCGTTTTGGTTCAAGAAAATCTTGCCATCACCGTAACCTAGACCACGTGAAACGTTGTCGCAGCAAAGAACTGCTTGAACTGATGGGTCTTGTTTAGGGAAATATGACCAAACGATTTTTTGATTGTCGTTCAAATCAAGAGCGTAGATGTTGTTTGGGAATGCTGTATGTACATACATCATGTTACCAACAACAACTGGTGAACCTTCATGACCACGGTTTACACCAGTAGCGAATGTCCAAGCAGCTTTAACGTTTTTAACGTTGCCCTTGTTGATTTGTGCTAATGCTGAATAACCTTGGTTATTGTGTTGGCCACGTGGATGTGCCCAGTTGTTAGCATCTTTCATTGCAGCTTCTTGATCAGCTGCAGCTGAAGCTACCATTGGCATAGCCAATGATGCACCAACTACTAGACCTAGAGCTAGATTGATTTTACTCATCTTCATTTTAAATCTCCAAAGTGGTAATTACTAAGGGTTAACTACAAGATGACTTTTTAAATTGCGAGGCTCACATTTATATTATGTGATTGTCCTCACTTTTTAATCCGTCACTTTCGCCTCACCTAATGTGGGCGCATTGAGATATTAGAACAGGCCAAAATGATTTGCAATAGTTTGTTAACAATTTATTTACATTTCATTGAAAAAATATATTTCATCAATTTTTACGATGGTATCATATCCAAAATTAATCAAGATAATCAATATGAAAGCATCCAATCTCATGCAATCAACGCCGTTAAACTTATTCCCAGAAATCGCAATATTTCATTCTGAAAAGTTCATTGTCTCCCAAAAACATGCCATTTATTACGAAGAGTGCGGAAATCCAGACGGCTATCCCGTTGTTTTTTTACATGGCGGCCCAGGCAGTGGTTGTAACCCATCCCAAAGGCGCTTTTTTGACCCCAGCTTTTATCGCATTATTCTGCTTGATCAACGCGGCTGCGGTAAGAGCACTCCACTGGGCTGCACCGAAGACAATGATACCAACGCGCTTGTGAGCGACATTGAAAAACTCAAGCATCATTTAGGCATTAAAGAGTGGCTAGTATTTGGTGGTTCTTGGGGCAGTACGCTTGCTCTGGCTTATGCAATCGCCCATCCAGACTCAGTCACCGGTTTAATTCTGCGCGGTATCTTTTTAGGTAGACCAAGCGAACTTGAATGGTTCTTGGGGGAAGTGAAAAGCTTTTATCCTGATAGCTGGGAAAAACTCCTCACCTTTTTACCCAACGATGAACGATCAGACCCGCTCAAGGCATACGGATCGCGAGTGTTTTCAGAAGACATGGGTATTGCTGGCCCAGCAGCCACAACTTGGACCGCTTTTGAAAGTAGCATCATATCATTATTACCGAGAGTCAATAGCTCAAATAACACCACTCTGGTTGACATTGAGATTGCACGAGCACGCGTTCAAATTCATTACATCTTAAATCAATGCTTTGTGGGTCACCGCGATTTGCTTGCGGAAGCTAAATCGCTATCCCACATCCCGACTACCATTATTCAAGGTCGCTATGATATGGTTTGCCCACCAATCAGTGCTTGGGAATTAAAAAAAGCCATGCCGCACGCAACATTATCAATTATTCCTGATGCAGGGCATTCTGCGATGGAAACTGGCATAACATCCGCATTAATTGAAGCGACCGAAGCCTTTAGAATTTCACATCAATAACACAGCCAATATATAGAGTATCTATTTTGTCGATTCAATCTAAATCAACCCATCACTTTAGCGATCACCCTGCGATTGCAAAACCAAAAGCACGTATGGCTAAACTTCGCTATGACACGCCCTTGTTTGTCATGCGAGAAACCTTTAGCGCATTTAAATTACACAACGGCTGGGGAATATCGGCATCGCTCTCGTTTTACGCGATGATTGCCATCATTCCAATGGCGCTGTTAATGTTTTTCTTTTTGTCTCACCTGGTTTTTTCATCGCATACTGCTGTCGTTAATCTGGCGAGCATCACCAGCTCACTCGAACCAAAACTGAGCCGCAGAATTATGCTTGAGATCCACAAAGTAGCCGAACATAAAACTGCATGGAGCACCTTAGGTACGATTGCGCTATTTTGGTTTGCTATTCCGCTAGCAAGTACTTTGCGCTCAGCCTTTGAAACCATTTTTGCAATCACCGAGCACCCTTCATTTATCCGTAAATCTATCCAAGATATTTTGTCAGTGATTGGCATCTTATTTGTATTCTTTATGTTTACCTTTTTTGATTTATTGCTTGCGCAAGTCTCTCAGCTTCTTGGACTGTCGTTTGCACATGCCAACCTAACAGATAGCGCTGGCACATTGATGATTGTCACGATATTACTGAGCTTGTTTTATCGGGCTTTCCTGCCAATTAATGCTTCCTTTAAAACCATCCTGACCGGCTCAATGATGACTGCACTCTTATGGATGGCAATGCGCCCATTGTTTAGTGAAGTACTCTCAGTCAATCACACTTACGGTGCGGTATTTGGCGGGATGAAAAACGTGTTTATCTCACTTGCCTGGCTGTATTACACATTTGCCATCTTTTTATTTGGCACTGAACTAATCTCTACGCTTGAAAAGCGTGACACGCTTTTATTAAGAGGCTTGTTTAACGAGGCTGTCAGAAAGAACCCTAACTTCATTGCTAAGGTGATGTCACGCCATGGGTGCATCTACCAGTGCGGAGAAGTGGTCTTCAATATTGGCGACGAGGGCAGAGATTTATATTACATTGCGTATGGCAATGTGAAGCTGGCCTATGAAAACAGATTAGTGAGACACCTCACGGCAGGCGACTTCTTCGGCGAAATGGCTATTCTAGGCGATAGCGTTCGTATTGCTGATGCAGTGGTGGACTCAGATTTTTGCGATATTATTGTGATTAATGCTAATAATATCCAAACGCTTATTTTGAACGAACCAAAAGTGGCCATGCGCTTTTTGAAGCACATGGCGCTACAATTGAAAAATAGCCAACAAACTCAACCGTAATTTAGACTTAAATCATGGCCACCCAATCAAATAAACAACCTAGCCAGCACGAAATTCAACCCCTACTCAATGTGCTGAATGCCGGGCAGCTTGCAAATGCAGCCAATATGGCAAAGTCTTTATTGGCGAAATATCCAAACACCTTTATTTTGCACAATGTATTAGGTATCGCCTTAGATGGGCTTGGCCAATACGAAGGCGCCATCAATAGTTATCGAAGCGCCCTTAAATTACAATCCAACATGCCCGATTTGCACTTTAATCTTGGGATTGCCCTCACTAATGTAGGCCAATTAACTGAGGCCGCCGCAAGCTACCGCAAGGCCATTGCGATACAGCCTAAATTCTTTGAGGCTTATGGCAACTTAGGTACGCTGCTTCAAAAGCAAGGAAAATTAGAAGAAGCCGTCGCGAGTTATCGAAAAGCCCTTTCCATCAATCCCCAAGATGCACGCGGCCATTTTAATCTTGGCACTGCCTTACGTGATCAAGGAAAATTAGAAGACGCTATTAAGAGCTACCGACAAGCAATTATCTTATTTCCAAATTATGCAGATGCGCACAACAACTTGGGTGAAACCCTTCGCGACCAAGGCAATATGCAAGAGGCTATCGCTAGCTATCAAAATGCTTTGGCACTTAATCCAAACCACGCGAGCGCCAATTACAACTTGGCTGAGTTTTTGTATCTTGCCAAACGTTATGATGAGGCTATCCCGCACTTTGAACGAAGCCAACTGGATGATTGGCAAGAGCGCAGTATGTATTGCTTATACAAGGCCGAACGCTTTGATGCTTTTAAAGCAAAGCTAGATCAGATTGTGAAAAGCGAGCTGCACACAGCGCCATTCCTCGCGACCCTTTCAACGCACTACGCGATTAACTTCGGTGTCGAAGATCCTTACAACTTTTGCAAAAAGGGATTTGATTTTGTTTATAACGCGGCGATTCCTGAACTTTCCGAACCCGACAGCCCGCTATTAAAGGCCTTACTCAACGACATTAACAATGCGGAGATTGCAGAGCGGGTGCAAGGCATGTTGCACAATGGCAAACAATCCGCAGGCAATTTGTTTAAGCGGTCAGAAGCTTCTTTTAGTACCTTAGCTGATTTAGTTAAGAAAGAATTTAAAAACTACCAACATCAATTTGCAGGTGCCGATTGTGAATTGATTAAATCTTTCCCCGATGAATTAGAATTCACCAGCTCTTGGTTTGTAAAAATGCGCCAAGGTGGGCATTTAGACCCCCATATACATGAAATCGGCTGGATAAGTGGTGCAGTGTATCTCGCTATGCCATCCGACAAAAAGAGTCCCGACGAAGGCGCTTTTGAATATGGCGTGCATGGTGACGATTACCCACAAAAGCACAACAAGTTCCCAGTGGGCTCAGTGATGCCGAAAGTTGGAGAAATCGTGCTATTTCCATCATCGCTATTCCATAGAACGATTCCATTCACTTCTAGCGAAGAGCGAATTTGCATCGCCTTTGATTTGAAGCCTAGCGTGGCATCAAGCGCCCGAAGTCACTACTGATTAATCTAACTTAGCCGCAAGCCTGACTTGGCTAAAATAAACATGGCTAGTTAATCTATCCGCGATTAACTGATGTGCTTTGGTAATGGCCGCTTTGGTTTTAAGCCCTTCATGGGGCATTAAAACATCGGCCTCTACTTTGCCAGCCAAGTAATGAAAAGTGACTTGTTCTGGCGCGGGCAATCCTTCAAGGATGGCTGATAATGCTTTAGTTAACTCATCGCGACTTGGCAAGTCGATTTTAATATCATCACCATCGGCGCCATCATCTTCCGTGTCTACATGCACCAAGACATCGTTGACTGACTCATGACTATCAATCACGCGCTTGCGAGCTCTTTCAGCAATGCTATGTCCCTCTGACACACTAATTTTAGAGTCCACAAGAATATGTGCATCGACTAGCACGCGATGTGCCATCTTTCTGGTTCTTAACTCATGCACATTTTCAACGCCTTGAGTATCCATCAGGGTTTGGCGAATACTTGCGACTTCTTCGAATGAAAGCCCAGCATCAATCAACTCTTGAAAGGCTTCCCAAACAAACACAAACCCCATACGTACAATCATAAAGCCAACCACAATCGCAGCTAAAGCATCAGCATAGATAAAGCCCATCATATTGGCGGCAATACCAATGGCAACGACCAATGATGAAGCTGCATCAGACCTTGCATGCCAAGCATTTGCAATCAACATAGGTGATCTTAATTGTTCGCCGACGTGAAGCATATATCGGAACAAACCCTCTTTAGCAATGAGCGCTAAGCCAGCCGTCCACAAAGCTAAAGATGTCACAGGTGGCAAGTTACCAATGTTTTCTAATTTAATCGCGGCGCCGTACATAATACCAATACCAGTCAGCACAAGAATCGCGCCCAACACCAAGGAGGCCGCAGTTTCAATACGACCATGCCCATAAGGATGGTCATCATCAGCGGGCGTTTTGCTATGGTGGCTTGCGATTAATACCAAAAAATCGGAAATTAAATCCGAGAGCGAATGCACGCCATCCGCGATAAGAGACTGAGAGTGTGAAAATATCCCTGCGACTACTTGGGTGATCGTGAGCACAATATTCACAAATACACTAGTCCACGTACATCGATTTGCAAGCGCATAGCGACTTGGGTCATCAAACGGTAACTGATGTGCATGGGCGTGTTGATGCGGGTGTTGATGCTGGCTCATCAATAGATTACCTTAAGATGAAAGAATTAAATAATACTGATAGTCTATAACGAAACGCTGTCATTATTCATGCATTACTTTATATCATTTATACTCCTAAAAACAATTCGGCTTGTTTGGCTAATCGCCGCACAATTAAAGCTTAGGGAAACGTCTTGCAAAACCTCACTCACAATACCGTCAGACAAATTTTATTCGCACTTTTCGTGGTCAGCATCTGCATTGGTGGTTGGGTCGTTCTTGCGCCATTTTTCACTGCTATCGCTTGGGCTTGTATTTTGGCTTATGTAAGCTGGCCGTCTTATATTTGGCTATTCAATAAACTAGGGCGTCGAGATACAATCGCTGCACTGATCATGACTGTCTTAATGGCCACAGCATTGATTGTGCCTGTGTTGTGGTTATTCTTCGTATTAAAAAGCGAACTCAGTATCGCCACATCGGTTTTTACCAGCAAACTCGCAAATGGTGGAATTGTACTGCCCAAGTTTATTGCCGAACTACCCATCGTTGGTCATGATATCGACACATGGCTTTCAAAGGCATTAACAAATCCAACTGAATTTAAAAACGAAATTCATACTTTGTTAATGAATGCAGATCAGAAGTTGATCAGCATCATTGGTGGCATCAGTCGAAATCTTGCCGACATGGGCTTTGCATTATTGGCTTTATTCTTCGCTTATAAAGGCGGATTAAAGTTCGTGACACAATCCGAACAAGTTTTAGAATCATTACTTGGGATGCGCGCACGCAGTTACTTTGAAGCGGCTGGCGATGCAACTCGAGGGGTTGTTTACGGCATCGTTTTAACTGCTATTGCACAAGGCATCTTCGCTGGGATAGGTTACTGGATTGTGGGGCTAGACGCACCTATTATGCTAGCGGCAGTCACCACATTATTTTCTATGCTACCCTTCGCGACCCCATTTATTTGGGGCGGTATTGGCCTTTGGCTAATACTTACTGGCAATACGGTAGCTGGGGTAGAGCTACTTCTCTGGGGGGCATTAGTCGTGTCTTGGATTGATAATGTCATCAGACCCATTGTTTTAGCAAAAAGCGTAAAAATTCCTTTCCTGTTGGCTTTTTTTGGCGTCATTGGCGGCTTGTCAGCCTTTGGATTTGTTGGCCTGTTCTTAGGCCCTGTGATACTGGCGATTGCATTTTCGGTGTGGCAAGCGTGGTTAGAAACCCACCCAGATAGGCATTCACAGCAACGCAAATCATAATCTTTTAATCCAGAGAGCACAAAAATGGATAATACCTACCCACTATTAAAATCTCTTCATATTCTTGGCGTGATATTGCTGATGGGAAACATCATCGTCACGGCATGGTGGAAATTGATGGCGGACAAAACCAAAGATCCAAGCGTGATTGCATTTGCCCAGCGACAAGTAATACTGACTGATTTAGTATTTACTGCGCCTGGTGCAATATTGGCCGTGACTGCTGGCGACTCAATGGCCTACGGCTTTATGGCCAACACATGGGACATTCAATGGCTGACATGGGGGCGTTCTCTTTTCATCGCATCTGGGATTATTTGGATCACTGTTTTAATCCCAACGCAAATAAAACAAGCCCGCTTAGCTCGAAATTTTGCTCAGGGAAAAGCAATCCCAGATGAGTATTGGAAACTAAGCAAACGCTGGAATATATTCGGCGCAATTGCGGTTTTATTGCCGCTAGTGAATATTTATTGGATGGTATTCAAGCCATTATAAAGGGCTGAATTTACCGAGATAATAAAAAAGACCTAGAGGATTTTACCTCTAGGTCTTTTTTAATTGGTGGCCCCTCTGTGAGTCGAACACAGCACCAACGGATTCTGGTTTGTGTGGCTTTCACCACTCCCTGGACTATGCCTTCACCATGGCTTTCGCTTTAGGTGGGTGCCGTCTAGTCTCTACACGTTCAAAGTGCTTTCACACTAAGCTTCGCTCGGCATTGCCTTGTGCATTTTACTGCCGTCAGGTTTCACCGAATTTGACACCATCCCATACAAAGTTTCCTATCGTATGGCACATCTATATATGAGTCCGCTGCTCTAACCAAGCATGAGCTAAGGGGCCTTAAACTTAACTTACTTTTATAATGCTGCTACGACAGAAAGTGTAGAAGCACTGTAGAAGCAATTTTTGCTACGCATTATAAACCTAAAGCACTGATTTATAAATATTTTATAACCTATACATAACTTATTGAATAGATTATGAGTCCGCTGCTCTAACCAAGCATGAGCTAAGGGGCCGAAACGGACAGAGGAAAGTCTAGTCTTGACCAGTTTCCAAGAAGCTACGAAGCCGCTCTGAGCGAGTTGGATGGCGCAATTTGCGTAGCGCCTTCGCTTCGATTTGACGGATACGCTCACGCGTGACATCAAACTGTTTACCTACTTCTTCTAGCGTGTGATCAGTATTCATTTCAATACCGAAACGCATACGCAAGACTTTAGCTTCTCGTGGGGTGAGTGACTCCAAAACTTCACTCGTTGCATCACGCAAGCTTGCATAAACCGCGGCATCTACTGGCGCAAGCGTTGTGTTGTCTTCGATAAAGTCACCCAAATGTGAGTCATCATCATCACCAATTGGCGTTTCCATGGAAATTGGCTCTTTGCTGATTTTAAGAATCTTGCGAATCTTATCTTCTGGCATTTCCATTTTCTCAGCAAGCGTTGCTGGATCTGGCTCCAAGCCTGTTTCTTGTAAAATTTGACGGCTGATACGATTCATCTTGTTAATCGTTTCAATCATATGCACAGGAATACGGATGGTGCGCGCTTGGTCAGCGATAGAACGCGTAATCGCTTGGCGAATCCACCATGTTGCATAGGTCGAGAACTTATAACCGCGGCGATATTCAAATTTATCAACCGCTTTCATCAAGCCGATATTGCCTTCTTGAATCAAGTCCAGGAATTGCAAACCACGGTTGGTGTATTTTTTAGCAATCGAAATCACCAAACGCAAGTTCGCTTCAATCATCTCACGTTTAGCACGACGAGCACGGGCTTCGCCTGTGGTCATTTGCTTGTTGATGTCTTTTAGTTCTTTGATTGGCAAACCAACGTCGGCTTGTAAATCGAGCAGGCGTTGTTGTTGATCCACGATAGAGTGTTTGAAGCGCTCTAGTTTTTCAACATATGGCTTATCAACCGCCAATTCACCAGCAAGCCAAGTCAGCTCACACTCATTACCTGGGAATGATTTGATAAAGTGCGTGCGTGGCATGCCTGATTTATCAACACAGAATTCCATAATTTTACGTTCGTGACCGCGGACTCTTTCCACCATATCACGCACTTGACCGCAAAGACCTTCAACTTGTTTTGCTGAAAAACGGAAAACAGTCAGCTCTTCCAGAATGGCCGCTTGTAGGGCTTGATATTCAGGATCTTGAGAGCCTTTGCTTTCAAGAATCACCGTCATTTTTTTGTTTGATTCACGGATAACGGCGAATCGAACCAATACTTCCTCTTTAAGCTTAGCTAAGACTTCAGCAGAGATCGCAGCCGCTTTTGCGCCGTCATCGTCCTCTTCTTCAATCTCAGGCTCTTCCTCTTCATCGCTGGTGACAGGCATTACGTTATCCATGCCAACATCTGAATCGATCAAGCCATCCACTAAGTCATCAACGCTCAGTTCATCTGCTTCAACTTTATCAACCATTGCTAACAATTCAGCAATCGTTGTAGGGCAAGCAGCAATCGCTTGCACCATGTGTTTTAAGCCATCTTCAATCCGCTTAGCAATTTCAATTTCGCCTTCGCGCGTCAGCAAATCAACTGTGCCCATTTCACGCATATACATACGCACTGGGTCTGTCGTACGACCGAACTCAGAATCTACCGTCGCTAAAGCTTGTTCAGCTTCTTCAACCGCATCTTCATCAGCAACGGCGGCTGGCGCATCTGACATCAATAACACTTCAGCATCAGGCGCCTCTTCATAGACCTGAATGCCCATGTCATTGATCATGCCAATGATGCCGTCTATTTGCTCAGAATCTTGAAAATCATCTGGTAAATGGTCATTGATTTCGGCGTAAGTAAGGTAGCCGCGCTCCTTACCAAGCACAATCAGTAATTTAAGACGCGTGCGCCCATCAACCGCTTGATCTTCGTTTTTATCCATGTTTTGTTCGTTTTGCTGATCTTTATCTTTTGCCATGCGTAACCTCTATCCTATAACCATGAACTGGTGATGGAAAACCAAATATTATACCTCAAAACTACATGCTATTTTTCTGTGAATTACTGAAGCCCTTAAGCAGTGCTTTTTCTTCCTCAGTAAGCTCGCTTAAACTTTTCTCTTTTATCTTATCGAACAAATGCGCGTGGTCGCGTTGCTGGGATGCTTCTATTAGTTGCGACCTCGCACCGCTCATTTCAAGAGCAATATCCAGACTTTCGTCTAACAATTGCAATTCTCGCTCAACCTCACGCATAACCTTTGCATCAACTCTGTCCTGCATATGATGCAAGATTGCGGCTGGCTTAGAGTTTGGATAAAGCATTGCCGCATCAATTCCTGCACGCAACATCTTATCTTCTTCTGTATCGCCTTTTACTAATGAAGAATCTTGCGCCATGACCAAGTCAGGCCGCATTAACATCATGAGTAAAAATCGACGCTGGATAGAAACTAGCGTTCGGGTTTGTTTTGGACGCGCATGTGGCTGACGCTGGATACTTGGCAAGTTCAGCATGCTTTGCATTTCATCCTGCGAGACACCGGCAAGTTCAGCGACTCGCTTACTCAAAAACAAGCGCGAGCGTGGCGCTTGAATTTGCTGCAAAATCGGTTCAGCGTCATTTAAAAAGCGGACTTTGTCCTCTTGGGATTGCAACGGATTGTCTGCACTCAAATACTGAATAATGTATTGCGAAAGTGGCAAGGCCGTTTTCATTTTGGCCTCAAAGGCTTCTTTGCCGAACTCGCGTACAAAACTATCTGGGTCATGCTCTGAAGGCAGAAATAAGAAACTAAGCTTCAAGCCATCCTTCAGCGCTGGTAATGCGTTCATCGCTGCACGCCATGCCGCTTTTAGACCTGCATTATCACCATCAAAGCAAAATACAATCTCATCTGTCTGACGCATTAACTTAGCAATATGAAATGGCGTAGTCGCTGTTCCTAACGATGCTACTGCATATTCAATCCCATATTGGGCTAATGCCACCACATCCATATAGCCTTCAACGACTAAGGCTCTGCCTGAATCACGCATGGCGCGACGCGCCATAAACAAAGCATACAACTCATGTCCTTTTTGGAACAAGGGCGTTTCAGGTGAGTTGTAATATTTAGGCGTATCTTCCGGATTGATTACTCGACCGCCAAAGCCAATGACTTGACCTTTTTGGTCGTGAATGGGAAACATAATGCGGTCACGGAAACGGTCGTAACGTTTACCCTGCTCATTTTTCACCACAAGCCCAATCGTCTCAAGCACTTCGCTCTCATATTGAGGGAATACGGACTGTAAGTTTTGCCAACCCGCGGGCGCATAACCCATTTGAAAATTCGCGGCGACCTGACCACTCAAGCCACGGCCTTTCAAATATTCTATCGCGCGGGGTGATTTTTTTAATTCGGCACGATAGTAATTAAGCGCTGTTTGAAGCGCTTCTTGCATGCCCGGAATGATCTTTTGTTGTGGCTTATCAATATCCCGGGTTTCTTGCGGAACAATCATGCCCGCAATTTTGGCGAGCTCTTGAACGGCCTCAACAAAGCTCAATCCTTGGTACTCCATCAAAAAGCCAATGGAGGTGCCATGCGCACCACAACCAAAGCAGTGATAAAACTGCTTAGTGGGGCTTACTGTAAAAGAGGGGGATTTTTCATTATGGAAAGGGCAGCAAGCAGAGTAATTCGCCCCCGCTTTTTTGAGAGGAACACTTTTATTAATCACGTCATAAATATCCACGCGATTAATGAGTTCTTGGATAAAGCTTTCTGGAATCATATTCTTAGGCTTATCGTATCAAAATCATTGAGAGTTACCGCTTGTAAATTTCACCGCACAAAACATCATAACGCATTGCCAAACAAAACAAAAAAGGAGCTCATCGCTCCTTTTTTCATTTTTTAACTTACTTTAACTACTGTGAAATTATGCGCTGAGTCTTATTTTAATCAAGCCCGATATTTTCCCCATATCAGCACGCCCAACGACCAGCGGTTTAACTGCCGCCATCACTTTACTCATGTCCTTGATACCAGCAGCGCCAGTTTCAGCAATGACTTGCTCTAAGATTGCGCTAACTTCATCATCGGTTAACGCTTGTGGCAAGTATTCTTGCAACACGGTCACTTCAAACTTCTCAATATCAGCTAAATCATGACGATTGGCAGCTTCGTATTGAGAAATTGAATCACGACGTTGTTTGAGCATCTTTTCGATCGCTTCGATCACTTGCATATCGTCAAGCTCAATACGCTCATCGACTTCGCGTTGCTTGATCGCTGATTGCAATAAACGAATAGCACCTAAACGCCCACTATCTTTAGCGCGCATTGCATTTTTCATGTCTTCGGTGATACGCGCTTTTAATGACACAACAACCTCGAAATTCTTAATTAACTAACAACAAACTTACAACAACAAACAAATACTAAAAGATATTAGTAAAGTTTTGGTGCCAAAGTTTGGTTACGAATACGACGGTAGTGACGTTTAACAGCAGCCGCAGCTTTGCGTTTACGTTCCCATGTTGGTTTTTCGTAGAATTCGCGAGCACGCAAATCTGTCAACAAACCAGTTTTCTCAATAATGCGTTTGAAGCGACGAAGCGCAACGTCAAACGGCTCATTCTCTTTTACACGTACACTAGACATAGAACTCTCTCTACTTAAATTTTTGGTCGAAATTGCGGAAAAGTTTGTTATTCTAACGGTTAAACCACAATTTATCAAACACTTTGCGTCCAAAAACGCATCACCATTCAGATAACGCTCAAATATGCTTGTTTTAGGAATTGAATCTTCTTGCGATGAAACTGGTCTCGCACTTTACGATACCGAGCGCGGATTGCTTGCCCATGCGCTCCATTCACAAATTGAAATGCACTCAGAATACGGTGGCGTGGTGCCAGAGCTTGCCTCTCGCGACCATATTAGACGCACCTTACCACTCATTCAAAAAGTACTAAACGATGCAAAGCTAGCACTATCAGACATTGATGGCATCGCTTACACACAAGGCCCAGGGCTTTCTGGTGCCTTGTTAGTAGGCACTTGTATCGCAGAGTCTTTAGCTTTCACACTTAATGTGCCGACTATAGGCGTACACCATCTAGAGGGCCACTTACTTGCGCCTTTACTCGAAGAAAACCCACCACAATTCCCATTTGTTGCCTTGCTTGTTTCTGGTGGCCACACACAGTTGATGAAAGTCACGGATATTGGCGAATACGAACTGCTAGGCGATACCCTTGATGACGCCGCGGGCGAAGCTTTTGATAAAACTGCAAAACTACTTGGCCTTGGATATCCAGGCGGTCCAGCTGTATCAAAAGTAGCAAACCAAGGCAAAAAAGGGCGATTCAAATTACCACGCCCAATGCTCAATAGTGGCGACCTCAATTTTAGCTTTAGCGGCTTAAAAACTGCGGTGCTTACATTAGCAAATCAAGCGCTAGCCAATGAAACCGACAGTGATTTGCAAACTAAAGCAGATATCGCTTATGAGTTCCAGGAAGCTGTCACAGAAATTTTGACGACTAAATGCATGTCAGCGTTACGAGAAACAGGGCTGGATAATTTGATTGTGTCTGGAGGCGTTGGCGCGAATAAACGATTGCGTGAACAACTTAACTTTGCTACCAAGCGTAAACTTTGCCACGTCCACTATCCGCGTTTGGAGTTCTGCACCGACAACGGCGCGATGATCGCATTTGCAGGCGCGCAGAGATTGAAAGCGCTTGAAGAAAATAAGCTAAATCACAGCTTTACTGTGCGCCCACGCTGGGATTTAGCGGAATTACAAAAACCGCAATAGCTTAAATATTATTTCTTCCCAAAACCTGACTCTGTGCCGTTGAGCAGTTTCTGGATATTGGTTCTGTGACGCCAAACCAGCATCACCGCCAAGAACACAAAGACGATCTCGTAATCACGATAAGCCTCAAACCAATTTAATGAGGCAGCATAAACCGGCAATAAAATTGAAGCAATAATGGCAGCCAATGATGAATATTTAGTTGCCGCAAATACTAATACCCAAGTGAGCATCGTCAGAAGCGCGAGCCAGGGTGAAATCGCCAGCAAAATCCCCAAAGCCGTAGCCACGCCTTTGCCACCCTTGAACTTATAAAACACAGGGTACAAATGCCCCAAAAATACAGCAATCGCTACGGCACTGGTGACCCACATCAAGCCACCATCCGGCTGCATCACAAACCATACTGGAAACCAACCTTTAAAAGCGTCGCCTAGCAAAGTTAATGCCGCTGCCGATTTTTTTCCGCTGCGCAGCACATTGGTTGCACCAGGATTGCCGGAGCCGACAGTTCTTGGATCAGGCAAGCCAAAAAGCTTGCTAATTAAAATACCAAACGCGATAGACCCAAGAATATAGGCCGCAACAATTTGCACTAATGCAATTGGACTAACGTCAATAAAACCTAACTCATTCATGGTGAGATGCTCTAAAATCCAAAAGACTTATTCTAAACCATATAGGCATGATAGGCATGGACATCATTTTTTTAAGCGAAGTCAAAATTCAGACCAAACTTGGCGTCCCCGAATGGGAGCGCATGGTGCCGCAGACTATTGTCCTCGATATTGAAATCGCGATGCAGAATAGTGAAAGTTGCATCACTGACGAAATTGCTGACACCATTGATTACGGCCTTGTTGTGTCAAGCTTACGCGATACCTTGAATGAGAAAAGCTTTAAGTTAGTCGAAGCTTTGGCAGAGCATCTTTGCCAACTTATCATCACAGAGTTCAAAGCACCCTGGGTCAAAATTAAAGTCGCCAAGCCGGGTATCTTACCTGGCGTGAAATCGCTCGGCGTAGTGATTGAGCGGGAATCTAAGCCAGATTAACCTCGCGGATGGTGTGCGGTGTGCAACTGCTTCAATCTTTCTCTTGCCACATGGGTATAAATCTGAGTTGTTGAAATATCTGAATGCCCTAATAACATCTGCACCACACGAAGGTCCGCCCCGTGATTCAATAAATGTGTTGCAAAAGCGTGCCGCAACACATGAGGCGACATAGGCTTATGAATGCCCGCCACTAAAGCATAACGTTTAATCAAATACCAAAATGCCTGACGCGTCATCGCTGCGCCGCGCTGGGTTACAAACATACTGTCACTGAGACGCTTTTCTAAAATCACTGGACGTGCTTCTTTTAAGTAACGTGTAAGCCAATCAACTGCCACTTCACCCATTGGCACTAAGCGAGTTTTACTCCCCTTGCCCGTCACCCGAACCACACCTTCTGAAAGGCTGACTTCTGTTACTTTTACGCCAACCAGCTCAGACACCCGCAAACCACTTGCATACAACAGCTCGAGCATTGCCCTGTCTCGCAAGCCAATTGGATCATCTAAATTAGGCCCGCCTAATAAAGACTCAACGTCTTGTTCACTGAGACTTTTCGGCAGTGAGCGTGGTAACTTTGGGGATTCAATTTGTAAACTCGGGTCTTGTGTGATTTTATTTTCACGCAAAGCGAAGCGGTAGAGACGGCGTAAGCTCGCAATTAATCGACTGATACTGCGCGGCTTGCTTACTGGAAACTTAACTGCCAAATAGCGCTGAATATCAAACTGTTCAACCTGCAATAAATCTTTAGCGGCGTCCTTTTCTAACCAAGCGGCAAACTGTGCTAAATCTTGGCGGTAGCTATCTAAAGTATTACGCGCAAGCCCTTCTTCTAACCATATTCTGTCTATAAACTCATCGAGGATCGATTGGTTATTTTGATTCATGTGCCAATAACCATTCTTTTATTTTCAATCCATCTTGGGCGCTTTGCATAAATCCACCTAAACCATTTTTAGCAACAACACGATGACAAGGGATTAGGAGGGGTAGTTTATTTGCGCCACATGCATTAGCAACAGCGCGAGGTCCCGAACCAACCTCGCGAGCCAACTCTGAATATGTCAGCACTTGACCGACAGGAATAGCAGAAATTGCGTTCCAAACACGTTGTTGAAATTGGGTTCCATCGACTTTAAAGGGAACCTCTATCCTTACATCTGCATTTTGAAAATATTGAGCAATCTGCTTTTTCAAATTTTGAGCACATAATCCATCAATATCGCTGACAGTTTTTTGGGTCGGGAGTAAGGTGACACCAATGACGCATTCATTTTGAATATTGATGCCCACCCCTCCGAATGGCGCATTGATCATGACGTCGTGATGTTGAATACCAAATTTAAGCATGTGGTTTATATTAGCCTAATTTATAAAACTAACGCTAATAAAAAAGCCCCAGACTTTCGTCTGAGGCTTTTAATTTCAAAGCATAGAATATTAAATCTTAGCTTATTGTGCTGCTTCCGGCGCCATCACCTCACGGTCACGTGCTTGTAATTTCTCTTTAATACGCGCAGATTTACCTGAACGCTCACGCAAGTAGTAAAGCTTGCTACGGCGAACATCACCCCGGCGTTTAATTTCGATGCTTGCAATCAATGGTGAGTAAGTCTGGAATGTACGTTCCACGCCTTCACCTGATGAGATTTTACGTACGATGAATGAAGAATTAAGGCCACGGTTGCGGATAGCAATCACAACACCTTCGTAAGCCTGAACACGTTTACGTGTACCTTCAACAACGTTTACACCAACAACAACTGTGTCGCCTGGTGCAAAATTAGGAATCGTTTTGCCTAAACGCGCAATTTCTTCCTTTTCTAACATTTCAATAATATTTGCCACTTTCGTGCTCCTTCTAGTTATGCGAATCTTGTTCCTGCTTTTCATTAAGCTCAACATCAAGCTCTGCTAGCAGCCGAGATTCCTCTTTTGACAACGACCTGACGGCCAATAAATCGGGACGTTGATCCCGAGTTCTTTTCAATGACATTTTCAAGCGCCACTGTTTAATTTTTGCATGGTTACCTGAGGTCAACACATCAGGCACTTTCGCACCCGAATATTCTTCAGGCCTAGTGTAATGCGGACAATCTAGTAAGCCATCTACGAATGAATCTTCTATCGCAGAATCAGCATCGCCTAATGCGCCTGGCAACTGCCTCACAATCGCATCCATTAACACCATCGCTGGCAACTCGCCGCCAGACAACACATAATCACCAATCGAGTATTCTGCGTCGACTATACGATCTAACAATCGCTGATCTACGCCTTCATATCGACTCGCTAACACCACTAATCCTTGGTCAGCAAAGTCTATTTCTGCAACCAAGTCCATCACAATCTCATGCGTGAGTGGCTTGCCGCTCGGTGACATATGAATCACTTTAGGCTTTGCTACGCCTGCGGCTATTTGTCTAGCTTTAGCCGCTTCTATTGCCTGTTCTAAAGGCTCCGCCAGCATCACCATGCCAGGCCCGCCGCCGTAGGGTCTATCATCCACCGTACGGTGATTATCCGTTGTGTAATCCCGAGGATTCCACAAACACAAACTGTATAACTTATTCTCTAGCGCTCTTGCAGTGATGCCATGCTGACTAATCGCATCAAACATCGGAGGGAAAAGCGTAACAACATCAAATTGAATCACTTACTCATCCCACTCAATTGGCCAATCGACCAACATGGTTTTTTCTGCAATGCTCACTTCTACAATCGTTTGATCAACAAAGGGGAGTAAGCGCTCTTTGCCATCTTTGGGGTCTTTGACGACAATCACGTCATTCGCACCCGTTTCAAACACATCACTGATCAACCCAAGCACAATGTCTTGTTGATTAGTCACATTTAATCCAATTAAATCTGACCAGTAGTATTCGCCTTCATCCGCTTCTGGAAACTCTTCACGCGGCACAGCCACATGTTTGCTTTTTAACGCTAAAGCAGTATCCCGATTGCTCACCCCTTTGAGTTTCACCAGCAAAGTATCGTTATGTACTTTTGCTGTTTCAACCGCATATTTTTGCCAAGGTGAATTTTTAATGCCTGGCTGAGTAGAATTATCATCCCGTCCAAGCCACCAATCAGGGTAGTCAAGCAGGCTATCTATTGACTCGGTGCTGGTTTGCACTTTAAGCCATCCAAAAATGCCATAAGGGGCGACGATGCGCCCCATGACTACCATGTTACTCACTGATTGTTTTACAACGACGCTTCATTAAGGCTACACGCGTAGCCTTAAGAATTATTCAGCGTCAGTTGCCTCAGGAGCAGCTTCTTCAGCGACAGCTTCTACAGCCGGCTCTTCAGCAGCAACTTCTTCTACAGCCGGCTCTTCAGCAGCAACTTCTTCTACAGCAGGTGCGGCAGCAGCAGCTTCAGCGGCTTCTTTTGCAGCAGCCTCTTCTTCAGCTTTCTTAGCAGCGGCAGCTTCTTTTGCAGCAGCAACTAATTTAGCTTCAGCTGCAGCTTTAGCATTTGCCACTTTAGCAGCGTCTTTTGCTTTCTTAGCGGCCATGAATTCTGGACCTTTAGCATTGTCTTTAACCAAGCGAGTTACGCAATCAGATAATTGCGCGCCATTGCTTTGCCAATGACTTATACGTGCTGTATCTAAGCGAAGACCTTCTTGGCCTTCTTTAGCTGATGGGTTGTAGAAGCCAACACGCTCAATAAAGCGGCCGTCGCGACGATTACGTGAATCTGCAACTACTACGCTGTAGAAAGGGGTCTTCTTCGCGCCACCGCGGGCTAGTCGAATGATTACCATAATATTTTGTTCTCTAATCGTTTTTACAGAAAGGGGCGGATTTTACGTTATTTTCGAATGCTTTGGCAAGGTAAATATGCGGTTTTTGCAAATTTATCTGATTGTCTTCGGTTGGCAGTTGATTGATAGTGCGTTGGATCAAGCAGTCCGGCCGCAATAAATCCTTCTTTACGGAATCGACACGAGTCACATAAACCACATGCAAGGCCGTCAGCATCAGCCTGATAGCATGAAACCGTGATGCCGTAATCAAAACCCAAAGAATGGCCACATTGAATAATTTGCGCTTTAGTCATGTCAATGAGTGGCGCATGCACGGTAATAGTTTTGCCTTCCACTGCACTTTTAGTCGCTAAATTGGCCATACGCTGAAACGCAGCCACATATTCTTGGCGACAATCAGGATAGCCAGAATAATCCAGTGCATTCACCCCAATAAAAATATCTTGCGCGGCTAAAGTCTCAGCCCAAGCCAGTGCTAAAGACAACATAATGGTATTGCGTGCAGGAACATATGTCACAGGGATGCCATCACTTGGTGATTCTGGGACATCAATATTGTTGTCCGTGAGCGCAGAGCCGCCAAACATGGAAAGGTCTAATTGCACCGTTTTATGAGCTTTAGCACCCAATTTACTCGCAACACGTTCAGCCGCTTGCAACTCAGCCACATGTCGCTGATGATAATCCAAGCTCAAGCAATAACATTCATAACCTTGGCCTTTGGCAATGGCAAGCACCGTTGCAGAATCCAAGCCACCTGAAAGTAAAACAACTGCTTTTTTCATCGCCTACACACCAGCCTTTTCGCCCCAAATCACTTTATGTAACTGGACTTGCATACGAACCTGCAAATGATCTTGCAACACCCAAGCTGCTAATTGATCTGGCAGAAGTGTTTTATATACTGGTGAAAATAACACTGAGCATTTCGAAGGCAAATCATACTGACCCAATGTTTGCTTCGCCCAATCGTAATCAGCTCTATCCACCAGCACAAACTTCACTTCGTCTTTTGTAGACAAAGCGGCAATATTGCTCCAAAGATTCTTGCTTTCTTCGCCAGAGCCTGGTGTTTTAATATCCATAATCACAGAAACACGCTGATCTACTTGGCTTATATCCATCGCCCCGCTAGTTTCAATTGACACCTGATAACCTGCATCACAAAGCATTTTTAATAGCTGATGACAGCCCTTTTGTGCCAAGGGCTCCCCACCAGTCACACACACATATTGGGCTTGATAGCTAGCCACTGTCGCTAAAATCTCTTCAAAACTTTGGGTAGCGCCACCATGAAAAGCATATTCAGTATCGCAATAGCCGCAGCGTAAGGGACAACCCGTTAGGCGAACAAAGACCGTAGGCAAGCCAACACGTGATGACTCGCCTTGTAATGAATGGAAAATTTCATAAATGCGTAAGGACATATTTTTTCAGAAGCTTCTTGCGTAGCTTAAGGCTTATTTCTTAATCGATTCCAATACAGCTAGGCGACGCTTCGCACTTGGAACTAACTCACTTGTTGAATGCTGAGTAATTAACTCGCGCAAGGTCTTTTTAGCGCCCTCAATATCAGACAGTTGAATCTGGCAGTTTGCGATATTAAACTTTGCATCTGGCACTTTTGGACTATCCGGAAACTGCGTGATTAACTTTTGCTGAGTTGCAATGGCGGCTTTGTAATTCTTCAAAGAAAACTGCGCGTAACCTAGGCCATATTGAGCACTTGGCACTTGCTTGCTATTCGAATAGCCTTGTAGAAACTTATCAAATGCATCAAACGCTTCTTTATATTTGCCTGCTTGAAGTAAACCTAGCGCGCTTTCAAAAGCCTTTGATTCAGCGCTAACTTCCGCTGGCGTTGTAATTGCACTACTCACTTGTGCTGGTTGCTCTTTATTTTCTGGCGCTGCATTCACCGCAGGGGCATTAGTATTCTCTAATTTACGCAAACGACCATCGGTGTCTGCATATAATTCTTTTTGGCGTTGCTGGGCCACCTCAATATTATGCTGTGCAAGCTCAAGCTCGCCTTTCACTTTATTTAATTCATCATTCAGTCGATCGATTTGACTCAATAAATCCATCAGACCTTGGCTTTTGATGACATTCTCAATTGAAAGAATACGTTGCTCCAAGGCCTGCTGAGATTTTTTTAATGCTTCCAGTGCTGTTTGCGTAGCCTGATTCTGGGCCTCTGTTTTTTGTTGTAAATCGACAATCTGCTGCCGTGCTTCTTTGTCATCAAACAAAGCTGCATGCGCGAATGGCGACACACTCAATAAATAAAGGCCAATCAGAATCAGTTTACGCATATTGATTATTCGTTTTCGTAAACGATATCAACACGACGGTCTTGTTGGTAACAAGTTTCGTCTTTGCACTCTTTCGCTTTTTCTTCGCCATAGCTCACAGTTTCGATTTGCTTATCTTGTGCACCCAACACATTCACAGCTTTTTTAACAGCTACTGAACGACGTTGACCCAATGACAAGTTGTATTCACGTGAACCACGTGCATCCGCATTGCCTTGGAAAATCACTTTGGCGTTTGGATTAGCAACCAAATACTTCGCATGCGCTTCCACAAGAGGACGGAACTCAGCTTTGACTTCATCTTTATCGAAATCAAAATAAACACTGCGTTTAGAAAGAATGTTGTTTGGATCTTTTAAAGGATTAACAGACATTTCAGTTTGAACTGCCGATGCTGTAGAAGCACTTTCTTCTTTAGCTGGAGCACTTGGCTGGCTCGTTTGACTAGACTTGCTACTGTCTACCACTGGGGCGGCTGGCTTTTCTTTCACTGCATTGTTAGAACAAGCAGCTAAAGTTGCTGCCAATAACACGCTCATTAATATACTTTTCTTCATCATCTTTCTCCTAAATA
The DNA here is from genome assembly GCA_945883335.1 of Candidatus Methylopumilus universalis. Classification (GTDB taxonomy): domain Bacteria; phylum Pseudomonadota; class Gammaproteobacteria; order Burkholderiales; family Methylophilaceae; genus Methylopumilus_A; species Methylopumilus_A universalis_A. Next base: position 206,966 of record CAMCXI010000001.1, on the reverse strand, counting down.
AAACTACAAAAAATCTTTTCAATGTCCAACAAATGTATTTAGACAGTTAATTCTGTGAGCTACCCCAGGAGGGCTCACGCACATCACCGCCAGTATCTTTTAATCGTTGCTTAACTCGGCCGTCGACTGATACTGCCGCAAGAGAACCTTTGCCGCCGATGCTGGTTGCATAAAGAATCATTCTCCCGTTTGGTGCAAAGCTCGGCGATTCATCTTGAGTAGTATCACTCAGTGTCTGGACTTGACCTGTGGCCAAGTCTTGCACTGCCACCTTAAATCCTGCTGGTGTCTGCTTAATAAACGTCAGTAACTTACCATCGGTTGACAGGTGCGGACTCACATTATAAGAACCTTCAAACGTCACACGTTTTGCATCGCCACCGGCTGCCGGCATACGATAAATTTGTGGGCCACCTCCACGGTTCGAAGTGAAGTAAATAAATGCCCCATCTGGAGACCACTCAGGCTCGGTATCAATACCGTTGCTAAATGAAACTTGTTGCAATCCAGTGCCGTCTGCATTGATCACATAAATTTGTGAGTTAGCACTGTAAGTCAGCACGATTGCTAGCTTTGTTCCGTCGGGTGACCATGATGGTGCACTATTGTTGCCTTTAAAATTAGCCAGGACAATCCGTTGTCCAGAAACCAAGGACTGCACAAAAATCACAGGCTTTTTCTTTTCAAAAGAAACGTAAGCGAGCTTAGTCCCATCTGGTGACCACGATGGGGAAATAAGGGGCTCTTTGGAAGAAACAACCGTTTGTGGATTAAAACCGTCAGCATCCGCCACCTGCAATGAGTAACGGCCATTTTCTTTATTTACATAGGTAATACGGGTTGCAAACACCCCTTTCTCACCCGTCAGCTTCTCATAAATCATGTCGGCAATTCTGTGCGCTGTTGCACGTTGCTGCGCGGGCGTAATATTAAATTCCATCGCTAACAATTGATTTTGTTTGAGTACATCAAGCAGCCGGAACGACACTTTTAAACGATTGCCGGGCAAGCTTTCCACCGTGCCAATGGTTAAGGCTTGCGCTTGAATACTGGTCCAATCACTGTACTTTACTTCCGACAAGGTGTGCGGTTGACTAGCAACACCGCGCGTTTCAAGCACGCGAAACAAGCCGCTTAAGCGGAGATCTGCGCCAATCACCGGGCTGATATTATCCTGAGCGACTTGCGTCGGCGCAGCTTGAGCAGAAAAAGGCACAATCGCAATTGGAATTTGTTGGGCAGCTCCGCCCACAACTTCGACGGTCAGCTCCGCCTTCGCGATGATTGGCAAAAGTAAAAATAGTATCAAATAAAATTTATTTTTAAACATGGCGTGATTCTACCAAATTAGTTGGTGTCATTAGGTCGGAATACTAAATTTAACTCACGAAACTGGCTGAATAAATCCGCCGAACTTGGAACGGGCAATGGCTGTGATTCCAAAATCGCACGTTCTACAGCATCATCGCATGAAGACATCCCACTTTCTTTAATCAATTTTGGTCTCCCCATCACTTCACCCGTGGGCATCAGCGCGATCGTAAAACTGACTTTAATCGCCTTATCATTTCCACAAAGCTGTTTGTTGACATGCTGCTTAATTTTGCTACTGATGAGGCTCTTATATTTATCCACTTCGCCTGCGTTCGCAGACCCGGCCTGTGCAATTTGTGCAGTCTTGGAGCCTGACGGACTTGCCTCTGGTTTGCTTGGCTCACGCTTTTGAGATTGCGCGTCTTCCGCCAACAAGGATTGCTGTAGTTTTTTGAGCGCCTCTGCATCTGCCTTTGTTTTCTCAGGCTTGATCGGCTCTTTTGGCAATTCTTTAGGTTTTACTGGCTCAGGTTTTGGTGTTTCAATCTTTGGTGGCAGAACCGGCGTTTTTTTAGTTTGAATTTCAGCTTTCGATGTTTCTTTTACTTCAGCCTCAGCTTTGGGCTCAGGCGTGATTGGCTCCAATACTTTAGGGGGTTCAGGTGTTGGGGTTGGATCATCGGGAGGCGCGGGCGTTGGTTCTGCTTTCGGGCTAGGCACACTGTCCCAAAGTTCAACCTGAGCAATATTCATGGGCTGAACCGTCTTCCACTGAAACGAGACCAAAAACAATGCAAGCAGAAGGCCATGTACCAGCGCTGTAAAAGCACCAGCTTGCCAAACCACCTCTTTTTCATGCTGACGGAACATGTATTTTTAATTCGCTGGATTCAATAATAAGCCAGCTTTCGCGCCCGATTTTTTGAGCAAAGCGAGCACTTCAACCACCTGCTCATAGCCTACTTTTTTATCCGCACTAATCACAAAAGCGCGGTCCGGCTCTTTTGTTACTTGGTTTTTAATTTCAAATAATAGTTGGTCATTACTCATTTTCTTTTCTTGAAATATCACTTTGCCATCCGCCATGACTGTAATCACCACGGGCGCGGTTTGCTGCTTGAGTACTTCAGCACCCACTTTAGGTAACTCAACCACACCCGGATTGGTCATCGGTGCAGTCACCATAAAAATGACCAGCAACACCAAAGTCACGTCGATATAAGGCACGACATTAATCTGGTTCATTGCTCTGCGTTTACGAATGCGCGCCATGCTTAACTCTTACGTTGCAAGATATTAGTGAACTCTTCTATAAAGCTTTCATATCTCACAGCTAGTCGATCGACAGAAGATGAAAAGCGGTTATAAGCAATCACCGCAGGAATCGCTGCAAATAGGCCAATTGCCGTTGCAATTAACGCTTCTGCAATGCCTGGCGCAACATGCGCTAAGGTGGCTTGCGCCATATTCGCCAAACCGCGGAAAGCATTCATAATGCCCCACACTGTGCCAAATAAACCAATATATGGGCTTACTGAACCAACAGAGGCAAGGTAAGGAAGATGAGAATCCAAATCATCCATTTCACGGTTATAAGCAGCGCGCATGGCACGGCGGGAACCTTCCATTAAGTCACTCACTTCCAAGCCGGGCTGTTTTTTCAAACGCACAAATTCTTTGAACCCCGCTTCAAAAATGCTCGACATACCATGCGGCTTATTGCGGCCTGCGGATAAGCCGTCATAAAGCTTATTCAAGTCGCCGCCAGCCCAAAAAGTATGCTCAAAACTTTCCGCTTCTTTTTCTGCGCGACCAATCGTCATCACCTTAATAAAGATGTACCACCATGAAACGATAGACACGATCAGCAAAATTGCCATCACCATTTGCACAGGTAAACTGGCGCCTGTGATGAGCGTCGTTAAAGACATATCTGCGGCGGCATTTGCTGGTAATTCAGTCATCATTTCTCCACTATTTCTAATAATTAAATCTAAAATTTAAAGCGTTAACAAACCTAACATCTTGTTTGGAATGCTCACAGGCTTAAAGCTATCAGCGCCAATACAAACCACATCGACCTTAGCCGCGATTAAATGTTCATCGCCGCGATATATATTTTGTTCAAACTCGAGCAAGCTACGGCCAACCTTTAAAAGCTGAGTATTGACATTGAGCGCATCATCAAACTTAGCTGGCTTTTTAAAACGAATTTGAATGTCGCGCACCACAAACAAAATACTCAAATCATCTCTAAGCGTTGTTTGCACCAGTCCAAGACTTCGCAAAAATTCCGTGCGCGCACGTTCCATAAAATTGAGGTACTGACTGTGATACACCACGCCACCTGCATCGGTATCTTCCCAATAAACTTGCACAGGCCAGTCAAATGTCATCATGGTTAATTAAACGTCCTCTGCCGCCCAAATTTCGCCAGTGGCTAAAGCTTTAGGAACAGGCAATCCAAAGTGTTGATACGCTTGCTGGGTAGCAACACGACCACGCGGAGTACGCATTAAATAACCTTGCTGAATCAAGTAAGGCTCAAGCACATCTTCAATCGTATCGCGCTCCTCACCAATTGCTGCCGCCAAGTTGTCTAAACCAACAGGGCCACCACCAAATTTTTCCAGCACAGCGAGTAATAATTTTCTGTCCATCACGTCAAAACCAAGATGGTCAACATCCAGCATTTTGAGGGCAGCATCTGCAATCTCTGAGGTCACCACCCCATCAGATTTCACTTGAGCATAATCACGCACTCGGCGCAATAAACGGTTTGCAATTCGCGGTGTTCCGCGTGAGCGTTTTGCAATTTCAAAAGCGCCTTCCCCTTGCATCGCCACTTCCAAAAGCCCAGCCGAACGATCAACAATCCGTGACAATTCTTCTGAAGTATAAAACTCCAAACGCGACACAATACCGAAACGATCACGCAGTGGATTCGTCAACATCCCTGCACGTGTGGTAGCACCCACTAGCGTGAAAGGCGGCAAATCTAGGCGAACTGAGCGAGCAGCAGGGCCTTCACCAATCATAATATCCAAGCGATAATCTTCCATGGCTGGATATAAAATTTCTTCAACGACTGGTGACAAACGGTGAATTTCATCAATGAACAAAACATCGTTAGGCTCAAGATTTGTGAGAAGTGCCGCCAAGTCGCCAGCACGTTCAAGTACAGGGCCTGAAGTTTGGCGCATATTCACACCCATCTCTTTTGCGATGATGTGCGCCAAGGTTGTTTTACCTAAACCCGGTGGGCCAAATAACAAAACATGATCTAAAGCCTCACTTCGGCCACGTGCCGCATTGATAAAAATCTCTAACTGACCACGTGCTTTTTCTTGGCCGACATACTCATCGAGCGCTTTAGGGCGAAGTGCTCTCTCCAGCGTTTCCTCTTGCTGGGTTAAAGGCTCTGCGACAATAAGACGATCTGTTTCAATCATGATTTAGACAATGCCTTTAGCGCAAGTTTGATACCTTCAGAAACGCCAACATCCGGCGCAAGTTGTTTCACTGCAAGCAAGGCTTCTTTTTCGTTGTAACCAAGAGAGACCAAGGCATTGAGCACATCGCTAGCGGCTGATTTAGGCGTATTCGTGTTGCCAGTCAGCCCTTCAACTGAGAATTTATCTTTAAGCTCGAGTAACAAACGCTCTGCTGTTTTTTTACCAACACCTGGCACACGCGTGAGCAAGCCAGTTTCTTGCAGGGAAATGGCCTGGATTAAATCCTCCACAGACAAACCACTTAAAATTGAAAGTGCAGATTTTGCACCGATACCATTCACTTTGAGCAATTGTCTAAATGTCGCCCGTTCGCGCTCTGTGCCAAAGCCGTATAACAACTGGGCATCTTCACGCACTACAAAGTGCGTTAAAAGCGTCAGCGTTTCGCCAATATTGGGTAAGTTGTAAAAAGTGCTCATCGGTACTTCACACTCGTAACCCACGCCATTGCAATCAATCACCACATGCGGCGGTGTTTTTTCAAGCAACAACCCTTTTAGGCGAGCAATCATACGAGCCTACCTCCTTTTACACGGTAGCCAGCGGTTGCTAGCTTACCCATGCCTTGTCCACCATGCGCATGCGCAATCGCACAGGCAAGGGCATCCGCAGAATCTGGTTTGGGTGTTGCAGGGAGTGTGAGCAGACGTTTGACCATTTCTTGGACTTGCTCCTTTGCGGCGTGGCCGTTACCGACCACCGCTTGTTTGACTTGTAGCGCAGTATATTCCGCCACACTTAAATTTCGAATCACTGCAGCACTTATCGCAGCACCGCGCGCTTGGCCCAAAAGCAAAGTCGATTGAGGATTCACATTAACGAACACTTTTTCTATGGCAACCTCATGAGGCTGGTAAGTATCGATCACTTCAAATAAACCATCGATGATGATTTTTAGCCTCGCTGGCAATTCTTCTCTATCTTCGGTTTTCGCGCTGGCAGTTTTAATCGTACCGCTCGCAATGTAGGTGATTTTATCGCCTACTTTTTCAATCACGCCAAAACCAGTGAGTCGTAAGCCTGGGTCTATCCCCAATATTCTAACAACGTTCACTGGCGCGTTATTCAAACTCACTATTCTTCGATCACCGCTGAAGTGTAAACCTCTTGCACATCATCTAAGTCATCCAAAGCATCAAGCAGCTTCTGCATTTTCACGGCATCATCGCCAGTAAACACAGTTTCGTTATCCGCCTTCATAGTAACTTCTGCATGCACTGGCGCTAAACCAGCCGCTTCCAAAGCTTCTTTTACTACAGAAAAATCTGCTGGCGTGGTCATCACTTCGATACTGCCATCATCGTTATTGATAATGTCTTCAGCGCCGGCTTCTAAAGCAACTTCCATCACTTTATCTTCATTGGTACCCGGTGCAAAAAGCAAGCTTCCGCAGTGCTTAAACATAAAGGCCACTGACCCGTCAGTGCCCAAATTACCGCCAAATTTAGTGAATGCGTGGCGAACATCGGCTACCGCACGATTACGATTATCGGTTAAGCAATCCACAATCACAGCTGCACCGCTAATGCCGTAGCCTTCATAACGAATCTCTTCGTAGTTCACACCTTCAAGTGTGCCGGCACCGCGTTTAATCGCATTTTCAATATTGTCTTTTGGCATGGATTCGCTTTTAGCTTTATCCACTGCCATCCGTAAACGTGGGTTGGTTCCCACATCAGCACCGCCCATACGCGCCGCGACGGTAATTTCTTTAATGAGACGCGTAAAAATCTTGCCACGCTTAGCATCTTGACGACCCTTACGATGCTGAATATTGGCCCACTTGGAATGCCCTGCCATGACCTAACCCTCTATTACTGAAAAATAATTCAATTTTAGCATAAAGCCACACGCCTTTTAATTCTCAAGACTTTTGCTTCAAGCCTTTAGTCTTGGCCCATCGCTGGCTCGATTGCTTCCTGCGTTCTCATGGCATGCACAGAAATGACAATCAAGGCCACGCCGATTAACAGCATCCCCACAATCTCAAATGAAGATGGCTGCTCACCCAACTGAATCCAAGCCGCCATTACGCCAATGAGCGGGGCTAGCATAGAAGTCATACTTGCAACGCCCGCGGCCAGCCTTTGCAAAGCATAGAGCCAAAGCAACCATGCCAATGCGTTACAGAAAATGGCATTAAACCCAATCGCCGCAAATAACCTTGGCGACCAATCAATCGGTGGCGCATCCACCCAAAAAGCCACCACAACCAATGGCAATGAGCCAAAAAACATTTGCCATGCAGTTAATGAAATTAAATCTAAATCTGGTACACGATGATGTAATTTTTTGGCCAAAATTACCGCCAGCGCCCAAAAAACACCTGCCACTACCGCCAAACTCATACTAAACACATCGCCACCCAAATGCAGTGGATCAAAAATCAACACCAAACCAAGCAATGAGGACAGCACCGCCACCCACTGCACACCGCGAATTCTCTCACCCAGCAAGGGCCAAGCGAGCACCATCACCCAAAATGGCATGGTGTAAGTTAAAACCGCAGTTTTACCTGCGCCGCCATGCACCAGCGCCCAAATAATCAAGCCCGTAAACCCACAGGTTTGAAGTATCCCCAGCAAAATAAGCGTTGGCACCTCTCTCGGGCGCATTGGTTTTTTGAGCACCAACAAAACGCCCATCAAACACAAGGCGCCCAAAAAGGTACGCAGTGCGCCAAACTGAAATGGCCCTGCATCAAGCAAGGCATATTTCATGACGACCCAGTTATAACCCCACAACACAGAAAGCAATATCAGTGCTGTGAAGGCTTTTAGCGTTGTTGATTTTGATGCACGCATCGACTCAGCCTTTAGTTATTTACCCAATAATGAATACTAGGCTTTATTAAAAATCTCTTGCTGTTTTGGCGCCGCGTCAAATAAAAAAAGGCGCTAGCTCTGATGGAGATTAGCGCCTTTTGAATCAATCCGACATTACTCACCAATAATTTTAACCAACACCCGTTTTTTACGACGTCCATCAAACTCACCATAGAAAATCTGTTCCCAAGGACCAAAATCCAAACGGCCTTCAGTGATCGCGACCACTACCTCACGACCCATAATCTGGCGTTTCATGTGGGCATCAGCGTTATCTTCACCAGTATCATTATGACGATAATTGCGAATAGGCTCATGTGGAGCAAGGCGCTCTAACCACTCTTTATAATCGTGGTGCAAACCTGACTCATCATCATTAATAAACACACTCGCCGTAATGTGCATGGCGTTCACCAATACCAAACCTTCACGCACGCCGCTTTCACGCAGGCACTCATTAATTTGGTTGGTGATATTAATCAAGGCCACGCGAGTCGGTGGGTTAAACCAAAGTTCTTTACGATAGCTTTTCATGATGTTTATCCTATCTATAGCTGAACAGTCTAATGCTTACTTTTTAGCCTGTGCGGTCTCTTTCACAATAAACCAATGACCATTTTCATTCTCAAAGCGCAATACTTTAACCACGGTATCGCTCACCTTGCCGCTGGTATAACGCTGCACGAAGCTCGCCTCAGCCTTATTCGCATCCGCGCCAACTTTCACGCTCTCCAACACCAACGTGATTTCAGCTGGGTTAGACCCTAAACGTTGTTTACGTTGCGCGATCCAAGCTTTTTGGCTCATGCCTTCTGGCTTAAAGTTTGCTGAATAAAAACTTAAATAAGCATCAGTATTTTTAGACCGCCAAGCACTCGCCCAAGCGTCCAATGTTTTTAATACCGCGTCTTGATCTGTTACTTTTCCTTCAGCGGCAGGGGCTTCTTTCACACTTTCAATCGCTGCAACTGGTGTTTCAGCTGGCTTTGCCTCTACCCCCTGAGGTGCAACCACTGGCGCAGGCTCTTGCTTCACTTTTGGCGCTGTTACAACAACAGGCGCAGGCACGACAACTGGCGCAACCACAGGTGCAGGCTCAACCTTGGCCACCTTAGCAACGCCGTCAGCTTTACACGCCACATATTTCGTCGTCTCATTGACCACTAAGCTTACATCGTCGCTGCTTAAATCTAATTTGCTAATCCCATTTGTATAGACTTTGCTTGAGCCAACCTGTGACAATAACACTTCACGATCTGACAAAATCAACCAAGCCGATGCGCCATTCTCAAGCATCCGTACAAAGAATTTTTTATTGCCTTCACACATGTAAGGCACAGAATTGGCTGGCTGATAAACACGCGGTGCATCAGTATTACCAAAAGGCCAAACTTTCATGCTGGCTAAATCCACATTGGTTAAGTCTTTGACGGTGCTACAAGCAGTTAAAGCAGCAAATAAAGCGAACAAAAACAATCGTGGAACAACATTAAAATCCTGTTTCATTTCAACCTCTCAGACTTTATCAAAGTCAGTATAATTTTCATGTGCAATTATAACGAAATCATCGCCATTAAGCTTAGTACAATCTAATGCTCGTTCGAATACCCAATCAGCCCCAAAAATAGGCGCAAAAACCCATAAGCCAGCCATGAAGCGAAACGCCCCGCCAAATGGCGATGGCGCCAATCTTCATGGCTGAGTTTGCTTGCGCCATCTTGAATGGTATTGAGGATGTCCACACGAAGTTCGGCGGCAAAGGTTTTGTCTGACACCACCACATTGGCCTCACGCGCAAGAAGCAAACTGAATGGATCAATATTGGACGAACCCACTGTTGCCCATTCGCTATCAATCACCGCCACTTTGCTGTGCATATAGCTTTTGCGGTATTCAAAAATCTCTATGCCATGTTGTAAAAATAGGCTGTAAAACGCATGGGTGGCCAACATGACAAAGTATTCGACACGGCCTTGCAACAATAATTTAACGCTGACGCCTCTAGTGGCGGCATCAATTAAGGCCTTGCGAAAGCGCATGCCCGGAATAAAGTAGGCATTTGCGATAATGATTTCTGTTTTTGCGTATTGAATGGCTGAGAGATAAGCTTCTTCAATATCACGGCGGTGCATGATGTTGTCGCGCAACACTAAGGCGGCTTTCATCCCATCCTGATGTGAATAGTGGGCTGGGCTAAGTGCTGCAACTGATTTTTTAATTGGGCGCAATTGAGACCATGCGATGTGTCGCCAAAGCTTATGCACACTGGCATACAGCATGGGCAATAAAGCGCCTTCGATGCGAACGGCATAATCAACGCGGGATGTGGCCCCTCTGGGTACATCGTCATCATCAATAATATTAATGCCGCCCACAAAACCAACTTGTTGATCGATCACCACAATCTTGCGATGCAGACGACGCAGGCGGTTTTTCTTAAGCGACCAAGGTGAAATCTTGGTGCGATAAAACATCACTTGCACACCGCCCAAACCTAGGCTTTGAATATAGTTATGCGCTAAATCTTGGCTACCAAAACCATCCAACAATAAGCAAACCGAAACGCCTCGCTGCGCCGCACGCATGAGCGCTTTGCCAATTTTAATGCCGGTTTTATCCGCCTGGTAAATATAGGTTTCTAGATAAATTTCATGTTTCGCAACATCAATGGCCGCTTCTAGCGCAGGAAAATATTCTGCGCCATTGCGAAGAAGTTTGATGTGATTGCCGTTTAGAAAATTAGTCATTTTTTTAATCAACGTGTTGTCTAGTTAGGCGTGCGCTTAACACTGCATGGTCTGACATTTTAATAAAGCGCGCACCCGAATACACTTCGGCATGTTGGATATGAAAGCCGCGGGTATAAACGCGATCTAGGCTCAACAGTGGCAAAATAGACGGAAAGCTTCTGGCATGGCGGCCTGTGTGTTGTTCAAACACTTCGTGTAAGCCTAGCTTGCCGGCAAACACGCTTCCGGCTCTTGTTGTCCAATCGTTAAAATCGCCAGCAATCATTAAGGGCTCATCGGCTGGCACATGGGCATCGATATAGTCAGCCACCATTTGTAACTGTGCGTGGCGCCAGCGTGCAAACAAACCAAGATGCACACAAATAGCATGCAAAGGTTTTTCCCATTTTGGAATTTGAATCGTGCAATGCAACATGCCACGTTCTTCGGTGCTGTGTGCTGAAATGTCTGCATTATTTTCGGCAGAAATGGGAAACTTGGAAAGGATGGCGTTGCCGTGATGCCCGGCGGGATAAACTGAATTTTTACCGTAAGAAAAATGTGGCCAAATCGCACCTGCTAAAAATGAAGCTTGGCCAGCTTCCGGCCAATTGCTAAACCGCTTACTATGCGGCGCATGCTCATCGCGCACTTCTTGCAAAAATACAATATCGGGCTGCAAAGTGCGTAATAATTCACGCTGCTCATGCAAAGCAAAACGCGCGTTAAAGTGCGTTAAGCCCTTGTGGATATTAAAAGTGGCGATGTGTAGCGTGTTATGCATTCAGTCGCCTAAGTGACTTTATGAAACCGCCAACATACGGTCCAAGGTGAGTTTGGCAAGCGAAGCTTCTTTGGCTGGCACTTTAATTTGATTCACCACATTACCCTCAACCAAGTTTTCTAACGTCCAAGCCAAATGCTGTGGATCAATACGCGCCATGGTTGAACATTCACACACCACGTGCGACATAAATTGCACGGTTTTGCCTTGCGGCTTCATTTGCTCCGCTAAACGATTGACCAAGTTAAGCTCGGTGCCCACTAACCAATGGGTGCCCTCAGGCGCATCAGCAACCGTCTTTAAGATGTATTCTGTTGAGCCCACATAGTCTGAGTTCAAACACACTTCGAAAGGCGACTCAGGGTGCGAAATCACCAAACCTTCAGGATGCTCAGCTCGGAATTTCGTAATGTTTTGCTCGCGGAACATTTGATGTACCGCGCAGTGGCCTTTCCAAAGCAGAATTTTCGCGTTTTTAATTTGCTCTTCAGTCAGGCCGCCCATTGGTTGGTCAGGATCCCACACTGGCATTTGCTCAAGCGGGATGCCCATTTTATAGCCACTCCAGCGACCGAGGTTTTGGTCAGGGAAGAACAACACTTTTTCTTTTTGCTGAAACGCCCATTCTAAAATCTTAGGTGCATTAGTTGAGGTACACACAATACCGCCATGCTCACCACAAAACGCTTTTAAATCAGCGGCGGAGTTAATGTAAGTGACTGGCGTAATTTTTTCATCAAAATCCAGCACTTTAGATAGCTCCCGGCGTGAGCGTTCCACTTTAGCTAAGTTGGCCATGTCCGCCATAGAGCAACCTGCTGAAAGGTCTGGCAAGATAGAAATTTGCTCAGGGCGTGACAGAATATCCGCCACTTCAGCCATAAAATGCACACCTAAAAATACGATATATTCAGCATCCGTTTCACCAGCAAAACGAGAAAGTTTAAGTGAGTCGCCTGTGTAATCCGCATGGCGATAAACGCCTTCTTGCTGATAATGGTGCCCAAGAATCACTAATTTTTTTCCGAGCTTTTGTTTGGCCGCGACAATACGCGCCTGCAAATCTTCTTCATTGCGGGCTTGATAGGGTTCAAATTTGATTTGAGAAACTTGCATAGTCATTCCGTTAAAGTATTAATTGGTGGCGCTCACCGAGTAACCGAAGCGCCTCCACATTCGTCCAAGAAAATACGCGCTTGGCTGCCTCGCGCCAGTCCACCCATTCATAAGCCACATGCTCATTAGGCGCTAATTTTACATCTACAATGTTTGGCAATTCTAAACCAAAGATATGCTCAGTATTATATGTGACCCCCGGCGCATATCGGTAACGCCAATGTTCGTAAATCTCGTAGGTTTGAGAGAAATGCCAATCTGATAAATCAAACTGCGTCGCATCCAAACCCGTTTCTTCCATCACTTCGCGAACAGCTGTATCGCGCAATGTAGCATCTTCATTTTCAAGGCTTCCTGTCACTGATTGCCAAAACCCTGCTTTATCCGCACGCTCGATTAACAAGACTTCTAAATCAGCCGTGTGAATCAGCACTAAAACAGAAATTGGGGTTTTGAAATCCACAGATGCCTCAACTTAAAATTAAAAAAGGCGCTTTGAAAGCGCCTTTTTCTTTCTACTTAAGCGCCTGCCACATTTGGCGTACGCACTCGAATATGCAACTCACGTAGTTGTTTTTCATCTACTTCGTTTGGTGCGTTGGTCATCAAACATTGTGCACGTTGTGTTTTCGGGAACGCAATCACATCACGAATAGACTCAGCACCCGCCATCAAGGTGACTAAGCGATCTAGACCGAAAGCCAAACCGCCGTGTGGTGGCGCGCCGTATTGGAGTGCATCGAGCAAGAAGCCGAATTTTTCTTGGGCTTCTTCTTTGCTAATCTTCAAGGCATCAAATACTTTTGATTGCACTTCTTGTTTGTGGATACGCACTGAACCGCCGCCCACTTCCCAGCCATTAAGCACCATGTCGTAAGCTTTAGATAAGCAAGCGCCAGGGTTAGTCGCGAGTAAGTCTTCGTGACCATCTTTTGGTGCCGTGAATGGATGGTGAAGGGCAACCCAACGATCTGCTTCTTCATCATGCTCAAACATTGGGAAGTCCACCACCCACAGCGGTGCCCAAGCACGGCCATCCACGTGGCCATGTTCGTGCCCCACTTTAAGACGGAGAGCACCTAAGGCCTCGTTCACGATCTTAGTTTTATCCGCGCCAAAGAAAATGATATCGCCATTTTGTGCGCCTGTGCGTTCAATAATCGCCTTCAAAGCTGTTTGGTGAATGTTCTTTACAATCGGGCTTTGCAGACCTTCTTCGTTTAATTGGGTAATGTCGTTAATCCTAATGTACGCCAAACCTTTAGCGCCATAAATCTTCACAAATTCAGTGTACGCGTCAATGCCAGAACGAGTGATTGCCGCGCCGTTAGGCACACGCAAAGCCGCAACACGGCCATTTTCCATATTGGCAGCGCCTGCGAATACTTTGAAATCCACATCTTTCATCACATCTGAAAGCTCAGTGATTTCAAGCGTGACGCGCATGTCAGGCTTGTCTGAACCATAACGGGTCATGGCTTCAGAGAATGGCATACGTGGGAATCGTGCTGGCAAGTCGATATCTTGCACACCCTTGAACATCTTACGAATCATGTCTTCGACAATGTTCATAATCTCTTCTTCGCCCAAGAATGAAGTTTCGATATCCACTTGGGTAAATTCTGGCTGACGATCAGCGCGCAAATCTTCGTCACGGAAACATTTCGTGATTTGGAAATAACGATCAAAACCTGACACCATCAATAACTGTTTGAATAGCTGTGGTGACTGTGGCAGGGCGAAGAACATGCCATGATGCACACGGCTTGGCACTAAGTAATCTCGCGCACCTTCTGGGGTGCTGCGGGTCAACATTGGCGTTTCAACTTCAATAAAGCCATTGCTATCTAAATGATCACGCAAGGTCTTTGCCACGCGGTAACGCAACATCATATTTTTTTGCATCGCTGGGCGACGAAGGTCGATATAACGATGCTCAAGACGCACGGTTTCAGTTAAGTTTTCATCATCCAACATAAATGGCGGGGTAAGCGATGCATTGAGAATCTCAATCTCACTTGCCAACATTTCCACTTCACCGGTTGGGATGTTTTTGTTCACAGTGCCTTCTGGGCGAGGGCGAACTTTACAGGTCACTTTCAATACATACTCGCTACGCACTGATTCAGCGATTACAAATGCTGCAGGGGTATCTGGATCAATCACAATTTGTGCCATGCCTTCACGGTCACGCAAGTCGATAAAAATAACGCCCCCATGGTCGCGGCGACGATGCGCCCAACCACATAAAGTTACTGTTTGGCCAATGAGGTCGCGGTTTACATGTCCGCAATAATGAGTACGCATATTGATAAAGTTCTTATTAGAAAAATTAAAGTTAAGAGTTAATTAAGCATCTGATGTTTCATCAACACCCGGGTCATGTTCAAAGGTGTGAGGCACCGCCGGCGCTACGACACCCATCGAGATAATGTATTTCAGGGCCTCATCCACACTCATGTGCAATTCAATCACATCACTTTGATGCATCATCAAGAAAAAACCGGATGTTGGGTTAGGTGTGGTCGGAACATAAACACTGACATAATCACCTTTAAGATGGTTCGCCACATCGCCACCCGGACGGCCAGTTAAAAACGCAATCGTCCAAGAACCTTGACGTGGATATTGCACCAACAAAGCCTTGCGGAAAGCATTACCAGAGTCAGAAAATAAAGTATCCGACACTTGCTTGACGCTTGAATAAATAGATTTAACCACTGGCACACGGGCAAGCATCGCTTCCCAGAATGACACTAAGCGCTTACCAAAGAAGTTGGTGGCAATCACGCCAGTGAACAAGATAATCAGCAAGGTCAGAATGGCGCCAATACCAGGAACAGTGCGGCCAAGCTGTGCTTCAGGACGCCATTCAACAGGCAGGAGCAATAAGCTTTGATCCATGACACCAATCAAGGTGCTGAGGACCCAGACCGTAATGAACAATGGCACGAGTACCAACAAGCCAGTAATAAAGTTTTTTTTCATATGTTCTTAATTGAGTGACTAGTAATTTATTCTCAAGCGTTGCCAGTGTTACAAGCGGCAGGCGCTGCTTCATTTTTTGTTTCAGGTTTTGTTTCTAACTTTGCTTCAGGCTTAGCTGAGCCACCTTTAAAATCTGTCGCGTACCAACCTGTACCATTCAATTGAAAGGCCGGCGCAGAAACTTGTTTCGCGAAGGTGTCTTTACTGCATTCTGGGCACGCCGTCACGCTAGGCTCACTAGCCTTACGCATCACTTCTTTTTTAAAGCCGCAACTCGTGCATTGGTAATCATAAATAGGCATATGACGCTCCTACTTGAAAAAACAGAATTATACCCGAACAGGCGGGCTTACACATGTCCATTCATTTGACTGCCAAACCTAGCTTTCCAAGGGGCGACTTTTATTAACAACAACATGCCAGGAATCGCTAAAACAAAACACAATACAAAAAAGTTGACCCATCCAAAATACTCCACCAAATAGCCAGTTGCAGCATTGGCGAAGGTTCGTGGCACTGCCGCGAGGCTTGTGAACAAAGCAAATTGGGTCGCGGTATAAAGTGGATTGGTGGTGTGTGCGATATAGGCCACAAAAGCGGCCGTGCCAAGCCCCACACCTAAAGCTTCCAGCCCTATCACCAATGCTAACCAAGGCAAACTATGGCCGACCATTGCGAGCCAAGCAAAGCCCAAAATAGCGATCATTTGAACTGCACCAAAAATCCACAAGGCACGGTTAATGCCAAGGCGCAACATCCAAATTCCGCCTAACATGCCGCCAATCACGCTAGGCCACAGGCCTGCATTTTTGGCGACCAAGCCAATTTCGGTTTTACTAAAACCCATCTCCAGATAAAAGGGGGTGGCTAAAGCAGTCGCCATGCTATCGCCCAATTTATAAAAAAAGATAAACAGCAAAACAGTTAAAGCGCTGTTCAAACCATTACGGGTAATAAATTCCTGAAAAGGCTCAAGCACAGCAGCTCGTAAGGTTTTTGGCGCAACATTTTTAAGTGAGGGTTCAGTGATTAACAAAGTCATCACCAAGCCCGGCAACATAAATAAAGCAGTAATCATAAATACGCTGGACCATTCCATATGGTCAGCCAATATTAACGATAAAGAGCCTGGCACCAAACTCGCTATTTTGTAAGCATTCACGTGCACCGCGTTGCCAAGACCTAGCTCAACATCTGGAAGCAACTCACGTCTATAAGCATCGAGTACCACATCTTGGCTAGCGCTTAAAAATGCGACCAACACACAGAAAAATGCGATGGTACTGATATCCAATTGTGGATGGAAAAATCCAAACACTGGCAACGTAAGAAGCAAACCAATTTGGGTGAGCAATAGCCATCCCCGGCGGCGACCTAGCGGCAGAGTAAAGCGATCAAACAAAGGTGCCCAAAGAAACTTCCAAGTAAATGGCAGGCCAATGAGCGCAAACAAGCCGATCTCTTTGAGCGAAACGCCCTCGGTTTTGAGCCAAGCGGGCAGCAAACTCACCAAAATATAAAGGGGCAACCCCGAACTAAACCCGGTGAAAATACAAATCAACATGCGCTTATTAAGGAGGGCGTGTAAAAAATGAAGATTATTTTTCATAGGCTCAACATTACCCGAAAAGCACCTTCTCATGCCACAATATCAGTATGATTGAATTAAGTTTAATGAGTGCATTTTTAGTGGGTCTGCTTGGTAGTGGGCATTGTGTTGGCATGTGCGGGGGCATTGTCGGCGCTGTAAGCATGCACTTACCTCAGAGCAAATCCAAAGCGCCTTTTTTATTATCCTATAACGCTGGGCGAATTTTAAGTTATACCTTTGCTGGTGCGATTGCTGGCTTAGTCGGCGCTTCTAGTTTTTTTCTTGAACACGTCCTACCAATTCAACATGTGTTGTACGGCATCAGTAGCTTAATGCTGATTGCACTTGGCCTTTATTTAGCCGGCATTTGGCATGGGGTAACCTACTTAGAAGGGGCTGGGAAAGGCATCTGGAAAACCCTGCAGCCTTATTCAAAACGCTACATTCCCGCACAAAATATTAAACAGGCTTTTTTCTTGGGGAGCTTGTGGGGATGGTTACCATGCGGCTTAGTTTATAGCGTGCTGATTGCAGCGATTGCGACAGGGAGTGCTATCAATGGCGGCTTACTAATGTTGGCTTTTGGGCTTGGCACTTTACCAACACTGCTTACGATGGGCATGGCTGCTGTTAGGCTCAAAACCGTGTTACAAAACATTTGGGTGAGACGAGCAAGCGGATTGCTGGTATTAGGGTTTGGTCTACTGGGGTTGCTAAGACTTATTTAGAGCGCAGGCGATACATCGCCAATGCGCCCATCATATTAGGCATAAAGTGCACAGCTTCTTTATCGTTAAGCACCAAGCGCTCTTGAATCACAATATCGCTCTTGCGGCAAAACTCATCAAAGTCGTGAATTGTGCACAAATGGACGTTTGGGGTGTCGTACCATTGGTAAGGCAAGTTGTCAGAAACAGGCATATGACCCCCTACCGCTAATTGAAATCGATAGCGCCAATAGCCAAAGTTAGGGAAAGTCACAATCACTTCGCGACCCACGCGTAGCATCTCTTTGACAATCGCTTCTGTATTGAGCACTGCTTGCAAGGTTTGCGACAAAATGACCACATCAAAAGATTGGGCCTCAAAGCCAGACAAGCCTGATTCTAAGTCCATCTGAATGACATCAATGCCGTTATTCATGGCTTTTAGCCAATTCGCGTCATCTTTTTCAACGCCATAAGCGCGAACATTGTGAGTTTTGCGAAGGTTTGTTAGCAAAGCGCCATCACCACAGCCCAAATCCAGCACCTTGGCATTTGGGGCAATCCATTTTGCAATGAGCGCAAAATCCGCACGGTTTTCAGCATTAAGCGCGATATTTTTTTCTAGATTTCCCATATCACACCTCGATCTTTGCAAAGTAAGCACGCATGATGTGGTGATAATGCGCATCTGGCATTAAGAAGGCATCATGACCGTGTGCCGCCGTGACTTCTGCGTAGCTCACTGACAACTCGTTATCCAGCAAAGCTTTGACAATTTCGCGTGAACGCGCTGGTGAAAAGCGCCAATCGCTGGTGAATGAAACCACCAAAAAGTCTGCGGTGACTTTCGCAAGAGCAGCAGATAAATCACCGTTGTACTCAAACGCTGGATCAAAGTAATCCAACGCACGGGTCATCCGCAAATAGGTATTCGCATCAAACTCGCCAGCAAATTTATCGCCTTGATAGCGCAAATAGGATTCCATTTCAAATTCAACATCGAAGCCATATTTGATATTGCCATCACGCAATTTTCGGCCGAATTTCGCCCCCATCGCATCATCACTCAAATAAGTAATGTGACCCAACATACGAGCAATACGTAAACCACGACGTGGCAATGCGCCATGGTTGAAGTAGTCACCCTCGTAAAACTCAGGGTCGGTAATAATCGCTTGGCGCGCCACTTCATTAAATGCAATATTTTGGGCGGTTAAATTAGGCGCTGAAGCAATGACCAAAGCATGGCGCATACGCTCAGGGTAAGCGATAGCCCATTGCAAAGCCTGCATACCACCCAAGCTACCACCTAGCACTGCGGCGAGTTGTTTAATGCCTAGAAAGTCTGCTAATCGGGCTTGCGAATTGACCCAATCTTCAACCGTCACAATCGGGAAAGTTGCACCCCAGTGTCTATCCGTATCTGGATTTGTACTGAGCGGGCCACTACTGCCATGACAGCCGCCAAGATTATTGAGGCCAATCACAAAGAATTTATTGGTATCAAGGGGTTTGCCAGGGCCAATCAGGTTATCCCACCAACCAGGATTTTTGTCATCTGCGTGATGCTTGCCCGCCACATGATGGTGCCCAGAAAGCGCATGGCAAATGAGCACCGCATTGGATTTGTCGGCATTGAGTTCGCCGTAAGTCTCATACATGAGATTAAACTGAGGCAACACTTGACCGCTTTTTAGCGTAAGAGGCTCATTGAAATGCGCGATTTGTGGGGCAACAATGCCGACGGATGAATTTTCTGACATGCGCTGATTATACTATGGCCGCGTTAAATTGCGCCAAATGTGACGCGCAGCGTGCCCGCGATGTCTTTTGCATGGGCAATTTGGTTAAAGCCACGTGTTTTTAATAAAGTCGCAACCGACTCTGCTTGATCAAAACCGTGCTCTAACATTAACCAGCCATTTGTTTTTAGATAATCAGGTGCATCTTGAACAATCTTGCGGATATCATCTAAACCATCCATGCCAGACGCTAGTGCTGAGATTGGTTCAAAGCGTAAATCCCCTTGTTTGAGATGTTCGTCATCTTGGGCGATGTAAGGTGGATTGCTCACAATCAGATCAAATCCCTCACCTTGAAGTTCTGAAAACCAATTGCTCTCAATCAAGCGTAAGTTATTTAATTTTAAGGATTGAGCGTTTTCCAAAGTCACGCTCAAGGCATCGCTAGATTGATCAACAGCAGTTACCTCGCAATTATTTCGATGTTTAGCGATTGCTAAAGCAACTGCACCAGTGCCCGTGCCGAGATCTAAAATATGCCAGGCCTTATCCAAAGGGACTTTTTCTAATGCTGCATCGACAAGCGTTTCAGTATCAGGCCTTGGAATCAAGGTAACTGGACTGACTTTTAGTTGCAATCCATAAAACTCCCGAAACCCAACAATATAGGCAATCGGCTCTCCGTCCAGCCTTCGCTTTAAAAGTAGTTGGAATTCCGCCTGTTGATCAGCATTCAACACATCACGGTCATGGGTGATCACCCAGGCACGATTTACATGGAGTACATGTTGTAAGAGTAAATTAGCCTCTAAATTCGCTTCAGCATGATCTAATCCGATCGTATGAACCAATTGCTGACTGGATTGATGAAGCACATGATGAATATTATTCATCATGAAAAAAATCATTAAAAATAAATTTGGCTTCGTTTGGCAAAAACATGTTTTTTGGAATGTTAATTCGCAAGTTTAACCTTCAATTGAGCGATGATATTGGAGATCACACTAGACCAATCGCCAACATTTTGAGTCCTAAATAGCGACACTGTTGGGTACCAAGGACTATCATTACGATCGACTAGCCAACGGTAATCGGCAGAATAAGGCAACAACACCCAAGTTGGGTGCCCCAATGCGCCAGACAAATGTGCCACCGAGGTGCAGACCGAAATCACCAAATCCATTTCCTCAATCAAGGCTGCTGTATCAGAAAAATCAATCAAATCATCATGATGTAAATGAAGATGGTTCAAGCCTGCTAAGACTGACTGATCTTCTGGCCTAAATTCTTTTTGCAATACATGGAATTCAAAAGGCAAATCAAATAGGGGGGTCATTTGCGCTAAAGGAATATTGCGCCTAGCAAATGGATTATGATCGATTCTATTGGTCATGGATCCCGACCAAACTACACCTATTCTGGGTTTGGTTTTATTGCCTAGTTTATGTTTCCAAAAATCCTTTTTGAATTCACTCACACTGAGATAGGGAATGTTTGCTGGGATACTATCTAATGCGGTTTTGAGCGCAAAAGGTAAGCTCATTACAGGGCATACAAAATCAAAATGAGGAAATGGATCGCCTTCTTTAATGACCCTTACCTTAGGGGATAGACTATTCATTAAATCCACCAGCGAAGCCGATGCTTCTAATATGATCGTTGCACCTAACTTTTCTAACAAAGGTACATACCGGCTAAATTGAATGAGATCGCCAAACCCCTGCTCAGGATGAATCAGCAGGGCTTTACCTGTAATTGGGAAGTCGCCTAGCCAGGTTGGCTGTGTATACTTTCTGGCTTGGCCGCGTTCGCCGCATTGCCAACCCCATTCATACTCTTTCCAACCTTGTTCAAATTCGCCCAGCAAAAGATGTGTAATTGCCTTATTCCAGTGTGCTGAAGGAACGTTAGGCTGGCGTGCTAAAGCACTTTCAAAGCTAGCAATCGCCTCTTGGTAACGCCGCAAGTCTTTTAAGGTATTCCCTCGGTTTAATAGGGAGTTGATATCTTGCGGGTTAAGATTTAGCACTTGGTCGTAGCAACTAAGCGCCTCATCTAAGCGACTAATCCGCTGTAACTCTACCGCCATGTTATAAAGCGCAGCAGGTTGATTTGAATTCAGGTTTAAAGATTTTTTTATTAGCTGAAAACCTGCTTCTGATCGCCCCTGCTGAAACAGCAAAATACCCAACGTCGTTAAGATTTCAACCTGATCAGGAAAATATTCTAATAGCGTTTTATACAGTCCTTCGGCATCCACAAGCTTACCCGCATGGTGCAAGGTTAAAGCGCGCTGATAAAGTTGATCTGGGTTAAATGGTGGTTTTTTTATACTCATGAATTAAACGCAAGTTATTTGTTTTTACATCATTTGGAATTTTAGCATGCGGTTATAATATGTACTGTTATAGTAATCGTGATTAAACAATGATCAAACAAGGCCGTAACGACCCATGCGCTTGCGGGAGTGGCAAAAAATTTAAACAATGCTGTGCGACTAAACCAACAGAGGCATTGAGTCCGCAAGCCTTGATGCAAGGCTTAAGCACGGCTTGGGTTAACTTTGAAGCGCATCGTTTAGAACAATCAAAAGAGATTTGCCAGAAAATGATTAACGCTGCACCTGGACAAATTGATGCCCTTCATTTGCTAGGCTTAATTGCACTAAAAGACGGCGACATAGAAGCTGCAGTGGAACACTTATCCAATGTGGTCAAACGAGATGCTAGCAAGCCCCAATACATTGCCAACCTAGGCTTTGCATATCATGAACAAGGAAAACTTAATTTAGCCATTAATGCTTATCACAAAGCAATCGCTATTGAACCGCGTTATCTAGATGCGCATTACAATCTGCATGCGGCCTTGATTGATGCTAACAATCTTGCACCTTCAATTGCATGTCTTGAGGCGGTGGTCTCCTTGAATCCACAAGATTTAGACGCGACTTTTATGCTGGGCATGCTACAAGATTATCAAGGCAACACGAAAGCTGCAGAAACTTTGTTTACATCCATCCAAAAAGGGAGTGCATTAATTCAGTCCCGCCTCGATGCATGGCAGTATTTTAAAGGGGCGACCAAAAGCAAACTGCCTCCAATCACGGGCAGCATTCAAGCCACATTTGAACTTGCCACACAGGCCGCAAAAGTAGAGGGATTAGTATTAGAGTTTGGGGTCAGGCATGCGAACTCAACGCGGCAATTAGCCAGTCTTGCAATGCAAGATGTGCATGGATTTGATAGCTTTGAAGGCATTCCGGAAGATTGGCATGATGAAGGCAGGGGAAGTTACTCCACAAAAGGGGTTATTCCCAAAGTACCAAGCAATATTCATTTACATCCAGGCTGGTTCGACGCCACTTTACCAACATTCTTAGCCGATCACTCTGACAATGTTCGCTTGATTAATATTGATTGTGATATTTATAGCTCAACTAAAACAGTTTTAGATTTACTTGCCAAACGAATTATAAAGGGCACAGTGATTATTTTTGACGAATATATTGGTAATCAACACTGGCGAGAGGATGAATTTAAGGCATTCCAAGAAGCAGTCAAAGTCTATGGCTGGAACTATGAATACATTGCATTTAGCTTCTTCACCAAACAGGCTGTCATATTGATTAAAGACATTAAGAGCTAATTTTAACAATCTGAAAGTCTTTTTAAACGGCATTTAGGCTCACTTTAATAGTTGAGCTTTTTTATAGCACATTACCGCTACGCCTCTCAACTGTTAATATTTGCTAGTGCGCTAGTGTTAAAAGCACATCTTAAAACTAATGAATGTGGTGTGCAATCACCAATACCCAACCTCTCCTTACCCACTGAAAACTGCAGCACATTTTTTGGGCTAGCGCTATAGAAGTCGTTTTAAACGACAATCAAAAGTACGCATAAATACCATATGCGCATTCACGAAATCACAACAATTAAACCTAACAAGCCACTAACACCTTCGGCGGCTCGAATTAATGCGTTAAAGCAGACTAAAGATAGGGCTGCGGATGCCCTAACTGCTGAGCGTTTCAAACAGAAGCAGGCTAAGGCTGTTGCAGGCGTTCAGAAAGCACAGCAGGCACTAGCGAAGTGCTAGGACTAATTAACTGTAATTTTTTACTATTTATTGCACTGAAACACCAACTCACGCTTACCAGCTACGGGGCTTTGATTACGCTCTTTTAGCGCATAGCCGTTGGGGCAGGTTTGTTTTGCACGGTCATAGCAATTGGGCCAATCTTCTACTGCGCCATTACAGGTCACTTTGAAGGTTTGGGTTTTAAGGTCAATCATCTTTACTGATTGTGCAGCGCCTTGTGGATTAGATAAGGCATAGCAGCCAGACAATAGTAATGTTAGTAATGCAGCGAATAATTTCATATTAACCTTTGGAATCAACAATAAAAAACGGCACCCGAAGATGCCGTTTTAACTTAAATCTAACTAAGAATTAAATCCTAGAAGAATAAGATAGCGCCTAGAGAGATAGTATCGTTCTCTTTTTTAGCGTAAGTTGGAGCTGAACCAGTGTTCTTGATTTCTTGTGCTGTATATTCAGCAACCAAGTTCAAGCTCTTTGTAAGTGGATGGTAAGCACCAACGATCCATGATTCATTTTCGATGTTGAATGTGTTTGCATCATCTTTAGAATTTGACATGCCGTAAGAAGCACCTAACTTAGTACCGATAGTTGGAACAGCAAATGTAGCTTGTACATAACCGCCGCTATCTTTTGATTTAACGCCGCTAGCATTGAATAGACCGCCAAGAACTGTTTGACCATCTAAACCACGACCATCGTAGTAGTAACCAACTAAACCGAAACCTTGATAAGCTAACTTAGCACCAACATCAACGCCATTTGATGTGTAGTTAGCTGCACCTTCAGTTTTTTGCGTAACACCACCCAACCATACACGACCAGTTACGTCATTAGCTGCGAAGTCATAAGTTGCCTTAGCTTCATAACCTAAGTTCTCAGTAGTTTGAGTTGTACTTGCACCAACTGTACCAGCTGGACGGAAATTTTCCATTACACCAGCAACAACTTGGAAACCATTCCAATTTGGTGATGAGTAAGACATTTGACCTTTCCAGTCAGCGTAGATATAACCAGAACCGATACGGCCTAGTGTTGATGAACCACCTGCTGGGCCGCCAACGCCAACGCCTAACAATGTCATGTCTGAAAGAATAGCATCAGAACCGAAAATACCTAGGTCACGACCAGCTTTGATAGTACCCCATGAAGCATCACCGAATGTTAAAAACGCTTGACGAATGTTCAATGTATTGTTACCAGCAGCGCCACC
The DNA here is from genome assembly GCA_945883335.1 of Candidatus Methylopumilus universalis. Taxonomy (GTDB): domain Bacteria; phylum Pseudomonadota; class Gammaproteobacteria; order Burkholderiales; family Methylophilaceae; genus Methylopumilus_A; species Methylopumilus_A universalis_A. The sequence goes on along the minus strand of CAMCXI010000001.1, from coordinate 182,341 downwards.
ACCAATAGCATTGTTGCCTGATGATGTACCAGTGAAGAATGAGAATTGGAACGCGATGTCCAAGTCATTTTGACGTGTTTTAGCACCAATACCAAAAGCAGCTGGTAATAGACCAGTGCCGATAGTGTTTGAATCAGCTGAAGAAACACCGTCAACTTTTGAATCAACGTTTGTGTAGTAAGCGTTAACGTTACCACCAATGTCTACAGTCCAATCACCAGCTGGGATTGTGATACCAGCGTTTGCTGTAGATGCGAATGCTACTAAAGCACCAGCAACTGCTAAACCTAATTTCTTGTTCATATATTTCTCCTAAGATTTTTGTTTCTTCAAGTAGCATATTTACCACATGAAGGTGCCGTTAGTATGCCAAAGTAAAAGGCTGGTTAGCAAGTAGAGTTGTATGTTTTTCGACATTAAACAAGATTGTGTTGTTTTTTTACAACAAAATTGACAAAAATCCTTATACATCAGAATTTAGCGCTACTTAGTTCACCTTATAGCTCACGATCCGACACCGTAAATAAGCGCTGATACTCTCTTATGGCGTAGCGGTCTGTCATGCCGGCAATGTAATCAGCGACAGCACGTGCTTGATCTGTCGGGCTATCTAAATTGGCTCTTTGCTGAAATTCATCAGGCATCAACTTCACATCTTGCATAAAGATTTGGAATAACTCGCGCACGATACGTTGTGCTTTTGAAGTCATCCTATTCACGCGGTAATGCTGATATAAGTTAGTACGCAAAAAGCGTTTAAGTTCAGTTTGTTGGTCGCGCATAGCTGAGCTGAAACTAATGAGCATAGCGTTGTGACGAACATCATCCACTGTCTTTGGGGCTGCATTTGCAATATTAGTATTGCTTTGTTCACACAAATCCACCACCAACGCATTTATCATGCGTCGCACGGTTTCATGAATAAGCCTGCGACCGGTGAGATTTGGATATTGAACGCGCACCCTATTTAAATTATCTGCAAACAAAGTAACTTGCTCTAACTGCTCTAGAGTAATGAGCCCTGAACGCAAACCATCATCTACATCGTGGTTGTTATAAGCAATCTCGTCTGCCAAGTTAGTGAGCTGCGCCTCAAGTGAAGGCTGCGCTTTATTAATAAAGCGCACACCCACATCCCCTAACAGCTTGGCATTATTGAGTGAGCAATGTTTGAGAATGCCTTCGCGCAGCTCAAAGGTAAGATTTAAGCCATCAAACTCTGCATAACGTTGCTCTAGCACATCCACTACACGGAGTGATTGAAGATTGTGTTCGAAGCCACCAAAGTCGCGCATACATTCATTGAGCGCATCTTGGCCCGCATGGCCAAAAGGGGTATGGCCCAAGTCATGCGCCAAGGCGATGCCTTCAACCAAGTCTTCATGCAAGTTTAAGTTGCGGGCAATAGCGCGGCCGATTTGGGCGACTTCAAGACTGTGGGTGAGACGCGTGCGGAATAAATCGCCTTCGTGATTCACAAAGACTTGGGTTTTGTATTCCAAACGACGAAATGCGCTAGAGTGAATAATTCGGTCACGATCACGCTGGAATTGGTTGCGGCCTTGCGGGTCGGATTCTTGAAATTTTCTGCCACGCGATTGGGCAGGGTTGGCGGCGTAGCTAGCGAGTGTTGTCATGCTTAATCCAATGCCAATGTTTGGCGTAGCGCTTCAGCGGGATAATCACTCGTCACGACCGACTTGCCAATCCCTTGTTGTAAGACTAACCGAATTTTTCCATCCACTACTTTTTTATCTAAACCCATTAAATCGATATATTTATCCACTCCCAACTTTGGCGATTCAATAGGCAAATTAGCGGCTTTAAAAATATGCGCAATTCGCGTGACTTCTTCATCAGTCAGCCAAGCAAGGCGTTTTGATAAGTCTGCCGCCATCATGGTACCCGCCGCAACAGCCTCGCCATGCAACCAAACACCATAACCCATGGCGTTTTCAACTGCATGGCCAAATGTATGGCCGAGGTTAAGCGTGGCACGTTCGCCTGTTTCGTGTTCATCTGCTGCAACCACCTCCGCTTTATTTTGACATGAGCGATAAATGGCTTCTGATACAACTGCTGTATCTAAGCCCATGAGCTTGGTCATGTTAGTTTCTAGCCAATCAAAAAACTTCACATCACGAATAAGGCCGTATTTAATGACTTCTGCCACCCCCGCGGAAAGCTCTCTTGCAGGGAGTGTTTTAAGCGTTTCGGTATCTGCTAACACGAGCTGCGGTTGATAGAAGGCACCGATCATATTTTTACCCAGGGGGTGGTTAATGCCTGTTTTACCGCCCACAGACGAGTCGACTTGGGATAAAAGCGTGGTCGGTATTTGAATGAATGGCACGCCGCGCAAATAGGTTGCTGCAGCGTAGCCTGTCATGTCACCAATCACGCCGCCGCCTAATGCAATGAGCGTAGTGCTTCGTTCACAACGGTTTTCTAAAAGCGCGTCATAGATCAGGTTAAGCGTTTCAGTATTTTTATAAGCTTCGCCATCGGGCAGAATAATCTCAATCACCTTAACGCCAGCGGCACGAAGTGGCACCGCTAATTTCGCCATATATAAAGGTGCAACGGTTGTATTACTGACGATGGCGACTTGTTTGCGCTTGAGATGCGGCAAGATTAAATCTGCCTGACCCAATAAATTTTGGCCAATATGAATCGGGTAACTGCGGTCACCCAAAGAGACTTGTAGCGTTTGCATGGTTGATGACATTAGATTTCAGGTTCCGATGTGGTATAGCCTAACAGCGTTTCTATTTGTTGCACGATATTAATCACAGGCTGATTGCCTGTATCGACAATATGGTGCGCAATTTCACGATAAAAAGGATCGCGCTCGTTAAACAATTGCTCAAGCTTGGCTTGAGCGTTAGTGTTTTGTAACAGTGGTCGATTGCGGTCAAAGCGGGTACGTAAATACAAATCGTGTACGCTAGCTCGCAAATAAATCACGGTGCCGCGGCTTGCCAAATGTTCACGATTTTCAGCAGCCAACACGGCGCCGCCGCCTGTAGCTAGGACAACATTGTCTAACTGCGTGAGTTCATCAATCATGCCAACTTCACGCTTGCGAAAGCCCGCCTCGCCTTCCATCTCAAAAATGATAGGCACACGCACGCCTGTGCGTTTTTCAATTTCTTGATCGGTATCGTAAAAATCTAGTTCAAGATTTTTAGCAAGAAAACGCCCCACGGTGGTTTTACCTGCACCCATCAAGCCAACAAAAAATATTTTAGCCAATTTGTCGCATCCATCCAGGCAATAAAAATGCCCATCACTTACATGACAAGCATTTTAAGGGAATCTTAATAGATTGTCAGATATTGCTTAATTTCGACATGAATAGAGCTCACTTTAAAATTATTTTTTAGTTTGTAACTTAAGCCACATATAATGACTTTTTTGACACTTCAAATTCTCTTTTATCTATGTTCCTAAAAAACTGGTGGTTGTTTTTGGTAATGTCTTTCTTGGCGCTACTAACGGTCGTCGCCTTAATGGTTGGACTGGCTGCCGCGCTGATTTATCCAGACTTGCCTTCTTTAGAAGCGCTCACTAATTACCAACCAAAACTCCCACTGCGCGTTTATTCGGAAGACGGTTTTTTATTGGCTGAATATGGCGAAGAGCGTCGGGCCTTTGTGGACATTACCAATGTGCCACAGAACATGAAGTCAGCGGTCATTGCGATTGAAGATAGGCGTTTCTACCAACATGGCGGCATTGATACCAAAGGCATTTTGCGCGCCGCACTGAATAACGTGACAGGCGGCTCAAAAGAGGGCGCTAGCACGATCACCATGCAAGTAGCGCGTAACTTCTTTCTATCAAGCGAGCGTAGTCTTAAACGCAAACTAAATGAAGCGATGCTGGCGATTAAAATTGAACACAGTTTGCCTAAAGATAAGATTTTAGAGCTTTATATTAACCAAATTTATTTGGGTCAACGTGCTTATGGTTTTGCGGCAGCATCGCAAGTGTATTATGGCAAACCTTTAGACAAACTTAATTTAGCAGAAACTGCTTTATTAGCCGGGCTTCCAAAAGCCCCGACCAGCTACAACCCATTTACCCACCCCAAGCGCGCGATTAAACGTCAGCATGAAGTACTGCGTGATATGCGTCGCGGCGGCTTTATTGATGAAGCGACTTATCAAGCAGCATTAAAAGAGCCCTTACGCTTCAAAACTTCTCAACAATCAAGAGATTTAGCGGCTGACTATGTGGGTGAAATTGTTCGCCAAACTATGTATGAGCGCTATCAAGATCAAATTTATAGTAGCGGCCTCAAGGTTTACACCACTATCATCAAAGCAGACCAAGAGGCGGCGAATGCAGCCATCGCACAAGGGATTATGGAGTATGACTTACGCCATGGATACCGAGGACCAGAAGGCTATGTTGCCCCTAGTGAAATGGTTGGTGAGAACGCCAATCAAAACATGGAAAAAGCGATAGATTCGCTCGAAACCTTTGGTGGACTATCACCAGCAGTGGTCACAAAAATCACTGACAAAGCCTTGCGTATTCATACTAGCACTGGCGAGGAAGTGCAAATTGAAGGCGAAGGTTTAGCCCTTGTGGCGCGTGCTTTACATGACCCCAAAGTCAGCGACAAAGTTAAAATTAAAGTTGGTTCAATTGTGCGCGCATCCAAAAATGGTGAAACTTGGAACATCTCACAGCTTCCTCAAGTGGAATCTGCCTTTGTTTCTCTTGATCCTAAAAATGGCGCTGTGCTTGCACTAGTAGGCGGCTTTGACTTTAACCGCAATAAATTTAACCACGTGACACAAGCTTGGCGCCAACCCGGCTCAAGCTTCAAGCCCTTCATTTATTCTGCCGCTTTGGAAAAGGGCTTCACCCCTGCCAGCGTGATTGATGATGCGCCGATTTCATTCCCTGCTAGCTTCACCGGTAGTGGCAGCAATTGGGAGCCACATAACTTTGATGGAAAATATGAAGGTCCGATGCGCTTAAGAACGGCGCTCACCAAATCTAAAAACATGGTGTCGATTCGCGTGCTTAATTCAATTGGGGTTGAATATGCGCAAGATTACATCACCCGTTTTGGTTTTGCCGCTAAAGACCATCCGGCTTACTTAACCATGGCACTCGGCGCCGGCTCGGTCACGCCCTGGCAAATGGCACAAGCTTATGCTGTCTTTGCAAACGGCGGCTACCGCGTTAACCCTTACTTGATTGCTCGCATTGAAGATAGCAAAGGTAAAATCATCGAAAAAACAAAATTCGTCGAGGCCGGCAATGATGCAGAACGCGTGATTGACGAGCGTAATGCTTTTTTGATGACCTCCATGATGCATGACGTGACGCAAATTGGGACGGCGGCAAAAGCACGTCAATTAGGTCGTAGTGATTTAGCCGGCAAAACCGGCACGACTAACAATCATATCGATACATGGTTTGCGGGCTTTAATCCTAAAAAAGTGGCGGTGGTGTGGTTGGGTTTTGACAAACCACAATCGCTAGGGGGGTCTGAAACAGGGGGCTCAGCAGCCTTACCCATTTGGATTAAATATATGAGTAGCGCTTTGAGAGGCTTACCAGATAACTTTCTTAATTCACCAGATGGTGTTTCATCTATTCGTATCAACCTTAAGACAGGTAGCAAGGCCAATGAAGATGAAAGTGGATTCTACGAATACTTCTATCAAGAATATCCGCCGCCAGAAAAAGGTAGCACTGGCGCAAGTGCAATTGCTAATGACGCGACCGACACAAACGCGCTTTATTAATTAAGACCTATCATGGCAAAAGAAAGCGGCGGTCGTCAATCTCAACTACGCCAATTAGTGGCGCAGCATGCCGCCCGCATGATGGCCGAAGATGGCGTTTCTGATTACGGCTATGCCAAGAAAAAAGCGGGCCGTCAGCTTGGGGTTGTTGATGCAAACTGCTTACCTTCAAATGCCGAAATTGAAGAAGAAATTCGGCTTTTTCACGATATTTACAATAGTGAAGACCAGCCAGAGACCTTGCGCATACTGCGTCAAGATGCGCTCGCTACCATGCAAATCTTTGCGCGTTTCAACCCTCATTTAACAGGGAGCGTGCTTGATGGCACTGCTGGCCAATATGCCGAAACACATATTCATTTATTTGCCGACAGTGCAAAAGATGTGGAGATTTTTTTACTCAATCAGCAAATTCCTTACGACAGCAACGATAAGTCTTACCGCGTAAGAGATAGAAAATCAGGTGAGAAAAAAGCGAGCGGAAAAAATAGCGAGCGTTTAAAAGTGCCGATGTTTACGCTTGAAGGGCCAAACGGGTTTATTAAGCTGAGTGTATTTGAGTTTGACGATATTCGCTTTTCAACGAAAAGCGTGGTGTCTGGGGCAAATGCAGAAAGGCTAGATACTGAAGGGCTCAAAGCTCTACTGGCTATTTAAGCCAGTCATCAATCTATGAAGCGGATATCCATCGAGCGATGTCCATCGCATAGTAAGTCAAAATACCATCCGCGCCAGCGCGCTTAAAGCCTAGCATCGCTTCCAGCACACACGCCTTTTCATCCAACCAACCGTTTTGCGCGGCGGCTTTGAGCATGGCGTATTCACCGCTCACATGATAAGCATATGTTGGCACGCCAAACTCATCTTTAACGCGGCGCACAATATCCAAATAAGGCATGCCTGGCTTGACCATTACCATATCGGCGCCTTCTTCAATGTCCAAAGCCACTTCTTTAATCGCTTCATCAGCGTTGGCTGGGTCCATTTGATAATTGTATTTATTGCTTTTGCCTAAATTGGCTGATGATCCAACCGCGTCACGGAACGGACCGTAAAAGGCTGAAGCGTATTTTGCTGAATAAGCCAAAATGCGGGTATAGATAAAACCATACTCCTCAAGTGCATCGCGGATTGCGCCAATGCGACCATCCATCATGTCGGAGGGCGCAACGACATCCGCGCCAGCGCCAGCATGGCAAAGTGCTTGTTTGACGAGCACTTCCACCGTTTCATCATTGAGCACATAGCCAGTGTCATCAATCAAACCATCTTGGCCGTGCGTGGTGTAAGGGTCTAACGCCACATCTGTGATCACGCCCAAATCAGGGAACGCGGCTTTCAATGCTTGAACAGTGCGAGGCACTAAGCCATTTGGATTAAACGCTTCTTTAGCATCTAAGCTTTTGAATTCTTGAGGTACGACGGGAAATAAAGCAATGGCAGGGATGCCAAGTGCTACGCACTCGGCGGCAGTTTTGAGAAGTAGGTCTATGCTTTGACGTTTCACACCCGGCATTGAAGCCACTTCTTCAATACGATTTTCGCCTTCAAGCACAAAAACTGGATAAATCAGGTCGTTAGTTGTCAGCACGTTTTCACGCATCAATCGGCGTGAAAATTCATCTTTACGCATACGGCGTGGACGAATCGCTAAGAACTGCTGGTTATCTTTTGCCATGATTTATCCTCTAGCGCAATTCAATTAACAGCCTAAGCTGAACAGCCAAATGCTGGCGATGCAAACACGCGAGCAAGCTCAGCACCTGGGTCTGGTTGACGCATAAATGCTTCACCGACCAAGAAGGCATTCACATGATTGCTCATCATCAACGACACATCTTCTGGCGTGAAAATACCAGACTCGGTGACCACAAAACGATCTTCCGGCATCAGCTTCAATAAATCTAGCGTGGTCTGCAATGTCACATCAAACGTGCGTAAATTGCGGTTGTTAATGCCGATGAGCGGCGTTTCTAATTGCAAGGCTAATTGCAACTCGTCAGCATCATGCACTTCCACCAACACGGCCATGCCAAGGTCGTGTGAAAGTTCTTCTAACGCTTTCATTTGCGCTAACTCAAGCGCGGCAACAATCAGCAAAATACAATCTGCACCCATCGCACGGGCTTCATACACTTGGTATGGATCAATCATAAAATCTTTGCGTAACACTGGCAATTTACAAGCTGCACGGGCTTGTTTTAAGTATTCAGGGGAACCTTGAAAATACTGTTTATCCGTTAATACAGATAAACATGCCGCGCCACCTTTTTCATACGATTTAGCAATTTCAGCAGGATTGAAATTCTCGCGAATCACACCTTTTGATGGGCTCGCTTTTTTGATTTCAGCAATCACCGCAGGCAAATCCGCATCCACTTTATTGAAAATATTACCCACAAAATCTCTTGGGTCAGCTTCGTTATAAGCCTCCACACGCAAGTCATCTAAAGACTTAATCGCCTTAGCTGCTGAGACTTCTTCATGTTTCGTCGCTAAAATTTTATTTAAAATATCTGACATAACAACCTTTATGATTAGGCCAACTATTAGCCTTGGTTAGAGCACTCAATTAACTGATTTAATTTTTCTAAAGCAGAGCCGTTATCAATGACTTCAGCGGCTTTTGCTATGCCTGCTTGCAAGCTAGTTGTAATGCCCGCAACATAAATCGCAGCACCAGCATTCATCAGCACAATATCTCTCGCTGAACCTTGTTTACCATTGAGCACATCTAAAATCATGGCTTTAGATTCTTCTGCATTTTGGATTTGTATGTCTTGTAAGCGATGGATCCCTAAACCTAATTGGCTGGGATTAAGCACATATTCGGTCACTTGACCATTTTTAAGCTCAGCCACAAACGTATCGCCTGTGAATGAAATTTCATCCATGCCATCAGCACCATGCACAACTAATACGTGTTCACTGCCTAATTGCTGAAGCACTTTTGCTAGCTTACCTGTGAGATTTTTATCAAACACGCCCATCACTTGGCGACGTGCTGTTGCAGGGTTGGTCATTGGGCCAAGCAAATTAAACAGTGTACGAACACCAAGCTCACGGCGCACAGGTGCGGCATACTTCATGGCGCTATGATGGTTAGGCGCAAACATAAAACCGATACCGATTTCATTCACGCACTCAGCCACTTGCGCTGGGGTTTGGTTCACATTGACGCCTAAAGCCTCTAATACATCCGCACTACCGCAAGTGGATGAAACAGAACGGCCGCCATGTTTGGCAACTTTTGCGCCGGCCGCAGCAGCCACAAAAGCACTTACAGTTGAAACATTAAAGGTTTGAATGCCATCACCACCGGTGCCACAGGTGTCAATTAAATGGCTGTCATCTTGAATATCCACTTTAGTCGAAAGCTCGCGCATCACCAAAGCGGCGGCAGCGATTTCATCTACCGTTTCACCTTTGGCACGAAGTGCAATGAGGAATGCAGAGATTTGTGCTGGCGTGAGCTCACCGCCCATCACTTGGCGCATCACCTCCAACATGGCGCTTTGCGTCAAATCATGACGCTCAAGCAATTGGCTGAGAACGTCTTTAAACGCCATTAGTAGGCTTTCAAAAAATTGTTGAGCAACTCGTGCCCATGCTCGGTCAAAATAGACTCAGGATGAAATTGCACGCCCTCAACCGCTAGGGTTTTATGGCGCACCCCCATAATCTCGCCATCATCCGTCCATCCCGTAATTTCCAAGCAATCAGGAATGCTTTCACGCTCAATCACCAATGAGTGATAGCGCGTTGCAGTATATGGGTTAGGTAAATCTTTAAACACCCCAATATTTTTATGATGAATCAGCGAGGTTTTGCCGTGCATGAGTTGTTTAGCATGCACAATCTTGCCGCCGAATGCTTGGCCGATACTTTGGTGACCCAGACAAACACCTAGCAAAGGAATCTTGCCTGCAAATTCATGAATCAACGGCACAGAAATACCTGCTTCATTTGGGGTACATGGGCCGGGGGAAATCACAATATGGTCAGGGTTTAGCGACTTCACTTTTGCTAAATCAATCTCATCATTTCGGTAAACCTGCACATCTTGACCTAGCTCAGCTAAATATTGCACGAGGTTGTAGGTAAAGGAGTCGTAATTATCAATCATTAATAGCATGGCTTACTCCTTACCTTCCAGGCCAGTATCTAGGCCTAAATTAACCAACTCGGCTGCACGCAGCACAGCGCGCGCTTTGTTTTGCGTTTCCATCCATTCGCTTTCAGGCACAGAGTCGGCCACGATGCCAGCACCTGCTTGCACATAAAGCTTATTATTTTTAATCACGCCAGTACGAATCGCAATTGCTACATCCATGTCGCCATTAAAGCCTAAATAACCAACAGCGCCCGCATAAATACCGCGCTTCACTGGCTCTAATTCATCAATAATTTCCATGGCGCGTACTTTAGGGGCGCCGCTCACCGTGCCAGCTGGAAATGTTGCTTTTAATACATCAATCGCATCCATGCCAGGCTTTAGCTTGCCTTCCACATTAGACACAATATGCATTACATGTGAGTAACGCTCAATCATCATATTGTCAGTGACTTTGACTGTGCCTGTTTGCGCGACACGGCCCACATCATTACGACCTAAGTCCATTAATTGCACATGTTCTGCGCGCTCTTTTGGGTCAGCTAATAACTCATCTGCCAAGGCCAAATCTTGCTCACGTGTTTTACCACGTGGGCGAGTTCCAGCAATTGGACGCGCGGTCACCGTGCCATCTTCAAGACGCACTAAAATCTCGGGTGACGCGCCCACCACATGATGGTCACCCATGTCGTAATAAAACATATAGGGCGATGGATTTAAGCTACGAAGCGCGCGGTATAAAGAAAGTGGCGGCGCATAAAATGCTTGCGACATACGTTGTGACAACACCACTTGCATGATGTCGCCGTCAAAAATATAGCGCTTTGCTTTTTCAACAGCAGCTTTGAAATTCGCTTCCCCAAAATCAGACTGCGCTTGCTCTTGTTTGAGCGCTTGCGCTTCAGGAATGGAAACTGACTTGCGTAAACGCTGAATCAACTCAGCTAAACGATTTTTAGCATTTACATAAGCATTTTGTTCGGCGGGGTCGGCATAAACAATGAAGTATAGTTTGCCAGAAAGGTTATCCACCACGGCTAGCTCTTCAGACACCATCAGTAGTACATCAGGCACATTCACATCATCAGGCTTCACCTCATCAGCCAAACGACGCTCGATATAACGTACGGTATCGTAGCCAAAATAACCAGCCAAGCCACCAGTAAAACGTGGCAAGCCTTGATAAGGTGGCACTTTGAAACGCGCCTGATAGCTTTGGACAAAATCCAGCGGATTCACATCGGTCGCAGTTTCCACCACTTTATTATCTTGCAAGACTTCCACATCGCGGCGATTAGCCACGATCCGGGTGCGTGCTGGCAAACCAATAATGGAATAGCGCCCAAAGCGCTCACCGCCTTGCACAGATTCGAGCAAGTATGAAAAGGGTTGGTTCGCTAATTTCAGGTAAAGCGAGAGCGGTGTATCGAGATCTGCAAAAGTCTCGATCACTAAGGGAATGCGATTAAAGCCTTGAGCAGCTAGCGCATTAAATTCTGATTGATTGATAGTTTGTAACATAAAGACCTCAAATTTTTAACCAGCTATTTCTAGCTAACAAATTTCCTAAAATTAAGTGCGACAAAAGTCGCATGCGATGACAGGATCAGACCCACCATCGCCAACTTGTTTGCTTTGTAGAAATTTGAGGTGCTTTCATTGCAATGCGTCTAAATTAAACAGTTGCCAATTGCGCGCGCAATTCAGAAACAATCGTGTTGTAACGGTTAGGGTCAGTATCTTTACCTGCACCAAAGACCGCTGAACCAGCCACAAATGTATCAGCGCCAGCACGTGCGATTTCAGCAATATTCGCTGCGTTCACGCCGCCATCCACTTCCAACCAAATCTCACGACCTGTTTGTGCTGTGTAAGCATCAATTTTTGCACGGGCTAAACGTAATTTATTCAATGTTTCAGGAATGAATTTTTGACCGCCAAAGCCTGGGTTCACAGACATCAACAAAATCATATCGACTTTGTCCATTACGTGATCAAGGTAGTGAAGCGGTGTTGCAGGGTTAAATACCAAACCAGATTTACAGCCTAAGTCACGCACCAAAGCTAAACTGCGGTCGATATGATCAGAAGCCTCTGGGTGAAAAGTAATGATATTGGCACCTGCTTTAGCAAAGTCAGGAATAATGCGATCCACTGGTTTCACCATCAAATGCACGTCAATCAACGCGCCAGCATTTTTAGAAATTTCACGGATAGACTCACAAACCAATGGACCAATCGTTAAGTTTGGTACGTAATGGTTATCCATTACGTCAAAGTGAACTAGGTCCGTACCAGACGTAATCACGTCAGTAATTTCTTGACCCAGCTTTGCAAAGTTTGCTGAAAGGATACTTGGAGCAATTCTGAATTGTTTAGCCATAATATTGATAAGAATCTATTTGCAGTAAAAACGATTATTTTAACCGCATTTAGGCATGAATTAACAGACTAATCCGCTATTTTATTGCTTATGTTTCTTGCTTAAGAAGTCCGGATGCTGGAAAATTGCGAAATGCAATTATTCACGGTTGGTGTCAATCACACCACAGCTCCAATCTCTATTCGCGAAAACGTGGCGTTTCAACATGAAACATTAACCCATGCACTTCGCGACTTGACGTCTCACGGCGTGCGTGAGGCAGCAATTTTATCGACCTGTAATCGCACTGAGCTTTACTGTAATACTTCGCATCCAGAACAAGCTTTGGCGTGGCTTGCGCAATATCACAAGCTAGACCGCGACAATATTCAGCCCTATATCTATACCCTACCTAGCGACGAAGCCGTAAAACATGCTTTCCGTGTGGCTTCTGGTTTAGATTCTATGGTGCTTGGTGAGCCGCAAATTTTGGGCCAAATGAAACAAGCAGTGAAGATTGCTGAAACCGCTGGCACCGTTGGTACCTTGCTACACAAGCTTTTTCAACGAACATTTGCAGTTGCCAAAGAGGTGCGCACCTCAACAGACATTGGCGCAAGCTCACTTTCAATGGCGGCCGCATCTGTACGTTTAGCGCAGCGCCTATTTGGCAATTTGCAAGATAAGCATGTCTTGTTTATCGGCGCGGGTGAAATGATTACGCTTTGCGCTGAACATATTGCCTCGCAAAAACCTGCCAGCATCACCGTTGCCAATCGAACACTGGAGCGGGGTGAAGAGCTTGCAGTGCTTTTCGATGGCCAAGCTATTTTGTTATCTGAATTGCCCGATCGCTTAAATGCATTTGATATTGTCATCACCAGCACAGCAAGCCAATTACCAATTGTAGGGTTAGGTATGGTGGAACGTGCAGTGAAAGCACGTAAACGCCGTCCAATGTTCATGGTTGATTTGGCTGTGCCACGTGACATTGAACCTGAAGTCGCGCAATTAGATGATGTTTATTTATATACTGTCGATGATCTAGCTCAAGTGGTACAAGAGGGCTTAGGAAACCGCCAAGAAGCCGCGCTTGAAGCCGAAGTGATTATCGCTGAGCGTGTTGAACACTTTATGCATTGGCTCAAAACACGCGACGCCGTGCCAACCATCCGCGCACTCCGCGATCAGGCCGAAAATTTACGCTTAACTGAACTAGAAAAAGCACAAAAATTGCTGGCGAAAGGCGAAGATCCTGCAGCCGTCATTGAGGCCTTGAGCAATGCGCTCACGAATAAATTTCTACATGCCCCCAGCCACGCACTTAACCAAAGCACAGGCCATGAGCACGAACAACTAGAAACGCTTTTGCGTCAGCTTTACCAAATTAAAACTTAATATTCAGACAAAGAAACAGCAATGAAACCATCCATGATAAAAAAGCTCGCAACCTTAAGCGAGCGTTTAGACGAGCTCAACCGCCTGCTCAGTAGCGAAGGCGCAACCTCGAACATGGACAACTATCGCAAGCTTACGCAAGAGCATGCTGAAATTACCCCGATTGTTGAGCAATTCCGAGCTTTTGAACAAGGTGAGGCGGACATTGCTGAAGCGCAAAAAATGCTTTCAGATCCAGAGATGAAAGAATTTGCACAAGAAGAAATTGAAAACGGCAAAGCCACATTAGAAGCCGTTGAAAACGAACTACAAAAACTCTTACTGCCAAAAGACCCTAACGATGAACGCAACATCTTTCTAGAAATTCGTGCGGGGACGGGTGGAGATGAATCCGCTTTATTTGCAGGCGACTTATTCCGCATGTATTCACGCTATGCAGAGCGCCAACGCTGGAAGGTGGAAATCGTTTCAGCAAGCGATTCGGAAGTGGGCGGCTACAAAGAAATTATTGCGAAGATTGAAGGCCACGGCGCTTACTCAAAACTCAAGTTTGAGTCAGGCGGCCACCGTGTGCAGCGTGTGCCTGATACAGAAACTCAAGGCCGTATCCATACTTCAGCCTGTACCGTGGCGGTATTACCAGAAGCAGATGAAGTGAGCGATGTGGTGATTAATCCTGCGGAAATCCGCATTGATACTTACCGTGCCAGTGGTGCGGGTGGTCAGCACATTAACAAAACCGACTCTGCTGTGCGTATCACCCACTTGCCAACCGGCATTGTGGTGGAATGCCAGGATGACCGGAGCCAACACAAAAACAAAGCGCAAGCAATGAGCGTGTTAGTCGCGCGGATTAAAGATGCTGAAGTCCGTGCACAACAATCAAAAATTGCCAGCGAACGTAAAAGCTTGATTGGCTCTGGCGACCGCTCAGAGCGCATCCGCACTTACAATTATCCTCAAGGTCGTATCACCGACCACCGCATCAACCTCACGCTTTATAAGATTGACGCAATTACCGAGGGTGATATGGATGAGCTCATTGGCGCACTTGCGGCAGAACACCAAGCCGACATGTTGGCAACCTTGGGTGAAGATAACTAGCATCTTTCTTTAGGCTAGAGCCGCCAGCTTTTCATGCGGCTAAAATATTCAGGCTGGCGTGAACACAAATAAATAATCATCAGAGCATTCATCAGCGATGTGATTAAGAATAGTTGCGGAATGTTAAGCCCTAACTGAAATATCAGCATCGCAAACACTGCCGATATCACCATAAAAAAAGCGTTCAAAATGTTATTCGCGGCAATCACTCTAGATTGATGGGTTTTCTGAGCGCGAGATTGAATCAGTGCATAAAGTGGCACGATATAAACCCCACCAAATAAACCAATCAACGCAATATCCATTAGCAAGCGCCAATCAGCAACACCGCTCGCACTAGTCGTATATAAATCCACGCCAAACGCCATCATGCCCATTGCACCAAGAGGTACCAAGCCGATTTCTACGATGCCTTTGGATAGCTTTTCGCACATTAATGAGCCAATCCCCACGCCGACTGAAAATAACGCCAGCAAGAGAATAAAAACGCTTTCATCGCCATGTAAAAACTCTTTGGCAAAGACAGGAAACTGCGCAAGCAACGTTGCGCCATAAAACCAAAACCAAGAGATGCCAATAATCGCCAACCAAATAGCCTGGCTTTTCCTAACAAAAGCGATATTACGCCCTGTTTCTGTGATTGGATTCCAATTGATTTTTAGGCCAGGTTCAGCCGCAGGCGAATTTGGGATTTGCTTACTGGTGTAATAGCCGAGTAACGCAAAACTTAAAATACACAAGCCTGTTAATAGTTCACTCCCTTGATACATCCCTAGACCCGCACCGATAATTTGTCCAAGCAAAATCGCCACAAAGGTACCCATTTCTACCATGCCGTTTGCACCAACCAACTCCGATTCAGCCAGATGTTGAGGCAGATAAGCGTATTTCAAAGGCCCAAATAAAGTGGAATGCATACCCATCATAAAGAGCGCCAACACCAATAGCCAAAACACATGTAGCACAAAACCAAGCGCCGCAAATAGCATCAACAACACTTCGAAAATTTTGACAAATCGAATAAGTTGCGACTTTTCACACTTATCAGCGATTTGCCCAGCAGTGGCAGAAAACAAAAAGAATGGCAGAATAAAAATGCCTGGTAATAAGGTAGCAAGCACCGCACCATTCACATTGGTTAAATCGGCCTTGTGGAATACCGCCATGGTAATGAAAGCCGTTTTAAAAACATTGTCATTAAGTGCACCCAAAAATTGGGTACAAAAAAATGGCAAAAAACGCTTTTCACGTATCAACTTAAATTGCTGGCTCATTCACACGCTCTCCATTTAGTTACGCCATTATATTTTGATCGATCAAAAAATAATGCTGAAATTATTTTTATATATCTCAGTCTATTCGCTATCATGTTGGATTTGGTTTAATTATTACGCCTAATCAGCACAACATTCTTTCTCGGAAAAATATCACTTTGTCATCTACACAACCATTGCTCAAACTGCGTGAAGATTTACTCGCGACAGTTGCAAAAACAGGCTTTAGCTTTTGTCCAAGCGCAGCAATGCAAGCTTGGCTTTTAGCGCAGTCAGCTGAGGCATTGAGTGATTGGCATCAGTTTGCCGATAGCTGGAATGAGATGCCGCTAGATGAACACATGGCCGATGGTGGTCGTTATCGCCGGCGCCGTTATGCGGTTTTAAATGCGCAATCAGGCACCAGCGAAATCGTCTTAGAGCCACATCAGCCACATTACCAAAGCTTAAATTACAACACCTTAAATGGTGGCATTGCGCGCGACTTTGAGGCGATAAAAGCAAGCACCATTCAAAGCCACAGCATGCAATCCGTGCTGAAATTTTGCCAAACAGTATTTAGTGAGCTAATGCCCAATACACATTGGCACATTGAGTGTCACCAATTCCGTATTGAAGCAAACGACAAATCTTTGGGCAAACCAACGCCAGAAGGTGTGCATCGAGACGGCGTAGATTTTGTATTGGTGATGATGGTGAAACGCCAAAACATTTCGAGCGGCACTACTACCATGCATGATTTAGAACACAAAAATTTAGATAGTTTTACGCTCACAGAGCCTTTGGATGTTGCGATTGTCAACGATCACCGCTGCATGCACGGAGTAACCCCCATCGTGCCAATAGTCCCCACACAGCCTGCTTATCGCGACGTGTTAGTGGTCACTTTCAAAAAACATCAGCAGTAAATTGATGGTTAAAAATACCCAACAGTCAGCACATCAAAGTGCTAATCCGCTGCGCAATTTGAGTTTCTTCAAGCTGCTCAGTTATCGCGTGTTAATGGTGCTGTCCTACCAAATCATGGCGGTGGTCGTGGGCTGGCATTTATACCAAATCACACACGATCCACTTTCGCTTGGCTTAATTGGTCTTGCTGAAATCATCCCTTACTTTTGCACGGCCTTATTTGCAGGCTATGCGGTAGACCATTACTCAAGGCGCAACTTTGGTGTGAGTTCTTCATTCACGCTCATGCTTTCCGCCTTGTTAATTTATGCAATCACAGAAGGTAGATTATCGGGCGACCCAACGCTATGGATTTACGGAGCAATCGCTTTGATTGGTTTAGCACGTGCTTTTATTGCGCCGACTTACAGCGCAATTTTCGCCTCCATCATGTCACGCCAAGAATATGCAAAAGGTGCCAGCATCGGTAGTGCCGCATTTCAATTTGGTCTAATCACAGGCCCAGCAATTGGCGGAATTTTGGTTGGCTGGACTAGCTTGCAAGTGTCTTATTTGGTCTCCGCTTGCTTAGCCTGCGCATCTGGTATTGCGCTACTCACACTTGAAGTACACCCCCCCAAAGTGGTCTCAGAAAAAGCGATTTTTTCTGGTATCGCCGAAGGGGTACGTTTTGTATATAACCACCAAGTGATTTTGAGCGGCCAAGCGCTTGATATGTTTGCAGTGCTGTTTGGTGGCGCAGTGGCGATGCTTCCGGCTTTTATTCACGATGTTTATCACTATGGCCCAGAAGGCCTTGGGATTTTACGAGCCTCCCCAGCCATCGGCGCAATTATTACTGGTGCCTATTTAGCTAAGCATCCAATTTATGAAAACGCTGGTAAATGGTTGTTGTTTTCTGTCGCAGGCTTTGGCGTTTGCATCATCGCTTTTGCAGTCACGCCACATTTCTGGTTTGCGGCAGTGCTCTTGATGCTTTCAGGTGTGTTTGATGGCGTTTCAGTTGTGCTACGCAGCACCATTATGCAACTTGCCACACCAGACCACATGCGTGGCAGAGTAGCCTCTATCAATGGCTTATTTATTGGCTCTTCAAACGAATTCGGCGCTTTTGAATCTGGCCTGATGGCGAGGGTGATGGGTTTAATTCCATCGGTGATATTTGGCGGCTTAATGACGCTGGGCGTAGTGGCGACCACCGCCGCACTGGCCCCTAAGTTGCGGAGACTTAACTTAAAGCATTTAGAAGCAGATGTTCACGAAAAATAGCGCAGGTTAATATTCGCTACTTCTACCCGTTGCATAGCTTTTTTCTACATCCTGCTGCCACTCACCACACGCTGAACACTGATGATCATGCATCGTTGGGCATAGCACCAAGCTTGTACTTTCACAAAACTTACAAACCCTGGGCACTGCTGACTTATGCACAGTCTCATGATGTTCTGTGGCAACTTTTGTAATGCCAAGTGCGTATTTGTTATCCATACCTGACCTCCAATTAAAGCCTTACTCAACGTCTTTGTCTGTAAAGTTTAATCCTAATGTTGACCCAATGACAACATTAAAAATATCCACAAACTTGTGACAGTGCATATCAGTTAAAATAGGCTTCTCGTCATTACTGCAACCCCATTTACAAAGGCATATATGCAAAACATCTTCGTAGAGAAAAAACCAGCACAAAGCACACTCGATAACCTCAATGTCGCAAAATGGCCGACTTGGGAAAAAGAAGTGTCAGTATTTCCCTGGGTATTTCCAGAGCAAGAAATCGCCTACATCTTAGAAGGCGAATGTGTGATTACCCCAGAGGGTGGAAAGCCAGTGAAGTTTGGCAAAGGTGACTTAGTAACATTCCCTGCAGGTCTTAAAGCAAGCTGGGAAGTGAAAAAGCCACTACACAAGCACTATAAGCTTGATGGCAACGCGCTCACGCAGATTTTACGCCGCATTAAACTTAAAATCGGCTTATAAACAGTGTAAAAATCTTCGCTGTGTAAAATGCTTTTCATGATAATCACTAGGCAAGCTTAATGACGCTTACAATGACAGCGCCACGTTCACTCCGTAAAATAATAATTGTTCTGAGGCACTTATAAAACAATCATTAAGGAGTTTTACCATGTGGACTAAACCAGCAGCGACAGAAATGCGTTTCGGCTTTGAAGTAACAATGTACGTAATGAACAAATAATTCACAGATTGCTTATCGAACTCACTCATCTTCATTCGTAAAAATAAAAAAGGAACCTTGATGGTTCCTTTTTTATTGCCTAGCGCTTAAGAGCTACTCTAGATGAAAGGTGTTAGTGCGCTTAATCTATATCGGCAGGGTCACACTAAGTCAATGACGGCTCATCCATCTGGTTACCCAAACTTACTACCTTATTCACTGCACTAACATTTTTATTTTAATCGCTTATCAACAAAAAACCCGCCTAGGCGGGTTTTTATTTTGCATCAACCTAGGCTTTGATTAACCGCATTTGCTCTCGCCACAATTGAGACAGGTGAGGCAGCCATCCATAATAATCGCAGCTTTGGTGCTGCATTTGGCACAAAGCTGTGCGCCTGCTGGGAAACCTTCTGCATTTTCATCGCCACCAGATTTGGCATGTTTTTCTAAAAACTCTTTTTTCTTTTCAGCCACTAGCTTTTGTTGGTGTTCATCTAAGCCAGCTTTTTTAAGCATGCCGATTTCTTGTAAGTGTTGTTCAACCACTTCACCGATTTCAGCCACTAGACTAGGGATGTATTTGCCACCTTTTTTAAAGTAGCCACCACTTGGATCAAACACGCTATGTAGCTCTTCTACCAAGAAAGTCACATCGCCACCTTTACGGAATACGGCTGACATCACGCGGGTGAGGGCAACGATCCATTGGAAATGGTCCATGTTTTTTGAGTTAATAAAAATCTCAAATGGACGGCGGTGCTCTTGTGGTGTGCCTTCGTTCATCACGACGTCGTTAATGGTGATGTATAACGCATGCTCAGTCACTGGGGTTTTAATTTTGTAGGTGTTGCCTACCAATTTATCTGGGCGGCTAAGTGGCTCGCCCATTTGCACGATAGTTGCTGATTGGACTGGCGCAGCGGCGACTTCCGCTGCCTTTGCTTTGTCTTCTTCAGTCACTAAGCCGAAGCCTGTGATTTTCTTTTCAATTTTAATTGCCATGTTGTTCTCTCTTTAATTTTTTCAGTTATACGGTTTTAATATTAGGATTTTTTAATATTAAAACTTGCCGTAGTAACCTTCTTTTAGGGCGTCGTATAGATTGGCGGCTGAGTGCATTTCACCGTCATATTCAATCTCTTCGTTACCCTTCACCTCAACTACAGTGCCATCTTCTAGCGTGAATTTGTAGCTGGTGTTTTCTAAGTCTTTTTCTGTGACCAATACGCCTTGGAAAGCTTCCGGGTTAAAGCGGAAAGTAGTACAACCTTTCAAACCTTTGTCGTAAGCGTAAAGATAGATGTTTTTGAAATCTGCAAAATCATAATCTGTTGGTACGTTGATGGTTTTTGAGATTGAGCTATCAATCCATTTTTGCGCAGCCGCTTGAATATCCACGTGCGCTTTGGCTTGAATAGTCGATGAGTCTAAGAAGTATTCTGGCAACTTCTCATCTTCTGATTCACTAAATGGCATCGCTTTGCTATTGATTAACTCGCGATAAGCCAATAGCTCGTATGAGAATACGTCCACTTTCTCTTTTGATTTTTTACCTTCACGAATCACGTTACGTGCGTAATGGTGAGCGAATGATGGCTCAATACCGTTACTTGCGTTGTTGGCTAATGAAAGTGAAATCGTGCCTGTTGGAGCAATTGAGCTATGGTGGCTAAAACGCACGCCTGTTTTGGCGATTTGTTTACGTAAAGCTTCTGGGAACTGCTGCATGTAGCGACTATATGTGCCCATCAACACTTTGCCTTTGACCTTATCACCAAGCTTAAAGCCATCCTTCACCATTTCTGGACGTTTTGAAAGCATGTCACCTGTCACCACGAACTCTTCTTCCATGATAGGTGCAGCGCCTTTTTCTTTTGCCAGATCAATGCCGATTTCCCAGCCTGTTTCAGCCATTACTTTAGTGACTTCTTCTGTGAACGCCACTGACGCCTCTTCACCGTATTTCATTTTCAACATGGTGAGCGTTGAACCTAGGCCTAAATAACCCATACCGTGACGACGTTTGCGGGCAATTTCCGCACGTTGCTGTTCTAGCGGCAAACCGTTAATTTCGACGACGTTATCGAGCATACGCGTGAAGATCGCAACCACTTGGCGATACTCATCCCAATCAAATGTTGCTTGGTCGGTAAATGGATTGCGTACGAATTTAGTTAAATTTACAGAGCCCAACAAGCAAGCGCCATAAGGTGGCAATGGTTGCTCACCGCATGGATTCGTTGCGCGGATGTTTTCGCAGAACCAGTTGTTGTTCATTTCGTTTACGCGGTCAATCAAGATAAAGCCTGGCTCAGCAAAATCGTATGTTGAAGACATAATCACATCCCACAAACGACGCGCCTTGATTGTTTTGTAAACGCGGCAAGCTGTTTTACCATCTGATTCACGTGTGAGGTATTTATCTCTAATTGGCCATTCGCGCCAAACCACTTGGGTTTCATCTTTAGTATCTAGCGCATCAACAGTTGCTTCTTTTGAAGTCACAGGGAATGCAAGTTTCCATTCAGCATCAGCTTTTACTGCTTCCATGAATTCTTTAGTGATTAAGCATGAAAGATTAAATTGACGTAAACGACCGGCTTCGCGTTTGGCTTTAATAAAGTCAGTGACATCAGGATGCGAGATATCAAATGTCGCCATTTGCGCGCCACGACGACCACCAGCAGATGACACTGTAAAACACATCTTATCGAAGATATCCATGAATGAAAGTGGACCGCTTGTATAAGCGCCAGCACCCGCTACGAACGCGCCTTTTGGACGTAGTGTTGAAAACTCGTAACCAATACCGCAACCTGCTTTTAATGTAAGACCCGCTTCATGCACCTTATTTAAGATGCCATCCATGCTGTCTTCGACAATGCCAGATACCGTGCAATTAATGGTACTGGTTGCTGGCTTATGTTCAAGCGCACCAGCATTTGAAGTAATACGGCCTGCAGGAATCGCGCCACGGCGAAGCGCCCACAAGAATTTTTCGTGCCACTCAGCACGCTTATTTTCTTCTTCAACATCAGCTAAGGCGCGTGCTACTCGTGAGTAGCTGTCGTCCATGTTTTGATCAACATGGTCGCCTTGTTTAGTTTTGAGACGATACTTTTTGTCCCAGATGTCCAATGACACAGATTGCATTGGCACTTCTTTTTGATTGTTTTCTTGCATAGCGGCTTCTTCTGGCGTTTTGACGGCTTGTAACATTGGTAGCTTCCCTAATTTGTTCTTTAATTAGTCTGACCTTACACAGTTTGTCACGCGTGTTTGCTTGTGCTCATTTTTTAGTCAGACCACAATATATTGTGCTCATGTGCAAAATTATTCCATTTTGTAGTGTTGGTCAAGCAATATATTTAACATTTCTTTACATTTGATCTGTGTCTTTTTGGTGCATTTTTAATAGCCCAAACAGGAGGACAAGTCTGGCATTTAGTGAGTGTTTACTAACCAAAATAAAAATAGTTTTCTGGACAAATCCAAATACATTTCACGCTCCAATATGTGAGAAAATCACTACATGCCACGTTTACTTTATTCAGCACTTTTATATATTTTGTTGCCCTTCACTGCCATCAAGCTTTTATGGCGAGGAGTGCGACAACCCGCTTACTTACACCATTGGCCTGAGCGTTATGGTTTTTATAGCAAAACCGTCTCGCAACCACTTATTTGGTTGCACTGCGTATCGGTTGGCGAAACGCGTGCGGCAAAGCCCATAGTTGAAGCATTATTAGAAAAGTATCCAGCGCACCAAATTTTACTGACGCATTCGACACCTACAGGCCGTCAAGCTGGCGAACAACTCTTTCCTCATGACAAGTACCCTCGCATCTCTCGCTGCTACCTGCCTTACGACACGCTAGGCGCCGTAAAACGATTTTTGAAGCACTACCAGCCTGACCTAGGCTTACTGATGGAAACGGAGCTTTGGTTTAATTTGATTGCGGCATGCAAAGCGCAAAGCATTCCATTGTTATTGGTGAACGCACGGCTTTCAGAGCGCTCAGCAAAGGGTTATGCCAAAGTTGGCAAGCTATCAGCGCAAGGCTTAGAAAATTTAAGTGCAATCGCCGCACAAACAGAACAAGACGCAAATCGCCTGAATGACTTGCTTGGCAAAAGGGTCAAAGCAACGGTCATGGGCAATCTGAAATTCGACGTGAATCCACCTACGGATGAGGCCGAACGTGGTCGTTATTTACGTGGCTTACTAGGCTTTAAACGTCCTGTATTTTTAGCTGCAAGCACAAGAAATGGCGAGGAAGCCTTAATTTTAGAAGCCATTGCTTCAAGCGAAATTGACAACTTACTAACAGTGATTGTGCCAAGACATCCTCAACGCTTTGATGAAGTTGCCAACTTGCTGAGCAAATACAACATTCCATTTTGTCGCCGCTCAGAATTCTCGGTGGGCACCGTAGCTGGAGATATTCCCAACTGTCGCGTGATTCTTGGCGACAGCATGGGTGAGATGTTTACTTATTATGCGGCCTGCGATGTAGCATTTATTGGCGGGAGCTTGTTGCCCCTGGGCGGACAAAATCTCATTGAAGCAAGCGCGATGGGGAAGCCCGTTTTAATAGGCCCGCATACATTCAACTTTAGCGACGCAACGGAAATTGCGGTTCAGGCAGGCGCAGCAATTCGTGTAAACAATCAGCAAGAGCTCGCAGAAAAATTAAGCGCTTTAATGAATGATGCAGAAGCAAGAAAAGTAATGAACGATGCAGCCATAGCCTTCAGCAAAAGCGCAAGCGGGGCGACGCAAAGACTCATGGACTTAATCGAAAAGTATCTACCAGCTAAAAAATAGGGCTATCGAACGAGCTGGCTGATTTTTTTGAAGGCATCGCCTTCTGCAACGCCCAACCATTCAAACACCAAAGACTCGGTATTACTGATAATCACCCCAGCTTCACGCATTCTATTGAGGGCATTGCGCTTATTTTCAGGATTGCGTGAAATCACCGCATCTTCAAGCACAAACACGGTTTTACCTTGTGCAATCAAATCAAGTGCGGTTTGCAGTACACAAATGTGCGCTTCCATACCAGCCAATATCACTTGTGTATGGTCACCCAAAAGTTGACGGTTAAAAGCGGGATCACGACAGCAAGAGAAGGCGGTTTTCTCAACCACTTTTTTGCCAGCTGCATATGGAGATAGCTCAGACAGCGTTGGCCCAAGCCCTTTAGGATATTGCTCGGTAAAAATAGTGGGGATTTCAAGCAAAGCGGCACTTTGCAAAAGAATAGCACAGTTTTTGATAACGCCAGCAATATGGTCGGGCATCACGCTACTGAGTTTGGTTTGCATATCCACAATCACCAACTGACTTTGATTGCGATCCCCCACAAACGCCACTTTCGTCATTATGCCTCCGCGCCGATTAACGGCTGACTAACTGTTGATTTACACCTTCTAAATCTGCTTCGCTCAATAAACCTACCGCCGACTTGAGCGATAAAATATTCAGCATATAGGTATAACGAGACTGCAACAAATCCCGTTTAGCGCTGAAATATTGCTGTTGCGCATTGAGCACGTCCACACTGGTGCGCACGCCAACTTCATAGCCAAGATTAGTTGAATCCAACTGACTTTGACTAGAATTCAACGCCTGCTCATAAGCCTTAATTTGCGCAATACTGCTTGAGAGATTCAAATAAGCTGAACGCGTATCTAAATCGGCTTGGCGTTTAGCAACTTCCAAATCATCCTGGGCTTTTTGTTTGTTCGCAACTGCCTCGCGCACTTTTGAACTTACCAATCCACCTTGGTAAATTGGAATTTGAAGTTGCAACCCAAGGGTAGCACTCGTGATATCGCTTCCATTTCCAAGACCTGTAGTTGTGCCATTCGAATAATTGTTGTTATAGCCAGCTACGGCGTCTAGTGTGGGCAAATGCCCAGCATTTTGGCGCTCAACCTCTTGTGTCGCAATTTCCAAGGCTTGTTGCTGAAGTGCAATCACTAAGCTATTTTGCTCAGCAACTTGCACCCACTTTTCCATTTCAAAAGGTTCAGGTGATTGCGCGACTAAATCGCTTCGAACACCAATAAGTGCTTGCGGCATTGCCCCAACAATCGCTTGAATAGCGCGTCTTTTAACTTCTAAATCGTTCACCGCAGCAATCTCTTGTGCTACTACCAAATCAAATCTCGCTTGCGCTTCATTGAAGTCAGTAATCGTTGAAGTACCAACTTCAAAGTTTGCTTTTGCTTGTTCCAATTGCTTATTAATGGCCGTTTTTTGCGCATTGATTAAGTCAATTTTATCTTGTGCTAAGAGCACATCAAAATAAGTTTTAGACGCACGAAGAATTAAATTTTGTTGCGCCAATACTAATTGTTTATCGGCTTGGATGACCTGACTTTTAGCTTGTTCAAACTGTGCGCGGATTTGCTTACGATAAATCGGCTGAGTCACGTTAACGCCGTAATTGTAGCTTTCAAAATTGTTTTGGCCACCGCGAAGTACTGATGTGTTTCCAAAAAACTTGGCATCTGACTGAGTTGCGCTCACGCCAGCGTTTAGGCTCACCGTAGGCAAAAACAAGGCTTTACCTTGCGCTAATTTCTCTTGGTTCGCTAAATGACTACTTTGTGCTGAAGCCCAAACTGGATCATGGCTCAAAGCCTGCTGATAAATCTGCATCAAATTTTGGCTGTCAGCCGCGTGCACTTGATAAGCAGCAAATAAAACAAAAGTTAATATTGAAAATTTAAAGCGCATATTCTGAACGACTCTTTAAAACTCAAACTTTTCCGCTTGAGGGGCATTTACGATTGCTGGCAAACAAGTTTCAAACAACACATCTGTTTTGAAATTGTCTACTGAAATACGCGTAATTAAGGTTGCTTCCATTGCAGGTGCATCGCCCACGACTACAAACATACGACCCCCGACTGCTAACTGACGTTCAACTTGCGTATTTAATAAAGGCGTTGAACCTGTAAATACAATCACATCATAAGGCGCATTTGCGGCCAAACCATGCACACCATCTGCCACGACTAAATTCACATTTGCTATGCCTTGTGCGGCAATATTTTTAGCAGCTTGTTTGCTGATTTTGGCATTAAGCTCAACGCTATCAACATGCTTAGCTTGCAACGCTAATAAAGCCGTCAAATACCCACTGCCCGTGCCAATCTCTAACACTCTATCTGTCTGTTTAATTTCTAATGACTGAAGAATACGGCCTTCCATTTTTGGCGCCAACATCAACTGTCCGTCACCTAGCGGAATTTCCAAATCTGCAAATGCCAAGCCAACATACTGTTTCGGCACAAAGTCTTCGCGTGGTAGTTTAGCGAGCAAGCCAAGCACAGCGCCATCCAAGACATCCCAAGGACGAATTTGCTGTTCTATCATATTAAAACGTGACTGCTGAACTGATGCTGATTCCTGTTTTAAACTCATTGCCAATCCTTTTTAAATCAATCTTTAACCATCATTATAACCGAAGCCAATTCATTTTATCGCTTGCTTTTAAGCGGTTTTTCGCGTAATTTTGAAGACATTGCTAGGGGTCTCCAAAATGTTGTTTTGGAGTGAGATACACCCTTTGAACCTGATGCGGGTCATGCCGCCGTAGGGAAGCTAGTCCATCGCTTCCCTACTCCGTTGTATTATTTTTTTGGAGTAGACATTGAACGCCACCGATAAAAACCTCGCTCACTTTGTAGGCGAAACCGCTGAGATTGATCCAGCAACCAAACAACCTTTTACAAACTCACGTAAAGTTTTTGTTCAAGGCTCACGCCCTGACATTCAAGTGCCTTTCCGTGAAATTAGCCTCAGCGATACACCTTCTGCTTTTGGCGCTGAGAAAAACCCACCAGTCATGGTGTATGACACTTCTGGCCCTTACACAGACCCAAATGTAAAAATTGATATTCGTAACGGCTTGCCAGCTATGCGCGCTAAATGGATTGAAGAGCGTAACGATACTGAGCAGCTAGATGGCCCAAGTTCAGCTTTTGGTGTGGAACGTAAAAACGATCCAGCACTTGCTGAAATGCGCTTTAACCTTTCACGCCAACCTCGTCGTGCTAAAGCTGGCATGAATGTGAGCCAAATGCACTATGCGCGTAAAGGCATCATCACCCCAGAAATGGAATACATCGCGATTCGCGAAAACCAACGCCGCGAGAACATGAGCGACTTGTTGCAAACACAACATAAAGGCCATGACTTCGGCGCAAGCATTCCAAAAGTCATCACGCCAGAATTTGTGCGCGATGAAGTAGCGCGCGGCCGTGCGATTATTCCAGTGAACATTAACCACCCTGAAATTGAACCGATGATTATTGGCCGTAATTTCTTGGTGAAAATTAACGCCAACATCGGCAACTCAGCCCTAGGCTCTTCAATTTCAGAAGAAGTTGAGAAAATGGTATGGGGGACACGCTGGGGTGGCGATACCGTGATGGATTTATCAACTGGTAAAAACATTCATGAAACGCGCGAATGGATTATCCGCAACAGCCCAGTCCCGATTGGTACTGTGCCTATCTACCAAGCACTTGAAAAAGTAAACGGTAAAGCTGAAGACCTCACTTGGGAAATCTTCCGCGACACCTTAATTGAACAAGCTGAGCAGGGCGTGGATTACTTCACCATTCATGCGGGCGTTCGTTTAGCGTATATCCCAATGACAGCAAAACGTATGACAGGCATCGTGTCTCGTGGCGGCTCTATCATGGCGAAATGGTGTTTAGCGCATCATAAAGAATCATTCCTTTATGAGCACTTTGAAGACATCTGCGAAATCATGAAGGCGTATGACGTAAGCTTCTCATTAGGTGACGGTTTACGTCCTGGTTCAATTTACGATGCAAACGATGAAGCACAATTTGCTGAGCTCAAAACACTAGGTGAACTCACACAAATCGCTTGGAAGCACGATGTGCAGTGCATGATTGAAGGTCCAGGCCACGTGCCTATGCATCTTATTAAAGAGAACATGGACTTGCAACTTGAGCACTGCGGTGAAGCCCCTTTCTACACATTAGGACCTTTAACCACAGATATCGCACCTGGTTATGATCACATCACATCAGGCATTGGTGCTGCCATGATTGGCTGGTACGGGTGTGCAATGCTTTGTTATGTCACCCCAAAAGAACATCTTGGCTTGCCAGACAAAGAAGACGTCCGCGTTGGAATTATTACTTATAAGATTGCGGCACATGCCGCTGACTTAGCAAAAGGCCACCCAGGCGCACAAATTCGTGACAATGCTTTATCAAAAGCACGTTTTGAATTCCGCTGGGATGACCAATTCAACCTTGGCCTTGATCCTGAAAAAGCTAAGGAATTCCACGATGAGACATTGCCACAAGAGGGCGCAAAACAAGCCCACTTCTGCTCTATGTGTGGCCCTCATTTCTGCTCTATGAAAATCACTCAAGATGTGCGCGATTATGCAGAAAAGCTTGGTTTGGATGAGCAAGAAGCGCTGCAAAAAGGCATGCAAGAAAAGTCAATTGAATTTGTGAAAAAAGGTTCTGAAGTCTATCAAAAAGTCTAAAGACTTTTTGTAATGGTTTATCACAAGGTTTAATCAATCGTTGTTATAACTCGAACCCCACAGTCTAGTGCTGTGGGGTTTTTTATTGGCTAATTTATTCGTCTGTTAGTCAAGCAAGTTTTGTTAGAGCGTATAATGTGCAACATCATATAAATCAAACTTTTGGCATCTATTTTGACTACCATAAAACTCTCAAAAAAACCGACAGACAGCACTAACCCAAGAGCAAGTAAAGCCCCTGTTCGGCGGACCGACCCAAGCAAGCGTGACCGCACTGTTGCACCTAAGCCCCTTACTAGGCCACAAGCTGAGCCTGAAACTGAACGCTTCGACACTCACGCCCCAGCACAAACCGAAAACACTCAATCAAAAGCCTCACAACGCAATCACCGTTACGATGGCAGATTGCGCGATGAAGCACCTCGCCCTCAACAAGCAAGCCCAACCTTGGATGACACAGGTCGTGACACACCACGCCGTGGTGGCAAAATGCGTGACGGGTTTGAAGTGGGTGATTTTAATAATGATCGCGCCAGCAACCCAATGTTTGCGCCTAAACCGTTGCCTAGCAATCCTGATTTTCCACGACTTTCAAAACGCATGGCGGAACTTGGTTTTTGTTCACGCCGCGAAGCAGATGAGTGGATTACGAATGGCTGGGTAAAAGTCGATGGACGAATTGTTGATGAGCTAGGCAGTCGCGTGGCGATGAATGCCAATATTGAAATCAGCAAAGATGCTGAAAAGCATCAATCCGAAATCGTCACGATTATTCTTAACAAGCCAATTGGCTATGTTTCTGGTCAAGCAGAAGATGGGTACGACCCGGCGATTGTGCTGATTCATCCTGACAATCAATGGAAAGACGACCCTTTACTACATCATTCACAGCCTCGAGAATTTCAGCGAGTATTTTTAAAAGGTCTCGCGCCAGCAGGTCGCCTGGACATTGACTCTACAGGGCTGCTAGTTTTGACCCAAGATGGACGAGTCGCCCGCCATTTAATTGGTGAGGACTCAACCGTTGAGAAAGAATACCTAGTGCGGGTTGAAGGTGACTTATCGTTTAACGATCTGGATTTACTGAATCATGGTTTATCTTTGGATGGCGTGCAGTTAAAACCTGCAAAGGTGTCTTGGCAAAATGAAGACCAACTTCGCTTTGTGTTGCGCGAAGGGCGCAAGCGCCAAATTCGTCGCATGTGTGAATTGGTCGGACTAAAAGTGCTTGGTCTAAAGCGCATCCGCATTGGTGGCGTGAACCTAGGTAAGTTGCCAATGGGTGAATGGCGCTATTTAAGACCTGAAGAACGTTTCTAAATTTTAGAGTTTCAATGTTAAGCGAGTAAAAATGGATTTAATCTTATTATTAAAAGCCCTACTTTTAGGATTAGTAGAAGGCGCAACTGAGTTTTTGCCTATTAGCAGTACTGGGCATCTGATTATCGTTGGCGACCTGATTAATTTTTTAGACAAAGAAAAACGCGATGTTTTTGAAATCGTGATTCAGCTTGGCGCGATCTTGTCTGTGTGCTGGCTTTACCACGCAAGGCTTTTCAAAGTAGTCCGCACCTTAAAAAGTGATTTACAAGCACAGCGCTTTGTCTTAAAACTTTTCGTTGGATTTTTGCCGCTCGCCATTTTGGGCCTCAAATTTCATCACCAAATTAAAGCAGTTCTTTTCAAGCCCGTGCCAGTGGCGATTGCACTGATTGTTGGCGGCTTGCTTATTTTGTTTATTGAAAAACTTTCACTGAAAGCCAAAATTTCTAATATTGAATCCATGACAGTGCTCGATGCGTTTAAAATCGGTTGCGCTCAAGCACTGGCTCTAATTCCTGGCGTTTCACGCTCTGGTGCGACGATTTTAGGTGGGATGTCTTTCGGTTTGTCACGCCAAGTGGCTACGGAGTTTTCGTTCTTTTTGGCGATTCCAGTGATGTTCGCAGCAACAGGTTATGACTTGATAAAAAGCCGCGACCTGCTCAGCACTGATGATGTTGGATTGTTTTTAGTGGGTTTTGTTGCGGCATTTTTATCAGCATTAGTCGCGATTAAAACCTTAATTCGCTATGTTGCAGGACATGATTTTAGAATCTTTGCTTACTATCGTATTGCGCTAGGGCTATTAGTTCTTGGCTACTTCTATTGAACTCTAATTAATCTATGTCAATCGATCAATTTTCATCTCGGCTAATCGCTTGGCAAAAAATTCATGGCCGGCATAATTTGCCCTGGCAGAATACCCAAGACCCGTATGCAATTTGGGTTTCAGAAATCATGTTGCAGCAAACACAAGTGACCGCTGTAATTGGCTACTATGACAAATTTATGGGCCGCTTTCCTGATATTGCCAGCCTCGCTAATGCTACCCAAGAAGAAGTGTTACAACACTGGAGTGGTCTAGGCTATTACTCTCGAGCCCGCAACTTACACAATGCCGCGCAGGCCATTATGGACGAACATGATGGACAATTTCCGCAAGACTTTGAACAAATCCAAACACTTTCGGGCATTGGTCGCTCAACTGCCGCAGCGATTGCATCTTTCGCTTTTCAACAAAACCAAACCATTTTAGATGGCAATGTAAAACGCGTATTAGCTCGGCACTATGTCATCGAAGGCTGGACGGGCACGCCTAAAATCGAGAAGCAATTGTGGGCACTCGCCGAATCATTAGTCCCAGAGCAAGAGATGGGGGCTTATACGCAAGGCTTAATGGATTTAGGCGCAACCATTTGCACGCGCAGCAAACCCAAATGCGAACTGTGTCCGCTTAAATCTAGCTGTCAGGCGCTTGCGGAAAATAAAACCAAAGAACTTCCAACATCAAAACCTAAAAAAACGATTCCACAAAAACAAACCACCATGCTATTGATATTAGATGGCAATGAGGTATTGCTAGAGAAACGTCCACCAAGTGGAATTTGGGGGGGGTTATGGAGCTTGCCAGAAATTAGCATGCAAGACATCGCCAGCGAAGTGGCTTTGCGAAGATTTGGTTTGGACGTTGAAGCAGAAGAGCCATTAGAAAGCATTCAACATGTGTTTACACACTTTAAGTTAGAAATATTACCGCAACCCTTAAGCGTGACGAATCGACCACTTCAAGCCAATATGCCGAATACGATTTGGTTGCAGATTGAAGATGCGATTGGTGCAGCACTACCTACACCAGTGCGAAATATTTTGCTAAACTTAAAGCGTTAAATTTTTTCTCTACCACTGACTTTCTTAAACTTGAGTTCTAAAAACCATGCCATCACTTTACCGCTTTAAAGATGAACGCATACAAGATGTGATGCTTGCCTACACCAAGGTCGAAAACTCTGTGAGGTACTCGCTCACGCACGGTGGCCGCTACATGCCTTATGATGAACAAGAGCTGGCAATGATGCGTGAAGACAAGGCATGGGCGATAGCAAGATTGGTGATTGATAAAATCATGCGGCTGCCGCCGATTGAGAATTTTAAGTCTAGAAACTAAGGCAATAAAAAAACAGCCCGAAGGCTGTTTTTATAGAATACTACAGCGAATTAAATCTCGCCCCAGCTTTCTTCCCACATACAATGTTTAACTGTATGGCGGTTTTTAATCAACTCATCAATGCTTGGCTCGTCGTTCAATGCACGTTTAATCGCCAACTTAGTAGCTTCGTAGTTGTTTTTGTACATATCTGCTTTGTCTAACTTACCTTCTTTAGCCAAAGCGGCACAGCCTGGATCTACCCAAACTAAGCTAACGATACACAAATCGTTCACTTGATCCTTAGGGATGATGCCTTCAATCACGCAATCCAAAATCGCATCAGCAGTAGCCGCTTGCACTACACCGCCAAACAATTCGATATTGATGCTGTCTTTCAAAGTCACTTTTGGCACCATCATGGTGGCAGGGCGAACCAATTGATTAATATCACGCACTGCAAACATCGCAGTGTGGCCTTTACTTTGGGCCATCATGTTAGCAAATGCCGCACCCACTGGGCCATCCACCGCACCAATTAGAATTTCTGGCATTGCAGCGGTGACATCTTTACCTTCTGTAAAAATAGTCGCTTCACCCGCTTTAAAAATAATTTTAGACATATAAGACAATTCCTAATAGTTAACAAATCGTGAATCAAAAAATCTTAGCCTTGTATTCTACCCAAGCCAAGATACATCAGCAAATGATGTGAACATCAACCAATCGTTATTCTCTTAGCGCTTATTCTCTTAGATAGCCCGCTGGGTTATACTTTGTGTACAAATTCTTTAGAAAGCTATTTTTATGAATAAATATTTGAGCACTTTAGGTCGCGTTCTTTTAGCGCAAATTTTCTTGTTACAGGTAATCGCTTTGATCGTGGGATTCTTTAACAGCCCAACTGGTTACCTAGATTATCAAAATGCGCTAGGCCATCAAGGGCTACCAGGCGTATTTGCTCCACTCATTATTTTAGTGCAATTGCTTGGTGGTAGTGCTTTATTGTTGGGTTACAAAACAAAAACTGCAGCAATTGTAATGTCTATATATGCTTTGTTTATCTCGTTCGCCCTCGGACTTTCCCCTTTCCAATATCTAGCGATTATTGGCGGTTTGCTGACCTTAGCGGCAAATCCAGTCACGGCATTAAGTTTAGATAACCTGAAGAAATAGTCATTTTTTGTTATTAAAAAAGGGCGTATTTAGCGCCCTTTTTTATTGCAATTTTTAGGCCTCTTTGAGGTTTTTAGGTAATTGGAACACCACGTTTTCAACCACACCCGGCAACTCCGTAACTTCAACTTGTGTGAGAGTCTGCAACTTGTCGATGACCTCTTTCACTAGAACTTCTGGTGCAGAAGCACCTGCTGAAATGCCTATGCGCTTTTTACCTATCAGCCATGCCGCATCAATATAACTCGCATTATCAACCATATAAGATTCCACCCCTTGGTTCTGAGCAACTTCTCTTAATCGATTGGAATTAGAGCTGTTAGGCGAGCCCACAACAATGACCAAATCACAATCTTTAGCGAGCACTTTGACTGCATCTTGGCGGTTTTGCGTGGCATAACAAATCGAGTCACTTTTTGGCGCGCTAATTTCAGGGAATTTTTGTTTTAACGCGGTAACAATTGCAGCTGCATCATCAATTGAAAGTGTCGTTTGTGTGACATAAGCTAATTGATTTGGATCACTTACTTCGAGCTTTGCAACATCCTCTGGGGATTCCACTAAATACATGCCGCTTTCAGACTGCCCCATAGTGCCTTCAACTTCAGGATGACCTTTATGGCCGATCATCACAATTTCTTTATTGGCGGCACGCATTTTTGCGACCTCAATATGCACTTTAGTTACCAATGGACAGGTGGCATCAAATACTCGCAAACCCATCGAATCTGCCTCAGCACGGACATCTATAGAAACACCATGTGCACTAAAAATGACGGTGTTGCCGCTAGGCACATCTTTCAGCTCATCAATAAAAATTGCACCCTTACGCTTTAATTCATCCACCACAAACTTGTTGTGCACAACTTCATGGCGCACATAAATAGGCGCACCAAACTTTTCAAGCGCTTGTTCAACAATAATAATCGCGCGATCGACTCCTGCACAAAACCCACGAGGATTAGCGAGTAAGATATTCATCATTAAAAAACCTAAAATAGAATCTGTGATTTTTGCAAGGATTAAGCACCAATCCAATGCGCAAAAGTAAGCAACATTAATAAACCAACCATTAACAGCAATACTCGCCAAACTAGCCCTACGGCGGCCTGCACATAATCAGCATCCGCATTATCACCCAAGCCAATATCGGGGCGCGCATGAAGCACGCCGTTTAATGGTAGTGCATCGACTAACTTAACGCCCATAGCACCAGTGCCGCTAGCCAAGACCATACCGAGTAATTGGTCGGGCCAATTATTAGCCTGCGTGCGCCAACAGTAAGCTGCATCTTCAAAATCACCAACTACTGCAAAGCATGCTGCTGTTACTCTTGCAGGCAGCCAATCTAAATAATAAAAAGCACGTTGTGAGAAAGCATAAAACTCTTTGTGATTGCTAGAATGTGACCATTCAGTTTTTAGGATATGTGCTAAGCGATAAAGCAAAGCGCCTGCTGGGCCAAGCAATGCAAACCAAAGTATAGGGGCGAACATGCCTTGATGGGCCCGCTTAAATGTTGTCTCAATGCAAACCGATGCGATTTGATTGGCGTTGTATTGATCAGCCGTTGTATTTTCCCACTCAGCTAATAATTGGCGCGCAGATAAAATGTTTTGTTCTTTGAGGTTTGCACCTATTTTTTCCGCATGCTGCCCAAAGTAACTAAAGCGTAGGACGAAATAAAGAACGACTAGGCTGATTAAAAATCCAGCAAAATGTCCGACAAATAATAGCGTCAATATATAGGAAACACCCAAAACAAAAACCGGCAACAAAACGCCCATACACCAAGCAATAATGCCATGCTGATGAGTGCCTCCATTAAATGTTCTGTCTAAAAAACTCGCATAAGGCGAGAAAATACTCTGCAGCCAGTTTTGCTCAATCAGTGGCCGATAATGGGTAAGCAATAATGCCGAAATAAGCGCTAAAACTTTCAATCGCCGTCCTTAACTGTATTTTCTAATGGCATCTCAACACGCAGCACACTATGGTCGTATATCTCGACCGTGGGTAAGGATAATTTAATATGATGCGATTTGCAGTAATCCAGCAATGCTGAGTAAGTTTTTCCATAAGCTAGTAGCGGATGCGCTTTGATTTTTGCAATGGCGACTTTTTGTGTCTCAATAAGACCTACCATAAGAGGCGCTTTTACTTCCGCGCCTGGCTTAACAATATAACCAGTTCTTGCCAGCAGTTCTTTATAAGAGGTCTTGCGAGGATCAGTCAATACGATCGAGATTTCCGCGCCATGTGCAATATTCTGCTGTTTCATATAAAACAACACTTCTTTTTGCTTGCTAGCCAGTTTTGAATATGGACCTTCTGCATCCAAATATACATAATCATAAGTAGGAGATTGTCCAATTTCCAAGCTCGCACTTGAAAATAGACCCCACCAAGTCAACATAGCGATCACTGGCAATACAAAAAATAAAACAAAGTAAGGTAATTGTTTTTTCACTGAGCTTAATTATTCTTAATGTTAATAGAAATGAGCTCTAAAACAGCTCACTTAAAAGATACCACAACAGCGTCAGCGATGCACTTATTCAGTCGCGACTTATCTTGGTATAATAGCGTCTTAACTTATAAAGCCGCGCAAATTTGCGCCATCCTTTTATGACCTCCATGAAAAATACAGCCACATTGCTTGTGACCTGCCCCGATCAAAAGGGAATCGTTGCTGCAATCGCTGACTTCTTACTGCAACAAGATGCGAATATTTTGCATGCAGACCAGCACCAAGATGCTGAAAACAATCTCTTCTTAATGCGAGTTGAGTGGGACCTAAACGGATCTAAAATAAACGCTGATAACTTCGCAGAACATTTTGCTGATATCGCCGCACGATTCCAAATGGAATGGCAACTCAAGCTTGCGCAAAAGCGTCCACGTTTAGCAATTATGGTATCGCAATACGACCATTGCTTAGCAGACTTGTTACATCGCCATCAAGGCGGTGAGCTCGCTTGCGATATCGCGATGATTATTAGTAACCATTTAGATACAGCCCGCCTAGCAGAGTTTTACGGCATTCCATTCCATCACATTGTGGTGACTAAAGATAACAAAGCCGAAGCCGAGGCAAAGCAGTTCGCTTTATTCGATGCTGCAGAGGTCGATTTGATTGTACTTGCACGTTACATGCAAATTCTTTCCGCCGATTTTGTGAAGCGTTACCCACAACGCATCATCAATATTCACCATTCATTTTTGCCAGCCTTTATCGGCGCGCGTCCATATCACCGCGCTTTTGAAAGAGGCGTAAAGCTTATTGGCGCAACCAGTCATTACGTCACAGAGGTGTTGGATGAGGGCCCAATTATTGAACAAGATATTGACCGCATTTCGCACCGAGACCAAGTGGAAGACTTGATCCAAAAAGGTCGTGATTTAGAGCGTATTGTTTTATCACGCGCAGTGCGCTGGCACATTGAAAATCGTATTTTGCCTTATGCAAACAAGACCGTGATTTTTGATTAAATAGTCAAAAAACGGAAAATAAAAAAAGCGAGGTATAAGCCTCGCTTTTTTTATTTTCATCAGAGAATTTCTTACAAAATACGTTCCATCGCAAACAAGTCCTTAATCTGTTCACGTTTGCGAATTTCATAAACCTTGTCGCCATCTACCATCACCTCAGTTGCACGAGGACGCGTGTTGTAATTAGAACTCATGCTCATACCATAAGCACCAGCTGACAATACAGCCAACAAATCATCTTGTGCTAAAGCAAGCTTACGATCATGGCCTAAAAAGTCGCCACTTTCACATACTGGGCCAACAATTTCATAGACCTGAGCTTCTGAATTCACTTGCTTAACCGCAACAATATCGTGATATGCGTCATACAAAGCTGGGCGCATTAAGTCGTTCATCGCCGCATCTACAATCGCAAAGTTTTTAGATTCTGTATGCTTCAGGTACTCAACTTTAGTGAGCAAGGCCCCTGCATTTCCAACTAGTGCGCGGCCAGGCTCAAAAACTAATTTTACTTTGCGACCTGCCATTTTTTGGCGCATGGCTTTTGCATACTCAGCAAAATCAGGTGGCGTTTCGTCCACATAACAAATACCTATCCCGCCACCGGCATCGATGTGACGAATAGGAATACCCGCTGCTTCAAGTTGGTCAACCAAAGCTAATACGCGGTCTAAGGCATCTAAGAAAGGTGAGAGCTCTGTCAGCTGAGAACCAATATGGCAATCCACACCATGAATGTCGATATTCGGCATTTTTGCAGCGGCCTGATAAATGCTTAGAGCCTCTTCATAAGCCACACCGAATTTATTGTTTTTTAGGCCAGTAGAGATATAGGGATGTGTTTTTGCATCTACATTTGGATTCACACGTAGTGAGATAGGCGCAATTTTACCCATACTGCCGGCTAATTGATTTAGTCGCTCTAGTTCACTCGACGATTCTACATTGAAGCAAAAAATGCCTAGTTCTAAGGCGCGACGCATTTCTACTTCTGTTTTACCTACGCCCGAGAACACGACTTTAGAAGGATCACCACCGGCAGCAATCACACGTTCCAATTCACCGCCAGAAACGATATCAAAACCGGCACCAAGTTTTGCAAACAAATTCAAAATCGCCAAACTTGGATTTGATTTTACGGCAAAACATACCAAATGGTCTGTGCCTTCAAATCCAGCATCGAAGCGCTTAAACGCTGAAGTGAGCGCCTCTTTTGAATAGACATAAGTGGGCGTACCAAACTCAGTGGCGATTTTGCTTAAAGGGAAGTTTTCGGCGTGAAGCTCGCCGTTTTTCATTTGAAATGGTTGCATGAAAAGACTCAAGAATGAACGGTTAATTGATGCAACTGAGCGTGCGTTTCAGTGTGTGGCACGCCCACGTTTTGCGGATATTTTTTCTCAGGAATATATAAAGGGCCTTTAATGCCACAAGCAGACAAAGTCGCAGTGAGTGCCAAGCTCCATAATAAAACACGTGTAAATTTGCTCACCGCCAGCCTCCTGTAACACTCAAATGTACTGCTGAGAAATATTACCTGTATTTTAACATAAAGCCTTATTTAGCCTTTGTCTTCATCAAACTTAGCTGGGCTGATACGCAATAGATAGTTAGTCAGCAAGCCATTCACCACTCCAAACACCAAAGCCGCCGTCATAAAAACAGGAATCAAATAAGCAATACCCGCATGTGGAATCAGCCAAAAACGCACTACTAAGAGTTGCCCAACCATGTGAGCAAAGGCGGCTAATACACTTAAAGTGATGGCACTGAAATAATGACGTGGCAGATATTGTGCAAAAAATAGCGTAGCTAAACTTAACAATGCGCCTGCAAGACTTAATGCAAATGTTGGAGACAAGAAATTCGCAAGCAACAAACTGCTAGCGAATACCCTTAGTAAGCTCACCCATGCAGCCGTGGCGAAATCAAAGCGATACAGCACAAATAAAGTAATGATGTTGGCAATACCGGGCTTAACACCAGGCATAGGCGAAGGTAACACTGCCTCAATCAAGTGCAAGCCTATTGCCAAGGCCGCCAACTTAGCAATGCGATGGTCGTCTGGGGATGTGTGAATTTCAATCCGACTATTTTTAGTGGAATTTGGCATTAATAATTCAAACTATCAAAAGGTTTTTCGCCGCCCAATAACTCCAAGCTTACTTGATTCGGCAAGCAAATAGCCGCCTGTCCTTTGTGGCTGAGCCAGCCTTGATGCACGCAATATTGGTTCAGACATGGCGAACTCTCAAAGCGTGCTTTACCATCGGCAATCACAATGCGTGTGATACCAATTGGGCCTTGAATATCAATGTTACGATTTTGATCCAGACTATAAGTCGCATAAATTTTATCGCCGAGTCGGATTTGTAATTTTGCGGCCTGCTCGTTGTGCCATAAAGTTTTGAACAAAAAAGCAACAAAAATCAGCCCAACTACAATGACTAAGACGTCACCCAAGAGAGGCTTACCGCATCTTAATGCGCCCTTCATTATTGAACCGTAATCTTTGCTGGCTTAGCAAGCCAACGCACACGCTGATTCATGGATGCACTAAGCGTCACATTTCCGTTCCCATCAATCACTAAATAATGTTCAACGCCCATCGTTGTTGCGGCATTTGAACGCTGATCTGGCAAACTCAAAAAGATTGGTTTTGAAGTCACATCAGATAGGACTCCAGCCTGCGGGCTTGGTGGTAAAAGCACAGTAACAGCTTGCGTACCCTGAGCTGGATAGCCATTGCGCGGATCAATGATATGGCAATAGCGATTTCCGCCTTGCTCAAAGTAACGCTGATAATCGCCCGAAGTACCAATCGCCCAACCGCTTAGCAAGTCGATTGTTGCCATTGGCTTAGGCTGGCGGGGATGTTGAATACCCACGCGCCAAGGTTTGTCGCCATGCTGACCAAGTGCAATAATGTTGCCGCCAATATTAATAAGGGCATTTTTAACGCCTTGCTTTTGCAGTTGAGTGAGTGCGAGATCCAAAGCATAGCCCTTTGCATAGCCTCCTAAATCGAGCTTAACGGCGGGGTTTGTGCTAAAAACAGCGTTACCTTTAATAACGATGTCTGACATTTGTGGATTCGCTAGCACTAGCTTTTGAATCGCCGCATCGTTAATCTCAACAGGCGTAAATTCGTCACGCTGAAAGCCCCAAGTACTTATTAAGCCTCCAATGCTTGGATTGAATAATCCTTGAGATTGCTTGGATAGTGTTTGCGCTTGCGTCAGCATTTGAGAGAGTTCTGGGCTAATCTCGATAGGCGTTTTGCCTGCTACAAAACTTTGATTCAGTTTACTTAATTCGCTATCGGACTGCCAAGCATGATATTGATGATGTAGCCGCTGAAAATCTTGCAAAATTTGACTAGTAACTTCATGCGCTTTCTCTTCAGTCTCGCCATCAATACTAATATCCACCAGCGTACCGAACACATAAGATTTGGTTTGCACCAAAGGCGCTTTGCCACAGGCGGATAAAAACAATGCAAAAATTAAAACCAGAAATCTCATGAATTTATAAAGCTTCTAGGGCATTCATGAAAACAGAAGCAGGATTACATGGGGTTTGTGCCGCAATTTCTACCATGCCTGTGGGGCTAGTCACATTGATTTCAGTGAGATGCTCTCCAATCACATCTAATCCAACCAAGAATAAGCCCTTTTCTTTAAGCATTTTGCCAACTGTGCTGGCAATTTCAAAGTCACGTTCACTCAATGGTTGAGCAACCCCTGTTCCGCCTGCCGCCAAGTTACCGCGTGTTTCACCTGCCATTGGAATACGTGCCAGCGAATAAGGAAGCGGTTCGCCATTAATTACAATAATGCGCTTATCGCCTTGCAAAATTTGCGGTAAGTAACGTTGCGCCATAATGGTGCGGTTGCCGTAATTCGTCATCGTTTCAAGAATCACACTAATATTAGGGTCTGACTGCGTCAGTCTAAAAATACTACTACCACCCATCCCATCAAGAGGCTTCACCACAATATCGCCATGTGCCCGTAAAAATTCTCGGATTAAGCCAATGTCACGCGCCACTAAAAACTCAGGTGAAAATTGTGGGAAATTCGCGACCGAAAGCTTTTCATTCCAATCCCGAATGGCGCTTGGGTTATTGAGCACGCGGGCACCTTGCTTAGCCGCCAGTTCCAACAGATAAGTCGTATATAAAAATTCATTATCAAAGGGCGGGTCTTTGCGCATCAACACCACATCAAAATCTTGCGGGGCATGCTCAAGATAATCCCCGACTACAAACCAATTCTCATCATCTACAAATTCAAAAGACTTCACCCGCAAACGCGCTTGCTCTTGTCGTAAAAACAAATCATCTTGCAGCGCTACAAATAATTCATGCCCTCGGCTAGCCGCTTCCCGCATGATAGCTAGGCTGCTGTCCTTATGGGGCTTTAAGGTATGTAAAGAATCGAGAATGAGTGCGATACGCATTACAAACGCTCCGGGTCATTTTCTTCTAGCTCAATCGCGGCGGCAAGCAAAGCTAGTCGGGCAACAACGCTGTAAGCATAGAAGCGATTTTTTGCCGCATCTGGCGCATCTGCGCAGTCTGGTGTTGAGCAAGGGTTATCAAACGCCAAAGGCACAAAATGCATACCCGGCGCATTGAGATTTTCATCCACCGCTCGGCCAGTATGTACACGGTAAAAACCACCCACCACAAAGTGATCCATCATATAGACCACGGGCTCAGCCACTGCATCATTGATGGTCTCAAAGGTATAAACGCCTTCTTGAATGATGACCTCATTCACTTCCATGCCCTCTTTGACCACCGCCATTTTATTGCGCTGTTTGCGGTTAAGGTCACGCACATCGTCAGGGCTTTTTACAGTCATAATACCCATACCATAAGTGCCAGCATCGGCCTTAACAATCAGGAATGGCTCTTGTTCTACACCGTATTCTTGGTATTTTTGTTTGATTTTAGCAAGCAAGGTTTCAACCTTTGCCGCCATTTCATCCTCGCCCACGCGTGCTTGAAAATCGATGCCACTCGCCGTATCGAAATAAGGATTAATCAACCATTCATCAATGCCTAAAAACTCAGAAAATTCCTTGGCGACTTGGTTGTAAGCAGAAAAGTGTTCAGATTTACGACGCGTTGCCCAGCCGGCATGCAAAGGCGGAATAAGGTTTTGCTCCACGCCTTTCAAAATATCAGGCACACCACCTGATAAATCATTATTGAGTAGCACCGCACAGCTATCAAAACCCTCTAATGTGAGTCGGTTTTTAACCCGCTTCACTGGCTCAAGCAAAATGGTTTGCCCTGGCTCAATTTCTATTTCGGTCGGTTCAGTTATTTCAGGATTAATACTGCCGATACGAACATCCAAACCAGCCTGACGCAGAATATGCGCAAGGGCTGCCACGTTGCGCAAATAGAAAGTGTTTCGAGTATGGTTTTCTGGGATCAATAATAAGCGATGGGCTTCGGGACAAATCTTTTCAACGGCCACCGTTGCAGCTTGAACGCACAAGGATAAGAAGGCGGGATTGAGATTGTTAAATCCACCTGGGAACAAATTGGTATCGACAGGCGCAAGCTTGAAGCCTGCATTTCGCAAATCAACTGACGCATAGAATGGTGCGCCATGCTCCAACCATTGGCTGCGGAACCAATGCTCAATCTTGGGCATGTTATCAAGTATGTTTTTCTCTAGCGCTAATAAAGGGCCGTTTAACGCGGTGGTGAGATGTGGAACCATATCAATTATTTACTCTTACAATACTAGTTGCTTTAATTTTAGCTCAGTTAAAGCCCAAACGTAGATTTATAAGTTGTTTGCCTGACGATTTAAACGTAAAAAAAGCGGACATTGCTGTCCGCTTTTGATTAATACAAATACCGCACTAATTACATATGATAAGCACGCTCACCATGTTCAGCGGTATCTAAACCTTCGCGTTCAACTTCTTCAGTCACACGCAAACCAACAAGCAAATCAACCAATCTAAACAAGATGTAGCTGATGACTCCTGTCCATAAAATGGTCACGCCTACAGCAATTGCTTGCGTTGAAACTTGATGGCCCATTGTCACACCTTCTGGGAAACCTACACCACCAAACTGAGGTGCCATTAAAACACCTGTTGCAATCGCACCGATAATGCCAGCTAAGCCATGAATACCAAATACATCTAATGAATCGTCATAACCCAAACCGTTTTTAAGTGTTGTCACTGCCCA
Source organism: Candidatus Methylopumilus universalis (assembly GCA_945883335.1). Classification (GTDB taxonomy): domain Bacteria; phylum Pseudomonadota; class Gammaproteobacteria; order Burkholderiales; family Methylophilaceae; genus Methylopumilus_A; species Methylopumilus_A universalis_A. The sequence goes on along the minus strand of CAMCXI010000001.1, from coordinate 139,319 downwards.
CAAGCTCACAAAACTTGCAAAGAAACCTAATACGATAGAGCCCATAGGTCCTACAAAACCACAAGCAGGGGTAATTGCAACTAAACCTGCAATCGCACCAGAAGCAGCACCTAACATACTTGGCTTACCTTTAAGCATCCACTCAGCAGCAATCCAACCAAATACAGCAGCAGCTGTTGCTAATTGTGTATTGATTAGTACCATGCCAGCAACACCGTCAGCTGCAAGTTCACTACCCACGTTAAAACCGAACCAACCGATCCAAAGAAGTGAAGCACCAATCAAAGTCATTACCATGCTATGTGGCGCCATCGCATCTTTACCTAAACCGATACGTTTACCAACCACTAGCGCACCAATGAGTGCGGCAATACCAGCATTAATATGAACGACTGTGCCGCCTGCAAAATCTTTTGCGCCATGACCGCCAAACAAAGTACCAGCATCACTCAAATAACCACCACCCCACACCATATGAGCCACAGGGATGTATACAAATGTCACCCACAATACTGAGAATAAAAGTACTGCAGAAAATTTAGTACGTTCAGCAAAACCACCAATAATCAGTGTTGGCGTTAAAGCGGCGAAAGCTAATTGGAAAGTTAAAAATACATACTCAGGAATCGTGCCAGTCAAACTATCAGGCGTCACACCAGCCAAAAACGATTTACTAAAGTTTCCGTAAAAAGCGTTTCCTTCAGTAAACGTTAAACTATATCCATAAAGCGCCCAAATGACTGAAATCAATGAGAATGTCACAAAAACTTGCATACACACTGATAACATATTTTTGCTTCTTACCAAGCCGCCGTAAAACAATGCCAAGCCTGGTATAGCCATCAATATGACTAATATTGTGGCAATAATCATAAACGCTGTATTACCAACGTCCAAGGTTACAGGGGCAGCTGCAGCAGTTTCAGCAGCTGGCGTTGCAGCGTCTGCTACTGGAGCAGCTTCAACTTGCGCAGCCACTTCCGGCGCAGCCACTTCATCGGCAAAACTAATATTGTTTAAGCCAAAAACACCTAAACCCAAAGCGCTTACAAGCGCTAATGTAGAAAGTAATTTTTTCATGTCCATCTCCTTAGAGCGCTTCTGGACCGGTTTCACCGGTACGAATGCGATAAACTTGCTCAAGATTGAAGACGAAAATCTTGCCGTCACCGATTTTGCCAGTGCTTGCAGACTTTTCAATCACCTCAATGACTTGATCTAGCAACTCATCCGTAATGGCAACTTCTAATTTAACCTTAGGTAAAAAATCCACCACATATTCCGCACCACGATACAACTCGGTGTGACCTTTTTGACGGCCAAAACCTTTAACTTCAGTGACAGTAATACCTTGTACACCAATAGCTGAGAGTGCTTCACGCACCTCATCCAACTTAAAGGGTTTAATAATTGCGGATACAAATTTCATGACAGTCTCCTAAATTTTATACAGGCCAACAAGCTAGAGTCTGTTGGCCTGGTATTTATATTTATTACTTAATGCTTAATTAGAATGAACGGCCCAAGGTAAATACAAAGCGATCATCCGCCAAGTTTTTGCTTTCTGTACTACCGTTAAAGCTTGCGCCACCATAACCATGTTTACCCCAGTAATCTTTATTGTTGTTACCTGCGTAGTAGATACCAGCGTTCCAACCATCTGCATTAGCAATCTTGAATGCCTTGCTCACGCCAACTTTATAGTCGGTATAGTCTGGACTATCCTCACCAGAAACTGACGTTGAAGGGAACTGATTATTACCTGCAGTAAAGTCAGGATTAAGTTTTCCTGCAACATTAAGACTGCCAACGTGACCAATCAATGTGAGATCCGACCAAGGCAAAGGATAAGCCGCATTTAATTCAATATAGGTTGTGCCTTTAGTATCACCATCCCACCCTGTTTTTCTTTCTGCGCCGTACCAATTACCCAAAGTCATAGAGGCCTTAGCACTAATCCATTCATATGAAACACCGAAGTTAGCTTCATACGTATTCCAAAGACCGCCGTCAGGCGTTTGATTTGGTACGCCTAAATAACTGAATTTTTCCCAACTACCACCCGGATAAAGATAGCCGATAAAACCAGCGGTATAACCTAGGCCTTTAACCGCTTTAATTTCACCGTTGTAGCCTGCATAAACATCAACTTCAGTATTAGCATCTGGATAAGTATTTGGTGAAACCCCTGAACCAAATACACCCGCATAAAAACCGCTAGAATGTATGACGTCGATACCACCTTGCACTGTTGGTTTGTGCCAAGTTTGTGAAACACCACGTGCGTAGTAATCTGAAACCATACCGAAGTTAGTAGTTAGGTTCCAATTAGACCCTTCCTCTTTTGCCGCTTCTTCAGCAAACGCTAAAGTTGAAGTTACCATTGTCCCAAGGACAGCAACCAGTAATAATGATTTACGCATTTTTTTTCCTTTACTTTAATAACAATAATATAAAAAAGATTTCTTACAATATGATCAAAGCAATTGCCATGCCAGTTTTAAAATTGGATGCAATTGACTTGTAAGCTTTAAAAAAGCTATCGTGGGAAGAAAAATAAAAAGCTCATAAAATTAAATCTTAAGTAAATGAATCAACTTAACTATTAATGCTGATATCATGAGAAGATAAATAGTTAAGTAGATTCACTAGGGAACAAAAGGCCTCGAAAATGAACATGCAATTGATTGAAGAACTCTCTTCAAAGCTTAGGCACATGTTTTCTAAATCACCTGCTGGTGATTTAGAAAAAAACATTCATGCACTATTACAGAGCACATTCACCAAATTGGCGCTTGTTTCCAGGGAAGAGTTCGACGTGCAGGCAGAAGTGCTCAGAAAAACGCGAGAAAAGCTTGATGCACTAGAAAAGCAATTGAGCACACTAGAGCAAAACCAAAAGTAATCAGTTAGATGGGTTTGGCCGTTTTATATAGCTGCGCCTTAAGCTCTTAAAACAAGCCATCAACAAGCTAAATTTATCCGCCTGCGCATATTGTCGAAGCTGTGCAATATCGCCGTTACGAGTCTAACAACCACAACTGAAACAAAGCCTAAATAGTCACGCTTAATATTAAGCGAATTGCGCTGCCTGCTTTATAATAGCGGGCTACTAAGCCAACGATTCAAGACAAGCTGAAACAAGCATTTGAGACTTTTTACATGACACAGTTTTCTCCAACCGAACAAATTTTGCGCGATTTATTAGCTCAACGCATCCTCATTTTGGATGGCGCGATGGGCACGATGATTCAGCAATATAAACTCAGCGAAGCGGATTATCGCGGCGGAGAGAACGGTCGATTCAAAGACTTTAAAGACCCAAATGGCGCGGAATTTTGCAATAAAGGAACTAGCTGCGGCTGCGGTGCAAATCACAACCAATCACCAGCGGAAACCACTCGCGAACTGTTTGTAAAAGGCAATAATGAATTATTAAGCCTCACGCAGCCACACGTCATTCAAGAGATTCACGAGCAATACTTCGCGGCTGGTGCTGATATTGTTGAAACCAATACTTTCGGTGCAACCAGTGTGGCGCAAGATGATTACCACATGGCGCATTTGGTTTACGAAATGAATTTAGCCTCAGCCAAATTAGCAATTGCAGCGCGTGACAAATACAGCACACCTGACAAACCAAGGTTTGTCGCAGGGGCTCTTGGCCCAACCCCAAAGACGGCTTCGATTTCACCAGATGTCAATGACCCTGCAGCACGCAATGTGACATTCGATCAACTCGTTGCAGCTTATCTTGAGCAAACGCGTGCACTCGTTGAGGGTGGCGTCGATATTCTGATGGTCGAAACTATCTTTGATACGCTCAATTGTAAAGCCGCATTATTTGCGATTGAGACCTTCTTTGAAGAAAGCGGAAAGCGCTTACCGCTGATGATTTCTGGTACGGTTACTGACGCTTCTGGTCGTATTTTATCTGGTCAAACCGTACCCGCTTTTTGGCACTCTGTTCGCCACGCAAAACCACTGACTATCGGCTTAAATTGTGCGCTCGGTGCCGCATTGATGCGTCCGTATGCACAAGAACTTTCAAAAATTGCAGACACTTTTGTCTGTATTTACCCGAATGCAGGTTTACCCAACCCAATGTCAGATACTGGCTTTGATGAAAGTCCTGCTGATACTTCTGCATTGGTAAAAGAATTCGCTGAAAGTGGTTTTATCAATATTGCTGGTGGCTGTTGCGGTACAACACCACCCCACATCAAAGCGATTGCTAACGCACTAAAAACAATTGCGCCACGCCAAATTCCAACCGTTGAAAAAACAACTAAACTTTCTGGACTTGAGCCGTTTTTCATTGATGACAATTCACTCTTTGTAAACGTCGGCGAGCGGACAAACGTGACAGGCTCAAAAGCCTTTGCTCGCATGATTTTGAACGAACAGTTTGAAGAAGCACTGCAAGTAGCGCGCCAACAAGTTGAAAATGGCGCACAAATCATCGACATCAACATGGATGAGGGCATGTTAGATGCCATCAAAGCGATGTCACACTTCTTGAATTTGGTCGCATCAGAGCCTGATATTGCTCGCGTGCCGATTATGATCGACTCATCAAAATGGGACGTGATTGAGGCTGGCCTTAAATGTGTGCAAGGCAAGTCGATCGTTAATTCCATCTCGATGAAAGAGGGCGAAGAAGAGTTCCTACGCCAAGCCAAATTATGCATGCGCTATGGCGCAGCAATTATTGTGATGGCCTTTGACGAAAAAGGCCAAGCAGATACCTTTGAGCGCAAAATCGAAATTTGTAAACGCGCTTATGATTTGCTGGTTGATAAAGTCGGCTTCCCAGCTGAAGACATCATTTTTGACCCAAATATCTTCGCGATTGCAACAGGGATTGAAGAACACAATAACTACGCTGTCGATTTCATCAATGCTACACGCTGGATTAAAGAAAACCTACCGCATGCCAAAATTTCTGGCGGGGTATCCAATGTAAGCTTTAGCTTCCGTGGCAACGAGCCAGCACGCGAAGCGATTCATACCGTGTTCCTCTACCATGCCATTAAAGCTGGCATGACAATGGGCATCGTCAATGCAGGCATGATCGGCATTTATGACGAGCTATCAGAAGCGCTGCGCGAATGCGTCGAAGATGTTGTGCTTAACCGTCGTCCTGATGCTACAGAGCACATGATTGAAATGGCGGGCACGCTGACCTCTGGCGGGAAAAAGGAAGCAGCAACACTTGAGTGGCGCGGCACTGCTGAAAGTCCAATCAGCGTTAAGAAACGTTTAGCACATGCCCTCATACACGGTATTACCGAGTTTATTAACGAAGATACTGAAGAAGCACGTGTTGAAACCTCAAAGAATGGTGGACGTCCTATCCATGTGATTGAAGGTCCGCTCATGGATGGCATGAACATCGTGGGTGATTTATTTGGCCAAGGCAAAATGTTCTTACCGCAAGTCGTGAAATCTGCACGCGTCATGAAACAAGCAGTTGCGCATCTCATTCCTTACATCGAAGAAGAAAAACTCTTAGAAGAGAAACGCACAGGCGTTGCCGCAAAACCAAAAGGTAAAATGGTGATTGCAACCGTTAAAGGTGACGTGCATGACATCGGAAAGAATATTGTTTCAGTCGTCTTGCAATGTAATAACTTTGAAGTCGTGAATATGGGCGTCATGGTGCCGTGCTCAGAAATTTTGGCGCTGGCAAAAGCTGAAAATGCAGACATCATTGGCTTATCCGGATTAATTACCCCATCACTTGAAGAAATGGCGCATGTTGCGCGTGAAATGCAACGCGACCCTTATTTCCGCGGACTTAAAACACCGCTATTAATTGGTGGCGCAACGACATCACGTGCCCATACTGCGGTAAAAATCGCACCACATTATGATGGTCCAGTTGTTTATGTACCAGACGCCTCACGCTCTGTTGCTGTGATGCAGTCTTTAGTGTCGCCTGAACAACGCAATGCTTACATTACTGAATTAAATGCAGACTACGAGCGCGCTCGTCATCAACATGCCAACAAAAAAGGCGTGCCGATGCTGTCAATTGAAGACGCACGTAAGAATAAAGCCAAGCTATCATTCGGTGGGAGTAATGCGCCCGTTAAACCTAAGTTCATTGGTCGCCGAGTATTAGAAAATATCGATTTAGTAACGATTGCACAATACATCGACTGGGGTCCTTTTTTCCAAACTTGGGACTTGGCTGGGGCTTACCCAGCGATTCTCAAAGATCCGGTCGTGGGTGAGACTGCGACTAAATTATTTGCCGACGGCCAAGCACTTCTCAAGAAAATTATTGAAGGCCGCTGGCTAACGGCCAATGGGGTAGTTTCACTGTTGCCGGCAAACAGCGTTAATGACGATGATATCGAAATTTACACTGATGAAAGCCGTAAAGAGGTTGTCTTCACTTATTACGGCATGCGCCAACAAACTGAAAAACCAGTGATTGATGGCATCCCGCGCCCTAATCAATGCTTAGCTGACTTTATTGCACCTAAAGAATCTGGCGTTGCAGATTACATCGGCATGTTTGCGGTGACGGCTGGCCTCGGCATTGAAAAACATCTCAAGCGTTTTGAAGATGCCCATGATGATTTTAATAGCATCATGTTGAAGTCCCTTGCTGATCGCTTAGCTGAAGCTTTTGCTGAGTACCTGCATGAACGTGTTCGCACCGATTTATGGGGTTATGCGCCGCAAGAGAAACTCAATAGCGAGGCACTCATTAAAGAAGAGTATCTAGGTATTAGACCTGCGCCTGGCTATCCGGCTTGTCCAGACCATACGGTAAAAGCTGATATGTTTGAGGTAATGCAAGCGACAGAAATAGGCATGTCGCTGACAGACTCTTTCGCGATGAATCCAGCTGCCGCTGTTTCTGGTTATTATTTTGCCCACCCTGAAGCGAAATACTTTAGCGTGGATAAAATTGGTGAAGACCAACTCACCGAGTTAGCTAAAAGACGTGGCATGAATAAAGAAGAGTTAGCGCGCTGGCTCGCACCGAATTTAGGATAACCAAATGCATATTCATATTCTCGGCATTTGCGGCACATTCATGGGCGGCATTGCAGTATTAGCAAAAGATGCAGGCCATACTGTCACTGGTTGTGATGCCAATGTTTATCCGCCAATGAGCACGCAACTTGAAGCCCAAGGCATCAAACTCATTGAGGGTTTCGACCCAAGCCAAACCGAACTCAATCCAGACATCTATGTCATCGGTAATGTGGTTTCCCGTGGCAACCCTCTCATGGAAGAAATCCTGAACAAAGGACTTCCTTACATTTCTGGCCCGCAATGGCTTGCTGAAAACATCTTGCACCCACAAGGTGAGCCAAGTAAATGGGTGTTAGCCGTTGCTGGCACGCATGGAAAAACCACTACATCTTCGATGCTCGCATGGATTTTAGAGCATGCAGGCTTAGCGCCAGGCTTCTTGATTGGTGGCGTACCGCAAAACTTTTCAGTATCAGCACGTTTTCCACAAAAGCCTACACAAGATTTTAAAAGTACTTCGCCATTTTTTGTGATTGAAGCTGATGAGTACGACACTGCGTTCTTCGACAAGCGCTCAAAGTTTGTGCACTACGGCCCACGAACAGCCATCCTCAATAATCTTGAGTTTGACCATGCCGATATATTTGCTGACTTACATGCAATCGAAACCCAGTTCCATCATTTAGTCAGAACAGTTCCTCAGCAAGGCTTGGTCGTTGCTAATTGCAAAGAAGAAAGCTTAAAGCGTGTCATTGACCGCGGTTGCTGGACACCCGTAGAACATTTTGGCGCAAACGATGGCTGGCATGGTGGGGAAGCCGATCCTGATGGCAGCTTCGATGTCATCTTAAATGGCAACGTTGTTGGTCGCGTGAAATGGGAATTACTTGGTGAACACAATCGCATGAATGCGCTTGCTGCGCTTGCAGCAGCTCGCCACGTTGGTGTTGCTGTAGAAGTCGGGATTACCGCACTTGGCCTATTCCAAAATGTGAAACGTCGCATGGAACTGCGTGGAATTGAGCAGGGCATTAGTGTCTATGACGACTTTGCACATCACCCAACAGCCATTACTACAACGGTGGCTGGCTTGCGAGCAAAAGTAGGCAAAGCGAGGATTTTGGCTGTGCTAGAGCCACGCTCTAACACCATGAAGTTGGGCGTGATGAAACAAGCATTGCCCGTGAGCTTGGTCGATGCCGATTTAGTATTTTGCTATGGTGCAAATTTAGGCTGGGATGCGAGCGAAGCACTTGCACCAATGGGGAGCAAAGCCAAGGTTTTTGAAAACCTGGACACACTAGTTACAGCAATTGCTTCGGAAGCGAAAAGTGGCGACCAAGTTTTAGTGATGAGCAATGGTGGGTTTGGTGGCATTCATCAAAAGCTACTCACACAGCTTGCACAGTAGTCAGTACCAAAAACCTCAAGCATGTTGTTAGGTAGACTAAAAAAGCTAGACTTCTTTGCCCTAGCTTTATTGGTTTCAGCCTTTCTTCATCTACTAGTCATCGTTTTCGTCAAATTTCAGCCCCCTGCTCTACAGTTTTTCAAAGACCAAATATCTGCATTAGATGTGGTCTTAGTGAACAGCAAACACCATAAACGACCAAAGAAAGCTGACGCACTAGCGCAAGCAAATCTAGATGGTGGCGGCAATACATCAGAAAATCGCAAACTAAAATCAGCACTGCCTTGGCAAAAGAATAAACTCACAGACGCCAACATGGAGCATCGCTCAAAAGCATTAGAGAAAAGATTAGCCCAGGCAGAAGCTGAGGCAAATCGAAAAGCCGTGCGTCTTGCTGAGCTTAATAAAGAAGCTCAAGCCTTGATGAGTCAGCTCAAAGCAACGCATGCCATCGAAACCAATCCCACTCAAAAAATACAGCCGACAAATCCTGGAACCAGTGTCCAAGATTCGACAAGAAAACAACTCAATACCAGCGACTTAATGAGTGCGAGCTTGGAGATGGCGAGACTAGAAGCGCAAATTAACAAACAACAAGACGACTATCAAAAGCGTCCCAAACGTAAATCGATAGGCGCGCGCGCCCAGGAATATCGATTTGCAAGCTACGTAGAATCATGGCGTCAAAAAGTTGAACGGATTGGCAATGTCAATTATCCAGAAGCTGCAAAAGATCAGAAAATTTATGGTCAGTTACAGCTCACTGTTTATATCAAGTCTAGCGGCGATGTCGAGAAAGTCGAAATTAGACATAGTTCGGGTTACCCAGTGTTAGATAATGCCGCAAAACGTATTGTTGAAATGGGCTCGCCTTATGCTGCCTTTCCAGAAGACTTGCGAAAAGAAGTCGATATTCTGGATATCACCAGAACTTGGATTTTCACAAAAGAAGATAGTTTGGCAACAAAAGCGACCGAATAGCCTATTTAAATAAAGACGTCAGGAATGTTTATGGAAACGCATTACCAACATCATGTATTTTTTTGTCTCAACAAGCGTGAAGATGGATCGAACTGCTGCACTGACCATAACGCAGAAGCTGCTTTTGACCATATGAAAGCAGAAGTCAAAAAATTAAATCTCAACGGTAAAAACAAAACTAGAGTCAACCGTGCAGGTTGCTTGGACCGTTGTGGGGAAGGCCCTTTAATGGTTATTTATCCAGAAGCTGTTTGGTACACGTTTGTCGACTTAGAGGACATCGACGAAATTATCAGCTCACATTTACAAGCAGGTAAATTAGTGGCGCGCTTACAAGTTATTTAGATTAAAGCTTCATCAAGCTTAGCTTGGAGGATAGCAAATAAGCCATCAACTTTTGGCTTATTGGTTTGGCGAACTGCAGCACTCCAAACCGCTTCAGGAAAATGTGCATCGGTTTCGAACCTCGGAATCACATGCCAATGGATATGTGGCGTTTTATTGCCGAGGCTCGCTAGATTGATTTTTGTGGGCTTTAAAACATCACGTAAAACTTGCTCAACCACAAATGTCATCTGCATCACTTTGATACGTTCGGCCTCAATCAAATCCGTCATTTCTTTAATGTGCTCATTCAAAATCACACGGCAAAAGCCAACATAATTTGGATCATCCACTAGGACAACTCGGCACAAATCATCCTGCCAAAGTAACTCACCGCCTACTGAATCACAAAATATACACGCATTGCTCATTAAATTTTCACCAATTCTCCTGATGCGGCAGACTCAAGCGTCGCTATGATTGTTGCGCAGTTATTCTTAGCATCATCAAAGCTCAACAAAGTTGGTTTGTCATTTAGGACACAATCGCTGAAGTGTTCAATTTCAAGATCGAAATGATTACTCGCTAAATAAACGCCCTCACCCTTACGTCCATCCTCAGTCCACCAACTCACAACGGGTAAATCGTTAGAGCCTGGCAACTGCCAAACGGTATGGCACTTAATACTGCCCTTTGTACCAACAATCGTATATTCAGACTGACGACTACACTCAAAACTCGTATCAAAGTGACCACGCTTGCCATCACCAAAATCGATGACTCCACTGGTTGAAATGTCAGCCCCTGTTTTAGCGTACTTTGTAGTTGCCATTACACTGATTGGCGCAGTATCAAAGCAATGTCGTAAGGTATGAATGGCATATGGCCCGATGTCCCACATTGCGCCACCGCCATTGTTCGTATCATTGGCTAATCGATACATGCGGGCCTCACGCATCATGAAGGAATAGCTCGCTTTCGCAAACATGACTTCACCAATGAGACCTGATCCAACAATCTCTTTAACACGCTGATGCTGAGGATGAAACCGATACATAAAGCCTTCCATCACTTTGACACCGTGCTTTAAGGCAGCCGCTTCTATTGCCTCAATATCTGAGACCTTAATCGCCATTGGCTTTTCAACCAGCACATGCTTTCCCGAGTTGATTGCTTTAATCGCCCATTCTGCATGCTCATGGTTAGCAAGCGGAATATAAACAGCTTGAACGTTGGCATCGCCGAGCAAGTCTTCAAGCGCATCGTATGTTTTTACACCTTGCAACTGCGGCGCATATTTAGCCAGCGTTTCCGCCGCCGCACCTTGACGACGACTCGCTATGGCAACGAGTTCAGAATTGCTCGCTTGGGCGATAGCAGGTAGCAATCGCTCATTAACTCGCGCTGCGCCTAAAATTCCCCATCGTAATTTAGTCATCAAAAATTCCTTAGATTAAATACCAGCTTGTGTATCTGCATGGTATGAACTTCTCACCATTGGGCCACAAGCTGCTTTTGTAAAACCCATTGCAAGGGCTTGTTGCTCAAACTCAGCAAAGCGTTCAGGCGTCACAAAACGCAACACTGGCAAATGATGTTGGCTTGGCTGTAAGTATTGTCCTAGTGTGAGCATGGTAACGCCATGGGCACGTAAATCTTGCATCACCTCTAAAATCTCTTCATCTGTTTCACCCAAGCCCAACATTAAGCCTGACTTGGTCGGCACGTCCGGGTGAAGCTCACCAAAGACTTTAAGAAGGTTCAGTGAGTTTTGGTAGTCAGCCCCTGGACGCGCTTGTTTATAAAGGCGTGGCACCGTTTCTAAATTGTGGTTCATGACATCAGGAGGAGCGATCTTGAGAACTTCTACCGCAATGTCTAAACGGCCACGAAAATCAGGGACTAACACTTCTATTTTGATGTTTGGAGATTGCTCACGAACAGATTGTATACAGTCGACAAAATGCTGTGCGCCGCCATCCATTAAGTCATCTCTGTCCACACTTGTAATGACAACATATCGCAAATGCATTTGCGCAATGGTTCGGGCTAGATTAGTAGGTTCATTGATATCTGGTGGTAATGGTTTGCCATGTGACACGTCACAAAATGGACAACGACGCGTACAAATATCACCCAAAATCATAAAGGTCGCTGTCCCGCCACTAAAGCATTCGCCAATATTCGGGCATGAAGCTTCTTCACATACCGTATGCAGTTTGTTTTCACGAAGGACTTGTTTGATTTCTTGAAAGCGTGCGCTATCAGGCACTTTCATCCTAATCCATTCGGGCTTACGCATCGGCGCTTGCGGCACAATTTTAATGGGAATGCGTGCAGTTTTTTGTTCGCTGGTTTCTTTCACGCCGGCAATTTTACTTGGGCGTTTTAATTCAGCAGATTTGTTCGCTTGTTCGGTCATATTGAAATGGAATAGCCTAATTCTTTAGTCAGGTATTTTAACAGTTTTGTGGCGGTTTCTGTTTGCGTTAAATCTACCCCTAAGGATTTTAACTGCGTGACCTCTAAGCCTTGATAGCCGCATGGATCGATCGCATTAAACGGTGATAAATCCATATCTACATTAAGTGATAGACCGTGATAACAACATTCTTTTTTTAAACGTAACCCAAGCGATGCAATCTTTTTCTCTTGAACATAAACCCCTGGGGCATCCGTTTTAGAAGCTGCATCGATATTCGCTTCTTGAAGTAAAGCCACTACCGAATTTTCCATTGCGCTGACTAATTGCCGGACGTTAATGCCTTTGCGTTTCAAATCAATCAGCACATAAATAATACTTTGGCCAGGACCATGATAAGTGATTTTTCCACCCCTATCGGTATTGACGACATGAATGTCATCGCGCGATGGCATACGCACATCTTTTCGATTAAGGCCTAAGGTATAAACGGGAGAGTGTTCGGTGAGCCAGATTTCATCTGGCGTTTCACTAGTTCGGTTTGTAGTGAAATTCTGCATGGCTCGCCAAGTGGGTTCAAACTCAGTGCGCCCTAAATGACGAATAACGGGGATTTTACTCAATGCTTTAAACTCAAATTACAGGACGTATTTCACTTGCGGATGTTCTGAGAGCGCACGATAAATACTGTCCAATTGAACTTTGGAAGTGACATGCACATTACAAGTCAGACTGATAAATCGGCCGCCGCTACTCGCACGCATATCGACCTTTGAAGCATCGAACGTTGACTCATGCGCTTGAATCACTTGGACCATAGCATTAGCAAAATCATCACTCGTCTCCCCCATGACTTTAATCAAAAAATCACAGGGAAACTCAATCAGCGTTTCTTCTGGTGTTCTTAATTCAGGCTTTTGATCTGTCATCGTATTTATCCGCTATTAAGCAAACAACAACATAAAACTATCCCAAAGTCTGCCAAAAATACCAGCGACTTTAACCTCTTTTGCAGCAACTAGCTTTTGCTCATCAACCACTTTTCCATCGATGACAAATTGTATGCTGCCGATTTCTTGTCCTTTGGCGACTGGCGCAATTAAAGGCTGCTTGCTGATCACTTTAGCCTTAGCTCTTGCGTAATCGCCTTTAGGCAAAGTCACATATAGGTCGTGAAAAGTTGTTGCCACTAACTTGCTTTCACTGCCCTTCCAAACTTTTTGCGTCGCAATCGTTGCGCCAGCTTTGTAAACTAAATGTGAGTCAAAGAACTGGTAGCCATAGTTTAATAATTTTTGACTTTCTGTCGCACGTGCATTGTCATTCGCGGCGCCAAGCACCACAGAAATTAAACGATGCTCTCCGCGCTTAGCGGACGAAATCAAACAAAAACCTGCTGACTCAGTATGGCCTGTTTTCATGCCATCCACATTTGGATCAAGCCACAATAAACGGTTGCGGTTTGGCTGAGTGATTTTGTTGTAGGTATATTCTTTAACGGAATACAACCTTTTATATTGCTCTGGAAAGTCTTGAACTAATGCCGTTGCAAGCAATGAGAGGTCATAAGCCGTGGTGAAGTGCTGCGCATCTGGCAAGCCTGTCGCATTCATAAAATGCGTATTTTTCATGCCTAGACGTGCTGCTTCTTTGTTCATTTTTGTTGCAAAAGCCTCTTCCGTTCCACCAATGCCTTCAGCCAATGCAATAGAGGCATCATTACCTGACTGAACAATCATGCCATGCAAAAGCTCATCTACCGTCACTGTCATGGTGGTATCGACGAACATTTTTGAGCCTTCAATACGCCAAGCTTTTTCAGAAATCGGCAGGGTTTGATCTAATTGCAACTGGCCATTTTTTAGTGCTTTGAATGAAAGATATGCCGTCATCAGCTTAGTAAGTGAAGCCGGCTCAACTCGGTTTTGGCTCCGCTGTTCAGCTAGCACGAGATTACTATTAAAATCTTTTAGCAAATAAGCTTTAACTGCTAGCTCTGGCGCGACTGGAACTTCAGCATACGTATTACCAGCAAAAGAACTGAGCAACAAACTAAAAATGAGCACAAAAAAGGAAGTGAAATAATTCATGTTTTTTATCAGGATTTCTTTGTTAGTTTTAGGGTTAATCAACAATATACGTGTTCAGGCCTAATGCTTTTTTTACCTTAGCTGCCGCAAGCTCTGCTTCCGACCGATTTGCATAAGGTCCAATACGGACGCGGTGTATGCCCTGATTGTACCAGCTATTCACGGGCGTATTTTCAACTAAATTTTGCCCTGTGATTTTCCTAGACAACAACTCAGCATTTTCTGCCGACTTGAAAGCGCCCACTTGAACAAAAGCACCTGATACTGGCGGCGGAGTTAACTTGCCTTGTGTTGATGGCGACGTTGATGAAGAAGTACTTTCAATCACGGTTGGCGCCGGAATATTTGCGGTTTTTAATGGCTCAACAATCACGGATGATGCCTCCGTTGGTGGCATTGCTTTTGGCGCTGAAGCTGGCGGCGCATTTTGAACAAACTTTCTTGGATCGATCGCTTCCACATCGACGATCCCGCTGCCCTTGCCAGCTAAGCCCAGCTTATAAGACGCCGCGTAAGATAGATCAATTAGTCGATCACTATGAAATGGACCACGATCATTGATCCTTATGATGACAGACTTCTGATTTTCTGGATTAGTCACACGCACATAACTAGGAAGCGGCAATACGGTATGCGCTCCTGTCATGCCATACATATCGTACACTTCACCTGCTGAAGTTTTTTGTCCGTGATAGCGCTTGCCATACCAAGACGCAACGCCGCGCTTTTTATATGGCTGATACTCCGTCATCGGCGTATAGCTATTCCCAAGCGCAACATAGGGCTTATTCGCACGCACAAGCAAAGTTTCAACACGCGGTACCGCATCAGGAATCGCATCAATATTAGCTGGCGGATTATCGCCAGGACCATCATCTAAGTAATAGCCTCCCGACTTTTTAGCTTTACTCACCTCCGTCGGCTTAGTTGGCTCGCTCGTCTTAACCGACGGACTTCCCCCGCAGGCAACGAGTAAAAAGGTAAGTAAAGTTAGAATAAAAATATTGATTAATTTCATGAAGTCGACATCAAAGTTTTGTGGGTATGAATACTCATTAAAATACCAAAGCCTAATAATATTGTGACTAGAGAGGTGCCGCCATAACTGACAAAAGGCAAGGGCACTCCCACAACTGGTAAGACTCCACTCACCATCCCTATATTCACAAACACATAAGTGAAAAATGTTAGCGTAATACTTCCCGCTAATAAGCGCGTAAATGTATTTTGCGCTTGTGATGAAATCACTAAGCCGCGGCCAATCAGCAGCATGAATAAGATCAACAATAATACGTTGCCCAAAAATCCAAACTCCTCACCAAATACCGCAAAAATAAAGTCTGTTGTTCGCTCTGGTAAGAAATCTAGCTGTGATTGTGTACCATCCATCCATCCCTTGCCGGCAAAGCCACCTGAGCCTAAGGCGATGCTTGCTTGAATGGTATGGTAACCCGCACCCAGTGGGTCTTGATAGGGGTCAAACAAAATCTCAATTCTTCTACGCTGATAGTCGTGTAGCATCGACCAAAAAATAGGGGCCATGACGGCCACTGAAACTGCGCCACCTGCTAATATTTTCCAACTCAAGCCGGCTAAGAACAAAACATAAAAACCAGCCGCAGTCACAATCAATGCTGTGCCCAAATCTGGTTGTTTCATAATCAAGCCAACAGGCACCACCAAAAGTAATGCAGCCACCCCGTAATCCAACCAGCGTAAACTTTGCTCACGTTTTGAAAAATACAAAGCCAACATCATCGGCACCGCTATCTTCATTAATTCTGAGGGTTGAATCCTAGCAATGCCTAAATTGAGCCAACGTCTAGCACCGTGACTAATTTCACCAAACAAAGCAACGCCTATCAGCATTAACAAACCGAGAATGAAAAGAGGCAAAGCAATTCGCTCTAGATAGTGAGGGGACGTATTCGCGGAAATCCACATAATGGTTAGCGCTGCAAGAATGTTAAGCAGCTGAGAACTCACGCGATCAATACTGCCACCTGATGCACTGTACAAAACAAACAAACCGACGACACAGCTAAAAAGAATACAACCCATTAAAAATGAATCTATGTGCTTTTTCAATTGCTCGATAATCTGACTAATCATGTGGCGCATCCTCAACGACTGCTACTTCAGGTTTTTTGCTTGCTTCCTGACTAGTTCCGACCGGCGTTTTTCCTAATAGATAATAATCCATGACTTTACGAGCAATAGGCCCAGCGGCCGATCCGCCATGACCGCCGTTTTCCACAATGACTGCAAGCGCAATTTTTGGGTCGTCAGCAGGCGCATAAGCAATAAATAAAGCATGGTCACGATGACGCTCATCAATACTCCCTGCATTGTATTTTGCGCCCTGCTTAATACCGACTACTTGAGCAGTGCCTGTTTTTGCAGCGATACTGTAGCTACTGCCTGCTCCGACACTCGCGGCAGTTCCGCCAGGCTGGGTGACCGCCGTCATACCAGCTCTGACAATCTCAATGTTACTGCTATCAAGAGATATTGCGTCCAACTTCGTGATGGGCATTAGATGCGTTTGCGCCCGATTGTGCTTTTGAATGCTGCTTACTAAATGCGGCTGCATTGCAATCCCATTATTTGCTAATACTGCAGTTGCTTGGGCAAGCTGCATTGGCGTCACCAAAGTATAGCCTTGCCCAATGCCAACAATCACCGTTTCACCTGGATACCATCTTTGTTTCCAACGACGCCACTTCCATTCTGGCGTTGGTAAAAGCCCACCGATCTCTCCCGTCAAATCTACGCCTGTTTTTTTTCCAAAACCAAAGTGACTCACAAACGAAGTCAGTTTTTCAATACCCAACTCTAAAGCGAGTCCATAAAAAAATGTATCGCAAGAAACCGTAATTGCTTTTTGCATATCCACTTGCCCATGACCACCTGGTTTCCAATCACGATACTGATGCGAACTCCCTGCCAAGGTATAAAAACCAGGGTCCCCTATACTAAAAGGTGGCAAACGCTTAGCTTCTTGTAAGCCCGCTATTGCAACAAAAGGCTTAAATGTGGAACCTGGCGGATATATGCCACGAATAGGGCGGTTGATGAGTGGGCGATCCAAAGATTGATTGAGCGACTTCCAAGTATCCCCATCAATGCCATCTACAAATAGATTTGGATCGAAGGTTGGCATACTCACATAAGATAAAATTTCACCATTTTTTGGATTAATCGCCACCATCGCCCCACGATGATTTTCAAACGCTTTTTCCGCAATATCTTGCATCTTAGAATCGATCGAAAGCACTAAGTTATCCCCAGGCACAGGTGGCGTGCTCGATAACACACGAATTGCATGACCATCCGCATCAATTTCAACTTGCTGAAAACCTGTGGTGCCATGTAATTGACGCTCATAATATTGCTCGATGCCGCCTTTGCCTATGTGATCAGACCCTTTGTAATTAGAGAGATCTTCAGATTTTTCTAGTACTTTGACATCCGCCGCGTTAATCCGCCCAATATAGCCAATCATATGCACACCTAGATTGCCCAAAGGGTAATGCCTAAAAAGTCGTGAGCGAATTTCTACCCCAGGGAACTGATAGCGATTAGCAGCAAATTTAGCAGCCTCTATTTCATTGAGATGCGTTCTAATTGGCACGCTCTCAAAACTGTGACTTTCTTGACGTAACTTTTTAAAACGCTTTCGGTCTTCGGCGCTCACTTCAATTAACTGACTAATATGATTGATGGTTGCTTCAACATCGACCGCTTTTGATGGCGTAATTTCTAATGTATAAACAAAGAAATTATGCGCTAAGGTCACACCATTTCTGTCGAGGATCAGTCCACGATTAGGGACAATTGGGACTAGGGAAACACGATTGTTTTCTGCCAGCGTATGAAAATAGTCATATTTCAAAATCTGCAGATAAACGAAGCGGGCTAACAAAATAGCAAAACAAACCAATACCAGTCCGGTTGCCACCCTCAAACGCAAAGTGAAATGATGTTGTTCTAAAGAATGATTTTTTACTTCGAAACGCAAACGCATAGAAATTATTGCTGCCGCGCCATGATATGAACTGAAACTCGAGAGTGAAGCACGGCGTACCACAACATAATGCCTGTCAAAGATGGCACAAAATAAGTCCAACCAAAATACTCACTGCCCGAGAAAGACTTCAGCAGTAACAAAATGACTTGATTCACAAATAGTAACAAGAGCACATAAACAGATTGCTGCAGGACGGTAAATAAGATTAATCGGCGTTGATACATGACCGCTAAGAACGCAGTGATGGCATAGGCAAGTGCATTTTGGCCAAATACATCCCCTGTCACGAGGTCCATCAAAATTCCAGCAGTCCAGGCAACGCCAATATTACAAATGTTTGGTGCACGTAACAGCCAAAACAACAGTACCAGTAACAAGAAATCTGGCTTAATTTGAAGCAAGATTCCTGAAAAAGGGAGCAACTGAAGCAAGAGAGCAGTCACTAAACTGAGATAAACATGTTTTCGGTTAAGGTTTGGCATCGTTACCCTTTTCCGACTTTTGTTTTAGATCCGACTGTTTTTGAGCATCGGCACTCAATACTTGCTGAATGTCTTTAGCAACCAAATTCTCTGTATCACTTAAAAGGATAAGCACCTGTCGATGATTTTGAATACCCGCCATTGGCTTAGCAATAATTTGTGCAAATGGCGAACTCACGTTAGTTTTGACACTATCAACCATCGCGACAGCAAGTCCAGCAGGATAAATCCCATCGATCCCTGAAGTCACTAATTTATCGCCTTTTTGAATATCTACGTTTGCCGGCAAATAGGGCAAATTCACCACATTGTCACGACCGTGTCCAAATGAAATAGCACGCAAAGCATTACGCTCAACTTGAATGGGAATTGAAAGGGTTTTGTCGGTAAGCAAAGTCACTTCACTCGAATAAGGAAATACCCGAGTCACTTGACCGATGACACCAGCACCGTCTACTACTGCTTGTCCAGCCAACACATGATTCTCGGCACCGATATTCACAATCACCTTATGTGAAAACGGATCTCGACCAGTATGCATAATTTCAGCCAAACGTGACTGCTGACTACTAACCTTAGATGCCTGCATCAGCGTGCGCAGTTGATCATTTTCACCTTTCAGTGATTGCATTGCTTGAACTTGTATCGATTGAAAAATAGCTTGTTTTTTCAATCGATACAACTCGTTACGAAGCGCTTGCTGTGCGGTGAAGTAGTCGCCGATATTTTTGTATAAAACAAAAGGACTATTCGCGACAACTTGTAATGGTTGAAGAGCAACCGTCAAAGCATCTCTAACAGGAGTGAGGTAACTAAATTTTGAGTCGGAGGCCATCAACGCAAGTGATAGCGTAGAAAATACAATCAGCCGCACAAATGGGCTGGGGCCATGTATAAAAAAACGAGGAGCTTGTTGTTGATCCATTAAGAACTATGCGTATTACCCAAAATTAAAAGGGGTAGATAAAACTACTAGCTAAAACCAAATAACTAAAAAAAAAGGCTGTAAGCGCAGCCTTCAAAAAAATCAAACCAAATTATTCGTAAGCAAAAATATCACCTAAGCGATCAATCTCTTCTAGCGCTCGACCGCATCCGCGGGCAACACAAGTTAATGGATCTTCAGCAACCACAACAGGCAAGCCTGTCTCTTCCATAATTAATCTGTCTAAATTGTGCAATAACGCACCGCCACCCGTCAGCACCATGCCTTTTTCGGCGATGTCGGCACCCAACTCAGGTGGCGTTTGCTCAAGTGCAGATTTAACAGCACCCACAATCGCGTTCAATGGCTCTGTCAATGCTTCTAAAATCTCATTGCTAGAAATCGTAAATCTACGTGGCAGACCTTCAGCCAAGTTGCGGCCAGTCACTTCCATTTCTTTCACTTCGCTACCTGGGAATGCTGAACCGATTTGTTTTTTAATTAATTCTGCTGTTGGTTCTGAAATTTGCATGCCATAGTTGCGACGAATGTAATCAATAATCGCTTGATCAAACTTATCTCCACCAACACGCTCTGATTTTGCGTAAACGATACCACCAAGTGAAATCACACCGACTTCGGTGGTGCCTCCACCAATATCTACCACCATCGAACCAGTTGCTTCTGAAACAGGCATATTGGCGCCAATCGCTGCAGCCATAGGCTCCTCAATCAAATAAACGCGGCGAGCACCAGCACCAATTGCTGATTCGCGAATCGCACGACGCTCAACTTGTGTTGAGCCAACAGGCACACAAATAATGATGCGCGGATTTGGTGAGAACAAACGCGATTCGTGAATGCGTCGAATGAAATACTTAAGCATTTGCTCAGTAATTGTAAAATCAGCAATTACACCATCCTTCATTGGGCGAATTGCGCTAATGTTTGCTGGTGAACGACCAAGCATACGCTTGGCCTCAGCGCCCACTGCTAACAATATCTTTTTACCAGCCGGGCCGCCTTCTTGGCGAATCGCCACCACTGAAGGCTCATCAAGCACCACACCTTTACCACGCACATAAATCAGCGTGTTGGCCGTACCCAAGTCGATGGCAATATCATTTGAGAAATAACTAGTTAAAAAACCAAACATTGTCTTTATATCCTTAACAAGCCACTAAAATTTAGTCGCGGTATTATAACGAAACACGCCTCGGCTGAAGTTGTGCTTAAAATCAAGTTATAATACCTTATATCTATCAAAAATTTAAGATTTGGACACGGAAATGTCACTTAACAGTGCAGATATTAAAAGGATTGCGCATCTGGCCCGTATTGAGGTCAGCGATGCAGAGGCAGACGCTACCTTAACTAAGCTGACAGGCATTCTTGGCCTGATTGAGCAAATGCAGGCGGTGGACACCAAGGGCATCGTTCCAATGTCACATTCTCAAGATGTGACTCAACGCCTTCGTGAAGACGTCGTGACCGAAATCAACCAGCGCGAACTGTTCCAATCAATCGCGCCAGCGGTTGAGGGTGGTCTATACCTTGTTCCTAAAGTGATCGAATAAAAACTCATGATTAACAAAAGCCTTAAACAACTTGGCGCCATGCTCCAAAGTAAAGAGATTTCTAGTGTCGAATTAACGCAAGAATTCTTAAATCGCATTGACAGACTTAACCCTGAAATCAATGCCTTTATCACGCTCGACAAAGACAAAACACTTGCCCAAGCCAAGCACGCAGATAGCTTATTAGCTGCTGGCAAAGGCACTGCCTTAACTGGCTTGCCAATTGGCCAAAAAGACATTTTTGTGGCTAAAGGTTGGCGCACAACTTGCGGCTCTAAAATGCTCGAAACATTTATCGGTCCTTATGATGCAGACATCATTGAGCGCTTTGATGCAGCTGGCGCGGTCAATTTGGGTAAAACCAATATGGACGAATTTGCGATGGGTTCATCCAACGAGACCAGCTATTTCGGTAAAGTACAAAACCCATGGGATAGAAGTCGCGTTCCCGGCGGCAGCTCAGGTGGAAGTGCAGCAGCTGTTGCAGCCCGATTATGTGCCGCTGCCACTGGCACAGACACTGGCGGCTCTATTCGCCAACCGGCCTCACTCTGTGGCCTTTCAGGCTTAAAA
This sequence comes from Candidatus Methylopumilus universalis, assembly GCA_945883335.1. Classification (GTDB taxonomy): domain Bacteria; phylum Pseudomonadota; class Gammaproteobacteria; order Burkholderiales; family Methylophilaceae; genus Methylopumilus_A; species Methylopumilus_A universalis_A. The sequence goes on along the minus strand of CAMCXI010000001.1, from coordinate 117,508 downwards.
CCAACGTATGGTTTAGCCTCGCGTTTTGGCATGATTGCCTTTGCATCATCGCTAGACCAATCAGGCCCAATGGCAAAATCATGTGAAGACATGGCACTGATGATGAATGTCATCACGGGCTTTGATAAACGTGATTCCACCAGCTTAAATCGCGAAAAAGAAGATTACACACGCGACCTGAGCAAGCCACTTGCTGGACTAAAAGTGGGCTTACCGAAAGAATATTTCGCTGAGGGCTTGGGTGCCGACGTAGCTAAAGCGGTGAATGAAGCCATTGCTGAATACAAAAAGCTAGGCGCCCAAATCGTTGACATTAGCCTGCCCAACACCAAGCTTTCTATCCCAGTTTATTACGTACTTGCACCGGCTGAAGCATCAAGTAATTTATCTCGCTTTGACGGGGTGCGTTACGGCCATCGCGCTAAAGAGTATGGCGATTTGATGGACATGTATTGCAAAAGCCGTGCTGAAGGTTTTGGGGCAGAAGTTAAACGCCGAATCTTGATTGGTGCGTATGTATTAAGTGCGGGGTACTACGATGCTTATTACATAAAAGCACAACAAATTCGCCGCCTGATTGCACAAGATTTTGAAAACGCATTCAAACAATGCGACATTATCATGGGACCAACTGCGCCATCCACAGCATTTAAAGCAGGTGAAAAAGCAGACGATCCAGTCGCTATGTATCTACAAGACATCTACACAATCGCCGTGAACTTGGCGGGCTTACCGGGCATGAGCATTCCTGCAGGTTTTGCGCCAAGCGAAGATGGCAAACGTTTGCCTGTTGGCTTACAAATTATCGGCAATTATTTTGATGAAGCACGCATGCTTAATGTAGGCCACGCTTATCAACAAGTGACAGATTGGCATACACAAATGCCAGAGGGAATTGAATAATGGAATGGGAAGTCGTTATCGGGCTGGAAACACACACCCAGCTACAAACCAAAACGAAAATTTTTAGTGGTGCTTCGACCGCATTCGGTTCAGAGCCCAATACGCAAGCTTGCGTGGTGAGTTTAGCCTTGCCTGGCGTGTTGCCAGTGCTTAATCAAGAAGCCGTGAAATGTGCCATTAAATTTGGCCTCGCAGTGAATGCTGAAATCGCACCACGTTCTGTGTTTGCACGTAAAAATTACTTCTATCCAGATTTACCTAAAGGCTATCAAATTAGTCAGTATGAATTGCCAGTCGTTGGTCAAGGCAGCATGACAATTCAAGTAGGTAGCGGCGACAAAGCTTACGAAAAAGTCATCAATATTACCCGTGCTCACTTAGAAGAAGACGCTGGTAAATCTGTGCACGGCGCACAAGAGGGCATGTCAGGCATCGACTTAAACCGTGCTGGCACACCACTTCTTGAAATTGTGACTGAACCCGATATGCGCTCAGCAGCCGAAGCTGTGGCTTACGCTAAAAAACTACATGATTTAGTGCAGTGGATTGGCATTTGCGATGGCAACATGCAAGAAGGAAGCTTCCGCTGTGATGTGAACGTTTCAGTGCGTCCAAAAGGCTCAGACAAGCTCGGCACACGCCGTGAAATTAAAAACTTAAACTCATTCAAATTCATGCAACAAGCGATTGAGTATGAGACAAGCTGGCAAATTGAAACTCTGGAAGATGGCGGCACCATTCAGCAAGCCACCGTGCTATTTAATCCTGACACAGGTGAAACACGTGCGATGCGTAGCAAAGAAGAAGCGAATGATTATCGCTACTTCCCAGATCCTGATTTGTTGCCGCTTGCGATTTCAGAAAGTGACATCAGCAAAGTCAAAGCTGAGATGCCTGAATTACCTGAAGCCATGAAAGCGCGCTTTGAAGCACAATATGGCTTAGCGCATTACGATGCAAACGCGCTGACAAGCTCGCGTGGCACAGCCGATTATTTCGTTGCGACTGTTGATGCTGGCAGCGATGCAAAACTTGCAGCTAACTGGGTGATGGGTAGCGTTTCAGCAAAACTCAATGCGGAAGATAAAGAGATTTCAGAATCTCCGATTTCTCAAAGCGCCTTAGCTAGTCTTATTAAGCGCATTCAAGATGGGACGATTTCTAACAATGCAGCTAAGCAAGTTTTTGAAGCAATGTGGGCTGGCGAAGGTGATGCTGATAGCATCATCGAGAGCAAAGGCTTGAAGCAAGTGTCTGATTCTGGCGCAATTGAAGCAATTGTGGACGAAGTACTTGCAGCAAATGCAGCCATGGTTGAAGAATTCAAAGCAGGTAAAGAAAAAGCGTTTAATGCACTTGTCGGCCAAGCGATGAAAGCCTCCAAAGGCAAAGCAAACCCAGCGCAAGTGAACGAGATTCTGAAGAAAAAACTGGGCGCTGGCGTGTGAACAATCAGCTTTAGCTGAAGTGTTCCACGGACAAGACCCTTGCGGTCTTAAAGCAATAAAAAAAGGCGATTAATCAATCGCCTTTTTTATCTCTACATCTAACTAAACGCCATATTCATTTCTATATGTTTGAACTGCTGACTTAAACTCAGCCAACTCTGGCGCATCATTCAAATAAACAATCAAATCTGCCAATGTCGCAATGTTAATCACTGGCATACCACTGTCTTTTTCTACTTCTTGTACGGCGGATAACTCACCCAGTCCACGCTCTTGACGGTCAATTGCAATCGCCACACCTGCTGGGATAGCGCCCGCCGCTTTAATCATCTCAACTGACTCACGCACCGACGTGCCGGCAGAAATCACATCATCCACAATTAACACCCGACCTTGTAATGGGGCACCAACAATCGTACCGCCTTCGCCATGATCTTTTGCTTCTTTACGGTTATACGCGTATGGGAAGTTATGCCCTTGCCGTGCTAAGGCAATCGAAATACTTGCAGCCAAAGTAATGCCTTTGTAAGCTGGTCCAAAGAGCATGTCAAACTGCACGCCTGATTTTAAAATCGCGGCAGCATAAAATTCACCTAATCTCATTAGGCTCTCGCCATCATTAAAAAAACCCGCATTAAAAAAATAAGGACTTAAGCGACCGGCTTTTGTTTTAAACTCACCAAAGCGCAACACCTGTTTTTTAATGGCAAAATCGATAAACTGCGCGGTAAAATCTGTTTTTGTTGAAATAGTCGTCATCTAGAATCTTCTAAAAACTTTAAGGAATTATCTTGCTTAGAATTATATCTGCAAATCTCAACGGCATCCGCTCTGCAGTGAATAAAGGTTTCTTACCTTGGATGCAAAAACAAAATGCCGACTTTATTTGCCTGCAAGAACTCAAAGCACAAGAAGCTGATATGACGGCAGAAATGCACGCCCCTAGCGGTTATCAAGGCTACTTTCATTATGCCGAGAAAAAAGGCTATAGCGGGGTGGGCATTTACACCAAGCACAAACCAGACAACATTATTATTGGATTAGGCCATTCAGATATTGATGCAGAAGGACGCTATATCGAACTGCAGTTTGAAAATCTAAATGGCAAGAAAGTGAGCATCGTATCGCTCTACTTGCCTTCCGGTTCAAGCGGCGAAGATAGACAACAAGTGAAATTTAGTGTCATGGAACGTTTCTACCCACACTTAGAAGCACTCAAAGCAAGCGGACATGAAGTTGTGGTTTGTGGCGATTGGAATATTGCACACCAAGAAGCCGATCTTAAAAACTGGAAAGGTAACAAAAAGAATTCAGGCTTTTTACCCGAAGAGCGCGCTTGGATGACGGACATTTTCAGTAAACTTGGTTGGGTGGATGCCTACCGAAAAGTACACCCAGAAACGACCGAGGAATGCTATACATGGTGGAGCAATCGAGGCGCCGCTTGGGATAAAAACGTTGGGTGGCGTATTGATTACCACGTGACCACGCCAGGCATCGGCAACACTGCCAGTCAATGTGAGATCTATAAAGCAGAACGCTTTAGCGACCATGCGCCGCTGATTATTGATTACGACTTAGATTAAAGCGGTCCAACAAAAAGCCCGCATCAAGCGGGCTTTTTTTATTCATTCAATTCGAATACTAAAAAGGAATGTCATCCTCAAACGCATCAAAGTCCCCGCCACTTGCAGGTTGCTGCGCAGGCGCTGCTTGTGCTGGACGTGAAGCTTGTTGTGGGCGTGATTGATCTTCATCCATCGAATCATAAGCGCTACTTGCACCGCCGCCTTCACGGCCACCTAGCATTTGCATTTGGTCTGCAATAATTTCCGTAGTGAGGCGATCTTGGCCTTCTTTGGTTTGCCATTTGCGTGTTTGCAAACGACCTTCAATATAAACAGGGCGACCTTTTTTGAGGTATTCGCCAGCAATCTCAGCAAGCTTGCGATAAATGACAATATTGTGCCATTCGGTGCGCTCTTGTTTTTGACCGCTTTTATCTTTCCAGCTATCAGTTGTTGCAATACTGAAATTACATACCGCTTCGCCATTTGGCATGAAGCGCATTTCTGGGTCGCGACCCAAGTTACCCACCAAAATCACTTTATTGACTGATGCCATGTTTTTACTCTCCTATTAATCGCACTACAGCAGCTTCATCCCAACCCTGCTGCATATCCACTTTCAGTATCACCATACCTTCGTCTGCTAATACCACTGTCTCACGAACACCTTGCAAAGCAGCTAGCTTGGTTGCCAATGTGTTGGCTTTAGCTGCACTGATTTTTTTAAGATGGTACATCTTACTTTTTACGGCTGGCGGCGCTTTCATGCTTAAGCCGAATAGCAACCATAATGCCATTAAAACACTACAAAAAACAAATACAGATGCATAACTATAATAGTGCGATAAGTATCCACCAACCGTACCGCCCACAAACACGCCTAATGATTGGGTCGTATTGTAAACGCCAATCGCGGTACCTTTAGAGGCAGCTGGGGCGATTTTGGTAATGATGGATGGCAAGGATGCCTCAAGCACGTTAAACGCAACAAAGTAAGCGCCGAGCGAGAAAACAATGCCCCAGAAGTAATCAATTGAAAACGCGAACGCTAATTGCGCAAAAAGCATGGTGGCAATTGCACCTACAAACACTTGCTTGAGTTTAGCTTTTTTCTCACCATAAATAATGGCAGGAATCATCAATACAAATGAGATCACTAGCACAGGAAGGTAAATTAGCCAGTGGTCATTAGCGCCCATGCCGCTGGTTTTTTTAATGGCAAAAGGCACTACCACGAACATAGCCATCTGGGCCGCATGTAGCGCAAAAATGCCGAAATTAAGGCGTAGTAATTGGACATCTTTAAGTACCTCTTTTAGCTTGCCTGTTTTAGCTTGTGCGTCTGAGTGGAAGCTACTCACCACAGGATTTGGCACCACAAATTTCACTACCAAAATTGCGGCGGCGGCCAAAACAGCAGTCATCAAGAAAATGCCCGAAACGCCAATAAGATTATTAAGCACTGGGCCTAAAATGAGAGACATGGCAAATGTGATACCAATGGTGCCGCCTATCATTGCCATGGCTTTGGTGCGATGTTCTTCTCGGGTAAGGTCGGCAACCAAAGCAGTCACCGCGGCAGAAACAGCGCCAGCACCTTGAATACTGCGACCTAAAATAATCATCGGTAAATCGTGCGCAAGAGCAGCCACCAAACTGCCGATGACAAATAATACTAAGCCGACATAAATGACGCGCTTGCGACCGAATCGATCTGAAGCCATTCCAAATGGCAATTGGAAAATTGCTTGCGTCAGTCCATAAGCGCCCAAGGCGAGGCCAATCATCAAATGGTTTTGACCGCTTGGGAGCGTTTCGGCGTAAATCGCAAAAATTGGCAGAATAAGGAACATGCCGAGCATACGTAAACCATAAATAGACGCCAGACTTGCACTTGCGCGCAACTCAGTGGAATTCATTTTGTCTATGGATGGTGTGGATGACATGAAATTATTTAACTTTATCTTTTAATTTGCGTATATTAACAGGTTGCCCGCTTTATTTGATGCGGCTCTTAAAAAGACTTGTTTTAGATATCGTCTTTTTTCTGCATTCACTTAAAACAACGTTTTGTTTTAATAAATTATTTTTTAGGCCAACCATAAATTGATGGATTTCATACGTATTCGCGGTGCTCGCACGCACAATCTAAAAAACGTTTCGCTGGATTTACCGCGTAACAAAATGATTGTCATTACTGGACTTTCTGGATCCGGTAAATCATCACTCGCTTTTGATACCCTTTACGCAGAGGGTCAGCGCCGCTATGTCGAATCTCTCTCTGCTTATGCCCGCCAGTTCTTGGCGCGGATGGATAAACCAGATGTCGATTTAATCGAAGGTTTATCTCCAGCCATTTCTATTGAGCAAAAATCTACATCGCACAACCCACGCTCAACAGTCGGTACTGTGACTGAAATTCATGATTATTTACGGTTGCTTTATGCCCGCGCTGGCGACCCTGAATGTCCTGAGCATCACATCAAATTAGAAGCGCAAACAGTCTCGCAAATGGTGGATAGCGTTTTAGGCTTGCCTGATGAAACCAAACTAATGATTTTGGCACCGGTGGTGCGAGAACGCAAAGGCGAACAACTCGATTTATTTGAAGGATTAAAAGCACAAGGTTTTGTGCGTGTGAGGGTAGATGGCGAAATTTATGAACTTGATGCGCCGCCATCGCTGACTAAAACCACTAAGCACTCGATTGATGTTGTTGTAGATCGATTAAAAGTTCGCGCGGATATGAAGCAGCGCATTGCAGAATCATTCGAAACAGCACTTCGTTTGGCTGAGGGAAAAGCAGTTGCGATGGAAATGGATACGGGCAAAGAGCATTTGTTCTCAGCTAAGTTTTCATGCCCATCATGCGATTACTCATTAGCGGAGCTTGAACCACGCTTATTCTCATTTAATAACCCAATGGGGGCTTGTCCAAAATGTGATGGCTTGGGTCAAATGAGCTTTTTTGATCCTAAACGCGTTGTCGCATTTCCACATTTATCACTTGCTGCGGGCGCGATTAAAGGCTGGGATAAGCGTAACCAATTTTACTTTCAGTTACTTAGCAGCTTGGCAGCGCATTATAAATTCGATTTGGAAACAGCTTTTGAAGAACTACCCGAAGACGTTCAACACATATTGTTGCACGGTAGTGGTAAAGAAGAGATTGCCTTTAAATACATGAACGAACGTGGCTCGTTCTTTGAAAAGCGTCATAGCTTTGAAGGAATTTTAAATAATCTACAGCGTCGTTATCACGAAACTGACTCAACGACTGTGCGTGAAGAATTAGCGAAATATCTCAACTCACAAACCTGTCCTAGCTGCATGGGTACACGTTTGCGCACTGAAGCACGCCATGTAAAAGTGGGCAATAAGAATATTCATGAAGTATGTGAAGTGCCATTGAAGCAAGCACTAACATTCTTTGAAACGATTGAGCTACATGGCCAGAAGCTTGCGATTGCAGACAAAATCGTGAAAGAAATCGGTAGCCGTTTGAAGTTTTTAACCAATGTGGGCTTGGAATATTTATCGCTATCTCGTTCTGCTGAAACGCTATCAGGTGGTGAAGCGCAACGTATTCGCCTAGCCTCACAAATTGGCTCTGGGTTAACTGGCGTGATGTATGTGTTGGATGAGCCATCAATTGGTTTACATCAACGCGACAATGACAGACTACTTGAAACCTTGATGCGCTTACGCGATATCGGCAATAGTGTGATTGTTGTCGAGCATGACCAAGATGCAATTATGGCGGCTGACTATGTGGTCGACATTGGCCCTGGCGCGGGTGAGCATGGCGGCCAAATTGTGGCCGAGGGCACCCCTGCTGAAATCCAAGCCAATGTGAATTCATTGACTGGCCAATACCTCAGCGGCAAAAAGCAAATTACTTACAACCATAAACGCCATACCCCAGATCCGGCTCGTTGGTTGTCACTTTCCCACGCAACAGGTAACAACTTAAAAGACGTATCTCTAAAATTGCCTGTTGGCTTGCTCACTTGCGTGACTGGTGTGTCAGGTTCCGGAAAATCAACCCTCATTAACGACACGCTTTACCGTGTTGTCGCGCAGCATTTATATGGCAGCTCGACAGAGCCAGCACCTTTCGACGGCATAGAAGGCTTAGAGTTTTTTGACAAAGTAGTGGACGTCGATCAGAGTCCAATTGGCCGCACACCACGTTCTAACCCTGCAACTTACACTGGCTTATTCACACCGATTCGTGATTTATTCGCCGGGGTGCCAGAAAGCCGCGCGCGTGGTTATGGCCCAGGTCGCTATTCATTTAACGTGAAAGGTGGTCGCTGCGAAGCTTGCCAAGGTGATGGTGTGTTGCGAGTAGAAATGCACTTCTTGCCGGACGTTTACGTGCCTTGTGATGTATGTAAAGGACAGCGCTATAACCGAGAAACATTAGAAATTAATTACAAGGGTAAAAACATCCGTGAAATATTAGAGATGACGGTTGAGCAAGCCCATGAGTTCTTTAGCGTGGTGCCTGTGGTGCAACGCAAACTCAAAACCTTACTTGATGTTGGTTTAGGCTATATCACACTTGGTCAATCAGCAACTACGCTATCAGGTGGCGAAGCGCAGCGCGTGAAACTGGCTCTTGAGCTTTCAAAACGCGATACCGGTCGCACCTTGTATATTTTGGATGAGCCAACAACTGGGCTACATTTTGCTGACATTCAGCTCTTGTTAGATGTGATTCATCGCCTACGCGATGCAGGCAATACCATGGTGATCATTGAGCATAACTTGGATGTGATTAAAACAGCTGACTGGCTGATTGATATGGGACCAGAGGGTGGCGATGGCGGCGGCACAGTGCTTGTTGAAGGGCCACCTGAAAAGGTTGCAGAGTGTGCCGAAAGTTACACAGGCAAGTATCTTAAAACGATGCTGAAATAAATTAAGGGATTTCAGCGCTATTCATACGCGCTTCAATAATCCCTGTTTTACGGATCAAGCCTTTGGCCTGTCGATGCTGATCGTAATACCTGGGATTTGGCACCATCGCTGCTAACTTTGCAGCTTGGTCAGCACTCAAGTTTTTGGCGCTGGTATGGTAATAATATTTAGCTGCGGCTTCAGCGCCAAAGATGCCATTTCCCCATTCGATCACATTCAAATAAATCTCGAAGATACGACGTTTGCTCATGGTCGCTTCCAGCATGGCCGTGATCATGACTTCTTCCGCTTTGCGCCATGGTGTTCGCTTGGTTGATAGAAACAAATTCTTGGCAAGCTGCTGACTAATGGTTGAACCGCCTGCGACCACTTTGCCTTTTTTAAGATTCTTTTGGTAAGCCTTTTGGATACCTTCCCAATCAAAACCTTCGTGGTCTACAAATTTGGCATCTTCTGCGGCGATAAGTGCGCGCTTTAAGTTGGGGGAAATTTTTTTATAGTCTACCCAGCGATGCTTTAGAACGGCATCAGGATTATCTTCTTGCAAAACTTCTAAACGATCCTCCATAAAAGCACTAGTCGATGGGTTGTGATTGACCCACCAGCAAATATGCAGAAAGATCCAAAGCTGGTACACCACAACGATGATAACTAGCCATTTCAATACGCGCCAAAAATTTGAAGGCAAACGCATGCGCTAAGCTTTAGCCTGTTGTTTAAACATTTCAATCACAGGTGCCGTTGGTGGGCGAATACGGCGCCACATAGAAAAAGCCTCCGCTGCTTGCTCAATCAGCATCCCAAGCCCACCAAAAACCGTTGCGCCATGCTGAAGTGCAAATGCCATAAATGGCGTAATTCGACCATACATCATGTCGTAAGCCAAAGCGTTAGGCGCAAAAATACCACTTGGAAGCGGTAAATGACTGTCAGTTAATCCCGCAGAAGTTGCATTGATAACAATATCAAATTGCTGACCGTGCAGATCGTCAAAAGCATAGGCATTGATAGAAACGAACACCATCTCATCTCGCGCTTCTACTCGCTTCATCATATTGAGCGCTTTGTCCAAAGTGCGATTAGTAATAATGAGTAGTGCAGGTTGCTCAGCCAAAATGGGATGCAACACACCTTCGGATGCGCCGCCAGCACCAATCAGTAAAACGCGTTTTCCTGCAAAAGAAACACCAATGTTGTGGGTAATATCACGCACCAATCCAACCCCATCAGTGTTGTCGCCAATAATGCCTTCTGCATCAAATATCAAAGTATTGACTGCTCCCGCATCTTGCGCGCGCTCAGTTAAACGATTCGCCATTGCAAATGCCTCAAGCTTGAAAGGGACCGTGACATTTGCACCTTTGAAACCATGCGAGATCAAGCCATGTACCGTTTCAGCGAAGCCATCCAAGGGCGCAAGTACACGCTCATATTGAATATCTTGATGCGTTAATTGCGCAAACGCATGATGAATCACGGGCGACTTGCTGTGTTCTATGGGGTTGCCAATCACGGCGTAAAAGTCAGTCATGTAAAGTCTGGTCTAAATTAAGCGTTAGTCCAAGGCAAATCAGCGACTTTCCAACCGTTCAGCTTGCAACGTTGTTTATTGTCTGGCGTTGCTTCACCTTCAAAGCCTTCAAGCATGTTGTAAGCTTCTGAGAAACCTAGCTGAGCTGCCAATACTGCTGCATTGTGCGAACGACCACCTGTGCGGCACATAAAAATCGTCAACGTTTCTGGATCTAGCTGCGTTTTGATTTGTGCAGCAAAATCAGGGTTCGCCACCATGCCTGGATAAAACGCCCACTCAATATGCGTTGCTTGTGGCACGCGGCCAACCAATTCCAATTCAGCACGGGTTCGCACATCAACCAACTTTGCATTTTTCGTCAATTCCAATACTTGATAAGCCTCTTTTGGGGTAAGCGCACCAGCGTAAGGAAGGTTTAAATCTGCGGCACGTTGTTTTGCTTTTTCTAAAATCGGTGAGAGTGTTTCCATTTTAGTTCCTCTTTATTAGGTCATACCAATATGGTCAAAGTATAGCCGCATTTAAGCCTAGACGCACATTCGCACTAATATGGTGCGTAATTTAATGTCATGCACAACAACAAGGCGAGTTGTTTTTATTCTCTTTTATAATTATCTGTGTAAAAATAAGCAGGTATCCAAATACTCGATTGGCATGATTTCTGCTAATAAATCATGTCAAGTTTTTGTTTATTTATAAGCGCAATCTAGGAGAATCAAATGGCAATCGCCGACGTAATGAAGATGGTGAAGGACAACGACATTAAGTTCGTCGATTTCCGCTTCACCGACACTCGTGGTAAAGAACAACACGTTACTGTGCCTGTTTCAGCATTTAACGAAGAAAAATTCACTGAAGGCCATGCGTTTGACGGCTCTTCAATCTCAGGTTGGAAAGGTATTCAAGCATCAGACATGCAATTGATGCCTGATCCAGATACAGCCAACATCGATCCATTCATGGACGAGCCAACATTGATTTTAACTTGTGACGTTGTTGACCCTACAGATGGTAAAGGTTACGACCGTTGCCCACGTAGCTTGGCAAAACGTGCTGAAGCTTACTTAAAATCAAGCGGTATCGGTGATACTGCCTACTTTGGTCCAGAGCCAGAATTCTTCATCTTTGATTCAATCCAATGGGATGTGAGCATGAACGGTAGTTCAGTGCGTATCAATTCTGAAGAAGGTGCTTGGGCTTCAGGCGAAAAATTTGAAGGCGGCAACACTGGTCACCGTCCTGGCGTTAAAGGTGGTTATTTCCCAGTGCCTCCAGTCGATTCATTGCAAGACGTTCGTTCCGCTATGTGTATCGCGCTTGAAGAAATGGGTGTGCCTGTTGAAGTGCATCATCACGAAGTGGCAACTGCTGGTCAATGTGAAATTGGTACTAAATTCAGCACATTGACAGAACGCGCTGACTGGACACAAATCACTAAATACGTTGTGTTGAACACTGCACACGCATACGGTAAAACTGCAACATTTATGCCTAAGCCTTTCGCTGGCGATAACGGTTCAGGTATGCACGTTCACCAATCAATCTGGAAAGATGGCAAAAACTTGTTCGCTGGTAACGGCTATGCAGGTTTGAGCGATTTCGCGCTTTACTACATCGGCGGCATTATCAAGCACGCTAAAGCATTGAACGCGATTACTAACCCAGGTACTAACTCATACAAACGTTTGGTTCCACACTTTGAAGCGCCAGTTAAATTAGCTTACTCAGCTAAAAACCGTTCTGCTTCAATCCGTATTCCATTCGTTCACTCTGACAAAGCGCGTCGTGTTGAGGCTCGTTTCCCAGATCCAATCGCTAACCCATACTTGGCGTTTAGCGCATTGATGATGGCTGGTCTTGATGGCGTTCAAAACAAGATTCACCCAGGTGAGCCAGCAACTAAAGACTTGTACCATCTTCCACCAGAAGAAGATGCTTTGATCCCAACAGTTTGTGCTTCATTAGAAGAAGCATTGGCTAACTTGGACAAAGACCGCGAGTTCTTAACGCGTGGCGGTGTGTTCTCTGATGACTGGATCGATGCTTACATTGCATTGAAAATGGAAGAAGTGAACAAATTACGTATGACACCACACCCAGCTGAGTTTGGTTTGTACTATAGCTGCTAATTAGTTTTAAATTAGCAATTCAAAAAGGCGGGGTAACCCGCCTTTTTTTCACACTTTACTTGCCAGTTTACTGGCTTAGTAAATTGGGGAAGCCAACGCGCCCTGGCAGATGTCGATATGCACCAAAAAATATTCAACTTCTTCAAAAAGAAATTAGCGCACTAAAATAGTGCATATCTATGATTAGGTATAGAATGAATTTTTATTGACTTAGTCATCACGTCAGGCCATGGGATAAAGCAAACATCCAATTGATATGTTGGCACACAGGTTGCTTATAGTTAAAGCATGGAACAAAAAATACCCTCATCATTTGCCGGACTTGAGCATCTTGCGACAGCCGTGATTTTGCTCAACGATGCACGCCACGTGGTTTATGCAAACCCCGGCGCAGAGGTGCTATTCGCATTTAGTGCGAAACAAATTTGTGGCTTACCGATCGCCCAAGTATTCCCAGGTTGCGACATTCTGCATTCAGCTGTTGAAAATGCGATTAGCACCGACAGCCCATTCCGTGAACATGAATTTGTCATCACCACATTGCGCCAACATGCTTTGGCAGTCACTTGTACCGTGACACCCGTCGAACAGCCCAACGTTTGCTTAGTTCTAGAATTCCAACAAATGGATCAGCAACTAAGGATGGCGCGAGAAGAGCGTATGCTCGTTCAACAACAAGCCAATGCTGAGCTACTCCGAAACTTGGCGCATGAGATTCGTAATCCGCTGGGTGGACTTCGCGGCGCAGCGCAACTACTAGAACATGAGTTGCCACAAGCGAGCCTTAGAGAATACACGCAAGTGATTATCAAAGAGGCGGATAGACTGCAGCTTTTAATGGACAGGCTGTTGGTGCCGCACCGCGTCCCTAAATATGAGCCGACCAATATTCATGAAGTCTTAGAGCGTGTGCGTAGTCTATTGCTTGCTGAGTCTCCCTCGGGCTTCTCAAAAGACGCGTTCAAAATTACCGTGCAGCGTGATTACGATACCAGCTTGCCAGAGATTATTGGTGATCGAGAAAAACTCATTCAAGCCGTACTCAATATTGCACGTAATGCCGTGCAAGCGATGCAAACGAGCGGTCAAAAAGATGCCAAAATTACTTTACGCACGCGCGCTGAACGCCAAGTCACCTTGGCTAAAAAACGTTATCGCGTCGCGATTAAATTACAAATTATCGACAACGGCCCGGGCATTCCTGCTGGCCTTCGTGAGCGGATCTTTTTCCCATTAGTGTCAGGCAGAGAAGGAGGCTCCGGCTTGGGCCTTTCTCTTGCACAAACTTTTATTACGCAGCATCACGGCATGATTGAATGCGAAAGCGTACCAGGTCAAACCTGCTTTAGGATTTTGCTCCCGATCGAAAGCTCTGTGATGAACAGCTATGCGGTCAAACAATAAGCATCAATATCAATAGGTAAAACATGAAACCAATTTGGATTATCGACGACGACAAATCAATTCGCTGGGTCTTTGAAAAAGCATTGGCACGAACTGAAATGGCGTTCAAAACTTTTGCATCAACGCCTGAAGCATTGAGTGCGCTGGATCACGAAACTCCGCAAGTCATTGTCAGCGATATCCGCATGCCAAATGGCTCAGGCTTAGACTTTTTACAAGTGATTAAGCAAAGATTGCCTGACGTGCCTGTCATCATCATGACAGCGTATTCAGATTTGGAAAGCGCGGTCGCGGCGTTTCAGGGCGGCGCATTTGAGTACCTAGCAAAACCATTTGACGTCGATCAAGCCATTGAAGTTATCCGCCGTGCAGTCGACGAAAGTAAGCATCAAGCGCCTGATGTCCCTGATGCCGAAGAAACCCCTGAAATTATTGGCCAGGCCCCAGCGATGCAGGAAGTCTTTCGTGCGATTGGGCGCTTAAGTCGTTCTCATGCAACTGTGCTTATCAACGGCGAGTCAGGCACTGGTAAAGAATTAGTAGCGAGTGCATTACATCGTCATAGTCCACGTGGCGACAAATCCTTTATTGCGATTAATACCGCAGCGATTCCCAAAGACTTATTAGAGTCAGAATTATTTGGCCATGAACGGGGCGCTTTTACCGGCGCGCAAGCAGCAAGACGCGGACGCTTCGAACAAGCCGACGGCGGTACATTGTTTCTGGACGAAATTGGCGACATGCCTTCTGACTTGCAAACACGCTTATTGCGCGTATTGTGCGATGGTCAGTTCTATCGCGTGGGTGGTCACCAACCCGTAAAGGTCAATGTGCGGATTATTGCGGCAACCCATCAAGATTTAGAAGAGCGCGTTAAACAAGGCTTATTCCGTGAGGATTTATTTCACCGACTCAATGTGATTCGCCTACGTTTGCCTGCCCTAAGAGAGCGGCCTGAGGATGTGCCATTGTTAGTAAAGCATTTCTTACTTCACATCGCGAATGAGCTGGGCGTTGATCCAAAACAACCAACCCCTGCAGCGCTCAAATACTTAAGTAGCATGAGCTGGAGTGGTAACGTCCGCCAACTTGAAAACGTTTGTCATTGGCTGACCGTGATGGCACCTGGCCAGAATATCGATGTTGCGGATTTACCGCCCGAGCTCAAAGAGGACACAGCAAAACCAATTAGCGGCTCCTCATGGCAAGAAGCGCTCGCAGCCGAAGTCATGAATGCCCTTAATCGTGGTGAGCAAAACATTCTGGAATCACGTGCAAATGAATTTGAAAAAATTCTGATTACTAAAGCGCTGCAACATACAGGTGGCCGCCGCATTGAAGCAGCAACACAGCTAGGAATGGGGCGTAATACGCTAACACGTAAAATTCAAGAGCTTAACATTGAAGAATAGTGACGCATCTCTAATGAAAATCATGAGCCATCTTTAATGACTAAGGGTAGTGTTAAGTTTTTTAAGAAGCGTAATATTCATTCATGCGTTGAGTCACTGATGACGAAGCGATTTAAACAACATTAGGAGAATTACTATGTGGACTAAACCAGCTGCTACTGAAATGCGCTTTGGCTTTGAAGTTACTATGTACGTAATGAACAAGTAATTTTCAAAGATTGTAAAAAAGGAGCTTAAGAGCTCCTTTTTTTATGTCTACCAATTTTCAACTTTGCTTACTTAGGTAGCGGAAAATCTTTTGGTAACAACACCCAGATCCTACCTTGTTGTTTCATCGACCCCGCAGACTTACCAGCAGCATCACCCGCACCCCAAAAGAAATCTGCCCTTACTCCACCTTTAATTGCACCGCCAGTATCCTGCGCCATCATCAATCGGTTTATTGGCTTATTCGAATTGGGTAAATTAGTGGATAAGAAAATAGGCGCACCAAGTGGCACAAAGCGTGGATCAATCGCCACGACACGTTCAGCCAATATCGGCGCACCAAGTGCACCAATGGGGCCTGGCAATCCGGCCGGCAATTCACGGAAAAAAACATAACTAGGATTTGCATTAAGCAGCTCACGTAATTTTCCTGGATTATTTCGTGCCCAATCTTTAATCCCTTGCATGGAAGCTTTATCAACAGTCAGTTCGCCTTTTTCAATTAGCAAACGTCCAATCGATTGATAGGCTTGTCCATTTTGATCTGCATAACCCACATGCATTTTCTCGCCATTATCGAGATGTACCATCCCAGAGCCTTGGATTTGTAAAAAAAACAAATCAATTTGGTCATCGACCCAAACGAACTCACGCCCTTGTAATGGTGAATTATCTGCTTCGATTTCGCCGCGATTGTAATAAGGAATCAACTTTGTGCCAACGACACGACCACGCACGCGTTTATTAGCTAACTCCGGAAATATACTAGCCAATTCCACGGTAATTAAATCATCAGGACGTGTGTATAAAGGAAAGCGGAATTTGTCGTTTTTAGTGCGACTCCCTTTAATCACTGGCTCGTAATATCCAGTAATCATGCCCGTATTTGAGCCATCCAAATTGGTCGTGCGATAGACTAAAAAGTTGTTTTTAAAGTAATCAACAATCCCTTTTTTGGAAGGATTATCTAATTTATCAGCCTCATTACAAACCGCTTGCCATGCTGACTTTAGTTTTAATGAAACACAGCCAAGCTTCCATGCTGGCCAGGCTTTGGTGACATCATCTTTCGTGAGGCCGTCTAACTCTTGCCAATCCGCAGGCTTTAGCAAACCATAGTCCGGCACTTTAATTGGCTCTGGCTTACCTTCCACTGGCTTGGCTGGTGGAGCAGGTTGTGCTGGGCATGCACAGATCGGCTCTTCTGGAGGCGTTGGCTTTACTTGTAACTTTTCGCAGGCGCTTAAAGCCAGCAAACTTAGCAACACACATGAAAGCTGAAAAATATTGGTTGGTCGCATTAATGCAAAACCCTAGGCATCGTTAAGGTAAAAGCAGGAATAGCCACCTCAAACTGCGTGCCATCGACCGCCGTCAATTGATAAGACCCATGCATAGTACCTACAGCGGTATTCAGCACCGTACCGCTGACGTACTCAAAAGAAGCTGAGGGCTGAAGCAAAGGCTGCTCGCCAACTACGCCTAGTCCGCGAACCTCTTGCACTTTCTTTTCAGCATCTGTAATCACCCAATGGCGACTAATTAATTGCGCTGCGACACTGCCTGTATTGGAAATAGTGATGTGATAGGAAAAAGCGTAACGGCCTGCTTGAATATCAGATTGGTCAGGTAAAAACTCTGTGCTTACCGCCACCGAACATTCATATCGTTTATCAGTAGTCATTGAGGCCTAATTGAATCAATATTAAGTGATTAAGCATTAAGTAATTAATCCAGAAGTGGGTGAGCTTGGGGTAGCTGAATAAAGTTTTTTCGCCATCCGGCCTGCCAGAAATGCTTCGCGACCCGCCTCAACTGCTTTTTTCATAGCAGAAGCCATTAAGATTGGATTGTTAGCCCCCGCAATCGCGGTGTTCATCAAAATGCCTGCACAACCTAGCTCCATTGCAATCGCCGCGTCTGAGGCCGTGCCTACACCTGCATCCACCAGCACAGGCACTTTTGCATTTTCAATGATAATTTGAAGATTCCACGGATTTAAAATTCCCATGCCTGACCCAATTAATGAAGCTAAAGGCATCACAGCACAGCAACCGATTTCTTCTAATTGCTTACAAATAATTGGATCGTCAGAGGTATAAACCATCACGTCAAAGCCATCTTTAACAAGCACTTCGGCCGCTTTGATTGTTTCGATCACATTTGGGTAGAGCGTATTAGGATCACCAAGCACTTCGAGCTTCACTAATTGGTGGCCATCTAATAACTCACGTGCTAAACGTAATGTTCGCACTGCATCATCAGCTGAGTAACAGCCGGCTGTATTTGGCAAATACGTAAACTCTTCAGGTGGCAAGTAATCAAGCAAAGAGGGCTCGCCAGCATTTTGACCAATATTGGTACGGCGAATCGCTACCGTCACAATTTCAGCGCCGCTGGCATCAATTGCCGCACGCGTTTCAGTAAAGTCTTTATATTTACCCGTACCCACCAATAAGCGTGAGCTATATGATTTGCCTGCAATATTTAATGTGTTCATGCTCATTTCTATTAACCGTCCTTAACCGCTGGGCTTTTAACCGCCACCGACTGCACCTACAATTTCTAACTTATCCCCAGTTTGCAAAGGCACTTCAGCAAATGTACTCTTAGGAACAATCTCACCATTTCGCTCGATCGCGAGACGCTTGCCAACCAAACCGAGCTTTTCAACTAACGCTGCCAGCGTATTGATGTTTGCATCAAAAGTTTTAGGGTTTCCGTTAATCGTAATTTGAATCAATTGGATACTCGTCAGAAACTGCCCGGAAATAAGCGGCATGTGTTTTCAAAATTATTGGTCTATTTTACGTAGTTTGCACACCTTTTGGCAAACCCAATAAATACGGCGCTCTTGGCACAAAATTGGTAAAATAGCCTGCGTTGTCAATTGCGGGTGTAGTTCAATGGTAGAACGCTAGCTTCCCAAGCTCGATACGCGGGTTCGATTCCCGTCGGCGCTGGTTAGGGGTGCTGAAATTACACTCAGTCTCACAGGTTAATGCTTTGCCTTAACATCAAACATAGCAGATGTAATGATGGAAATATTACATTGGCTATTCCTACTTACATTTATACAGATAGACAAGGCACTTACTATTTTCAAAAGAGGGTGCCGACAAATAGCAAAGTAGCTAAGGAATTTATTCGCCTTTCACTTACTACCAAAAATCGTGAAGAAGCCTTAAGCATTGCTAAAGAGCTAGCTAGAGTATTTGATGAGTTACCTAAAAATCATTTTCAATCAGAAAGTGACTTAACTGAAACGATCGAAATTCTAAAAAAACACAAAGATAAAAATAGTCTTCAAAATCCCATCAATCAATCAACTTACTATCAAAGGCTTGAGGCTAAGTTTATTGAGGAAATTCGATTACTAAGGGAGGAAATAAAGAACCAAGGTAGAGCCAATTTATTTAGCATAAAGATATCTGAGGCTATGAATCTCTTTATTGACGAGCGTAAATTGAATTGGAAACACAATAGTGATTCAGAGCTAACCTATAGAAAAGAGGTGCTAACCATTCTATTAGAGCTTTTCGGTGACATCCTAACATCGACACTAACCAAGCAACATGCCATTCAATATAAAACTGTTGTACTTAATTACCCTAAAAATAGACGAAAGAATCCTAAATTCAGAAAACTATCTCTTGATCAGATATTGAAACTACAAATAGATCAAACAGAGAAACTACACGACAGAACTAAGTCCAACTATCTACAAAAGCTTTCGTCATTTTTCGACTGGTTGGATAAACACGACTTTGCCATACCCCATCTTAATGAACCCTTAAAAGGCATCATTAAGATTAAGTCACGTAGCTTTGATGACAGATCAGTTTTTACAAGTCAGGATCTAACCAAGCTCTTTAATAGTAAGTTTTATCTGGACTTGGAACATGACAAAAGCTTCAAATATTGGGTGCCTTTAATTGGATTACTTACAGGCGCAAGACAAGGTGAAATCTGTCAGCTATTCGTTTCAGATATCTACCAAGAGCTAAAAACTAATATTTGGGTTTTTGATATCAACGAAAATGACTATATAAACACAAGGAAATCTTTGAAGCGCCATTACCATAAGCGCCTCGTTCCAATACATCCAGAACTTATCAGGTTGGGCTTTATCGAGTTTTTGGAATATAGAAAGCAACGTGGTGATGAGAGGTTATTTCCAGAGCTTAACTACAAAATTCAGAGAAGCAGTTACGGTAGCGTCTTTAGCAAGTGGTTCAATGAAACATATATGAACGCAAGACATTGCGACATAACAACTGCTAGAACTTCATTCCATTCTCTAAGACACAATGTCATTAATTTCTTCTCGCATAATCTCGATATTTCTGAAAACAAGTTTGCGTTTGTAGTTGGGCAATCACCATCTGGCAATATTGCGGCAACCACATACATCAAACCATCAGACTTAACGACATACAATAATTGGTACCAAAGGCTAGATTTTTCGGATTGTATTGATTTTGATTTAATTCCGAATTGGAAGTTCTATAGCTTTAACAAGCAGACATAAAAAGAAATAGCTAGCGTCTAGTTACTGGACGCTTCGTTAAAAAGTAGTCGATTCGTAGTTAACGACTTTTTCGACTACAAATTCAGGTAGCTCAAGCACAAAGTTATCATTAATAATTAATCATTTTGAGGCTCTCAAAATGATAGGAATTGATACTTTTGATCAAATTAACATCCCAACTCGTCATCGCACCGCAGCAATCCCAGGAACGGTTACGCCAGTTCCACACTACCCAAGAAAGTTAAAAGTTTATCTGAACAACGCTTCGCCATACTGGTGGGCAACCTATTTTGATAGAGGAAAGACTTATCGTCATAGCTGTAAAACACAGGATAAATTTGAAGCTTTCAGAGAGGCGAGAGTGTTTTACGAAAAGCTTCTAATAACAAAATATCAGCATCCAACCCATTTGCTAGAACATCATATTAGTGAAGCGAATATGCCTGTCAAAGGGATACAAGTTGATTTGCGATTGAAGAAAATCGCATCGCAATGGCTGTCTCGTCGCGCTTCAAAATGGACACCTGCGCATACAAAACAGGTTGAGAGCAGGCTAATCAATAACATTCTTAAGTATGTTGCCGATAAAAATATACAGCGAATTACGAGAAATGACTTGCTCGGGCTATTACAGAAAATGGAAGATCGCGGAGCATATGGTTTAGCTCGCCGCGTACTAAATGACTGTCGCCAGATATGGCAATACGCAATCATCATTGGTTTATGTAAACACGACATTACCATCGGCTTAAATAAAGCATTACATGAGCATACTGTCGTTCATTTTAATGCTGTAACACCCAAAGAATTACCTAAGTTAATGAGTGACATCGCAGGATATGAAAAAATAGGTGATTCAATTGTGAGGTATGCCTTACAACTTATGGCACTGACATTTGTTCGCAAGAATGAATTATTACAAGCCACTTGGGATGAATTTGATTTAGAAAAGGCTATATGGAAAATTCCAGCAGAGCGGATGAAAATGAGGCTTGAGCATGTTGTGCCATTGAATAAACAAGCTCTCTTAATACTTAATCATATTAAATCTTCTTATCCAAGCGATGGCTATGTATTTCATAAAGCAAAAAAACCATTAGTTGATCACGCATTAATTTATGCGCTTTATTGGATGGGGTACAAAAACAGAATGACAGTACATGGATTTAGGGCAATCGCTAGTACCGTTCTTAATGAAAACGAATTTAGACCTGATGTGATTGAAAGACAGTTGGCTCATACTGATACTAACCAAGTCCGTCGAGCCTATAACCGAGCGCAGTACTTGAATGACCGAATTGCGCTAATGAATTGGTGGGGAGATTACTTGGAAAAAATGACGCCTTTCAAAGTCAATTTGATAATATAAATCGACTACATTTTTGTTTCAGAATTAGTTATTAAAAATCATATAGATAACTTAGTATTAGGTGATGCTGGTGCTTTAGTAGCATTCTCATCTGCAGCTCAAGCTGGTATCACAATCCCAGCTGGTGATTGGACTGTAGACATCGGTGGTAACGTTAATGCGTTCTACACACACAAATCAACTGACGCAACCGCTCAAAACGTAACATGGGGCGGTACTACATACAATGGTTCAGCAAATGTTCCTGATGGCAACACAATCGGTACAGGTCTATTGCCAGCTGCCTTTGGTATTGGCGCTAAAACACGTCAAAATGATTTGGACATTGCGTTCCAATTCTCATTCTTCACTGGCACCTCAGCTAATGATGGCGCTACAACTAACTTGGGTTCAGGCAATAACTCATTGAACATTCGTCAAGCATTCTTGACATTCGGTGATGCTTCATGGGGTACTATCAAAGCTGGTCGTGACCTAGGCATTTTCGGTTCTGATGCTATCTTGTCAGACATGACATTGTTAGGTGTTGGTGTAAGTGGTCCTACTACATCAGCAGCTGGTGGTTCTTCAACACTAGGCCGTATTGGTTCTGGCTACATGTATGCTAACTGGAGAGGTCAAATCTCTTACGCTTCACCAAACTGGAATGGTTTCTCATTCACAGCTGGTGTGATGGAGCCAATTTCAAATGGCAACGCTAATGCAACTCGTGAAGATATGGGTTATGAAGGTAAAGTGACTTATGACTTCGCTGCTAATGATGTAACTGGTCGCGTTTGGTTGTCAGGCATTACTCAAAAACATGCAGCAGGTTTAGCAAATACTAGCGATGTTAATGGCTACACAAGCCGTGGTGTAGATGTAGGTGCTAAAGTTGCTTATCAAGGTTTTGGTTTAGTGGGTTACTACTATGACGGCCGTGGCTTAGATAGCCAATATAGCAGCACTGATCTTATCGGCACAGGCGGTATCGCATTCGGTAGCGGCTTCAAAACTAAAGACAGCGGTGGTTATGTTCAAGCTACATTCGTAGTTCCAACTATCGGTACTAAGTTAGGCGCTTCATGGGGTCAAAACTCATCAAAAGGTACACTTAGTGCAGTTGATGGCGAGATCACTAATGAATCATGGATTGTTGGTGCTTACCACCCACTTACTAAGAGTTTGAACTTGGTTGCTGAATATACAAACCAACAAATTGAAGGTAAGGCAACTGCAGGAAGCGTTAAAATTGATAGCGACACAGTTTCTCTAGGCGCAATCATGTTCTTCTAGGATTTAATTCTTAGTTAGACTTAAGTTAAAACGGCACCTTAGGGTGCCGTTTTTTATTGCTGACTTTACGAAAGATCAATATGAAATTATTTGCTTTATTAATAGGACTATCCTTAACTGCTTGCACGGCTTTATCAAATCCTCAAGGCGCTGCACAATCGGTGCGTATGATAGATCTTAAAAGCCAAACTTATAAAGTTACTTGTAATGGCGCGGTAGAAGATTGGCCAAATTGCTATGACCGTGCAAAACAAACCTGCCCAAATGGCTATAACTTAAAAGAAAGAAATCAAAGTCCTGTAGGTGGTAAGCGCGAGTTGGTGTTTCAGTGTAATAAATAGTTTCGCAGTTGTTTTCACTGCTAAACTTTCCATTGAGCGTCCAGTAACTAGACGCTTGAAATAGAGAAAGCAAAGGTGCTTGCGCACCCTTGCGATTTAGTTAAACGTAGTGGATCTGTTGAATACGCCCAGCGTTGTGATTGCGCTGAATGTCGCTGAGTGTATCAAAGTACTTACGCATGTCACTTAAGCTCTGTTTTGTTTGTAACTGACCTAATATATAGCTATCTTTCAGAGTAATATTTTCCTGCCCTAAAATTTGCTGTGCTCGAGGCAGGAAATCATCTGCTGTGATTAGCCCAAAATCTAAAAGCTGGAAACGCGAACGAACAGCCTTTTCAATATTCATAAAATCATTTGCTGTGGCAATCACAATCACTTTGTCATTGAATGTATCCATTGTTTGCCAAAGAGCTGCCAAGCTATTCTTTACCTTATCAAGTTCATCAAAAAGCACGTACTGGTATTTTTGGTCACTCCAGCCAAAATTATTAATCGTGCTTAACTGATTAATCGCATTACTTACATCAAACTTCTCTTCACCAATTAAGTTAACTGTATTTGGAGAGAAACCTTCGATTAGTTCTGGTAGCAAATGCGCAGCAGTGCTTTTTCCTGTGCCATTCGTTCCTACAAAGCATAGTTTGTTAATGACATAACCATTCGCCATATCATCTAGCAAATCCTTAATGGCAGTATTTGGGATTACAAGATCGTTAAGCGCCTTTGGTTTGTATTTGTTGAGCAAGCTCATGTTCTTTCCTTTCAAGAAAAAAGGGGCAACCACAAAGGCTGCCCTATTAGTTAAGTACTAAGCTACTTCAAGCTCAGCATCGTTCGCTGCTTGTTTGCCAGTCAAACTTGCCATTTCTGTCTCAAGCATTTTCTGCGCAGCTTCATCAGCTATGTTCTGCTTAGCAATATGCTTGTAGAGTGCTGTAATAAGTTTTGCTTCAGCATTCTTAAGCACAGCAATCACATCACCTTCGCCATTAGCATTAGGCTTAGTAATTACAATCGCAAAAGGCGTAGTATTTTGGCTAAGATCAATGCCGACAGTTGCTAGTGGGGCAAGCTCAGCTTGTTCAGCATTCGCATTAACTGCTTCAAGTGCTTTTTCTCGCTTGGCTTTATTAGCAATGGCTTCTTCGCTCGCAACCATTTTGCGTTTGATCTCTTCAATGCCCCCTTGCTCAACAATAAACTTAGCTAAGGCTTCAGCAGAAATTTCATAAGAAATCGCTGCTTTTAGTACGTAAGAGTAACCATGCGCACGTTTGCGATCAGAGCCAAACACATAACGCACAAACATTGTTAGCGTAGGCGTATTTGTTTGTACTTTAATGCCGTCTGTTTTAAGCAATGTTGCTAGCTCATAACGTAGCGTTTTGCGATCGCTGTCACCTGATGTAACAAACTTGCTGTTAAACATTTCCAAGCAGCTAGACAACAAAGCATACAAACCTTCGTTTGCTTTCTTGTAATCTGTGCTTTCCCATTTCTCACGCTTAACAACTAAGTCGCTTAACTGCTTAACAATCGTTTGCGCATATTTGATATTAGTATCGCTAGGCACAAACACTTGTTTTGCTTTAGCTGTTGTTGAAGAAGTTTTTACTGCTGTTTTGTTAGTAACTGTAACCATTTTTTACTCGCTTTCTTTTTTCAAAAAACAACACAACAAGTTGTGACGAAATGTCTGTTTGTTTTGTCATGTTGTAGATCGAATTGTGATGGCTATAACAACTACTTACGAAAATACAAATAAACTGTTATAAATAGAATATGAAAAAACAAAAGCCATTCTTCAAGGGAATTCTTGGATTCACGAGAGCAGATGACGAGGTGTTGGCAAAAGAAGCTGACGCAAGCATTTATCGGTGGTGGTGGGAGTTTATGCGATTAAGTCCTGTGTTCTGGTACGCAAGAACCAGAGGCATTGAACCTGTTGATCCTAAAATCGCGGAAACATATAGCCTAGTTGGTGACTTAAGCGATGACATGTTTTATCGTTGGTGGAATACAACAGGGCGCTATAGTTTTGCCGAAGCTAAAAGACCTCATAAGGTTGAAGTTTTAGATCTCAATAATCTTGATCAGCATTCATTCAAGGAAAAAGCATTCTATTTGGAAATTCCACTAACCATTAGAAGGGAAACCATACTTAAGCAAGTAAAGAAGATGCTAGATGAATATCACGATGGCAGATCTTTAGATCTTGCTGGCACAACATCGGCAAAACTTAAGCTATTCACTAAACGATATAGACTGAGAACTATTGAGCTTGAGTATTGGGTCTTGTTGTACCGTATGCTTTATTCAAAGATTGAGATATGGAGAATTGGTGATCGTTTACAGATATCACCACATTTGAAAATTAGAGGGTTACATGGGTGGGACGAGTCGCCTTTATTTGGCAGACTAAGTAGCATCACTGGCAGATACTTATATAAAGCTAAATTCTCACTAAACAATTTAGTTTACGGAAACTTTCCCAATACCACTAAATTAAACTTTGGCGATGACTTCATGCCTTTTGGTAAAAAGCATCATGCAGATTACTTAAAAGCCACTGAGCTAGATACGAAAGAATTCAAATCTGAATTTTATCTTTGGTTAAAAGAAGAGTACGGCAACATCCTCAAGCATGAGGTGATTAAAAGAAATAATTTAACAGGCGCTTATCGAATGCCTGATGGCAAGGTAAGGAAACGCATACCGAAATTCATATCGGGCGAATCGGATATTATTTCTTAATTAAAGCGTCTAGTTACTAGACGCTCATTTTCTTAAATCAACTCCACAGCATTTCTCTTAATATCATCATTGGTATCAATATATAGTTGGGTAACAGCAATGCTTTTATGCCCTGCTAAACTTGCTAATACACGAACACCAACGCCCTTGTTGGCTAGGTTCGTAATGAACGTTCTGCGTCCTGAGTGACTGCTGGCATTATTAATCCCTGCTCGTTTATAAGTCCAAAAAAACCACTGACAAAGCGTGTTAGAGCTAAATCCAAGCCTGTCATCTGTGTGAAAGAATGGAATATCTCTATTCTTCATCATTCGTGTTGCTAAGTAGCTCGCCCATTCATCTTTGAGTTTCTGTGGAATGAACACAATACGAGCTTGGCTGCCTTTAGTTTGCTCCGCACTTAAACGGATTTCGTTTTTCAAACTGCCGTCATCGTTTAATACGTCACCCATCTTTAGCTTAGAAATTTCTCCGCAACGCATTCCTGACCAAAAACTGGTAAGAATGATTGCTCTATCCCTTAATGCGTATTTTCGAGTGCTTACAAAACGAAGAACTTGGTCTAATTCGGACTGTGTGAATGTTTTAGCTTGTGCCATTAATTAATATCTCCATCAAAGAAAAGTATTTATACATTTTGTTTTCTTTGGCAAAGATGGACAACCGAAAAAGGCACTAGCGAAGAAACAATAAAATCAATAGGTTATGTTTCAGGTAAAGAAAATGTGGATTTTCTTTACCTAAAAGGTATCGTTAAAATGTCTCATTTCTACAACTAAAAATTGTTTAGAAACCTCATTTGAACGTTTTGGGTGGATTCGTTTCTAAATCGGTATAGAATTAGCCCCGATCAGAAATAAATATAAGATTAATAAAATAAGAGTAAATTATGTTGAGTTGTCATGACATAGCTGATTACTTCCTTGCCAAACAAGATGAAGATTCAGGGGATACGATTTCCAATCTAAAATTGCAGAAGCTTGTGTATTACGCACAGGGTTATTATTTGGCAATTTTTGATAAGCCATTATTTAATGAAGAAATCGAAGCTTGGACACACGGCCCTGTAGTTCCTGAGCTATATCATCGATTCAAAGAGCATGGAGCAACATCCATACCGGCAATCTCTGACCTAGATATTTCTAAATTTGATGATGAGGTTCAAGGATTCTTAGATGAAGTTTACGATGTCTTCAATCAGTTTTCTGGATGGACTTTAAGAAACATGACACATGAAGAACTGCCTTGGAAACAGCATGAAGCAACTGCTAGCGTTATTCCAAAAAACACTTTACTGGATTTTTTCAAGTTAAGAGTTAATAAGTAGTCTCTTCATGGCATCACGTATTAAAAAACCTAGTAGACCTACAGCTAGTCGAATAAATATTCCAACTGAAATTAATTATGACGACCACCCTCCAATTTTCTCTCTTGAGAGGCTTCAGCTTGGAAAATATTGTTTCTCAAATATGGATGGTAGCCATAAGGCTTCTTTTGCGGAAGCCATTTTCAAGAGAAGAAATACTTCCTGGGCGGAAATAAAAAAAACAGGAAGACATAAGTTAGGTTTCGAGAAGATTGATAAAAAAAGCATCAATGCCCCAATTCCTGCCTTTATTACCGAAGAAGTAGATCATTTTCTAGCATTCCGCTTCAGCGGAATGAAGCCGATGGTAGGTTACAGATTGAGAGATGTTTTTTATGTTCTTTGGTTTGATAGCTGTTTCGATTTATATCCACACTAAACAACTTTATTAGCATTCGAAAGTGCCTGTTGCCCAGCTTTGATCTTCTGGCGTGCTTTTTCGGCTTTAATTGCCTTCTGTGTTGTCTTAACTTGATTTTTCATCCCCTGAATCTTGGCTTGATCAGGCGTTAGTGGCTTCTTAATCAAACTAGCGAACTCATAAAAACGCATAATAATTATCCAATTTTAGTAGGTGCAAATGGCACATTGCTGCGCCCAAATTGATATTGAGCTATTAAGCGAGCGTGTAGACCATTGTCAGCAAAGATTACTGTCATCACCCATGTTCCATTTACTCTTGCTTGAACTTGATATCGATACATACAAGTATTTATCTTTTGTCGGACTTCGCGCCTTTGCGTCCAGCGGACTCGGTGCTTCAGGTTCGGCATATCTCACTTTTCAAAGCACCAGTTCACGCAACTGTTCAAAGTGAGCTCGTATCATCTTTAAAAACAGCTCTAGCCCGAGCACAAGATGATGCTTATGCCTCACTCCCTTTACGTCGGCCAGCTTGCCGACTATGGGCGGGGCAGTGCCCCGCGTTATTAAAGCGTCTAGTAACTAGACGCTTGTTTTATTATTTCTATCCTTCGCTAGTGCTGGAAGCCAGCTCGTAGATGACTGCTCGCTTGTTCAATTTGTGCGTCTAGCTCACCGACTGCCACCGCTTGTTTAATCGTCTCCAATGCTTTGATTAAATCTTGTGGGCTAGCCACTTCAATACTGGGTTTTCCCTTAGCAAGTTCAAGTACGCTTGTGCCGTATTTGATAGATAAACAGACTTTTCCAGTTTCGTTTTTAAACCACCATTCACGAATACGTTTAGGTACTTCGACTTGTTTCTTTAAACCTGTATCTTTGTCGACAATACTGCGGTATTTCTTGACCACAAACTGTGTGCCTTCTATTTGGCTTTTAGCTAATTCAATCTGTTCCCATAAACGATGAATCAACTTATTTCTGCGATGCTGAATTGCTGAGATTTGTTTGGGTTTTGTATCTGCGACTAACTTCAAATTACCTAGTGTGCTCATTTCATATCTCCTATTAGTTAATGGGCACTCATTAAGTTAATGTCAGACTTTCGGTTTGGACAACCGATTTATTGGTGTTCTTTCGTTTTGACTCATTTTTAACCAGTTTTAAGTGGTTTTTCTTATACAGGCATAAATACTTTTGCGAGTTGCTAAGTTACAAAAGTTGAGTTTGTCGCAAGAAGAAATAAAAGGAGTTGCTAATGAGTAAAGTTACTAGGAGTTACAAATGTGTAACTCTGACTTAGCAACACAACACAGCAACTTCTTTTTCTCTTGTCTCTTGCGACTTAACTCTAACGCGACGTCTTTTGTCTCGACTCCTTTGTAACCAGCACAACCTCGCAACTTAAGAAAAAGGAAAAAAGAAAATGTTAGAAAGAGAAATAGCAGTAAGAGGTTTTATGAATGAGAAATTCAACACGACGTTTGGCAAGAATCAATTCCGCAGAGCTTTCTTTAATGGGTCAGTAGAACTTAGAAATCCAAGCAGTAAATATCTAGTGGATTACTACCAATATGCTGCTTGGGAAGCATCAGCCAAAAGCGATGAACAGATGAATGTAATTCGACAACTACGTAATTCAGGCTTTCCTGAAAATGAAGATTTATTGTTTAGTTGGCTAGTGCGTTATGACCCGTTAACTAAATCAAAAACCAAAGTTGATGGCTATTCAATTTACGCACCAAGTACCAGTGAGCTTTATACGACGATAAATGATCCTGACAATCAAACTGTCGAGGAGTGGACTTTAGATGTTCACCTTTGTCGAAACACAGGCGCTAACAAACCTGTGTTTATTGCTACGAATGTTGACTTGAATTAGCTTGAATTGGTGTCTTAGACTTGCGCTAGGGCACCTTAAAGCTGAGATCTTTTTTGGAGCAAGCGTCTAGAAGCTAGACGCTTGTCAGGCTAGCATGAGCTGACTACTTTTGTCGTCAACCATGTTGTTCGAATCTGAGATATCATTTTCAGATTCATTTTTAAAAGACAAATCCTCGAGTCTCACTTTGTTGGGAAGATTTTCTTTTTCCCACTGTTCGAAAGAGTTATAGACTTTGGCTGCAATGGCAGTTTTTAAGTTTTTAGCTTTCATGGATTTAATTGTAACTTAAATTTAAGAATTATTAACAAAGTAGTGCTGGTTTAATTCCGGTTTAAAGTAATGCTTTCTATTGATCCAAATGAATCCATCGCCTTTGGAAATAACTGCTACATCAATTGGACCGCCAACAGATTCCGTATTCAAGCTAACCCTCCGTTTAAAGGAGGTCATATTTATTAGAGTGTGAGCCATACTCGCTAGTTCATCAAGCGGAAGGGCAGCTACGCTATCTAGAACTGGATTTACAAAATTTATGTTTTGAACCTCTCTTATTTCTTGCGCTAATTTTTTTGCGATTGCCAGGCCATTGCTTTTCAATAACGCAAGATTTTTTGAGCTTGCTCTAACGCTAGTTCCTTCTAGCATTGTATTAGGAAGATCGTTAAAAACTTCTGAGATTCTTGAGTTAATATAATCAACAAGACGCCTGTCTGTGCCTTCTATAAAAGTATCAACCATTTCCCTTTGAGCAAATGGCACTATTGACGCACCACTACTGACATTAATATGCTGTTGATTCGAAATCCTAAATTTCAAAAATTTATTGATGCGCCATTCAATTTCATAGGAAATTAGACTCGGATAAATTTCATCATTGCCGAATCCTGATATTACGATTCCGCTATGACTAGGACTAAACTCGCTTAAACATACCTCAGAGATACAAGCATCTAAAATTAATTTCTTTTCTTTTGTAGATAACGCTATATTCTCAAACGATGCTGCAATGAAACTGTCTACCGTCGAATTAATTGTTCCAACTAATTCATTAATCCATTGCGCATCAATTTTAATTAATTTGTCTCTACCTATTAGCTGACTGCTATTTGCTAAAATGGTCGCACTAATAATCCTCTGTATTTCAATATTAGTTAGTGTCGGCGTAGCCCTGAACCCCTCGCCAACTGCTTGCTCTACAGCCTCTCTAAGATTTTTTACAACTCTTGATATTGTAATGTTCAGATAAAGTTCTTCATTTTCAAGACCTATGTCTCTAGTTTTCGTGAGGTATTCAATAAAGCTATCCCCGTAATCCTTCAGCTTTTTGTATTTTTTGTTTTTTAGGGTACTTCTGTAACTTTTAATCAATGTTTCCCAGGGAACGCTCATCATCTGAGCATTGCCATAAATCATAATTCCTACAGGATGTTTTTTGGATAACGCAAATAGCTTGTTTGCTGAGTTATATACTTTGTTCGAACCTATTGATACTGCACTGTCAGCAGCCATTGCTACACCATGAAAATTGAGTACGGCTATTTCTGCGGTCATATAATTGCCTGCTAATTAGATGAATGTAAATTACATAATAATCTATCACTTTGAATATTATTTTCATACTCAATTAAAATAAAGCGTCTAGATTCTAGACGCTTTATTATCGCAATCTCGACAAACCCGATATATCCGTGTGATACAATTCTTTTGAAATAAAGATCTGTTTTGTTTGATCTGAGAACAAACTGTGTGCTTTATCAAATCAAAAGCTAATACCAGCGCGGGTGTAGTTCAATGGTAGAACGCTAGCTTCCCAAGCTCGATACGCGGGTTCGATTCCCGTCACCCGCTCCATGAAAGAGATACATAAATATTAAACCACCAATCGTTTGAACTTTTGCTGTTGCAGAACTTAGCAGTGTCACTGCGTGCTCGCTAATCACGGTTTATTTCATAATTTAGGATTATAGGAAGTATTTTGTTGAGTAAATTGCACCTTATAGAACAAAAGATAAGCCAAAAGCAACTTCGCGTTTTATTAATTGCGATGGCAATTTTGACGATATTGCGTTTGATTTCCGTGTTCTGGTCTCCTTACTCGCTACAAGTAGACGAAGCGCAATATGCAGGCTGGGCGAGAAGTTTTTCAGCTGGGTATTATTCCAAGCCACCCTTTATCGCATGGATACTTGGTGTTGGACAAACAGTTTGTTCGACATTAAATATTCATCAAGTAGAAGGTTGCACGCGCATGTTGCAAGCTCCTGCACTGTTTATTGCCAGTCTTTTTATCATGGCAAGTGCTTGGCAGTTGTTTGAGGAATATGCAATTACCCTGCTAAGTGGCCTGATTTTTATTACATTGCCATTCGTCGGCTTTTATAGCTTGGTTGCTACGACTGACGCTTGGTTGCTGATGTGGTGGTCAATCGCATTTTTTAGCTTTGTTTTTGCAATTAAAACCCCAAATGTTTGGTGGCCTTGGTGGGTTTGCGGTATCGCAGTAGGTTTAGGCAGCCTCACTAAGTATGCAATGCTGATGTTTATTATTAGTGCTGGCATAGCGCTCTATCAATTAGAGCGAAGTAAAGATAGCAAATTAAATCCTAAGGCATTGTTTTCGTTATTGATTGCGCTTTTAGTATTTTCGCCCAATATTTTATGGAATATCAGTACTGGCTTCCCAACGCTAGAACACCATATCGAGATTTCTCATCTGAATTCGGCTACCTCGGGTGCTTGGGAATTCAAAAAGGCTGTTGTTGAGTTTTTAAGCTTTTTTTTGGCACAGTTTATAGTGTTTGGCCCGTTGACGTTTTTATCTTTAATTCTCGCTAGTTTGCTAAAAAAGGCGAAGTTCAATTTGCCACAAAAAGAGATTCAAGCTATGCAATGTTTGCGGATTTTTACTTGGCCTATGCTTTTTTTAATCCTATTCCAAGCTTTTATGAGTCGCGCGTTTAGCAATTGGGCGGTGGTTGCTTATGTTTCAGGTAGCATTTTAGTGGCTAGTTTTTGGGTGTTGAGAATAAGGCAATATGTGAGTGAGGCAATCGTGAAAAAATTGGTTTTCGCCTCAATCGTGTTTGGATTGCTGTGTACTATTTTTATGATTGCAGTTCCACATTGGCTAGCGTCATCGGCGGAATTAAGGGTTGCGAAATTAAACCCTTTGCGAAAATTAGAAGGCTGGAAGGAAGTTGCACTTTGGACAAAGTCATACCTTCACACTAAACCGATGCGCGTAATAACGGACGATAGATACTTGCTTGCGGAGTTATCAACTTACGCATACCCTGAAGCTTATCCACCTTTGTCTTGGAACCCTTCAAGGCATAAGGATAATCACTATAATTGGTTTTATGATTTAGCTAATGCAAATCAAAAGGCGAGCGGCACGATGCTTCTTATATTGACAAACCAGCCAGCCGAATCAGAAATCGCAATGTTAAAAGCCTCATTTGAGGATGTACTGCAAATTCAAGCCCCTGCCTTGTCTGCCATTAATATTGGTGGCACAAGTCGCAATGCCTATGCTTTCGAGGTGCGAAATTTTAGAGGTTATCCTTAATGTCAGCAGAGCTTATTGCTTTTTCAAAATTTACTAAGGCCCGTAGCTTACAAGCGTTAAAAATAAGTGTGCCAATTTGCATACTTTTGGGTATTCTTTTTGTAAATTTTTCACAACTTGATTTAATAGCAAGCCATTGGTTTTATGATGAGAAATTAAGAATTCCCGCTACAAATTATTCAGGTTTTTGGTTGGCGCAATCTGCATTTTTGGAGTTTATATATAAAACGGTAGATGTTATTTCAAGGATGGCATTATTTATCAGTATTATCACTTTCGTGTTACTCATGCTTAAAAAGAATGCTAGGGCCTTTTATGCCGCTATTGTGATGTTGAGTTTACTGGCTGGTCCATTAATAGCTGTGAATGGAGTTGCTAAAGAACATTGGGGGCGAGCCCGTCCGCGGACCTTACAGGAGTTTGATGGTAAACATCAATTCACCCCAGCATGGATTATTTCGGATCAATGCAAGCATAATTGTTCTTTTACTAGTGGGCATGCGGCGGCAGGTTTCGCATTGTGTGTTGGGTTTTTTGTGAGTCGCCGTAAAACTTGGTTGAACAGCGGGCTTATTTTAGGTGGTTTAGTCGGCTTAACTAGAATGATGAATGGCGCACATTTTTTGAGTGATGTGATATTTTCATTTTTTATTGTTTTTATCGTGGCGGCTATCGTCGCCTATAGTTTTTCCACACTCGTTTTAAATTATTGTGGGTCACCAGCTTCCCAAGAACGATAAGCGAGTTCGATTCCCGTCACCCGCTCCAAATATCATCCAGTCGAAAATCCTTGTTTCTCAATTCGCCCCTCGGTTTTAAGCTAGAATACGGTTTTAAGCTAGAATACGGTATTCAGTTTTAACGTGCGTTTTACGCCAATTTACACACCATGAAAAATCTCATGCCACCATCAGTAATGACTTTTGCTGCCACAGACCCTAGTAGTGGAGCTGGCTTGCAGGCAGACATTCTGACTTTTGCTAGCATTGGTTGCCACCCACTTTCTGTGGTGACAGGCATTACTGTGCAAGACACCGTGGGCGTTGAAAATGTAATGATTTTTGATGCGGATTGGATTAATGAACAGGCTCGCGCCATTTTAGAAGACATGCAGGTCATGGCGTTTAAGATAGGCATGATGGGTAGCGTTGAAAATGTCGCAGTCATCGCCGAAATTATGGCAGATTACCCAGACACCCCATTGCTGATTGATCCAGTGCTTTCTTCAGGGCGTGGAGATGAACTGGCTAACGATAATGTTCAAGCGGCAATGATTGATTTGCTTTTCCCGCAAGCAACTTTAATTACACCGAACAGTATTGAGGCGCGTCGTTTAGCTTTTTATAACGATGACTCTGATGAGGCAGAAAATGCCTCATTGGACGAGAGCGCACAGCGCCTTTTAGACATTGGCTGTGAGTATGTTTTAATCACTGGCACCCATGAGCGCTCACACGAAGTTGTTAATACGCTTTATGGTGAAAGCGGGCTGATTAAAGCCTATAACTGGGAGCGCTTGCCAGGAAGCTATCATGGTTCTGGTTGCACACTCACTTCAGCAATTGCGGCTTGCATTGCACATGGTTTGAGCATGGAAGAAGCCATCCTTGAAGCCCAAGAATATACTTGGCAAACACTCAAAGCAGGCTTTCGTCCTGGCATGGGCCAATATATTCCTGATCGCATGTTCTGGGCACGCGACGACGAGGAAGAGTAGTCAGAAGCACGATGTTCAATAGCGTCAAGATTCATGGCCTATATGCCATCACCCCAGACTCAGAAAATACCGAGCAACTTTGTAAGATGGTTGAAGCGAGCATTTTAGGTGGTGCCCGAGTGATTCAATACCGCAATAAAATTGCTCAAGATACTTTACGGATGACACAAGCAAGCGCTTTATTAGCAGTTTGTGGCAAACATAAAATCCCTTTCATCATTAACGACCATATTGAGCTTTGCCTAGCCCTTGATGCAGATGGCGTTCATATTGGCGGCGATGATGGCGACATTGCAGCTGCAAGATCGCAAATAGGGCCAGATAAAATTTTGGGGGTTTCCTGTTACGGTGATTTTGCTCGCGCCCAAAAAGCGGCAGAACTTGGTGCCAGCTATGTTGCTTTTGGCGCATGTTTTCCATCTAACACGAAACCAAATGCACCACGCACAGAACTTAATTTGTTTACCCTAGCCCAAACTTTAGATGTGCCCTGTGTTGCCATTGGCGGCATTACACTAGAAAATGTTGGTAGTGTCGTTACCGCAGGCGCTTCTGCTGTTGCGGTGATAGGTGATTTATTTAATCGAGACATTCAAGAAATTGCGCCTTGCGCACAACAATTTTCATCATTTTTTTAAGCCACTGGGCATATCCATTATGACATCACGTAATCAACAACTTTTTGAAAAATCACAAAAATTTATTCCTGGGGGCGTTAATTCACCCGTTCGTGCTTTCCGCTCTGTGGGCGGCACCCCAATATTTTTTAAGCGTGGTTTAGGCTCAAAATTGTGGGACGAGGATGGCAAGGAATATACCGATTACATTGGATCTTGGGGTCCGATGATTTTAGGGCACGCCCATCCGGAAGTCATTAAAACTGTGCAAGAAGTCGCCGTGAATAGCCTTTCATTTGGTGCGCCTACGGCACGTGAATTAGACATGGCTGAAATGGTCAGCAAACTTGTACCAAGTATGGAACAGCTGCGCCTTGTTAGCTCAGGGACAGAAGCAACGATGAGTGCGATTCGTGTTGCTCGAGGATTTACTGGTCGTAGCAAGATTGTGAAGTTTGAAGGCTGCTACCATGGACATGCTGACGCATTATTGGTAAAAGCTGGATCTGGTCTGCTCACTTTTGGTACACCAAGCTCTGCTGGCGTTCCCCCTGAAGTGGCTACCCATACGCTGACGCTCAATTACAACGACATTGCCGGTCTTGAAAACCTATTTAAAGAAATTGGCAACGAAATTGCCTGTGTGATTGTCGAACCAGTGGCCGGCAATATGAATTTGATTGCGCCCAGCAAAGGCTTTTTAGAAGCCCTGCGTGAGCAATGTACCAAGCATGGCGCTGTGTTGATATTTGATGAAGTGATGACAGGTTTCCGCGTGGCACTTGGCGGCGCACAAGCGCTCTACAATGTTAAGCCAGATCTCACGACGCTTGGAAAAGTGATTGGTGGTGGCTTACCGGTTGGGGCTTTTGGTGGTCGCGCAGACATCATGCAATGCTTAGCACCTGTTGGCCCTGTTTATCAAGCAGGCACCTTGTCAGGGAACCCTGTCGCGGTAGCCGCTGGCATGAAAACATTGGAGTTGATTCAGGCGCCAGGCTTTTATGAAAAACTAACAGCGAGCGCAAAACGCTTAGTCGATGGACTCAGCAAGGCCGCAAAAGAAGTCGGCATTTCTTTTAGCGCGCAATCCGTGGGCGGGATGTTTGGTCTTTACTTCAGTGAGAATGTGCCTAACAGTTTTGATGAGGTGATGATGTCAGATAAAGAAGCATTCAACCAGTTCTTTCATGCAATGTTAGATGCAGGGTTTTACCTTGCACCTTCAGCCTTTGAAGCTGGGTTTATTTCTGCAGCACATAGTGATGCAGACATTGATGCAACTATCGCAGCAGCTAAAAAAGTTTTTGTGACGATGAAAACTGCAAAATAACTTACTTAATATTATGCAAAAGCTAAGCCTCACATGCACATGGAGGTTGAAGCAGAGCATTAATTTATATAGAATTATAAGGTTTCACCGCTAAATATGTCGTGTAGGTCGCATCGTTTTAAATAAATGGGGCAGGCATGTTAACGATGCAGATTAATTTACATTTGCCCGTGTGCTAATTTTTATTAATTTTTTCTGATAAAAATCCAGCAAGGACGGGGTTAGCGGACACCAAAACCCTCGATTTGGTGTCCGTTTTTATCAGTACTGACGAGGGATAGGAAATGGGCAGCGGAATGCCAGAGCAGCAAGGTTTATATAGTCCTTCTAACGAACGCGATGCCTGTGGTCTTGGTTTTGTTGCGCACATAAAAGGCAAAAAGAGCCACCAAATCGTGCAGCAAGGTTTGCAAATTCTCGCAAACTTAACGCACCGTGGAGCGACTGGTTACGACCCAAAATTGGGCGACGGCGCCGGCATTTTGATTCAAATGCCAGATGCGTTTATGCGCAAAGAAGCAACTAAGCTTGGCATTAACCTTCCTGCAGTTGGCAGCTATGCTTGCGGTACCGCATTTCTACCCCAAACTAAAAACGGCCGTGAAGCATGTGAGTCTATTGTTGCTCGCATCATCCACGAAGAAGCTCAAACATTACTAGGCTGGCGAGATGTGCCTCGCGACAACAGTAACATCGCGCAAGCAGCGAAAGATGTTGAGCCAGTGATGCGCCAAGTATTTATTGGTCGCGGTGAAATCGTTGCCGACCAAAATACTTTCGAGCGCAAATTGTTTGTAATTCGCAAACGGATCGAACATGAAGTACGTGCGCTTAAACTAGAAGATTCCGCACAATTTTATTTTCCATCTTTGTCATCAAAAACCATCATCTACAAAGGCATGTTACTTGCTAATGAGGTGGGTATTTATTACAAAGATCTGCAAGATGAAGACATGGTTTCAGCATTGGCGCTTGTGCATCAACGCTTCTCAACCAACACTTTCCCAGCTTGGGACTTAGCGCACCCATTCCGCATGATCGCCCACAATGGTGAAATCAACACTGTGCAAGGCAATATTAATTGGATGGCAGCCCGTCATGAGTCAATGCGCTCAGCATTGATGGGTGAGGATTTAGAAAAGCTATGGCCACTCATTGTGGAAGGCCAGTCTGACTCAGCAGCATTTGATAATGCACTTGAGTTATTGGTCGCTGGTGGCTATTCATTGCCACACGCGATGATGATGCTCATTCCAGAAGCCTGGTCTAACGAGAGCGCAAATAAACTCATGGACGATGATCGTCGCGCGTTCTACGAATATCACGCAGCATTAATGGAACCATGGGATGGTCCAGCGGCTGTTGCATTTACTGACGGCACCACGATTGGTGCAACACTTGACCGTAACGGCTTACGCCCAGCACGTTATTTATTAACAGATGACGACCATGTGATGATGGCCTCTGAAATGGGCGTTTTGACATTCCCAGAAGAAAAAATAATCAAGAAATGGCGCTTGCAACCAGGCAAAATGTTGCTGATTGATCTTGAAGAAGGCCGCATCATTGATGATGCTGAAATCAAAAAAAGTCTTGCTGAAGCTAAGCCTTATAAAGCTTGGATTGAAAAAACACGCTACTCTTTAGCAGACCTACCCAAGATTGATGCTCAGTCATCCATGGCGAGCAGCTTGCTGGATACGCAACAAGCATTTGGTTATACGCAAGAAGATGTGAAGTTCGTTATGCAACCTATGATTGCGAACGGTGAGGAAGCTTCAGGCTCTATGGGTAACGACAGCGCGTTGTCTGTGCTATCGAACAAACCAAAAATTATTTACAACTACTTCAAACAGTTGTTCGCACAAGTGACCAATCCACCCATTGACCCAATTCGTGAAGAATTAGTGATGTCGCTGGTCACGTTTATCGGACCGAAACCAAACCTGTTGGCGATTGATGAGACTAACCCACCAATGCGTTTAGAGGCTAGCCAGCCTGTTCTAACGCTAGTGGAATTAGAACAACTCCGAGCCATTGATACGCTCACTGAAAACCAATACCGCGCGTTAACATTGGATATGACTTATCCAGTCTCAGAAGGCACCGCAGGCATGGGCGCCGCCGTTGAAGCAATCTGTATTGCTGCCAGCAAAGCTGTGCGTGATGGCTACAATTTATTGATTCTTTCAGATCGCGCAATCAGCAAAGACCGCTTAGCTATCCCAGCATTATTAGCCACATCAGCAACGCATCAGTCATTAGTTCGCGCAGGCCTCAGAACCAGTACCGGTTTAGTGGTTGATACGGGTTCTGCACGTGAAGTCCATCACTTCGCTTTGCTTGGCGGTTACGGTGCTGAGGCTGTTTGCCCTTGGCTAGCCTTCCAAACCATTGCAGACATGGTCAAAGGTGACACCTACGAAGCGAATAAAAACTTTATTAAAGCCATCAGCAAAGGCTTGCACAAAGTAATGTCTAAGATGGGTATATCAACTTACCAATCTTACTGTGGCGCGCAAATATTTGAAGCAATTGGCTTAAATACACCGTTCATCCAGAAGTACTTTACTGGCACAGCCACCCACATCGAAGGCATAGGCTTAGAAGAAGTTTCAACAGAAAGCTTCAATCTTCACAAAGCCGCATTCGGGGATGACCCTGTTTTGGCGAACGCTTTAGATGCGGGCGGTGAGTATGCATACCGTATTCGTGGCGAAGAGCACATGTGGACACCAGACTCGATTGCGAAACTCCAACATGCAACGCGGACTGGTGAAGCAAGCACATACAAAGAGTATGCAAAACTGATCAACGACCAAAGCAGTCGTCACATGACTTTGCGTAGCTTGTTTGAAATCAAATCTGCTGGCGCACCGGTTCCACTTGAAGAAGTTGAATCAGCAAAAGAGATTGTTAAACGCTTTGCGACGGGCGCGATGTCTTTAGGTTCTATTTCAACAGAAGCGCATGCCACATTAGCGATTGCGATGAAC
Source organism: Candidatus Methylopumilus universalis (assembly GCA_945883335.1). Classification (GTDB taxonomy): domain Bacteria; phylum Pseudomonadota; class Gammaproteobacteria; order Burkholderiales; family Methylophilaceae; genus Methylopumilus_A; species Methylopumilus_A universalis_A. Next base: position 77,859 of record CAMCXI010000001.1, on the reverse strand, counting down.
CGCATCGGTGGTAAATCAAATACGGGTGAGGGCGGCGAAGATCCAAAACGCTTTATCCCTGTGGCTAAAGCAAGTTCAATGGCTGAGGTTATTGGCGCAAGCTTGATTGAAAGAGACATTCCGCTTCAAGCGGGTGACTCGATGCGCTCAAAAATTAAGCAAGTTGCTTCGGGTCGTTTCGGTGTGACTGCTGAGTACTTAGCAAACGCTGACCAAATCCAAATCAAGATGGCACAAGGTGCAAAACCTGGTGAGGGCGGTCAGTTACCTGGCCATAAGGTGAGCCCTTATATTGCCCAACTTCGTTTCTCAGTGCCTGGCGTTGGCTTGATCTCACCGCCACCACACCATGACATTTACTCTATTGAAGACTTGGCGCAGTTGATTCACGACTTAAAAAATGCGAATCCAAAAGCTGATATCTCAGTGAAATTGGTATCAGAAACTGGTATTGGAACTGTCGCAGCCGGCGTTGCTAAAGCAAAATCAGACCACATCGTTGTGGCTGGTCATGACGGCGGCACTGGCGCATCGCCAATTTCATCGATCAAGCATGCGGGCACCCCTTGGGAGCTCGGTCTGGCTGAAACACAACAAACGCTGGTGCTTAACCAGCTGCGTGGCCGCATCAAATTGCAAGTTGATGGTCAAATGAAAACGGGCCGCGACGTATTGATTGGCGCACTATTGGGTGCTGATGAATTCGGTTTTGCGACTGCGCCGCTTGTCGTTGAGGGCTGCATCATGATGCGTAAATGCCATCTCAACACCTGCCCAGTTGGCGTTGCAACACAAGATCCTGAACTCCGTAAACGCTTTACAGGTCAGCCTGAACACGTTGTGAACTACTTCTTCTTCATCGCTGAAGAGGTGCGTGAGTTGATGGCTGAAATGGGGATCCGAAAATTCAACGATTTGATCGGCCGTGCTGATTTGCTCGATATGCAAAAGGGGATCGACCATTGGAAGCTAGCTGGTCTTGATTTCAGCAAGATATTCCACCAACCAAAAGTGGATCAATCTGTTTCATTGTTTAACAACGATGTTCAAGACCATGGCTTAAAAAATGCACTTGATAATCAAGTGATTGCACTTGCAAAACCAGCCCTAGAAAAAGGCGAAAAGGTCACCATTGATTTGCCAATCACTAACACCAACCGTACGTTTGGCACTATGCTGTCTAACCAAGTCGCAACGATTTACGGGAATGCTGGCTTACCTGATGACACCATCAGCATCAAACTGAAAGGCACAGCGGGTCAGAGTTTTGCAGCATTCTTAGCGCACGGCATTAGTATTGAATTGACGGGTGAAGGCAATGACTACGTCGGCAAAGGCTTATGTGGCGGCCGCATCGTCATCAAACCACCTGTTGCATTCCGCGGTGTCGCACATGAAAATGTGATTGTTGGTAATACCGTGATGTTTGGTGCAACCACAGGTGAAAGCTATTTCCGAGGTGTGGCAGGCGAACGCTTCTGCGTGCGTAATTCTGGCGCAAGCGCAGTAGTTGAGGGCGTTGGTAACCACGGCTGTGAATACATGACGGGCGGTACTGTTGTTGTACTCGGTCAAACTGGTCTTAACTTTGCTGCTGGTATGTCAGGCGGCGTTGCTTACGTTTATGACGAAGATGGCATGTTCAACAAGCGTTGCAACATGGCCATGGTTTCACTTGAAAAAGTTGCAGTGGCTTCAACCTTTACGCCGGGTAGCATCAACCACTTGAACCAAGCAGATGAAACAACACTCCTGGCATTAATTGATAAGCATATCGCATACACAGGCAGTGAACGTGCGCAGGCGCTTCGTGCGGACTGGGAAAATGCGAGAAGCAAATTTATAAAAGTGATGCCAAATGAATACAAACGCGCGCTTAATGAGCTCGCTGCTGCCAAGAAGGAGGCTGCATAATCATGGGTAAAGTTACTGGCTTTATGGAATTTGAACGTCTTTCAGAGGCTAATCTACCAGTCACTGATCGCGTTAAGAACTACAAAGAATTTGTACTTCATTTAACTGATGATCAAGCGAAGGTCCAAGGCGCACGCTGTATGGACTGCGGGATTCCTTTTTGTACAACAGGCTGTCCAGTCAACAACATCATTCCTGATTGGAATGATTTGGTGTATCAACAAGACTGGAAGGGTGCGATTGATGTGTTGCACTCAACCAACAACTTCCCAGAGTTTACTGGTCGTATCTGCCCAGCCCCTTGTGAGGCAGCATGTACACTCAATATTAATGATGATGCAGTAGGCATTAAATCTATTGAGCACGCGATTATTGATAAAGCTTGGGAAAATAACTGGGTGGTTCCACAACCGCCAGCGCAAAAAACAGGTAAGAAAGTTGCCATCGTTGGCTCAGGTCCTGCAGGTATGGCAGCAGCCCAGCAGTTAGCGCGTGCAGGTCACAATGTTGTTGTGTTTGAAAAAGAAACGCGCGTAGGTGGTTTGCTTCGTTACGGCATTCCTGACTTCAAGTTTGAGAAGAGCCATATCGACCGCCGTGTTGAACAAATGGAAGCTGAAGGCGTTGAGTTCCGTGTGAATCATATCGTTGGCGAGAACGTCAGTGCTGAAGATTTAAGCAAAGATTTCGATGCAGTGATTTTAGCGGGTGGTGCTGAAAACCCACGTGATTTGCCAGTAACAGGCCGCGAGCTTAATGGTGTGCATTTTGCGATGGACTTCCTACGCCCACAAAATAAAGTGGTCGCTGGCGATACTGTGCCCAACCAAATCATGGCAACGAATAAGCATGTGGTTGTGATTGGTGGCGGCGATACAGGTTCTGACTGTGTGGGCACTTCTAACCGTCATGGCGCTGTATCGATCACGCAATTTGAGGTGATGCCACAACCGCCAGAAAAAGAAAATAAGAATATGGTATGGCCAAATTGGCCGCTTAAACTCCGTACCTCAAGCTCGCACGAAGAAGGCTGTGAACGTGACTGGTCGATCACCACTAAAGAAATCATTGGTGAGAATGGCAAGGTCACTGCACTTAAAGGCGCTAAGGTTGAGTGGAAAAACGGCAAAATGGAAGAAGTGCCAGGCTCTGAATTCACGATTAAAGCGGACTTAGTATTGCTGGCGATGGGGTTTGTAAGCCCCATGCAAAAGGTACTCGATGCGTTTGGCGTAGAAAAAGATGCGCGCGGCAATGCAAAAGCAACGACCGATGGAGTGGGTTGCTACACCACCTCGAAAGCCAAAATATTTGCGGCTGGCGATATGCGTCGCGGTCAATCACTCGTGGTTTGGGCAATCCGTGAGGGTCGTCAGTGCGCCCGAGCGGTGGATGAGTTCTTAATGGGCTCTTCAAATCTACCTCGCTAAGTTAGCGTAAGAGAAAAGGGTGCTAGGCACCCTTTTTTCATCACTGAAGTATTTAGATATAGATAGCAAAATGACGACATTAAAAAACGATACCTTCCTCAAAGCCCTTATGCGCGAACCAACAGACTACACCCCAGTTTGGATGATGCGCCAAGCTGGTCGCTACTTGCCGGAGTATCGTGAGAGTCGTAAAACGGCGGGCAGCTTTTTGCAGCTTTGTAAAAACCCTGACTTCGCCACAGAGGTCACGATGCAGCCACTAGATCGCTATCCATTGCTCGATGCATCTATTCTATTCTCTGACATCTTGACCGTGCCTGATGCAATGGGCTTAGGTCTTTATTTCGAGGAAGGCGAAGGCCCAAAATTTGAGCGTACGCTACAACAAGAAGCGGATATCAAAAAACTTGAAGTGCCAGACATGGAAAAGCTCCAATACGTATTCGATGCCGTCAGCCAAATACGTAAGACATTAGAGGGTCGCCTGCCGTTGATTGGCTTCTCTGGTAGCCCTTGGACCCTAGCCACCTATATGGTGGAAGGTAAGGGTGGCACAGATTTCTTAACGATTAAGAAGATGGCCTATGCTCGTCCTGATTTGTTGCATCACATCCTCGAAACGACCGCGCAAACGGTGATTTTGTATCTCAACGCGCAGATCGCAGCGGGTGCGCAAGCCGTGATGATTTTTGACTCATGGGGCGGCGCACTTTCACACAACGCCTACCAAGAGTTCTCACTCGCTTACATGCAAAAGATTGTAAATGGCCTCACCAAGACAGCCGAGGGCAAGAAGGTGCCAAGTATCGTGTTCACCAAAGGGGGTGCACTCTGGCTTGAGGCGCAAGCTAACATTGGTGCAGATGCATTAGGCTTAGACTGGACTGTGAGCATCGGGGAAGCGCGTCAACGCGTTGGGAACAAGGTTGCGCTTCAAGGCAATATGGACCCAGCGATTTTACTGTCCACGCCCGAGGCGATTGAGAAAGAAGTCGCAACGATTTTAGCCAGCTACGGCAAAGGTCATGGCCACGTGTTTAATTTGGGCCACGGCATTACGCAGTGGACGCCGCCAGAAAACGCGGCATCATTTTTATCAGCGGTACGGGAACACAGTAAGCAATATCACCAAGCTTAATGCAGTTCTAAAACTCCATCGGATCAACATCCACGCTCCAACGCACCTTCGCCGCCAATTTACTCGCGCGTAATTGCGGCGTAAGGCCGGCGAGTAGTTTCTGCAGGGCGCCACGCTGGCTGGCTTGCATCAAGATTTGACCACGCTCCATACCCTTTAGCCTTTCCATTTGTGCACGCATTGGATCATAGGTCAGCACCTGCTGGCTCAAGTTACGGGCAAGCTCAAAGGCGAAGTTTAGAAAAGCCTCAACGTCTCGATAATTAGTCGCTTCCGCACGCAATAAAGCTAAATAACAGAAAGGTGGGAACTGCGCCATTTCACGTTCCTGCAATAAGGTTTGTGCATAAGCAGGATAATCCTGGCTGCGCAGCGCATTAAACAAATGATGACTTGGAAATGCAGTCTGTATCAGGACTTCGCCTGCTTTTTCGGCACGGCCAGCACGGCCCGATACTTGCATCAGCTGTGCAAATAAACGCTCAGCGGCTCTAAAATCAGGGCTGAACAATGCGCTGTCGGTGTCAATCACCCCTACCAATGTGAGGTTAGGAAAGTCATGTCCTTTAGCCATCATCTGCGTGCCAATTAAAATATCAATTTCGTTCGCATGAACCGCGGTCAAAATATCATTGAGCGCTTCCTTGCGACTAGTGCTGTCGCGATCGACGCGTTGAATTCTAGCACTAGGGAAAAGCTGCTTAAGGGTCTCTTCCAAACGCTGCGTGCCATGGCCGGTTGGATGCAAATCCGCATTGCCACAACTTGTACACTGACGAACCATCTTTTGCTCATGGCCACAATGATGACAACGTAATCGACCCTGCTTAAGATGCACCACCAAACGACTGCTACAGCGCATGCAAGGCGCAATCCAGTGACAGGCACTGCATAGCAAGACCGGCGAGTAGCCTCGTCGATTGATAAATAACAGGCTTTGCTCACTGCGCTCTAAGCGCTCACGCATGGCATTCACCATCACAGGGGTGAGTCCATTCTCACTTTCAAGTTTAGTGGTATCAAGACATCGAATATTGGGTAACGCTGACTGCGCAACAGCGCGGCTATTTAAACTGAGCAAGGTATATTTATCTGTTTGCGCATTCTGCCAAGACTCTAGCGCTGGGGTTGCACTCCCCATCACAATAGGCACTTGATTGCGCTGTGCCCGCACCATCGCAACGTCGCGGGCATGGTAACGCATGCTATCTTGCTGTTTATAAGAACCATCGTGCTCTTCGTCGACTAAGACAACTTTCAAATTGGGAATAGGCGTAAAGACTGCTAAACGCGTTCCAATAATAATTCTGGCTTGCCCTGATTGCGCCAAGCGCCAATTTTGTAAGCGCTCGCTCTCGCTAAGGTTGCTGTGCAGAGAGACCAAGGGGAAATGTGGCAGTCTATTTCTAAATCGCGCCTCTAACTGTGGCGTGAGATTAATTTCAGGGACTAGCACAAGCGCCTGGCTATTTGGATCGGTCAAAATTTGCTGCAGAATCTGCATATAAACTTCAGTTTTACCGCTACCCGTAATGCCATGCAGTAAAAATGGCTTAAAGGTATTTGCGCTTTCAATGACCTGATTGACTGCAAAGGTTTGTTCTTCATTAAGCAAGGGGGGAGGAACAGGTTGGTTGCTAGATTTAAAGCCTGCTAACACTTGCTCTGATTGTATCCAGCCATTGCCTTGGAAAGTCTCAATTGCAGGCCGCCAGCCTGCTGAAATTTCTTTGAGGGCAGCTTCAGTCAGCGACCCTTGTTGAAGCGCGAGGAAAATCTTACGCTGGACAGCTTGCCGCGCCGGAATTTCATCAATACTTGCCTGCAAACCTTCAGGGGTGATGGCATATAGAAATTGCTTTCGTGAAACAGCCGGCTCGATTTGTCTAAGCCTTGTCGGTAGGCTTGCTAATAATGCCTGACCAAACGGATATTGGTAGTAATCAGCGCAGAATCTTAACAAGCCAAAAGTATCCGCTCCGATTGGCGGCTCACCGTCAAAGACCTGGACGATGGATTTAAGTTTTTCAATTGCAAACTCACTCGTGTCGCTAATGCCCACGACCATACCCACGACCTTACGCGCACCAAAAGGGACGATCACGCGCTGACCGATTTTAACGTCAACACCCCCATCGAGATAATCGAAAAGTCGATCTAGAGGGACGTCCAGGGCAATTTGAAGGATATTTTTATGCATTAACGCTAGGTAAACGCTAGATAAAATTGAATAGGGGATGAGTGCAAGCACTCAATGAGTTAAAATACATCTTTTATACCTCTTAGATATTCTGCCTTGAAAGCACATTTTACCGAATTACTAGCCCAAGCCGCAAAAAGCTTAACGCAAAATGCGGATTTTGACGCGTCTAATCTAGCGATCCAGCTTGAGCGTCCAAAAAACAAAGACCACGGCGACTTCTCAACGAACTTAGCCATGTTGCTTGCGAAACCACTTCGTCAAAATCCACGTGCAATTGCAGAAAGCCTAATCCAAGCATTACCACCTTCTGCTTATGTTGAAAAAGTAGAAATCGCTGGCGCGGGCTTTATTAACTTCTACCTTGGTGCAAATGCTAAACAGGCTGTGATCGGTTTAATTGCAGCGCAGGGCGAAAAATTCGGTCACAACCAAATCGGCCAGAAGCGTAGGGTCCAGGTCGAATTTGTTTCAGCAAACCCAACGGGCCCACTCCACGTGGGTCATGGCCGCGGCGCGGCAGTTGGTGACTGCCTGGCTCGCTTGCTCGATGCGAATGGCTGGGCGGTGACGCGTGAATTTTACTACAACGATGCGGGGGCACAGATTGATAATCTCACGCTTTCTGTTCAGCTTCGTTGCAAGGGCGTGAGCCCAGAGAGCATTGATTGGCCTGAAGCGGGTTACCGTGGCGATTATATCGCTGATGTTGCAAAGGCCTACCTCAACAAAGAAACCGTGATCGCTGATGACATGTCGGTGACCGCCACTGGTGTTGTAGAGGATACAGAATCCATTCGCGCTTTCTCTGTTGCCTACCTCCGCCACGAGCAGGATCTAGATCTCAAAGCATTCCAAATTAAATTCGACGTGTTCTCGCTTGAGTCAGCCCTTTATACCCAGGGCAAAGTTGAGAAAACCGTACAAAACTTAATCGCTAGCGGCCACACCTACGAGCAGGATGATGCACTTTGGTTAAAGACCACGGACTTTGGAGATGACAAAGACCGTGTGATGCGTAAAACGGATGGAGGCTATACTTATTTTGTCCCTGACGTGGCTTACCATGTGGACAAGTGGAACCGTGGGTTTGACCGCGTCATTAACGAGCAAGGCGCCGACCACCACAGCACGATCACCCGCGTGCGTGCAGGATTACAGGCACTCAATGTTGGCATCCCACAGGGCTGGCCCGATTACGTTTTGCACCAGATGGTGACGGTGATGCGCGGTGGTGAAGAAGTGAAACTATCTAAACGTGCGGGCAGTTATGTGACGCTCCGCGACTTGATTGAAGAAGTAGGCTGCGATGCAACGCGCTACTTCTTAGCCGCACGTCGTGCCGACTCACAACTGATTTTTGATATTGATTTAGCGCGCGCGCAAACCAATGACAACCCTGTCTACTATATCCAATATGCGCATGCGCGTATTTGCAGCGTGTTAGCGCAGTGGGCTGGCGATGCTAGCAGCCTTCCGAAGGTCGATCTCAGCCCGCTCTACAGTGCCCATGATGCAGCGTTAATGCAACGCTTGAGCGAGTTCCCAGAAGTAGTTGAGAATTCAGCCGCTGACTTAGCGCCTCACAACATCGCCAATTATCTAAAAGACTTAGCGAGTGACTTACACAGTTTCTACAATGAGCATAAAATATTGGTGGAGGATGAAACAACTAAATTGGCGCGCTTGGCGCTGATCAGTGCAACACAGCAAGTATTACGAAATGGCCTACAATTATTGGGTGTGAGCGCGCCGAATAAGATGTAAGGATTAGATTCAAATTAAGTCATTAACTGGACATCAATATGAGCAGAGATTACAAACCAGCACCGCCGAAACCAGAGAATAAGCCTAACCCATTCTTAAATGGCTTGATTGTTGGCCTACTTGTTGGTGTAGCCATGGCGGTTGGATTTACTGTTTACATTAAGGGCGGCGAAAGTCCATTTAATGCAAAATCAGAATCTGCGGTAATCGTAGAATCAGGCAATCCAATTGAAATTAAAAAAGATGCTAAAGCAGATGAAGCGCCTACTAAAGATCGTTTTGAGTATTACAACATTCTGCCAGGCAACGAATCTAAAGTGACCGAGCAGGAAATTAAACAGTTAGAAAATAATACGCAAGCTAAAGAAACTTACTTTCTTCAGGTCGGTGCATTTAAAACTGAACAAGAGGCTGATAATGTAAAAGCAAAATTAGCCTTACTTGGCTTAGAAGCGATTATTCAAACCGCTACCACCACCGATAAAGGTGTATTGCACCGCGTGCGTGTGGGACCCTACTCAGATCCGTCACAACTTACTAAAACGAGAAGCGATTTAGTGGATAATGGTTTCAAACCGGATCTAATTAAAGTGAATACAAGTGCTCAGCAGTAAGACGACAACCTCTTATTATTTGTCAGCCAATTTAAACTTAATGCGTTATTCAAGCACTAAATTAAAGCAATTGAATTAAGTTTTCAATATTATTGACTAAGGATACAAAACATGAAAAAACTAATGACCGCACTCATGTTGCTGGTTTCTACAACAGTAATGGCAGGTACGCCACAAAATGGAACTGAGTTTACGCAAACAACCCAAGTAATGCCTACAGATAACCCAGCGAAGATTGAAGTCACTGAATTGTTTTGGTATGGATGTCCACATTGCTATGTTCTGGAACCACAACTTGCTGCCTGGGTGAAAGCCTTACCTAAAGATGTAACTTTTAAGCGCGTGCCAGGCCTGCCTCGCCCTGATTGGGCGCCAATGGCTAAAGCATTTTACGTAATGGAAGCTTTGGGCTTGTCGGAAAAATTACACAGCAAACTTTTTGATGCACTACATAAACAAAAAGCGTTTTTACCAAATGATGAAAAAGCAACGATTGATTGGATTACCAAAGAAAGCGGCCTAGATCGTAAAAAAGTTGAAACTGAGTTTAACTCTTTCTCTCTCAATACAAAGCTTAATCAAGCTGCGCAAATCTTCCGCGCGTCTGGTGCAACGGGTGTTCCATCTTTGATTATTGATGGCAAATACATCACTTCTGTCACGATGGCTGGTGGCAATCAAGAAGTGTTAAACGTTGCGAACTACATCATCGAAAACGTCCGTAAAGATAAAGCCACTAAAAAATAAGTAAAGACACAAACCCGTGTCAGCACTTAAAGTTTTTATCACAGGCGCCTCAAGCGGCATAGGGCAGGCACTCGCTGAGCACTATGCCAAAGAGGGCGCCATCATTGGCCGCGCTGCAAGGCGGCAGGACAGACTAAACACTCTCCAAGATTCACTCACGACAGAAACGATCATCTACGCCCTTGATGTCAGAGATGCAGGTGCGCTTGAAGCGGCCGCGCTGGACTTTATTGCGCGCTTTGGTGCACCTGATATTGTGATCGCAAATGCAGGCGTTAGCGCCGGCACACTCACTGAAAATAAAGAGGATATCGACACTTTCAAGGGGGTGATTGATATTAATCTTCTTGGCATGGTCCACACATTCCAGCCATTCATTGCATCCATGAAGCATGCGGGCAAGGGGAGCTTGGTTGGGATTGCCAGCGTCGCTGGTATTAGAGGTCTGCCTGGAGCTGGGGCTTATAGCGCATCCAAGGCCGCCGTTATTTCATATCTAGAAAGCCTTCGCATAGAACTAAGTCTTGATGGAATCAATGTCACCACCATTGCACCCGGCTATATCAAAACGCCCATGACAGATATTAACGAGTACCCCATGCCATTTTTAATGGCGCCCGAGGTTGCAGCTAAAAAATTCGCGAGTGCAATTGCGAAGAAAAAACGATTCATCGTCATCCCATGGCAGATGGGTGTGCTAGCTAGATTTATGCGTTTGTTACCGCCCTGGCTTTGGGACTTCATGATGAAGCACGCACCACGTAAAGCCCATGCGAATTGGGAGCAGGTCAGCAGTACAGACAATTAATTAGATACAAACTAGATTTATTGCACATAAGATATACTATTTGCCTTAAATAATATTTGCATAAAATATAATGAGTCTTCTTTTTATTATTAGCGACGAGGTCAATCGTCGTTCCTTACTACCTGTTTTAGATATTTTTATTCAAAATGAATACGAATGTAAGATATTAGTAAATAACTATTGCATGAACTTCTTGAAGGGTTATTCCAAACACTTCGTTAACGAGAGTGATGCCATGAAGTTAAGTTGGCAGTTCGTAATATCCGGGAATCCAATCGAAAAAGATAAATTTAAAGGAAGATTTGTAGGAGTTCACCATGGGTCAATGTTTGGCAACAGCGCTTGGTCGTTATATACGGCACGTCATTCTGATATATATTTTGGACTTTCGCCACAAGAGTTGCCTTTTATTAAGCACCATCTTAAAGATAAATTTAATGAAGATAAATTCATTCCATCGGGAAATCCAGCAAATGATTATTTAATAGATCTTTCTAATTCGACCCCTGACCTCAGAACTAGAAAAAGAAAATTATTGGGATTAGAAGATAAAAGAACAATCCTACTAAGTTCTCATTGGACATCAATAGGCAATTTAAGAAGATTTGGCACCGGACTATTAGATGCTCTAATTTGGAATTTTCCAAATCATCAAATTATCTGCACTTGTCACCCGAAGTTATTAACAAATCCAAAAAGTGAGTTTCTAGTTGATCGACCTGTAAAAACACCTCATTTTGATGCTCACTGGTTAGTTAACTCCTTAAAAGCAAAACAGAGCAATCAAGTGAAGGTTTTTCTAGACGAACCAAAGTCTGCCGAATTAGCATTTCTTTCTGATATTTTTATTGGCGATAATAGTTCATTATTGGCAGAGGCATCATTGTTCAAAATACCGCTAATAAGATCTATTGGTGGTGTTTATTTTGATAAAACCATTTCCAAAATTATATCTTCCGCTACCTATGAATTTGAAAATACAGAAAAACTACTGGAAACCATAAAATACGTTGAAGACCCTACGCAAATTAATAAGAAAATGAGCGAAAAAATTCGAGAGTTATTCATATACAACATTGGTTCTTCAGCAAAAACTATTTTTGATAGTCTAACCTCTATGAGATAGTGTAAGCATTAATTGGACTTCCCCGTCTGAATCGCCACTAACTTTGTAGACACCACTCAGCCGTTTTTCTGAATTGATTTTCATAGTCTATCGGAGATAGTAAATTATTGGAATTGTGACGACGCTTCGAGTTATAAAATATCTCAACGTAGTCAAAAATATCCTGTCTTGCTTCATCTCTGCTGTTATATATTTTTCGTTTAATCCTTTCTCGTTTTAATAGTTGAAAGAAGCTTTCAGCCACTGCATTGTCATGGCAATTGCCACGACGACTCATGCTTGATTCCAAATTGTGCGCCTTTAAAAATACTTCCCAGTCCTCGCTGGTATATTGGCTACCCTGATCAGAATGCACCAAGACTGTAGTTTTAGGTTTTCTGCGCCAGACTGCCATCAGCAAAGCATCTAAGACTAACTCCTTGGTAATCCGTGATTGCATTGACCATCCCACAATGCGACGTGAGAACAAATCCATGACCACCGCCAAATACAGCCAACCCTCATGAGTGCGGATATACGTAATATCAGTCACCCATGATTGATCAGGGTAAGTTGGATTGAACTGCCTGTTTAATGTATTGGGGCTTGTTAGATAGGGCTTGCCACTGTAGTGACGTGGTTTACGATAACCCACCTGCGCCTTTAGTCCGCTCGCATGCATGAGACGATACACACGATTAATACCAATGACCTCACCTAATGCCCGCATATCGCTATGAATCTTGCGGTAGCCATATACGCCGCCCGACTCAAGCCAGCATTGCTTAATCAAACCAGTTTGGCGTTGGTTGCTTTGATAGCGTGATGAATGCGGTTGTTTTAACCATGGATAAAAGCCACTGGGATGAACTTCTAACATTTGGCATAACCATCTAGTTGGCCAGCAGTCCAGATGCTCCTGAATGAAGGCATACCTTACTCGGACTGTTTCGCGAAGTATGCCGCGGCTTTTTTTAACAGGTCACGTTCTTCTGTGACACGCTTGAGCTCTTTACGGAGTTGGTTAAGTTCAGCCTGCTCAGCTGTTTTAGCTTGGTGAACAGCTGAGTCAGGACCATATCGCTTGACCCAAGCGTACAGACTGTCTTTTGTGACATCCAAGCGACTTGCCACATCAGTCACGGCGTAGCCACCTTCAATCACTTGACGCACCGCTGCTAATTTAAATTCTTCGGGATAACGTTTGCCACTCATTTTATGCCTTTCTTTGTTTGCCATTATTATGGCTCAAAGGCGTCTACTAAATTAGTGGCGATTCAATCTGCTTGGATTGAGGAACTGGATTGCGGGGGTTTATCGTTGATCTGCTGGAGAACTCCCTTGATGGCATCCCAAACTAGTTGGTCAGTTCGTGGAAAGATGATGCAAAGACTAACTAACCGCTCAATGATGTCCGAACAAGACATATCAATGTTGTGCAGACGTTTTTGAATTCTTAGAAATTAAACTGATCGGTTGTATTCTGATTAACCATATCTAAAATTTTTTGCCGAAGTCAATTTTATTGATTTATAAAATCCAACAAAGCATTTACACTTTCCATAAAAGTCGTTTCTTTTTTATACAAACTAGGTGACACAGGAGGAATCAAAAAACTATCAATCTCTAAGCGTACACTAAGGTTAATGTATTTTGAATATTCTTTTGCTAGAGTTTCGTCAATTCCTGCGTCTGAATAGACAGGAGTTCCTAGACAAAGTGAATGCCAAATTCTGTAAACCTCAAGTATATTCGGATCATATTTTCCAATATTGATAATTGCTTTTGCTTTTCGAATTTGAATATCTCTTTCATGCCCCCAAACATTTTGAAGAACATTCAACTGCAACCCTGCACTTTGAAAAGATTTCAATCTTTGCGCTCTATCTTCATTTAATTTGCCAAAGAAAAGATAACTTTCACCTCGCTCAAAACCTTTGAATGGCATTAGATCAAAATAACCAAAATTAAAAAGATGTGCAGGTCTTAAGTTAGTACTTAGTTTACTTAAATTTGAAATATTGCTATGCGAATAATCAATAAGATTATGCTTAGAAACACACTGAAGATAATTTTGAAACCATGGAGTCTTAGTACCAAGAATTGGGGCAAGATTGAAATTGAAATAATTCGGTGGCAATTGGATTTGCGGAGAATTATTTATAAACTCTCTATATAAACCAAAAATAATGACTGGACTTGTTGTGCGAATTAAACGACGCTCATAAATTACTTTAAACCCTAGAGAGTTAATTGAATGAGTAAGCGCTAGAATCAAATCAGAATAAACCCCTCCTAATATGCCAGGTGATGGAATATCAACAATTGTGATTTCTCTTTTCGTCATGGTTGTATCATTGATCACAGTTATTTAATTCCAAATAATTGCCTTTAATAAAAGTATGTTATGAACTAAAATCAAAACTCCATAACTTTTTAGGAATATTAATTATGTCCACGAACAATCAATTATTGGCGACTAAACTAGAGTCGTTGTTTTTGTCTATTTTAGGTAAATACTCTTTCATTAAACGCATGCTATGTTTAATTGGAATAAAAAGAATTAACGCGCGTTAACTCTTTTTGTTTTAAAACAAGAATCTATTTTCTTAACTCCTAATATCTCATTCTAACTTTCATCTGGTTTTTTAAGAACAGTAATAAGATGAATTTTATTAGTATGCCAATTCTGTTTTTCTATCTGGAATCCACCCTTAAACCCATACATCTTTGCTAAACATTTTTGGGTATCAAAATATAAGGGGAAAGTTTCAGTTGTAATAATGTTGACATGGGTTGGATCTCTCCACGCTGCCGCTGCAGGAAATGCAGGAGTAAAAGATAGAAATCTTCCTCCTGGTTTTAGGACCCTGTAAATCTCCGACATTAAATCAACAAAACAAAATTTTCTATTGGGAGCGTATATAACTCTTGGTATATGCTCAATGAAATCAAATGCAGAACAAAAATCAAAATAACAATCATCGAATGGTATTGGTTCAACAGCAAGATCTGCTATTAAAACCTTATCATTTCCTTGTCTAATATCAACACCATACAACTCTGACGCATTAAACGGGTTTTTTGGTTTTAACCCACACCCCAAATCTAAACTTTTAGTCATTTTCAATACCCTCTGAAAAAGTTAAACTTTTTTATATAGTTATATTCTAAATTTCATTACCCGAAACAGTTAACTATTTTTGACCAATTCTCATTAACCGCTTCTCATACTTCTTCCGTATCGAGAAAACACTCTGAGCAATAAACCTGTGTCCTCTTGGTGTTAGGTAACCCGTTTCATTGAAGTACATTGCTATCTGACGATCACTCCATGAGCGGGATCTTAGCGTGTTAATAGTGCTGATTAAGTATTGCTGATAGGAACTCAGGGGACGAATGTCGAGAGTCAGTGGTCCGATGCTAACTCTGAGGTTCTTTGCGGTGTTTCTGGGGAGTTTCTGCGGAGCGGGTCCTAACGAAACTACTCGACGGTCACAGATTTAGCGAGGTTACGCGGTTTGTCGACGTCTGTTCCCTTGAGCAAGGCTGCATGATATGCCAGCATTTGAACAGGGATTGTGTGTAAGATTGGAGAGAGCACACCCACATGGCGTGGTGTTCGGATCACGTGGACACCTTCACTTTCAGCGAAGTGGCTGTCAGCATCAGCAAACACAAAAAGCTGACCACCGCGTGCTGCCACTTCTTGCATATTGGATTTCACCTTTTCGAGCAAGGCGTCATTCGGTGCGATCACAACGATAGGCATGTCACTATCTACAAGCGCCAATGGGCCATGTTTTAGCTCTCCTGCAGGGTAAGCCTCTGCATGAATGTAACTAATCTCCTTGAGCTTCAATGCGCCTTCTAGCGCAATCGGATAATGGATGCCTCGGCCCAAGAATAATGCATGGTGTTTATTCGCAAATGCTTTTGCCCACTCTCGAATTTGTGGCTCTAAATTGAGTGCGTGTTGAACGCTGCCCGCGAGCTGACGAAGTGCATTGAGGTATTGTTGCTCTTGGGGTTTGGGCAGCAACCCACGTTGTTTTGCGAGTGTTGCTGCCAGTGTGAAAAGTGCAACCAGTTGGGTTGTAAATGCTTTGGTCGATGCCACGCCAATCTCTGCGCCTGCTCGGGTGTAGAAAACGAGCGCTGACGCACGTGGGATTGCACTCTCTTGTACATTACAAATGGACAAGGTCAGATTCTGGCCTAATGACTTAGCATGCTTCAAGGCTTCCATCGTATCTAGCGTCTCGCCAGATTGTGAAATGGTCACAATTAACTGCTTAGGATTTGGCACTGATTGGCGATAGCGATATTCACTGGCAATTTCTACGCTCGTTGGTAGCTTCGCAATATCTTCAATCCAATACTTCGCGGTTAGGGCTGCGTAGTAGCTTGTACCAGCCGCCAAGATAAGAATGCTGTCGACCTGATTAAAAATTTCTTCTGCCCCATCACCAAAAAGCGCGGGCGAGAACTTGTTGTCATCGATCAGCGCCTCAATAGTGTCAGTTAATGCACGTGGTTGCTCATGGATCTCTTTTTGCATGAAGTGAGCGTAAGGCCCAAGCTCCATCGATGCTAAAGACACATCACTCATGTGGATCTTGCGGGTGACGATTTTACCGTCTGCACCGAACACCGTCACGCCATCACGTCGAATTTCCGCCACGTCGCCATCTTCCAAATACATGACTTTACGTGTGACTGAAAGCACGGCTGAAACGTCTGATGCGATGAAGTTTTCACCTTCACCCAGGCCAACTAACAGAGGACAACCAAAGCGCGCGGTAATCATCGCGTTCGGTTCTTTGATAGAAATAACGCTGATGGCAAACGCACCAGTTAACTCCGCCACCGCCTTTTGTGTCGCCGCAAGTAGCGCTAAACCTTGGTCGTGATAGTAATGAATAAGATGAGCGATGACCTCGGTGTCTGTCTGAGACTCGAACACATAGCCTAATTTTGCGAGGCGATCACGTTGCTCGTCATGGTTCTCAATGATGCCGTTATGGACGACTGCGATTTCACCCTTCGATTCATGGGGATGGGCATTACTTTCCGTCACACCGCCGTGGGTTGCCCAGCGCGTGTGTCCGATACCGATTTGGCCGCTTAGCTGAACCTCGCTTGCCCTATCGGTCATCGCTGCAACACGCCCAACCGCTCGCACGCGCTCGATGGACTGTCCGTTGAGTACGGCAATTCCCGCTGAGTCATAGCCGCGATACTCCAGACGGCTTAGTCCCTCTATCAGGGTTGAGACGATGTTTCTATTTGCAATTGCGCCGACGATGCCACACATATTTTTCTTTCTGAATAACTCTCATTATTTTTTAATCGGACGTTTCCAGTTGGCAATACTCTTTTGATCTTTTGCTCTGCAGAAGGTGAGCTGACCCGCGGGCGCGTTCTTCGTAATGGTAGAGCCAGCTGCAATTGTAGCACCTTCACCAATGACGACAGGCGCGACGAGCTGGGTATCTGAACCAATAAATACATCATCCTGTATGATGGTTCTGTATTTATTGACGCCGTCGTAGTTGCAGGTGATCGTTCCAGCGCCGATGTTCACGTTCTTACCGATGGTCGCATCGCCTACATAGCTCAGGTGATTAACCTTGGAGCTCTCGCCGACCTGACTATTTTTGATCTCAACAAAGTTACCTACGTGCGCCGCATCGGAAATCTCAGCTCCAGGGCGAAGGCGGGCATAAGGCCCCACTCTGCAATTAGATTCAACATGAGCTTGATCAATATGGGTAAAGGCTTCGATCATGCTCGTCTCCCCAATAGTGCTGTCCTTGATCACGCAGTACGGTCCAACTTTTACTCCGTCCGCCAAGGTAACCTGTCCCTCAAAGACACAGCCAACGTCAATTTCTACATCCTTACCAACGGTTAAATGACCACGAACATCGATTCGCAAAGGATCAGCTAGCGTTGCACCTGCTTGCATAAGCACTGATGCGTTTCGTGTTTGGTACACGCGCTCTAAATTGGCCAAATCGGTCTTTGAGTTAACGCCCTCAACTGAGGCCTCGTCATGTGTGATCTCCGCTTCCACCTTCAAGCCATCATTGACGGCCATTGCGACGATGTCAGTCAAGTAATTCTCGCCTTGCGCATTGTTATTGCTGAGTTTTGATAACCAAGTCTTCAATTTACTGTTACTCACAGCCATGATACCCGTGTTCACCTCAGTGATCGCTCTTTGTGACTCTGTCGCATCCTTATGTTCAACGATCGCGAGTATCTGTTGCTGATCGTTTCGGACAATGCGGCCATAGCCAGTTGGGTTCTTTTTTTTAACAGTTAACAATCCAAGGCCTTCGGTTTTTTCAAGAAGGGATAAGCAACTCCGCTGATTGAGAAGTGGAACATCTCCCAATAGGATGAGGGTGGCTCCTTCATCATCTAAATGCGGAACAGCCTGTAATACTGCATGACCTGTGCCTAACTGTTCCTTTTGCTCAACCCATGAGACTGTCTCGTGCTTAAACGCTTTAGGGACAGCATCACCACCATAACCATAAACCACCACAACCTTATTAGGGCTTAGCTGTTTAGCTGTATCAATCACATGTTGCAATAATGTTTTACCCGCTAGACGGTGCAAAACTTTAGGCATAAAGGACTGCATACGCGTGCCCTTGCCCGCGGCTAGAATAACAATGTTTAGTTTTTTTGTACTCATAATTGAATCATGACTTATGATTTTGCTATATGTGTTTCATTGTAATGGAATCAGCATCACATAACAAAAAAGGCAGCCTCAGCTGCCTTTCTTTTATGCTTTTGGAACAATGCTGCTTAGTGGGTAGTTTTACGTAACTTCGCAATTGCTTGTAGTTGAGCCAACGCCTCAACCAACTCGCTCTGTGCCAAAGCGTAATTAACTTCGCTCGCATTACTCTTCAAGGTTTCTTCTGCTAGACGTTTAACTTCTAACGCTTTAGCTTCGTCTAAGTCATGACCACGAATTGCTGTATCAGCAAGCACAGTCACCATACCTGGTTGAACCTCAAGAATGCCGCCAGAAACAAAGATTAATTGTTCATCGCCTGCTGCTAATTTAATACGTAACGCACCCGGCTTAATACTTGTAAGCATAGGCGTGTGACGTGGATAAATACCAACCTCACCCATCAATGCAGGTGCGACAACGAACTCTGCCTCACCTGAAAAGATAGATTCTTCAGCACTCACTACTTCAATTTGTATTGTTGATGCCATATTTTACCTATTTGCTTTCTGTCTGTTTAGCTAGTTTTTATAGCAAATTACAGAGTTTTAGCTTTTTCTACAGCTTCTTCAATTGCACCAACCATGTAGAACGCTTGTTCTGGCAGGTGGTCGTAATCACCGTTCACAATACCCTTGAAGCCTTTGATGGTTTCTTTCAATGGTACGTACTTACCAGGCGCGCCTGTAAAGACTTCAGCAACGTGGAAAGGTTGTGACAAGAAACGTTGAATCTTACGTGCACGGGCAACAGCCAATTTATCTTCTGGCGCCAACTCGTCCATACCAAGAATCGCAATAATGTCGCGTAATTCTTTGTAACGTTGTAGTGTTTGTTGAACGCTACGTGCAACTGCATAGTGCTCTTCACCAACCACGAGTGGATCCAATTGACGTGATGTTGAGTCAAGTGGGTCAACCGCTGGGTAAATACCCAATGATGCGATGTCACGTGACAACACAACTGTTGAGTCCAAATGTTGGAATGTTGTTGCTGGTGATGGATCGGTCAAGTCATCCGCAGGAACGTAAACCGCTTGAATAGAAGTAATAGAACCAACCTTAGTTGATGTAATACGTTCTTGTAAGCGACCCATTTCTTCTGCCAATGTCGGTTGGTAACCCACCGCTGATGGCATACGACCTAGCAACGCTGATACTTCAGTACCAGCCAATGTGTAACGGTAGATGTTATCCACGAAGAACAAGATATCGCGGCCTTCGTCACGGAATTTTTCAGCCATTGTCAAACCTGACAACGCTACACGTAAACGGTTGCCTGGTGGTTCGTTCATTTGACCGAACACCATCGCTACTTTTGATTCAGCCATGTTGTCTAGTTTAATAACGCCAGCTTCAGCCATCTCGTGGTAGAAGTCGTTACCCTCACGCGTACGCTCACCCACACCTGCGAACACTGATAAACCTGAGTGCTCTTTAGCGATGTTGTTAATAAGCTCAAGCATGTTAACTGTTTTACCCACACCAGCACCGCCGAACAAACCAACTTTACCGCCCTTAGCAAATGGACATACCAAGTCAATCACCTTGATGCCAGTTTCTAGCAAGTCTACTGATGGAGATAATTCTTCAAAAGTAGGTGCGTGTTGGTGAATCTCGCGACGTTCGTCTGTTGCGATTGGACCCGCTTCGTCAATTGGACGGCCTAGCACGTCCATCACACGACCGAGTGTCGCTGTGCCCACTGGCACAGAGATGCCAGCGCCAGTAGCTTTCACTGACATGCCGCGACGTAAGCCGTCACTTGAACCCATCGCAATGGTACGAACAATGCCGTCACCTAATTGCTGCTGAACTTCAAATGTCAGGCCAGCTTCTGCTGTAGAACCTGCTTCGTCTAATACCAAGGCTTCATAAACCTTAGGCATTTGGTCACGTGGAAATTCCACGTCAACAACAGCGCCGATACACTGTACAACTTTACCTTGACTCATCTTAATGATCCCCATCTATGCTTAATTCGATATTTGTATTCGATATTGATGTCGTAATTAACCCGATACCGCTGCCGCACCACCAACGATTTCAGAAATTTCTTTCGTGATCGCTGCTTGACGCGCTTTGTTGTAAACCAGTTTCAATTCGCCAATCACAGTCTTCGCATTATCAGACGCTGCTTTCATCGCGACCATACGAGCACTTTGCTCAGATGCCATGTTTTCTGCGACTGCTTGATAAATGACTGATTCAACATAACGAACCATTAAGTCATCAATCACTACCTGCGCATCAGGCTCGTAGATGTAATCCCAGTGACCTTTAGGTGCACCAAGGCTTTCACCTGAAAGTGGGAGTAGTAGCTCTAACTTCGTTTCTTGTTTCATCGCGTTAATGAATTTGTTGTATACAACATACAACTGATCAATTTCGCCAGCAACGTAAGCATCCAACATCACTTTAATTGGGCCGATAAGTTTTTCCATCTGCGGTGCATCGCCCAAACCAGTCATCTGCGATTTCACATTTGCACTGATACGGTTCATTAGGCCTAAGCCCTTGTTACCGATTGCACACACTTGTACAGAAAGATTTTCAGCTTCCCAAGCTTGCATTTGATTCACTGCAACGCGCAACACGTTGGTGTTCAAGCCACCACACAAACCTTTGTCCGAAGTTACAACGATCACGCCGACGTTTTTAACGCCTGCACGTTTAACTAAGAATGGGTGCTTGTACTCAGGCTCAGCATGAGACATGTGCGCCGCAACATTGCGAATCTTTTCTGCGTATGGACGGGCAGCGCGCATACGTTCCTGCGCTTTACGCATTTTCGATGCCGCCACCATTTCCATGGCTTTCGTGATCTTACGTGTATTTTCTACACTTTTGATCTTGGTTCTAATTTCCTTACTACCAGCCATTATTTAGCTCCAGCTTGAGTACGAATTAATAAGCGCTATTTGCTTTGAAATCTTCAATAGCGGATGTCAATTCTTTGTCATCTTCTTTTGATAGATCTAAAGTTGATTCAATGCGCTCTACCAAGCCCTTGTATTTAGCTTTAATGAATGCATGTAATGCAGATTCAAATGCCAATACTTTAGTCACTGGCACGTCATCCAAGTAACCCTTGTTAGCTGCTTGCAAACTGATTGCCATTTCTGACACAGAAAGTGGCAAGTATTGTGCTTGCTTCATCAGCTCGGTTACCAAACGACCGCGTTCAAGTTGCTTACGTGTTGCTTCGTCCAAATCTGAAGCGAACTGAGCAAACGCCGCCAATTCACGGTATTGCGCAAGTGCCAAACGAACACCGCCGCCAAGCTTCTTAACCACCTTAGTTTGCGCAGCACCGCCAACGCGAGACACTGAAATACCAGCGTTAATCGCAGGACGGATACCAGCGTTGAATAAGTCTGTTTCCAAGAAGATCTGACCATCAGTAATTGAAATCACGTTAGTCGGAACGAATGCAGAAACGTCACCAGCTTGTGTTTCAATGATTGGCAATGCAGTCAATGAACCTGTTTTACCTTTAACTTCACCATTAGTGAATTTTTCTACGTACTCTTCGTTTACACGCGCTGCACGCTCTAGCAAACGTGAGTGGAGATAGAACACGTCACCTGGATAAGCTTCACGGCCTGGTGGACGACGAAGTAGTAGAGAGATTTGACGGTAAGCGATCGCTTGTTTTGTCAAATCATCGTAGATGATCAATGCATCTTGACCACGGTCACGGAAGTATTCGCCCATCGTACAACCTGAGTACGGTGCAATGAATTGCAACGCCGCAGAGTCAGATGCTGAAGCAGCAACGATGATTGTGTACTCTAACGCACCATATTGTTCAAGTTTACGTACCACGTTAGCGATGGTTGAAGCCTTTTGGCCAACCGCTACGTAGATACAGGTCATGTTTTGACCCTTTTGATTGATGATCGCATCAATTGCAACTGCTGTCTTACCAGTTTGACGGTCACCAATAATCAATTCACGTTGACCGCGGCCAACTGGCACCATTGAGTCAATCGCTTTAATGCCCGTTTGAACTGGTTGTGAAACTGATTTACGTGCAATAACGCCTGGCGCAACTTTTTCAATTTTGTCCGTCATTTTTGCGTTGATTGGACCTTTGCCGTCGATAGGACGACCTAGCGCATCAACTACACGACCGATAAGTTCTGGGCCTACTGGCACTTCCAAAATACGACCTGTACATTTACATATGTCGCCTTCTGTAATGTGTTCGTAATCACCAAGAACAACGGCACCTACTGAGTCACGCTCAAGGTTTAACGCTAAACCGAATGTGTTGCCTGGGAACTCGATCATCTCACCGGCCATTACATTTGATAGGCCGTGAACACGAACAATACCGTCCGTAACTGAAACAACGGTACCTTGGGTACGCGCTTCAGCAGTCGTAGAGAAATTCTCTAGACGACTTTTAATCAGTTCACTGATTTCTGATGTTGATAACTGCATTTTTATGTCTCCTGACCTATGATGGTCTAAACTTTTAAGTGTCTAACCTTTAAGCGTGTATGCAAGTGACTGCAATTGGCCGCGTACTGATGCATCGATCACCGTATCGCCAACAACAATTTTGATCCCACCGATTAATTCAGGATCCAATTTCACTTGAGCTTCAATTTTTTTACCAAACTTCGCTTCCAATTGCTTCACTAATGCACTTACTTGCGCGTTGGTTGGTTTTGAAGCCGCTGTTAATTCAGCCTGTAGCGTACCTTCATCGAGCGCTTTTAATTCCTCGAAGGCAGCAACAATATCGGCAATAATGACGAGTCGATCGTTCTCAACTAGTAACTTCACCAAATTGACTGCCGTATCGCTTAGCTTGCCATCAAAAATAACAAGTAGCGCACGCTCTAGTTCACTTGAAGGTAATTTTGGGTCATCGATTAAAGCTTTTACTTGTGCATTATCAGAAACTGCACCAATAAAAGCTAATTCTTCAGACCACTTAGCTAGTGCTTTTTTTTCCTTAGCCAAGCGGAAAACCGCTGTGGCATAAGGTCTTGCTATCGTTATCGCTTCTGCCATGATTTACCAAGGCCTCCTAAAGCTCTTTAGCGATTGCAGTTAAAATCTCTGCGTGCGCTTTAGCGTCAATTTCTTTACGCAAGATTTTTTCAGCACCAGCGATGGCTAACGTCGACACTTGTTGACGTAGACCTTCTTTAGCACGGTTAATCTCTTGCTCGATTTCAGCTCTTGCACCAGTGATAATGCGATCGCCTTCAGCTTTAGCTGTACCTTTAGCATCTTCAACGATCTGTGTCGCACGCTTTTCAGCAAGTGCCAAAATCTCTGATGCTTTTACTTTAGCTTCAGTAAGTGCTTCAGAAGCACGCTTAGAAGACTGCTCTAATTCAGCGCGGCCTTTTTCACCAGCAGCCAGACCATCAGCAATTTCTTTCTGACGTGTTTCGATTGCATTTAGCAAAGGTGGCCACACGAATTTCATGGTGAACACGATGAGCACAAAGAATGCAATCGCTTGTGCTACCAGTGTAAAGTTAATATCCATTTTTGCTCCCAGACTCCAGTTAAGCTAATTTATTAAATTTGTTAGCTTAGTGAGGAACAACGCTTAATAGTGGGTTAGCGAATGCGAACATCATTGCTAGACCAACACCAATAATGAATGATGCATCGATAAGACCCAATAACAAGAATACTTTACCTTGCAATGCTGGAATCATTTCTGGTTGGCGAGCTGCGCCTTCCAAGAAGCTAGCACACATGATACCAATACCGATACAAGCGCCAGCTGCGCCCAAACCGATGATTAGGCCAATGCCAATGCCAGTGTATGCTTGAATTGTTGCTAAATATTGAACTGCTTCCATTACGTTTCCTTTCAAATTGAGGGATATTACTAGGTACTACTATTACAAACTAAATTACTAAACTACTAAAAAACAAAAAAGATTAATGACTCTCTTGCGCCATCGCCAAGTAGACCACAGTCAGCATCATAAAAATGAATGCTTGCAACGCTACGATCAAGATATGGAAAATTGACCATCCTGCGCCGAGAATCGCGCCAGCGATTGTGCCCGTAACACCCGTCGCAGCCCATAAACCTAACAACAAGAAGATAACCTCACCCGCATACATATTGCCGAATAGTCGCAAGGAGTGTGAGAGTGGTTTTGAGACGTATTCGATTAAGTTGAACAAGAAGTTTGCAGGCCAAATCAGTGGATTCGTGCCAAATGGTGAACAAAATAGTTCGTGAATCCAGCCACCAAGGCCCTTGGATTTAATTGCAAAGAAGATCATTAAAAACCAAACTGTTAGCGCTAGCGCAAAAGTTGTGTTGATATCAGAGGTTGGGACTGAGCGCCAAAAAGTGTGTTCACCGCCAATGGGTTCAACGATGTATTTTGCAACGATATCGATTGGCAAAAAGTCCATCGCGTTCATCATGAACACCCAAATAAATACTGTCAGTGCTGCTGGGGCAATGAATGTATGACGATTGCCGTGGTAGATGTTTTTAACTTGATCATCCACGAAGTCAAATACCAACTCCATAAATGCTTGACGCTTAGTAGGCACGCCAGCCGTTGCACCACGCGACACTAACCAAATCAAACCCATCGCAATCATGCCTAATGCCACCGACATCACGAGCGTGTCTACATTTATTGTCCAGAATGAGCCATTGCCTATCGATAGGCTATTAAATGAGAGGTGGTGCTCAATGTAGCCTGATGGTGTTAATGCGTGTTCAGTTGCCATAAATCAAACCCTTAAAAACTTGCGTCTATCTTTATTTTTTATCTAAACCAATAAAAGCCACACCAGACAAGATGGCTGATGCCGCTAGGCCCAAAATCAAAGCAATTGGGACCAAATGTTCGTTATACAGCTTGAAGGTCAAAAAAAGGAGTAATGCGATTACAAAAATTTTCACCGCTTCAGCTTTAAGCATTGTGATGAGAATCGCGCCAGCATCATTTTTCTTATCACCGCTTCTTGCAATTAACGCACCCGCTATTCCGCCCAACACAGCTGACATCCCACCCGCCAAAGCGCTAATACCTGCGTGTTCAGGGGAAGCTAGTCCTAATCTTTGAGCCACAACAGACACGATGACTGCCACTGAAATGGTCGCGATCAACTGCCACTTCAGCATTTGTTTGTACACTTGCGCTGTTTTAATAGTTTCCATTTATAGTTTTATGATTAAAACAGCTCATGAACGTTTAGTTCGAAGTCGAGGATTGTCTTGTTTTATTCATTTCAAGTCAAGCATGGCCGATGACTTTTAATTAAATTTCGAAATAATTTCATCCAACTGTTCAAGGCTAGCATATCGAATCTTTAGGGTTCCAGATCCGTTTTTAGCGCCATCAATTGTTACGACAGCCCCAAGACTCTGTGCCAACGCCTCTTGTAAACGAAGCACATCACGATCCATGGTTGTTGTCTTAACAGGTGACCGCTCAACACTGGATAATTTTTTAACTAACTGTTCCGCCGAACGAACAGATAACTGGTTTTGTACAATCTCTTCTGCAGCAGTAATTTGTTTAGCACCCTCCAAGGTAAGAAGCGCGCGGGCATGTCCCATATCAAGTTTTGACTGCGCTAACATTTCCTGAACAACGGCGTGAAGATTTTGTAGTCGTAACAAATTGGTCACCGCACTCCGTGATCGGCCAACCGCTTGCGCTGCAGTTTCGTGAGTCATCCCAAACTCATTAATCAAGCGCTGAATCCCATTAGCTTCCTCAATCGGATTAAGATTTTCGCGCTGAATATTTTCAATCAACGCCATCGCCAGTGCGACATCATCGGCGATCTCTTTAATGATGACCGGCACCTCTTTCAAACCAGCAATCTGGGAAGCTCGCCACCTTCTCTCGCCGGCAATGATCTCGTACTTACCGTCATTCACAAGGCGCACAACGATGGGCTGCATGATGCCCTGCGCACGAATAGAATCCGCAAGACTTTCCAGTGAGGCCTGATCCATGTGTGTTCTAGGTTGATACTTACCTGGCTGAAGCTTATCTACTGATAAAGTTGCCAGGCTATCAGACTGAGCACTAGTCTCTATATCATTCGCCAACAACGCATCTAAGCCGCGTCCCAAACCCTTAAGTTTCACCATTTTCTGTCCATTCTTAAATACCGACTGTTTATTATTTTTTTGCTTTCGCTCTAGCAAGAATTTCTTCTGCAAGCTGCAAATATGCTTGGGCGCCTTTGGATAATTGATCATAAATCAATGCTGGCATCCCATAACTTGGGGCTTCCGCTAAACGCACATTTCTAGGAATGAGCGTGTTGTAAACCTTATCACCAAAATGACTCACCAATTGCGCTGAAACTTGCTGTGCCAACATATTACGGTTATCAAACATTGTACGTAATAGGCCCTCTATCTCTAGCACAGGGTTAAGGTGAGTACGCACTTTCTTGATGGTGTTCACTAAATCAGTGAGTCCTTCTAACGCATAATACTCACACTGCATCGGAATCATGACCGCGTGTGCCGCCGTTAATGCATTGACTGTGACCAAGTTCAGCGCAGGGGGGCAGTCCAATAAAACATAATCGTACTGATCCTTAATGGCCGCCAAGGCTACCTTTA
This sequence comes from Candidatus Methylopumilus universalis, assembly GCA_945883335.1. Lineage (GTDB taxonomy): Bacteria > Pseudomonadota > Gammaproteobacteria > Burkholderiales > Methylophilaceae > Methylopumilus_A > Methylopumilus_A universalis_A. The sequence continues at coordinate 50,784 of CAMCXI010000001.1, read as the reverse complement.
GCTTGGTCTCACGCCCGATTTCATTCACCAACTCAACTTCCGCACCCGCTAAATCCCTGTTAGCAGGCAACAGATCAAAACGGCCTTTTTCCGTTTTCTGTGTGACTTCAGCGACCGTTTTGTCCCCGATCAGCACGTGATAGATAGTGTGTTTCACCTGCGCCTTATCAATACCGCTTCCCGTTGTTGCATTGCCTTGCGGATCTAAATCAACGAGCAGTACCCGACTACCAAAACTTGCCAAACTTGCTGCCAAGTTGACGCAAGTCGTGGTTTTGCCAACGCCACCCTTTTGATTTGTAATCGCTAATATCTTCATCATGCTACCTACTTTATTTTAAAAGATTACTATAAGAGTGATATGGCAAAAAAGCTAAATGTCTTTGTGCATCAAGCCCCGGCACATTTAATACTTCCACTTTTGAGGCAGTGACGCCTGTTTTTTCTGCAAGCTCAGCGAGCTCCGCTTCCGGATATACGCCTTTCATTGCCAGCCATTTACCTTGTTCACTTAATAGGTGGTGCGTTAATGAAATAAATAAACTCAAATCCGAGAAGGCGCGAGAAATAATGATGTCAAAACGCCTTGCGGCTGAAATATCTTCAACCCGGCCACCCAGCACCTCTAAATTTTCTATGCCAAGTTCTGCCTTGGCTTGGCGCATAAAACTTACTTTTTTATTATTCGAATCAATTACTGTGACCTTTAAACCTGGCAGACATATTGCCAAGGGTATGCCTGGCAGCCCAGCACCACTTCCTACATCAAGCAAATTAGCAGCATCAATATAAGGCGATACGACCAAACTATCTAAAAGATGTAAAGTCACCATCTCATCCGCTTCACGCACTGCGGTGAGGTTGTGCACCTTATTCCACTTTTGCATGAGCGTTAAATAATCGAGCAACTTTGCTTGTGTTGGCGCTGAAATATTTAACCTGGCATCTTTAATGCCTTTTTCGAGTATCACCTGCTGATTCACGCGACTTTTTCACCGTCTACATGTATTTTTTTTGCTCGATTTTTTCTTTTGAGATAGACCAGCAACAACGAGACCGCCACCGGGGTCACGCCCGACACACGACTCGCCTGACCAATCGTTTGCGGTTTATGATGTGCAAGCTTTTGCTGAACCTCAATCGACAAGCCATGCACATCAGCATAGTCCATATCCTCTGGCAGCTGCGTGTGTTCACTGCCCGCTGCGCGCTCAATCTCATCTTGCTGCCTATCGATATAACCCTGATACTTTGCTGCGATATCAACTTGCTGGCGGACTTCTTCAGCAATATCTTCGTACTTAACGGCCGCTTCGCTTGTTGGCAAACTCAGGAGTGCTTCGTAGCTTAATTCTGGGCGGCGCAGTAATTCAAACAATGAGTATTCATGTTCAATTGGTTTACCGAGCACGCGAATAGCATCCTCCTTTGGTAGCGTCGCTGGACGCACCCAAGTAGATTTTAAACGCTCTTGCTCTTGCAAGACGGCCTCTTGTTTGCGAGAGAACGCTTCCCAGCGCGCATCGTCCACCAAACCAATTTTACGGCCAGCCTCTGTCAATCGAATGTCGGCGTTATCTTCACGCAGCAGCAGTCGATACTCTGCACGACTTGTAAACATGCGGTAGGGCTCGGTCACGCCTCGGGTGATCAAATCATCCACCAAGACCCCTAAATAGGCTTGATTGCGACTTGGGCACCAGCTGTCTTTTTCTTGCGCATAGAGGGCAGCGTTGGCACCCGCTAACAATCCTTGTGCGCCAGCTTCTTCATAACCCGTCGTTCCGTTGATTTGACCTGCAAAAAATAAGCCCCTCACCGCTTTAGTTTCTAGCGAGTCCTTCAGGCCACGCGGGTCATAATAATCGTACTCAATCGCGTAACCTGGACGAAGAATGTGCGCGTTCTCGAGGCCACGAATCGAGCGAACTAGTTGATATTGAATATCGAAAGGGAGACTAGTTGATATGCCGTTCGGATAGATTTCGTTGGTTTCCAAACCCTCAGGCTCAAGGAAAATTTGATGGGATTCTTTATCTGCAAATCGATGAATTTTGTCTTCCACGGAAGGGCAGTAGCGTGGACCAATTCCTTCGATCACGCCGGTATACATTGGGGATCTGTCTAAGCCACTTCTAATGATATCGTGTGTGCGTTCATTGGTATGCGTAATCCAGCAAGGGACCTGTCTAGGATGCTGGCTGACGTTGCCCAAAAATGAAAATACCGGGACGGGGTTATCGCCTGGCTGTTCTTGCATCACCGAATAATCAATGGTTCGACCATCGATGCGAGGCGGTGTCCCTGTTTTTAGGCGGCCGACAGGCAGGCCAATCTCCCTCAGTCTTGAGGCGAGTGAAATGGCTGGCGGGTCTCCTGCGCGGCCAGCCTGGTAATGACTTAAACCCACATGAATTAAGCCCGCTAGGAATGTTCCCGCGGTTAGCACAACTGCCTTAGCTTCGAATCGGAGTCCAATTTGCGTGACCACGCCCGTCACCTTGTCGCCATCAAGAATGATGTCGTCAACCGCCTGCTGAAAGAGCCATAAGTTTTCTTGATTTTCTAAACGACGTCGAATCGCCGCCTTGTACAGAATACGATCCGCTTGCGCTCTCGTCGCCCGAACAGCTGGGCCCTTGCTAGAGTTCAATATACGAAACTGGATCCCGCCCTCATCGGTAGCCGCCGCCATCGCGCCGCCCAGCGCATCAATCTCTTTAACTAAATGCCCCTTGCCTATTCCGCCTATGGACGGATTACAAGACATCTGGCCGAGCGTTTCGATGTTATGTGTTAAAAGCAGGGTTTTCTGTCCCATGCGAGCAGATGCCAAGGCAGCCTCCGTCCCAGCGTGGCCACCGCCAATAACGATCACATCAAATTTTTCTGTGAATTGCATGAAAATAAGGCTTAATAACGAAAGATTTACATTTTACTGTAATCTCAAGACCACGTCATGCCAAACCAGTCATGTTTCACGTGAAACATGCGGAGAATTCGAAATAACATTAAACAGAAATATTTCCTTAACATAATTGTCTTATTATCAATATAATGTAAGCCGTAGCTTAGTATTTTGCTTAAACATTACGTCATGTTCTGAACAACATACTTCAAATTATTAATAAAGGGGACAATAATGAAAAAACTATCTTATATCTTAGCAGCGATTCTTAGCGTTACCGCTTTCAGCGCCCAAGCAGATGTTGAAACCGCGCAAAAACTTGCTGACAAATATGCAGTCATTGCAAAAAACATCAACCCAGCTTCAACCGGTCTGTCTTCAGAAGACGGCAAGAAATTTTTCAATCGCGAATTAACCATTAAGGGCAAGCAAGTGGCTTGTGCATCATGTCATACGACAAATCCTGCCAACGAGGGCAAGCACATTATTACAAACAAACCAATTCGTCCACTTGCACCAGCGGTCAACGAGAAGCGCTTCACATCAGTTGAAACTGTTGAAAAGAACTTCACCAAGCACTGCAATGACATCATTGGTCGCGACTGTACTGCACAAGAAAAAGGTAACTATATCGCTTACCTGATTACCGTTACTAACTAATTTAGCGGGTTTTAATGCGATACGTCTGGGATCCATTCGTTAGGATTTTTCACTGGTCCTTGGTGCTAGCCTTTGGTATCGCATTTTATACGCACGAGTCCGAGTGGGATCGTATTACCCATACCAACGCAGGTTACGTTGCTGGCGGCCTGATCGTCAGTCGCATTTTTTGGGGGTTCTTGTGTACGGGGTATGCGAAATTTAAGAGCTTCCCGCCGAACCCAGAAGGTGCTGTTAGGTACGCTTGGAAGACCCTACAAGGCAGAGCAAAACCGTTTGTTGGGCACAACCCAGCCGGCTCACTTGTCATTTATCTATTACTAGCGCTTGGCCTCACCACCGTCATAAGTGGATTCTTTGTTTTTAATGATGGTTGGCTATTTGATGCGCCAGCCTTGCTGCATGCGATTCACTTTTACAGTGCATGGTCTTGGCTGGGACTGGTCTGCCTTCACGTGCTTGGGGTGATCACTGAAAGCATCCTACACAAGGACAATTTAATTGTTTCCATGTTTACCGGGGTCAAGTATGACGTTAACGAGTCAACGGAACCGAAGAACCAAGAAAATGTTTCACGTGAAACACATCGAATGTTCGCGGTTTTCGGTTTGCCGTACAGAGTTTTATTAAGACTATTTAATAAAAAATAACCTACTTACCAATACAAAACTTACTAAAAATCTCGCCGAGCAAGTCATCTGGCGTAAATTCACCGGTCACAGCGCTCAGGGCATCCTGAGCCATACGTAAGTTTTCAGCCACAATTTCAGATTGATTAATCGACCCCAAGGCTAAATCCAAAAATTGTTCAACTTTTTTAATGGCGTCAAGGTGACGGGTTCTGGCCATAAAAACCCCCTCACTTGTGGATTTCCAGCCGACGATCTTGAGTAATGTTTCGCGAAGCAGATTGACCCCATCGCCAGTTTTGGCAGATAAGTGAATATGGGCTTCATCCTCCAAATATTCAATAAATGGAAGGTTTTTCGTCAAATCAATTTTATTATGCACCCAAATCTTGGGGAAATCGCTCGGTAAACGCGCCAAAATCGATCTTTCGATCTCCGTAATACCATGAGCTGCATCAAGCAATAATAATGCGATGTTGGCGCTTTCTAGGGCTCGCCAAGTTCTAGCAATTCCAAACTGTTCAATTTCATCTTCTGTCTCACGAAGTCCGGCCGTATCCACCACATGGAGCGGTATTCCATTGATCTGGATGGCACTTTTAATCGTATCACGCGTCGTCCCAGCAATTGAGGTCACGATGGCGATATCATCAGCAGCCAGTTGATTGATCAAACTAGACTTTCCAACGTTGGGCTGGCCAACTAAAACAACCGTTAAACCTTCACGCAATAATTGTCCTTGCTTAGATTCGTTATAGATTCTGTGTAATTCTGCTTGAACGCCCTCGATTTTCTGCTTCACATTCCCCTGAGAAATAAAATCGATCTCCTCCTCAGGAAAATCTAAACACGCCTCAACGAACATTCTCAGTTCAACCAGGCGCTGAAGAAGCGAATTGATGCGATTCGAGAACTCGCCGGATAAGGATCGCATGGCACTTCTTGCGGCTTCGGAGGTTGCCGCGTTGATGACATCCGCCACAGCCTCAGCTTGAGCGAGATCCATTTTATCGTTGAGGTAAGCACGCCGCGTAAACTCACCAGGCGCAGCTTGACGAGCACCTAACGATAAACAACGGGATAAAAGAATTTGTAGGAGAGCGGGGCCGCCATGCGCTTGTAATTCCAAGACGTCCTCCCCGGTATAAGAGTGGGGCGCAGAATAGTAGATCGCAATACCCTGATCTAGTATCTGTCCATCCGCATCTTGAAAGGGAAGAAAAGCCGCGTAGCGTGGCTTAGGACAATGCCCTAGGATCGCAGTGGCAATCTGCATGACCGCCGGCCCTGAAACACGGACCACACCGATACCACCAGAGCCGGATGCCGTAGCGATCGCGGCTATGGTGTCACTAATGTTGTTAGCGAGCTGCATTTCCTTTTTTCTTAGCGAGAGTTGCCGCATGGATCAAGTGATTGATACGTGCTTGCTGTGCGATAGAGAGCACGTTGTTAACCAACCAGTATAGAACTAGGCCCGCTGGGAAGAAGAAAAAGAAAACGCTAAATACGATCGGCATGATCGCCATCACCTTCGCTTGCATAGGGTCAGCAGGTGCAGGGTTTAGCTTCGTTTGAATGATCATGGAAATACCCATCAGTATGGGTAACAAGCCGATTGGCATTCCGCCAATCAGTGGCAAGACCTCTGGAACATGACCAAATAAACTATCTGGGGCAGATAAGTCGGTAATCCAAAGAATAAATGGTGCGTTACGCATCTCAACGCTGGCGAGCAGCATCCAATAAAGCGAAATAAAGACTGGGATCTGTACGAGGATCGGTAGACAGCCGCCCATCGGGTTAATCTTTTCTTTTTTGTACAACTCCATCATGCCTTGTTGCATTTTTTGGCGGTCATCACCAAATTTTTCTTTTAGACTTTGTAAGCGCGGCGCCAACTCTCGCATCTGCGCCATGTTACGGTAACCAGATGCCGATAGAGGATAGAACACCAGTTTGATCAATACCGTGAGCAGGATAATGGAGTAGCCCCAATTACCAACGACATCTTGGATGATCGACAGAATCATGAAGAGCGGTGAAGCAATAAAACTTAACCAACCATAATCAACGGTGTACTCCAAACCTGGCGCTGCTTTTACAAGATCATCATGGGTTTGTGGGCCCATGAAGAGTTTAGCGTTCAGATCCTTACTAGCCCCTGGCGACACAGAAGATAAAGACATCTTAGTGCCAATTGCAAAAATTTTATTACCCAAGTCCTTCGTGTAGAACTCTTGAGATTCTTTAGCCTGCGGAATCCAAGCACTGACAAAATAATGTTGCACCAAGCCAACCCAGCCATCTTTGGCAAGTTTGGATAGAGGCTCTTTACTCATCTCACCAAAATTAACCTTTTTGAATTTATCAGCATCAGTAAAGTACGCGCCGCCGGTAAACGTCGGCATCATCTTAGTCCCTTGGTTTGATTCACTATCATGAATGATTTGATAATACGCTAGGGGATCGATAGCAACACCTGAACCGTTGTTGATTACCTGATCAACCTTGACCTCATAACTACCGCGTACGAATGTGTAAGTCTTAGTCAGCTTGACACCAGCTGGGCTTAACCATTCAAGCGATACTTTTAATTCATTTTGATCGGCAGCCATTTGGTAGTTGTTTGTGGCGCTAGTGAATATTTCCTTATGTGTAGCTAAACCGTCAATCGCAATACCTGACTGAATAACATAAACAGATGGCGCAATTTGGTCACTCAATAGTACAAAGTTATTTGCATCTGAATTTTCAGCGCGATGCTGCGTTAACTCTACTTTACGAAGGTCAGCACCCACAGTATCAATTTCGACCTTATACAAATCCGTTTGCACTAAAATGCGCTTATCTGTTTGAAGGCGGAACTGTGTTTCTTTATCAACTGGCGCGATTGCGGTTTTAGTTGGGATGTCGTCCTGCGTTGTCGCAACAGGCTCTATCGGCCTATGTTTTTCCTGCCATGCATTCCAAAAAAACAAAATTGAGAATGACAAAACAACAAACAAAATCAGTCTTTTAACGTCCATATTTATTTTCGTCTTTGCGCTTTAGTATTAATTAAGGAATAGGATCGTGACCACCGACATGCCAAGGATGGCATTTTAATAGTCGGCGAACGGTGTAGTAAAAGCCTTTAGAGGCCCCATGCTTTTCGATTGATAGATAGGCATAGTGCGAGCAGGTTGGACTAAAACGGCATTGCGAACCCAGGAGTGGGCTTAGAAGGCGTTGATAGCAACTAATTAACAACAATAAAATTTTAGCCAATGTTTTCTCTGTAATTCAAAATCAATCAAGCCTGCGACTTATTTTTCAGCTTAGCGATTAGCATATCAAACTCTTGGACAATTTCATTGAAGTTTTTATGATTGAATGGCTTTTGGGGTCGAATGACAAGGTCTAAGTGACTAAAGCTAGCTTTGTTTCGTCTGAACAGCTCTTTTAGGACTCTGCGCATGTAATTACGATCAACCGATAACTTGGCCACCTTCTTACTGACAACTAGCCCGAGCCTTGCGTGCTGAAGTGGGTTGTTCCGGTAGTTGATCACTAAGGTTGCGCCTGAGATGCGCTTCCGGAAATTAAAAACGGATGAAAAGTCATCCGTTTTTAGTAATCTCAATTCACTAGGGAATTTAAAATTCATACCTACCTAATTCGTAAACACAGCGATCGACCGTGTGAACAGGTAAGAAGATTATACAGCCAAGCGAGCACGACCCTTAGCACGACGAGCAGCAATCACTGCGCGACCACCACGAGTTTTCATGCGAACTAAAAAACCATGAGTGCGTGCGCGACGGACTTTAGATGGTTGATAGGTGCGTTTCATTATGTTTCTCCAATGACTTCTAAGTGCATTTGATGCGAAAGGGCATAATTAAACCGCAATATGACCTACATTGTCAATCAATATTTACAAATAAAAGCTTACAAAACACGTATGCAATTATCAATATTGTCTGTGGATAAGTTTCATTAAACAAGCTAAAATACTTTGAACGTATTTAAGAAAAATACTCAATTAAAATTTTACATTAAATTGAGAAATCAACAAGTTAATAAAAAAATGGGGCCCATGGGGTTTTTAGCACGTTATGGAAAATTTTTGGGTCGCCTGCCTTGGACGTTTTGAAGAGGAACTGTCCGCGCAGCAATTTAACACATGGATAAAGCCATTACACTATAAGGTGGATGATCAGTCCTTGACGTTGTTCGCGCCCAACCGCTTTGTTCAGCAGTGGGTTAAAGATAAGTTTTTATCCAGGGTTATCGACTTTGCAGCGGAACACCTTAGCCAGCCCATTTCGGTTAACGTAATACTGCTAGAAAATCACTCAGACGACAACATCAAAAGTGTTGATAGTCTTATAACAGGCCAGCCTAAAAAAGCACCCACCAAGCCCGAAGTCGCCACCGAACCCAAAAAGGCGGATAAAAGTCCACCAAAAGATGAGAACAGCAAAAAGTATAAAGTCTCTGAACACTCTGGTTTAAACCCAGCCTTTAATTTTAATAACTTGGTCACGGGTAAGGCTAACCAGCTTGCGCGTGCTGCGGCAGTGCAAATCGCAGAAAACCCAGGCAACGCTTACAACCCGCTCTTCATTTATGGTGGGGTGGGGTTAGGTAAAACGCACTTATTACAGGCAATAGGCAATCACCTAAAAGAGCTGCGGCCTGAGGCTAAGATTAAATACTTGCACGCTGAGCGATATGTTTCTGACGTCGTTAAAGCCTATGAGCATAAGTCTTTTGACGAGTTTAAGCGCCTCTATCATTCGCTTGATATGTTGCTGATCGACGACATTCAATTCTTTGCTAAGAAAACACGCACACAGGAAGAGTTCTTTTACGCGTTCAACTCACTGATTGAGGCTAAAAAACAGATCATCATTACCTGCGACACCTATCCTAAAGAGATTGAGGATATGGATGAGCGATTACGCACGAGGTTTAGCTGGGGCTTGACGGTTGCAGTTGAGCCACCTGAGCTTGAGATGCGCGTCGCTATCCTGCTTAAAAAAGCCGAAGGAGCGAACATCACACTCAGTGAAGAGGTTGCATTCTTTGTGGCAAAACAGATTCGCTCAAGCGTACGTGAGCTAGAAGGTGCACTGAACCGTATTGTGGCCATGTCTAAATTCACAGGGAATCAAATAGATGTGCATTTAGCTAAAGAAGCGCTAAAAGACCTTATCGCTGTGCGTGGCAGACAAATTACCGTTGAGTACATTCAAAAAACTGTCGCTGATTATTTCAAAATCAAAGTGGCTGAAATGTATAGCAAAAAAAGAACCCGTAATTTTGCGCGTCCGAGACAAATTGCCATGGCTTTAACACGAGAACTAACGAATCATAGCTTTCCTGAGATTGGTGAGGCGTTCGGTAGCCGTCACCACACAACGGTCATGCACGCTTGTAATGAAGTAGAACAGCTCCGTCAAAACGACCAAACGATTGCCAGGGATATTGCGTTTTTAGTGCAAGTGATTAGGGATTAATAAGTACGCTTAAAGTAGTCAGATATGTTGTAGATAAGTTGTGGGTGAAATTTGCATCTAACGTTATTTTGATAAAACGTATAAAATGTTAACAAATTATCCACAAGATTTTATTGCGTTTTACTATGATTTAAATGATATGTAATTGACTGATTTAATGAGTAAAAAATACATATCAACAGATTTTCCAGCCATTACTATTATTATTAAATATATTTATATATTAGGTTTTTAAAACATGAACATTAAAATAAATCGTGAAACACTTCTAAAACCACTTTCTTCGGTCAGTAGTATTGTTGAAAGACGTCATACCTTACCGATTCTTTCTAACCTATTATTGGAAGCTAAGAGTGATCAGTTGGTGTTAACGGCAACCGATTTAGAGATGCAGATATCTTTATCTATTCACACACCGATAGGGTCAGAACTATCCACCACCATCTCAGCTAAGAAGCTACTAGATATCTGCAGAGCACTACCAGACAACACAGAAATTAATATGACAACCACAGACAGCCGTGTGGCTGTTAAAGCGGGTAAGAGTAAATTTAACCTGCAGACACTACCAGCGGTCGACTATCCGATCATGACCAAGGCGGTGGGTACTGAAACAATCACGATCACCATTCCTCAAAATACTTTAAAAGGCCTGTTTAAGCAGGTCGAATTTGCCATGGCACAGCAGGATATTCGTTACTACCTGAACGGGCTCCTGTTTGAGATTAATGGTAATCGCTTGAACATTGTTGGGACGGATGGTCATCGACTAAGCTTTACCTCCACCGAACTCTCAAAATTTTATGACAAGCAGAACATCATCATCCCCAGAAAAACCATCATTGAGTTAATTAAGCTACTCGACGACACCGATAATGAGGTCACCGTGGAGCTATCCACGACGCAAGTAAACTTCAGTTTTAATGATATTAAATTAATTACCAAGGTCATCGATGGTAAGTTCCCAGACTACACCCGTGTCATCCCGGTGGGTCATCAAAACAAGTTTACGGTGGATAGGATGACCGTCCTGCTTGCTATGCAGCGTGCCTCGATCCTCTCTAACGAAAAGTATCGCGGCATCCGGATGGTGTTGGGGATGAACAGCTTGCGATTAATCAGTACCAACAGTGAGCAAGAAGAGGCTGAGGAAGAGTTGGAAGTTAATTACACAGGGGATAGCCTCGATATCGGCTTCAACGTGACCTATCTAATTGATGTACTCAATAACGTGACTAATCCTGAGGTGGTGTTTTCATTTGCGGATGCGAACAGCAGTTGCTTGGTGACGATCCCGAACGATGAGGATTACAAGTACGTTGTCATGCCGATGCGCATTTAATGTTCCACGTGAAACAAACTAAAACGTTACATAAATAAAGATAAAAATATGACCCAAAAACAATCAGACTACGATTCATCCAGTATCACCATCCTTGAGGGCTTGGACGCCGTTCGTAAGCGCCCGGGTATGTATATTGGCGACACATCTGATGGCAGCGGCTTACACCATATGGTGTTTGAGGTGGTTGATAATGCGATCGATGAGGCGTTAGCTGGGCACTGTAATGACATTAAGATCACCATCCACTCTGACAACTCCATCAGCGTGACCGATAATGGTCGTGGCATTCCCGTTGATATCAAACAAGATGACAAGAACGAAGTAAAACGCTCTGCTGCAGAGATCGTGATGACCGAGCTACATGCTGGTGGTAAGTTTGACCAAAACTCATACAAGGTTTCGGGCGGTCTGCACGGCGTGGGTGTTTCAGTTGTTAATGCCTTATCTGATTGGTTAAAGCTTAAGATCTACAAGAACGGTAAGGTCTATCAAATGGAGTTTGCGCGCGGCGTTCCGCAGGCACCGCTGGCAGAAACGGGTACGACAGATCGTTCTGGCACCGAGGTTCATTTCTTCCCATCCATTGAAACCTTTGCGTTGATTGAGTTTAGTTTTGATATCTTGGCAAAACGTTTACGTGAGCTGTCTTTCTTAAATAACGGGGTGAAGATTGAGCTGATCGATCAGCGCCACAATAAGAGTGAAAACTTTGCCTACTCTGGCGGCGTCCGTGGTTTTGTAGAGTACATGAACCGCAGTAAAACCGTGCTCCATCCAAAACCATTTTATGCGGTCGCTGAAAAAGATGGCATGACCGTTGAAGTATCGATGCAGTGGAATGACTCCTACAGCGAGACCGTTCAGTGTTTCACAAACAACATCCCTCAGCGCGATGGCGGTACCCACTTAACTGGGTTACGTACCGCGATGACGCGTACGCTCAATAACTATATTGAGCAAAACGACTTGGCGAAGAAAGCCAAGATTGAAACGAGTGGCGACGACATGCGTGAGGGTCTCACGTGCGTGCTATCAGTGAAGGTACCTGAACCAAAGTTTTCATCACAAACAAAAGACAAGCTCGTATCGGGTGAAGTGCAGCCGGTCGTGCAAGATGTCGTGTCGAGCAAGCTCGCAGAATTTCTATTAGAAAACCCAGTCGATGCAAAAGTGATCTGCAACAAGATCGTGGATGCGGCAAGAGCACGTGATGCGGCTCGTAAGGCGCGCGAAATGACCCGTCGTAAGGGGGTTATGGATACCATGGGTCTTCCAGGCAAGCTAGCGGACTGCCAAGAGCGCGATCCGAGCAAGTGTGAGATCTACCTGGTCGAGGGTGACTCAGCGGGCGGCTCAGCAAAACAAGGACGTGATCGAAAGAACCAGGCGATCTTGCCACTCAAGGGTAAGATTTTAAACGTTGAAAAAGCACGCTTTGATAAGCTGCTTGGCTCACAGGAGATCGCCACGCTGATTACTGCCTTAGGGACAAGTATCGGTAAGGCAGACTTTAGTGCGGAGAAGCTTCGTTATCATCGCATCATCATCATGACGGATGCTGACGTCGATGGCGCACACATTAGAACGCTGTTACTAACGTTCTTCTACCGTCAGATGACCGAGCTCGTTGAGCGCGGTCACATCTACATCGCGCAGCCACCACTCTACAAGGTCAAGCAGGGTAGGGATGAGCGCTACTTAAAAGATCAGCACGAGCTGGATGAGTACTTACTTCAGTCCGCACTAAAGGGCGCCTCACTGCTGACCAAGACCGGCGGTGAAACCTTGGCCGATGACCCGCTTGCGACCATCGCAAAGCAGATGGTGCTGACCGAGGCAGTCATCCGCCGTATTGCGTCCATGTACGATGAGAGCGTCCTGCGCGCCCTACAGGACTTAGGTGAAATTAGTCTAAACGATGAAAAGAGTGCAAACGAAGCCGCTGAAAAATTGCGCCCGATCTTGGGTGCGATCGGTTCAGAGGTCATCGTGGCATTTAATCCAGAGGCTGGAACCTACCGCCTAGAAGTAAATAAATACGTTCACGGTAACTTGCAGTGCTGCGTGTTGGATGCAGATTTCCTAGGTGGCGGAGACTATCGTCAAATTAGTCGTGTATCAGTCATGCTAAACGGTTTGCTTGGTGCCGGTGCAACCGTGCAACGCGGTGAAAAATCAAAAACGGTCACAACATTTAAAGAAGCACTCGATTGGCTACTTGAGGAAGCGAAGCATGGCTTAAACATTCAGCGCTATAAAGGCTTGGGCGAGATGAATCCAGAGCAGCTTTGGGAAACGACCATGGATCCACAGGTGCGCCGTCTACTTAAAGTGCAAATCGATGATGCGATCGCCGCGGATGAGATCTTTACAACGTTGATGGGTGATCAGGTTGAGCCACGTCGTGCATTTATTGAAAGTAATGCGCTGGGTGTAAATAACTTAGATATTTAGTTATTTAATTGAACGGTCGAAAAAAGGGATCGACTCAAATGTCCCTCCCTTTTTGAATGTTTTGCTAAAAGTTAATTGCAATTCCAAATTGTAAATTCACCTTCTGGACTATTTGGGGTAATTAAAACAATAAATTGATTCCCAGTGTCTTGAGTCACTAAAATGCCATAGTCTATTAAAGCGCTTTTTGCTGCTAAATTAGCAGCAGTTACCCAAACATGTTCCAGATTTTTTACGAATGCATAGGTAAATGTATTAAATTTGTTTTTCACTTTTGGATCAATTCGAACCAGATGCACATGCAATTGATTTTGACTGCGGCGAGATTTTGGATTTACTGCTAAAGCTATTAACTCAGGCTCAATAATTTTTTTAGAGGTATCCCAGGCAAATTGCCAGATTTCTTCTTGACGCTTTATATCTTCAATTCCTGTCACTTCAGATTTAGGCATGGCTAAACCGTGAATGAAGTCTTTCCCACAGCCACACATTTTAATATCTCTTATAGCGACAAACTGTTCATTTTCAGACCAAACTTCGGTAGTATTTTTGCACTCTCTAACAGTTCCACAGTTGCCATCAATTCTAGGGGATATACATTGATTGCAATAATCTTGAGCTTTAGGGTTTAGGCATTTCGTGGCGATATTTAATAAGATATCGCTTCTAGAAATCTCCAGTGCGACACTTGGATAAATTAATCCCAGTAAAAGAATAGGGAGAAGAATGAGACGTTGAATTTTTTTAATTATTTTTAAAGCTAGCAATTTTGGCCTCCTATAAAAATACTAATTGATAAAAAAACTAAAAGTTTTTTATACGTCATAAGATAAAATTGTAAGGTGTCAATTTGACACATAGTCTTTAAAATGGAAATTAACAATCTTCAAGCAATAATAGGGAAATCCAGTTACATTCCCCGCACATTCAGAGAATTCCAAGCGCATGAGAATTGTAATCCGTTTTGTAATTTTATTTAGCATGAAAAATTGAACGATGAATCGACCCGTTTAAGTTAGACACTTTCGAGCCCCGCGAAATACTGCCTTTCGTATTGTACTGGTGATAAGTCATTGCTGTAACCATGTCGACGTTTTGGGTTGTAAAACATCTCAATGTAGTCAAAGATATCCTGTCTTGCCAATTCTCTCGTTAAATAAGTTTTTCGACGAATACGCTCACGTTTTAGTAGTTGAAAGAAACTCTCTGCAACCGCGTTGTCGTGGCAATTACCGCGACGGCTTTGGCTGGCACATAGGTTGTGGTCTTTTAAAAAATCCTGCCATTCGTAACTGTTGTATTGGCTACCCTGACGGGTCGATTCAGCCACTAATTATAGTGGCTTTTTTAAGGCGTAATCTACCCATTCAGCATGCACCAAAAAAGTTGGTTTAATGCACTAAAGTCGTGCGTAAATGCAAGGAATGATTATTAAAGTGAAGCAATTATTAAGTTATATTGCACGCCAGTGTTGTCTCTGCGGGCGGTCTGCAGGGTACTTGAGGTAGTAATTTTATAAGTTGGAACGCTAATTGCTAATTAAACCCTAAGAGCAGAATTTTTTATACTAACTCTCTGAACTTTATCAGTATTTAGTAGCTAATAGGGAAGCATGATGACAAAACATTATTTGGTTTCATTTTACATAATCCTTTCAATGTTGTGCGTAGAAAATATTGCGGTGGCAAACCCAGCGAACAAAACGGTCAGTGACCTTAGCGCTAGCGTGCTGCGTGTTAAAGTGCAACTAGCCAATGGTAGCAGTGGTTTGGGTTCTGCCGTTGTGATTGCCAAAAATGAAGTCATTACCAATTGCCATGTTGTTAACAATGCCACCAATATTGCTATCATTGTCAATGGCGAGCAACACAAAGCGACGGCGATAAAAGCCGATTGGCATCATGATTTATGCATGTTAACAGTTGAAAATTTAGAGGTGCCCTTTGTAAAAATGGGCGCTAGCAAAGCGCTTCAATACGAAACATCCATCTTTACCATTAGCTACCCAAATGAAACTAAAGCGCCTGTAAGCACATTTGGTTCAGTAAAAGGTCTATTTCCGATGGATGATAGTGTGATTATTCGCGCTAGCAGTTCATTCAGATTAGGTGCTAGTGGTGGTGGCGCATTTGATGATGCAGGTAACTTGGTGGGTATTATTACTTTAAAAAGCAAAGGTAATGCAGCGCAATATTTCTTTATGCCAGTTGAGTGGGTACAAGCATTAATCAGCAAGCAAGCGCAAGCGTTAGGCGTAAAAAATGAAAAACCATTTTGGGCCATGCCAGCTTCGCAACGTCCTTACTTTATGCAAGTGGTACAACCTTATGTAAGTCAAGAGTGGTCTACTTTATTAAAAGTGGCGTTAGAGTGGGTGCAAAATGAGCCAAATACAGCCGAGTCATGGTTTTATTTAGCTGCTGCTGAATACGCAACCAAAGATTATAGTAACGCTGAAGAACACCTTAAAAAGGTATTAGCTCTCAACAATAAACACATTCAATCAATTGAATACTTAGTTAGAATCTCACAAATAAAGGCTAGTGTCGACGATCCTTTGAGCCAATTAGCACAATTAGATTAGGCTTAACATATTTGTTATGAAGGAAGATGTGGGTGTTGAAAAGGTTTAAGCGTTTTGTTTAGCGATTTTAAATGGCGATACAAAATACGCGTTTCTAGCAAATTCCAAATCCGTAACATCGCTTCAATCGTATCAAATGGCTTGGTTAAAAAGTCCTTGGCACCCAATGCCAAGGCTTTTCTTTTGGCGGCAATGGTTGCGTCGGCCGTTAGCACTAACACAGGTAAGTATTCATCCTCAGGAATATGGCGCGATAGCATTTCTAGTAATGCGTAACCATCCAGTGCTGGCATCATTAAATCCAACAAAATCAAATCAGGCTCAAATGCGTTAAATAAATCCATCGCGCGAGTAGAGTCAGCGGTGCTAATGACTTGATGAAAACCCTCTCTGGCGAGTAAATCTTCTAACAGCCTTAAGTTGGCTTCCGCATCGTCAATCACTAAAATTTTGGCCTTTAATATATCGGCTTCATTCATGTTTTATGCCTCAATCAGTTCTCTAATTTTTTTGCTAAATGCCGCCACATCTAACGGTTTGGTCACGTATTCGTCTGCACCAACCGCTTGCAGACGTGATATTGTTTCGGGCAAAGCATCGGCGCTTAAAATCAAAATGGGTATATGTTGATACTTGGCGGCTGTTTTGACGTAGAAGACCAAGCTTTCACCAAAACCATCTAGCAAATTTAAATCAATTAATAATAATGAAGGCGTGACTTCGTTTAGATATTGCTTGGCGTCTTTAATGGTAGTCACACAATGAACTCGTAAATCATGCTGGCGATGAATAATGGCCTCTACCAAGGCACGATTACTAATATTATCTTCTACATACAAAATGGAATGTTTGTTATTTAAGGAGGTAAATTTTTTGTTGGGCGTTGCTTGTGTTAAATCGCCTAATTCAGTATCAGGCTCAGCTACACTGAGCTCTATCCAAAATAAGCTTTTATCATTTGCAACATGAATACTGCCATTCATGGCCAGCATGATTTGTTTTGACAACGCTAAGCCAAGGCCAGTCCCTTCTACTTTTGTTTGTTCTGCGCCAAGTCGATCAAACGGGGTAAATAAGCGCCCTTTTAATTGGTCAGGAATACCGGCGCCTTCATCTTGCACTTCAATAATAACTTTGCCATTATAGCTGTAGGCACTGAGCTGTATTGGCGCATTCGCAGGCCCATATTTAATGGCATTTGAAAGTAAATTAAGCACCACCTGAAACAACTTTTGCCGATTAGCACTGACCCATAAATGGGGCGCAATGTTGGTTTTAATTTCAATGCCGTTAATTTTACCAATGGGTGCAATGTACTGTTTGGCTTCTTCAAGCAAGGTGTTTACTGCAACAGAAGTAAATTCTAGTGATATTTCACCCGATTCGATTCTGGTAATTTCTAATACTTCGTTAATTAATTTAAGCAAATGCTGGCCTGCACCCAAAATTAATGAAACGTTATCGCGTTGTTTGCCTTGCGATAAATCTTGCTCTAATAATTGTGCAAATCCTAAAATGGCGTTTAATGGTGTTCTAAGTTCATGGCTGGTGCGCGATAAAAACATGCTTTTTGAGGCGCTGGCCTCTTCTGCCACTTTTTTTGCTTGAATAGAATCACTAATATTTTTAGCTAGCAATTGTGAGGCATGATCTAGCTCATCCGATAATTGCCCAAGTTCATCTTTACTGCTTGAAGGCAAGTCTAGTTTCTCTGCCTTGGCTAAATGGGCGGCTGAATCTCTTAATAAGCGCACCCGTTTTACAATTGTACGAGAGAAAACCCAAACCGCTACTAAGGAGCCAATAATGCCAGATACCGCCGCAATTAGTGTGACGGTAATATGGCGCTGACGCTGTTCCATAACCTCTTGCTGATCTTTTGCTACTAATATAGCCTCCTCTAAATTCAGGCGCTCAATTTCCTTTCTAAGTTTGTTTAGTGTATTTACTTGTGATTTGAATTTTGCGATTAAGTCATCAGAAGCAATATTGGATTTATACTCGGTTAAAATTCTTAAGTCGTGTAGATTTTGTTCAACAAGTGGATTGATGACAGCAAGGCGCTTTTTTTGTCCCTCGTTATCTAACTGAATTTCTAAAGCATTTAGAACGGCAGGTAATTTACTTTCAACTTGAAAAAATATATCCAGAAAATGCTTATCACCAGTAAGCAAATTATCTCTAACACCCGTTGAGGCTTCAATTAGCATGGTATGTACTTCTTGAATATCACGCTGGTTTTGCAAGGCAAGCCTTAATTTATTTTCTAGCTGGGTCGATTCTTGCTCTCTAATATATATAGATCCAAGCGATGCCAATAAGACCAGTAAAGGTAGGGTGATGACACATACGCCTTTTAATCCCAATGGCAAGTCTTGCCAAGCTCGGGCAATACTTGCTAGCGGTTGAAAGAATAATTTAGCGAATGGTGCTAGAGTGTTTTTCATTAATACAAATTACGACTTATAACCAAGCTCAACCGCTTTAACAGCGGCTTGCGTTCTATCTTTTACCCCAAGTTTATTTAAAACACGCTCAACATGAATTTTAGCTGTACCAGGCGCAATACCTAATTTGGCGCCAAGTCCATTATTACTTAAGCCAGAAGGTAAAAGTGCAAATATTTCACGTTCTCTAGGGGTTAGCGCCTCTAAAATTGTTTGGTCAACTTCGCTACGGACAGGCCCTTGATGTTGCGATATGGCTAATCCTATTAGGCCTGCAAGCGCTTGTAAAGTCTGAATTTCGGCTGGTGTTAGTGTGAGTGTTTTGCCAGAAAGCGCTATTACTCCCTTGCCATGCTGCCCTAAGGCAATCGGAATCAGGCAATCGTGGTGCCTGTTATCGCCATGCGTCCATAGCTGAGCATTTTTATTTTCATATAGGGCAAAAGCACTGGATTTTTAAGCATCAACGCCAATATGCCCATCATGGGGATTCGGGTTCCAATAGGCAGTGTTTGACCTACTTGATTATAAACAACTAATTTTCCAGAGTTTTCGATAGCCAGCAAAGCATGCTGGGCTGATAGCAGTGTGCAAAGGGATTGCAATAAGGTGGTGGAAGCCGCAATACCCCAGCCATGCTCAAAAAACTGCTGGCCAAGGTTTAGGTAAAGCCGCAAGTGGGAATCACTGGATTGCGTATGTTTTAGGCTCTCTCTTAACGCACGCGCACTTGTAGGCTGCGTTATTTGATTAGCTGCTTGAAGATCAATTTCGTTTGGCATATACTGAATAGTATATACCGTTCTACCTATAATGGTAGATTTTTACTTGCCGGGTCACGGGCATAATTCATTAAATCTGGATAACAATTAAACAATTCGAAATACAACTAATATCTTTGGAGAGTAAAAAAATGAAAAGTTTAAATTTAGCAGTGATTCTTTCTACAGTCGCATTATTGGTTTCGGGTGCTGCATTTGCAGAAGATACTTATACAAAGAATGTACACAACCAAAATTTTATGTCTAAACGCCCCTACGCGCAACCACTTGCAGACGGCGCTTATGAAAAAACAATGAGTTTGAAGGAGCGACACTGATTCTTGATGAAATTGAAGAAAACGAAAGTGCTTTGAATAAAAATGTTCAAGTACAACGTATGAACCAATTATCGAAACGCCCGTATTAGTTTGGTAGGAATTAGATTTAATAAAAGTTAAATTGAGGAAATGATGATGAAAAGCAAAAGTCTTATGGGATTGGTAGTGGCACTGTTGATGACAGCGGTGATAACAACAGGTCTTGTTCAGGCTGGAGATGATAAAGCCAATAATGTCATTAACCAAAATTTATCAAAACGGCCGTATCAAGAAGCGCCAGTCGAATCCACTGCTAATAAAGCCGAAAATTTTGAAGCGGCAACCTTGGTTAAAGAAGAGGCGGTTGAACAAAAAGCTGGCCCAAGCAAATATACTCAATTGCGCATTCGAATGCTGGGACAACGCCCATACATGGAAAAAAGCACCGATTAAATAAATTTAAATAGTTATTTATAAAATGGCCATTGTCATAAAAATGACATATTATTTTTTTGTTACACTAGATTGTAACTGTAGTTAAATTAGGGGCAGTAGATTGATTATTCAAAAATGGTTTAAAGAAATTAAAAGTGATTTACCAGCAAGTATCGTTGTATTCTTTGTTGCACTTCCGCTCTGCTTAGGTATTGCCCTAGCTTCGGGCGCGCCACTGTTTTCGGGGATTATTGCGGGTATTGTGGGAGGCATTATTGTTGGTATGGCAAGTGGCTCGCCTTTGGGTGTTAGCGGCCCTGCAGCTGGTTTAGCTGTTATAGTGCTTGGTGCAATTAGCACGCTTGGCTCTTGGGAGGCATTTTTAACAGCTTTAGTCATTGCGGGCCTAATCCAATTGGCTTTAGGTTTTTTTAAAGCGGGTTTTATTGCCTATTTCTTTCCTACTTCAGTCATTAAAGGCATGCTAACTGGTATTGGCCTTATGATTATTTTGAAGCAAATTCCACACGCACTTGGCTACGACTTTGAGTTTGAAGGTACCGATTCATTTTTTACAAATGATGGTGAAAATACATTTTCTATCATTATGAAAGCATGGGATTTATTAACTCCAGGTTCTTTATTAATATCTGCTATATCGCTCGCGTTGTTGGTATTGTGGGACAAAGTGCTATCAAAAAAACACCGTATTTTTCAGTTGTTGCAAGGTCCAATTGTGGTGGTTTTGTTGGGTATTCTGTTTACCTATCTGTTCCAAAACCGCATTCTTGAATTCACGCTTAGCCCAGATCAAATTGTCATGCTACCAGTGGCCACAAGCGTTTCGGCGTTTTTTAGCCAGTTTAGTTTTCCCGATTTTTCGCAATTAACCAATATTGAAGTGTACAAAGTGGCAGTAGTGATGGCAATTGTTGCCAGCCTTGAGACACTCCTGTGTGCAGAAGCAACCGATAAGTTAGATCCCTACAAGCGTGTAACGCCAACCAATCGCGAATTAAAAGCACAAGGCTTGGGCAATGTAGTTTCGGGTCTAATTGGTGGCTTGCCAGTGACGCAAGTGGTAGTTCGTAGCACTGCTAATATTTCATTTGGCGCAAAAACTAAATTGTCTACTATTATGCATGGTTTTTTCTTGCTCATTAGTGTGATAACCATTTCGAGTTTACTTAATATGATTCCATTAGCAAGCTTAGCGGCTGTTCTCATTATGGTGGGGTATAAACTAGCGGCACCTTCATTATTTAAAAAAATGTATGCATTGGGTTGGGAGCAATTTGTGCCCTTTATTACTACAATAGTTGTGATGCTATTTACCGATTTGCTTACAGGTATTGCAATTGGTATGGTGATTGGTGTGTTTTTTACGCTGTATCACAGTTATCGCAACTCTTACTCCATGAAAGATAACCACACCTTGACCGATGGAGTATCGCTACATCATCTAGTCTTAGCAGAAGAGGTATCGTTTTTTAATAAAGCCAGCATCATTTCGGCATTAGAGGCGATTCCAAGCAACTCTAAAGTTGTTATTGATTGTAGCCAATCAAAATCCATTGCTTACGATGTAGCGGAATTTATTCGTGACTATCAATTGCATGCAAAATTAAGGAATATCGATGTAGAAACCATTGGGTTTGTGCCACCAGCATCCTAGTGAATTTTAAGTCCAAAGTATTATTAATTAATTAAATTGAATGTTTTTTAAATTTTTGTAGAGGTTAATTTTATGTATACACACCCGTTATTAAATCGCGACAAAATCACACCTAAAGAGGCGCTGGATATTTTAGTAGAGGGTAATATGCGCTTTGTTAATAACTATCAAAGTGATAAAGACTTTCAAAGTCTAGTCAAAATTACCAAAGATAAACAACATCCTTTTGCGGCGGTGTTAAGTTGCAGCGATTCTCGCGCGCCAACCGAGTTGTTGTTTGACCAAGCTTTAGGGGATGTGTTTAGTGTGCGCTTAGCAGGCAATATTGCCTCTGATAAAGCCATTGGTTCGTTAGAGTTCAGCTCGAAATATTTAGGTAGCAAGTTGATTGTGGTAATGGGACATACTGGTTGTGGCGCGGTAAAGGCCGCTTGTGATGACTTTAAAGATGGGCATATTGGCGAAATTATTAACTTGATAAAACCATCAATCCGTTATGAAAAATCCGTTTCCAATCCTGAAGAGCGTTGCTCTAAAAATCCAGATTTTGTTGAAAAAATCAATGAGCTAAATGTGCGCTATCAAATTGATACCATTGTGCGCTTAAGCGACATTATTGATGAGATGCTAGAAAAGCATGAATTGGGCATTATTGGTGGTATTTACGATTTATCTACTGGCAGAGTAAAGTTTTTAGAAGATACTTTTATTAGCTAAGTTAATAGCATTAAAAAGCCGCTTAATTGCGGCTTGACCTGCCCCCAAGAGGCGGTCCTGGTTTGAGAACTGAAAAAATTGCCACTGTTATACAAAATAAACTAGTTCTCATTTGGAAAACACCTCAAAAAATAGTCCTTTTTACAAAACAAACCCAATCCATTGAAATCGCAGACTAGTATTGGGTTAGAGCGATATTTTCATCGTCATATCATGTTAAAAAATCACATTCTCCAAAATAAACCCAATTGTGCGCTAAGCCATATGCACCAAAGCTTTCAACGACATTTTTTATATTAAGTGCTCCCCAAAAATATGGTTTTTGCCAAACGAACCCAATTTTACTCTGAGAATTATTTAGCTTGGTTTATAGACATATTTTTAAATTTTTTATCTAAGCATAAATTTAGGAACATTTGCTAAGGCAGTGGGTGCAAACGTTAAGCGCTAGGTTTATCAGTTTGAAAAGTAGAAGGCAATAAAAAAGGCCAACAGCAAGGTTGGCCTTTTTTGATTGGCAGCTAAGACACGGGTCTTAGTTTAGTGCATCCTTCAAAGCTTTACCTGCGCGGAAAGCTGGTGCTTTACGTGCAGCGATTTGTAATTCTTTACCAGTTTGTGGGTTACGACCGATACGTGCAGCGCGGTTGCTAACAGCAAATGTACCAAAGCCGATCAATGTAACAGTGTCACCACCTTTAAGTGCAGCAGTTACGCTAGCTGTAAATGCGTCAACAGCTTTAGCTGCAGCAGCTTTAGAGATGTCAGCTTCAGCAGCAATCTTAGCAATCAATTCTTGTTTGTTCATAGGATAATCAATCATAAAGGGTTGCGGAGTGATTATCTTAACTGAATTTTTAAGGATTTAACAAGGATCCATTACTTTTTTTATAAATTTTTAAATATTTTTTATGTTTTAGCCGTTATATGACAAACTAATGTCACCTTCAACGTAAGTTTAATCAAAAAATGCAAAATATAGTCGAAGATCTAAGCACCGTTTCACACGTGATTCAACTCGCAGTCGCGCCAGTTTTCCTATTAACCGGCATCGGTGCAATTTTATCTGTACTGGCAATGCGGTTAGGCCGTGTCGTCGATCGGTATCGCGTGTTGATGGACCGAGACCCGCTCTCACCCCACAACCTTCTGGAGATACGAATACTATCCAATCGCGCTGTTTGGACCCATTGGGCGATCACACTTTGCACTATCTCAGCCTTGTTGGTGTCAACCGTCATCGTGGCCTTGTTCATTGGCTATGAAAGCAGTAGGGATCCATCGCACATCGTGGCGCCCCTGTTCATCCTCGCAATGGTTTCCTTAATCACTGGCCTTATTTGCTTTATACGTGAGATCTCACTTTCAACGCATACCATAGCGCTGCCTAAAGAATTAGAAGAGTGATGAGGCGATGACGCTAAATGAACTGAAGTTTATTGTGGCGCTGGCTAAGTCCCGCAACTTTAGAAAGGCGGCTGAGGTTTGCTATGTCAGTCAACCTGCCTTGAGTCTTGCTGTCAAAAAGTTAGAGGACGAACTTGGGGTCTTATTGTTTGAACGCAGTCGCAATGATGTGACCATGACAGCGGTGGGTGAGCTCGTGATTGAGCAGGCGACCCGCGTGATTGAAGAAGCGAAGCGGATTAAAGAAATTGCTAAGCAAGGCAACAATCAATTGTCTGGGCCATTGAAGCTTGGTGTTATTTATTCTGTGGGACCTTATTTACTCCCAGAGATTATTCCCGTGCTGCGCAAAAATGCGCCAGAAATGCCCCTCATCGTAGAAGAAAATCTCACGAGTAACCTTGAAGCTCAGCTACGTAGCGGCGTCATTGATGTGGCGATTATTGCATTGCCGTTTGAGCTTTCGGGGGTCATCACCATGCCACTCTACGAGGAGGAGTTTGTCGTCGTTGTGCCAAGTACACACGAATGGTCGAACCGACAAGAGGTCGATGCAAGCGAGCTCGCTGACGAGAAGGTGTTACTACTTAACAGTGGGCACTGCTTTAGTAACCAGGTGGTACAAGCCTGTCCAAGCCTCACCCGGAACGGCGAAGTACTTCAAGGCAACTCGCTGGATACGGTACGCAATATGGTGGCCTCGAATCTCGGCATCACAGTGTTACCCATGAGCGCGACGATCAGTCGATATCAAAACCCCCTGGTCAAGGCGATCCCGTTTAAGCGCCCAGCGCCCACCCGTCAGATTGCTTTGGCTTGGCGTAAAAGTTATGGCCGTGTGCAGGCCGTTGATGAAATTGCTAAATCCATTCGTGGGCTTGAGATGTTTGCAGGCGCACTACTGTAGTCGTTGATTCAGGTGTTTTTAATAAGCGACGATCGCCCGAAATCCAGCCACGGGCAGATCGGCAGTTAATAGATTAATCGTCACACGCACCTCATCGTTGGGAGCCAAGCCCTCATCCAAAGATTTTTCTAATCCCTTTAAATACTCACTTGGCGCAATTTTGCGGCGAGTCAGCGGCTTATCTTGTTCGTCTGTTAGGGTGAGCTCGATTGACGGGAAAGATTGTGTATAGGCGGCGTTGTTGGCGATCACACAGCTAAATTTAACGATGCCTGCATGCGCTTCATCTTTAAGCAGCTCAGTATCGTCAATCGCGATGAGTTCTGCATGTTGCGGGAGTGGGAGCGTGCAACCTAAATAGTGACAGGTGGTTTTTATTGCGGGCTTGAGCGCGGGCCACTGCCTAGCAATTTCAACGCGAAAAAAATAAAGGCTTTGAAGAACTGCCAGCATCACCAGCAGGCCAAGAATAATGAGAGTTACCGGCTTATTGAGCGACATCCCCTTTTTTTCTGTCTTAAGAAGATCCTCAGGGACAGCACGCTCATTTAGAAAATCGTTAGCGACAAACACCTGCTGACACTGACCGCACCTTACTTTACCCTGATGAGACTTAAGTTGTTTAGGCTTAACAATGAAACTGGTATAACAAGAAGGACATCGTGTGACCAAACTCATGGCGTCTATCCCTATTTCTTGGTGCCCGATAGCAGGGTCCAGCTATCCATAAAGATTGGCGCATCCATGGTAAACCACTCCGCATAGATTGCTGAAACCTGTTCTGCCTGTTCGCGCAAGATGCCAGATAATGCGATGCGACCATGTTGCTTACAAGCACCCGCTAGCGCAGGCGCCAAAACACTCAGCGCACTTGATAAGATGTTGGCA
The DNA here is from genome assembly GCA_945883335.1 of Candidatus Methylopumilus universalis. Taxonomy (GTDB): domain Bacteria; phylum Pseudomonadota; class Gammaproteobacteria; order Burkholderiales; family Methylophilaceae; genus Methylopumilus_A; species Methylopumilus_A universalis_A. Next base: position 25,143 of record CAMCXI010000001.1, on the reverse strand, counting down.
ACCACAATATCTGCTTGTTTTTCAGGGTAATCCGTTGCCATGTAAAAAGCAGCTGAAACCTGATTTTGCTCAGCGTTAAAGTTGCTCGAAATAATCGCTTGCCCATCAATATCTACACCAACGACTTCAGCCGCACCCAACTTTTTAGCAGCAATCGCCAAGATGCCCGATCCGCACCCATAATCGAGCACATGGTGGTGCGGCTTTACTTGATCAACCAGCCAAGCCAAACATAGGTGCGTTGTTGGGTGGCTCCCAGTGCCAAAGGCTAGGCCTGGATCCAGGACGATATTGAGCGCCTTAGGATTTGGGGCGTCGTGCCAGGTTGGTACAATCCAGAGGTCGTTGGTAATTTTGATGGGGTCAAACTGAGACTGTGTTGCACGCACCCAATCCTGCTCAGCCACGATCTCTGTGGTATAGATGAGGCCCTTAAAACCGGTGATGGCTTCAACCTCTGCCATGACCGCTTTAATGTCCACATCGTCATTAAAGAGAGCGCTGATGATGTTCTTGTGCCAGATACCTGGAGGAGGATCGCCTGGTTCGCCGAAGATAGGCTGTTCGTCAGGCGTTTCAGCGTTTGCATCTTCGATGCTGGCTGAGAGTGCGCCGATTTCCATCAGCGTGTCACTCAGCAGGTCAGCGTTTTGGCTATGCGCCTCGATATGAAGTGAAACCCAAGCCATTTAAAAAGCCTTACTTAGCGTGAAAGCCAAGTTTGTTTTCAAGATAGTGAATACTGGTTTCACCTAATTGGAATGCTGCGTCGTTCATTAAGTCACGGTGCAAAGCTACGTTGGTCTTAATGCCCTCAACCACCATCTCAGACAATGCAATATTCATACGCGCAATGGCTTGTTCGCGTGTATCACCATAGGCAATCAACTTACCGATCATTGAATCGTAGTGCGGTGGCACCATGTAGTTTTGGTATGCATGAGTATCAATACGGATGCCAGGACCGCCTGGCATATGGAATGTGGTGATTCTGCCTGGTGAAGGAACGAATGTATATGGATCTTCAGCATTGATTCGGCATTCGATCGCATGGCCACGGAATTGAATATCTTTTTGACGTAAGCGAAGCTTCTCACCATATGCCACACGAATTTGCTCTTGAACGATATCCACCCCAGTAATCATCTCTGTGACAGGATGTTCAACTTGGACACGGGTGTTCATCTCGATGAAGTAGAACTCATTGTTCTCGTAAAGGAACTCGAATGTACCTGCGCCGCGATAATTAATACGCTTACAGGCATCCGCACAGCGCTGACCAATTTTGTCACGAAGGCGAGTTGAGATGCCAGGCGCTGGGGCTTCTTCGAGTACTTTTTGATGGCGTCGCTGCATAGAGCAGTCGCGCTCACCAAGGTAAATCGAGTTGCCATGTTGGTCAGATAAAATTTGGATTTCAATATGGCGTGGCTGCTCAAGAAACTTTTCCATGTAGACCACGGGATTACCAAAAGCGGCTTGTGCTTCTGCTTTCGTCATATTCACAGAAGAAATTAAAGCGGCTTCCGTATGCACAACGCGCATGCCACGACCACCGCCACCGCCAGCGGCTTTAATGATGACGGGGTAACCAATTGATTTGGCGATGCGGATAATTTCTTCTGGGTCATCAGGGAGGGCGCCCTCTGATCCAGGCACGCAAGGAACACCGGCTTTTTTCATGGTGTCTTTTGCGCTTACCTTGTCACCCATCAAGCGAATAGTTTCGGCGCGCGGACCAATAAATACAAACCCACTCTCTTCAACACGTTCGGCGAAATCAGCGTTTTCAGAAAGGAAGCCATAGCCTGGGTGAATCGCTTCAGCGTCCGTGACTTCGGCTGCGCTAATTACCGCGGGAATGTTCAAGTAACTTTGGCTAGAAGCGGCAGGCCCGATACAGACTGATTCGTCCGCTAATTTAACGTACTTAGCCTCTTTGTCAGCTTCTGAGTGAACAGCCACAGTTTTAATGCCCAATTCGCGACAAGCGCGCTGGATACGCAGTGCAATTTCACCACGATTGGCGATGAGGATTTTATCAAACATTTAAAGCCTCTTTAGCCGATGATAAATAAAGGTTCGCCGTATTCGACGGGTTGGCCGTTCTCAACCAGGATGGCTTTAATGACACCAGTGTGGTCGGACTCGATCTCATTTAAAAGCTTCATTGCTTCGATGATACATAATGTATCGCCAATACCCACGGTAGAGCCAATATCAACAAAAGATTTTGATTCTGGTGACGGTGAGCGATAGAAAGTACCCACCATAGGAGACTTAACAACATGACCCTCGATTTCGGGAGTCACTGGCGCCGCATCAGCGGCCACTGAAGCAGGGGCAGCTTGCGCTGGCTGTGCTTGTTGAAAGTAAGGTTGGGCATATTGCACCATGCCTTGTGTCTGAGGAAGATTACGGCTAATGCGAACTTTTTCTTCACCTTCTGTGAGTTCGAGTTCTGAAATGCCAGATTCTTCGACTAAATCAATCAGTTTTTTAAGTTTACGTAGATCCATCTCTTCACCTCTTATTACAGTTAAGCACCTTAATAGCGTGCGTTTATTTTAACGCCGACGTTTAGTCAGATATTGTTTGAATTGCGTAATCTAAAGCCAGTAAATAACCCTGTGCACCCAAGCCACTAATCACACCCACTGCGATATCTGAGAAGTACGAGTGATGACGGAATGTCTCGCGAGCATAAATATTCGATAAGTGGACTTCAACGAAAGGAACTTTAATCGCTGAAAGCGCATCGCGAAGCGCGACGGATGTATGGGTAAAAGCAGCGGGATTAATGATAATAAAATCCACTTTTTTATCTGCTAATGCATGGAGTGCTTGAATGAGTTCAACTTCAGAATTGCTTTGGAATGAAACTAAAGAAACGTTAGCCTCTTTAGCACGCTTCGCTAACAAAGCATCAATATCAGCGAGTGTTTTGTTACCGTAATGACCCGGTTCGCGCAAACCCAATAGGTTTAGGTTCGGCCCATGTAAAACAAGTACGGATTTTGAAGTGTTTTCAGCCATATTTTCGTTGATTTCCAAAAGAAAAAGCAATTTTGGAACATTCAAGTTTGTCGTAAATTAGAAGATATTCTACAGCAATTTGACGAAATTTGAAGAAATTAACTGTTTTATTGTTTTTCGTTGATGGCTGAAACTTGGAGTAGCGGGGTGACGGTTTTTTCAAGAAGCTGTTGATTTACGCGCCCGAAAAAGCGCTTAACGATGACGCCTTTTTGATCAACAATGACAGTATAAGGCAATATGCCTCGATTGTTACCTAAAGTTTCTGCAAGCTTCATTGCCTGCATATCACCCGCCAAAATTGGGTAGCTCACGGGCGCTTTTTTGATAAATGTTTTTGTGGTGTCGAGATCGTCTGTAGATAGCCCAACGATGATCAAATTTTTATTGTTGTACTGTTCTTGCATCGCGGAGAGTTCCGGCATCTCCTCTCTGCACGGCGGACACCAGGTTGCCCAAAAATTAAGCACAACAACCTTGCCACGCCATTGTTTTATGGCTTGCTGTTGACCGTTCATGTCCGTGAAGCTCGCATCCATGAGCACGTTTTGATTAATACTCGCTGAGGCTGCGACATTGTTTGTCTCTGTATCACTGGTTTCGGGCGTTTTGTGAAAAAGAAACCAGCCCGATATGACGGATAAAGCAAGAACGATTAGCAGGCGACCATAGGATTGCATTCATCATCTCCCAGAGAGTTTAGTTGATTAAGTACTTTAATAAAGTCTTCAGGGGCTTGGTAGCCAATGACTTTAAGCGGTGCAACTTCATGACCTGATTTGTTATAGAAAACAATGCCGGGCGGGCCGAACAATTTGAATTTATTTAACAAGGCGACTTCTTCAGGTGAGTTTGCCGTGACATCTGCCTGTAAAAGTACGGTATTTTCTAGCGCTTTTTTTACGGAAGGATCGTTGAACGTAAACTCTTCTAGCTCTTTGCATGCCACACACCAGTCCGCATAAAAATCGAGCATGACGATTTTTCCACGCGCATTGTTAAGCTGCGCTTCAAGTTCACTAATGCTATGAATGCGCTTGAAGTTTAACGAAGAGGTTGATGGATTTTTAGTGATGCCGACAAGCCCGCTTAGTGGCTGCCATGGGGACTTTGCCCCAGAGGTTGCGCCAACAATTAAGGTGAGTCCAAGCGCTAAAAGAATGATGCCAACGCCTTTTAATAATCTTGATGGGGCGCTTGAGTTCGCAGGCAATGGATCTAAAGCATGCAGATAAATGGCTGGAATAATGAGCAGGGCAGCCCACAGTAGCATTTGTAGGCTTAACGGAATCACTGGCGAAATCATGTAAATGGCGACGCCAAGCATTAATACGCCAAAGAAGTTGCGAACGGTTGTCATCCAAATGCCCGCTTTTGGTAACACATGACCCGCAGAGGCACCAATCAGTAATAGCGGGACGCCCATGCCGATAGACAGCGCAAAGAGTGCGATGCCGCCCAACAATACATCATGGGTTTGACTAATATAGATCAAGGCCCCAGCCAGCGGCGCGGCAACACAAGGGCTGACAATTAAAGCTGAGAGTGCACCCATGGTGAAAACACCAATAAACTGACCACCTTTAATGCCATTAGCCACATTCACCATGCGATTTTCAATGCTGCTTGGTAGGCGTAGCTCATAAAAGCCAAACATAGAGAATGCTAAAAATACAAAAATAATGGCGGTTATTCCAAGTATCCATGGGCTTTGTAGTGCGCTACTGAGCAACTGCCCCGAGAGTCCTGCTGCAACACCCGCTAAGCTGTAGCTGAGTGACATGCCAAAAACATAAGCCAAAGAAAGATTAAAGGAATGAAGTCGAGAAGTGGCGTGGTGGTGTATTTTTTTGTCACCAACGATGATGCCCGATAAAATCGGAATCATCGGAAGCACACAAGGGGTTAGCGCTAAAAGTAGACCAAAGCCAAAGAAGCCAATAATGATGAGCCACAACTTTCCACCCTTAAGTAGGGTCGTTGCCTGATCATCATTGTTCTTGGTAATTTCTGGACTGACAGTGTTGCTGGTGAGGGCAACGTCGATTGTTTTATGGATGGGTGAATAACATAAGCCCTTCTCACTGCAGCCTTGAAAGCTTGCTTGCAGTGTTATTGTTTGGAGACTGTCAGGAATACTTTGTAGCGCAATCTTGGCAACAAAGCTTTGATGAAACACTTCCATTTCCCCGAAGTTTGGATCCTTCTTAATTTCGCCCTTCGGTAAAACAATGCTCTCTATCGTTGCATTTTTGCTTTCGAATTTAATGCGATCGCGATATAGGTAATGACCAGGTGCGATAGTAAAGCTTGCTTCAATGGTGTTCTTGTCTTGGGGGCTTAGCGCCAATTTAAAAGCTTGGTCTGGTGTTAATACTTGATCTTCAATGTCGAACAAGCTGCTTTTGCTCGAAGACGAGCTGCTTTCGGCAGCAAGTGCTGGAGAGGCAACACCGAAGCTGATGAGTAGGAGTCCGATTAAAAATGCTGGGAGTTTCAAATGAAGAATCCTATTAAAGCGCTCGCTGATTAATTTCGGCTACCCACGCTAAATAAGCGGGTAAGCCACCATCAATAGAGACATAAATGATTTCGGGGAGTTCATATGGGTGATGCTCTAGAATAGTCGCTTCTAAGGCAGCATAATGATGGCGAGTCGTTTTAATCACCATCGGCACCTCATTCGTTTTTTCAATTTTACCCTGCCATTGATAAATGGAAGTGCAGGGTGCAAGTTGGTTAACGCAGGCAGCTAATTGCTTCGTGATTAAAATTTCTGCTAATTTTTCTGCACTATTTGTGTCGGGCAGGTTGGTTAGCAATAAAATAGCATCATTGCCTGATTCGCTTGGCATCTTAAACAGCTCGCTCAATGAGCAATTTTAGGGAATATTTCATGCGTTTGTTCATAATATTAATTTTACTCGCATTTCCGGCATTAGAGATATGGTTAATCATTGATTTAACCGCTCAATACGGCTGGTGGTTTATTGCTTACTTAGTCATCGTGACCTTCTTGGGTTGGCGCTTGATTCAAGAGGAGAAGCAGTTATTTGCTGGTCGCATGATGCAAACGTTGGCGCAAAGTGCGAGCCCTGGGAGTGCATTGTTCGGCAGTGTTAAAAACCTAATCGCTGGTATTTTGTTACTGATCCCCGGCTTAATGACTGACGGGATTGCAGTCATTTTATTGCTGATTCCCAGCACCTCCTCACCATCTAAAGCTGCTTTTAAGCAAGGTGCAGCCAACGACGATGTGATTGAGGGTGAGTATACGCGCGAAGATTAATTAGCCTCTTTGTTTAGATTCAACAATAGGATTTTAAAATGTCTCATCAAGTGACTGTTCAACCAAGTGGCCATGTTTATTCTGTGCCAGATCAAGAAACCTTTTTGGGCGCTGCAATAGATGCTAGTCTCAATTTACCTTATGGTTGTCGTAATGGCGCTTGTGGCGCTTGCAAAGGCAAAGTGCTCTCCGGTGATGTTGACTATGGCGATTATCAAGCGACGGCATTGAGTGATGCTGAAAAAGAATCTGGGTTGGCATTGTTTTGTTGTGCAAAGCCTTTGACCGACGCCGTCATTGAGTGTCGTGAGGTTTCCGCCTTAAATGGGATTAAGCCGCGCATCATGCCTGCACGCGTGCAAATGATGGAAAAGCTCTCCCATGATGTGATGGCGCTATTTCTTAAGCTCCCCAGTAATGAGCGTATGCAGTTCTTAGCGGGTCAGTATATTGAGTTCATTTTGAAGGACGGCAAACGTCGTGCTTTTTCTTTGGCCAATGCCCCACATAACGATGAGTTTTTGGAGCTGCACTTACGCCTTGTCCCTGGCGGCACATTTACTGAGTATGTGTTTAAAGAAATGCAAGAGAAGGCCATTTTGCGATTAGAGGGACCTTTTGGAAGCTTTTATCTTCGTGAAGACAGCGATAAGCCGATTGTTTTTGTTGCGGGCGGTACGGGATTTGCACCGATTAAAGGATTGCTTGAGCACATTTTTCATCAAAACACAGCGCGCGAAATGGTGTTGTATTGGGGCGCTAAAACTTTGGAAGACCTCTATATGCCAGCTTTGCCGAAGGCTTGGGCAAGCATGTACCCTCACTTTAAATTTGTTCCAGTATTGTCAGAGCCTTTAGCAAGCGATGCTTGGACGGGGAGAACTGGCTTAGTGCATCAGGCTGTTTTGGATGACTTTGCGGATTTAAGCGGTCATCAGGTTTATTGCTGCGGTGCACCAGTGATGGTTGATACGGCTAATGCCGCATTTAAAGGGCGTGGATTGCCTGATGATGAATTCTTCTCGGATGCTTTTACTTATGCGAATCCAGCAATCAAAGTTTAATCAACCCCCTAAGCCTAGTGAAGCGAGGGCCTTGATTACTCCCCCAGATCGTCTTGGTGAAAACTACGTCTAGCGCGAACACCTTCGGCGAGTGTTTCTAAAATCGCAAGGGTGTCATCCCAGCCTAAACAGGCATCAGTAATTGATTTTCCATATTCCAATGTGCATCCTGGCGTATGCTCTTGGCGACCCTCAATCAGGTGAGATTCCACCATCAAGCCCATGATGCGCTCATCGCCGGCTTTCAGCTGTTCGGCAACGTTTTTTGCCACTTCTAATTGCAGGCGGTATTGTTTGAGGCTATTGGCATGTGAGCAATCCACCATCACTTTTGGCGCTAAGCCAGAAGCAGCTAATTCTGTTGCGGCAGCATTGACGTGGGCAGCATCGTAATTGGGTGTTTTGCCACCACGTAAAATGACGTGGCAGTCCTCATTACCCGCGGTGGAGACAATCGCGGATTGTCCTTCCTTGGTGACGGATAAGAAATGATGTGGACTCGCTGCCGCTTTAATCGCATCAACCGCAATGCGTATATTGCCATCAGTACCATTCTTAAAGCCAACGGGACATGAAAGTCCTGACGCTAACTCACGGTGTACTTGAGATTCAGTGGTGCGTGCTCCAATGGCACCCCAGCTAACTAGGTCAGCGGTGTATTGTGGTGTGATCGTATCTAAAAATTCAGTGCCGGCTGGCATACCAAGTTCGTTTACTTCAAGTAAGAAGCGTCTTGCGATTTCTAGACCCTCATTAATCTTAAAGCTACCATCTAAGAATGGGTCGTTAATTAAGCCCTTCCAGCCAACCGTTGTGCGTGGTTTCTCAAAATAAACGCGCATCACAATAATCAATTCTTTTGCATAAGCGGTGCGTTGCTCAAGTAAACGTTTAGCGTATGCTAGGCCTGCTTCTTCATCATGGATAGAGCATGGGCCAATAATGACGAGTAGTCTGTCATCAGCATTGTGAAGCACTTGATGAATCGAAGCGCGGGTGGCCACAATGTTGTCCACAGCCTTTTGGCTTGCTTGTAACGCATCTAAAAAATCAGAAGGCGGTCTAAGCGCTTTGATTTCTTTGATGCGCACATCATCGGTTGCAAATTTTTGGATAGGGCTCATGTTTAATATTTGTTAACAGCTAAAATGCTATTTTAATGCAAATCGGCAACAAAATTAGTGCTGGCACGATAATGTTGGTTAGCCCCCGTGAGTTGGCCCTTTTGTTCAAGTAGGTAAGCGAGGGCTAAATGCCTTGTGGCGCTTGGCTCAATGCTTAAGCTCGCTTCATAATAACTTTCTGCTTTTCCCCACAACTGTAATCGCATACATAGTTTGCCCAGTGTTTCTAGCAAGTCGGCGTCATTGGGATGGTTCATCAACCAATATTCTGCTTGTTGTAATTGTTTGGTTGGCGATGTCGTGATGCAGTTTCCAAGCAAACGTACCAAGGCACTTGACCAATGTTTAGTTAAATTCATTTCTATAATTTTAGATGCTTCGTCATGCGCACCAGCCGCTATAAATAGTGGCACAGCATTTAATACGAGGCGCTCGTTAAACTGATCCTCTTCGCTTAGCTTTTTCCAATAGGCGCTTAAGCTTGCCAAATCATGTGCATAACGTTTGATTAATGCTTGATGTGCTTGCAGTCGAATTTCTTTAATTTTGAGTACTTCAATGAGATCTGTTTTTTCGAGCAATTTTAGAATGGTCAAAACACGATCCCAATTCTTGAGGCGCGTTTGAATTTTTAATTCCATCGATAATGCAGGCTGGTAATTAGGCTCAATCGCTGCGAGACGCTGCAAAATCGTTAATGCGAGTTGGTATTGTTGATCATCTAGCAGCATCTCGGATTGAGTTAACAGTCTTGCCACAGCGGCTTTAGGTGCAAGGCGCTCTGCCTCCGATAAAAAGTAATCGCGTCTCGTTTTGTGCTTAAGCTTATGTGCTGCACGTGCACCAATGAGCGCAGTAAGCCCTGCATCCTCTCCTAGCGCGAGTGCTTTGGAGGCAGTTTTCTCAGAGAGCTCATAACGGCCTTCAACGAGCGCGTGTAAGCTTTGGATTAACGCTTGATGCCCCGCTTTTTTGCGTAAACTTTCTTTATAAGCGCGCACTGTCGCTGGCAAGTGACGGGTGTAGTTGAACAGCCGCAACGCAAGATGCAAGCAGATAAAGCTTAAGCTAATCACCACAATCAGAAAGTTTAAGGAAGTTTCTAAACGATAGCTTGGCGTTTTGATCAACACGTAACCAGTGGTTTCACCCGCAAGTAAAGCAACGCCAATAGCTAAGCCAAGAATAACGATTGTCCAAAATAGCCAACGCATTATGGTTGCTTTCTTGCTTTTGCTTCGCGATTAGGCGCAGGTACAAAGCTGATTTTGTACTGATTAAGTAATCGTAAGCTTTGTTCAACATCAGGTAACTCTGTTGAAATATGGTTATTGGTCAGCCCTTTAATTTCATCTAGCGTATTTTGAGTCAGTGTCTCATGCCCATCAAAGTGCAATTTAATTGCACTTTGCGCAGCCTCTAAATCAATTTTGTACGTGATTTCGTCGTGTCTTAGTAATGCAATGCGGGCAGTCAGAAGGTGCAACTTAATATTTTCCCGCAAGAAAAAAGTTTGCTCGGGTGTGAGGAGTGGCAACTCAGGGTGATCGATACGTTCTATGCGCACCATGCCTTTGATGTCTTGCCAGATTTCTTGCGTCAATCTTCGCCATGGATTGTTGGATAAATCAGGCGCTACTTTGTTCTGTGCTGTGCTTGGGTGGCGGTCGCTGACAAGCGCTAATTGATCGACGCGTTGAGAAAGATTGCCCAGTTTTAGGCTGATGCTTGTAATGTCAGCCAGCGGCAAGTTTTGTAAGCGTTGAATGTCTTGGTTAATCGATTTGCGAAGTTGGACGGCTTTGGTGCTGTCAAAACCTTGCAGTTTAGTATCCGCCGCTTGTAATGCTAGTAAGGCAGGTTTGATGTTGCCAGCCAATTGCAACTGTTGGTTAGCAATCACTAACAATTGTTCCACATCTGAAAGCATGCGCTCTTCGCGATTGTTAGCAAGCTCTTGATAAAGCGCTTTTAGCGCGGCCTGTTGATCAAAAGATTCAGTGTATTTTTCTTCCAAAATTTCAGAGCGTGCTGCAACTTCATTACTACGGATATCGGCATTTTTGGCGAGTGCTAAGCTTTGTTGATTTTTCTCATTGAATGTATCTAGTTTTATGGCTAAATCATGCTCAAGGTTTTGCATGTTTTTAATGCTAGATAGCCATAACAGGGCAACAGCAATGAGGGACAGCAGAGAAAGACTCAATGCAATTTTCAACCGGCGTGACGCTGGCTTATCGCTTCCTGGCTCTGTAATCATCGCTGACGGTTGATCGTTATTCGCTTCTTGGTTCATCGTATGATCTTATTAAGGTTTAGTCTATTGATCTCATTGCTTTAATTTAATAAGCGCTTTAATTAAACATGCCAACATTGCTTCATCACCGGGCACTGTTGCAACATGAACATTTAAGCCTAGTTGGTTTGTCTCTTCAGCAATTCTAGCGTGATTCACACATAGCTTAACATTTTTAAGCCACTCTTGATTATTTGCCATCGCCAGTAAGTGCCGCATTGCCTCAGAGCTCGTGATAACGATTGCATCCAATTCACCTTGTTGGCTGAGCATCGTGATCGTGGACAAGTCTTTTTGAGGATTGATCCGTTGATAGCATTCGGCGAAATGGACTTCAGCTCCTCGTGACTTCAGGGTGTCTGCCAACATCTCACGCCCTCCGACGCCTCTAAAAATCATCACTTTTTGATTGTTAACGGCTTGCATTTCAGGCAAGGCCAACAGGGATTCGCTATCAAAGCGGTCTTTAGGGATTAAGGTGTTTTGGATACCAAATTTGCTTAGCTCAGCGGCGGTACTTGGGCCAATGGCTGCAAATTTCAAGTGGGATGGCAGTTTGAGTTTGCTCACCAAAGGCATCGCGTTTTGAACAGCATTACTACTAATAAAAATTGCCCAGTCGAATGCATTAAGACTGCTCATCACCTCTTCAAAAGCTTGATAATTATCTAGCGGCGCTATTTCAATGAGCGGAAAAGAAACGACTTCGCCGCCAGCCTCTTTAATTAAACCGGTGAGTTTTCCAGCTTGACCAGTCGGTCTTGTAATGACGATATGACGACCATGTAGCGGGCTTGAGTTCATGGTGAGTGTTAGTGCGTATCCAGTGCGGCAAGAATACGGTTTGCACCTAAGGCGACCAATTTCTCAGCGAGTTGTTGGCCTAATTTTTCAGGATTTTCGATGCTGCCAGTGACCTCTTCTCTAACTATTTCTTTACCATCAAGGCTCGCGACAAAGCCTGTAATGCTGATGCTGTTGTCTCTTATTTGTGCATAAGCGCCAATTGGGACTGTGCAACTTCCAGCAAGCGCACGACTCATGCCGCGCTCAGCTTCCACACATGCGGCGGTCGCCGGATGGTTGAGTGGTGCAAGCACGGCTAACATATCCGTGCGACTCGCATTAATCTCAATACCCAGCGCGCCTTGCCCCACAGCAGGAATACTATCTTGCGGTGAGATGAGTTCGCGAATGCGAGATTCCAATCCTAGGCGAATTAAACCAGCCGCTGCTAGGATAATCGCTGCGTACTGACCTTCATCTAGTTTGCGTAAACGTGTTTGTAAATTACCTCGTAATGATTCGATTTTTAAATTAGGAAAACGCGCTTGCAATTGGCTTTGGCGGCGCAAGCTCGAGGTGCCTAAAATACTACCGGCAGGTAAGGCGGCTAAGCTCTCGAAATCATTCGATACAAAAGCATCCCGCGCATCTTCACGTTCGCCAATGGCTGCCATTGCAAATCCTTCTGGCAAATTCATTGGCACATCCTTCATTGAGTGCACTGCTAAATCTGCACGACCATCAGCTAAAGCTTGTTCAAGCTCTTTCACAAACAAACCCTTGCCGCCGATACGCGCGAGTGGGGAGTCTAGCATTTGATCGCCAGTCGTTGTCATACCCAAAATCTCAACGGTACTTGTTGGATAAAGTGCTTGTAAGCAGCTTTGAATATGTTTGGCTTGCCACATCGCAAGTGCGCTTTCGCGTGAGGCGATGACGATTTTTTTAGGTGGTGTGTTCATGCAATCAAATCTATTAACAATTGTTTTATTGATTTTAACATACCGCTGACGCAGAGCTTGTTAGAAAGGATGACATAGAAAAAATGATGTTTTGCTTTATACTTAGCGTATAAATTCATTACAGATAAGCGTCTTACAGCATGCAAGATAAATCACAACAAAATAAAGCTTGGTCTGGTCGTTTCAATGAGCCAGTATCAGAATTGGTGAAACGTTATACAGCCTCTGTCGACTTTGATAAGCGCCTGGCGGTTTTTGATATCCAAGGCTCCTTAGCGCATTCAAAAATGCTTTGTGCGCAGGGCATTATTAGCCAAGAAGATGTGGCTAAAATTTCGCAGGGCTTAAACGAAATCTTGCAAGAAATCCAAGCGGGTCAATTTGAATGGCGATTGGATTTGGAAGATGTGCATTTGAACATTGAAAAGCGTTTAACTGACAAAATCGGCGATGCGGGTAAGCGCCTGCATACCGGCAGAAGCCGTAACGATCAAGTATCTACAGACGTACGCCTTTGGTTGCGTGCCGTGTCTGATGATGTGATCGCCGGTATTCGTAAGTTGCAAACCTCGATTGTGGATCTAGCAGAAGAGCACTTTAATACAGCAATGCCAGGCTTTACTCATCTACAAGTTGCACAACCGGTGACCTTTGGACATCACCTCCTTGCTTACTTTGAAATGTTACAGCGTGACGCCGCAAGATTTGTGGATGCACGTAAGCGGATTAATCGTCTGCCACTCGGTGCGGCGGCTTTAGCTGGCACAAGCTATCCAATTGATCGTGAAATGGTTGCCAAGGAATTAGGTTTTGATGGTGTGTGTGAGAACTCATTGGACGCTGTTTCAGATCGCGACTTTGCGATTGAATTTACAGCCGCTGCGGCTTTGGTCATGACGCATCTCTCGCGCTTTTCAGAAGAGCTTATTTTGTGGTCAAGCCCAAGATTTGCCTTTGTGGATATTGCCGACCGCTTCTGTACCGGTTCATCCATCATGCCGCAGAAAAAGAATCCTGATGTGCCTGAATTGGTTCGTGGCAAAACAGGGCGTGTGACAGGCCATTTGATGGCTTTGCTGACATTGATGAAGAGCCAGCCGCTAGCCTACAACAAAGACAACCAAGAAGACAAAGAGCCACTCTTTGATACCGCAGATACTTTGCTAGTTACTTTAGAGATTTATGCCGATATGTTGCGCGGGATTAAGGTTAATAAAGAAGCGATGCGAACAGCGGCCACTGAAGGTTTTGCAACTGCGACAGACTTGGCAGATTACCTTGTTAAAAAAGGCATGCCATTCCGTGATGCCCATGAAGTGGTCGCCTTGGCTGTTCGTCATGCCGTCGATAAGGGCTGCGATTTGTCTGACTTGCCTTTGGCTGAATTGCAAAAATTTAGCCCGCAAATTGCAGAGGACGTTTATCAAGTGCTGACTTTAGAAGGCTCATTAGCCAGCCGTGATCATATTGGGGGGACAGCGCCAGCGCAGGTAAAGCAGGCAATTGCGCGCGCAAGAAAACATTTAAGCTAAAAACGGCTTTTTAATCCGTTTGTCTTGAGCTAGTGGACTTATACAACGGCCACTTTATATTTGTTTACCACTTCTTGGTTTCGCCAAAATGCATCCTTCTCAAAGCGACTAAAAATGTCAGGGGGAAGTATGGTGTTACGTTTAAATTCTTGTACTTTGGGGCGAATGGTATGCAGCCCTGGTGTTCCTGCACGTTGGTCAAATTCTGCCACATCAAATTTAATATTATTAAAGTCGTGCTTAAACTCTGGCTCACCAATAAACGCATAAATTTGTTTGAGTGCAAATTCAGGGTCTTTCACTAATGTTTCGTACTGAACCAATAGGAGTTGTTTAGGCGCGTGCTCACCAAAGAAAGCCTGTTTTAAGGCATTGAAAGCATATCCCACCATGCCATTCCCCCCAGCCACACCGTCCACTCTTGAATAGACAGTTCCACCACTTAAATAATTGAAGATGGAGGATGGTTGGAATACATTTTTATCCACTAAGCGCTCAATACTATCAATAATCCACGGCATATCTCTAACACAGGCAATGATTTTCGCATCGGGGTATAGGGTATCAATAAGTGTTGAGTGAGCACACCAAGCACGGCTCGTATCAAAAATCACCTCGGCTTTATTTTCTTTATAGAAGCCCTCAATGACTGACCTGATAATGGTTTCACGTTGCTGGTCGTCGATAAACACTGAGAACTCATTTTTACCACTCATGCGTTCTAGCAAAGAACCAACAAGCCCAGACAGAGGGCCACTCATGTTGGCATGGAAGCGTGGATTTTGAGAAAGCAACGCTGAGAGTAATGTTGATCCTGAGCGAGGAAGACCTGAGATAAAGTGATATGTGGACATGGTGCTTTTAGCGATGATTAGGAAAGCTGCATATTGCCATCAATTAAAATAAAGTCAATTTATTGAGTGATGGGCTTATATTGCGCTCTAAAAACTCAAGCCCCAAATAATCTCACAAAACTTTCAATGGCAATTCTTCGGTGTTCATTGGAGCCAGCAATCACATCTTCTTCCACAAAAGGTCTCTCAACAACCATGACGAATGACCTCAACATTAATCGTGCTTCATTTTCTGTGATTGCTCTAAAAGTATTGCTAGTGTTGATTTTGCTATTTTTAAATAATGCCTCAGCGATGGGATCTAAGTAATGGAAGTACTTAGATGAAAATTGATCTCGCTTGATTAGACGACCTTCAACGAATTGAATCACTTTTGGGTTGACAGCTTTTATGGTGACGAAAGTCTTCTCGGCTAACAATTCTGCAAGTTCTTGGATAGGCTTATCTCGATCAAACGCTTCAATGATGTTGACTACAGACTGGATATGTTCATCACGCTGCTTTTCAATCACCCACAAGAAAACATTCTCTACAGATTCTAGGCGATTTAATAGGGTGCCTAGGGCATAGCCTGATTTTTCAGAAAGCGACCTAGCGGTAAAATTTTTAGGATCAGCGCCAGTGACTAATTGACCAGCTGCATCTAACAAATCATTTAAGGTTTTTTCAGATCGAGATTGTTTTGTTTTGGAAAATTTAACAACAGTATTTTTATTCATAGCGACTTAATGATTTGTAATTAATAAAAACTGAACAAAATAACCAATCGGTTTTTTATCTTTTAAATCCTATTCATATCAATGCTTTAAGAGGAATTTATTAGGCATAAATGTGAACGAATGTAGCAAGTTTCTCTCGTATTATGTTGTTCATTATTATGTAATCAATTGGACTTGGCAATGAATCGTACCTATAGACTTGTTTTTAATAAAGCCCTTGGATTAGTGCAAGTGGTTTCTGAGTTAGCGAATTGCCGAGGTAAAAAATCTTCTGGTCGATCAACTGTAAGCGGGGCGCATACTGGCTTTAGCGAAAACTTATCAGCCCCATTTAAATTAAAAGCCATCTCGATTGCTTCAGCCCTCACAGTAGGCTCTCTCTTAATCATTGCAAGCCCTTCATCGTTTGCTGCGCCGATTAACAATACATCACCCACTCAAACTTTAACTACTACTGTCGGTATTACTGGGGATGCTGGGACTAATGGAGCTGAGGGTGCTTATGGTTATAAAGCTGATGATGGTGGTTCAGGTGGGAGCGGTATTACCAATACCAGCACGTTCGGAACATTAAACAATAATGTCAGTATCACTGGGGGTGCTGGTGGTGCTGGTGGGAACGGTTTTGGGTATTACAGTAATGGAGGAGATGGTGGTGGTGCTGGTTACGGTATAGATAATGGTTACGGCACAATTACGACCCTAAATAACAATGGCAGCATTACTGGGGGCGCTGGTGGTGCAGGCGGGAATGGAGGCGGTATTGGGGGCAATGGTAGAAGAGGTGGTCATGGTATTTATAATTACTATGGCACAATTGCGACTCTGAATAATAATGGCAGCATCACTGGGGGCAGCGGTGGTGCAGGCGGTGTAGGTGGGAGTGATAGTTCAGGAACAGAAATTGGCGGGTCTGGTATTCACAATCTTTACTACAGTACAATTACAACTCTGAATAACAATGTCAGTATCACTGGGGGGGCTGGCGGTTATGGTATTAACAATAGCTACAGCACAATTACGACTCTGAATAACATCGGCAGCATCACTGGGGGCGCTGGGGTTTCTGGGAGTATAAATGAGCCTGGTGGAATGAATGGTGGTCATGGTATTTACAATGGCGACTACAGCACAATTACGACTCTGAATAACAGCAGCAGCATCATTGGAGGTGCTGGGGGTGCAGGCTTCACTGGTGATAGTGCCCGAGGGGGTGCTGGTGGTCATGGTATTTACAATCGCGACTACAGCGCAATTACGACTCTGAATAACAATGGCAGTATCACTGGGGGTAATGGCGGTGCAGCTGGTTCATTTATTTCTTATTATGCTGGGCTTGGTGGTTTGTCTGGGGCAGGGGTTAATAATTTAGACAGCACAATTACGACCCTGAATAACAATGGCAGCATCACTGGTGGCAATGGTGGTGCAGAAGGATATGGAACTGTTACTTATAATGGACCTGGCGCTGGTGGTCATGGTATTAACAATGGCGACTACAGCACAATTACGACTCTGAATAACAAGGGCAGTATCACTGGGGGTAATGGCGGTCGTCGTCACGTTAGTGGGACTCAAGGTGGTGACGGAGGCGCTGGGGTTAACAATGGTTACAACGGCACAATTACGACTCTGAATAACATCGGCAGCATCACTGGGGGTGCTGGTACTGGTGCAGATAACGATGGTTTTGGGATTAGTAACTTCGGCTCCATAGTGACTCTTGATAACGCCCAAGGCGGTGATAGCCTCACACCTGCTACGACAGCGTTAACTTATACTGGCAATTTGCCCACTAATTACAACATCATTATTAATTCACAGTCCAGTTACGGTCAGCTATTTGGAGCGAGCGTTACAGGCAGCATGAACTTTGGTATATCAAATCTCTCAGTCGCTTCTAATACAATTTATAACGGTATCAGGCTAACAAGTATTTTAAAGGGTTTTGATCCGGTGACTATAACTGGCTACAACGGAAGTCCTTTACTTGTCTCCTCGTTAGATAATCGATACTCTGGCAATCTTGTTTATGAGGGTGGCGGTATTTGGGATTTAGATATTTTATCTGCTCCAATTGCAGGTCCTTCAGCAACTGACACCCAAGCATCACTTCAATCTCTAGCGCCTAAACTTCGTGGTGCATTTTCTAGACAAGCTATTGCTACCAACTTCGCTAACATGAACACCTATGACTGTAGCCTTTTTGATGCCAAGGGTGTTTGTGTGTCTGTCGGTGGGCAGCAAACCTATGTGGATAATCCAAGTAGCAATATGACCTCAACTGTGGTCGTTGCAGGCTATAAAGTCTCACCCAACATTCGTATTGGGGGCTTCTTAAACCAGAACATTAATAACAACACCGTGTCTGGTGTGCATATCTCTAATGCGAATCCTATGATGGGTCTATTTGCAGTGTGGAATCAAAAAGAAGACCGCTTGGGTTATCAAGTCAAGATTGCTAATGCATACCAAGATAAAGATGTAACCACAACACGTGATGTGATTGATTCTGCAGAAGCAGGGATAGGTAGAACAAATCTCAATACTCAAAGCTATGTGGGTGAATTAAGCTATGCCTTCTTGGCAAATGAAGAGAAGACGCTGGTTCGTCCATACGCTGCCCTACGTTACACAAGAATCAAACAAGATGGCTATACCGAGCAGACATCAGCAGGTGTCACAGCGCCACTTACCTATGCAGGCCTTGCAGACCGTTCAACCACAGCCTTGGTGGGTGTAAAGCTTAACCACAAACTTGCTGAGAAAGTTAACCTCACAGGAAGTATTGGCATTGAGCAAGACCTCCATCATCAAGTCGATAACTTAACGGCAACAGGTTTAGCAGGTTTAACGAGTGAGAACTTCAACGACAGTATCAAACGAACTCGTCCTGTTGCAAGCATTGGTGCTTATTACATGCCTGTTAAGAACCAACGTATTTCGGCTGACATTTATTACCAGCAGATGCCATTCCAAAGCACTGGTTCGGCAACTGCTTATGTGAATTACACCATCGGTTTCTGAAGAATAACCAGCACCAGTCCCACCTAAAGCGCAAGCCATGGTGAAGGCATGGTTCAGGGAGTGGTGAAAGCCACACCAACCAGAATTCGTTGGTGCTGGGCTCGACTCACAGAGAGGGCTAGAAGCAAAGAAAAAGGTTACGTGAAAACGTAACCCTTTTTGTTTTATTGCAAAGAGAAGTCTTATCTACATTTATACAGTGAATATGTTCGCTCGCCAAACTTCTTAGATTCACCTTTGACAATTGTGTCGGCGTTATCTTCAACAGCAGCATTTCGTGCCATTTGTAATAAATTTTCTTCAACCCCTTCTTCGCCTCTATTCACAAACCAAACTTTAGAAAGTACGCTAGAAGTAACAGTCCCTTTTGATTCACATCCAGACACTTGCTTAGCATCAACGACAGCAACTTTTTCAGAGCCTGCCTTAACGTCGAGGAATGCACTGGCGCAACCAGCAAGTAAAGTGGAACTTAGTAATGTGGTCATAATAAATTTTGTAGTTATTTGCATATTGGCTCCTGTGTAAAGCAATTATTATAATTCGATTAGCGTTACTTTAAGTAACGTTTAGCTTCGAAACTTCTAGTTCTATGGACTTAAAGGAATATCTGCAAGAGTTCGTTGAGAAATCTTTGCCCCATTAATGTGGGTTGAATGACAACTTGGTTTTGAGCATTATGGGATTGTGTGATCAGTCCCTTTTTTTCAGCTTTGCTAAGTTGCTTGGTGAGCGCATTTATATTTAATCCTGTCCGCTGTTCTAGCAAACTTAAAGGAGTGACGCCGGTTAAGCGAAGTGCATTCATCATAAATTCAAAGCCTAATTCCTCGCGTGGAATGATCCATTCATTATCCACAGCTTCACCTTTGACTGCATGTTCTAAATAACGGTTCGGATGTTTATGACGGGTTTGGCGAATGATTTTGTCGTGAAAGCTTAATTTACTATGTGCACCAGCACCAATCCCCAGGTAGTCCCCAAAGGTCCAGTAGTTAAGATTGTGGCGACATTGTTTACCCGGCTTAGCAAAGGCGGAGGTTTCATAATGCGCATAGCCATTAGATTTTAAAACTAGCTCAATCTGTTCTTGCATCAAAGCGCTAGTGTCATCATCTGGCAGGCTTGGCGGGGTTCGATGGAAGGGTGTATTGGGCTCTAAGGTCAAATGATAGAAAGAAAGATGGCTTGGGTTGAGTTCACACGCCCGTTTTGCATCGCTCAAGGCATCTTCCAGCGTTTGATTTGGCAAAGCATACATCACATCCAAATTAACGCGATCAAAGGTGGCAAACGCTAACTCGGCCGCCTTCATGGCTTCATCTTCATTGTGAATTCGGCCAAGTGCACTGAGGTAGCGGTTATCAAAACTTTGGATGCCGATGGAGAGTCGGTTAACGCCCGCGGCTTTATAACCTGCAAAGTGTCCTGCATCGACTGTGCCCGGATTGGCTTCTAATGTGATCTCCGCACCATACTCTAAAGGGGTAAGCATGCGGACATGACTGAGGATACGATCGATGGCCTTATCTGAAAATAAACTAGGCGTACCGCCTCCAAAAAACACACTATGTATTTTTCTTCCCCACACCAAAGGCGTTGCTTGTTCTAAATCTGCGATTAAGGCATCCACATAAATATCTTCTGAGAAGTTGTGCTTATTTTCGTGGGAGTTAAAGTCACAATAAGGACATTTGCGTACGCACCATGGAATATGAATGTAGAGCGAGAGGGGTGGCGGGTTCTTTAATCCCGAGATGGTATTGCTACCAGCCAGCGGTGCTTCAGTGTTTGGCGGCGCAATATTTTTAATCGGAATGATGGGGATCATTGATTTCTTAGGGCTAGTTAGAATCGTTTTTTTGATAAGGATTCATTAGGCCATCCACCAGCGCATGTAAAGCTTCCCGCATCTGAGCCTCAGAGACTTCCATCAGTAGTCCATCTTCGAGTGCGTCTTGAGCAATCTGTTTTAGCTCATCAAAATTTTCGGTCATGACCTTAACTTTTTCAGTGCAGGACACCACACTCTTGTCATCGCGTACCCATTTTGGCCAACTGGATTTGTTTGGATCGCTCATTCGACAAGTCTTTCTAATTTTTGTAGCAGTTTTGTCATGGCATGGCCGCGATGGCTAATGCGACTTTTGATCTCTAATGGCAGTTCGGCCACAGTTTTGCCTGTCTTGGCATCTAAAAATAAAGGATCGTAGCCGAAGCCATCATCACCTTTGAGGGCACTTAAAATTTCGCCTGTCCAAACACCTTCTGCAATGATGGGTTCGGGATCGTTCTCATGACGCACTAATACGATGACGCAATAAAAATGCGCATGTCGATTCTGCTGACCCGCCATCACAGTCAATAACTTTTCATTGTTGCGGGCATCTGATTTTGGGGTGTCAGCAGTTTCACAAGCATACCTTGCAGAGATGACCCCTGGCGCGCCTTGAAGGGCATCCACGCACAAACCAGAATCATCTGCCAAGGCTGGTAAGCCTGTAATTTTGCTCGCATGACGTGCTTTTGCTAATGCGTTTTCAATAAACGTGACATAAGGCTCTTCCGCTTCAGGCACGTTGAGCTGCGCCTGCGGGATAATTTCCAAGCCCAGCGGCGCTAGTAGATGCGTGAGCTCTTTGAGCTTACCTTTGTTACCTGATGCAATAACGAGTTGTTTAAAAGGTAGTTGCATTAAATGCCTAATGATTGCTTTTGTTTAATAGAGAGTTCTTTAATCCCTAGATCGGCGAGACCAAGCATCGCGGTCATGTCTTCATGACTAAATGGTTCACCTTCAGCGGTCCCTTGAATCTCAACAAAGCCGCCTTTGCCTGTCATGACCACGTTCATGTCGGTATCGCAGTCAGAGTCTTCGATGTAATCTAGATCAAGCACAGGCGTCCCTTTATAAACCCCCACAGAAATGGCGGCCACAGAGTCTTTGAGCGGCGATTCTTTGATCAATTCTTTGCTAAGCAAATACGAAATGGCGTCCTGCAACGCAACATATGCCCCAGTAATACTAGCAGTCCGCGTACCACCGTCCGCTTGAATCACATCACAATCAATTTGAATGCTACGTTCACCTAGTTTTTCTAAGTCAATAATGGCACGTAAGCTACGGCCAATTAAACGTTGAATCTCTTGTGTGCGACCAGATTGCTTGCCGCGAGCGGCTTCTCTATCCATGCGACTGCCTGTAGAGCGGGGCAACATCCCATACTCTGCCGTCACCCAGCCTTGGCCTTTGCCCTTTAAAAAGCCAGGCACTTTTTCTTCAACACTGGCTGTGCAAAGCACATGCGTATCACCAAATTTCACCAATACGCTGCCTTCAGCATGTTTGGTGTAACTGCGAATAATCTCCACAGTGCGTAATTGGTTGTTTGCGCGCCCACTTGGGCGTGAAGTATTGGCAGACATCGTGTTTCCTAAAAATTGGTTTTTCTTGAAGCGTTCATTATAAGCTAGAAATATCTTGTTATTCATGGCGTGAAGGTGACTAGATTTGATACCATCTAAACTCTTAAAAGGAATCACACGCAATGATTTATAGCATGACAGGTTTTGCTTCACTTGAAAGGCAACTGACGAATGGGGTGTTGGTGGTTGAACTGCGTTCAGTGAACCATCGCTACCTAGAGTTTCATATGAAGCTAGATGAGAATTTACGCAGTTTCGAACCTGTTGTGCGTGAAATGATTTCAGCAAAATTAGGCCGCGGTAAAGTGGAGTGTCGCATGAGTCTGGTGCAACGCGGCGCTGCAGATAAAGCCTTGTCATTGGATGCAGAGGTCTTAACTAATCTCTCTGAGGTCGCCACTCAGATTCAGCAGCGTTTTCCGACTAGCCAAGCACTTTCAATTGCGGATATTTTGCATTGGCCTGGCGTTGTTCAAAACCAGCAGGGCGATAATGCGCAACTGGCAGAAGACATTAAAAGTGCGCTGAAACAAATTCTAGAAGACATGACAGCCTCACGTGCGCGTGAAGGTGAAAAGATGAAGGCATTAATTCTTGAGCGTTTGGTAGACGCTGAGCAAATCGTTGCAACGGTGAAGCCATTATTACCGATGCAGGTAAAAGCCTATCAAGAAAAGCTCACCGCAAAACTTCAAGAGGCGTTAAAAAGTGTCGATGAAGATCGGGTGCGCCAAGAGTTGGTTTTATTCGCACAGAAAATTGACGTCGATGAAGAACTCACCAGATTAACTGCTCATGTGAGCGAAGTGAAACGTATTTTAGATGCTGACCAAGCGGCTGGTAAACGTTTGGATTTCCTCATGCAAGAGCTCAATAGAGAAGCCAATACCCTAGGTTCTAAATCAGTATCGACAGAAGTATCCCAAGCATCGATGAGCTTGAAAGTACTGATTGAACAGATGCGCGAACAAATTCAGAATATTGAATAATCAAAGGTAAGGACATGTCAGGTAACTTATTTATTATTACAGCCGCATCAGGTGCGGGTAAAACTAGTTTAGTGCGTGAGCTGCTATCGGCAGATCATCAGATCAAACTTTCTGTGTCGTACACCACGCGCCTGCCACGTCCGGGTGAAGTCAATGGTGAGCATTATCATTTCGTCGAGGATGCAACATTCTTAAAGATGCTCGGCGAGGGTGACTTTTTAGAAAGTGCGCATGTGCACGGTGCACGTTACGGCACTTCACAAACGCGTGTGGATGAAGCCTTGGACGCTGGCAATGATTTAATCCTAGAAATCGACTGGCAAGGGGCGGCACAGGTGCGCAAACTTTATCCATCGGCGATTAGCATTTTCATTTTGCCACCTTCCATCACTGAGCTAGAGTCTCGCTTACGTGGTCGAGGCCAAGATAGCGAAGAGGTGATTACCAAGCGATTGGCAGGGGCGCGTGACGAGATGAGCCACGTGGGCGAGTTCGACTATGTTACAATTAATGATAAATTTGAAGAGTCATTGCTAGATTTGGCGGCGATTGTCCGTGCTCAGCGACTCAAGTGTAATGCCCAATTGGCGCGTCATGCAGCGTTAATTAAAGGCCTCGTATAAGTTTCTTACTAAATTCAGGAGTATTACCATGGCTAGAATGACAGTAGATGATTGTCTAGAAAAAATCCCAAATCGCTTTCAATTGACTTTGGTCGCAGCCTTTCGTGCGCGTCAATTAGCGAATGGTTCAGAGCCTTTGGTCACGACTTACGGTCAAAAAGATAAGCCAACAGTGTTAGCTTTGCGTGAAATCGCAGCGGGTAAAGTGGGCTTGGAAGTTCTTAATCGCGGTCACGCTTAATTCACGGCTGTCTTCATTCATTGTAGATAGCCTGACATGTCACATGATAAAAATCATCATGCAGGAAAACGCTTAGCAGAATTTCTAACATCTGCTGCGCCCTTGTTACCTGCGGATCGTGAAGATTCGCAGCTCACCCTAGCCCTCAAGAAATACCTTAAACCTTCAGATATCGAGCAAGTTTGGGATGCGTATCGCTTTGGCGATGCCGCGCACCAAGGCCAAATGCGTAAAAGCGGTGAGCCTTATATTACCCATCCTGTCTCTGTTGCCTTGATATTGGCTGGTTTGCATCTCGACACTCCAACTATTATCGCGGCGTTATTGCATGATGTGGTTGAAGATACCGGTATTACTAAACAAGAGGTGAGCGAGAAATTTGGTGCCCAAGTGGCGGAGCTTGTGGATGGCTTGTCTAAGCTTGATAAAATCGAGTTTCAAAGCGCAACCGAGGCGCAAGCTGAGAATTTTCGCAAAATGCTTCTTGCCATGTCACAAGACGTTCGTGTGATTTTGGTGAAGCTGGCTGATCGTTTGCACAATATGCAAACTTTAGATGTGATGAAGCCAGAAAAGCGTCGCCGTATTGCGCGAGAAACTTTGGAAATCTATGCGCCAATTGCCAACCGCTTGGGGCTTAATGAGATTTACCAAGAGCTTGAAGACTTAAGCTTTAAGAATCATTACCCGATGCGTTATGCCGTGCTCTCAAAAGCGATTTTGGCGGCGCGAGGTAATCGCAAAGAAGTAGTCGGTAAGATTTTAGAGACGATTAAACAACGTCTAGCCGATATGAAGATTGAGGCAGACGTGTCAGGGCGTGAAAAACATCTTTACAGCATTTATAAAAAAATGACGGGTAAAACCATCGCTTTTTCACAGATTTTTGATATTTACGGCTTCCGTTTAATCGTGAAGGATTTACCTGCTTGCTACGCCGCATTAGGCGTTTTGCACGGTTTATATAAGCCAATTCCTGGCAAGTTTAAAGATTACATTGCGATTCCTAAAGCCAACGGCTATCAGTCATTACACACAACCTTGTTCGGTCCATTTGGCACGCCGATTGAGATACAAATTCGTAGCGAAGAAATGCATAACATTGCCGATGCTGGTGTTGCAGCGCATTGGCTCTATAAAACGACTGATGCAGACTTTACTGCAATGCAACAACA